>NZ_CP054919.1:1325000-2650000 GCF_013364235.1 Kitasatospora sp. NA04385 | reverse complement strand
CTGTGACTGCGTGCCTTTTGAAGAATGAGCCTGCGAGTTTGCGGTGTGTAGCGAGGTTAACCCGTGTGGGGTAGCCGTAGCGAAAGCGAGTCCGAATAGGGCGTTCGAGTTGCATGCCCAAGACCCGAAGCGGAGTGATCTAGCCATGGGCAGGTTGAAGCGGAGGTAAGACTTCGTGGAGGACCGAACCCACCAGGGTTGAAAACCTGGGGGATGACCTGTGGTTAGGGGTGAAAGGCCAATCAAACTCCGTGATAGCTGGTTCTCCCCGAAATGCATTTAGGTGCAGCGTCGTGTGTTTCTTGCCGGAGGTAGAGCACTGGATAGGCGATGGGCCTCACCGGGTTACTGACCTTAGCCAAACTCCGAATGCCGGTAAGTGAGAGCGCGGCAGTGAGACTGTGGGGGATAAGCTCCATGGTCGAGAGGGAAACAGCCCAGAACACCGACTAAGGTCCCTAAGCGTGTGCTAAGTGGGAAAGGATGTGGAGTCGCAGAGACAACCAGGAGGTTGGCTTAGAAGCAGCCACCCTTGAAAGAGTGCGTAATAGCTCACTGGTCAAGTGATTCCGCGCCGACAATGTAGCGGGGCTCAAGCACACCACCGAAGTCGTGTCATTGCAGCAATACTCCCAACGGAGGCTGTGATGGGTAGGGGAGCGTCGTGTGCCGGGTGAAGCAGCCGAGGAATCGAGTTGTGGACGGTTCACGAGTGAGAATGCAGGCATGAGTAGCGATACAAGAGTGGGAAACTCTTGCGCCGATTGACCAAGGGTTCCTGGGTCAAGCTGATCTGCCCAGGGTAAGTCGGGACCTAAGGCGAGGCCGACAGGCGTAGTCGATGGACAACGGGTTGATATTCCCGTACCCGCTTTGAAGCGCCAACGTCGAACCAGGTGATGCTAAGGCCGTGAAGCCGGCCCGGAGTCTTCGGACGATGGGACGTGGTGGAGCCGCCGGTCCGAGCCTGTAGTAGGTGAGCGATGGGGTGACGCAGGAAGGTAGTCCAGCCCGGGCGGTGGTAGTCCCGGGGTAAGGGTGTAGGACGTTGCGTAGGCAAATCCGCGCAGCACATAGTCTGAGACCTGATGCCGAGCCGATTGTGGTGAAGTGGATGATCCTATGCTGTCGAGAAAAGCCTCTAGCGAGTTTCATGGCGGCCCGTACCCCAAACCGACTCAGGTGGTCAGGTAGAGAATACCGAGGCGTTCGGGTGAACTGTGGTTAAGGAACTCGGCAAAATGCCCCCGTAACTTCGGGAGAAGGGGGGCCATTGCTGGTGACGGGATTTTCTCCCCGAGCTGGTGGTGGCCGCAGAGACCAGCGAGAAGCGACTGTTTACTAAAAACACAGGTCCGTGCGAAGCCGTAAGGCGATGTATACGGACTGACGCCTGCCCGGTGCTGGAACGTTAAGGGGACCGGTTAGTCCGACTTCGGTCGGGCGAAGCTGAGAACTTAAGCGCCAGTAAACGGCGGTGGTAACTATAACCATCCTAAGGTAGCGAAATTCCTTGTCGGGTAAGTTCCGACCTGCACGAATGGCGTAACGACTTCTCGACTGTCTCAACCACAGGCCCGGTGAAATTGCATTACGAGTAAAGATGCTCGTTTCGCGCAGCAGGACGGAAAGACCCCGGGACCTTTACTATAGCTTGATATTGGTGTTCGGTTCGGCTTGTGTAGGATAGGTGGGAGACTGTGAGACCCGGACGCCAGTTCGGGTGGAGTCGACGTTGAAATACCACTCTGGTCGTGCTGGATGTCTAACCTGGGTCCGTGATCCGGATCAGGGACAGTGTCTGGTGGGTAGTTTAACTGGGGCGGTTGCCTCCTAAAGGGTAACGGAGGCGCCCAAAGGTTCCCTCAGCCTGGTTGGCAATCAGGTGTTGAGTGTAAGTGCACAAGGGAGCTTGACTGTGAGACTGACGGGTCGAGCAGGTACGAAAGTAGGGACTAGTGATCCGGCGGTGGCTTGTGGAAGCGCCGTCGCTCAACGGATAAAAGGTACCCCGGGGATAACAGGCTGATCTTCCCCAAGAGTCCATATCGACGGGATGGTTTGGCACCTCGATGTCGGCTCGTCGCATCCTGGGGCTGGAGTAGGTCCCAAGGGTTGGGCTGTTCGCCCATTAAAGCGGTACGCGAGCTGGGTTTAGAACGTCGTGAGACAGTTCGGTCCCTATCCGCTGTGCGCGTAGGAGTGTTGAGAAGGGCTGTCCCTAGTACGAGAGGACCGGGACGGACGAACCTCTGGTGTGCCAGTTGTCCTGCCAAGGGCATGGCTGGTTGGCTACGTTCGGGAGGGATAACCGCTGAAAGCATCTAAGCGGGAAGCCTGCTTCGAGATGAGCACTCCCACCTCCTTGAGAGGGTAAGGCTCCCAGTAGACGACTGGGTTGATAGGCCGGATATGGAAGCCCTGTGAGGGGTGGAGTTGACCGGTACTAATAGGCCGAGGGCTTGTCCTCAGTTGCTCGCGTCCACTGTGTTGTTCTGAAACAACGACCCCCACCCCCGCTGCGGCGGGCGGGTGGGCGGCGAAAAGTTTCACCGTGTTTCGGTGGTCATAGCGTGAGGGAAACGCCCGGTTACATTCCGAACCCGGAAGCTAAGCCTCACAGCGCCGATGGTACTGCAGGGGGGACCCTGTGGGAGAGTAGGACGCCGCCGAACAATCATTCAGAGAAAGCCCCCCGACTTCGCGTCGGGGGGCTTTCTCGCGTTTCCGGGGGAGTTTCCGGGGAGGAAAACCGAGGCCCGGGGCCGGCGCGGGGGGCGCGTGTTGCCGGGTGGGGCGGTGCACGGCACACTGTGGCGTCATGGTCGTGGAGCAGGGCGAGGGGGCCGGTGACAGAGCCGGTCAGGGCGACGGCGACTTTCGGGAGTTCTACGAGGCTGCGTACGGGCAACTGGTGGCGCACCTGTACGCGCTGACGGGTGATCTGGGCGAGGCGCAGGACGCTGCCCAGGAGGCGTTCGTGCGGGCGTGGAACCACTGGGGGCGGGTGGTGTCGCACGAGAATCCGGTGGCCTGGGTCCGGTTGACGGGGCAACGGATCGCGATCAGCCGGTGGCGGCGGGCTCGGACGGCGTTGCAGAGCTGGATCAGGCACGGGGACGGGCAGTCGCCGGTCCCGGGGCCGGGGCCGGAGACGGTGGCGTTGGTGGAGGCGCTGCGGCAGTTGCCGGAGGCGCAGCGCTCGGCGTTGGTGTGGCACCACATGGGCGGGCGTTCGGTGGCGGAGATCGCCGCGGACGAGGGGGTGCCGGTGGGGACGGTGAAAGCACGTCTGCACCGGGGGAGGCAGGCGTTGGCGGTGCTGTTGGGGGAAGAGCCGGCGGCGGTCGTCGAGGAGCCGGTGGTCGCCCCGCTGCGGCCGGTTCGGGCGGCTGCCGCGGGTGAGCGCCGGGGTACGGGCGAGCGGCGGACGACGGGGGTCGGCAGTGCGGAAGAGGAGCCGGTGGCTGTGGAGTTGACGGGGGACCGGGTGCGGGTGGCGGAGGACTGCGGTTCGCATGTCTAGATCCGAGCTGCCTGAGGTGGACGAGGCGGAGGACCGTCCGGCGATCGGGGCTGCCCGGTTGGAGGCGATGTTCGACGGCCTGCGGCGCGAGGTGGCGTCGGGGGTGCCGGCGCCGGAGAGCGCGGAGGTGGTGCGGCGCGGGCAGCGGCGTCGGCAGCGGCGCCGGGCCGGTGCGCTGGCCGGGGCCGGGGCGCTGGGTGTCGCGGCGCTGTGGACGGTGGCGTCGGTGCCCCAGTTCCGGACGGGGCACGGGGTGGCGGGGGTGCCGGTGGAGCAGTCGGCGCTGCCGCGGCCGAAGACCTCGTTCCGGGTGGCGCCCACTCCGGACCCCTCGTACCTGGTGGTGCCGTCGATCCCGGCGTGGGTACTGGCGCCGTTGGACTCGGCGGAGCCGGGCGTGCGGGCGTTGGCGTTGGACGTGGCGCGGATGCCGAAGGTGGTGGGCGGGTACGGCCCGTGGTCGGCGGTGGAGCGGTCGGTCGGCGTGCCCTCGTCCTCGCCGTCCACGTCCACGTCCGCATCTCCGTCCCTGTCCCCGTCTCCGTCCGCGTTCGGGTCTCCGTCCGCGTCGGCTTCTGCCGGGAACGCGGGCGGCAGCACGCGGTCGCCGTCGGCCCCGTCCTCGTCCACGGCCGGGGTTCCGAGTGCGAGCGCGAGTGCGAACGCGAGCGAGGTGGAGGCCGTGGTCGCGCCGTCGGCCGAGGTGTTCGCGGACGGTTGCGTGACGAGGCTGGTGGCGGTGGTGGGCGCGGTGCAGGCGTGGGGGGAGGTGTACACCGACGGCGGGGACGCGGTGGCGCACCAGTACGTGCTGGGTTTCGGGTCGCCGGGGCAGGCGGAGAGCGCGGGGAGCAGGCTGCTGGCGGGTGCGGACTGCGTGGTGTCGGGCGGGGGTTGGACGGTGGAGGAGCGGTCGACCGGGGTGACGGCCTTGGGGCTGCGGGAGCCCTCGGCGATCGCGGAGGAGGTCGCGGTGCACGTCAGCGGGTCGATGGTGGCGGTGCTGACGGTCCACCGGAGCGGGCGCGGGGTGGTGCCGGAGGCGGGGGTGTCGGAGCCGTTCCGGGTCGCGGCGGAGGAGTTCCGGGCGTTGAGCTCACCCGAGCCGTCGGGGCCGTCGGGAACACCGGGGCCGTCGGGGTCGCCGAGCCGAGCCGTTGAGCCGTTGAGCCGTTGAGCTGCTGAACCGAGCAGCCGTGCGGGGCCGTTGGGCGCACTGGTCGGCCGGGGCACAGGTGGCTCGAAGAAAGTTCGGAATCTGATGCAACCTGCCTGCTTCGGGCCGCGTTGGAGTGTTGAGATCGTCGTCGTGTGGGCGACGGTCAACGGGGGGAACGTCGGACCGGTCGGTCGGGGCAGAACAGGGGACTGCCCCGACCGGCCGGCCGGTGCCCCCGGCGCGACAGGCCGTGGTGAGCCGTGGATTCCGCGGGCCGGAGGGGAATGGCGTGGGGGGCGAGGCGGTGGGCGTGCAGGCGGTGCCGGACTTCGAGGAGCTGCGCAGGCGCGCGGCCTCGGAGGGACCGCCGCCCGCGGAGGGCATGGTGGTGTGCGAGAACCTGGTGCGCATCCACCGTTCCGAGGGTGTCGAGGTGCAGGCCCTGCAGGGGCTGGACCTGGTGGTCGAGGACGGCGAGCTGATCGCGGTGGTCGGCGCCTCGGGCTCGGGCAAGTCGACGCTGCTGGGCATCCTCGCCGGGCTGGACGTGCCGACGGCGGGCAGTGCCCGGGTGGCGGGGCACGACCTGCTGGCGATGGGCAAGCGCGAGCGGCTGGACTTCCGGCGCCGGACGGTCGGGTTCGTCTGGCAGCAGACGGCGCGCAACCTGCTGCCGTACCTGACCGCGGTGGAGAACGTGATGCTGCCGATGGGGTACGCGAGCGTGCCGCGGCGCGATCGGCGGCGTCTGGCGGGGGAGTTGCTGGAGCTGCTCGGGATCGGGCACCTGGCGGACCGGCGTCCGGCCGAGATGTCGGGCGGCGAGCAGCAGCGGGTGGCGATCGCGGTGGCGAACGCGAACTCGCCGGCGCTGCTGCTGGCGGACGAGCCGACGGGTGAGCTGGACAGCGCGACCAGCGAGGAGATCTTCGCGGCGCTGCGTTCGGTGAACGAGGAGCTGGGGGTGACGGTGCTGATCGTGACCCATGACCTCATGGTGGCGCAGGAAGTGCGCCGGACCGTGCGGATCCGCAACGGGCGGACCTCGACGGAGGTGCTGCGTCCCGACCGGGGCGAGCCGGGCGTGGAGTACGCGGTGCTGGACCGGGTGGGCCGGTTGCAGCTGCCGCCGGACTTCACCGAGGCGTTGCGGCTCAGCCGCCGGGTGCGGCTGGCGCTGGAGGAGGACCACATCGGGGTGTGGCGGGCCGAGGAGGAGGTGCGCGGGTGAGCAGCGGCGCGATGGTGGTCGTGGAGGACGTGCACCGGACGTTCGGTGCGGGCGACCGGGCGGTGCACGCGGTGCGCGGGGTGTCCTTCACCGCGCGAGCGGGGGAGTTGACGGCGTTGCGGGGCCGGTCGGGTTCGGGCAAGACGACGCTGCTGAACCTGGTGGGCGGGCTGGACGCGCCGTCCTCGGGGCGGATCAGCATCGCGGGGACGGACCTGGCGGGCCTGGACGAGGCGGGGCGGCTGGAGCTGCGGCGGGACCGGATCGGTTTCGTGTTCCAGTCGTTCGGTCTGATCTCGGTGCTGACGGCGGCGGAGAACGTCGGGGTGCCGATGCGGCTGCGCAAGGTAGCGGTGAAGGAGCGCGAGGAGCGGGTCCGGACGCTGCTGGGGATGGTGGGCCTGTCCGAGCACGCGGAGCAGCGGCCGACCGAGATGTCGGGCGGCCAGCAGCAGCGGGTGGCGGTGGCGCGGGCGCTGGCGAACGAGCCGGCGCTGCTGATCGCGGACGAGCCGACCGGTCAGCTGGACTCGGACACCGGTCTGGCGATCATGCAGCTGCTGCGGGCGGTGGTGCGCAGCGAGGGCGTGACGGCGCTGGTGGCGACGCACGACCCGCAGTTGATGGAGCTGGCGGACCGGGTCCTGGAGCTGCGGGACGGCCGGATCGTCGAGTAGCCGAGCCGAGCCGAGCCGCGCCGAGTAGCCGAGCCGCGCCGAGTGGCCGAGCCGCCGAGCCGGACGGTCGCGACCGGTCGCGACCGTCCCGCCGGTGTCGGGCGCGGTCAGAGCGTCCAGAGTTCGCGGACCCGGTCGGCGATCCGGTGGCCCTGGGCGCGGCCGGCTTCCGCGGAGGGGGTGCGGACGGCGCCGTCGAGCGGGTTGGGGCCGGCCGCGGCGAGGGAGTCCTCGTCGGGGGTGACGGCGAGGACCTTGCCGGTGGCTTCGAGCAGCGCCAGTTCGGGGGCGAGGAACGGGTCGGTCATCGGGGCGAGCACCAGGACGGCCTGCTGCCCGGTCATCAGGTCGGCGTTGTTGGAGCTGCGGATGCCGCCGTCCATGTAGCGGCGGCCGTCGATCTCGACGGTGGGCCAGATGCCGGGGACGGCGCAGCTGGCGGCGACCGCGTCGACCAGGGCGACGCCGCTGTCGCGGTCGAAGGTGCGGGGCCGGCCGGTCTCGGCGTCGACGGCGGTGAGGGTGAGCGGCCAGGCGGGCCAGTCGCGGCCGGGGAGGCGGCCGGCGATGACGGCGAGCCGGTCGGCGGCCGGGACGGTGTCGGCGGCGAGGGCGAGTTCGCCGACCCGGCGGCGCAGTTCGGCGGGGTCGCTGATCTCGGAGATCAGCTGGTTGATGGTCTCGAACAGGGCGCCGAGGGCCTCGGCGGGCGGGGTGATCTCGTGGTTCTGGAGGGCCGGGTCGGTCTGTCGGCGGTAGAGCTCGGCCAGCGGGAGGCCGGAGGCGAGCTGGCCGGCGACGGTGGAGCCCGCGGAGGTGCCGATGACGTGGTCGGCGGTGCCGGGGACGTCGATCCCGGCTTCGGCGAGGCCGTGCAGGACGCCGGTCTCCCAGGAGATGCCGGCGAGTCCGCCGCCGCCGAGTACGAGTCCGCGCATGGTGGTTCCCCCTCGATCTTGTTCGTCTACCCGGGCATTGTGGCGCACGGGGCTGTCGGGGGGCGTCAAGAATTCGACAAATATCCGCTCGGAACAGTCTGATCAGCGGATGTTGCGATCGTCGGCCGTAGTCTCTGAGCCATGGTGCACACGGCCCGCGGCAGGCTGCGGATCTACCTCGGGGCGGCCCCGGGGGTCGGCAAGACCTGCGCGATGCTGGCCGAGGCGCACCGCCGGACCGAGCGCGGCGCCGAGGTGGTGGCCGGTTTCGTGGAGACCCACGGCCGGGTCCGCACCGCCGAACTGCTGGACGGCCTGGAGGCCGTGCCGCGCCGGACGATGACCCACCGGGGCGCCGAGTTCACCGAACTGGACCTGGACGCCGTGCTGGCCCGGGACCCGGCCGTCGCGCTGGTCGACGAGCTCGCCCACACCAACGTGCCGGGCTCGCGCAACGCCAAGCGCTGGCAGGACGTGGAGGAGCTGCTGGCGGCCGGGATCGACGTGATCTCCACCGTGAACATCCAGCACCTGGAGTCGCTGGGGGACGTGGTCGAGGGCATCACCGGCGTCCGGCAGCGGGAGACCGTCCCGGACGAGGTGGTGCGCCGGGCCGACCAGATCGAGCTGGTCGACATGTCCCCGCAGGCGCTGCGCCGTCGGCTGGCGCACGGCAACGTGTACGCGCCGGAGAAGGTGGACGCGGCGCTCGCGCACTACTTCCGGCCCGGCAACCTGACCGCGCTGCGCGAGCTGGCGCTGCTGTGGACGGCCGACCGGGTCGACGAGTACCTGCAGCGCTACCGGGCCGAGCAGGGCATCCAGGGCACCTGGCAGGCCAGGGAGCGCATCGTGGTCGGCCTGACCGGCGGCCCGGAGGGCGCCACGCTGGTCCGCCGGGCGGCCCGGATCGCGGCCCGCAACAGCGCGGGCGAGCTGCTGGCGGTGCACATCTCGCGCTCCGACGGGCTGTCCGGCTCCTCCCCGCAGGCGCTGATCGAGCAGCGCGCCCTGGTGGAGAGCCTGGGCGGCAGCTTCCACTCGGTGCTCGGCGACGACCCGGCGGCCGGGCTGCTGGACTTCGCGCGCGGCGTCAACGCCACCCAGATCGTGATCGGCACCAGCCGCCGCAGGGTCTGGCAGTACGTGTACGGGCCGGGCGTCGGCTACACGGTGACCCGGGACTCCGGGGACATCGACGTCCACATGGTCAACCACGAGCACGCGGCGCGCGGCCGGGGCCGGATCCCGGTCCGCCGGGTGACCGACCTGGGCCGGACCAGGACGGTCGCCGGCTGGGTGATCGGCGTGGTCGGGCCGCCGCTGCTGGCGCTGGCGCTGACCGGGCTGCAGGGGCCGGGGCTCTCCACCGACATGCTGCTGTTCCTGTCGCTGACGGTGTGCGCGGCGCTGGTGGGCGGGCTGTACCCGGCGATCGCCTCCGCGCTGGTCTCCTCCTCGGCGCTCAACTACTACTTCGCGCCCCCCATCCACACCTTCACCATCGCCCAGCCGGAGAACATCGTCGCGGTGGCGATCTTCGCGGCGGTCGGCATCGCGGTCGCCACCGTGGTCGACCTGGCCGCCCGGCGCAGCCACGTCGCGGCCCGCGCCCAGGCCGAGGCGCAGACGCTGTCCGCGCTGGCCGGCACCGTGCTGCGCGGCGCGCCCACCGGCGAGGGGGTGCTGACGGCGCTGCTGGAGCAGGTCCGGGAGACCTTCCAGCAGGAGGCGGTGGCGCTGCTGGAGCGCACCGACCCGCACGGCCCCTGGCACGCCGCCGCCTCGGTCGGGCCGCGCCCGCCGGCCGGTCCGGAGCGGGCCGACGTGGACGTCCCGGTCGGCGAGCGGCTCGCGCTGGTGCTGCGCGGCCGGGTGCTGCCCGCCGAGGACCGGCGGATGCTCGGCGCGTTCGCCAACCAGGCCGCCGTCCTGCTGGAGCGCCGCCGGCTGGCCGGGGAGGCGGCCGCGGCCCGCCGGGAGGCGGAGGGCAACCGGATCCGCACCGCGCTGCTGGCGGCGGTCTCGCACGACCTGCGCACCCCGCTGGCCGGGATCAAGGCCGCGGTCTCCTCGCTGCGCGCCGAGGACGTCGAGTGGGGCCCGGAGGACGAGGCCGAGCTGCTGGCCGGCATCGAGTCCGGCGCGGACCGGCTCGACCACCTGATCAACAACCTGCTGGACATGAGCCGCTTGCAGACCGGCACGGTCACTCCGCTGCTGCAGCCCACCGACCTGGACGAGGTGGTGCCGTTCGCGCTCGGCGGCGTCCCGCCGGGCAGCGTGCGCCTCGACGTGGCGGAGTCGCTGCCGATGGTGCGGGCCGACGCCGGGCTGCTGGAGCGGGTGCTGGCCAACCTGGTGGAGAACGCCGTCAAGTACGGGAGGGCCGGGTCACCCGTCCTGGTGAAGGCGGATCTGCTGGAGCGCGCCGGACGGGTCGAACTGCGGGTGGTCGACCGCGGCCCGGGCGTCCCCGAGGAGGCCCGGGAGCGGATCTTCGCCCCGTTCCAGCGGTACGGCGACGCCCCGCGCGGCGCCGGCGTGGGCCTCGGCCTGGCGGTGGCCCGCGGCTTCGCCGAGGCGATGGACGGCACCGTCACCGCCGAGGACACCCCCGGCGGCGGGCTGACCATGGTGGTCTCGCTGCCCGCCGTCCCGGCCCCGCCCACCGCCCCGGCCGCCCCCGGCGCCCCCGCCGCGCCCCCGGCCTCCCCGCCGCCCCCGGCGCCCTCCTCCGACGAACGAAAGGCCGGTCCCGCATGACCCGGGTCCTCGTGGTGGACGACGAACCGCAGATCGTCCGCGCCCTGGTGATCAACCTCAAGGCCCGCAAGTACGAGGTGGACTCCGCGCACGACGGCGCGGGCGCCCTGGAGCTGGCCGCCGCCCGCCACCCCGACGTGGTCGTGCTCGACCTGGGCCTGCCCGACATGGACGGCGTCGAGGTGATCCGCGGCCTGCGCGGCTGGACCAGGGTGCCGATCATCGTGCTGTCCGCCCGGCACGCCTCCGACGAGAAGGTCGAGGCGCTGGACGCCGGCGCCGACGACTACGTCACCAAGCCGTTCGGCATGGACGAGCTGCTGGCCCGGATGCGGGCCGCCGTCCGCCGGGCCGAGCCGGTCACCGCCGAGGGCGAGCCGGTGGTCGCCACCGAGTCCTTCACCGTCGACCTGGCCGCCAAGAAGGTCAACCGCCGGGGCGCGGACGTCCGGCTCACCCCCACCGAGTGGCACCTGCTGGAGGTGCTGGTGCGCAACTCCGGGCGGCTGGTCAGCCAGACCCAGCTGCTCCAAGAGGTGTGGGGACCGGCCTACCGCAAGGAGACCAACTACCTGCGGGTCTACCTGGCGCAGCTGCGCCGCAAGCTGGAGGACGACCCCTCGCACCCCCGGCACTTCATCACCGAACCGGGCATGGGCTACCGCTTCGAACCCTGATCGAACGCCGGTGCGCGGCGGGCCGGTCCGTGACCGGCCCCACGTCCGGCCCTGCCGTCCGGCACCCGCGAACCGGTACCCTTCCGGCATGAGTGGTGACAACATCGGCGACCAGCCGCAAGGCCGTTTCCGCCGCATGCTGAGCCGGTTGACCTCCTCCTCCGAGGAGCTGGAGGCCGAGGAGCTGCGGCAGGACACCGCGGAGGCGGGCTGCACCCCGATCGCCGCCTGCGGCGACCGCGAGATCGTCACCGTCGCGGGCACGCTGCGCACCGTCACGCTCCGCCCGCGCGCGGGGGTGCCCGCGCTGGAGGCCGAGCTGTTCGACGGCACCGAGGCGCTGGACGTGGTGTGGCTGGGCCGTCGCTCGATCGTGGGCATCGAGCCGGGCCGCCGCCTGATCGCCAGTGGCCGGATCAGTCACGCACGCGGGCGCCGCGTGCTCTTCAACCCCCGTTACGAGCTGCGTCCGGTGGGACACGGGAGCGAGTCCGCGTGAGCAACGAGGCGATCAGGGTGAGCGCGCACGGCCCGCAGGGCCCGCACGACGACGAGCAGCCCGGCCCCGGGGTGTACGAGCCGGCCGGGCAGCCGGCCGAGCCCGAGCGGGACGCGTCGAAGGAGGCCGCCGAGACGGTGCTCAAGGCCTTCGGCGGCGTGCGCGGCATGGTCGACATGACGCTGCCCGGCCTGGTGTACATCGTCGCGTTCAACATCACCCACAAGGTGCCGGCCGCCGCCTGGTCGGCGCTGGCGCTGTGCGCGGTGTTCGTGGTGGTCCGGCTGGCCCGCCGGGAGACCATCCAGCACGCCTTCTCCGGCGTGTTCGGCGTGGCGATCGGCGCCTGGATCTCGATGAAGACCGGCAAGGCCGAGGACTTCTACCTGCCCGGCCTGCTGTGGAACGTCGGCTACTGCCTGGCGCTGGCGGTCTCCGCGCTGGTGCGCTGGCCGATGATCGGCCTGATGCTCGGCCCGATCACCGGCGAGATGTTCACCTGGCGCAAGCAGAACCCCGGCCGGCTGGCCGCCTACACCAAGGCGACCTGGGCCTGGGTGCTGATCATGGGCCTGAAGCCGGTGATCCTGTTCCCGCTGTACTTCACCCACAACATCAACCTGCTGGGCTGGCTGAAGGTCGCGCTCGGCATCCCGCCGCTGCTGCTGGCGATGTACGTGACCTGGCGGATCCTGCTGACCGCGCCGCCGCCGATCAAGGCGGAGCCGGACGAGGAACAGCCGGAGGAGTGACGGAGGGCCCCGCGCGGTGCGCGGGGCCCTCCGCCGTGCGGGGAGCGGATCAGCCGGCCAGCAGCGTCTCCAGCTCCTCCTCGCGCTCCTGCGCGGCCACGAACAGCAGCTCGTCGCCGGCCTCCAGGGTGTCGTTGCCGCCGGGGACCAGCACCCGTCCCGCCCGGATGATGGTGACCAGCGCGGTGTCCACCGGCCAGGCGACGTCGCCGACCCGGGTGCCGACCAGGTCGGTGTCCGCGGCGAGGGTCAGCTCGACCAGGTTGGCGTTGCCCTGCGAGAAGCGCATCAGGCGGACCAGGTCGCCGACGCTCACCGCCTCCTCGACCAGCGCCGACATCAGGCGCGGGGTGGAGACCGCCACGTCCACGCCCCAGGACTCGTTGTACAGCCACTCGTTCTTCGGGTTGTTCACCCGGGCGACCACCCGCGGCACGCCGTACTCGGTCTTGGCGAGCAGCGACACCACCAGGTTGACCTTGTCGTCGCCGGTGGCGGCGATCACCACGTGGCAGCGCTGCAGCGCCGCCTCGTCCAGCGAGGTGATCTCGCAGGCGTCGGCGAGCAGCCACTCGGCGAGCGGGACGCGCTCCACCGAGATGGAGTTCGGGTTCTTGTCGATCAGCAGGACCTCGTGGCCGTTCTCCAGGAGCTCCCCGGCGATGGAACGGCCGACGGCTCCGGCTCCGGCGATGGCGACGCGCATCAGTGACCAGCCTCCTCGGGGGCCTTCGCGAACGCCGCCTCGACCGCGGTCAGCTCGTTGCGGCGCAGCATCACGTGCACCAGGTCGCCCTCCTGGACCACCATCTGCGGGGTGGGCAGCGTGCCCTCGCCGACCCGGGTGACGAACGCCACCCGGACGCCGGCGGCCTCCTCCAGCTCGGAGAGCCGGTGGCCGATCCAGGACGGGGCGAACGCGACCTCGGCGAGCTGGACGGAGCCCGAGGGGTCCTGCCAGACCGGCTCGGCGCCGCTGGGCAGCAGTCGGCGCAGCATCTGGTCGGCGGTCCAGCGGACGGTGGCGACGGTCGGGATGCCCAGGCGCTGGTACACCTCGGCGCGGCGCGGGTCGTAGATCCGGGCCGCGACGTGCTCGACGCCGAAGTTCTCGCGGGCCACCCGGGCCGCGATGATGTTCGAGTTGTCACCGCTGGAGACGGCGGCGAAGGCGCCCGCCTCCTCGATGCCCGCCTCCTTCAGGGTGTCCTGGTCGAAGCCGACGCCGGTGACCCGGCGGCCGTTGAAGCCCGCGCCGAGCCGGCGGAAGGCGGTCGGGTCCTGGTCGATGACCGCGACCGAGTGGCCTTGTTTCTCGAGTGCTCTGGCGAGGGCGGAGCCCACGCGTCCGCAGCCCATGATGACGATGTGCACGCGCCTACCTCACCCGGTCCGTTGGGGTCATGACCTGCGTAAACACCGCTCATCGTCCTTCCGTGCACCCGATTGCGGGGGCCAGTAGTCGGCCGCGCCTGTGATCCGACGCGAGGGGCAACTCGGTGTTGCCCGCTATTCCTTCTGCCGACACGCTAGCCGGTCCACCGAACACAGTCTCGACCAAGGTGGCCCCGCGAGGCATCCGGTGCCACCCGGAGCCCTTACGATCCCTTGTTGTGCCTATGCCTGCTGACCTACCGAAACGCATCCTGATCGGGCGTGCGCTGCGCAGCGACAAGCTGGGGGAGACGTTGCTCCCCAAGCGGATCGCGCTGCCGGTGTTCGCCTCGGACGCGCTCTCCTCCGTCGCGTACGCGCCCGAGGAGATCCTGCTGACGCTGTCGCTGGCCGGCGCCTCGGCCATCCACTTCTCCTGGCAGATCGGTGTCGTGGTCGCCGTCGTGATGCTCGCGGTGGTCGCGTCGTACCGGCAGAACGTGCACGCCTACCCCAGCGGAGGCGGTGACTACGAGGTCGCGACCGTCAACCACGGGCCGAACTCCGGCCTGGTGGTGGCGAGCGCGCTGATGGTCGACTACATCCTCACCGTGGCGGTGTCGACCACCTCCGGCGTGGCCAACGTGGTCTCGGCGGTGCCCGCGCTGCGCGGGCACGAGATGACGCTGTCGGTCTTCCTGGTCATCCTGCTGATGGGCATGAACCTGCGCGGCGTGCGCGAGTCCGGGACGGCGTTCGCCGTCCCGACGTACGCCTTCATGGTCGGCGTCATGGGCATGGTGGTCTACGGCCTGGTCCGGCACTTCGGGTTCGGGGCGGCGCTGCCCGCGGAGAGCTCCTCGTACCACCTGGCGGCGACGCCCGGGAACGGCTCGCTGGCCGGGTTCGCGCTGGTGTTCCTGCTGCTGAAGGCCTTCTCCTCGGGCTGTGCGGCGCTGACCGGCGTGGAGGCGATCTCCAACGGCGTGCCCGCGTTCCGCAAGCCGAAGAGCAAGAACGCGGCGACCACGCTGCTGATGATGGCCAGCATCGCCGTGACGATGTTCATGGGCATCATCTACCTCGCCCACCTGACCGGCACGCAGATGGCGGAGAACCCGGCGGAGCAGCTGATCGGCGCGCCGGAGAACTACCACCAGAAGACCGTGCTGGCGCAGATCTCCGAGGCGGTGTTCTCCAACTTCACGCCCGGCTTCTACTTCGTCGCCGCCACCACCGGCCTGATCCTGGTGCTGGCCGCGAACACCGCCTTCAACGGCTTCCCGGTGCTCGGCTCGATCCTCGCCCAGGACCGCTACCTGCCGCGGCAGCTGCACACCCGCGGCGACCGGCTCGCCTTCTCCAACGGCATCGTGCTGCTGGCCGGCGCGGCGATCCTGTTCATCGTGGCGTTCGGCGCCGACCCGAACCGGCTGATCCAGCTGTACATCGTCGGCGTCTTCGTGGCCTTCAACATGAGCCAGTCCGGCATGATCCGGCACTGGACCAGGCTGCTGCGCACCGAGACCGACCCGAAGAAGCGTGCCCACATGCAGCGCAGCCGGGCGATCAACACCTTCGGCCTGGTGATGACCATGGCCGTGCTGATCGTGGTGCTCGCCACCAAGATCGGCCACGCCTGGATCGCGATCGCCCTGATGGTCGTGCTGTTCGTCGTGATGAAGGCGATCCGCCGCCACTACGACCGGGTCAGCGCCGAGCTCAAGGCCGCCGAGGAGCCCGACGACGCCGCCCCGCCGACCCGGGTGCACGCCATCGTGCTGGTCTCCAAGATCCACAAGCCCGCGCTGCGGGCCCTCGCCTACGCCCGGCTGGCCCGGGCCCAGACCCTGGAGGCCGTCACCGTCAACGTCGACCCGGTGGACACCGCGGCGCTGCGCCAGGACTGGGAGGAGCGCGGCCTCGACGTCCCGCTGAAGGTCCTGGACTCGCCGTACCGCGAGGTCACCGGGCCGGTGCTGGAGTACGTCAAGAACCTGCGCCGCTCCAGCCCGCGCGACGTCGTCGCGGTGTACATCCCCGAGTACGTGGTCGGCCACTGGTACGAGCACCTGCTGCACAACCAGAGCGCGCTGCGGCTCAAGGGACGGCTGCTGTTCAAGCCCGGCGTGATGGTGACCTCCGTACCCTGGCAGTTGGAGTCCTCGGAGCGGCGCAAGGCGCCCAAGGCGTGGTCCGCGCCCGGCGCGGTGCGCCGCGGCGAGCCGCGCCGGCGGCCGGCGGCGGTCGGCGAGAGCGGGGCCGGTTCGGACGGTTCCGCCGGTCCGGCCGGCGGCGGGTCGGACGCCGCGCCGCGCGACTGACCCCCGCGCGGCGCACGTCCGGCGCCCGGATGGCCTTCAATGGGCCCGTGGCGGATCGCTCCCGGTCCGCCGCGGGCCGCCGTGTTTGCCGCGCGGCGTAGCACCCGCACCGCCCGCACCGACCGTTCCGCGTGCTCCACCCGCTCCACCCGCTCCACCCGTTCGTGCCCCGCTGTCTCCCGTAAGGAAGCGACCCCCGTGACCCGCAACAACCCGCCCCGCTCCTCCGGTCGATCCGGCCGCCCCGGCCGCACGTCCGGCGCCAAGCCGGGGCAGGTCGCGCACCCGCGCTGGAGCAGCCGACCCGCCCGCCCGGAGGCCACCGACCGGGAGGGCAACACCGCCCGCAGCCTGCCGCCGGTGCCCGGCGAGCAGCGCCCCGCCGCGTCCGCGAAGGCCGCGCCCGCCAAGGGCGCTCCGGCCAAGGGCGCTCCCGCCAAGGGCGCGAAGGCGGACAAGGCCGGGACGAAGGCCGACCGGGCCGCGCAGCCGGCGAAGGGCGAGGGCGGGAAGAAGCCCGCCCGGCAGGGGCGCAGGCCCGGGGCGGTGCGCCCGCCGAAGGCGCTGCGGCCCGCCCAGCCGGTGCTGCGGCAGCCGAGCGGCGACCCGCTGGTCGGCGAGCGCTACGAGGTCGAGGTCGGGCCGGTCGCGCACGGCGGCCACTGCGTGGCCCGGCACGAGGGCCGGGTGCTGTTCGTCCGGCACGCGCTGCCCGGCGAGCGGGTCGTCGCCCTGGTCACCGAGGGCACCACCACCTCGCGCTTCCTGCGGGCCGACGCGGTGGAGGTGCTGGAGGCCTCCAAGGACCGGATCGAGGCGCCCTGCCCGTTCTCCGGCCCCGGCAAGTGCGGCGGCTGCGACTGGCAGCACGTCACCCCCGGCGGGCAGCGCAAGCTCAAGGCCGCCGTCCTCACCGAGCAGCTCGCCAAGCTGGCCGGCCTCACCCCCGAGGAGGCCCGCTGGGACGGCTCGGTCGAACCGGTCGGCGGCAAGCTCCCCGCGGGCGAGGTGCCGGCCTGGCGCACCCGGGTCCAGTACGCGGTGGACGAGGAGGGCGCGATCGGCCTGCGCAAGCACCGCTCGCACGACGTCCAGCCGATCGACCGCTGCCTGATCGCCGCGCCCGGCGTCACCGAGCTCGGCATCGAGGCGCGGGACTGGACCGGGGTGGCCTCCGTCGAGGCGATCGCCGCCTCCGGCTCCTCGGACCGGCAGGTGATCCTGCGGCCGCTGCCCGGCGAGCAGCTGCCGCTGGTCGAACTGGACCGCGAGACGTCCATCGCCCGGATCGACGAGCAGGACCTGTTCCACCGCGTCCACGGCCGCACCTTCGTCCGCGAGCGCGCCGTCGACCGCACCTGGCGGGTCTCCGAGGGCGGCTTCTGGCAGATCCACCCGGAGGCCCCCGGGACCCTGGTCGACGCCGTCCTGGCCGGGCTCGACCCGCAGTGGGGCGAGAGCGCGCTCGACCTGTACTGCGGCGTCGGCCTGTTCGCCGGCGCGCTCGCCGAACGGGTCGGCGAGGAGGGCGCGGTGCTCGGCATCGAGTCCGGCAAGCAGGCGGTGGCCGACGCCCGGCACAACCTGGCCGCGCTGGAGCACGTCCGGATCGAGTGCGACAAGGTCGAGACGCTGCTGCCGCGCACCGGGATCACCTCCACCGACCTGATCGTCCTCGACCCCCCGCGGTCCGGCGCCGGCCGCGACACCGTCGCCCACCTCAGCTCCCTGGCGGCCCGCCGCATCGCCTACGTCGCCTGCGACCCGGCCGCCCTCGCCCGCGACCTGGCCTTCTTCCGCGAGGGCGGCTACCGCCCGGTCTCGCTGCGGGCGTTCGACCTGTTCCCGATGACCCAGCACTTCGAGTGCGTGGCCATCCTGGAGCCGGTGGCGCGGTAACCCCCTCCGAGGTGCGCTCCGCACGGGCGCGGGAGCCCTTCCCGCGCCCGTGCGGCGTCTCCCGGGGCCGGCTCCGTTCAAGGGGATGGCGTGAAGATCCGGCAGGAGTAGCATCCTCGGAACGTGTGGGCATGGTGACGCTGCGCACACGTCGTTCGCCGTGCTCAGGAGGGGAAGCCGTGCACCAGTTGACCAAGGGCGCCAATGCCGAACTGTTCGCCGAGGGGGACGAACCGGGGCCGGTGACGGTCGCCCTGAGCTGGACCGACCCGACCGGCACGGGCGACGCCGACGTGTCGGTGCTGCTGCTGGGGGCGGACGGCAAGGTGCGCGGGGACGCCGACTTCCTCTTCTACAACTGCCCCTCGACGCCCGACAGTTCGGTGCAGCTCCTGGGCAAGGTGCCGACCGGCAGCGGCACCCGGGACCGCATCCTGCTCGACCTCGCGGCGCTGCCCGCCGAGGTGCACCAGGTCGTCCTGGCGGCCAGCCGCTACGCCGGGGCCACCTTCGGCGAGCTCGCCGAACTCCGGCTGGCCGTGCTGGACGGCGGCGGCGACGCCCTGGTGGCCTTCGACATCCCGGAGGCGGGGGAGGAGACCGCGTTCGTCTTCGGCGAGATCTACCGGCGCGGCGGCGCGTGGAAGTTCCGCGCGGTGGGCCAGGGCTACCGCTCCGGGCTCGGCGGCCTCGCCGGGGACTTCGGCATCGACGTCGACCAGGACGAGGAGGCGGCGCAGGCCGGGCCGGCCACCGCACCGGCCGCTCCGAGCGCACCGGGCGCACCGGGCGCCGCGGGCGCCGGGGCCGTCGCCGGGGTCGCCGGGCCGGGGCCCGCTGCGGCCGGGGGCGCCGCAGCCGCCGCAGCCGCCGGGCCGAAGCGCGCGGTGCGCACCGCCAAGAAGCGGGTCACCCTGCCGAAGGCCGCGAAGGCCGACCTCGCCGACCACCCGTCCTGGAAGCAGGCCCGGCTGTTCTCGGTGGCCGGGCTGAAGAACGAACTGGACCGGGAGAACCGGGCCACCTCCACCCTGCTGGCGGTGATGGCCGAGGTACCGGAGTTCGGCCGCCGGATCACCGCCATGTTCAACGCCCCCGCGGGCACCGTCCAGACCTTCGCCGAGACGAGCTTCAAGCACGCCGACAGCACCGTCCGCCCCGACGGCACGATCCGGGTCAGCCGGGCCGGGAAGATCTGGACCGCCCTGGTGGAGACCAAGACCGGCGGCAGCCCGCTCAAGTCCGAGCAGGTGCAGGCGTACCTCGACGTGGCCCACCGGCACGGCTACGAGACGGTCATCACCCTCTCCAACGACCTCGCCCTGGACGGCGAGCCGCCGGTGACGGTCGACCGGCGCCGGGCCCGCAAGGTCGCGCTGCGGCACCTGTCCTGGGCGGAGGTGGCGCACGAGGCGCACCTGCTGTGCCACCACGAGGGCGTGGTCAACCCCGCGCACGCCTGGCTGCTGAGCGAGTTCCTGCACTACCTGCGGCACGAGAACTCGGGCTGCCACGGCTTCCAGAACATGGGCCCGGCCTGGGTGACGGTCCGCAACGCGATCTCCGAGGGCACCCTGCGGGCCGGGGACCGCAACGCGCTGCGGGTGGTCGAGAACTGGGAACGGCTCACCCGGCAGCTGTGCCTGCGCCTGGGCGGCGAACTCGGCGTGCCGGTCTCCCCGGTGCTGCGCGGCGGCCGGCGCACCGAACCGGCCGTCCGCCGGGAGCGGGCGGTGGAGGAGCTGGCCGCCGGCGGCCGGATGCGCTCCGAACTGGCGGTGCCCGGCCTGCCCGGGCCGATCGTGCTGGAGGCGGACCTGCGCACCGGCCGGATCGAGACCACCGTCGAGGTGGCCGCCGCCGAGCGCTCCAGGGCGCTCTCCCGGGTCCAGTGGCTGCTGCGGCAGCTCACCGACGCCCCGGCCGAGCTGCGGATCGAGGCGCTGACCGGCGAGGGCGGCCCCGGCCCGTGCGAACTGCTGCGGGCGCTGCGGGTCGAACCCGGCCTGCTGGTGCCCGGCGACGGTTCGGAGATCCGGGCGTTCCGGCTGACCCTGCCGGCCGGCATGGGCACCAGGCGGGGCGCGGAGGAGACCGGGTTCATCCGCAGCGTGGACACCGTCGTCGACCGGTTCCTGAACGAGGTGGTCCGGGGGCTGAAGCCCGCCGAATGAAGCACCGGGAGAAGCGGGGGCGGAGCACCGCGACCTTCTCTGCCGGAACGGCCATTCCGATCGACCGGATTCTTGCGGATCTGATCGATTTTCCGCCCGTGGGACGCGCACCCGGAATTCGCACCAAAATGGGATTGCACGAGGCTGGTTCGGGCCTCGCGGGATGACCGCGGCGCGCTAGCGTTGGCGTCGAGGCCGCAGCTCCAACAGGGGTTGCCCCGACCGGTGTTACGAGCACCGGCCAGGGCGTGGGCCGAACATAGAAGAGGTTCTCCAACCCAATGTATGAACGGCCCGCTCGGGATCGAGTTCTCCTGCCCTCGATGGTGCACCACGGTATCAGCGGCGGATGGCCGCGTGGGGGACGGCGCCGCTTGTCGGTCCGCGGCGGCGCGGCGCGGATCAGCGCTTCGCTGCCGCTGCTCCTCCTGCCGTGGGCGGTGCTCGGCGACGGTCCGATCGACGGGGAGCGCGTCGTGCTGATCCTCTCGCTGGTGCGGCTCGCCCAGGAGGCGGTCGTCGGCCGGAGCCCGGCCGACCCGCGCTGATCCGGGGCGGGCGGGACCGCCGGTTCGGCGGACCCGCCCGCCGTCAGCAGCCGCTGCGGCGCTCCGCCCGGCGGCGGCGTCCCTCCGGCCCCGGTCCGTACGGGGACGTCCTCATCGATGCCGAAGGAGTTCGTGGTGCCCAGCGGACCCGGAACGGAGAACGCGATGACGGACGCGGCCGGCTTCGCCGCGTTCGTCCTGCTGCACCGTTCCCCGTACGAGCGGTACGCCGAGGCGCGGTTGGGCGACCGGGCGCTCGGCCACCGCGCGGTGGCCGAGGCGCTGCGGCGCACCGCACTCGACTGGACGTCCCTGCTCAGCGACCAGCGCGCGATGGCGTGCGCCTGGCGGATCCTGCGCGAGACGGTGACCTCCGCGCGCGCCGAAGCCGCCGGACCCGGCGCGGACTCGCTGCACCTGGCCCTGCCCGGGCCCGCGGCCGACGCCGTCCTGCTCCACCACGGCCTCGGCTACCACCCCAAGGTCGCCGCCGAGTTGATGGGACTGGCCGAGCCCGAGCTGCAGGTCGACCTGATGGCCGCCCGGCGGATCCTCGGCTCCGCCGGGCGCGGCGGGGAGGTGGGCGGGCAGAACCACTGATCCGCGAGCCCCCAGGCGGGGTGGCGTTCGCGACGCCGGCGAACGCCACCCTCTGCCAGGCCGCGCCATCTTCACTCGTCCGTGCGATGGCGCTATGCAGCCATGCCCGCTTAGGATGACGGACCGTCAAACTCCTTTGTCGGTAAGGCCGTACGCTCACTCGGGGGAATGCATGAGCGAATCCGTCTGGCATGAGCCCGTTGATGTGAGCGTGCCGAGCGCCGCCCGGATGTACGACTGGCTGCTGGGCGGCCGCAACAACTTCCCCTCCGACCGCGCGGCCTGCGAGCAGCTGCTGGAGATCGCCCCCAGCACGAAGGAACTCGCCCTGAACAACCGGGCGTTCCTGCGCCGGGTGGTCCGGGAGATCGCACAGCGCTACGGGATCCGCCAGTTCATCGACCACGGCTCGGGCCTGCCCGTCCAGGACAACGTGCACCAGGTCGCCCAGGCGGTCGCCCCGGAGAGCCGGGTGGTCTACGTGGACAACGACCCCATCGTCCTCAGCTACGGCCGGGCCCTGCTGGACGAGAACCCGAACGTGGCCATCGTCGGCGCCGACATGACCGACACCGGTGCCGTCCACGGTGACGGGCGGGTGCGGGAGCTGATCGACTTCACCGAGCCGGTCGCGGCCCTGTTCGTCTCCGTCCTGCACTGCGTCCCCGACAAGGCGGACCCGGCCGGCATGATCCGCCGCACCGTCGAGCGCCTCGCCCCGGGCAGCGTCGTGGTCATCTGCCAACTGGTCAGCGAGCGCGCCGAGATCCGCGACGCCGTGACCCGGTTGATGGAGGAGCAGACCGGTGGCAGGTGGGGGCGGGTGCGCACGCAGGAGGAGGTCCGCGGCTACTTCGAGGGCCTCCGGATCGAGGAGCCCGGCCTGCTGGACGTCACGGACTGGCTGCCCGACCGCGATCCGCGCTTCGTCCGGCGGCAGTTGACCGACGAGTGGATCGAGTACGGCGGGCTCGCCCTCGTCCCCTGACCCGGCGGGCCCGGAGCCGGGCGGGCCGGGCCAGGCCGCGGAACCGCCCGCCTACGCCTCCCGTTCCCACCCCCGCAGCAGGCGGTGCAGGACCTGGCGGCTCTCCTCCCGACCCGGGGCCAGGACCATGGCGTCCTGCAGGACCTCCATCAACTCGTTGAACTCGCTCGGCTCGCCCTCCGTCGCCGGTGCGTCCTCCGGCGGGCCGTAGTACTTGCCGCGGCCGTGCTCCTCGTTGTAGATGATCTCCGGTAAGCCGTCGCCCGGGTGGAACACCAGCCGGGTCATGGAGGACACCCAGCGCAGCCGGTCGCCGCCCGGCGGAATGACGCGCACGCCGATGTCGGGCAGTTCGGTGTACTCCAGCAGCCGGCGGATCTGGTCGGCCATGACCCGCGGCGAACCGACCAGGTCCTCCAGCACGGTGTGCTTGATGTAGAACACCGATCGCGGCGGGCCCGCCTGGAGATACCGCTCGCGCCGGGCCACCCGGAGGGCGGCGAGCCGCTCGGCGTTGCCGCGCAGGCGCACGGGCAGCGAGCCCGGCAGGACGGCCCTGGTGTAGGCCTCGGTCTGCAGGAGGCCGGGCACGGCACGGGTCTCCAGCGAGAACAGGTCCTTCGCCCTGGACTCCAGCTCGATCAGCCGGCCCATCCAGTCCGGCGCGACGTCCCGGTAGACGTCGGAGAGCCCCTCGACGGAGGCGTCCCGGGCGAGCTTCATCAGCTCCTCCCGCTGCGACCCCTCGATCTTGAGGGCGTCCAGGATCGGCCTGATGTCGTCGGCCTTGTGCAGCCGCCGGTCGCCGACCTCGATCCGGCTGAGCTTCGAGGCGGACATCGAGGCCCGCGGCTCCTTCGCGTGGATCAGCTCGACCAGCCTGCGCAGGGTCATGGTCCGGTCCCGGTTGCGAAGGGCCCTCAGCGACCCGCCCAGCAGGGTCGCCGCGATTCCCCAGGTCGCCCCTTCGGCGTTCTGGTGCGGAAAAGGAATCGTCCCACCGCCGAGCACCGGGGCATTCTCGCCCATGGGTACGTGGCCCTCCTCGTGAAGTCCCGCGCATCAACGCGCGCACATACCAATGATTCCACGAGGAGGGCCCTGCCGTCATGCGTTGGGAGTTTGATCAGTAGGTCATACTATTAAACGATGGCACCCAGGTGGTCGAATTCCCCCGCCTTGGCGCCGGTCAGGAAGGCCGCGAACTCGTCGCGGGTGAAGATCAGTGCGGGGCCGGTCGGATCGGTGCTCTGCCGCACGGCGACCCGGCTCCCCGGGAGGTCCTTGGCCTCCGCGCACTGCCCCTGGCCTTCGCTGATCTTCGCCTTGATCCAGGGACCCGCGCAGGCGGAGTCGATGGCGTCCGCCCGCATGCCGTTCCGGAAATCGGTCACAGTAGCGTCCAATCTTTTTGTGCGAAAAGCGGCCCCGCGCGGTCTCATCATCGTACCGTCGCCCATTTCCGCAGCTCATGATGCCGTGGGATCCCGATGGGATCCCACGGGCGGGGCGTCATGAATAGTAGCCCTCCGCTATTCGAACGGCCCTACCACTTTTCGGGTGACAAGGAATCGGTCTGTCGAATAGGTGAACCAGTGGATTCACCGCACCCCGGCGGCCGCGGGAGGGGGCGGGGCCGCCGGGGCGGCGTCCGTCCGCGGTCGCGCCCGGGCGGGCCGGCCGGGGTCCGCGGTTCTCGCGCGGGCGGGCTGGGCAGATACCCACGGGAGCGGGGCGGCCGGTTTGCGCCCTTGTTGTGCTAGCACATCGGCGCTAGCGTTGAAGGATGGCCAAGAAGCAGCTGAACGTCAGGGTGGACGCGACCACCGCCGAGATGGCCCGCGAGCGGGCGGAGCAGCAGGGGATCAGCATGAACCAGTACATCGAACGGCTGGTGCAGCAGGACATGGGCGAGGCCGGGCGCAACTTCGTGGACGCCGCGGCGCAGTTCATGAAGGAGCACGAGGCGGTGTTCCTCGCCGAGTTCGGGTCGCCCGGCGAACTCCAGGACGTGCGCCGTTGAAACTGGAGGTCGACCTCTCGTGGCTGCTCATGACCGCCGAGCAGTACACGCCCGGTGACCCGCAGGTCACCGACTACGGATCGCTGCTCGCGGCGATCACCAGGCACCAGGCCGAGATCTTCGACATCGCGGTCTACCCCGAACCGCAGGACCGGGCGGCGGCGCTGATGCACCAGCTGATCCGGGTGCCCGCGCTGGAGCGCAACAACGAGCTCTTCGCCACCGCCGTGGCCTACGCGTACCTGGTGGCCAGCGGCTGCCGGGTGGCGACCACCGCGCGCGAGGTGCGCAGCCTGGCCCGGGCGATCCGGGAGGGCAAGCTCGGCATCACCGGCGTGGCCGAGCGGCTGGCGATGTGGGTGGTCGACGAGTCGGAGGAGGAAGAGGTCGGCGACGACGGCGAGGAGTGAGCCGCCGCCGCCCGGAGCGAGGAGCCGCCGCCGCCCGGCGCGGGGAGCGGCCGGGGACGACGGCGGGGAGCGAGCCGCCGCCGGGCCCGCGTCAGGGGCCGGGAGAGCGACGAGGCGTCCGCGGGCGGGATACCCTCGACGTTCCCCCGGCCCCTGACGGTGCCCGGGCACCGAACGATCTGCGCCGAGGATGCGAGCGAGTTGCTGCAGGACATCGAGCCCTACCTGGTCTGCCCGCACTGCGCCCGCCCGCTGGCGCTGGAGGCCCGCACCCTGCGCTGCGCGGACGGACACGGCTTCGACCAGGCCCGGCAGGGCTACGTGAGCCTGCTGGCCGGGGACGCCAAGCAGGGCACCGCCGACACCGCCGAGATGGTCGCGGCCCGCAGCGACTTCCTGGCGGCCGGCCACTACGCCCCGCTGGAACGGGCGCTGGCCGCCGCCGCGGCCGACGTCGCGACGCGGAGCGGACTGGTCGCGGACCTCGGCGCGGGCACCGGCCACTACCTGGCCCGGGTGCTGGAGGCCCGGCCGGGCGCGGCGGGCGCGGCGCTCGACCTGTCCAAGTACGCGCTGCGCCGCGCCGCGAAGGCGCACCCGCGGATCGGCGCGGTGGTCTGCGACGCCTGGCGGCCGCTGCCGCTGCGGGACGCCGCCGCGGACGTGCTGCTGAACGTGTTCGCGCCGCGCAACGGCCCCGAGATGCGGCGGGTGCTGCGCCCCGGCGGGCGGCTGCTGGTGGCCGCCCCGACCTCCCGCCACCTGCGGGAACTGGTGGGCGCGCTGGGCCTGCTGTCGGTGGACGAGGACAAGGACCGGCGGATCGGGCAGAAGCTCGGCCCGTGGTTCGCGCCGGTGGAGCGCACCGAGGTGGAGTTCGCGCTGCGGCTGTCGCGGGCGGACGCCGCCGCCGTGGTCGGCATGGGCCCGAGCGCCTGGCACACCGACCCGGCCGCGCTGGCCGCCGCGCTGGCGGCGCTGCCCGAACCGGTGGAGGTCACCGGCTCGGTGCTGGTCACCGCGTACGGGTGAACGGCCCGGCGCCGCACCCCCGACGGTTGGGACTCGAAGGGGTGAAAGGGCGTCAGGAGGGACGTTTCTGCAGCTCAGGGCGCACCTAGAGTGCTCCGGGTGACCAGCGAAGCCCCCGTGGCCCCACCCCTGCCGCCCGCCGCCCGCGAAATGCGGCAGGCGCCCGTTCCCGCGGCGTCCGCCCCTGCGGTGTCCGTGCCGACGGTGCCCGCCCTTCCGGTGCCCGTGCCGACGGCTCCCGCCCTTCCGGTGCCCGTGCCGACGGCTTCCGCGCCGACGGTCAAGCGCCCCACCGTCGAGGAACTGCGGCTGACCTCCTTCAAGTCGTACCGGCGGGCCGTCCTGCCGATGTCGCCGCTGACCGTGCTGCACGGGCCGTCCGGGGCGGGAAAGTCCAACGCGCTGGACGCGCTGAGCGTGCTCTCCCGGCTCGCCCTCGGCGAGGAGATCAGGCCGTCCCTGGACGGCGTCGGCGGCGCGCGCGGCCCGCTGGCCGTCCCGGTGCGCGGCGGGCTGTCCGGCTGCGTCCCGCACGGGCGCAACGCGATCATCCTGGGCTGCACCGTGCGCTCCTGCGTCGGGACGATCCGGCTGGAAGTGGTGGTGCGCACCGACGGGCGCGTCCGGATCGCCCGCGAGTGGCTCACCCTGGACGGCCGCACCCTGATGGAGACCGGCGAGCAGGACCTCACCCGCGGCCGGGTCAACGTCACCTGGCACAACGACTCCCGGCAGGGCGACATCCGCGCCCCGCTGCCCAGCGGCAGCCTGGTCACCGCCCAACTGCCGCTGCGGGTCGCCGGGTCCTCCAACGGCGAGCGCAAGGTGCTGGCCGCCGCCGAACAGGTGCTCACCGCGCTGCGCGAGGTGTTCGCGCTGCACCCCGTGCCGGCCGCGATGCGCGGCTGGGGCCGGCCCGAACGGCAGGCCAGGCTGCTCGGCACCGCCGCCAACATCTCCGCCGTGCTCGACCGGCTGGAGCACGAGTGCCCGCGCCGCTGGGCCCGCCTGCTGCGCGCCGTCCAGGCCGCCGCCCCGCACCCGCTGCTCGGCCTCGGCGTCGCCCGCCGCGGCGACGGCGACCGGCAGCGGCTGCTCGCGGTCTTCGACGAGGGCGTGCTCGGCCGCACCGGCGCCGACCAGGCCGCCGACGGCATGCTGCGGCTGCTCGCCTTCGCCGCCGTCCTGCTCACCGGCGCCGCCGTCCTCGACGTCGATCCCGCCACCGAAGTGCCGGACGCGCACCGGCAGTTGGTACTGCTCGCCGAGGACCTCGGGGCGGGCCTGGCGGCCGACCAGATCGCCGCCCTGCTGCGGCTGGCCCGCGAGGTCACCGGCAAGGGCGACATCCGGCTGCTCGCCACGCTCCAGGAACCGGGCCCCGCGCTCGGCCCGGACGGCGTCGAACTGGTCGAGTGCCGACGCGATCCGGCCACCGGCCACAGCCTGCTGCGCTGCACCGACCCCGCCGCCCGGGTGCCGGCGCAGGGCGCGGCGCGCGGCGAGGGCGCGGTGGTAGACCTGGGGGAATGAGCGACGAAGTGGAGCCGGCCGTGCCGGACGCTGAACTGACGGTGCCCGAACTGCAGCGGCGGCTGGCCGAGTTCGCGGCCGTCCGGAGCTGGCAGCAGTACCACACCCCGAAGAACCTGGCCTCGGCGCTGACCGTCGAGGCCGGCGAACTGCTGGAGGTCTTCCAGTGGTTGACGCCCGAGCAGGCCGCCGAGGTGATGTCGGACGCGGACTCGGCGCACCGGGTCCGCGACGAGGTGGCCGACGTGCTGGCCTACCTGCTGCAACTGTGCACCGTGCTGGAGGTGGACCCGCTGCGGGCGCTGGCGGAGAAGATCGAGCGCAACGAGAGCAGGTTCCCGGTGCCCTAGGGGCGGACGGGTCCCAGGGTGCGGGTGGTTCCCGGCGCCCAAGGGGTCGGACGGGTCCCAGGGTGCGGGTGGGTCCCGGCTCCCTGGGGTCCGGGTGATTCCCGGAAGCCGGAAGATCATCCGGAATTCCCCCGTGCGGGGGACCCCGGTCGTCCACAGGGCCGGGTTGTCCACAGGGCCGCCGAATCCGCTGGGAGCACCCCCGGGAGCGGCGGCACGCTGATCCCCGTGACCGACCGCCGAAGGACGGCGGCGGTGGACGAGGGGAGCGCACCGTGCACGCGCTGCGACTGATCAAGACCGTCCGGCACGCCCTGGCCGAGGCCCGGACGACCGGAGACATCCTGCACGAGGCCTGGCAGACCGGGCTGCTCACCGAAGCGGTCGGCGCCCGGGTCGCCGACCACGACGGGGAGGCGTTGGCCACCCTCGGGCAGCAACTCTGCGAGGCCGGCGCGCACACCGCGAGCTGCCTGCGCCAGCCACCCGAACCCGGCCTGGACGACCTGCCCGGCGGCCCGGTCGGCGTGTACCCGGAGTGGTCCGGGCCGACGCTGGTCGAGCGGTTCAGTGCGCTCGGCGAGCTGGAACCGGTGCTGGCCGAACTCGCCCTGCTGCTGGAGGAGGCGAACGAGAGCCTGGTGGTGCTCGCCTGCGGGGCGGAGACCGAGAGCCTGTACTGGAGCTGCATCGACGGGCTCGACGCCGGCTCCGAGTGCCGCGACCTGGTGGCCGAACTCCTGCGCGAGCAGCGGAGGATGACGGGTGCGCGGGCCCCGGACGGCGAGCCGGGGGAGGGGCCGGAACCGGGGGCGCCGGGGGCGCCGGGCGAGGTGTCGCCGGCGGGTCCGGCCCGGCGGGAGGAGCCGAGGCTCGTGATCCCGCTGGGCCCGCCGGTCCCGGCGGCGTGCGGCGCTCAGCCGCGGGGCGAGCCGTCCGCCGGGGTGTCCTGCCCGCCGCGGGCGGGCGAGGAGCGCAGGTCGGAGTCGAGTCCGGCCAGGTCGGTGTTGATCGAGGCGAGCAGTTCCTGCATCTGCTCCAGCAGCGACTTCGGACCGGCGGGCGCGCCGCCCGCGGCGGCGGCCGCGGTGGGCGGCTCGGTCGAGGGCTCGGACATGAGGGGGCCCCTCCAACTCGGTGGTGCGGTGTGAAGCGCCGGGGGTCGGCGCCGCCGGTCCAACGAGTCCCCGCCGCGCGCGGTCACCCCGGACCACCCGTTGAGGTCCAACCGGGGGCAGCGGTCAGCCGCAGGAGTGAGCCGGGTTTGCGGGGGCCGCCCCCGCTCGGCTACGGCGCCGCGCTCGCTCCGCTACGGCGTCGCGTTCGGGACGGGCCGCCGAACCATCCGGGCCGGAACGGCCGGACGGCCGGGCTGCTGGGGAGCAGACACCGGCCGTCCGACGGACACCACCTGACAGGAGGTCAGTTGTGCGAGTGCAGATCCGCGTTCAGGCCGCCCCACGAACCGGAGCGGGCGATCACCTCGACCGCGCCGGACTGCGAGTTGCGGCGGAACAGCAGGTTGTCCTGGCCGGACAGCTCCACCGCCTTGGCCACCGAGCCGTCCGGCGCGGTGACCCGGGTGCCGGCGGTGACGTACAGGCCCGCCTCGACCACGCAGTCGTTGCCCAGCGAGATGCCGATGCCCGCGTTGGCGCCCAGCAGGCAGCGCTCGCCCACCGAGACGACCTGCTTGCCGCCACCGGACAGGGTGCCCATGATCGAGGCGCCGCCGCCGATGTCGCTGTGGTCGCCGACCACCACGCCCGCGCTGATCCGGCCCTCGACCATCGAGGTGCCCAGGGTGCCCGCGTTGAAGTTGACGAAGCCCTCGTGCATCACGGTGGTGCCCTCGGCCAGGTGCGCGCCCAGGCGCACCCGGTCGGCGTGGGCGATCCGGACGCCCGCCGGGGCCACGTAGTCGGTCATCCGGGGGAACTTGTCGATGCCGTACAGGGCCAGCTGGCCGCCCTGGGCGCGCACCGCCAGCCGGGCCTGCTCCACGTTGGCGACCGGGGTCGGGCCGATCGAGGTCCAGGCGACGTTCGCCAGCAGGCCGAAGATGCCGTCGAGGTTCTGGCCGTGCGGCTTCACCAGGCGGGCGGAGAGCAGGTGCAGCCGCAGGTAGACGTCGTGCGCGTCCAGCGGCTTCTCCTCCAGCGAGGAGATCACGGTGCGCACCGCCACCACCTCGACGCCGCGCCGGGCGTCGGTGCGGAGCGCCTCGGCCGCGCCGGGGCCGAGCGCCGACTCGGCCTCCTCGGCGCTCAGCCGGACGGTGCCGGACGGGCCCGGGGCGGCGGCCAGCGCCGGAGCGGGGAACCAGGTGTCGAGGACGGTGCCGTCGGCCGCGATGGTCGCCAGGCCGGCGGCCACCGCGCCGCTTGCGGGGGTGGAGGTTTCAGCAGTCACATCCCGCACCGTAACCAATCGGGCCGAGGACTGACCAACACGCTCACCGGACGGACAAAACCTGGTGCTCACGGACGGAGCCGCAGGTCATACTCGGCCGGGTGTTCGTATCGATCTCCACCACCGGCACCGCCGAGGAACCCGCCTCCGACCTGGGCTTCCTGCTGCACAAGCACCCCGACAAGGTGCAGCGCTTCGCCACCGCGCACGGCAGCGCCCACGTCTTCTACCCCGAGTCCGGCGAGCGGGCGTGCACCGCCGCGCTGCTGCTGGAGGTCGACCCCGCCGCACTGCTCCGCCAGGGCCGCGGCAAGGGCCGCTCCGGCTCGCCCGACCTCGCGCTCGCCCAGTACGTCAACGACCGCCCGTACGCCGCCTCCTCGCTGCTCGCGGTGGCGCTGCGCACGGTCTACCGGTCCGCGATGAAGGGCGAGTGCGCGCACCGGCCCGAGCTGCCCGGCCGGGCGCGGCCGCTGCGGATCGCGCTGCCCGCCGTCCCGGTGGCCGGCGCCGACGGCCCCGCGCTGGTGGAGCGGCTGTTCGCCCCGCTGGGCTGGCAGGTCGACGCGCGGCCCCTCCCGCTGGACGAGTCCTTCCCCGAGTGGGGCGACTCCCGGTACGTGCGGCTCGAACTGACCGGCACCCTGCGGCTGTCCGACGCGCTGCAGCACCTGTACGTGCTGCTGCCCGTCCTCGACGGGGCCAAGCACTACTGGGTCGCCCCCGACGAGGTCGACAAGCTGCTCGCGGCCGGCCAGGGCTGGCTCGCCGACCACCCCGAACGCGCCCTGATCGTCCGCCGCTACCTGTCCCGCCGCTGGTCGCTGACCAGGCTCGCCACGGAACGCCTCGCCCTGGCCCGGCTGGCCGAGGCCGACGACCGCGAGGCCGAGGAGATCGACAACGCCGTCCCGGACGTCCCGGAGAACCCGGACGCCGGGGACACCGAGGACACCGCGGAGGCTCCGGGGGCTCAGGGCACCCCGGGTGCCCCGGACGCCACCGAGGAGGTGAACGCCGCTGGAGCGGCCGAGCAGGCCGAGCAGGCCGAGCAGGCTGAGAGTGCCGAGGCCACCGGGACGGGCGAGGCCACCGAGACCACCGAGGCCGACCGCGAGCGCGGGGGGCCGCTCGCCGGGCAGCGGCGGACGGCGATCCTGGCGGCGCTGGCCCGCACCGGCGCGGCCCGGGTGCTCGACCTGGGCTGCGGGCAGGGCGAGTTGGTGGGCGCGCTGCTCAAGGAGCCGCGGGTCACCGAGGTGCTCGGGGTGGACGTGTCCTCGCGGGCGCTGACGACTGCCGCCCGCCGGCTCCGCCTGGACCGGCTGCCGGAGCGCCAGGCCCGCCGGGTCAAGCTGGTCCAGGGCGCGCTGACGTACACCGACGCCCGGTTGAAGGGCTACGACGCGGCGGTGCTGTGCGAGGTGATCGAGCACCTCGACCTGCCCCGGCTGCCCGCGCTCGAGTACGCGGTGTTCGGCGCGGCCCGGCCGGCGGCGGTCGTGGTCACCACCCCGAACGCCGAGTACAACGTCCGCTGGGAGACCCTGCCCGCCGGGCGGATGCGGCACGACGACCACCGCTTCGAGTGGAGCCGGGCCGAGTTCGCGGCCTGGACTCGCCGGGTGGCCGAGGCGTACGGGTACACCGTCGACCTCGAACCGGTCGGCCCGCTCGACCCCGAGGTCGGGGCGCCCACCCAGCTCGCCCACTTCCGTCTCGCCCCCGAAGCACCCGAAGCACCCGATATCCCCGAAGCACTCGAAACCCCGGCGGCCCCCGGAGCCGCCACCGTCCCGTCGAACGACCCCGCCCCGGAAGGGAGCGCCCACCGATGACCACCGCAACTCCGGAGCCGACCCCTGCCCGGGCCGGCCGCCGACTGCCCGTCACCGACGTCTCGCTGGTGGTGCTGATCGGCAGCACCGGCTCCGGCAAGTCCAGCTTCGCCCGCAAGCACTTCAAGCCCACCGAGGTGGTCTCCTCCGACTTCTGCCGGGGCCTGGTCGCCGACGACGAGAACGACCAGTCCGCCTCCGCCGACGCCTTCGACGTGCTGCACTACATCGTCGGCAAGCGGCTCGCGGCGGGCCGGCTCACCGTGGTCGACGCCACCAACGTCCAGGACCACGCCCGCCGGGCGCTGGTCGCGATCGCCCGGGAGCACCACGTGCTGCCGATCGCCATCGTGCTGGACGTCCCGGCCGAGGTGTGCGCCGAGCGCAACCGGCAGCGGCCGGACCGGCAGCTGCCCGCCCACGTGATCCCCCGCCACCAGCGGGACCTGCGCCGCTCCTTGCGCGGGCTGGAGCGCGAGGGCTTCCGCAAGGTGCACGTGCTGCGCGGGGTCGAGGAGGTCGAGCACGCCGAGATCGTCCCGGAGAAGCGGTACAACGACCTGCGGCACCTCACCGGCCCGTTCGACGTCGTCGGCGACATCCACGGCTGCCGCTCCGAGCTGGAGACCCTGCTCGACCGGCTCGGCTACGAGCTCACCCGCGACGAGCGGGGCCGCGCCGTCGACGCCGTCCACCCCGAGGGCCGCACCGCGGTGTTCGTCGGCGACCTGGTCGACCGCGGCCCGGACACCCCGGGCGTGCTGCGCCTGGTGATGGGCATGGTCGAGGCCAGCCACGCGCTCTGCGTCCCCGGCAACCACGAGAACAAGCTCGGCCGCTGGATGGACGGCCGCAAGGTCACCGTCTCGTACGGCCTGCAGGAGTCGATCGACCAGCTGTCCGCCGAGAGCGACGAGTTCCGGGCCCGGGTGCGGGAGTTCATGCGCGGCCTGGTCAGCCACTACCTGCTGGACGGCGGCGCGCTGGTGGTCTGCCACGCCGGCCTGCCGGAGAGGTTCCACGGCCGCGCCTCCGGCCGGGTCCGCTCGCACGCGCTGTACGGCGACACCACCGGCGAGACCGACGAGTACGGCCTGCCGGTGCGCTACCCGTGGGCCGAGGAGTACCGCGGCCGCGCCCTGGTGGTCTACGGCCACACCCCGGTGCCGGTGGCGAGCTTCCTCAACAACACCATCTGCCTGGACACCGGCTGCGTGTTCGGCGGCAGCCTGACCGCGCTGCGCTACCCGGAGCGGGAGATCGTCGCCGTCCCGGCCGAGCGGGAGTGGTACGAGCCGGTCCGCCCGATGCACACCGACGCGCCCGGCGGTCGCGAGGGCCGTCCGCTCGACGTGGCGGACGTGGCCGGCCGCCGGGTGGTGGAGACCGCCCGGCTCGGCAACGTCGCCGTCCGGGAGGAGAACGCCGCCGCCGCGCTGGAGGTGATGAGCCGCTTCGCGCTCGACCCGAGGCTGCTCGCCTACCTGCCGCCCACCATGGCCCCCGCGCCGACCTCCCGGCGCGAGGACCTGCTGGAGCACCCCGAGGAGGCGTTCTTCGCCTACCGGCACGACGGGGTGCGGCAGGTGGTCTGCGAGGAGAAGCACATGGGCTCGCGGGCCGTCGTCCTGGTCGCCCGGGACGGGTCCGCCCTGGAGAAGCGCTTCGGCCTGCCCGGCCCCGGTGCGATCTGGACCAGGACCGGCCGCGCCTTCCTCAACGACCGGCACCTCACCGAAGCGGTCCTCGACCGGCTCCGGGCCGCCGCCGAGCACACCGGCCTGTTCGACGAACTCGACACCGGCTGGCTGCTGCTGGACGCCGAACTGATGCCCTGGTCGCTCAAGGCGGCCGAGCTGCTGCGCCGCCAGTACGCCGCCGTCGGCGCCGCCGCCGGGGCCGCCCTGCCCACCGCGCTCGACGCCCTCGACCGGGCCGCGGCCCGGGGGCTGGACGTGGCGGAGCTGACGCGGCGCCAGCGGGAGCACGCCGTCGACGCCCGGGCCTTCACCGAGGCGTACCGGCGCTACTGCTGGCCGACCGAGGGCCTCGACGGCATCCGGCTGGCCCCGTTCCAGCTGCTCGCCGCCGAGGGCGCCAACCTGGCGCTGCGCCCGCACACCGAGCACCTCGCTCTGATCGACCGGCTGGTGGACGCCGACCGGCGGCGCACCGAGGAGCCGGGCGGCGGCGCGCCGGTGCTGCACCGCACCGGGCGGCTGCTGGTCGACACCGAGGACGAGTCGTCGGTCGCCGCCGCCGTCGCCTGGTGGGAGGAGCTGACCGCGGCCGGCGGCGAGGGCATGGTGGTCAAGCCGGTCGACCCGCTGCACCGGGACGGCTCCGGACGGCTGGTGCAGCCCGGGCTGAAGGTCCGCGGCCGCGACTACCTGCGGATCATCTACGGCCCGGACTACACCCGGCGCCTGGACGACCTGCGCCGGCGCTCGCTCGGCCACAAGCGCTCGCTCGCCCTGCGCGAGCACGCGCTCGGCCTGGAGGCGCTGGACCGGCTGGCGGCCGGCGAACCGCTGTGGCGGGTGCACGAGGCGGTGTTCGCGGTGCTGGCCCTGGAGTCCGAACCGGTCGACCCCCGGCTCTGACCGGGTCCGACGCCCGGCCGGTGCACGGCCGGGGTCCCCGCATCCCCGCGGTGGCCCCGGCCGGGCACCGGCCATCGAAGTGTTGCATGAATATTCGACTCCTCGTATACACTTCCCACTTCAGTCCGTTGACCGACCCAGGAGACCGGTATGGCGTTCAATCTCCGGAACAGGCACTTCCTCAAGGAGCTCGACTTCACTCCCCAGGAGTTCCGCCACCTGGTCGACCTGGCGGCCCAGCTGAAGGCCGCCAAGTACGCGGGCACCGAGCAGCCCCGGCTGCGCGGCAAGAACATCGCGCTGATCTTCGCCAAGACCTCCACCCGCACCCGCTGCGCCTTCGAGGTGGCCGCCCACGACCAGGGCGCCACCACCACCTACCTGGACCCGGCCGGGTCGCAGATGGGGCACAAGGAGTCGATCAAGGACACCGCGCGGGTGCTGGGCCGGATGTTCGACGGCATCGAGTACCGCGGCGACGGCCAGGAGATCGTCGAGGAACTGGCCGCGCACGCGGGCGTCCCGGTCTGGAACGGCCTGACCGACGAGTGGCACCCCACCCAACTGCTGGCCGACGTGCTCACCATCCAGGAGCACTCCACCAAGCCGCTGAACCAGACCACCCTGGTCTACCTCGGTGACGCCCGCTTCAACATGGGCAACTCGGTGCTGGTCACCGGCGCGCTGCTGGGCATGGACATCCGGATCGTCGCCCCGGCCTCGCTCTGGCCCGGCGAGGAGATCCGCAAGGCCGCCGACGCGCTGGCCGAGACCAGCGGCGCCCGGATCACCCTCACCGAGGACGTGGCGGCCGGTGTGGCCGGGGCCGACTTCCTCTACACCGACGTCTGGGTGTCGATGGGTGAGCCCAAGGAGGTCTGGGCCGAGCGGATCGCGCTGCTCAAGCCCTACCAGGTCTCGATGGACACGGTGCGCGCCACCGGAAACCCGGCGGTCAAGTTCCTGCACTGCCTGCCCGCGTTCCACGACCTCGGCACCGAGGTCGGCCGGCAGATGTTCGAGCTCACCGGCATGTCGGAGCTGGAGTGCACCGACGAGCTGTTCGAGTCCGCGCACTCGGTGGTCTTCGACCAGGCCGAGAACCGGCTGCACACCATCAAGGCGGTGATGGTGGCGACCCTCGGGTCCTGACCGCCGCACCCGCTCCACCCGAACGCCCGCTCCCCCGAACGCCCGCCGGACGCACCAGCCCGGCGGGCGTCCGGGCGTTCGGACGTCCAGGTGCCCGGGAGCCCGGGTGCCCGGGTCGGACGGCTCCGGCGGGTCTCAGAAGTCGACGTCCACGCAGGCCGCCCGGTCGGCCGCGGCGTGCGGTCCGGCGGGGGTGCCCGCGTGCAGCACCAGCGAGTGCGCCTCGCCGGGCCGGAACTCCCAGGGGACGGTCGCCGAGGCGGACCCGGTCCCGTCCGGGCCGGTGCGCACCGTCATCCGCACCTCGTTGTCGGCCGCGTCCGCCCCCGCCACCTGCTGGTAGTGCGGACCGGAGGACGCCGGGTCGGAGCCGCAGCGCCCGGTGTGCACGTGCGCCGGGAACTCGTGCCGGTCGGCCACCCCGGCGAGTTCCACCGTGACGGAGGTGCGCCCGGCCGCCCGGCCGACCGTGACCCGCACCTGCGAGCCGTACGGCACCAGGTCGGGCGCGTGGGTGATCGCCCGCGCCGGGACGAAGCCGTCCGCCCGGTCGAACCGGGCGTCCACCACCGGGCCGGCCTTCGGAGCGGTCGGCCCGGCGGGACCCGCCGGGCCCTGGGCGCCGGGCGGGCCGATCGGCAGCAGGGCGAGCGGCACCATCAGCGCACCGGCAGCGGAGGACAGGGGCATCGCGGACCTTCCGACGGACCGTCAGGGAACACCCGACACGGTGGCCGCCCCCGCACCGCCGCGCACGCCGCCGTGCCGCACCGCCGCCCGCAGTCACCCGTACGGGAACCGGGTTCGAACGGCGTCCGGCCCGGCGCCCCCGACCGGTGGCGACGCGGCGCTGGTCCGTGCGACGCCGGCCCGTGCGGTGCGGGTCAGCCCGTCGCCGTGATGCCGCGGATCTCGCAGCGCGGCCCGCTGGCGCGCATCAGGCGCAGGTCGGCGGTGACCAGCGGGGCGCCGTAGCGCTCGGCGACCGCGACGTAGGCGGCGTCGTCCGGGGTCAGGTTGTCCTTGAGCTCCCAGATCCGGCCGAGCAGCGGGGCGACCTCCACCTTGCGGATGGCCAACTCCGGCAGTCGGAGGGTGAGTTCGGCGACCTCGTCGGCCGTCAGCTGCTTGGCGAGGTACAGGCCGCGCAGCGACTGCATCACCTCGATCACCACGTGCTCGGGCGCCACCCACTCGGGGTCGGCGGCCAGCGCGGCCCGGGCGGCGTCGCCCCGGGGCCCCCGGTCGGAGAGCGACAGCACCACTGCGGAAGCGTCCACCACGATCACCCGCCCACGGTAGCCCGCCCGCCTCCACCGCCCCGCCACCGGGGTCCGCCCGCTACCGGCCCGAGCCGTTCCAGGCGCCGCCGGAACCGCCGGAGCCGTCAGTACCGCCGGCACCGGCACCGGCGGTGCCGCCCGCCGGCCGGGTGAGGGTGGGTTCGGGGGACGCGGGCGGGGACTCGGCGTTCGCGGCGGCCTCCTTCCGGGCGAGCACCTCGGCCGGGTCCTCGGAGCGGAAGAGGTTCTGGCGCAGGACCACCGCGAGTTTGCCGACGTCGGTCTGCTCCAGCGGCGGGACGCCGCCCGCCCGCCCCGTGCACGTCACGACGATCCGCAGTCCGTCGTGGTCCAGCAGGTCCGCCCGGTAGCTGACCGGGCGGTCGGCCTCGGCGGGGCGGGCGACCGCCACGGTGTCGAAGTCCTTGTCCCCGCTGAGCTCGCAGCCGCCCGCGGTCGGCCCCTCGCCGCATTCCGTGCGCGCCAGCCCCAGGGACCCGGGGGCGCGTTGGGCGAGCACCTCGACCGTTCCGGCGTCCGCCCCGGAGGCGTCGCGGAACCGGATCAGGACCGAGACCTCGGGCGCGCCCCCCGGCCTGCCCCGGGTGTCCGCGCCGTCGACCTCCCACGTGCCCCTGGGCAGGTCCGCCGGGGCGAACTTCTCCACGGTGTCGAGCACGAGGTCCCGGTCCGGGGCGGGCGGGAGGGTGGCCGACGCGACGCCGGGGCCCGCCCCGGGGGCGGCGGCCGACACGGCGGCCGACACGGCGGGCGGGGGCGGGCGGGGCGCAGCAGCAGCCCGCCGCCGACGGCCAGCACGGCGACGGCGGCGACCGCCCCGGTGAACGCGAGCCGCCGCCGCACCCGGATGCTCCGCCCCTCGGCGGTGGCCCCGGCGACCAGCAGGCCGAGGTCGGGCACGCTGTCGCCGACCGCCCGCACGAAGACGTCGCTGAGCTCCTGCTCGGGCATCGGGAGGTATCTCGCTTTCTGACGGCCGCCACGGACGCGGGACGGTGCGGAGGGACAGGGAGAGGGGCGGGAGCAGGGGAAAGGGCGGGGGCAAGGAGAGGGGCAGGGCCGGGCAGCGGCACCGGGCGGGCGGTCGGTCACGGCACCAGGCTGTCCAGGTGCGGGGCGAGCTGGCGGCGCAGTCTGGTCAGCGCGCGCAGGGCGCGGACCCGGACGGTGCCGGGGGAGAGCTGGAGTTCGGCGGCGGTCTCGTCGACGCTCCGGTCCTCCCAGTAGCGCAGCACGAGCACGGCCCGGTCCTTGGGCGGCAGTTCGGCGAGCGCGGCGAGCAGGGCGACCCGCAGCGCGGGGTCGTGGTCGGGGGCGGCCTGCTCGGGGACGCTGTCCAGCACCGGCAGTTCGGTGCTGCGGCGGAGCCTGCGGTGCGAGAGGTAGCAGCGGACCAGCACGGTGCGGGCGTACGCGGCGGGGCTCTCGGCGTGCTTCACCCGGTTCCAGGAGGCGTAGATCCGGGCGAGGGCGGTCTGGGTGAGGTCCTCGGCGAGGTGCCAGTCGCCGCACAGCAGCAGCGCGGTGCGGAACAGCGCGGCGCCCCGGGTGTGCGCGAACTCCTCGAACTCGCGCCGCTCCTCGGCCGCCCTGCGCCGTCCCACCGCCATCCGCGCCCCCGTCGTCGTCCGCCGTCCCGGCCCCGTCACACCCGCCCGGCGCCTACCGACACCTACCCGGCGCCTACCGACACCTACCCGAAGGACAGGACGCGCGGGCCGGCCGGTTCCGTTACAACCGGCCCGCGGCCGGTGCACGGCGCGGGCCGCCCGCTCCGGCCGCGGCCCGTTCGGGTGCTCGCGGGGGCGGGGAGGTGCACCCTGGTGGGAAGGCCGCGGCGACGCGGCGACGCGGCGGGACGAGCCGGTGGAGTGCGGGTGGAGCCCATGCACTATGGTTTATCTCGACATCGAGATACATTCCGCGTTACGCTTTATCTTGACGTCAAGATACTTGTCGAGAGGCGCAGGCCTTCCATCATCGGCTCGGTAAGCGGCGGCAGTCAGGTTAGCTGAGGCTTACCTTATCACCGGGTGGACCAAGAAGGAGTCAGTCGTGTCCGCGAACAGCTTCGACGCCCGCAGCTCGCTGCAGGTGGGCGACGAGTCGTACGAGATCTTCAAGCTCTCCGCCGTCGAGGGTGCCGAGCGGCTGCCGTACAGCCTCAAGGTCCTGCTGGAGAACCTGCTCCGCACCGAGGACGGCGCCAACATCACCGCCGACCACATCCGCGCCCTCGGCGGCTGGGACCCGACGGCCGAGCCGTCCGAGGAGATCCAGTTCACCCCGGCGCGCGTGATCATGCAGGACTTCACCGGCGTGCCCTGCGTGGTCGACCTGGCCACCATGCGCGAGGCCGTGAAGGAGCTGGGCGGCGACCCGTCCAAGATCAACCCGCTGGCGCCGGCCGAGCTGGTCATCGACCACTCCGTCATCGCCGACAAGTTCGGCACCCCGGACGCCTTCGTCCAGAACGTCGAGATCGAGTACGGCCGCAACAAGGAGCGCTACCAGTTCCTGCGCTGGGGCCAGACCGCGTTCGACGAGTTCAAGGTCGTCCCGCCCGGCACCGGCATCGTCCACCAGGTCAACATCGAGCACCTCGCCCGTACGGTCATGGTCCGGGGCGGCCAGGCGTACCCCGACACCTGCGTCGGCACCGACTCGCACACCACCATGGTCAACGGCCTGGGCGTGCTGGGCTGGGGCGTCGGCGGCATCGAGGCCGAGGCCGCGATGCTCGGCCAGCCGGTCTCGATGCTCATCCCGCGCGTGGTCGGCTTCAAGCTCAACGGCCAGCTCCCGGCCGGCACCACCGCCACCGACCTGGTGCTCACCATCACCGAGATGCTGCGCAAGCACGGTGTGGTCGGCAAGTTCGTCGAGTTCTACGGCGAGGGCGTCACCTCGATCCCGCTGGCGAACCGCGCCACCATCGGCAACATGTCGCCGGAGTTCGGCTCGACCTGCGCGATCTTCCCGATCGACGCCGAGACCATCAACTACCTCAAGCTCACCGGCCGCGACGAGCAGCAGCTCGCCCTGGTCGAGGCGTACGCCAAGGAGCAGGGCCTCTGGCACGACCCGTCGGTCGAGCCGGTCTACTCCGAGTACCTGGAGCTGGACGTCTCCACCGTCGTCCCGTCGATCTCCGGCCCGAAGCGCCCGCAGGACCGCGTGATCCTGGCCGAGGCCGCGCAGAAGTTCGCCGAGGCGCTGCCGACCTACTCGGCCGAGGCGTCGAAGCCGACCGCGGTGACCGCCCCCGACGGCTCGACCTACGAGATCGACAACGGCGCGGTCGTGATCGCCTCGATCACCTCCTGCACCAACACCTCCAACCCCTCCGTCATGCTGGGCGCCGCCCTGCTGGCGAAGAAGGCCGTGGAGAAGGGCCTCACGGTCAAGCCGTGGGTCAAGACCACCCTGGCGCCCGGCTCCAAGGTCGTCATGGACTACTACGAGAAGGCCGGCCTGCTCCCGTACATGGAGAAGCTGGGCTTCAACCTGGTCGGCTACGGCTGCGTCACCTGCATCGGCAACTCGGGCCCGCTGCCCGAGGAGGTCTCCGCCGCGGTGAACGAGTCGGACCTCGCGGTCGTCTCGGTGCTCTCCGGCAACCGCAACTTCGAGGGCCGGATCAACCCGGACGTCAAGATGAACTACCTGGCCTCCCCGCCGCTGGTGGTCGCCTACGCCCTGGCCGGCAACATGAACGTCGACATCACCCGCGACGCCCTGGGCCAGGATGCCGACGGCAACGACGTCTTCCTCGCCGACATCTGGCCGTCCGAGCAGGAGGTCGCCGACACCGTCGCCGGCTCCATCGACGAGGCGATGTTCGCCAAGGACTACGCGGACGTCTTCGCGGGCGACCACCGCTGGCAGTCGCTGCCCGTCCCGACCGGCAACACCTTCGAGTGGGACGCCGAGTCCACCTACGTCCGCAAGCCCCCGTACTTCGAGGGCATGGCCAAGACCCCGAGCCCGGTGACCGACATCTCCGGCGCCCGCGTGCTGGCCAAGCTGGGCGACTCGGTCACCACCGACCACATCTCCCCGGCCGGCAACATCAAGCCCGGCACCCCGGCGGCGCAGTACCTGACCGCCAACGGCGTGGAGAAGCGCGACTTCAACTCCTACGGCTCGCGCCGCGGCAACCACGAGGTCATGATCCGCGGCACCTTCGCCAACATCCGCCTGCGCAACCAGATCGCGCCGGGCACCGAGGGCGGCTACACCCGCGACTTCACCCAGGCCGACGGCCCGGTGTCGTTCATCTACGACGCCTCGCAGAACTACCAGGCCGCGGGCGTCCCGCTCGTCGTCCTGGCGGGCAAGGAGTACGGCTCCGGCTCGTCCCGCGACTGGGCGGCCAAGGGCACCGCGCTGCTCGGCGTCAAGGCCGTCATCGCCGAGTCCTACGAGCGCATCCACCGCTCGAACCTGATCGGCATGGGCGTCCTGCCGCTGCAGTTCCCGGCCGGCGAGAACGCCGACTCGCTGGGCCTGACCGGCGAGGAGACCTTCGAGTTCACCGGTGTCACCGAGCTGAACGAGGGCCGCACCCCGAAGACCGTCAAGGTCAAGGCCGGCGAGGTCGAGTTCGACGCGGTGGTGCGCATCGACACCCCCGGCGAGGCGGACTACTACCGCAACGGCGGCATCCTGCAGTACGTGCTGCGCAGCCTGATCGGCTGACCGGGCACCGGGTGAGGGCCGCACCGTCCCGTGAGGGGCGGTGCGGCCCTCGCCGTTCCCCGGCACGGATCCTGCCGTTCCCCTTGTGCGGGCACCGCCGGGTGGACTAAACCTCTCCACAGCACATGGTCCATACCAATTGACGCTGAATCGGAGAGATTCACGGAATGACCAGACGCAGCTCCGCCGCGCTCCTCGTCGCGGCCACGCTCGGCGCCCTGCTCGTCTCCCCGGCCGCCGCGCAGGCGCACGGGAACGACGACCGCGGGAAGAACCACCGGCTGGAGGGCCAGCGAGTCGGCTACTTCACCCAGTGGGGCATCTACAGCGGCTTCACGGCCAAGAACGTCCAGACCAGCGGTCAGGCCGGCAAGCTGACCGTCATCAACTACGCCTTCGGCAACGTCTCCGCCGACGGCACCTGCTTCGAGGCCAACGGGGCCGGGGTGGGCGACGCCTGGGCCGACTACCAGCGCCCGGTGGGCGCCGAGGAGTCGGTGGACGGCGTGGCGGACACCGCCGAGCAGCCGCTCAAGGGCAACTTCAACCAGATCCGCAAGCTCAAGGCGAAGAACCCGCAGCTGCGCGCGGTGATCTCGCTGGGCGGCTGGAGCTGGTCCAAGTACTTCTCGGACGCGGCGCTCACCGACGAGTCCCGGAAGAAGTTCGTCTCCTCCTGCATCGACCTGTACCTCAAGGGCAACCTGCCGCAGCTGGGCTCCGCCGAGGGCGGCGCGGGCGCGGGCGCCGGGGTGTTCGACGGCATCGACATCGACTGGGAGTACCCGGGCGGCGGCGGTGACGGCGGCAACGTGGTGCGCCCCGAGGACGGGAAGAACTACACCCTGCTGATGCAGGAGTTCCGCCGCCAGCTGGACGCGCTGTCCGGCCGGAAGGGCCCGCACTACCTGCTCACCGCGGCCGTCCCGGCCGGCGAGGCGAAGATCGACCAGTTCGAGGTCGGGAAGGTCGCCAAGTCGGTGGACTGGCTGAACCTGATGACCTACGACCTGCACGGCCCGTGGGAGGCCCAGGGGCCGACCAACCACGACGCCAACCTGTACACCGACAAGGCCGACGCCTCCGGGCTGAAGCTGAGCGTCGACCGGGTGGTGCGGACCTACCTGGAGCGCGGCCTGCCCGCGAAGAAGGCCGTGGTGGGCGTCCCGTTCTACGGCTACGGCTGGACGGGCGTGCCGGCCGGCCCGAAGAAGAACGGCCTGTACCAGTCCGCCACCGGCCTGGCCCGGGGCGGGAACCTGCCGTACAACCAGATCAAGAACCTGCCGGGCACGGTCTTCACCGACCGTTCGCACGGGGCGACCTGGAAGTACGACGGCACCGAGTTCTGGACGTACGACACCCCGGACCTGCTGACCAGCAAGGCCCGGTACGTCGAGGAGAACGACCTGGGCGGCGTGATGGCCTGGTCGCTCGACAACGACGACGCCCAGGGCACCCTGGTGGCCGCCCTGGACAAGGGCCTCCGGGACTGCTGACCCCGGGTCGGCCGCAGTACCGCGCGCGGCTTCGCGCATCACGGTTCGATGACCATGATGCGCGAAGCTGCGCGTTTCTATGTCCAAACGAACACGTTCGCGCTAGATTTCGGTCCATGCCTGGCGCGGACACGCAATAAGCAGGGTTCCTGCACATTGCACATGCTGCATCGCGGACAACGGTTCGACCGTCAGGTTTGTTATCGGACCCGCTGACTATTGCCGCTGGGTGAACAGTGGACTATACCTTTGCAGCATCATCACACCGCCTCTGACCGGCACCTTCGCCGCTGGGCACCTTCCGGGCCACGGGAGTTGACGCTTCGTCAGCTCAGGTCCACTTCTTCTGGAACTGAGGGGTTAGGGCACTCATGGGCTCTGCAACTGAGTACAACCGTCGCGACCTGTTCAAGCGCGCGGCCGCGATCACCGTCCTCGCGGCGGGCGGCACCTCGCTGCTCGCGGCCTGCGCCGGCGGTTCCGGCAGCAGTGACAGCAAGTCGGGTGCCTCCCCGACGCTCGGCAGCGACAACAAGAACCCGTTCGGCGTGAAGGCCAGCGACGCGCTCGACGTCGTGATCTTCAAGGGCGGCTACGGCGACGACTACGCCAAGGTCTTCGAGGACGCCTACAAGAAGGCGTACGCCGGTGCCAACGTCTCCCACCTGGGCACCCAGGAGATCAGCGGCAAGCTGCAGCCGCGCTTCAACGCCGGCAGCCCGCCGGACGTCTTCGACAACTCCGGTGCCCAGGCCATGAAGGCGGACGTCCTGGTCAGCGCCGACCAGCTGACCGACCTGACGGTCCTGCTGGACGCCCCTTACCTGGACGACCCGACCAAGAAGATCCGCGACGTCCTGCTGCCCGGCACCGTCGAGCAGGGCACCATCAACGGCAAGATGTACTCGCTGAACTACGTCTACACCGTGTTCGGCCTGTGGTACTCCGCCAAGCTCTTCAAGGAGAAGGGCTGGACCCCGCCGAAGACCTGGGACGAGTTCATCACCCTCTGCGGCACCATCAAGGCCGCGGGCATCGCCCCCTTCGCGCACCAGGGCAAGTACCCCTACTACGCGAACTACGTCATCTTCAGCCTGATCGCCAAGCAGGGCGGCCTGGACCTGGTCAAGAAGATCAACGCCTGTGACGCGACGGCCTGGGACGACCCGGCGGTGCTGGCCGGCGTCACCGCGTTCAACAAGATCATGGAGGGCGACTTCCTCCTCCCCGGCACCAACGGCATGACCCACACCGAGTCGCAGACCGCCTGGTGCCAGGGCAAGGCCGCCTTCATCCCGTCCGGCTCCTGGCTGGAGAACGAGATGCTGGCCTCCACCCCGGCCGACTTCGACATGGCCTTCCTGCCCATCCCGTCGCTGCCGAACGACAAGCTGCCCGCCACCGCCCTGTGGGCCGGCGCCGGCGAGCCGTTCATGGTCCCGAGCAAGGCCAAGAACAAGGCCGGCGGCCTCGAGTTCCTGCGCATGATGCTGACCAAGGACGGTTCCTCGAAGTTCGTGGCCACCGCGAACTCGCTCACCGTCCTGAAGGACGGCGTCAACGCGGACGTCCCGCTCAAGCCGGGCACCAAGTCCTCGGCCGCGGCGGTCACGGCGGCCGGCGACGTCACCTTCAACTTCAGCTTCCAGGACCTGCAGACCGCGTTCGACGCCGAGGTCGAGAACGCCACCAACGAGCTGGTCAACAAGCGCATCTCCCCGGCGGAGTGGGTCTCCCGCGGCAAGGCCGCGACCTCCAAGAAGGTCTGACACCCCAGCAGGCCGACGGCTTGTCACCGCAAGGCCGGGGCCCGCGCGCGGGCCCCGGCCGTTCCACGCGATACCGCAGTTCCAGGCCTGTCTGACCACAGGCTGTCGGCGGACAGGAGCAGCTCCCATGCGACACCGTAAAACACCCTTCATCTTCGGGTTCCTCGTGGTTCCCGTCGTGCTGTACATCGCCCTGGTCATCTGGCCCTACCTGCAGACCTTCGGCTACTCGCTGACCGACTGGTCCGGCGCCTCGCCCGACATGAACTTCATCGGGCTGGACAACTACACCAAGCTCTTCCAGGACAGCGCCTTCCTCGACGCGCTCCAGCACAACCTGCTGCTGCTGATCGTGCTGCCGCTGGCCACCATCCTGCTGGCGCTGTTCTTCGCCTTCATGCTCAACGTGGGCGGCAAGAGCGGCACCGGCGGCGTGCAGGGCGTGCGCGGTTCGGCCTTCTACAAGGTCGTCTTCTTCTTCCCGCAGGTGCTGTCGGTCGCCATCCTGTCGGTGCTGTTCCAGGGCGTGTACCGGACCGACAAGGGCGGCCTGCTCAACGGCGTCCTGATCGGGCTCGGCATCGTCGACGAGAACCACCCCTGGGACTTCGCGTCCAACCCGACCTTCGGCCTGTGGTGCGTCATGGGCGTGATCATCTGGTCCGGCGTCGGCTTCTACCTGGTGCTGTTCTCGGCCGCCATGCAGAGCATCCCGAAGGACATCTACGAGGCCGCCCTGCTGGACGGCGCCAAGCGCGGCACCACCTTCTTCAAGATCACGCTGCCGCTGCTCTGGGAGAGCATCCAGACCGCCTGGGTCTACCTCGCGATCGCCGCGATGGACGCCTTCGCCCTGGTCTCCACCATGACCCCCGGCGCGTACTACGGCGGTGGCCCGGACCACCACAGCGAGATCATGGCGACCTTGCTGATGCGCAACTTCATCACCTACGGCAAGGCCGGCTACGCCTGCGCCATGGGTGTGGTGATCTTCTTCATCACCCTGGTCCTGTCCGTCGTCTCGCTCCGGGTCACCCGGCGCGAGAAGATCGAGTTCTGAGGTTCCCGGCATGAGCACCAACACCGACGCGACCACCGGCATCCCGGCCCAGCGCAGCGGCGGGAACGACAAGCCGCGCACGTCCGGCAAGGCGCAGCGCTTCGCCGACGGCGGGGGAGTCCTCAACGTCTTCTCGCACGGCTTCCTGGCCCTGTGGGCCGTGCTGATCATCGTCCCGCTGATCTGGATCGTCCTCGGCTCGTTCAAGAACAACACCGAGATCGGCGACAGCGCCTGGAGCTGGCCCTCGCACTGGGGCTTCGACGCCTTCACCCGCGCCTGGGACAAGGGCATCGGCGACTTCTTCATCAGCACCGTGATCGTGCTGGCGGGGTCGCTCACCCTGACCATGCTGCTCGGCTCGATGGCCGCCTACGTGCTGGCCCGCTACGAGTTCCGCGGCAACCGGGTCATCTACTACTTCTTCGTGGCCGGCGCGATGTTCCCGGTCTACCTGGCGCTCGTCCCGCTGTTCTTCATGATGAAGAACCTCGGCACCGTCATCCCGTGGCTGGGCCTGAACCAGTACGCCGGCCTGATCCTGGTGTACACGGCCTACTCGCTGCCGTTCACCGTGTTCTTCCTGCACTCGTTCTTCCGGTCGCTGCCCAGCGCCGTCCACGAGGCCGCGATGATCGACGGCTGCTCGCACAGCCGGGCGTTCTTCCAGGTCATGGTGCCGATGGCGAAGTCCGGCCTGATCAGCGTGTTCATCTTCAACGTGCTCGGCCAGTGGAACCAGTACCTGCTGCCGCTGACCCTGATGCAGCAGCAGAGCAGCGGTGACCCGGACCGCTCGATGCTGGCCCAGGGCCTGATGAACCTGGCCCAGCAGTCCGGCTACGCCAGCGACTTCCCCGGCCTGTTCGCCGGCATGACGATCGCGATGCTGCCGGTGCTGGTGGTGTACCTGTCCTTCCAGCGCCAGGTCCAGGCGGGCCTGACCTCGGCCACCCTGAAGTAGCCGCGGCGCGTCACCGGGCGTCGCACTCCTGGGCCCGCAGCGCCCGGGCCAGGTCGTCCCGGCACTCCAGCACCAGCCGGCGCAGCGCCGGGGCGGCGTCCGGGTGCCCGGCCAGCCAGGCGTCGGTGGCCGCCAGCGTCCCGGCGGAGGTCTGGTAGCGCGGGAAGAAGCCGCCGACGATCCGCATCGCGATCTCGATCGAGCGCTCCGCCCAGACCGACTCCAGCATCTCGAAGTACGGCTCGGCGTACCCGGCGGTCAGCTCCCGTTGCCCGGCCCGGTTGAAGCCCGCGATCTGGGCCTCCACCAGGGCGTTGGGCAGTTCCTCGGAGTCGACCACCGAGGTCCAGGCGGCGGCCTTGGCGCCCGGGGTGGGCAGCGCGGCCAGGCACTGGGTCTGCTGGCGGCGGCCGCTGGCGGTGTTGTCGCGGGCCAGTTCGGCGGCCAGCTCCTCGGTGGAGGCCCGCCCGTGCGAGGCGAGCGCCAGCCAGAAGCTCCAGCGCAGCTCCTGGTCGACCGCCAGGCCGTCGATCCGGCCGGTGCCGTCGAGCAGCCCGCGCAGCAGTTCCAGGTGGTCGGCGCGCTCGGCGGTGTCGGCCAGGAAGCGGGCCCAGGCCAGCTGGTGGTCGCTGCCGGGGGCGGCCTGCGCCAGCTCGCGCAGCGCGCACTCGGCGAGCGCGGTGCCGTACTCGGCGCGCCGGGCCGGGTCGGCGTACACCGCCAGCGCGCTGCCGGCCTGCTGGTGCAGCGACTGCAGGACGCCGATGTCGGACTCCCGGCCGGCGAAGCGCAGCACCAGGTCGAGGTAGTCCCGGGTGGGCATCAGACCGTCCCGGGTGAGGTTCCACACCGCGGACCAGGCCAGCGCCCGGGCCAGGCTCGGCCCGCCGGCCTCCGCGCCGTCGGCGATGTCGCCGAGGCCGGTGCGCAGGGTCTCCAGCGAGTGCTCGTCGAAGCGGACCTTGCAGTACGTCAGGTCGTCGTCGTTGACCAGCACCAGCGCGGGCAGCTCCCGGCCGACCGCCTCGGCGACCGCGGTGCGCTCCCCGGCGACGTCCAGCTCGAAGCGGCCGGTGCGCAGCAGCGCGCCGTCCCCGGCCCGGTCGTACAGGCCGACCGCGATCCGGTGCGGGCGCAGCGGCTCGCCGTCCTGGCGGATCGCCAGCTCGGTGATCCGGCCCTCGGCGTCGCACACCACCTCGGGGGTCAGCGTGTTGACGCCGGAGGTCTGCAGCCAGGCGGCGGACCAGGTGCGCAGGTCGCGGCCGCTGGTCTCCTCCAGGGCGTCCAGCAGGTCGGTGAGGACGGTGTTCCCGAAGGCGTGCTTCCTGAAGTAGCCGCGGGCGCCCTCGAAGAAGGCGTCCCGGCCGACGTAGGCGACCAGCTGCTTGAGGACGGAGGCGCCCTTGGCGTAGGTGATGCCGTCGAAGTTGAGCTTGGCGTCCTCCAGGTCGCGGATGTCCGCGGTGATCGGGTGGGTGGTGGGGAACTGGTCCTGCCGGTACGCCCAGGCCTTGCGGCGGTTGGCGAAGGTGATCCAGGCGGAGCGGTACCGGGTGCCCGCGCCGATCTGCGCGTAGGAGCCCATGAAGTCGGCGAAGGACTCCTTCAGCCACAGGTCGTCCCACCACTTCATGGTGACCAGGTCGCCGAACCACATGTGCGCCATCTCGTGCAGGATCACGTTGGCCCGGGACTCGTACGCGGCCCCGGTGACCTTCGAGCGGAAGACGAACTCCTCGCGGAAGGTCACGCAGCCCGGGTTCTCCATCGCGCCGATGTTGTACTCGGGGACGAAGCACTGGTCGTACTTGCCGAACGGGTACGGGTAGTCGAACTCCTGGTGGAAGAAGTCCAGGCCCTGCTTGGTGACGGTGAGGATCTCCTCGGCGTCGAAGTGCGGGGCGAGCGAGCGCCGGCAGGTGGCGGCCAGCGGGATCTCCAGCACCGTGCCGTCGGGGAGTTCGCGCGCGTAGTGGTCGCGCACCACGTGGTACGGGCCGGCCACCACGGCGGTCAGGTAGGTGGAGATCGGCCGGGTCGGGGCGAACTCCCAGGTGCGGGCGGCGCCCTCGTCGGTGATCTCCGCGGGCACCGCGTTGGCGTACACGTCCCAGGCCGCCGGGGCGGTCACGGTGAAGGCGAACGGGGCCTTCAGGTCCGGCTGTTCGAAGTTCGCGAAGACCCGGCGGGCGTCGGCCGGCTCGTAGTGGGTGTACAGGTAGGTCTCGCCGTCCACCGGGTCGACGAAGCGGTGCAGCCCCTCGCCGGTGCGGCTGTAGGCGCACTCGGCGACCACGGTCAGCTCGTTGTGCGCGGCCAGCACCGGCAGCGCGACCCGGGTGCCGTCGAACACCTCGGCCGCGTCCAGCGCGAGGCCGTTCAGCTCGACCGAGACCACCTCGGGGGCCAGCAGGTCGGCGAAGCTGCTCGCGCCCGGCTCGGCGCAGTCGAACGAGATCCGGGTGGTGGAACGGAAGGTGGGCCGGCCGGGGTCGGCCGCCGCACTGACGTCCAGGTGCACGCGGTAGCTCTCCACCCGGATGATCGCGGCCCGGTCGCGGGCCTCCTCACGGCTCAGGTTCTTGCCCGGCACGTCGGTACTCCTCTGTACGGAACACACGGTTTCGGAGTGTTCATGGCACCCCTTCGGGGGCATCCTTTCACGCGCGAGGACCTGTGCCATTGCACTGGGGGAGGAATCATCGCGGCCGGCGCGGAGTTGGATCCCGGGGGAAACCCCCGACCCGCCGACCCGAAGGGCGCCGTCCGTGACGACCGCAGACTCCCGCAAGATCGCCGACTTCTGGTTCGACCCGATCTGCCCCTGGGCCTGGATGACCTCCCGCTGGATGCTGGAGGTCGAGAAGCTCCGCCCGGTGGACACCCGCTGGCACGTGATGAGCCTGTCCGTCCTGAACGAGAACCGGGACGACCTGCCCGAGTCCTACCGCGCGCTGCTGGCCGCCGGCTGGGGCCCGGTCCGGGTGCTGATCGCCGCCGCCCAGGCGCACGGCGACAAGGTGCTCGGCCCGCTCTACACCGAGCTCGGCACCCGCTTCCACAACCAGGGCCTGCCCAACAACCGGGAGACCCTCGTGGCCGCGCTGCGCGCCGCGAACCTGCCGGAGGAACTGGCCGACGCCGCCGACACCGACGCGTACGACGAGGCGTTGCGCGCCTCGCACGCCGAGGGCATCGGCCTGGTCGGCGAGGACGTCGGCACCCCGGTGATCGCCGTCGACGGCCCGGACGGCGACCGCGTCGCCTTCTTCGGCCCGGTCGTCACCCCCACCCCGCGCGGCGAGGCCGCGGCCCGGCTGTGGGACGGCACCGTCCTGGTGGCCTCCACCCCCGGCTTCTACGAGATCAAGCGCACCCGCACCGCCGGCCCGTCCTTCGAGTAGCCCGCCCGGCACCGGAACCCCGCACCCGCCAGGGGCGCGGGGTTCCGGCGCGTCGGGAGGGGGCCCGGCGGGTCAGGACGCGGCCGGCCGGCGGCCGCGCAGGTACCCGGACACCGCCAGCACCAGCGTCAGCCCGGCGGTGAAGTACAGCTGGACGCGGTTGGCCGGGTCCAGCGTCATCAGCACCAGCACCGCCACGATCGCGGCCAGCGCCAGGTAGGTCAGGTACGGGAACGCCCACATCCGGACGGGCAGTTCGGCCGCCGACAGGTGCCGCCTGGTCCGCAGCTGGGCGACGCAGATGAACCCCCAGACCACCAGCACCGCCGCGCCGACCATGTTCAGCAGCCAGGAGAACACCGTCTCGGGCCACCAGTACGAGAGCAGCACCGCCAGGAACCCGAACGCGCAGGAGGCCAGCACCGCGCGGCGCGGGACGCCCCCCGAGATCCGGGACAGCGGGCGCGGGCCGTGGCCGCGGGCGATCAGCGAGTGCGCCATCCGCGAGGAGCCGTAGATGTTGGCGTTCATCGCGGACAGCAGCGCGACCAGCACCACCACGTTCATCAGCTGGGCGGCGCCCGGGATGCCCAGCGCGTCCAGCACGGCGACGTACGGGCCCGGCTTGACCACCTCCGGGTCGTCCCACGGCACCAGCGTGACGATCACCGCCATCGAGCCGACGTAGAACAGCGCGATCCGCCACATCGCGGTGCGCACCGCGATCGCCACGCTGCGCCGCGGGTCCTCGGACTCGGCGGCGGCGATGGTGACCGTCTCCAGGCCGCCGTACGCGAACACCGAGGCGAGCAGGCCGGTGATCAGGCCGCTCGCGCCGTTCGGGAGGAAGCCGCCGTGGCCGGTGAGGTTGCTCAGCCCCGGCGCCGGGGTGCCGGGCAGCAGGCCGCAGACCGCCAGCACGCCGATCACCAGGAAGGCGCCGATGGCCAGCACCTTCACCGCGGCGAACCAGAACTCGAACTCGCCGAAGTTGCGGACGGCGGCCAGGTTGGTGAGGCAGAAGAAGGCCATGAACACCGCCACCCAGGCCCAGGAGGGCACGCCGGGCAGCCAGCCGGAGACGATCCCGGCCGCGCCGATCGCCTCCACCGCGACGCCCACGCACAGCAGCACCCAGAACAGCCAGCCGACGGTGAACCCGGCCCAGCGGCCGATCTCCCGGTCCGCGTGCACCGAGAAGGAGCCGGAGGCGGGGCGGGCCGCGGACATCTCGCCGAGCATCCGCATCACCAGCATCACCAGCAGCCCGGAGGCGGCGAAGGCCAGCACCACGGCCGGCCCGGCCGCGGCGATCCCGGCCCCGGAGCCGACGAACAGCCCGGCACCGATCACGCCGCCGAGCGCGATCATCGACAGGTGGCGCTGCTTGAGCCCGTGGGACAGGCCCGCGTCCTCGGCGGCCGCCTCCCGGGCGGGAGCGGTCTCGGGGGTGGGGGTGCGGGTCATGCGGCGGTTCCAGACTGTTCGACTGATTGGTCATGTTCAAAGGGGGTCTGTCCACTATTCGGCATGGGATGTGGACCTCCCAAGCGGTACCGCCATCCGGACGCGGGCGTGACGCGAGGTGGTCGGCCGTACGCTCACCGTGCGGGTGAGGGCCCCGTCACAGGCCGGATCCGACAAGCCGGGACGGTCGGCTTTTGTCACGCCCGACGCGGCGCGAAGCACCTGACAGCACGTAGGTTCACAGGTGATCACCCGCACCGGAGCCAACGGAAACCCAGGGAGCAGCCATGGCCATCGCCGCGCCGACACCGTCCACCGCCGTCCTCGCCGACCTGCTGCCGCAGGCCGCCACCCGGTTCGGTGCCCGCGCCCGCGACCTGGCCCTGGTCGCCGGCGGCGCCGCGCTGACCGGCCTGGCCGCGCAGCTCTCGGTGCCCGTCCCCGGCTCCCCGGTGCCGGTGACCGGCCAGACCTTCGCCGCGCTGCTGGTCGGCACCGCGCTCGGCGCCCGCCGCGGCGCCGCCGCGCTCGGCCTCTACCTGGCCGCCGGCGCGGCCGGCCTGCCCTGGTTCGCCCAGGGCACCTCGGGCGCGGGCCTGGCCACCCTCGGCTACGTGATCGGCTTCGTGGTCGCCGCCGCGCTGACCGGCGCGCTGGCCCGCCGCGGCGCCGACCGCAGCCCGCTGGCCACCGCCGGCGCGATGGTGCTCGGCAGCCTGGCGATCTACGCCGTCGGCGTGCCCTACCTGGCCTTCGCCCTGGACGTCCCGCTGGCGAAGGCCGCCCACCTCGGCCTCTACCCGTACCTGGTCGGCGACGCGCTCAAGGTGGCGCTCGCGATGGGCGCCCTGCCGCTCACCTGGAAGCTGCTCGGCCGCCGCTGACGGACGGTCACGCCCGCCGGGCCCGCGCCCCTGTCGGGGAGCGGGCCCGGCGGCATGTCACACTCGTGGTCATGCGCGTCTACCTGGGCTCCGACCACGCCGGATACGAACTGAAGAACCACCTCGTCGAGTGGCTGAAGGGGGCCGGGCACGAGCCGGTCGACTGCGGCCCGCACATCTACGACGCCGAGGACGACTACCCGCCGTTCTGCCTCCGGGCGGCCGAGCGCACCGCCGCCGACCCCGAGGCACTGGGCGTGGTGATCGGCGGCTCCGGCAACGGCGAGGCGATCGCCGCCAACAAGGTCAAGGGCGTCCGGGCCGCCCTCGCCTGGAGCGAGCAGACCGCCGCCCTCGGCCGCGAGCACAACAACGCCAACGTCGTCTCGGTCGGCGGCCGGATGCACTCCCTCGACGAGGCCACCAAGTTCGTCGAGATCTTCCTCAACACCCCCTACAGCGGCGAGCCGCGGCACACCCGCCGGATCGAGATGCTGTCCGAGTACGAGACCACCGGCGAACTCCCGCCGATCCCGGCCCACCACCCGCAGGGCTGAGCCGCGCCGGGGGACGCCCGCCCGGGCGTCCCCCGCGCAGCCGCCGTCAGAAGCCGTGCGGCAGCCAGGGCTCCAGCCCCGAGCGGAACGCCGCCGAGGCCGGCTCCAGCGCCCCCGGCCGCAGCTCCCGCACCAGGCCCGCCGCGGCCAGCGCCGCCAGCGAACCGCCGCCCAGGTACACCGAGCCCAACTCGCGGACGTCCAGCTCCAGTTCGGCCGCATCCCCGGTCCGCACGCAGGAGGCCGGGCCGCCCGGCGCCGCCGTCAGCCGCCAACGCCCGGCGTTCCACGGGCAGAACGCGTCGGTCACCTCCAGCACCAGGTCCACCCCCACCGGGTAGCCGCGCGCCGCCAGCGCGGCCGGCAGGTCCACCAGCCGCACGTACATCCCGTCCACGATCCGCGGCACCAGGTGCCGGACGTCCGACACCAGGTGCAGCAGCGCGTCGTCCACCGGCAGGTTGGGCGCCTCCACCCGCTCGGTCAGGTCCAGGTCCAGCAGGAACTCCCACAGCCGGGCCGCCACCCAGGGCTCGGCCCCCTGCACCACCCGCACCCGCACCACCCCGGCCGCGCCCCGGTCGGTCCACTCCGACTTCACCGCGTACCGGGCGTAGCCCAGCAGTTCACCGCTAGCCGCGTCCTCGGCCAGCACGCACTGCAGCGGGGAGAAGCCGCCCCGGTCGGCCGGCGCGTCCAGCACCGCCACCTCCTCCCAACCCGGCCGCCGCAGCAGCGTGCCCGGCCGGGCGGCGGCCAGGGCGGCGTACAACTCCTCGCAGCGCGGCAGTTCGGCCACCGGGTCGGCCAGCCGCAGCACCACCTCGCCGTCCCGCTCCGGGGTGCGCACCCGCACCCTGCCGCGCAGCATCGACACCGCGGTCTTCCGGGTGGCCGGCCCGTACCCGAACCGCCCGTAGATCACCGGCTCGGAGGCGGTCAGCACCGCCAGCGGCTCCCCGGCCGCCCGCACGTCGTCCAACTGGCGGCGCATCAGCGCGCTCAGCGCACCCCGCCGCCGGTGGGTCGGCAGCACGCCCACCGCGGCCACCCCCGCCGCCGGGAGCACCGCCCCGCCCGGCACCACCAGCCGGAAGTCGAACGAGGTCGTCCCGCCCACCGGCCGGCCGGCCGCGCAGGCCACCAGCGTGCGCTCCACGTCGATCAGCCGCCGCCACAACTCCCGGGCCTCCGGCGCCTCCTCGCCACCGCCGAAGGCCACCTCCACGTTCCGGTACCAGGTCTCCCACTCCTCGTCGCGCAGCGGCCGGACGGTCAGTTCGGGGTGTCGAATCGTCATGGGGCCTGCCTACCAGCCGGATCGGGGCCCGGCGAGCGAATAACCGCCCCGCGCCCGACGTGTCCCGGGCGGCCGAAACCCGCCGGGCGTGCCACCTCCGCTGCACCCGGTGCCACCCGGCCCGTCGACGCGGGCACCGGCGGTGGATAAGGTCGGTCCCCATGGCCGGCAGCGCGCGTCCCAGTGCGACGGGCCGGGGCGGCCCGCCGTCCCGCGAACCCGTGACGGCCCGGCTGCGCGCGGCGCTGTACCGGGCCCGGCGCAGGCTGCGCCGCACCGGCGTCGACTACTTCCGCGGCGACGGCGCCGACTGGTGGGCGTTCGCCGCGCTCGCCCTGGCCGTCCCGCTGCTGGTGCTGCTCAACGTCGCCGTCCCCGACTGGGCCCCGCCCACCGCCCTGGTCCTGCCGATCCTGGCCGGCGCGCTGCTGCTGCGCCCCGGCACCCTGGTGCTGCTGTACGCCGCCGCGGCCGCCGGCCTGATCACCGAGTCCGTGGTGCACACCGGGGAGCAGGTGGCCAGCGAGCGCCCCGAGGCGTACACCCACGGCGTCACCCCCGGCGCCGCCCTGGTGGTCGGCGCGGTCGGCGTCGCCGGGCTGCTGGTCGCCCAGTTCCGCCGCCGGATCGGCGTGCCCTGGCGCGGCGGCTCCACCATGCTGTTCGACCTGCGCGAGCGGATCCGGGTGCAGGGCCGCGTCCCGCGGCTGCCCGACGGCTGGCACACCGACACCGCGCTGCGCCCGGCCGGCGGCCAGTCCTTCTCCGGCGACTTCATGGTCGCCGCCCGCACCGGCCCCGGCGGCCGGGTGCTCGAAGTCGTCCTCGCCGACGTCTCCGGCAAGGGCATGGACGCGGGCAGCCGCGCCCTGCTGCTCTCCGGCGCCTTCGGCGGACTCCTCGGCTCGCTGCCCGCCCACGACTTCCTGCCCGCCGCCAACGGCTACCTGCTGCGCCAGGACTGGGCCGAGGGCTTCGCCACCGCCGCGCACCTGGTCCTCGACCTGGACACCGGCGAGTACGAGCTCCTCTCGGCCGGCCACCTCCCCGGCATGCACCGCCTCGCCGGGGCCGGCCACTGGGAGGTCAAGGAGGCCGAGGGGCCGCTGCTCGGTGTCTACGACGGCGCCAAGTTCGAAGGCGTGCGCGGTACTTTGGGCCCCGGCGACGTGCTGATGCTGTGCACCGACGGCATGGTGGAGATCCCCGGCCGGGACTTGGACGAGGGCATGGACCGGCTGATGGGCGAGGCCGACCGGCTGGTCGCCACCACCCCGGTGGCCGGGCGCTCGGGGGCGGCGGTCCGGCTGATCGACAGCGTCGCCAAGCACGTCAACGACGACCGCGCGGTGCTGCTGGTCTGGCGCCGCTGAACGTCACCGGGCGCCGCCGGGCGCCGCGGGCCGGGGCCCGTGCGCGGGCGCCGCGCCCCGGGCCGCCGCCGGTGGCGGGAGTGCACGAAGGGTGAGCAGGAAGTGCCCACGGAGTGTCAAACCAGGGCGTTGATCTTCGGCCAATTCCACTGGCATACCCGGTCGGTGGGCGGATGCCCGGTCTGCCTGCCGCTTTGCCGCCCCGGCCGTGGCGGACCGCATCCCACCGACGGCCCGTCAGGACCCGTCCGCTATCGTCACGGTCGGCGGAAATCAGCCCCAGCACCCGGGTTGGGGCCCCGGGTGACTGGGCAAGTCCTTTACGCACTCCGCACGAGCGACCACACTGAGTCCGGATGGAGTGGTGGGGACACGGGGGGCACGGGCCGGTTTCCGCCTGGAGCCGTCGCCGGTTCCGACCCGAATCCCCGCCACGAATCGAGGAAGTGAGTCCCGGTGGCCTTCTCCGTCTCCGCCCTGGTCCTGTTCGGCATCATCGTCGCCATCTTCATCCGCAACAAGCAGTTGAAGACCGGTCACGCGATCATGGCGGCGCTATTCGGCTTCATGCTCAGCCAGTCGAACATGGCATCCCCGATCACCCAGTTCCTCCAGTCCGTCTCCAAGGCGATCTCCGGCATCGCGGGCTGACTCGCCCGACCCCGGAGCGCACGTTCCGACGGACGGGAGACGCCCCCGGCCGTCGCAGAGTCCTGCCCGCGGGTGACCAGGGTCACCCGCCGCGTCACGCGGGGTCGGCGCCCGGACGCGCACGGTGGCCGAAGTCGCCCACCGTACATGGTTCGTGGGCGCACGGTCATGATCCCGTACGCGCACCGCAGCCCCCCGACGGCACAGCGTGACCTGGCGGACCGTCAGCCCCCTCCCGAGCCCGGGAACGGGGCCTACCGGCGCTTGCCAGCTCCGTGAGCCGTGGGTTTTGCTTCCTCCGCAGCCCGGACATCGGCCGGGTGGGCCACCGAGCGGAACGCCTAGTCCTGCCGCCGTTCGGTGCCGACCAGACACCACGCCACGGCAGGAGCGGGGGAACCACAGGTAGTACGCCGGGCCCGGAACGCACGGGAACGGCTCGGGGTGAAGCCGCGGAGAACGCGGCCGGGCAACTCTCGCCCGAACCCGACAGCTCACCTCGTAGGCGTCGGAGAGGAACAGCTTCATGTCCGCTCAGGGCAAGCACCGCAAGCCGCGCCTGGCCACCGTCGCCCGCATCGCCATCGCCGTCGGCGTCGCCGGCGCCGCGGTCGGCCTCCCGGCCACCGCCGCCTCCGCGCACGGCACCACCGACCAGCACGACGGCGGCCGCTCGTGGGCCAGCGTCTCGGTCGACGCCACCCCCGTCGCCGACCACGGCGCCGCCTCCTCGGCCGCCGCCGAGTCCTACCGGGTCGCCGCCGGCGACACCCTCTCCAAGATCGCCGACGCGAAGAACGTCGACGGCGGCTGGGAGAAGCTCTACCAGGACAACCGCTCGGTCATCGGCGGCAACCCGAACCTGATCTACCCGGGCCAGCAGCTGACCGTCAACGGCAAGGCCGCGACGGGCTCCGCCACCACCTCCTCGGACGCCGCGGCCCCCGCCGCCGCCCCGAAGACCTCGGCCAAGTCGAGCACCGGCACCGAGAAGACCCAGGCCCAGGAGTCGACCTCCTCGTCGTCGAGCGCGAAGTCCTCGACCGCGAAGTCCTCGACCGCCAAGTCGTCGACCGCGAAGTCGTCGACCGCCACCACCTCCACCACCACCTCCACCACCACCGGCGGCAGCAGCTCCTCCGCGAGCTCCTCCTCCGGCTACGTCGCCCCCGCGCCGGGCAGCGTCACCACCGGTTACAAGGTGGCGGGCTCCAGCTGGTCCAGCGGCTACCACACCGGCATCGACTTCCCGGTCGCCACCGGCACCAGCCTCAAGGCGATCGCCAACGGCACCGTGGTCTCGGCCGGCAACGGCGGCGCCTACGGCAACCAGGTCGTCATCAAGCTCGCCGACGGCAAGTACGCCCAGTACGCGCACCTCTCCTCGATCTCCGTCTCGGCCGGCCAGTCCGTGACCGCGGGCCAGCAGATCGGCCTGTCCGGTGCCACCGGCAACGTGACCGGCCCGCACCTGCACTTCGAGATCCGCACCACCCCGGACTACGGCTCCGACATCGACCCGGTCGCCTACCTGGCGGCCCACGGCGTCAACGTCTGATCCCCGGCACCACCCCCGAAGGCCCCGCGATCCGCTGCGCGGGGCCTTCGGGCCGTTCCGGGGCGGGAACGGCGACGGCCCCGGCCGCTGGTGCGGTCGGGGCCGTCGGCCTCGTGGAGCGGGTGACGAGAATCGAACTCGCGTGACCAGTTTGGAAGACTGGGGCTCTACCATTGAGCTACACCCGCACAGGAGCGTCCGTCGCCACCGCGAGGGTGGTGAGGACTGGCTCAGCGTACCTGGTCGGGTCGGTGGATTGCACACTCCTTCGCCGTTGTCGGCTCGCCGATATCGCCCCGGTCGGGGGCGGGCCGACGTGTACTCTTCTGCTCGGCACCACGGGGTGTGGCGCAGGTTGGTAGCGCGTCCGCTTTGGGAGCGGAAGGCCGTCGGTTCGAATCCGGTCACCCCGACCGTGTGCGGCAGGGTCTCGTCGGAGGGCGGGGCCCTGTTGTCGTTCCGGCACCCCGTGCGGCCCCGTGCGGGGCCGCCCCCGGTCCGGCCCCGGTGCCGGGCACAGTCGCTTTCGTGGTACCGGTAGGATGGACCGCTGGCGGTAGTACGGACAGCAATGCAGCCCCAACCGCCTATCGCCCTGACCGCAAGCCCCCTAGGAGACCCAACCGTGAAGAGCGCCGTCGAGACTCTGAACCCGACCCGGGTTCGACTCACCGTCGAGGTGCCCTTCGAGGAGCTCAAGCCCAGCCTCGACGCGGCGTACAAGAAGATCAACCAGCAGGTCACCGTTCCGGGCTTCCGCAAGGGCAAGATCCCGAACAAGGTGATCGACCAGCGCTTCGGTCGTGGCGCGGTGCTGGAGGAGGCCGTCAACGACGCGCTTCCGCGCTTCTACACGCAGGCCGTCGACGAGGGCCAGATCGACGTCCTGGGCCAGCCCGACATCACCGAGATCGAGGGTGTCGAGAACCTGGCCGACGGCGGTGACCTCAAGTTCACCGCCGAGGTCGACGTGCGCCCCGAGGTCACCCTGCCCGAGTTCGCCGAGATCGCGGTCGTGGTCGACCCGATCGAGGTCGGCGACGAGGACGTCGAGAAGTCCCTGGAGCAGCTGCGCGAGCGGTTCGCCTCCGTGAAGGACGTCGAGCGCGCCGCCGGCGAGAACGACATCGTCGTGGTCGACCTGGAGGCCAAGGTCGACGGCGAGGTGCCGGAAGACGGCACCGCCACCGGCGTGAGCTACGAGATCGGCTCCGGCCGCCTGCTGGACGGCATCGACGAGGCCGTGGTCGGCCTGTCCGCCGGTGAGTCCAAGACCTTCACCACCACCCTCAAGGGCGGCACCCAGGTCGGCAAGGAGTCGGAGGTCACCGTCACCGTGACCGCCGTCCAGGAGAAGGAACTCCCGGCGCTGGACGACGAGTTCGCGCAGCTGGCGAGCGAGTTCGACACCCTGGAGGAGCTCCGCGCGGACTCCGTCAAGCGCCTCGAGCGGATGAAGGAGTTCGACCAGGCCACCCAGGCCCAGGAGAAGGTCCTCGACGAGCTGCTCTCGCGGGTCGAGATGGACTACCCGGAGAAGCTGCTCGCGGACGAGATCGGCACCCGCAAGCACAACCTGGAGCACCACCAGCTGGAGCCGATGGGCCTGACCCTCGACACCTACCTCGCCTCCCAGGACAAGTCCCGCGAGGACTACGACAAGGAGACCGAGGAGCAGGCGAAGAAGGGCATCAAGACCCAGTTCGTGCTGGACCAGATCGTCAAGAACGAGGAGCTGGGCGTCAACCAGGAGGAGCTCACCGAGCACCTCATCCGCCGCGCCGCCGGCTCCGGTCTGACCCCGGACCAGTTCGCCCAGCAGGTCGTCCAGGGCGGCCAGGTGCAGCTCCTGGTCGGCGAGGTCGCCCGCGGCAAGGCGCTGGCCCTGGTCGTCGAGGCCGCCAAGGTCACCGACACCAACGGCGAGACCGTCTCCTTCGAGGACGACGAGGAGGAGACCACCGAGGCCGCCGAGGCCGCCGCGGCGGAGACCTCCGAGGAGTCCGCCGAGGCCTGAGCCTCCTGACCGTCGGACCGCCGACGGGGCGTCGAAGCACCGGGAACGGGCCCGGACACCGCAGGGTGTCCGGGCCCGTTCGCGCGTTCCCGGGCCGTCCCGGACGCGTTCGGCCTGCTCACCCTGCGCTCACAGCGAACAGTTCTGCGTGGGGGATTCAGCGGCGGGGCCTGCGCGTTAGGGTCGGTGGACAGCGACACACACGCAGATCGACTGAGCAGGTGGCTAAGTGACGTTCCCGCAGATGCAGATGCCTGGCCCGATGGCACCGCACGCCGCCGGCGGCGACGTGGGTGGCGGCCTGGGCGACCAGGTCTACAACCGGCTGCTCAACGAGCGCATCATCTTCCTCGGCCAGCAGGTCGACGACGACATCGCCAACAAGATCACCGCCCAGCTGCTGCTGCTCGCGGCGGACCCCGAGAAGGACATCTACCTCTACATCAACTCCCCGGGTGGATCCATCTCGGCCGGCATGGCGATCTACGACACCATGCAGTACATCAAGAACGACGTGGTCACCATCGCGATGGGCATGGCGGCGTCGATGGGCCAGTTCCTGCTGACCGCGGGCGCCAAGGGCAAGCGCTTCTCGCTGCCGAACGCCAACATCCTGATGCACCAGCCCTCCGCGGGCCTCGGCGGCTCCGCCACCGACATCCGGATCCAGGCCGAGCAGCTGCTGCGCACCAAGAAGCGGATGTCGGAGCTGATCGCCTTCCACAGCGGCCAGTCCTTCGAGCAGATCACCCTGGACTCCGACCGCGACCGCTGGTTCACGCCGGAGGAGGCCAAGGCGTACGGCCTGATCGACGAGATCATGCACAGCGCCGCGGACGTCCCGGGCGGCGGCGGCACCGGCGCCGGCCTGGCCGGCTGACCGGCATCGGAACCCTGACCGCACGCTTCGGAGGACCAGAAACCATGAACATCCCCAGCCTGTCGGGTGCCAAGGCCCGCCTGGAGGACATGCGCGCCGAGGGCCGCTACATCGTCCCGCGCTTCGTCGAGCGCACCTCGCAGGGCATCCGCGAGTACGACCCGTACGCCAAGCTGTTCGAGGAGCGCATCATCTTCCTCGGCTCGCAGGTGGACGACGTCTCGGCGAACGACATCATGGCGCAGCTGATCTGCCTGGAGTCGATGGACCCGGACCGGGACATCTCGCTCTACATCAACTCGCCCGGCGGCTCGTTCACCGCGCTGACCGCGATCTACGACACCATGCAGTTCGTGAAGCCGGACATCCAGACGGTCTGCATGGGCCAGGCGGCCTCGGCCGCCGCGGTGATCCTGGCCGCGGGCACCCCCGGCAAGCGCCTCGCGCTGCCGAACGCCCGGGTGCTCATCCACCAGCCGTACACCGAGACCGGCCGCGGCCAGGTGTCCGACCTGGAGATCCAGGCCAAGGAGATCTTCCGGATGCGCGAGCAGCTGGAGACCATGCTGGCCAAGCACTCCAGCAAGGACGTCGAGCAGGTCCGCGAGGACATCGAGCGCGACAAGATCCTCACCGCCGAGGAGTCGCTGGAGTACGGGCTGATCGACCAGATCGTCTCGACCCGGAAGAACTCGTACACCGACTGACCCTCCCGCCCCGGGGCGGTGCGTACGTGACGTACGCCCCGCCCCGGGGCGTTCCGGTCCGGGCGTCCGTCCCGCACAATGGGCAGTCGGGTCCATGCGCCCGCGACGGCATCTGTTCGGTATCAATTCGCCCAGGGCGTAGGGCAGAGCGGTCGAAGTCGGCGGAAACCGCGGCTAGGCAGAGTACCGTCGGATACCAGACCGACCGCCGACGGCGCAGCCGGTCTCACAGCACCAGGCCCCGACCCCCGCGGGGCCCCTGGCGAAGGGGAAGCACCTCGTGGCACGCATCGGAGACGGTGGCGACCTGCTCAAGTGCTCGTTCTGCGGCAAGTCGCAGAAGCAGGTGAAGAAGCTGATCGCCGGGCCAGGCGTGTACATCTGCGACGAGTGCATCGACCTGTGCAACGAGATCATCGAGGAGGAGCTCGCCGAGAGCTCCGAGGTGCGCTTCGAGGAGCTCCCGAAGCCCCGCGAGATCTACGAGTTCCTGGACCAGTACGTGGTCGGCCAGGACCTCGCGAAGAAGGCGCTGTCGGTCGCGGTCTACAACCACTACAAGCGCGTCCAGGCCGGTGAGGCCGGTCGCAGCGGCAGCGGCCGGGACGACGCGATCGAGCTGGCCAAGTCCAACATCCTGCTGCTGGGCCCGACCGGCTCCGGCAAGACGCTGCTGGCGCAGACCCTGGCCCGGATGCTGAACGTGCCGTTCGCGATCGCGGACGCCACGGCGCTGACCGAGGCCGGCTACGTCGGCGAGGACGTCGAGAACATCCTGCTGAAGCTGATCCAGGCGGCCGACTACGACGTCAAGAAGGCCGAGACCGGGATCATCTACATCGACGAGATCGACAAGGTCGCCCGCAAGAGCGAGAACCCGTCGATCACCCGGGACGTCTCCGGCGAGGGCGTGCAGCAGGCGCTGCTGAAGATCCTGGAGGGCACCACCGCCTCGGTGCCGCCGCAGGGCGGCCGCAAGCACCCGCACCAGGAGTTCATCCAGATCGACACCACCAACGTGCTGTTCATCGTGGGCGGTGCGTTCGCGGGCCTGGAGCGGATCATCGAGGGCCGGGCCGGCGCCAAGGGCATCGGCTTCGGCGCGACCATCCGCTCCAAGCGCGAGGTCGACTCGGCGGACCACTTCCGCCAGGTGATGCCGGAGGACCTGGTGAAGTTCGGGATGATCCCGGAGTTCATCGGCCGCCTGCCCGTCATCACCAGCGTGCACAACCTGGACCGCGAGGCGCTGCTGCAGATCCTCACCGAGCCGAAGAACGCGCTGGTGAAGCAGTACCGCAAGCTGTTCGAACTGGACGGCGTGGAGCTGGAGTTCACCCGGGACGCGCTGGAGGCGATCGCCGACCAGGCGATCCTGCGCGGCACCGGCGCGCGCGGTCTGCGGGCCATCATGGAGGAGGTGCTGATGTCCGTGATGTACGAGGTGCCGTCCCGGCAGGACGTCGCCCGCGTGGTGGTCACCGGCGACGTGGTCTCCAAGCACGCCATCCCGACCCTGGTCCCGCGCGACATGATCAAGCGCGAGCGCCGGGAGAAGAGCGCCTGAGCCCGGCGCCCGAGCAACGGGAAGGGCCCCGCACCGGTCACCGGTGCGGGGCCCTTCCCGTTGCTCGCCGGTCGGCGAACCGCGGTGCCGCGAGGACTACTTGACGACCTCGGCGGTCTTGCGCAGCTCGCGCGCGTCGGCGGCGATCTTGTCCAGGTCGACGCCGTCCAGGGAGCCCTCCAGGACGACCATCACGGTGGAGTTGTCGGCCCAGAGGCAGAAGCCGGTCTCCTCGCCGTCGACGCCCTCGCCGTTGGTGGCGCAGTCCATCTTGCCGCCGAGCGGGCCCGGGTCCACCGACTTGCGCGCGCCGATGCCGCTGCCCATCGCCTTGAACTCCGCGTCCAGCTGGGCCTGCGGGTCGGAGATCTTGCCGTAGTAGCCGCCGGCCTGGACGTAGCGATCGTCCGAGTTGTAGATCGCGGCGACCGCGCCGTCCGGGGTGCCGCCGCTGGAGGAGGCGTTGCTGCGGATCGAGTCGGCCATCTTCTGGGCGTCGGCCGCGTTGTCGCCGCTCTCCAGGCCCTGGAAGGTCGAGGGCAGGACCAGCTTGTACTTGCCGGTCTTCGAGACGGTGTCGTAGGCGAAGTAGCCGATCACGCCGACGGCGCCCAGGATCAGGACGGACACGATCGACAGCGTGATCCACAGGCCCTTGCGGGACTTCTTCGGCGGAGCCGGGTAGCCGGGGTAGCCGGGCACGCCGACCGGGTAGCCCTGGGGCGGCACCGCGGCGCCGCCCCAGGCCTGCTGGGGCTGCTGCTGCGGGTAGCCGTACCCGGGCTGCGGCGGCTGGGGCGCGCCCTGCTGCGGGTAGCCGTATCCGGGCTGCGGGGCGCCCTGCGGGGGTATCGGGGCGCCGGGGGGCTGCGGCGGCCCGAAGCCGGGCTGCGGCGGGCCGAACTGGTTGTCGGACACGGCTGGGGCTCCGTTCACACGTGGAGGTGGTGCGGGGGTCTACTTGGCGACGGTCGAGGCGTCCCGGACCTGGCGGGCCAGCGCGGCCATCTCGTCGACCGAGAGCGACTTGGCGCTCTGGTCGAGGTCGAGCGCGGAGACCGAGCCGAGCGTCGAGTGCGTCGCGAACACGCAGGCCGGCTGCTCCTTGCCGGTGCCGGCCGACGCGGCCACGGCGCAGTACAGCCGACCGCCCGGGTCCTTCGGGTCCTTGGCGTCGAAGCTCTTGAAGGGCACCTTCCAGACGATCTTCTTGGTGTCCGAGGTGGCTTCGGAGTTGGTCTCGTCGACGCTCTGCTCGGCCCGGGCGGTCAGCGCCTTGGCGGCCTTGTCGGGGTCGTCGATGCTGCCCCAGGTGCCGTTGATGTTGACCAGCTGGGAGGTGTTCTTCGAGTAGGTCACGCTGATCGAGGACTCGAAGGTGCCGACCGACTCCAGGCCGTCCAGGCCGTCCGCCTCCTCCTTGCCCTTCTTGGTGTAGCCCGCGACGCTCGCGGTCTCCGCCAGCTTGTACTTCGCCTTGGTGTTGGCGCCCCTGGACGGGTCGGCGCTGTCGCCGCCCTTCAGCCCCCACCAGACGCCGCCGCCGATCGCGGCCAGCACCACGACGACGGTCAGGGCGATGATCCCGCCCCTGCCCTTCTTGGGCGGCGCGGGCGGCACCGGGTAGCCGCCGTACTCCGGCTGCTGCGGCCCGCCGTACTGCGGCGGCGGCTGCTGTCCGTAACCGGGCTGCCCGTACCCGGGCTGGGGGTGGCCGGGCTGCCCGTAGCCGGGCTGTCCGTACCCCGGCTGCGGCGGGGCCTGCTGCGGGTAGCCGTACCCGGGCTGCGGCGGCTGCGGCGCCCCGTACGCGGGGGGCTGCTGCCCGTAGCCGGGCTGCTGCGGCGGCGGCGGGGCGCCGTAAGGCTGCGGCGGCTGCCCCTGCGGATACTGCTGCGGTCCCTGCCCCTGGCCGTACATCGGTCGTCAGTCTCCCCCGCCGCGTGAGCGTCCCGCGGCACTGTTCCTCGTCGAGTGCTTTACCATGCGGCACGCTATCGTACGGCCCCCCCGGCGCGCCCGAGTGGTCCGGGCACAATCGGTTCGTAACCGCGGTCCGGCCTTCCGTAAACTGTGCGTCGTGACCGACACGACGAACCAGCGCCCCGTGAACTCGCACCCCGGGGACGACGCAGCCACCCTCCCGACGACCTACGCCCCGGCCGAGGTAGAGGGCGAGCTGTACGAGCGCTGGGTGGAGCGCGGTTACTTCACGGCCGACGCGAAGAGCGAGAAGCCGGCGTACACCATCGTCATTCCGCCCCCGAACGTCACCGGCGCGCTGCACCTCGGCCACGCCTTCCAGCACACGCTGATGGACGCGCTGACCCGCCGCAAGCGGATGCTCGGCTTCGAGGCGCTGTGGCTGCCGGGCATGGACCACGCGGGCATCGCCACCCAGAACAAGGTGGAGCAGCAGCTCGCCGAGGCCGGCCTGTCCCGGCACGACCTGGGCCGGGAGGCCTTCGTCGACAAGGTCTGGGAGTGGAAGGAGAACTACGGCGGCCGCATCCTCGGCCAGATGCGCCGCCTGGGCGACGGCGTCGACTGGTCGCGCGAGCGCTTCACCATGGACGAGGGCCTCTCCCAGGCCGTGCAGACCATCTTCAAGAAGCTCTTCGACGACGGCCTGATCTACCGCGCCGAGCGCATCATCAACTGGTGCCCGCGCTGCCTGACCGCGCTGTCCGACATCGAGGTCGAGCACGAGGACGTCCCCGGCGAGCTGGTCTCGATCCGCTACGGCGACGGGGCCGACTCGATCGTGGTCGCCACCACCCGCGCCGAGACCCTGCTGGGCGACACCGCGATCGCCGTCCACCCGTCCGACGAGCGCTACGCGCACCTGGTCGGCCGGACGGTCAAGCTGCCGCTGACGGACCGGGAGATCCCGGTCGTCGCCGACGAGCACGTCGACCCGGAGTTCGGCACCGGCGCCGTCAAGGTGACGCCCGCGCACGACCCGAACGACTTCGCCATCGGCCAGCGCCACAACCTGCCGAACCTGACGGTGATGGACGAGCGCGGCGCCATCACGGTGCACGGCCCGTTCCTCGGCCTGGACCGGCACGACGCGCGCGCCGCGGTGGTCGGCGCGCTGCGCGAGCAGGGGCGCATCGTCGCCGAGAAGCGCCCCTACGACCACGCGGTCGGCCACTGCTCGCGCTGCAGGACCGTGGTCGAGCCGCGGCTGTCGCTGCAGTGGTGGGTCAAGGTCGAGCCGCTGGCCAGGGCCGCGGGCGACGCGGTCCGCGACGGCCGGGTCGAGATCCACCCGAAGGAGCTGGAGCGCCGCTACTTCGACTGGGTCGACAACATGTACGACTGGTGCATCTCGCGCCAGCTCTGGTGGGGCCACCGGATCCCGGTCTGGTACGGCCCGGACGGCGAGGTCGTCTGCGTCGGACCGAACGAGCAGCCCCCCGCCGGCGAGGGCTGGGTCCAGGACCCGGACGTGCTGGACACCTGGTTCTCCTCCGGCCTGTGGCCGTTCTCCACCCTGGGCTGGCCGGAGCGCACCGCCGACCTGGAGAAGTTCTACCCGACCGACGTCCTGCTGACCGGCCACGACATCATCTTCTTCTGGGTCGCCCGGATGATGATGTTCGGCCTGTACGCGATGGACGGCGAGATCCCGTTCAAGACCATCGCGCTGACCGGCCTGGTCCGCGACGAGTTCGGCAAGAAGATGTCGAAGTCCTCCGGCACCGCCGTCGACCCGCTGGACTGGATGGACGCCTACGGCGCCGACGCCGTCCGCTTCACGCTGGCCCGCGGCGCCAACCCCGGCGCCGACGTGCCGATCGGCGAGGACTGGGTCAAGGGCTCGCGGAACTTCTGCAACAAGATCTGGAACGCCACCCGCTTCGCCCTGATGAACGGCGCCACCGTCCGGGGCCCGCTGCCCGCGCCGGAGGAGCTCACCGCCGCGGACCGCTGGATCCTGTCCCGGCTGAACGCCACGGTCGCCGAAGTCGACGCGCTGTACGAGGACTTCGAGTTCGCCAAGGTCTCGGACGCGCTGTTCCACTTCGCCTGGGACGAGGTCTTCGACTGGTACGTCGAGCTCTCCAAGACCACGCTGAACAAGGGCGGCGCGCAGGCCGACCACGCCCGCCGGGTCCTCGGCGAGGTGCTCGACGTGACGCTGCGCCTGCTGCACCCGATCGTCCCGTTCGTCACCGACGCGCTGTGGACGACGCTCACCGGCGCCGAGTCGGTGGTCGTCGCCGAGTGGCCGAAGGACTCCGGCTACCGGGACGCCGACGCCGAGTCGGAGATCGCCCTGCTCCAGCAGGTGGTCACCGAGGTCCGCCGGTTCCGCAACGACCAGAACCTGAACGCCACCCAGAAGGTCCCGGCCCGGCTGGCGCTGGCCGGCCACCGGCTGGAGGTGCACGAGGCGGCGATCCGCTCGCTGCTGCGCCTGACGCCGCCGGAGGAGGGCTTCCACGCCACCGCCTCGCTCCCGGTGGCCGGCACGACGGTCGAGCTCGACCTGTCCGGCACCATCGACGTGGCGGCCGAACGCAAGCGCCTGCACAAGGACTTGGCGGCGGCCGAGAAGGAGAAGGCGCAGGCCGAGGGCAAGCTCGGCAACGAGGCCTTCCTGGCCAAGGCGCCGGACGCGGTGGTCGCCAAGATCCGCACCCGGCTGGCGGCCGCCGAGGCCGACGTCGAGCGGATCACCGCCCAGCTCGCGGCGCTGCCGCAGGGCTGACCGCCCGCCGACAGGGCCGTCGCTCCCCCCGGGGCGGCGGCCCTGCGGCTTTTCCCGAGTTGTTCCCGACGGTTTGTCAATTCCCTTGCCCGCGCGTCGCGGTACGGCCGGAACACCCCCTATTCGGCGTCATTCCCGGGCAATTGGCGTGTCGCGCCAATTGGAATGCATTGCGTTGCCGATCCCCGCGCGTTCAGCGACCTTTGCACGTCCGGTGTGTACGGTGGGCGACGTTCCCATTCGGACGGGGCACGAACGGAGGGTGCGCGCATGATGGCGACCGGGGAGTTGGTCGACGAACTTCCGGACGAACTTCCGAGGGAAGAAGTGGAGGCGGCCAAGGCCAGGGCGGCGACACTGCTGCTGGCATTCCGGCACGGAAACCAGGTCGCCTTCGACACCGAGCTGGACCGGCTGCTGGCCGAGCACGTCGAGCGCGAAGTGGCCACCCTGCTGGTGTGGATCGCCGCCGAGGCGGTCCGCAAGGCGTACGCCCCCGAGGTCGCCGACCGGGTGCTGCGCGGCCTCGCCCGGCGCGCCCCGCAGGACACCGCCCAGGTGCCGGTGGACGAGGAGGCGGCCGGCGCGGCCCTGCTGCTGGAGGCCGTCGCCGCGGGCGACGTGGCCGAGGTCCGCACCCTGGTGGCCGGCACGCCCGACACCACCTACCTGCTCGGCGGCCTGGTGCAGGCGGTGGCGATGATGCTGCCGTTGCTGCCCGAGGGCGAGGCCGAGGAGATCGCGGCCGAGCTGCGCCGCCGGCACGCGGGCCGGCTGCCGATGCCGCGCGGCACCCGCTGACGGATCGTCACTGCGCGCCCCGGGACGGGAGGCTTCCATCCCGGGGCGCGCGCGGTGGGTCAGGTCACGGCATCGCGTGCAGGTGCGCGCCGATCGTGTTGGCGATCTGGTTGCCCGCGGTGGCGTCCCAGTTGGTGGACCAGGTCATCGCGCCGCCGATGGTCGGCCAGGTCTGACTCGGCTTGAACGAACCGCAGTTGGTGCCGGCGGCCAGGCAGTCCAGCGCGTTGTTCACGGTCGCCGGGCTGATGTACCCGCCGCCCGCCGCGCTGGTGGACGCCGGGACGCCGAGGCCGACCTGGTCGGGCCGCAGGCCGCCCTGGAGCTGGATGCAGGCCAGGCCGGTGAGGAAGTTCTCGGTGCCCTGCGAGTACACGCCGCCGTCGCAGCCGAGCATCGCCCCGCTGTTGTAGTACTGCATGTTGACGATGGTCAGGATGTCCTTGGTGGCCAGCGCCAGCTTGAAGTACTCGCCGCCGGTGGACTGCATGCCGATGGTCTCCGGCGCCATGGTCAGCACGAACCCGGACCCGACCTTGGCCGCCAGGCTGTGCAGCGCCTGCGCCATGTAGGTGGAGTTGACGCCGTTCTCCAGGTCGATGTCGATGCCGTCGAAGCCGTACTGCTGGATCAGGCCGTAGGCCGAGTTGGCGAAGTTGGTCGCGGCCGTGGAGTTGGCCACCGAGACGGTGCCGTTCTGCCCGCCGACCGAGATGATCACCTTCTTGCCGGCCGCCCGCTTGGCCGCGATGTCGGCCTTGAACTGGGCCTCGGTGTAGCCGCCGAGCTTGGAGGACAGCGTCGGGTCCAGGGTGAAGCTGATCCCGCCCTGGGTGCTGGTGGCGTCCGCGAAGGCCACCGCGATGATGTCGTACGCGGCCGGGACGTCACTGATCCGCTGCGGGGTGGCGCCGTTGTAGAAGTCCTGCCAGTAGCCGGTCAGCAGGTGCTTGCGGGGCGGCGGCGCGGTCGGGCTGACCGAGGTCGACGGGGACGCCGACGCGGACGCCGACGGGGACGGGCTGCTCGACCCGGTCCCGCTCGGCGTCGGGTCGACGATGACCGTCCCGGACGGCGAGGGGCTGGCGCCGGTGCCCGGGCCGACCAGCGAGACCTTGTCCACGGTGAACGGCGTCTGCCCGTACCAGCCGTGGAACCACACCGACACCGAGGTGGTGGACGCGCCGGTGGTGAAGGTGGAGGTCAGGTTGTTCCAGCCGGAGTTGGAGCTCCAGACGGACGGGTCGGTGCCGCCGGTGCCGGTGACGCCCGCGAACACGTAGCTGCCCTGCACGGTGGCGGTCAGGGTGTACGTCGAGTTCGGCAGCACGGTGACGCTCTGGCTGCAGTTGGCGTAGTCCGTGCCGGCCGGGGAGCCCTGCAGGTCCCAGCCGGTGGCGGCGTTGTTCACCGCGGTGACGGTGGGGCCGCAGGTCCACGGGCTGATGTGGTTGCCGGCCGAGAAGTCGCCGTTGGCGACCACGTTCACATTGGGCGCGGCGGCGGTGGCCGTGCCGGTGCCTGCCATCAGCAGGCCGGCCAGGCCGGTGGACGCCGCCACCAGTCCGGCGAGCAGGGCCCGTCCGGTGCGCGGGCGGCGGTGCGGTCGTGGCTGTGGTGCACGCATGCCATCTCCATGTGGGGGAGTGTCGATGGGGGTGCGGTGCGGGGAGCTTCGAGCGTGGCGCGGGAGGAGCGACTCACACGGTGGAGTAGACCAATTCCGGTGTCAAGAGGGCCTGCGCCCCGGGGCGGCCGTCCGGGCCGGGCGCGCGGAGTCCTTAGACTGGCGAGGTGAGCGACAAGGCCGAGCCCAACCCCTACACCGTCCGTCCCGCCGACGCCGGCGGCACCGACCCCGAACTGCGCGCCGTCGAGGCCGAGCTGGCCACCCGCTGGCCGGAGAACAAGCTGGAGCCCTCGCTGACGCGGATCGAGGCGCTGATGGACATCCTCGGCCAGCCGCAGCGCTCCTACCCCTCGATCCACATCACCGGCACCAACGGCAAGACCTCCACCGCCCGGATGGTCGAGCAGTTGCTCGGCGCCTTCGAGCTGCGCACCGGCCGCTACACCTCCCCGCACGTGGAGTCCGTCACCGAGCGGATCAGCCTGGACGGCGCGCCGATCACCCCCGAGAAGTTCGTCGAGACCTACCGGGACATCGAGCCCTACGTGCGGATGGTGGACGCCGCCCAGCCGATCGCGATGTCCTTCTTCGAGGTGCTCACCGGCATGGCCTACGCCGCCTTCGCCGACGCGCCGGTGGACGTCGCGGTCGTCGAGGTCGGCATGGGCGGCACCTGGGACGCCACCAACGTGATCGACGCCCAGGTCGCCGTGATCACCCCGATCGGCCTGGACCACACCGACAAGCTGGGGGAGACCACCGGCGAGATCGCGGTCGAGAAGTCCGGCGTCATCAAGCCCGGCGCGCTCGCCGTGGTCGCCCAGCAGCAGCTGGACGCCGCCGAGCAGATCCTGCGCCGCGCCGTCGAGGTGGACGCCACGGTGGCCCGCGAGGGCATGGAGTTCGGCGTGCTGCGCCGCGAGGTCGCGATCGGCGGCCAGCTGGTCACCCTGCGCGGCCTCGGCGGCCACGAGTACCAGGACCTCTTCCTCCCGCTGCACGGCGACCACCAGGCGCAGAACGCCGCGCTGGCGCTGGCCGCCGTCGAGGCCTTCTTCGGCATCGGCCAGGGCGGCGCCGAGCACCTGGACGAGGAGAAGGTCCGGCAGGCGCTGTTCGGCGTCTCCTCCCCGGGCCGGCTGGAGGTCGTCCGGCGCAGCCCCACCGTCATCCTGGACGCCGCGCACAACCCGCACGGCGCGCAGGCCGCCGCCGCCGCGATCGGCGAGGCGTTCGGCTTCACCAAGCTGGTCGGCGTGATCGCCACCAGCGGGGACAAGGACGTCACCGGCCTGCTGGAGGTCTTCGAACCGATCCTCGCCGAGGTCGTGATCACCCAGAACTCCACCCACCGCGCGATGCCGGTCGACCGGCTGGCCGCGATCGCCGTCGAGGTCTTCGGCGAGGACCGGGTGCAGGTCGAGCCGCGGCTGGACGACGCGATCGACGCCGCCGTCACCCTGGCCGAGGAGGAGGACCTCGGCGGCGCCGGCGTCCTGGTCACCGGCTCCGTCATCACGGTGGGCGAGGCGCGCCTGCTGTTCGGAAGGAAGTAACCGCAGATGCGCACCCTGTGCTCCTCCACGCTGATCGGCGAGGCGCTGCTGATCATGTTCGCCGGCCTGGTCGCGATGAAGCTCACCGACGTCGGCACCGGCACCATCTGGGCGGTCAGCGCGGTGGCGATGGTCCTGTGCGTGCTGCTCTGCGGCGTGATCACCCGCCCCGGCGCGGTGCAGGTCGGCTGGGCGCTGCAGGTGGCGGTGCTGGCCAGTGGGCTGGTGCTGCCGACCATGTACGCCTTCGGCGTGGTCTTCGGCGGCCTGTGGTGGTGCTCGGTGCACTACGGCCGCAAGATCGACGTGCTCAAGGCGCAGCGGGCGGCCGAGGCCGCCCCGGCCGCGGTCTGACCCACCGTCGGGCCGCCGTCCGGGTCGCCGCCGTCGGCCCCGGCCGACGGCCCGACGGGCCTGGTCAACGGGCCGGCCACCCGTCCGGGGTAGTGTCGGGGACACAGTCAGGCACGACCGAACACCTCAGGAGCCGTACCGTGTCCCAGCGCACTCTCGTCCTGCTCAAGCCCGACGCCGTGCAGCGCGGCCTGGCCGGCGAGATCATCAGCCGGATCGAGCGCAAGGCCGGCTGGCGGTTCGCTGCGATGGAGCTTCGCACCTTCGACCGCGCCACCCTCGAACAGCACTACGCCGAGCACGTCGGCCGCGACTTCTACGAGCCGCTGCTGGGCTTCATGACCTCCGGCCCGTCGATCGCGCTGATCGTCGAGGGCGAGAACGTGGTCCCCGGCATCCGGGCGCTGGCCGGCGCGACCGACCCGCTGGCGGCCGGCGCGGGCACCATCCGCGGCGACTACGCGACCATCACCCGGGAGAACCTGATCCACGCCTCGGACTCCCCGGAGTCGGCCGAGCGCGAGATCAAGATCTTCTTCCCGTCCCACGCGTGAGGGTCCGGTAGCGATCCGGTGCCCCTGCCCCCTCGGGGGCATGGGGCGCCGCCCACGGGGAACGAGCAGCTCAGCGGCCGGATGGCGGGCCGGGTTGCTCCCTCTGGGCGTTAATCGTCAAATCACGGAACCCTACCCTCCGACACGGCGTCCCAATGCCAGGAGAAGGCGATTCGCCCCCGGAGAATGGGCGGCACGCCGTACCCGCCGCCCGCGCTGACCGGCGTGACTACGATGGACCCAACTCACGGGCACGGAGCGGCTGCTCAGCCGCCGCAAGCCCTGCCGCGGGCCCGTACGGCCGGCCCGCTCCCCGCCCTTGATCCGAACTCGGGAAGGCACTCGACATCCCATGGCGAACAACCTGTCGTTTCTCGGCCGGGACCTGGCGATCGACCTAGGCACCGCGAACACGCTGGTGTACGTCCGGGGCAAGGGCATCGTGCTGAACGAGCCGTCGGTCGTGGCGGTGAACACCAACACCGGCGGGATCCTCGCGGTCGGGGCCGAGGCCAAGAAGATGATCGGCCGCACCCCCGGCAACATCGTCGCGATCCGCCCGCTCAAGGACGGCGTGATCGCCGACTTCGAGATCACCGAGCGGATGCTGCGGTACTTCATCATGAAGATCCACCGCCGCCGCTACCTGGTCCGCCCGCGGGTCGTGGTCTGCGTCCCCTCCGGCATCACCGGCGTCGAGCGCCGCGCCGTGGTGGAGGCCAGCATCCAGGCCGGCGCCCGCCAGGTGCACATCATCGAGGAGCCGATGGCCGCGGCGATCGGCTCCGGCCTGCCCGTGCACGAGCCCACCGGCAACATGGTGGTCGACATCGGCGGCGGCACCACCGAGGTCGCGGTGATCTCGCTCGGCGGGATCGTCACCGCCCAGTCGCTGCGGGTGGCCGGCGACGAGCTGGACAGCGCGATCGTCCAGCACATCAAGAAGGAGTACAGCCTGCTGCTGGGCGAGCGCTCCGCCGAGCAGATCAAGATGTCGATCGGCTCCGCCTTCGGCCTGGAGGGCGAGAAGGACGAGCACGCCGAGATCCGCGGCCGCGACCTGGTCTCCGGCCTGCCCAAGACGGTGGTGATCTCGGCCGCCGAGGTCCGCGAGGCCATCGACGAGCCGGTGAACTCGATCATCGACTCGGTGAAGACCACCCTGGACCAGTGCCCGCCGGAGCTCGCGGGCGACGTGATGGACCGCGGCATCGTGCTCACCGGCGGCGGCGCCCTGCTGCGCGGCCTGGACGAGCGGCTGCGCCGGGAGACCGGCATGCCGGTGCACATCGCGGAGAACCCGCTGGACTCGGTGGCGCTGGGGGCGGGCAAGTGCGTCGAGGAGTTCGAGGCGCTGCAGCAGGTACTGGACGCCCAGCCGCGGCGTTGAGCAAGGCCATTCGAAAACACACCGAGCTGAGCTGATGAGCATGCAGCACGAAGGGGCGGCGGCGTCACCGTGAGGGACACCCGACAGAGTCGACTACTGCTGGTCCTGCTGGTCCTGGTGGCCTTCGCACTGATCACCGTGGACATCAAGGGCGGTGACGACTCGCCGCTCGGCGGCGCCCGCCGGGCCGCCGCCTCCGCGCTCGGCCCGGTGGAGGACGCCGCGGCCGGCGCGGTCGACCCGGTCGCCGGCTACATCCGGGCGATCCGCGACGCCGGCACCCACCAGCAGCGACTCGACCAGATCACCCGGGAGAACACCGAGCTGCGCCAGAAGCTGGCCTCCTCGGACGCCGCCGCCGGCCGCGGCAAGCAGCTCGACGACATGCTGCGCACCGCCGGCGCCGGCGGCTACACCGTCAAGGCCGCCCAGGTCATCGCGATCGGCGCGGCCCAGGGCTTCTCCTGGACCATCACCATCGACGCCGGCAGCGACGACGGCCTCACCCGCGACATGACGGTGATCGACGGCCAGGGCCTGGTCGGCCGGATCACCACCGTCGCGCCCACCACCGCCACCGTGCTGCTCGCCTCCGACCCCGGCTTCACCGCCGGCGTCCGGCTGGAGGGCAGCGGCGAGATCGGCTTCGCGGCCGGGCAGGGCGCCTCGCCGATGCGGATCGAGCTGCTCAACGGCCGGGCCCAGGTGAAGGCCGGCGACCGGCTGGTCACCTTCGGCTCGCAGAGCGGCCGCCCGTTCGTGCCCGGCGTGCCGGTCGGCACCGTCAAGGAGGTGCAGGCCACGCCGGGCCAGCTGACCAAGACCATCCTGGTCGAGCCGTACGTGCAGTTCACCCGGCTCGACCTGGTCGGCGTGGTGGTCGTCCCGCCGCGCACCGACCCGCGGGACGGCGTGCTGCCGCCGGTGCCCGCCGCCTCCGCCGGCGCCGAGGGCAACCCGCAGGCCCCGATCGCCGCCGCACCGCCGACCACCGGGGGGAACTGATGCCGCGTGTGAACCGGATCCTGCTGTCCGCCGTGCTGCTGGTGCTGGCCCTGGTCATCCAGGTCAGCATCCTCGGCCGGCTCCAACTGCCCGGCGCCACCCCGGACCTGCTGATGCTGGTGGTGGTCGGCCTGGCCCTGGTGTACGGACCGACCGGCGGCTGCCTGGTCGGCTTCTGCGCCGGCCTGCTGGCCGACCTCGCCCCGCCGTCCGACCACGCGGTCGGCCGGTACGCGCTGGTGCTGTGCCTGGTCGGCTACGGCGCCGGCCTGCTCAAGCCGGAGGGCGGCCGGCAGCGCTCGGCGCTCTCCGCGCTGGGCGTGGTCGCGGTCGCCGCGGTGGTCTCCACCCTGCTGTACGCGACGGTGGGCGCACTGGTCGGCGACACCGCCGCCCGGCACGTCGGACTGACCGGCCTGGTCTTCAGCGCCCTGCTGTACGACGTGCTGCTGGCCCCGTTCACGGTGCCGCTGGTGATGCTGCTGGCCCGCCGCTTCGACGGCGACCGGGTGGTCAACGAGACGGTGCGCGGCGCGGACGGCGGCTCCGGCCTCGGCGCGCTGGCCCGCTACCGGACCACCCGCGAGCCCTCCGCCACCCCCTACAAGAAGAAGCGCGCGCTCGGCCTCGCCAAGCGCCCCTGAGCCGGGACGGAGTCCGCGCACGTGAGCAACATCCCCGAGACCGGCCGGACCCGCCGGGTGACGATCCGGCTGATCGTCCTCCAGGTGCTGGTCCTGTCGCTGCTCGCCACCCTCGGCGGCCGGCTGTGGTACCTGCAGATCCGCAACGGCAAGGAGTTCAGCGAGAAGGCCCAGGGCAACCACATCCGCGAGGTGGTGGAGCCCGCCGTCCGCGGCGAGATCCTGGACGCCTCCGGGCGGATCCTGGCCGGCAACGAGACCAAGCTGGTGGTGTCGGTCTCCCGCACCGCGCTGCTCCAGCAGAAGGACAGGGGCAAGGCCGTGCTGGCCCGGCTCGCCGACGTGCTGGGCGTGCCGGCCGACGACGTGAAGAACAAGGTCCGGCTGTGCGACGCCAAGACGCCGCAGCCGTGCTGGAACGGCTCCCCGTACCAGCCGATCCCGGTCACCCAGCAGGCCACCACCCAGCAGGCGATGCAGATAATGGAGCGCCGCGAGGACTTCCCCGGCGTCACCGCCCAGCCCACCGCGCTGCGCCGCTACACCAACGCGGAGGGCGCCAGCGCCGCCCAGATCCTCGGCTACCTCTCGCCGGTCACCGACGACGAGGTCACCAAGAGCGCCGACAAGGCCGGCCGCGAGCGCCGCCTGCCGTCCGACCAGATCGGCCGGGCCGGCCTGGAGTCGGTGTACGACGACGACCTGCGCGGCACCACCGGCGTGGACCGGCTGGAGGTCGACAACCTCGGCCGGGTGATCGGCAGCGCCGGCAACACCCCCGCGCAGTCCGGCAACAACCTGGTCACCTCGATCGACGCCAGGGTGCAGAAGGTGGTCGAGGACCAGCTCGCCCAGGCCATGGTCGAGGCCCGCACCCAGTACGACAAGGAGACCAGCCGCAACTACATCGCCGACTCCGGCGCGGCCGTCGTGATGGACGTCCACACCGGCCGGATCGTCGCGATGGCCAGCGCCCCCACCTACGACCCCAACCTGTGGGTCGGCGGCATCTCCGCCAAGGACTACGAGTCGCTGAACAGCAAGGACTCCAACTACCCGCTGATCAACCGGGCCATACAGGGTCAGTCCGCCCCCGGCTCCACCTTCAAGGTGATCTCCACCACCGCCGCCGTGCAGGCCGGCTACGACCTCAACGGGCACTACCCGTGCCCGAAGTCGCTGACCATCGGCGGCCGCGAGTTCAAGAACTTCGAGTCCGAGAGCTTCGGCGACATCTCCCTGGAGAAGGCGCTGGAGGTCTCCTGCGACACCGTGTTCTACGGCCTGGCCTACGACCAGTGGATGAAGGACGGCGGCCTCAAGCCCAAGAAGGACGCCCAGGACTGGTTCTTCAAGACCGCCCACGAGTTCGGCCTCGGCGCCAAGACCGGCATCGACCTGCCCGGCGAGGTGGCCGGGCGCGTCCCCGACCGGCAGTGGAAGCAGTCGTACTACGACGCGATGAAGAACTCCTGGTGCGAGCAGGCGGCCAAGGGCGGCCACGAGTACGCCGACGAGATCGCCCGCGAGAACTGCGCCGACGGCAACCAGATGCGCGCCGGTGACATGGTCAACTTCGCCATCGGCCAGGGCGACACCCTGGTCACCCCGCTGCAGATGGCCCGGATCTACTCGGCGCTCGCCAACGGCGGCACGCTGTACCGGCCCACCATCGGCAAGGCGGTCGTCAGCCCCGACGGCACCCTGGTGCGCGACATCGCCCCGCACGAGGACGGCAAGATCCCCGCCCAGGGCAAGCTGCTGGAGTACATCGACCAGGCCACCGCCGGCGTCATCACCTCCGGCACCGCCGCCTGGAAGTTCACCGGCTCCGGCTGGCCGCAGGGCAAGATCGAGCTGCACGCCAAGACCGGCACCGCCGAGGTCGCCGGCAAGCAGACCACCTCCTGGCTGACCACCTACAGCAACGACTACGCGGTGGTCATGACGATCAGCCAGGGCGGCACCGGCTCCGGCGGCTCCGGCGACTCGGTCCGCCGGATCTACCAGGCGCTGTACGGCGTCGACGACAAGGGCACCATCGACAACGGCAAGGCGCTGCTGCCCAAGCCGCAGGCCGAACTGCCCAAGTTCAACCCGGACGGCACCGCGATCGTCCCCACCACCTTCAGCTACGAGCCCGGCGCCACCTTCCTGGACCCGGCCCCGCCGGCCCGGGCCGGCCAGCCGTCGGGCGTGCTGCCGGCCGCCGTCGAACCCACCCGCGGCGGCGGGTACGGAAGGGGCCGGGCATGACCTCCTACGACTCCTACCGCGCCGTCCGGCTGTCGCCCCGGCGCTCCTCGCTCGGCCGGGCGCTGGCCAAGGACTCCCCGCTGCGGCGGCTCGACTGGGTGATGATCCTGGCGGCGCTGGCGCTGTCCCTGCTCGGCTCGCTGCTGGTCTGGTCCGCCACCCGCGGTCGGGACCAGCTGACCCACGGCGACCCGCAGTACTTCCTGTACCGGCACCTGACCAACCTGGTGATCGGCATCGGCCTGTGCGCGGCGGTGATCCTGCTGGGCACCCGGCGGCTGCGCACCGCGGTGCCGTTCGTCTACCTGGCCGTCATCCTGATGCTGTTCGCGGTGCTCAGCCCGCTCGGCTCGACCATCAACGGCGCGCACTCCTGGATCCAGTTCGGCGGCGGCTTCTCCATCCAGCCCGCCGAGTTCGCCAAGCTGGCGATCGTGCTGGGCATGGCCGTGGTGCTCTCCTCCCGGGTCGACACCGGCGAGCGGGAGTTCCCGCCCACCCGCAGCGTGCTGCAGTCGCTGGCGGTGGCCGGCTTCCCGATGGCCGTGGTCATGCTGATGCCGGACCTCGGCTCGGTGATGGTGATGGTGGTCACCATGCTCGGCGTGCTGATGGCCTCCGGCGCCGCCAACCGCTGGGTGATCGGCCTGCTGGCCGGCGGCACCGCCGGGGCGCTGGCGATCTGGAAGCTCGGCATCCTCAGCCAGTACCAGGTCGACCGCTTCGCGGCCTTCGCCAACCCGGCGCTCGACCCGGCCGGCGTCGGCTACAACACCGCGCAGGCCCGGATCGCGATCGGCTCCGGCGGCCTGACCGGCATGGGCCTGTTCCACGGCACCCAGACGATAGGGCAGTTCGTCCCCGAGCAGCAGACCGACTTCGTGTTCAGCGTGGCCGGCGAGGAGCTCGGCTTCGCCGGCGGCCTGGTGATGTTCGGCCTGCTCGGCGTCATCCTGTGGCGCGCCTGCCGGATAGCGCGCCAGGCCACCGACCTGTACGGGACGATCCTGGCGGCCGGCGCGGTCACCTGGTTCGCCTTCCAGGCGTTCGAGAACATCGGCATGAACCTCGGCATCATGCCGGTCGCGGGCATCCCGCTGCCGTTCGTCTCCTACGGCGGCTCCTCGATGTTCGCGGTCTGGATCGCGATCGGACTGCTGCAGTCGGTGCGCTCCCAGCGGCCGATAGGGATCTAGCGCCGGTCGCCGGTGTGGAAACAGTGACCCTCGGGGCTCGGCTACCCTGAAGGGTCACTGCTTTTTCTGCCGTAAAGGTCCTCGTACATGACTGTCGAATCGGTCTTCCCACGCCTGGAGGCCCTCCTCCCGCACGTCCAGAAGCCGATCCAGTACGTCGGTGGCGAGCTCAACTCGACCGTCAAGGACTGGGACGCCTGCGACGTCCGCTGGGCGCTGATGTACCCCGACGCCTACGAGGTCGGCCTGCCCAACCAGGGCACCATGATCCTCTACGAGGTGCTGAACGAGCGCGAGGGCGTCCTCGCCGAGCGCAGCTACAGCGTCTGGCCGGACCTGGAAGCGCTGATGCGCGAGCACGGCGTCCCGCAGTTCACGGTCGACGCGCACCGCCCGATCAAGGCGTTCGACGTGTTCGGCCTGTCGTTCTCCACCGAGCTCGGCTACACCAACATGCTGACCGCGCTCGACCTGGCCGGCATCCCGCTGAACGCCGCCGACCGCACCGTGGACGACCCGGTCGTGCTCGCGGGCGGCCACGCCGCGTTCAACCCCGAGCCGATCGCCGACTTCATCGACGCCGCCGTGATCGGCGACGGCGAGCAGGCCGTCCTGGACATCACGGACATCGTCCGGGCCTGGAAGGCCGAGGGCCGCCCCGGCGGCCGCGACGAGCTGCTGCTGCGCCTGGCCAAGACCGGCGGGGTGTACATCCCGCGGTTCTACGACGTCGAGTACCTGGCCGACGGCCGGATCGGGCGGGTCGTCCCGAACCGCCCCGGCGTGCCGTGGCGGGTCTCCAAGCACACCGTGATGGACCTCGACGAGTGGCCCTACCCCAAGCAGCCGCTGGTCCCGCTCGCCGAGACCGTGCACGAGCGGATGTCGGTGGAGATCTTCCGCGGCTGCACCCGCGGCTGCCGCTTCTGCCAGGCCGGCATGATCACGCGCCCCGTGCGGGAGCGAAGCATCACCGGCATCGGCGAGATGGTGGAGAAGGGCCTGAAGGCCACCGGCTTCGAGGAGGTCGGCCTGCTCTCGCTGTCCTCCGCCGACCACTCCGAGATCGCCGACATCACCAAGGGCCTGGCCGACCGCTACGCCGAGGACAAGGTCGGCCTGTCGCTGCCCTCCACCCGGGTCGACGCCTTCAACATCGACCTGGCCAACGAGCTGTCCCGCAACGGCCGCCGCTCCGGCCTCACCTTCGCCCCCGAGGGCGGCTCCGAGCGGATCCGCAAGGTCATCAACAAGATGGTGTCCGAGGAGGACCTCATCAACACGGTGGCCGCCGCGTACGGCAACGGCTGGCGCCAGGTGAAGCTGTACTTCATGTGCGGCCTGCCCACCGAGACCGACGAGGACGTGCTGCAGATCGGCACCATGGCGAAGAACGTCATCGCCAAGGGCCGCGAGGTCACCGGCACCAACGACGTCCGCTGCACGGTCTCGATCGGCGGCTTCGTGCCCAAGCCGCACACCCCGTTCCAGTGGGCCCCGCAGCTGTCCGCCGAGGCCACCGACGAGCGGCTCACCAAGCTGCGCGACTCGATCCGCGGCGACCGCAAGTTCGGCAAGAACATCGGCTTCCGCTACCACGACGGCAAGCCCGGCATCATCGAGGGCCTGCTCTCCCGCGGCGACCGCCGGATCGGCGCCGTCATCCGGGCGGTCTACGAGGACGGCGGCCGCTTCGACGGCTGGCGCGAGCACTTCTCGTACGACCGCTGGATCGCCTCCGCCGAGAAGGGCCTGGCCGGCACCGGCGTCGACGTCGACTGGTACACCACCCGCGAGCGCTCCTACGAGGAGGTGCTGCCCTGGGACCACCTGGACAGCGGCCTCGACAAGGACTGGCTCTGGGAGGACTGGCAGGACGCGCTGGAGGAGGTCGAGGTCGAGGACTGCCGCTGGACCCCGTGCTTCGACTGCGGCGTCTGCCCGCAGATGGACACCCACATCCAGGTCGGCCCCACCGGCAAGAAGCTGCTCCCGCTGACGGTCGTCAACACCTGACGCGGCCTCACCCGCAGGGCCCCCGCCACGACCCCGTGGCGGGGGCCCTTTGCGCGGGCATTACCATCTGCTGATCGGTGGACGGGGGAGTGACGGTGGCTCAGCAGGGGCGGCAGGGGCAGGGCGAGGGCTGTCTGGTCGCGGTGGTGCGGCCGGTGGTGGTGGCGGTCGTGGTGCCGCTGCGGCTGCTGTGGGAGCTGGTGGTGCTGGTCGCGCGCGGCCTCGGCTGGGTGGTCGACAAGGTGCTGCTGTGGCCGCTGCGGATGCTGTGGCGGTACCTGCTGCGGCCGCTGCTGAAGTGGCTGGTGGTCGAACCGCTGCGGCTGCTGTGGCGGTACGTGCTGGAACCGGTGCTCGGGTTCCTCTGGAACTACGTGCTGGAACCGGCCTGGAACGGGATGGTCGCCGTCGCCGCCGGCTTCGGCAAGGTGATCGCCTGGCTGGGGTACTACCTGGTCGCGGTGCCGCTGCGGGCGCTGTGGCACTGGGTGCTGGTGCCGATCGGCAAGGCGTTCCACCACGGCCTGTGGCGGCCGGTGCTGTTCCCGGTGCTGCGCGCGCTGTGGCTGGCGTTCCGCTGGGCCTGGCGGATCGGCGGCCGGATCTGGCGCTTCACCGTGGTCGCCCCCTGCCGCTGGGTGCGCCGCAGCGTCTGGTGGCCCGTCAAGGCGGAGATCCGCCGGGTCGCCGGGGAGGTACGGCGGGCGCTGTTCGGCTGACGCACCGCGTACCCTTGGTGGGGACAAGGTCCGGCCGGAGCCGCACGCGGTGCGAGGCCGGACGGGGACAACTGACGAAGGACTGAGCCCCCTGGCACGCCGCACGCCCGACGGTCCGCCGCCCGCGCCGACGGTGCAGCGCATCCGTCTCCGCTACACCAAGCGCGGCCGTCTGCGCTTCACCAGCCACCGGGACTTCCAGCGGGCGTTCGAGCGCGCGCTCCGCCGCTCGGCCGTCCCGATGGCCTACTCCGCGGGCTTCACCCCGCACCCCAAGGTCTCCTACGCCAACGCCGCCCCGACCGGCACCGCGAGCGAGGCCGAGTACCTGGAGATCGGCCTCGCCGAGCCCCGCGACCCGGAGGCGCTGCGCCGCCAACTGGACGAGTCGCTGCCGCCCGGCCTAGACATCACCGAGGCCGTCGAGGTCGCCACGGGCAACTTCGTGGAGCGCCTGGAGGCCTCCGAGTGGCTGCTGCGCCTGCCCGGCGTGGAGCCGGTCGAGGCCGAGAAGGCCGCCGCCGCGTTCCTGGCCGCCGAGACGGTCGAGGTCCAGCGGATGACCAAGAACGGCCTGCGCACCTTCGACGCGCGCGCCGCCGTCGCCGCGGTGGAACTCCTCCCCGAGGGCTCCCCGCTGGTCGGGATCGGTGACGACACAGCCACGGAAGGTGCGGACGATGTTCGTACGGGTGCTCCCTGTGCGATACTGCGCCTGGTAGTACGACACGCCACACCCGCCGTACGACCCGACGACGTATTGTCCGGTCTCCGTTCGACGGCCGACCTCGCGCCGCCGGTCCCCGCAGAGGTGACCAGGCTGGCGCAGGGGCCGCTCGACGAGCAGACCGGCACGGTGACCGACCCGCTGGCGCTCGACCGCGCCGCGGCCGAGGTCGGCCGGTAGGCCGCCCCGCCGCGCGCAACCGCCGTCCGCCGAGTGGGCGGGAGCGCAGGCACGGAGAGAACTCCGGGCCTGTGGCTCCCCGGCCCCCGCGGCTCCCCAGGGGAGCGAGCGTCGTCGCGCGCAGGCCCGGCCACCCCCTCGGCCAGGCCCTTGAAAACTGAGAAGACTGGTCAGACCAGAAGACTTTTCGCCGCACCGCGCCCCGCGGTGGGCGAGCGAGACTACGAGCCCCTGTGCGGTCTCACGTCCGCACGACGGCACCGTGGGAGCCGGACCCGCCCGAAGCGGCGCCCGGCTGGTGAAATGCGGTGGAGCGTCGTGCCCGGACGCGGAGCCCGGGGGCCTGACGGGAGACACACCCGCATGCTCGAAAACACCGAACCGCAGCCCGCTGCGGCCGACAACAACGACAACGCCGCCGAAGGCGCCGCCGCGGCCCCGCCGCGCCGCCGCCGCCGGGCGGTGTCCCGCCCGGCCGGATCGCCGCAGGGCGCCGCGGGCGAGGGCGCCGGGACGGTGGTCGCTCCGCGCCCGCCGAGGAGCCCGCCGCTCCGGCCGCCGAGGCCGAGCCCCGCCGAGAAGCCGGTGCGCGCCGGCGCACCCGCAAGCGCCGAGGCACCGGCCGGTGCGCCGGAGGCGCCCGCCGCCGCCGAGGAGTCCGCTGCTCCGGCCGCCGAGGCCGAGCCGGTGGCCGCCGAGAGCGAGCCGGTGGCGGAGGAGAAGCCGGTCCGGGCCCGCCGGACCCGCAAGCGCGCCTCGGCCCCGGTGCAGTCGCCCGCGGCCGCCGAGGAGCCTGCCGCCGCGACCGTCGAGACCGCCGAGACCGTCGAGGAGGAGCCGGAGGCCGAGGAGGAGCCGGTGGCCGCCGAGGCCGTCGCGGAGCCCGAGCCGGTCGTCGAGGCCGAGCCGCCGCGCGCCCGCCGCCGGGCGGTCCGCCCGTCCACCGCGATCTTCCAGGCGCCGGTGTTCCAGGAGCCCGCGCCCTACACCGCGCCCGCCGCGCAGCCCGTGCAGCCCGCGAAGGCCGCCGCGTCCGCCGCCGCGCAGCCCGCCAAGGCCGCCGAGCCGGCTCCGGCCGTCGCGGCCGAGCCCGAGCAGCAGGCCACCGAGGAGGAGTTCGAGTACAGCGGCGTCGGCCGCCGTCGCCGGGTCNGCACCGCGGTGCGCGTCCAGCAGTCGGCCAAGCCCGCGAAGGCCTCCGCGCCCGCCAAGGCCGCCGCGCAGCCCGCCAAGGCCGCCGCGCCCGCGAAGGCCGCCGCCGCCCCGGTCGAGGCCCCCGTCGAGGTCGAGGCGCCCGCCGCCGGCCCCGAGCAGGACTCCGAGTGGGAGGACGACCGCCCGTCCCGCCGCCGCCGTCGCGGGGGCCGTCGCCGCCGCCGCGGTGACGCCGAGGACGCCCACGAGGCGGTCGAGGCCGACACCGACGCGACCGAGGCCGAGGACACCGCCCACGAGGGCGCCGGGGACGACCACGACGAGGCCGAGGACGACAACGAGGACGACCTGGCCGCCGGCCTGTCCTCCTCGCGCCGCCGCCGTCGCCGTCGCCGCCGCAGCGGTGAGGGCGGCACCGAGCCGGCCGAGACCACCGAGGACGGCGTGCGCACCGTGGTGAAGGTGCGCGAGCCGCGCCGCCGCTCCGGCGAGCCCGCGTTCGACCCGGACGAGGTGCAGTCGATCAAGGGCTCCACCCGGCTGGAGGCCAAGAAGCAGCGCCGCCGCGAGGGCCGCGAGCTGGGCCGCCGCCGCGTCCCGATCATCACCGAGGCCGAGTTCCTGGCCCGCCGCGAGTCCGTCGAGCGGGTCATGGTGGTCCGCCAGAGCGGCGCCCGCACCCAGATCGGCGTGCTGGAGGACGGCGTGCTGGTCGAGCACTACGTCAACAAGGAGCAGGCCACCAGTTACGTCGGCAACGTGTACCTGGGCAAGGTGCAGAACGTGCTGCCGTCGATGGAGGCCGCGTTCGTCGACATCGGCAAGGGCCGCAACGCCGTGCTGTACGCGGGCGAGGTCAACTTCGGCGCGCTCGGCGGCCACGGCGGTCCGCGCCGGATCGAGTCGGTGCTGAAGTCCGGCCAGTCCGTGCTGGTGCAGGTCTCCAAGGACCCGATCGGCCACAAGGGCGCCCGACTGACCAGCCAGATCTCGCTGCCCGGCCGCTACCTGGTGTACGTGCCCGAGGGGTCGATGACCGGCATCTCCCGCAAGCTGCCGGAGAACGAGCGGGCCCGCCTCAAGCAGATCCTCAAGAAGATCGTCCCGGACGACGCGGGCGTGATCGTGCGCACCGCCGCCGAGGGCGCCTCCGAGGAGGAGCTCACCCGGGACGTCCAGCGCCTCCAGCAGCAGTGGGAGGAGATCCAGAAGAAGGCCGCCACCGGCAACGCCCCGGCGCTGCTGTACGGCGAGCCCGACATGACCGTCCGGGTGGTCCGCGACATCTTCAACGAGGACTTCACCAAGGTCATCGTCAGCGGTGCCGAGGCCTGGAACACCATCCACGACTACGTCTCCAACGTCGCCCCGGACCTCACCGAGCGCCTGCAGCGGTGGACCTCGGACGTCGACGTGTTCGCCACCTACCGGATCGACGAGCAGCTGATGAAGGCGCTGGACCGCAAGGTCTGGCTGCCCTCCGGCGGCTCGCTGGTGATCGACCGGACCGAGGCGATGGTCGTCATCGACGTCAACACCGGCAAGTTCGTCGGCCAGGGCGGCAACCTGGAAGAGACCGTCACCCGCAACAACATCGAGGCGGCCGAGGAGATCGTCCGCCAGCTGCGGCTGCGCGACCTCGGCGGCATCATCGTGATCGACTTCATCGACATGGTGCTGGAGTCCAACCGGGACCTGGTGCTGCGCCGCCTGCTGGAGTGCCTGGGCCGCGACCGGACCAAGCACCAGGTCGCCGAGGTCACCTCGCTCGGCCTGGTCCAGATGACCCGCAAGCGGGTCGGCCAGGGCCTGCTGGAGTCCTTCTCCGAGCCCTGCGTGCACTGCAACGGCCGCGGCGTGATCGTCCACATGGACCAGCCCGGCCACGGCCACGGCTCGCACGGCGCGCCCGCCGCCGGTGCGGGCGAGGGCGGCGGCAAGCGCCGCCGCCGGGGCCGCGGCGGGGCCGGGGGCGCCGAGGCGGACGCGGTCGAGGGCACCACCGAGGCCGTCGAGGCCGCCGCCGAGGCCGTCCTCGACGTGGTCGAGGACCTGGAGCCGCTGGAGGAGCTCGCCGACGTCGAGATCGTCGAGCGGGCCGCGCCGGTGGAGGCCGCCGAGGCCGAGGCCGTCGTGGAGCCGGCTGCCGCCGAGCCCGCCGCGGCGCAGGAGCCGAGCCGGGTGGAGACCCGGCGGCCGCCCCGCCGGCCGTCCCCGGCGCCGCGCGGTGCGCAAGGCCACCGCTCCGGCCGGGGCCTCCGGCGAGGCCGAGATCGTGGTCCTGCAGGCCCGGGCCGAGGCCGCGATGGAGGCCGCGCTGAGCGCCGCCGAGAAGTCGGCCGCCGGGCAGCAGGCGGCGGCCACCGAGGTCGCCGAGGTCGCCGCGGAGGTGGCGGCCGAGGCCGTCGCCGCGGTGGAGCCCGGTGCCGAGGTCGTCGTCGAGGTCGAGACCGAGCAGGCCGCCGAGGCCGAGGAGGCCGAGGAGGCCGCGCCGAAGAAGCGCGCCGCCCGGAAGACCGCGACCAAGACCGCCGCCAAGAAGACCACGGCGGCCAAGAAGACCGCGGCGAAGAAGACCACCGCCACGGCCGCCAAGAAGACCACCGCCCGGAAGACCGCCACCAAGCGGACCGGCGCGGCGGCCAAGAAGGCGGCGGCCGCCGAGGGCGACGGCGCCGCGGAGTGATCCCCGGAGGGGGCCGGGAGCACCGCGGACGCGGCGCTCCCGGCCCCCTCGCACGTCCCGGTTTGTCTTCGGATGGACTGGTCCGTATTCTTGACCCTCGGCGTGTTGACGCCATGCTCCAGAGCACCTCACCTCCCGGGTGGACGCCGCTTCCGGCGTTTGACGGGGGAGGCCCGCTTGTGTCCATACCCAGGCGGCTGGCATCCGGAGTTCCGACCGAGTTAGGAAAGCAGGTACCGCATGTACGCGATCGTTCGCGCCGGCGGCCGCCAGCACAAGGTCGCCGTCGGCGACGTGCTGGAGATCGACCGCATCGACGCCAAGCCGGGTGACTCGGTGGAGCTCTCGACCATCCTCGTCGTCGACGGTGAGTCCATCACCTCCGACCCGTGGGTGCTCGGCGGCGTGAAGGCCCACGCCGAGGTTGTCGACCAGACCAAGGGCGACAAGATCGTCATCCTGCGCTACAAGAACAAGACCGGCTACCGCCGTCGTCAGGGCCACCGCCAGAAGCACACCGCGGTGCGCATCACCAGCATCGACTCGGTCAGCAAGTAACCACTTCCTGCGGTCTTTCCTAGAAAGGGGATAGCCAGATGGCACACAAGAAGGGTGCGAGTTCCACTCGCAACGGTCGTGACTCGAACGCCCAGCGCCTCGGCGTGAAGCGCTTCGGCGGTCAGGTCGTCTCCGCCGGCGAGATCATCGTCCGCCAGCGCGGCACCCACTTCCACCCGGGCGCCAACGTCGGCCGTGGTGGCGACGACACCCTGTTCGCGCTGACCGCCGGTGCCGTGGAGTTCGGCAACCGTCGCGGCCGCAAGGTCGTCAACATCGTGGCCGTCGAGGCCTGAGTCCGTACAGACTCGCTGTGAAGGGTGGGCCGGGATGATCCGGGCCCACCCTTCCGCTTTACCGCAGGACACCCTTTTTCTTTCGCCCGGGAGGCACCGCTCATGACCACCTTCGTGGACCGCGTCGAACTGCACGTCGCCGCGGGTAACGGGGGCCACGGCTGCGCCTCCGTGCACCGGGAGAAGTTCAAGCCGCTGGGCGGCCCCGACGGGGGCAACGGCGGCGAGGGCGGCTCGGTGATCCTGGTCGTCGACTCGCAGGTCACCACGCTGCTCGAGTACCACCACTCGCCCAAGCGCAAGGCCACCAACGGCAAGCCCGGCGCCGGCGGCCACCGCACCGGCGCGCTCGGCCCGGACATCGTGCTGCCGGTGCCGGACGGCACCGTCGTGCTGGACCGCCAGGGCAACGTGCTGGCCGACCTGGTCGGCCACGGCACCAGCTTCGTCGCCGCCCAGGGCGGCCGCGGCGGCCTGGGCAACGCGGCGCTGGCCTCCGCCCGCCGCAAGGCCCCCGGCTTCGCGCTGCTCGGCGAACCCGGCGAGGCCCGCGACATCGTGATGGAGCTCAAGTCCGTCGCCGACGTCGCGCTGGTCGGCTACCCGAGCGCGGGCAAGTCCTCGCTGATCTCGGTGCTCTCGGCCGCCAAGCCGAAGATCGCCGACTACCCGTTCACCACGCTCGTCCCCAACCTCGGCGTGGTGACCGCCGGCGAGACCGTCTACACGATCGCCGACGTCCCCGGCCTGATCCCCGGCGCCAGCCAGGGCCGCGGCCTCGGCCTGGAGTTCCTGCGGCACGTCGAGCGCTGCGAGGTGCTGGTGCACGTGCTGGACTGCGCCACCCTGGAGCCGGGCCGCGACCCGCTCACCGACCTGGAGACCATCGAGGACGAACTCGCCCAGTACGGCGGCCTGGAGGACCGGCCGCGGCTGGTCGCGCTCAACAAGGTCGACGTCCCGGACGGCCAGGACATCGCCGACCTGACCCGCGCCTCGCTGGAGGAGCGCGGCTACCGGGTCTTCGAGGTCTCCGCGCTCGCCCACAAGGGCCTGCGCGAACTCTCCTTCGCGCTGGCCGAGATCGTCGCCGCCGCGCGCGCCGCCAAGCCGGTCGAGGAGAGCACCCGCATCGTCCTGCGGCCCACCGCCGTGGACGACGCCGGCTTCACCATCGAGGAGGAGGACGGCGCCTACCGGATCCGCGGCGGCAAGCCCGAACGCTGGGTCCGGCAGACCGACTTCGCCAACGACGAGGCCGTCGGCTACCTCGCCGACCGGCTGGCCCGGCTCGGCGTCGAGCAGGAGCTGTGGAAGATCGGCGCCAAGGAGGGCGACACGGTCATCATCGGCCCCGACGAGAACGCCGTCGTCTTCGACTGGGAGCCCACCATGGCCGCCGGTGCGGAGATGCTCGGCCGGCGCGGCGAGGACCACCGGATGGAGACCCAGCGCCCGGCCGTCGACCGCCGCCGCGAGCGCCAGCGCGGCCGCGACGCGGCGGAGCAGGAGTACCTGGACTTCGAGGCGCTCTCCTCCGGCCGCGAGCAGCTCGACCAGTAGGCTCGGCGGGCGGCCCGGCAACGGGCGCGAACGGGGGCGCGGACGACGAGTCCGCGCCCCCGTTCGCGCGCTCCGCGCCCGCGACGTCTCACGCCTCGTCGCGATTTCGTGACCGGCAATCGCGCTCGCTAGATTGCGGACGTACACAGGCTGCGTCGGAAGGGTCGGACTGATGGTGGATCAGTTGCTCCGCGAGGAGGTCGTCTCGGCGCGCCGGATCGTGGTGAAGGTCGGCTCGTCCTCGCTGACCACCGCCGCCGGCGGGCTGGACGCGGACCGGGTCGACGCCCTGGTGGACGCGCTGGCCAAGCTGCGCGCCCGCGAGGACGCGCCGGAGGTCGTGCTGGTCTCCTCCGGCGCCATCGCGGCCGGCCTGGCCCCGCTCGGACTGGCCAAGCGCCCCAAGGACCTGGCCCGGCAGCAGGCCGCCGCCAGCGTCGGCCAGGGCCTGCTGGTGGCCCGGTACACCGCCTCCTTCGCCCGCTACGGGGTGCGGGTCGGCCAGGTGCTGCTGACCGCCGAGGACGCCAGCCGCCGGGCCCACTACCGCAACGCCTACCGGACGCTGGACCAGCTGCTGACAATGGGCGCGATGCCGGTCGTCAACGAGAACGACACCGTCGCCACCGCCGAGATCAAGTTCGGCGACAACGACCGGCTGGCCGCCCTGGTGGCGCACCTGGTCCGGGCCGACCTGCTGGTGCTGCTCTCCGACGTGGACGGCCTGTACGACGGCGACCCGGCCAAGCCCGGCAGCAGCCGGATCGGGGTGGTGCGCGGCCCCGAGGACCTCGCGGGCGTGGAGATCGGCAGCGCCGGCAAGGCGGGCGTCGGCACCGGCGGCATGGTCACCAAGGTCGAGGCGGCCCGGATCGCCACCGGCGCGGGCATCCCGGTGGTGCTCACCGCCGCCAGCCAGGCGGCCGACGCCCTGGCCGGCCGGCCCACCGGCACGCTGTTCCTGCGCACCGGCAGCCGCTCCGCCGACCGGCTGCTCTGGCTGGAGCACGCCTCCTCCCCGCGCGGCACGCTGACCCTGGACGACGGCGCGGTGGCGGCCGTCGTGCACGGCGGGAAGTCGCTGCTGCCCGCCGGGGTGACCCGGGTGGAGGGCGAGTTCGCCGCGGGCGATCCGGTCGACCTTCTTGGCGAAAACGGTCACATCGTCGCCCGCGGACTGGTCAACTTTGATGCGAGGGAGTTGCCCCGTCTGCTCGGCCGGTCCACCCGAGAACTGGCCCAGGAGCTCGGCGCCGCGTACGAACGCGAGGTCGTCCACCGCGACGACCTGGTCGTGCTGCGCGGCTGAGCGCGGGCGGCGGGGCCGGTACGGGGGGTGGGAGCAGCGGGCCGGGGGGCCCGCGCGACACGCTGAACAGGAGGCCGCCGGTGGTTCGCAGGCGGGAGGAAGCGCTGCCGGGGCAGAGGCCCGAGCGGCGGCTCACCAGCATCGACGGCGGCCGGGGCGTCGAGCAGCGGGCTCCGCTGGAGGCCGACGGGGAGAGCGGGCGGGGCGGCGCCGCCCAGGAGGCCCCCGGGCCGGGCGCGGCGCGCGAGCAGGCCCGGATGTGGCACGTGGTGCTGAGCGTGGCCGGGGCGGCGACACCGCTGCCGGAGCTGCGGACGGCACTGGAGAAACTGGCGCACGACCACTCGTTCTTCCTGACCGCCCGGTACGCCGCGGACCACGCCGAGGTCCGCTACTGGGAGGAGGCGCGGGACCTGCACGACGCGGCGGCGATCGCGTTGCGGCTGTGGGGCGAGCACAAGGCCAGCGCGAAGCTCCCGGCCTGGGAGATCGTCGGCCTGGAGGTGGTGGACCGCCCCACCTACCACAAGCGGGTCGCGGAGGGCTTCGGGGACCCGCCGCCGCAGCCGGGCGGGGTGCACCCGTACTGAGTCGGGCCGTGCCAGGGGCGTGCGGGTCCGGGGAGCGCGGGTTCGGGGAGCGCGGGTTCGGGGAGTGCGCCCGTGGCGTGCGTCCGGGACGTCTCAGCGGGCGAAATGCGCGGCGGGCCCGGGCCGTCGGCTCGCTAGGCTTTGCGGCATGAGCGATCTCACCGCCACCGCCGACAGCCCCGTCCTCGCCGCCGCGCGCCGTGCCCGGGAGGCGGCCGCCGCCCTGGCGCCAGTGCCGCGCTCGGTGAAGGACGCCGCGCTGCTGGCGATCGCGGACGCGCTGGTCGAGCGGTCCGCGGAGATCACCGCCGCCAACGCGCAGGACGTCGAGCGGGCCCGGGCGGCCGACACCGCCGAGTCGGTGGTCGACCGGCTGACGCTCACCGAGGAGCGGATCGCCGCGATCGCCTCCGACGTCCGCAGCGTGGTCGGCCTGCCCGACCCGGTGGGCGAGGTGGTCCGCGGCTACACGCTGCCCAACGGCCTCGACGTGCGCCAGGTCCGCGTCCCGCTGGGCGTGGTCGGCATCATCTACGAGGCCCGGCCGAACGTCACGGTGGACGCCGCCGCGCTGTGCCTGAAGTCCGGCAACGCGGTGCTGCTGCGCGGCTCCGCCTCCGCGTACCGCTCCAACACCGCGCTGGTGGAGGTGCTGCGCGCGGCGGTGGCCGGTGCGGGCCTGCCGGCCGACGTGATCCAGCTGGTGCCGGGCGAGAGCCGGGAGTCGGTGCAGGAGCTGATGCGCGCCCGCGGCCTGGTCGACGTGCTGATCCCGCGCGGCGGCGCCTCGCTGATCCGCACCGTGGTCGAGGGCTCGACCGTCCCGGTGATCGAGACCGGCACCGGCAACTGCCACGTGTACGTCGACGCGCAGGCCGACCTGGCGATGGCCGTCGGCGTGCTGCTGAACTCCAAGGCCCAGCGGGTCAGCGTCTGCAACTCCGCCGAGACGCTGCTGGTGCACCAGGACGTCGCGGACGCCTTCCTGCCGCTCGCGCTGGCCGCGCTGGCCGAGGCCGGCGTCACCGTGCACGGCGACGACGCGGTGCTCAAGGCCGCGGAGGGCACCGGGGTGACGGCCGTCCCGGCGACCGAGGAGGACTGGGGGACCGAGTACCTCTCGCTGGACCTGGCGGCCGCCGTGGTGCCCTCGCTGGAGGCCGCGGTGGAGCACATCCGCCGCTACTCCTCGGGCCACACCGAGGCGATCGTCACCGGCTCGCAGCCCGCCGCCCGCCGCTTCACCCAGCTCGTCGACTCCACCACGGTGGCCGTCAACGCCTCCACCCGGTTCACCGACGGGGGCGAGTTCGGGTTCGGCGCCGAGATCGGCATCTCCACCCAGAAGCTGCACGCCCGCGGCCCGATGGGCCTGCCGGAGCTGACCAGCACCAAGTACATCGTCACCGGTGACGGCCACGTGCGCGGCGAGGCCCGGCAGACCGTCGGCGGCTGACGCCGCCGCTCCGGCCCGCCCCCGGCTCCCGGGGAGCCCGGTCCGGGCGGCGCGCGGCCGAATGCCGTAGCCATCCGGACCCGATCGGCGAGACCCACAGACAAATGTCCCGGCCGGTAATACATTGAATCCGTGGCTGAGGATGTGGGGGGCTCGCCGTACTCCGACGGCGCCGACCACGGTGGTGCGGACGACGAGTTCGCCACCGTGGTCTTCGACGAGAGCTTCGTCCGCTCCGCCGCCGTGCACGAGCCGAGCGCCCTGGAGCGGCAACTCGCCGCCGCCGAGGCCCGGCTGGAGCCGGAACAGGCGGGCGCGGCCCGGAGCTACGAGTTCACCGAGCACGCCGAGCACGCCGGCGGGGGCGACGTCCTCCCGCTGGAGCTCCGCCCGCTGCCCGGCGGACTGGACGAGGACCGCTTCTACCCGGACCCGTGGTCGGGCGGCGACCGGCAGGAACGGCGCGTCCGCCGCTCCCGGGTCCGCGCCTTCGACCCGCTGCGCGGCGGCACCGTCGCCCAGCAGCGCTGGCACCGGCCGGTGGCCTGGGTGCTGGCGCTGGTGATGGGCATCGGGCTGGTCGCGCTGTCGGTCGCCGCGGTGTACCGGGGCGTCGGCGGGGCGGCCCAGGAGTCGCCGGCCCGGCCGAGCAGCGGCAGCAGCCAGAGCGGCAGCGGCCAGAACGGCGGGGAGCAGGGCGGCGACCACCCGGCGGGCGGGAGCCCGGCCGCGGTGCCGGTGCAGCCGTCCGCGGTGGCCGCCGTACCCGTCGGCTGACGGTTCCCCGGCCTCCGTCACCCGCCGTCGGCGCGCTCGTTGCCCGCGCACCCTCGTCGTGGGCGGCCCGCGAGTCTACCCTGGTGTCATGGGTGACCCGCGCGAGCCTCCTGGGGGCACGCCCGAGGGTGGTTCCAACGACGACGAGTTCCGGTCCGTCGTCTTCGACGAATCGTTCGTCCGGGCTGCCCGGATCCAGGAGCTGTCCGCGCAGGAGCGGCTGGCGGGCGCCTTCGGCCGGGCCACCCGGTCGCGCGGCTGGGGCCGGCTGTCGCTGCCCCGGCAGGCCGTCCTCCTGCTGCTGGTGGTCGCGCTGGCGTTCGCCGCCGCCGTCTACTTCGGGATCAGCTCCCCGCGCGACCGGACCGCCCCGCCCAGCGGCTCCCAGCTGACCCTCAGCCTCACCCCGCTCGCCCCGTCCGGGGCGGTCACCGCGGTCGCCGACCCCGGCAACCCGTTCGCCGGGCTGCCCGGCGGGTACGCCGACGGCCAGGCCGGGCTGGGCCTGCCCGCCGCCACCGCCACCGCCCACTTCACCGGCTCCCAGGTGCAGCGGGCCCTGGACTCCGTCCAGCACTACCTGGTGCTCTCCGAACTGGCCCCGGCCACCCTGACCGCCAACGAGACCGCGCAGGTCAGGGCCATGATCACGGCCGGCGAACTCACCCAGTACGACGACAGCACCAACTCGCCCCGCGACGACCAGCACCACGCCGCCACCGGCTGGATGGTGCGCTTCGACCCCGGGCAGATCGCCCTGGCCACCGACACCGTCAAGGTCACCGGGAACGTCCGGGTCGGCGAGCTGGACGCCGACACCCTGGAGGTCACCGCCGACCACACCCTGGTGTACGCGCTGCGCCCGGCCGGCACCACCAGCGACCCCGCGGTCACCCTGTACGCGGTGCGCCGGGCGGTGCGCATCGACATCGACCGCACCGACCTGGACACCGGCCGGCTGCGGGTGGTCGACGCCGCGGTGCAGGCCGGGCCCGGCTCCTGCACCGCCGGGCAGAGCGACTACCTGCAGCCGACGCTGGCCACCACGGCGGGCGTCCGCCCGAGCAACCCGCCCGCCGTGGACCCGGCCGACCACGGCCGGCCGGTCTGGGACACCTGCGGGGTGCTCGGGCCGATCATCGGCTGAGACCGGGCGCTGGGCGCTGGGCGCCGGGCGTCGGGTGCCGGGCCCGGCGAGGGGCGGGTCGGCCGGGTGGGCGTCCGGTCAGTCCTGGGAGTCGCCGCCGTCCTTGCCGCTGCCGTTGCCGCGGCCGGCGTTGGTGAAGGTGTCGCGGAGCTTGCCGCCGACCGTGCCGACGCCGTTGCCCAGGTCGCGCAGCAGGCCCATCAGCGGGTCCTTGCTCTCCTTCACCGACTGCGAGTACGACTCGGCGGCGGCCTTCCACTGCGCGCCGACCGAGGCCTCCGGGTCGTCGCCGCGGCGCGGGTACGCCCCGGCCAGGATCGAGCGGTACTCCTCGCTCTCCGCCCACTTCTTCAGCTGCGCCACCCGCACCACCGCGAACGGGTGCGACTGCGGCAGCACCTGGAGCAGCTTCAGCACGCTGTCGCGCAGGTCGCCGGCCTTGTCGTACTCGGCGGCCTGCTCCAGGAACGCGTCCACGTTCATCTCGGCCATGTGCGCGCCGCCGGCCAGTTTCATCAGCGACCGCATCGACGCCTGCAGGTCCTGCCCCGCCAGCAGGCCGGCCCGGTCGCTGGACAGCTCGGCCTTGCGGAACCACTCCTTGAGCGCGGTGATCAGCGCGGTGATCGCCAGGTTGCCCAGCGGTATCCAGCCGATCCGGGCCGCCAGGTTGGTGAGGATCAGCAGCATCGTCTGGTACACGGCGTGCCCGGACATCGCGTGGCCGACCTCGTGGCCGATCACCGCGCGCAGCTCCTCCTCGTCCATCAGCTCGATCAGCCCGGTGGTGACCACGATCACCGGGTTGTCCATGCCGATGCAGTACGCGTTGACCTTCGGGTCCTGGGAGACGTACAGGTCCGGGACCTTCTCCAGGTCGAGCACGTACGCGGCGTCCCGCACCATGTCGTACAGCTCGGGGAACTGGCGCTCCGACGTCTTGACCGCGGTGGCCAGGAACAGCAGCCGCACGCTGCGTTCGGACACCAGGCCGGCCAGCTTCTTCAGGATGTCGTCGAAGCCGCTGAGCTTGCGCAGCGCCACCAGCCCGGAGCGGTCCGCCGGGTGCTCCCAGGCCCGGGTGGAGATCTCCGGGAAGCGCTGGCGGCGACGGCTCGGCGCGGAACCCTTGGTCATGTCGGTCATTGAGTACCTCTCTGGATCGACGCCGGCACCGGCACCACGGCCGGCCCCCGCTGCTTTCCACTTCAACGTCGGTGTGTCCGTACTCGTCCCCGCGGTCACGCTACGCGCTCCGCACCCCGGCCGGGGAGACCGGGGACGGCTGCGCGGGCGCTCCGGGGTGCTTTGGGGTGCTGCCGCCGGTGTCGCGCGGGCGCTCCGGGGGTGCCGGGGCCGGGGCGGCGGTAAACGGGATTACCCTGGCTCTGCCGTACCGAACAAGGAGCCCGTGATGTCCACTGCCGCCCTGGTCCAGCTCGCCGGACCGATCTCCAGCGAGAACGGCCCCGGTCTGTTCCTGCGGTTCATCCTGATCGCCTCCTTCGTCGGAGTCGGCCTGATGGTGTGGGCGCTGGCCCGGGCGGGCCGCGACGGCGCCAAGCGCGACGCGGAGCGCCGGGCCGCCCGCGAGGCCGAGTCGGCCGCGACCGCCGGGCGCACCGCCGACGACCTGGGCTGACGCGGGCCGCCGGAGCCGTCCGGCCCCGCTCCGCGTGCTGCTTCGCACCCGGTTTCGGGCCCTGCCGGGGTGCGGGCGGTCGGACGACGGCTCACGGGTGGTCAGACGCGGTGGGCCGCCGCGCGGTTGCGTGTCGGGCCCCCGTACGATGAGCGCGCGGGCCGCACGGTCCGTGACCGCCTGGTCCTCACCGAGCCGCGAAGGTCCCGCCGATCATGAGCAATGCTGCCCTGCCCGCCATCGTCCACCTCGCCGAGGAGGGCGGTAACCACGACAGCCTCAACCCCCTGCTGACGGGTGGCTCGGCGCTGTTCATCCTGCTGCTCCTGCTGTTCATCACCACCCGCTTCAACCGCGACCGCTGACCGGCCGCGCCGCCGCCCCGCCCGCCGCGCGTCCGCGGCCCCCGGGGTGGCGGAGCGCGGTGCGCCCGGGGCCCGTCCGCGGGCGCAAGCCCCGGGACATCCGGGTCGCGTAAGGTGTGGCGCCATGAGAGAGCAGGTCGAGACCCCCGGGACGAACGTGGCGCCGGACACCTCCGCGCCGGGCACCCCGGCGCCGGACGGCGGTTCCCGCAGGCGACGGCTGGGCGTGATGGGCGGCACCTTCGACCCCATCCACCACGGGCACCTGGTCGCCGCGAGCGAGGTGGCGAGCGCCTTCCAGCTGGACGAGGTGATCTTCGTCCCCACCGGGCAGCCCTGGCAGAAGTCCGACCGGCAGGTCTCGCCGGCCGAGGACCGCTACCTGATGACCGTCATCGCCACCGCCGAGAACCCCCAGTTCTCGGTCAGCCGGATCGACGTCGACCGCGACGGCCCCACCTACACCGTCGACACCCTGCGCGAGCTGCGTGGCCTGCACCCCGACGCCGAGCTCTTCTTCATCACCGGTGCCGACGCCCTCGCGCAGATCATCTCCTGGCGCTCCTCCGAGGAACTCTTCGAGCTCGCGCACTTCATCGGCTGCACCAGGCCGGGCCATACTCTCTCCGACACCGGCCTGCCGGTCGGCGGCGTCTCGCTGGTCGAGGTGCCCGCACTCGCCATCTCCTCCACCGACTGCCGGGTGCGCGTCGCCAAGGGCGAACCCATCTGGTACCTGGTGCCGGACGGCGTGGTCCGATACATCCACAAGCGGGCGCTCTACGCGTCGGCCCGGCCTTGATGCCCCCGGGAGGGACGACGTGACCGGAACGTCCGACGACCAGAACTGGTTCGGCCAGCAGCCCCCGGCCCAGCCCCGCCCGCCCCGTCCGGAGCCTCCGCAGCCCGGCTACTACGCGCAGCAGCAGGGGTACGAGGGGTACGAGCAGCAGCACGCGTACGGGCAGCAGGGGCAGTCGCCGCAGCAGGCCCAGCCGCAGGCGCAGTCTCCGTCGCAGCCGTACGGGCAGGGCGGCGGCCAGTACGAGCAGTACGACCAGTACGGCGCTCCCCGGCAGTACCAGCAGCCGCACCAGCAGCAGGGAGCCGGTGCGTACCCGCAGGACCCTTACGGTGCCGGGCAGCAGGCCGCGACCGGGTACCCGGCGCAGGGCTACGAGCAGTCGGGCTACGAGCAGTCGGGCTACGAGCAGCCGGGCTACGAGCAGCCGGGGTACGAGCAGTCCGGGTACGCGCAGGGCGGCCGGGGTGGTCGGGGCGGCCAGTACGGGCAGGGCGGCTACGAGCAGCCGGGGTACGAGCAATCCGGGTACGTGCAGGGCGGGTACGGGGCGCAGGGGTTCGAACAGCGCGGCTACGAGGGGCAGTTCGACAGGCAGCCGGGCGGGGACGGGTACGGGCAGCAGCCCTACGACCCCTACTACGGGCAGCAGTCGGCGCCGGGTGCCGGGCAGGTGCCGGGCCAGGTGCCCGGGCAGGCTGCCGCGCGGCAGGCGGAGCGTCCGGCGGCTCCGGTGAGCCCGGTGGCCGCGACCGGTGTCGGCGCCGGGGCCGGCGCGGGTGCCGGTACGGTGCCGCCGCCGCGGGTGCGTCGGGGTGCCGGGGCCGCTGCTCCGGCTCCGGCGGGCGGGGCGGCGGACGCGCCGGTGGAGGAGCCGTCCGAGCTGGTCGGTGGACGGGCGGCCGCGGCGGCGGCCCGGGCCAAGGCCAAGGGCGGCGATTCGTACACCACGGGCGAGTTCAGCTTCGTCGACGAGCAGACGGAGGAGTCCGAGGACGCGATCGACTGGCTGAAGTTCGCCGAGTCGCGCAGCGAAGTGCGGGCCGAGCGCCGGCGACGGCTGCGCAACCGGCTGCTCTCGCTGCTGGTGGTGCTGGCGGTGCTGGCGGCCGGCGGGGTGGGCTACCTGTGGTGGACCGGCAAGATCGGCGGCGGTGACGACTCGGACGCGGCGGTCGGCGGCCGGTACGTGAACGTGGTGCACCTGCGCGACCCGCAGGGCAAGGTCACCACCGCGCTGCTGGTCGACGACGAGGGCGGTAGGAAGGCGACCGTGCTGCTGCTGCCGGACACCCTGCAACTGCCCAGCAACGGCGTGACCTCCACCACCACGGTCGGCAAGTCCCTGGACGACGTCGGCGCCTCCGCCACCCGCGACGGCCTGTCCGCGGTGCTCGGTGCCAAGGTGGCCGGCACCTGGCGGCTGGACACCCCCTACCTGCTGCTACTGGTCTCCCAGCTCGGCGGCATCAAGGTGGACACCAACGCCGAGGTGCGCGAGGACAACAAGGCGGACGGCAAGGTGCTCGCCGCGGCGGGCAAGGACGTCCTGCTGAACGGGCGCGCCGCCGTCGCCTACGCGACCCTGCAGGCGCCCGGGGAGAACCGGGACGCCCAGCTCGCCCGCTTCGGGCAGGTGATGGCCGCGCTGATCAACACCATGCCGACCACCATGGCGGACGCCACCGACGACGTGCACCGGATGAACTCGGTCGCCGACCCGTCGCTCCCGGAGGAGGCGCTGGCCGGCGTGCTGGTCAACATGGCCAAGCAGGCGAAGGCGGGACACCTGGCCACCGCCACGCTCACCGCCAAGGCCGACGGCACCCTGGACGACGCCACCGCGGGCAAGCAGGTGAAGGAGATCCTCGGCGGCACCATCGGCAAGGCCAAGGGCACCGGCGGCGCCACCCGCGTCGCCGTGGTGAACGCCTCCGGCAGCGACGCCACCTCGATCGCCGCGCAGGCCGCGGTCACCAACACCGGGATGGACGTGCTGCCCTCCACCGCCAAGACGGCGGACCAGGCGGCCTCCGAGATCCGCTACACCGACGACGCCACCCGGCCGGCCGCCCTCACCCTGGCGACCAGCCTGGGCCTGCCGGACTCGGTGGTGAAGAAGGTCACCGACGCGCAGAACGCGGACCTGGTGCTGGTGATCGGCAAGGACTACCAGCCGCCGGCGCAGAAGCAGTAGCAGAAGCGGTGGCGGCGGGTCGGCCGCGGCCCGCAGCCGTGATCGGGGCCCCCGGGCGGAAAACGCTCGGGGGCTCCGTCGCGTTCGTGAGATCCTGGGAGGGTATCCCCACAGCCGATCCGGAAGAGCATCGTGACCGTCACCGACCGAAGCCAGGAACTCATCACCGTCGCCGCGCAGGCGGCGGCCGACAAGCTGGCGCACGACATCATCGCCTTCGACGTCAGCGAGGTGCTGTCGATCACCGACGCCTTCCTGATCGCCTCCGCCGCCAACGACCGCCAGGTGCGGGCGATCGCGGAGGAGATCGAGGACCAACTGCGCGAGAAGCTCGACGTCAAGCCGGTGCGCCGGGAGGGCGAGCGCGAGGGCCGTTGGATCCTGCTCGACTACCTGGACATCGTGGTGCACGTCCAGCACTCCGAGGAGCGCTCCTTCTACTCGCTCGACCGCCTGTGGAAGGACTGCCCCGAGCTGCCGATCCCCGAGGACGCGCTGGCCACCCGCAACCGGCCGGAGAACGCCGTCACCGACGCGGCCGGCAACGCCGTCTCCGGGGGCGACCTCTGAGCCGCGCCGGGGCCTGGCCGCGCATCGTCTTCTGGCGGCACGGCCAGACCTCCTGGAACCTCGAATCGAGGTTCCAGGGCACCACGGACATCGAGCTCACCGACCAGGGCGTCTTCCAGGCCCAGCGGGCGGCCCGGCTGCTCGCCGGGCTCCGGCCCGACCTGCTGATCTCCTCCGACCTGCAGCGGGCCCGGCGCACCGCCGCCGAGCTCGCCGAGCTCACCGGCCTGGAGGTGCACCACCACGAGGGCCTGCGGGAGGCCTACGCGGGGGAGTGGCAGGGGCTCACCAAGACTGAGATCCAGGCCCGCTACCCGCAGCAGTACGAGGCGTGGGCGAAGGGCGAGCTGGTGCGGCGCGGCGGCGGCGAGCTGGCCACGGAGGTGGCCGACCGGTCCGTCCCGGTGGTGCTGGACGCGGCGGAGAAGCTGCCGGAGAACGGCACCCTGGTCGTGGTCAGCCACGGCGGCACCATCCGCACGATGATCGGCCGGATGCTGGGCTTCGAGCCGCAGTCGTGGGAGCGCTTCGGCGGCCTCTCCAACTGCTGCTGGTCGGTCCTCGGCCAGGACTCGCGGGGCTGGCGACTGCTGGAGCACAACGCGGGCACGCTGCCGCAGCCGGTCATCGGCGACGAGAGCTGACGGCCGACCGACCCGGATTTCACAGTTCCGGCTCTGACCAGCTAGAGTCTTCCTCGTTCGCAGCGAGGAACGCAGACGGGAAACCGGGGGCGGGAGTCGCGGAACTGCGGGGCTATAGCTCAGTTGGTAGAGCGATTGCATGGCATGCAATAGGTCAGGAGTTCGATTCTCCTTAGCTCCACTCCGCACCGGTGGTCCGTGAGTGGTCGTCAGTGTCGCGGGGCTATAGCTCAGTTGGTAGAGCGATTGCATGGCATGCAATAGGTCAGGAGTTCGATTCTCCTTAGCTCCACAGCAGTTCCGCGAGGCCGCCGCCCGAACAGGGTGGCGGTCTTCGGTGTTTTCGGGGCCGGGCCCGGGGCGGGCCGGGGCTCGGGTCGCGGTCGCTGCGGGTGCTGCGGGCGCTCCGGAACGGATTAGGGCCGGGGCCGCCGACCGTGTACAGTTGTCGATGTCGCCAAGGGAAACCGCAGGTGACAGCAGCAAAAGCATGGGGCTATAGCTCAGTTGGTAGAGCGATTGCATGGCATGCAATAGGTCAGGAGTTCGATTCTCCTTAGCTCCACAGCAGTCCGAAGGCCGTCCCGCGAGGGGCGGCCTTCGGCCGTTCACCGGACTTCGCTGCCGAGCGGGGCGCGGGGCCGCTACGGTCGTGCCATGGCCGACCTGGTGCGAAAACGGAACGACGAACTCGCCCGGATACTCCACCAGCTCGGCTGGAGCCCGGAGCGGCTGGCCCGCGAGGTGAACGCGGTGCTCCCGGCCGGCATGGCGATCAGTTCCACCGCACCGTACAAGTGGCGCGACCGGGGCATGGTGCCGCGTTCGCCGCACGATCAGACCGTCTGCGAGGTGCTGGGCCGCAGCGTCGGCATCGCGGTCACCTACGAGCAGCTCTGGGGGCAGATGGGCTCCCACCGGGGCGCGAAGATGCTCTCGCCCCGGCTGCTGACCGACCCGTGGACCGCCGACACCGCGCAGACCGCGCTCCGCGAGGCGGGCGCCGACGGCGCCCCGGTGCGCCTGACCGACCTGTTCCGCGGCGACGAGCTGGAACAGGCGGCCCGGCACTGGGCCTCCCCGCCCCCGGCGGTCACCGGCGGGGAGGGCGCGCTGCGGATCGCCCCCGAGCAACTGGCCGACCTTCGGCTGTCCTACGAATCCAAGCAGCGCCTGGAACGCGCCTACGGCGGCGGCCTGATCCTCGACCTGGCCAAGGCGGAACTCGCCATGGTCGGCAAGCTGTTGGAGCTCGGCAGCTACGACGAGCCGCTCGGCCGGGAACTGTACGGGGCGGCCAGCCGGCTGGCCCGGCTGGTCGGCTGGGCCAACTACGACATGGGCAACGACGCCGCCGCCCAGCGGGCCTTCGTCGCCGCCCTGCGGGCCGCCCACGTCTCGGGCGACCCCCGGCTCGGCGTCGGCGTGGTCGGTTGCCTCGCCGTCCAGGCGACGTACAACTCCGGCGGCCGGGGGCTCGACCCGGTGGCGATGCTCTCCACCGCGCTGCGCGCCGCCGACGCCGTGCTGACGCCGCGTGAGCGGGCCCTGCAGCTGGGGCGGATCGCCCGGGCGCACGGCCGCAAGGGGGAGCAGATCAGCGCGGAGGCCGTCGCCGAGCGGGCGTTCCGGGTGCTGGAGGGCGTGGACGGGCACGCCCAGGAGCGGGCCGACCTGGAGGGGATGGTCGGTGAGGGGTACCTGCTGCTCGGGGAGCACGAGCAGGCCCGCAGCCTGCTGCTGGCCTCGATCGAGGCCCTCTCGGTGGAGCGGGCCAGGGCCAAGGCGCTGCTGATGGTGCGCCTCGCCGACTCCTACCGCCGTACCGGCGAACGGGCCGAGGCCGAGCGGACCGCCGACCGGGCCCGGATGCTCGCGGCCGGCATGCAGTCGGCGCGGGTGGCCCGGGCCCTGCGGGACTTCGACACCGCGATGCGTGCGGAGGCGTAGCCCGGGACCGGACCGGGCGGGCACGGCGGACTGGCCGGGTCGGCGGGACGAGCCGGGCGGGGTGGGCAGGGGTGTGGGCGCGGGCGGGGGGTTGACGCGGTGAGGCGAAAGGGGGTTGAGGGGGTGCGGTACCCTGAGCCCATGCGAACTGTGCGCCTGCTTCTTAGCCGGCCGCGCTGACCAGGACCGGCTTGATGGCCGGAGTCGGCGTGGCGTCCCCTCCTGAGGAGGGGCTTTCTGCTTTCTACGGCCTGTTCGCTGACTGATGACGATGGAGCCTGAAGGACCATGAGCGAGACGACCCCCGCTTCCGGCGCGGCCGAAGCCGCCACCGAGCCTTTCCGCTACGGCGCCGCGCTGGCCGCCGAGATCGAGTCCCGCTGGCAGGACCTGTGGGAGAAGGAGGGGACGTTCAACGCCCCCAACCCGACCGGCCCGCTGGCCGACGGGACGTCCGTCGCCACGAAGCCGCACAGCTTCATCATGGACATGTTCCCGTACCCGTCGGGCTCCGGCCTGCACGTGGGCCACCCGCTGGGCTACATCGCCACCGACGTGTACGCCCGCTACCAGCGGATGACCGGCCACAACGTGCTGCACACCCTGGGCTACGACGCCTTCGGCCTGCCCGCCGAGCAGTACGCCGTCCAGCACGGTGTCCACCCGCGGGTGTCCACCGAGGACAACATCGCCAACATGCGCCAGCAGCTGCGCCGGCTGGGCCTGGGCCACGACTCGCGCCGCTCGATCTCCACGATCGACCCGGACTACTACCGCTGGACGCAGTGGATCTTCCTGCAGATCTTCGACTCCTGGTACGACGAGGACGCGGCCAAGGCCCGCCCGATCGCCGAGCTGGTCGCCCAGTTCGAGTCCGGTGAGCGCGAGGTGCCGGGCGGCCGCGCCTGGGCGGAGCTGTCCGGCGTCGAGCGCGACGAGGTGCTGGGCGAGTACCGGCTGGCGTACTCCAAGGAGGTGCCGGTCAACTGGTGCCCCGGCCTGGGCACCGTCCTGGCCAACGAGGAGGTCACCGCGGACGGCCGCTCCGAGCGCGGCAACTTCCCGGTGTTCAAGTCCAACCTGCGCCAGTGGATGATGCGGATCACCGCCTACGGGGACCGCCTGATCAACGACCTGGACCTGCTGGACTGGCCCGAGGCGATCAAGCAGCAGCAGCGCAACTGGATCGGCCGCTCCGAGGGCGCCCGGGTCGATTTCGCGGTCGGCGGCGACACCGTCACGGTCTTCACCACCCGCCCCGACACCCTGTTCGGCGCCACCTACATGGTGCTGGCGCCCGAGCACGCCCTGGTGGACGCCATCGTCCCGGCCACGTGGCCGGCCGGCACCCGTGACGAGTGGACCGGTGGCGCCGCAGACCCGGCCGCCGCCGTCGCCGCGTACCGGGCTGCCGCCGCCGCCAAGTCCGACCTGGAGCGGCAGGCCGACGCCAAGGTCAAGACCGGTGTGTTCACCGGCGCCTACGCGACCAACCCGGTCAGCGGCGAGCAGATCCCGGTGTTCATCGCCGACTACGTGCTGATGGGCTACGGCACCGGCGCGATCATGGCCGTCCCGGCGCACGACAGCCGCGACTTCGCCTTCGCGCAGGCGTTCAACCTGCCGATGCGCTGCGTCGTCCGGCCCACCGACGGCCGCGGCGAGGACCCGCACACCTGGGACGACGCCTTCGACACCTACGACTCGGTGCTGGTCAACTCCGAGCGCGACGGCATCTCGCTGGACGGCCTGTCCGTGGTCGACGCCAAGGCCCGGGTCACCGCCTGGCTGGCCGAGCAGGGCATCGGCGAAGGCACCGTCAACTTCCGGCTGCGCGACTGGCTGTTCAGCCGCCAGCGGTACTGGGGCGAGCCCTTCCCGATCGTCTACGACGAGACCGGCGCGATGCACGCCCTGCCCGCGTCGATGCTGCCGGTCGAGGTCCCCGAGGTCGACGACTACTCGCCGCACACCTACGACCCGGACGACGCCACCTCCTCGCCGAAGACCCCGCTGTCGCGCAACGCGGACTGGGTCAACGTCGAACTGGACCTGGGCGACGGGCCGAAGACCTACCGCCGCGAGACCAACACCATGCCCAACTGGGCGGGTTCGTGCTGGTACGAGCTGCGCTACATCGACCCGGTCAACTCGGCCTCGGTCGTCGCCCCCGCCAACGAGGCCTACTGGATGGGCCCGACCGCCGAGAAGCCGGCCGGCGGCGTCGACCTGTACGTCGGCGGCGCCGAGCACGCGGTGCTGCACCTGCTGTACGCCCGCTTCTGGCACAAGGTGCTGCACGACCTGGGCCACGTCTCCTCGGTCGAGCCGTTCCACAAGCTGTTCAACCAGGGCATGATCACCGCCGACGTCTTCCGCGACGACCGGGGCTTCCCGGTGCCCGCCGCCGAGGTCGAGGAGATCGGTGACGAGTTCTTCTGGAACGGCGAGAAGGTCCGCCGGGAGGCGGGCAAGATGGGCAAGTCGCTGAAGAACGCGATCGCCCCGGACGAGTTCGCCGACGAGTACGGCGCGGACACGCTGCGCCTGTACGAGATGTCGATGGGCCCGCTGGACGTCTCCCGCCCCTGGGACGCCCGTGCCGTGGTCGGTTCCTACCGCTTCCTGCAGCGGCTGTGGCGCAACATCGTCTCGGAGGTCACCGGCGAGCTGGTGGTCACCGAGGAGGAGCCGGACGAGGCGACGCTGCGCGCGCTGCACAAGACGATCGACGGCATCCGCGGCGACATGGCGGGCATGCGGTTCAACACCGCCGTGGCCAAGGCCATCGAGCTGAACAACTTCCTGGTGAAGCGCGGCTCCACGCCGCGGTCGGTGGCCGAGCAGATCGTCCTGCTGATCGCCCCGCTGGCGCCGCACATCGCCGAGGAGCTGTGGCGCCGCCTGGGCCACGAGCAGTCGCTGGCCTTCGCGGACTACCCGGTGGCCGACCCGGCGTACGTGGTCGACGAGACCGTGACCTGCGTCGTGCAGATCAAGGGCAAGGTGAAGGCCCGCCTGGAGGTCGCGCCGTCCATCTCGGACGCCGACCTGGAGGCGCTGGCCCTGGCCGACCCGACCGTGGTCGCCGCCATCGGCGGCGCCCAGGTGCGCAAGGTCATCGCGCGGGCCCCGAAGCTGGTGAACATCGTCACCGGCTGACGTGACCCCGGCCGACGCGCCGTCGGCCAGGCAGGGCCGGTCGTCCCCGTCACGGGGCGGCCGGCCCTTCGCCGTCCCCGGTCGCTGCCGGAAGGGCGGTCGGGCCAGGGCGTGGGGGAGTCGGAGGAAGGCGAACAAGGTGGCTCCGTTCTTCGTGGTTCCTCGTGCGAATGCGTCGTGGGATCTCTGAGATCTCGGGGAGATCGCTTGGGGACATCCCTGAGCTGTCCCTGATCTCGGGTGCGAGGGGCGCCCGCGGACTGCTCTCGAGCGCCGCTCCGGGCTACGGTGGAAGTCCGGCGGACAAGCGGACCGCACCCGGCGGTCCAGGGCCGGTCACGGGCGGAAGGTGGGCTCCCGATGGAAGCGCTCGGTGTGGTGATTGCTCTGGTCGCGCTGTTCGGGGTGACGCTGCTGGTGATGGCCGTGGTCGGAACGGTGAAGGCGGCGAAGTCGGTGGCGGCCAAGGTCGACCGGCACAGCGCCAACGCGCAGCGGGCGATGGAGAACGCGGCCCTGAAGGCGAAGAGCTTCGCCAGGCCCGGCGAGCAGGGCCGGATCGCCGCCCTCCGGCTGTCCCTGCGCACCGCGTTGGACTCCACCCGACAGGTACTGCAGAGCGGCCTGCCGCAGGACGGCCAGCTCGCGGACGCCCTCCAGCTGCTCACCCGCCTCGACTCGCACGCGGCGGAACTCGACGCCGAACTCCGGATGCTGGAACGCGAGCCGACGAACGACCGGGTCACCGCCAAGCTTCCCGAGCTGCGCGAGCGCACCGAGCGGATCACCCACTCCGCGGACTCCCTGCGCTGGGCCGCTCAGGACCGGATGCGCCGCTTCGCCGACGACGAACTCGCCCGCCTCGGAAAGGAGTGCCAGGACGAGGCCGGAGCCCTGCGCCACTGGACCCCCGCCGAGCCCGCTGCCGCCGATGGCGCGGACTCCCCGGGCACCGCTTCCTCGGCTGCCTCCGCCGCTTCCGCTGCCTCCGCCGCTTCCGCTGCCTCCGCGGAGCAGCCGGCCGATCGCCGGAAGGGGCTCGGCTCCGCCCGGCCGAGCAGCGCCGAGGAACTGCTCGGACTGGCCGCCGAGCCGCTCTCCCGCCTCGCCGACCGTCTCCGCAAGCCGAACCCCGCGGGACCCAACCGCCCCTGACCCCGCGTCATCGGACGGTTGCTCTTCGTGCTCGGAGAAGTTACCCGGCGCATTCGGGGCCAAACCAGCGAATGCCGAGCGCTGTCATCCCGGCCCGGTGGCGGGTAACCTCCGGCTCATGCCCGGCCACCTCGCACTTGTCACGGATTCCACCGCGTATCTGCCTCAGGAGGCGGTGGACCGGCACCGCATCCGGGTGGTGCCGCTCAGCGTCGCGGTCGGTGACGAGGTCTTCGCGGAAGGCGTCGAGATCTCTCCGAAGGACGTGGCCGAGGCCCTGCGCGCCAAGCAGCGGGTGACGACCTCCCGGCCCAGCCCCGAGACCTTCGCCGCCGCCTACCGGGCGGCCGCCGAGGCCGGTGCGCGCGGCATCGTCTCGATCCACCTGTCGGCCGAGCTCTCCGGCACCGCCGAGGCGGCCCGGCTGGCGGCCTCGGCCGTATCGATCCCGGTCCGGGTGGTCGACAGCCGGCTCGTCGGCATGGCGTTGGGCAGCTGCGTCCTCGCCGCCGCCGAATCGGCCGAGGTGCTGGACGCGGCGCACGCCGACTCGGGACCCACCGCTGGCGCGGAGGCCGTTGCGGGTTCCAGCGGGTCCAGTGGTTCCACTGGTTCCAGCGGGGGCGACGGGACGGGTGCCCGTACCGTCGAGGCGGACCTCGACCTGGTGGTCGCCGCCGCCGAGGACCGGGCGGCCCGCACCGCGGGTTTCTTCTACGTCGACACCCTGGAGCACCTGCGGCGAGGGGGCCGGATCGGCACCGCCCAGGCCCTGGTCGGCTCCGCGCTGGCGGTGAAGCCCCTGCTGCACCTGACCGGGGGCCGGATCGAGCCGTTGGAGAAGGTCCGCACCGCCTCCCGTGCGATCGGTCGGCTCGAAGAGATCGCCGTCGAGTACGCGGGCCGGCAGCCGGTCGACGTCACCGTCCACCACCTGGCCGCCGAGCACCGGGCCGAACCGCTGGCGGAGCGGCTGCGGGAGCGGATTCCCGGCCTGAAGGAGCTGTACGTCAGCGAGGTCGGCGCCGTCATCGGGGCGCACGTCGGCCCCGGCCTGCTGGCAGTGGTGGTTTCTCCGATCATCGCCTCGTCGCACTGAATCCCACTGGAATCACTCGTTCGAGCGACAAGAGTTATCCACAACCCCGAGTTGTCCACAGGGGCGAACGAATTCTCGGACGGACCGTCAGCATCGTTCTAACGTCCTCGCCATGAGGACCGTCATCACACCCCAGGCCCGTCGACGCCAGACCGCGGAGAACGCCCGAGCCCGCCTCGACCACCTTTTCCCGGCGGACCCGTCCATCGATTCCGACCCCTTCGAACCGGCCTTCGGAAGCGCCGCTGTTCCGTCGGCCCGAACAATGCTCGGCACGGAGACCGGCCCGGACGAACTGCCGGAACCCGATTGCGGCAGCCTTCGGGCCACCGAGTCCACCGAATGCACCGAACCGCCCGAACCGGAGGACGCGGCTGATCCGGGCCCGCCGCCAGCCCCCGACCCGCCGCCGGCTTTGTCGGCCGCACGCATCCTGGCGATGTACGGCGTGCCCAAACGCTCCGAACATTCCGCAGATGCGGAGTCATCCGCCGCCGATGGAGCCGACGGCCCCCACCCGGGCCCTTGCCCCGGCTCCGCAACCGACCGCGCGGCAGCCCCCGGCCAGGGGAGAGCCGATTCACCACCGGAACGGGACCCGCCCGGGGGAGCGCCTGCCCCGGGCGAGGCCGCCTCGCCGAAACAGCCCTCGGCATCCCGTCTCCCAGACCAAGGCCGAACCGACGCGCCATCGGATCCGGACCCACTGCCGGAAACCCCGCCAACTCCGAACCCTGCCGTCTCGCCCCACACCACCGTGCCGAAATTGCCCCTGCGGTTCCGCCTCCCAACCGCCTTCGCCCTCGACCGCCGGGCCGTGCTCGGCCTGACCGTCCTGCTCGTCCTCGCCACGGGCTACGCCGTCCAGCACTTCTGGCTCGGCCGGCCGCACCCCGTTCCCGTTCCGTCCATCGCCATGGCCGAAGCCCTCCCCGACCGGACCACGGAAGGAGCACCGGCACCCCAACCGACCGATCCGCCCCTCGTCATCGACATCGCCGGGAAAGTCCCCCACCCCGGCCTGCGAACCCTCCCCGCGGGTTCACGGGTCGCGGATGCCCTGGCCGCCGCAGGCGGACCGCTTCCCGGTGCCGACACCAGCCTCCTCAACCTCGCCCGCCCACTCACCGACGGAGAACAGATCCTCGTGGACACCGGCCCCCTCCCCGCCGCAGCGGTCCCGGCCGGGCCCACGGGCCCCGTGAGCCTCAACCACGCCGGTGCCGACCAACTCGACTCCCTCCCCGGCGTGGGGCCCGCCCTGGCCCAGCACATCCTCCAGTACCGCCTCACCCACGGCCCCTTCCAATCCGTCGACCAACTCCGCCAAGTCCCGGGTATCGGCCCGCGGAAGTACGAGGACCTCAAGCCGCTCCTGACTCTCTGACCCCTTGGCCCCTTGACCCCCCTGACCCGCTCGCCAGGCCGACCGGTCGCCTGGCCCACTGCTCCGCCCCGCTCTCCCAAGCCCAGAGAGGAGGCCCCAGCCCGCCCGCCGAACCGTCATCGAGTCGCCGCACCACGTGCCCGAGGCCGAAGACCGTGACTGCCGTCCGGGCGCACAGAACCGGCCTGCTGTGGTCGCCGCCCTGCCAAGCGAGGCCCGTGCACCTCCACTGCGGAGAAGGCGCCCCCGCCGCCCGCATCCGCGCTCTGTCCGGGCCCGCCGTCGAGGCGAGGCCGCCACGACAACACCGTTCCACCATCCGGAGATCGCCCCTGGAACCAGTTCCCGCCACTCGACCCGACCCGATACGACCAGCGCCTCGCTCCAGGCACAACCGCCGTGCGGGACAGGGCATTCGAGCTCCCCGCCGCCTCGTAACGCCGCCGCCCGTGCGATGCGGATTCGGCCCTGTCGACAACGCGCCCCCGGCCCCGGGCGCCCAACCAGCACCGCAGCGAAGGAGGTTGAACCCAGGAGTAAACGCCACCGCCTTACCGACCGTCCCGCCGCCACCCATGCCGAGAGGAGACAGCCTGATGCCGGCCACAACTGCCGCAGTTCACCACCGGACCGACTACCGACTGCTCCTCCCGGCCGGAACGGCCTGGGCGGTCAGCGCCGCCGTCCTCGGTCTGGATCCGGACCGACATCCGGCGCTGCTGCTGGCCGCGCTGGTGGCCGCAGCGGCCTCCCTCGCTCTGCTCGCCGCCAAAGGACCCCGCCGTTCGATCCACCGCCTCGCCGCAGCCGTCCTGCTGACCGCCGCCGCAGCGGCCACCACCACCGTCCTGCACACCGCCGACCTGCACCGGGGCCCACTGCCCGCGCTGGCCCACCCATCCGTACCACCCGCCGTCGCACCGCCCACTGCCGCACCGCCCACCGCCTTACCGCCCGCCGGGGCAGGGCAGCGGGCCGATGGCGACGAGCGGAGCGGGGCGGGAGAACCCGAAGCGGAGAGACCCGCCAACCCTGAGATCACCGTCGAACTGACCGTCACCGGCGATCCGAAACAGCACCGTTCGCACACCCGGGGCAGTTCGCTGTCCCGGCCGACCCTCACCATTCCCGCACTCGTCACCCGGGTTCGTGCCGCCCCCGTCTCCCGTGGCGGCCCCGCTCCGCCGTCCACCGCCACCCGCACACCCGTCACCCTGCTGATCCGTTCCCAGGAGGACTACCCGTGGCAGCGGCTGACCCCCTCCACCGGACTGGAACTACGAGCCGAGGTGCTGCCGGAGCGGGCGCCGACCGCAGGCGGGTCGGGAGCGCCCCGCACCGATACCGCGGCGCTGCTCGTCCCGCAGGGGCCGCCACGCGTCATCGCGCCGCCGAACCTCCCGCAGCGTCTCGCGGCCCACCTCCGCAAAGGGCTCCGCGACGCCTGCGACCATCTCTCGCCGGACATCCGGGGGCTGCTCCCCGGGCTGGTGGTGGGGGACGTGTCCCGGCTGCCCGACGACCTGTCGGACGCGTTCCGGGCCACCGACCTCGGCCACCTGGTCGCGGTGAGCGGCGCCAACCTGGCGATCGTCCTGGCCGTTCTGGTCGGCGGCACACCGAGCGACCCCGACGCACCCGTCCGGGGCGGCCTGGCCGGGCTGCTGGGTCTCTCGTTCCGCACCACGGCGCTGTTCGGGACGGCGCTGACGCTGGCGTTCGTCACCGTCTGCCGACCCGACCCGAGCGTGCTCAGAGCCGCCGCCACCGGGCTGATCGGACTGCTGGCCCTAGCCACCGGCCGGCCCCGGAGAGGAGTCCCGGCCCTGTCCGGCGCGGTACTGATCCTGATCCTGGTGGACCCGCACCTGGCCCGTTCCTACGGGTTCCTGCTCTCCGCGCTGGCCACTGCCGGGCTGCTGGTGCTCGGCCCGAGATGGACGGCGGCGCTCCGGGCACGCCGCTGGCCGCACCACCTGGCGGCGGCGGTCGGGGCCACCGCAGCGGCCCAGGCGTTCTGCTCGCCGGTCACCGTCCTGCTCGCACCCCGGGTCAGCCTGGTCGGGGTGCCGTGCAACCTCCTGGCCGAGATCGCGGTCGCCCCCGCCACCCTGCTGGGGTTCGCCGCGCTCGCGATCGCGCCGCTCTGGAAGGGAGCGGCGGAGTTCCTGACGGACCTCGCGGCGCTGCCGGTCGGCTGGCTGGTCGCCGTCGCACGGCACGGAGCGGAGCTTCCGGGGGCCGAACTCGCCTGGCCCGCAGGGATGTTCGGTGCGGTCCTGCTGGCCGTGGTGATCGTCTCACTGGCCTGGGCGGTACCACCGCTACTGGCCGGCCACCGCTCCCGCAGCCGGAAGACGAGAGCCCTGGTCGTGCTCGCGGTCGCTCTGCTACTGCCGGTACTGCTGCTGCGCCCGGCCTCCGTCGTCCGGCTGGCAACCGGTTGGCCCGCACCGGGGTGGCGGTTGGCGATGTGCGACATCGGGCAGGGCGACATGACCGTCCTGCCCGTCGAACCGGGGGCCGCCGTGGTGGTGGACGTCGGGCCGGACCCCAAGGCGGCCGACGCCTGCTTGCGCGGCCTCGGAGTGACCAGGATTCCCGTGCTGATCCTCACCCACTTCCACGCCGACCACGTGGAAGGCACCCCCGGGGTGCTGCGGGGCAGGTCGGTCGGAGCGATCGAGGTGACAGGTGCGGGCGAATCGGACGGCGAACGGTCCCGGGTGCTCCGCTGGGCGGCTGCCGGAGGCATCCCGGTGGAGCGCGCGCAGCGCGGCGAGCGGCGCACCGCCGGAGCGGAACTCTCCTGGGAGGTCCTGTGGCCGAGCGTGCCCCCGGCTCCCGAGGCCGAGGGGCCGAACAACTCCAGCATCGCGATCCTCGCCGTACTCGGTCCGCCCGCCGCCCCACTGCGAGTCGCCCTGCTCGGAGACCTGGAACCCCCGGCCCAGGCCGCCGTGCTGGCACTCGGCGCACCACCCCGCCCCCCGCCTCCGGCCCCGGCTTCGGCTTCGGCTCAGCGGGCGGAGAGCGGGCCCGGGCCGCCGAGGGTGGGGAGGGTGGACGTCCTCAAGGTGGCGCACCACGGGTCGGCGAACCAGGACTGGACGTTGATGGCGGCGCTCCGCCCGAGACTGGCCCTGATCTCCTGCGGGACGGACAACCCGTACGGGCACCCGGCGCCCCAGACCGTGACCGGGTTGGAGGCGCTCGGTGCAACGGTGGTCCGGACCGACCGCTCCGGGGACATCGCCGTCCTCGGCGACTCGCGGAGCCTGGCGGTGGCGACGCGTTCGCATCCGGTCCACGGATGACCGCCGCATCGGGTGACGACCGGGGCGGTCGCCGCGGTGGCCTCCGGGATGAAAACGCCCGCCCGAGCGGGTGGGGGCACCTCGTTCGGGCGGGGCCATCGATAGGGAGGAAAGGGAGGAAAGAGTGTGGTCGACAGTGGGTGGGAGAGCGTCAGCCCTGTTCTCGCCAGCCGTCCTGTTCGGCGACCAGCTGGTCGAGCTGGGTCAGTAGCCGGGTGGTCCAGCCCTCGTCCTCGGGGGCCTCGACCACTACCAGCCACTGGGCGTCCTCGGCGTCGTCCTCACCGGCGAGGGAGTCCCGGACCACCTCGACGTCGCCCAGTTCGGGCCAGCGCACGCTCAATTCCTCAGCGACCTCCTCCGCCGCATCGCGGTCGGGGAGGACGAGCAACTGACGGTCATTGTTCTCGATCACGCCAACATTCTCCTCAGCCCTGAGGCGGGTACGGCATTGGCCCCGCCTCCCAGCGGGGAGGGCGGACGGAGCACGGACGGAGCACGGACGGGTGCGGACGGAAGGAGGGAAGGGCCGTGGTGCGGTGGGCTGTCCGCGCGGCGTGCGATCCTGGTGGGCGATGGCCAGGAAGAGTGCACCCGATGACCTGCTCGCCCCGCTGACCGTTGCGGTCGGCCAGGAGGAGCTGTTGCTCGACCGCGCGGTGGCCGCGGTGGTGGCCGCGGCTCGGGCGGCCGACCCGGAGACGGACGTCCGGGATCTCGCGCCGGGCGCCCTGCAGCCGGGGCAGTTGGCGGAGCTCACCACGCCCTCGCTCTTCGCGGAGCGGAAGGTCATCGTGGTCAGGGCCGCACAGGACCTCTCGGCCGACTCGGTCAAGGAGGTCAAGGCGTACCTGGAGTCGCCGGCCGAAGAAGTGATCATGGTGCTGGTGCACGCGGGCGGCGCCAAGGGCAAGGGGTTGCTGGACGCGGCGAAGAAGACGGGCGCCCGGGAGGTCGCCTGCGCGAAGCTCACCAAGGCGAGCGAGAAACTGGCCTTCATCCGCAACGAGTTCCGCACCCTGGGGCGGGCCGCCAGCCCCGAGGCCTGCCAGGCGCTGCTGGACTCCCTGGGCAGTGATCTGCGTGAACTGTCCGCCGCGTGCAGCCAGTTGACCGCGGACGTCGAAGGACCGATCGACGAGACGGCGGTCGCCAAGTACTACAGCGGCCGCGCCGAGGCGACGGGCTTCGAGGTGGCCGACCTCGCGGTGACCGGGCGGGCCGCCGAGGCGCTGGAACGGCTGCGCTGGGCCCTGGCCGTCGGCCAGCCGCCGACCGGCATCACCTACGCGCTCGCCTCCGGCGTCCGCAGCATCGGCCGGCTCGCCTCTGCGGGCCGCAACCTGCGGCCCGGTGACCTGGCGCGCGAGCTCGGCATGCCGCCCTGGAAGGTCGACCGGGTGCGCCAGCAGATGCGCGGCTGGACCGGCGACGGCGTGGCCGCCGCGCTGACCGCCGTCGCGGAGGCCGACGCCGCCGTGAAGGGCGGCTCCGACGACCCGGCGTACGCGCTCGAACGCGCCGTCGTCGCCGTGGCCCGGGCCTCCCGGGCGGGCTCCCGCCCCTACTAGGGTCCTGCGCAGCCCGGACTCCGACCCCGACCCCGAACCCCGGCCATGGGCCCCGGCCCGGAGCAGGGACGGTCAAGGCCCGGGACGGTCAGGCAGGGGAGCCGCCGAGGCCGCGCAGCAGGTCGCGGGTGTCGGAGACGAGGGCGCTGCGGATCCGGTCGAGGTCGGGGGCGGTGGCCCGGCCGTCCTGGTAGGAGCCGGACCAGCCCGCGTAGCAGGTCATGCCGCCCTGCCGGACGTACAGGACCTGGGTGAGGTGGTGCCGGGCGGGGTCGTTGCGGTCCGGGTCGTCGAGGTAGCCGAGGTAGGCCTCGTCGCCGAGTTCGGACACCGGGCTGATCAGGTAGCTGCGCTGGGCCAGGCCCTCGCGCTGGGCGCCGAACTCCGGGCGCGGGTCGACCTGGTGGTGCAGTTGCACCTGGAGGTAGAGCGAGTAGTGCTCGGAGTCGTTGTCGGCCTTCGTGCGGTACTGGCTGCAGTACATCTCGTCCAGCACCCGGTGGCGCGTCGTGTAGTGGTACGGGCTGCCGGACGGGGCGGGGTACAGCCGGTCGAGGGCGGGCAGGGCGGCGGTGGCGCACAGGTCGTCGGAGACCCGGTAGCCGGCGGGGGAGGGGGCGGCCGGCTCGCCGAGGATGCCGCGCACCAGCGGCGGCATGGTCAGTACGGCGACCGACCACACCGCGGAGGCCAGCACCGCGCCGCCGACGCCCCACCACACTCCGCGTCTGCGTTCCCGGCGCCGCCCCCGCCCGCCGGTACCGCGCCCTCCGGCTCGGCCGCCCCCGCCCGTCGCGGTGCCCGTTCCGCCGCCGTGCCGCCCGCGAGGCACCGCCGGGGACCCGTGGCCGGGCCCGCCGACCGGCCCGTTGCCGACAGCCGAGGCCGCAGCCGCAGCCGCCCCGACGGCAGGGCCGTGCCCCGGGGGCGGCGGCGGAGGAGGTGGAGTCGACATCGTTCCCCTGCGTAGTCGATCGGGCACGGAAGGTGCCACGCACCCTACCCCCGCCGTCCGGCCGGAGCCGATTCCGAGCGGGTACGCAGGTTGACGCCCGTCACCCGTTCAAACGACCCGATCGGCCGCAGGCGAGCGGTCGAGTCGAGCGGTCCAGCGGGGAGGCGGGGGAGGCGGTAGGAGGCGGGAAGCGGTGAACGAGCACCGGGCCGGAAACGCCGACTGCCCGCCCGGAGGCCCGGGCGGGCAGTCGGGGCGAGGGCCCGGAGTCGGGCGCTCTCGCCGTGGAGCTGGGGTACCGCACCCGCGTGGCGAACGCAGGCCGCGTGCGGTACGGGGTCGTGCGGCTCCTCGGGACTCCGGGTAGAGGGCCGGGGCGCCGGGAGCGGTGGTCGGTGGGGGCGGGTAGAGGGCCGCTGGTCACATCGACCGGGGTGGTGCCCGGTGGGGCACCGGGGTACGGGCGGGCCGTACCGGGAAGAACTCGATCAGGCGGCGGCGTTGACGCGCTTGGTGATCGCCGACTTCTTGTTGGCGGCCTGGTTCTTGTGGATGACGCCCTTGCTCACGGCCTTGTCGAGGGCCTTGGAGGCGGCGCGGGCCAGCACGGTGGCCTTCTCGGTCTCACCGGCGGCAGCGGCCTCGCGGGCCTTGCGCAGGGCGGTCTTCAGCGAGGACTTGACGGCCTTGTTGCGCAGGCGCGCCTTCTCGTTGGTCTTGTTGCGCTTGATCTGGGACTTGATGTTCGCCACGAATGAGCCTCAGTCTGTGTGAATCGTTTGCTACGACGGGTCGCACCCCGGGTGCCGCTCGGGCCTGCTGAGAGGGCATGCCGAGGGCGGAGTGCAGCGGCCCACGCTACCAGGGCCGTCCCGGTCGGCCCAAACCGGACCGGCGGGGCCGCACGGCTGACGGCGGGTCAGGCGGTGAGCAGCGGCTCGCCGTAGTGCTCGACGGTCGGGAACGGGTCGTAGAAGTGGTGCAGCAGTTCGCGCCAGCGCCCGTACTCGGCGGAGCGGCGGAAGCCCTCGGTGTGGTCCTCCAGGGTGTCCCAGCCCACCTGCAGCAGGAAGCGCGAGGTGCTGCCCGCGTCCAGGCAGCGGCGCAGTTCCAGCGAGCGGAAGCCGGGCTGGGCGGCGATCAGCGGGCGGGCCTCGGCGAAGGCGGCGAGGAAGGCCTCCTCCCGGCCGGGGCGGACGTCGAGCAGCGCGCTTTCCAAGATCATGGAGGGATCGTCCCGCACCCCCGCTCGGGCGGGAAGGACCGAGGGCCGTTCGGCATGGGAGGATGGACGGAACCATATTGATCGGATCAGAAATCGGACCAAGGTGCCCGCGACCCCCAGCAACGTGCCAGAGCCCAGCCGTACTGACCCGGCGGTGATCCGCAACTTCTGCATCATCGCCCACATCGACCACGGCAAGTCGACGCTCGCCGACCGGATGCTGCAGATCACCGGCGTGGTGGACCCCCGGCAGATGCGCGCCCAGTACCTCGACCGGATGGACATCGAGCGCGAGCGCGGCATCACCATCAAGTCCCAGGCCGTCCGCCTCCCGTGGGCGCCCAGGTCCGGTGAGAACGCGGGCACGACGCACATCCTCAACATGATCGACACCCCCGGCCACGTGGACTTCACGTACGAGGTGTCCCGCTCCCTCGCGGCCTGCGAGGGGACCATCCTGGTGGTCGACGCCGCCCAGGGCATCGAGGCGCAGACCCTCGCCAACCTGTACCTGGCGCTGGAGAACGACCTCACGATCATCCCGGTGCTCAACAAGATCGACCTGCCGGCCGCCCAGCCGGAGAAGTACGCCGCCGAGATCGCGCACATCATCGGCTGCGACCCGGCCGACGTGCTGAAGGTCTCCGCCAAGACCGGCCTCGGCGTCGAGGACCTGCTCGACCACGTGGTCGAGAAGATCCCGGCCCCGGTCGGCGTCAAGAACGCCCCGGCCCGCGCGATGATCTTCGACTCGGTGTACGACGCCTACCGCGGCGTGGTCACCTACGTGCGAGTGGTGGACGGCCAGCTCACCAAGCGCGAGCGGATCGCCATGATGTCCACCGGCGCGACCCACGAGCTGCTGGAGATCGGCGTCATCTCGCCGGAACCCAAGGTCGCCGACGGCCTCGGCGTCGGCGAGGTGGGCTACATCATCACCGGTGTGAAGGACGTCCGGCAGTCCAAGGTCGGCGACACCATCACCTCGCAGAACAAGGGCGCCACCGAGGCCCTCGGCGGCTACAAGGACCCGCGCCCGATGGTGTTCTCCGGCCTCTACCCGCTGGACGGCTCGGACTACCCGCTGCTGCGCGACGCGCTGGACAAGCTGCGGCTGAACGACGCCGCACTGGTCTACGAGCCGGAGACCTCGGTCGCGCTCGGCTTCGGCTACCGCTGCGGCTTCCTCGGCCTGCTGCACCTGGAGATCATCCGGGAGCGCCTGGAGCGCGAGTTCAACCTCGACCTGATCTCCACCGCCCCGAACGTGATCTACCGGGTGATCATGGAGGACGGCACCGAGCACACCGTCACCAACCCGAGCGAGTTCCCCACCGGCAAGATCGCCGAGGTGTTCGAGCCGGTGGTGCGCGGCACCATCCTCGCCCCGAACGAGTTCGTCGGCGCGATCATGGAGCTCTGCCAGTCCCGCCGCGGCACCCTCCAGGGCATGGACTACCTCTCCGAGGACCGGGTGGAGCTGCGCTACACCCTGCCGCTCGCCGAGATCGTCTTCGACTTCTTCGACCAGCTGAAGTCCAAGACCCGCGGCTACGCCTCGCTCGACTACGAGCCCATCGGCGAGCAGTCCGCCAACCTGGTCAAGGTCGACATCCTGCTGCACGGCGACGCGGTGGACGCGTTCTCCGCGATCGTGCACAAGGACAAGGCCTACAACTACGGCGTGATGATGGCCGGCAAGCTGCAGAAGCTGATCCCGCGCCAGCAGTTCGAGGTGCCGATCCAGGCCGCGATCGGCTCCCGGGTGATCGCCCGCGAGACGGTCCGGGCGATCCGCAAGGACGTCCTCGCCAAGTGCTACGGCGGTGACATCTCGCGCAAGCGCAAGCTGCTGGAGAAGCAGAAGGAAGGCAAGAAGCGGATGAAGATGGTCGGCCGGGTGGAGGTCCCGCAGGAGGCCTTCATCGCCGCGCTGTCGACGGACGCGGAGGCCCCGAAGGAGAAGAAGTAGCTTCTCCGGACGGGCTGCTACGGCGGGCTGGCACCCCCTTCCACCGGGGGGTGCCGGCCCGCCGCCGTTTCAGCGCAGCGACAGCGGCAGGCCCTTGACGATGCCCGCCTTGACCAGCCGCCCGGCCACGCCGGTCAGCACCCGGGGCCGCATCGAGTCGTCGCCGTGGATCAGCTGCACCAGCGCCTCGCCGCGCCCCAGGCTCAGGCACTGGGTGACGTAGCGGTAGGAGAACGGCTCGTCGGTGCGGCCGGTGAGCAGCTTGGCCAGGTAGCGGCCCTGCGGCATCGCGGTGGCGCAGGCCATCCGCAGCTCGCCGATGCCGGGCACCTCGACGGCGGCGGCGTCCCCGACCACGTGCACCTCGGGGTGCGAGCGCGAGCGCAGGTGCTCGTCCACCAGGGCCCGGCCGCGCGCGTTGACGGCCAGGCCGGAGGCGGCGGCCAGCGGGTGCGGCTCCATCGAGGCGGCCCACACCACCACCTGGGCGGGCAGCTCCGCGCCCGCGCGGCCCGGCCCGTCCGCGTCCGCGCCTTCGCAGACCAGCCCGTCCGCGGTGACGACGGTGACCCGGTGGTGCTCGTGGACCCGCACCCCGAGGCGGCCGAGCACGGCCAGGACGTGCGCCCGGCCGCGTTCCGACAGCCAGCCGCCGACCTGCCCGGCCGCGACCAGCCGGACCTGCCGGTCGGGGTACGCCTCGGCCAGTTCGGCGGCCAGCTCGATGCCGGTGGCCCCGCCGCCGACCACGGCGAGCGTCGCGGGCGCCGGGTCCGCGGTGAGCCGGCCGCGCAGTTCCTCGGCGCGCTCCGCCGAGTAGGCGTGCTCGGCGGCGCCCGGCACGTCGCCCCAGGCGGTGCGGCTGCCGCGCGCGTACACCAGGGTGTCGTACCCGACCCGGCCGCCGTCCTCGGTGCGCACCTCGCGGGCGGCCAGGTCGAGCGCGACGGCCCGGGTGGCCAGGTGGACGACCCGGCGCCCGCGCAGCACGCGGGCGATCTCGGGGCGGGCGACCCGGCGGCCGGCGGCGATCTCGTGCTGCCGGACGCGGTGCCCGAAGCGCTGCTCGGGGGCGATCAGGGTGACCCGGTCCGGCCCGCGGCCGATCCCGGCGGCGGCGGACAGCCCCGCGTAGCCCGCGCCGATCACCACGATGTGCTTGCCGGTCATCTCGTCCTCCTCGGTGACCCCGCCGGTGGCGGTTCTGGAAGGGGGACGGGACGGCCCGCCGGAGTGTGACCGTGATCCGGGTCACAACCCTTGGAGGTGGCCGAGCTTCTCCGGGTTCACCATCACGTACGCGGCGGTGATCAGGCCGTCCTCGACGGTGAACGCCATCACGCCGCCGACCTCGCCGGGCGCCGAGTACCAGACCGCGCCCGGCTCGCCGTTGACCGAGGCCGGCACCAGCGGGCGTTCGGCGTCGATCCAGCGGCCGGAGAGCTTGTGCAGCAGCCGGGCGACGCGCAGCGCGCCGAACACCGGCCGGCGCACCGCGTTGACGATGCCGCCGCCGTCGGCGTGCCAGGCCACCTCGGGGTCGAGCAGCGCCAGCAGCGCGGCCAGGTCGCCGCCGGTGGCCGCGGCGGTGAACGCCGTCACCACCCGGTGGTGCTCGGCCGGGTCGACCGGGCCGCGCCGGCCGCCGTCCCGGATCCGGCGGCGGGCCCGTGAGGCGAGCTGCCGGGTGGCCTCGGGGGAGCGCTCCAGGGCCGGGGCGATCTCGTCGAAGCCGACCGCGAAGACGTCGTGCAGCACGAACGCCGCCCGCTCGGCCGGGGTCAGCTGCTCCATCACCGCCAGCATCGCCACCGACACCTGCTCGCCCAGTTCGGCCAGTTCGGCGGGCTCGGCGGGGCCGCCGGTGGTCAGCACCGGCTCCGGCAGCCACTCGCCGACGTACGCCTCCCGCCGGGCCCGGGCCGAGCCCAGCTGGTCGTAGCAGAGCCGGGTGACCACCGTGGTCAGGTACGCGCGCGGGTCGGCCACGTCCGAGCGGTCGGCGGACTGCCAGCGCAGCCAGGCGTCCTGCAGCACGTCCTCGGCGTCGGCGATCGAGCCCAGCAGGCGGTAGGCGACCGCGCCCAGGTAGCGGCGCTCGGCCTGGAAGACCTCGGCGGCAGCGGCGGCGGACGCGGTGGCGGCGGCGTTCTGATCGGGCACCCGGCCACCGTAGCGCGGCCAACGGCGCCCGGAGCGGGCGGCACTGACCTGCCGTCAGGAGCGTGGAAAAGCGACGGGAGGCCGGAGGCGGGGCCGGGCCGGGGAGCACGAACGCGCCGGGGGAGGCCCGCTGGTGCGGACCTCCCCCGGCGCGTCGGGCGGCGGGGCGGCCGTCAGTCGACCTCGGCCACGGCCTGGGCGAACTGGGCCTGGTAGAGGCGGGCGTAGGCGCCGTCGGCGGCGATCAGCTCGTCGTGGGTGCCCTGTTCGGCGATCGAGCCGTTCTCCATCACCAGGATGACGTCGGCGTCCCGGATGGTGGAGAGGCGGTGGGCGATGACGAAGCTGGTGCGTCCGGTGCGCAGTTCGGCCATGGCGCGCTGGATCAGCACCTCGGTGCGGGTGTCGACGGAGCTGGTGGCCTCGTCGAGGACCAGGATGGAGGGCTGGGCGAGGAAGGCCCGGGCGATGGTGATCAGCTGCTTCTCGCCGGCGCTGACGCCGGTGCCCTCGTCGTCCAGGACGGTGTCGTAGCCCTCGGGCAGGGTCCGCACGAAGCGGTCGACGTGGGCGGCCTTCGCGGCGGCGACGACCTGCTCGCGGGTGGCGGACCCGGCGCCGTAGGCGATGTTCTCGGCGATGGTGCCGCCGAACAGCCAGGTGTCCTGGAGGACCATGCCGATGCCGGAGCGCAGGTCCTCGCGGGACATCGCGGCGATGTCCACGCCGTCCAGGGTGATCCGGCCGCCGCTGACCTCGTAGAAGCGCATCAGCAGGTTGACCATGGTGGTCTTGCCCGCGCCGGTGGGGCCGACGATGGCCACCGTGTGGCCGGGTTCGACCTTCAGCGACAGGCCGTCGATCAGCGGCTTGCCGGGCTCGTAGCGGAAGGAGACCTCCTCGAACGCGACCCGGCCGCGGAGCTCGGCGGGGCGCTCGGGGTGCTGGGGCTCGGGGGACTGCTCCTCGGCGTCCAGCAGTTCGAAGACCCGCTCGGCGGAGGCCACGCCGGACTGCACCAGGTTGGCCATCGAGGCGACCTGACTGAGCGGCTGGCTGAACTGCCGGGAGTACTGGATGAACGCCTGCACGTCGCCGATCGACAGCGCGCCGCTGGCCACCCGCAGGCCGCCGACCACCGCGACCAGCACGTAGTTGATGTTGCCCACCAGCATCATCGCGGGCTGGATGACGCCCGAGATGAACTGCGCCTTGAAGGACGCCTCGTAGAGCGCCTGGTTCTCCTGCTCGAAGAGCTCGGCGGCCTCCTTCTGGCGGCCGAAGACCTTCACCAGGCTGTGCCCGGTGAACATCTCCTCGATGTGCGCGTTCAGCTTGCCGGTCGAGCCCCACTGCTTGACGAACTGCGGCTGGGCGCGCTTGCCGACCTTGGTGGCGACCACCACCGAGACCGGTACCGAGACCAGCGCGATCACGGCCAGCAGCGGGGAGATCCAGAACATCATCGCCAGCACGCCGACGATGGTGAGCAGCGAGTTCACCACCTGGCCCATGGTCTGCTGCATGGACTGGTTGATGTTGTCGATGTCGTTGGTGACCCGGCTGAGCACCTCGCCGCGCGGCTGCCGGTCGAAGTAGCTGAGCGGCAGCCGGGACAGCTTCGCCTCGACCTCCTCGCGCAGCCGGAACACCGTCCGGTTGATCGCCAGCGCGGCCAGCCGGCCCTGCACCACGCCGAACAGGACCGCGGCCAGGTAGATGCCGAGCACCCAGAGCAGGATGCTGCCGATGGCGCCGAAGTCCATGCCGTGGCCGGGCGTGAAGTCGATGGTGGAGAGCAGGTCGGCGGCGTTGTCACCGCCCCGGGCACGGGCGCCCTCGACGGCGGCCGCCTTGCTGGGCGCACCTTCGGTCTGCATGCCCGTCCAGCCGGCCACGATCAGGTCGGTGGCCTTGCCGAGCACCCGGGGGCCGAGCACCTGGCAGCCCACGCCGAGCACGCCGAAGCCCAGCACGGTGAACAGCAGCGTGCGCTCGGGACCGAGCAGGGCGAACAGGCGTTTGGCGGAGCCGCCGAAGTCCTTGGACTTCTCGGTGCCCTGCGCGCCCATGAACCGGCCCGGGCCGCCTCCACCGCGCCGGGCGGCGGCTTCCTGCGAGCCGGACGGCGCGGGCGTCCCGGAGCCTCCGGGCGCCTCGGCGGCCCCGTCGGCTCCGGCCTTGGACAGGTCGGGCTTGCCGGGGGCCCCGTCCGTCGGCGGGTTCTCGGGGGTCTCGGGGCTGGTCACGCCGCCTCCTGCTCGGTGAGCTGGGAGAGCACGATCTCCCGGTACGTCGGGTTGTCGGCCATCAGCTCCCGGTGGGTGCCGGTGCCGACGACGGCGCCCTCGTCGAGGACGACGATCCGGTCGGCGTCGCGGATAGTGGAGACCCGCTGGGCGACGATCACCACGGTGGCGTCCCCGGTCTCCCGGGAGAGCGCGGCGCGCAGCCGGGCGTCGGTGGCGTAGTCGAGGGCCGAGAAGGAGTCGTCGAACAGGTAGATCTCCGGCCGGCGGACCAGCGCCCGGGCGATCGCCAGGCGCTGGCGCTGGCCGCCGGAGACGTTGGTGCCGCCCTGGGCGATCGGGGCGTCCAGGCCCTCCGGGAACCGCTCCACGAAGTCCTTGGCCTGGGCGGTCTCCAGGGCCTGCCAGAGCTCCTCGTCGGTGGCCTCGGGCTTGCCGTAGCGCAGGTTGGAGGCGACGGTGCCGGAGAACAGGTACGGCTTCTGCGGGACGAGGCCGATGATCTCGGACAGCTTCTGCGGGTCGAGCTCGCGCACGTCCACGCCGTCGATCAGCACCTCGCCGGCGGTGGCGTCGAACAGCCGGGGGACGAGCCCGAGCAGGGTGGTCTTGCCGGAGCCGGTGGAGCCGATGACGGCGGTGGTCTCGCCGGGCCGGGCGGCCAGGTCGATGCCGCGCAGCACCGGGGCCTCGGCGCCGGGGTAGCGGAAGTCGACGCCGCGCAGCTCCAGGGTGCCGCGGCCGCGCAGCTCGGTGACCGGGTGCAGCGGGGGCACGACGCTGGACTCGGTGTCCAGCACCTCCTGGATGCGCTCGGCGCAGACCTCGGCGCGCGGCACCATCATGAACATGAAGGTGGCCATCATGACGCTCATCAGGATCTGCATCAGGTAGGAGAGGAACGCGGTGAGCGCGCCGATCTGCATGTCGCCGCTGTCGATGCGGTGCGCGCCGAACCAGAACACGGCGACGCTGGAGACGTTCACCACGCCCATCACGATCGGGAACATCAGCGCCATCAGCCGGCCGACCCGCAGCGCGTAGTCGGCGAGTTCGCCGTTGGCGCCGGTGAAGCGGGCCTTCTCGTGGTCGTCCTTGACGAAGGCCCGGATGACCCGGATGCCGGTGATCTGCTCGCGCATGATCCGGTTGACCGAGTCGATCCTGGTCTGCATGCCGCGGAACTGCGGACGCATCCTGGCGACCAGCACGGTGACCACCGCGCCCAGCGCGGGCACCACGGCCAGCAGCAGGCCGGACAGCGCCACGTCCTGGTTCAGCGCCATGACGACGCCGCCGACGCACATGATCGGCGCGGCGACCATCAGCGTGAAGGTCATCAGCGCCAGCATCTGGACCTGCTGGACGTCGTTGGTGGTGCGGGTGATCAGCGAGGGCGCGCCGAACTGGTTGAGCTCGCGGGCGGAGAAGTCCTGCACCCGGGAGAACACCGCGCCGCGGATGTCCCGGCCGATGGCCATGGCGGTGCGGGCGCCGTAGTGGACCGCGCCGATCGAGCAGGCGGCCTGGGCCAGCGACACGCCGACCATCACGCCGCCGACCCGCAGGATGTAGCCGGTGTCGCCCTTGAGCACGCCGCTGTCGATGATGTCGGCGTTGAGCGTCGGCAGGTAGAGCATGCCGATGGTGGACACCAGCTGCAGCAGCACCAGCAGGGTGATGTCCCGGGAGTAGGGGCGCAGATGGGCCCGTAGGAGTCTGAAAAGCACCGTGACACTCTCGTCTGCGAGGGGGATGAGCGCATCCCAAATTCTGGTACCTGTGGGAAAGCTTCACGTCCGGGTGGGTGCTGCACTGCCGGCCCGGGGGCGTGCCGCCTCGCGTCACCCCCTTACGGATCGGCTTCCCACCCCCTAGGCTGCTGGTGCCCTCTTGTTACTCACCGGTTAAGTCGGTGTCCGGCCGCCCCCGTGTCCGGCGTCCGCCCGCGCTCGGTCCACCCGTCCCCGGAGGTCCTCGTTGAGTTCAGCGCAGTCCGTGATCGAGCGGCGTCCGCCCTCCGTGGCGCACCTGTTGCTCAGCAGGGTAAGCGCCACCCCGAACGGTGAGGCCTACCGGTACCCGGTTCCGGTGGACGAGCAGGCCGCCGACAGCGCGCCGGGCGCCGAGCAGTGGCGCTCGCTGACCTGGGCGCAGGCGTTCCGGCGGATCTCCGCGGTGGCGGCCGGCCTGATGGCGCTGGGCGTGCGGGCCGAGGACCGGGTCGCGATCGCCTCGGCCACCCGGATCGAGTGGATCCTCGCCGACCTGGGCAACATGTGCGCCGGCGCGGCGACCACCACCGTCTACCCGAGCACCAACGCCGACGAGACCGCGTTCATCCTGGCGAACTCCGGCAGCCGCGCGCTGTTCGCCGAGAACGAGGGCCAGCTGCGCAAGGCCGCCGAGCAGAAGGACGCGCTGCCCGCGCTGGAGTGGGTCGTCCTGTTCGACGTCCCGGAGAAGGGCGTCCCGGAGGTCGAGGGACTGACCGTGCTCAGCCTGGCCGAGCTGGAGGAGCGCGGCGCCGCGCACCTGGCCGAGCACCCCGGCGCGGTCGAGGCGGCGATCGGCTCGCTCGACAAGGAGCAGCTCGCCACCCTGATCTACACCTCCGGCACCACCGGCCGCCCCAAGGGCGTGCGCCTGGTGCACGACTGTTGGGCGTACGAGGGCGTGGCGCAGGAGGAGAGCGGGCTGCTGCGCGCGGACGACGTGCAGTTCATGTGGCTGCCGCTGTCGCACGTGTTCGGCAAGACGCTGATCTCCGGCCAGATCGCCACCGGCCACGTGATGGCGGTGGACGGCCGGGTGGACCGGATCATCCACAACCTGCCGGTGATCCGCCCGACCCTGATGGCCTCCGCGCCGCGGATCTTCGAGAAGGTCTACAACGGCATCGCGGGCAAGGCCCGGGCCGAGGGCGGCGCCAAGTACAAGATCTTCATGTGGGCGGCGAAGACCGCCCGCGCGTACGCGCAGACCGTCCAGGCCGCGCAGATCGCCACCGGTCGGGAGAGCGCCCCGCTGGGCCTGCGGCTGCGGCACTCGCTGGCCGACAAGCTGGTGTACACCAAGATCCGGGCCGCGTTCGGCGGCCGGCTGCGCGGCGCGGTGTCGGGCAGCGCGGCGCTGGCCCCGGAGATCGGCTACTTCTTCAAGGGCGCGGGCGTCCCGGTGCTGGAGGGCTACGGCCTGACCGAGACCTCGGCCGGCTCCACGGTCAACCGGGCCGAGGACTTCCGGGTCGGCACCGTCGGCCCGCCGCTGCCCGGCACCGAGGTGCGGATCGGCGAGGACGGCGAGATCCTGCTGCGCGGCCCCGGCGTCATGCGCGGCTACCACGAGATGCCCGAGCAGACCGCCGAGGTGCTGGAGCCGGACGGCTGGTTCCACACCGGGGACATCGGCGAGCTCACCGAGGGCGGCTACCTGCGGATCACCGACCGCAAGAAGGACATGTTCAAGACCTCCGGCGGCAAGTACGTCGCCCCCAGCGAGGTGGAGGGCAAGTTCAAGGCGATCTGCCCGTTCGTCAGCAACGTCCTGGTGATCGGCAACGGCCGCAACTACTGCACCGCGCTGATCGGCCTGGACGAGACGGTGATCATGCCGTGGGCCGCCGAGCACGGCCTGGCCGGCAAGTCGTACGCCGAGGTGGTCGCCGACCGGGCCACCGTCGAGCTGATCGACGGCTTCGTGCAGCGCCTCAACGGCGACCTCCAGCGCTGGCAGACGATCAAGAAGTTCGCGCTGCTCCCGCGCGACCTGGACATCGAGCACGGCGAGCTGACCCCGAGCCTGAAGATCAAGCGCCCGGTGGTCGAGCGGACGTACGCCGACGAGGTCAGCGCGATGTACGCGGGCACCAACGAGGCCTGAGCCCCGCCCGTCCGGTACGGCCGGCGGACCCTTTTCGGGTTTCGCCGGCCGCTACCGGACAATGGGCGCATGCCCTCCGCACTCCCCGACGGCGAACCCGTGCCGTCCGACGGCTCGCTGCCCGCCCGCGCCCTGCACGGACTCGGCGGGCGGCCGTTCGGCTTCTACCTGCACGTGCCGTACTGCGCCAGCCGCTGCGGCTACTGCGACTTCAACACCTACACCGCCACCGAGCTGCGCTCCTCCGGCGCCGTCGCCTCGCAGGAGACGTACGCGGACAACGTGATCGCCGAGATCCGGCTGGCCCGCCGGGTCCTCGGCGACACCGACCTGCCGGTCGAGACGGTCTTCCTCGGCGGCGGCACCCCCACCCTGCTGCCCGCCCGCGACCTGGTGCGGATGCTGGCCGCGCTGCGCGAGGAGTTCGGGCTCGCCCCCGGCGCGGAGGTCACCACCGAGGCCAACCCGGAGTCCGTCGACCCGGCGTACCTGGCCGAACTGCGCGCGGGCGGCTACAACCGGATCTCCTTCGGCATGCAGAGCGCCCGCCCGCACGTGCTCGCCCTGCTCGACCGCCACCACACCCCCGGCCGCCCCGAGGCCTGCGTCGCCGAGGCCCGCGCCGCCGGCTTCGAGCACGTCAACCTGGACCTGATCTACGGCACCCCCGGCGAGAGCGACCGGGACTGGCAGACCTCGCTGGACGCCGCGATCGGCGCCGGCCCCGACCACGTCTCCGCCTACTCGCTGATCGTCGAGGACGGCACCCGGCTGGCCGCCCGGGTCAAGCGCGGCGAACTGCCGATGATCGACGACGACGTGCACGCCGACCGCTACCTGATGGCCGAGACGGCGCTCGCCGCCGCGGGCTACCACTGGTACGAGGTCTCCAACTGGGCCACCACCCCCGAGGGCCGCTGCCGCCACAACGAGCTGTACTGGACCGGCGCCGACTGGTGGGGCGCCGGCCCCGGCGCGCACAGCCACGTCGGCGGCGTCCGCTGGTGGAACGCCAAGCACCCCGCCGCGTACGCGCAGGCCCTCGCCGAGGGCCGCACCCCCGCGCTCGGCCGCGAGGTGCTGGCCGACGAGGACCGCCGGGTCGAGCGCATCCTGCTGGAACTGCGGCTGGCCGAGGGCTGCCCGCTGGACCTGCTCACCGCCGACGGCCGCGCCGCCGCCGACCGGGCCCTCGCCGACGGCCTGCTGGAGCCCGTGCCGTACGCGGCGGGCCGGGCGGCGCTCACCCTGCGCGGGCGGCTGCTGGCGGACGGGGTGGTCCGCGACCTGGTCGACTGACCCGGTCCGGGGGCTCAGGCCCCGGCACCGCCCGGCAGTGTGACGAAGTCGATCAACTCCTCGACCCGGCCCAGCAGTTCCGGCTCCAGGTCCTTCCAGCCGTCGACCGCGGCGAGGATCCGCTTCCAGGCGGCGGGGGTGTCCACCGGCCAGCCCAGCCGGCGGCACACCCCCTCCTTCCAGACCTCGCCGCGCGGCACCGCGGGCCAGGCGGGGATGCCCAGGGCGGCCGGTTTGACGGCCTGCCAGACGTCCACGTACGGGTGGCCGACGACCAGCACGTGGTCGCCGGTCACCCGCTCGGCGATCCGGTGCTCCTTGGTGCCGGGCAGCAGGTGGTCGACCAGCACGCCCAGCCGGCGGCCGGGGCCGGGGGCGAAGGAGTCGACGATGGCGGGCAGGTCGTCCACGCCCTCCAGGTACTCCACCACCACGCCCTCGATCCGCAGGTCGTCGCCCCAGACCCGTTCGACCAGCTCGGCGTCGTGCCGGCCCTCCACGTAGATCCGCGACTCCCGGGCCACCCGGGCCCGCGCGCCCGGCACCGCGACCGAACCGGACGCGGTGCGCCCCGGGCCGCGCGGCGGGGCCGGGGCGGCCGCGGCGGGCCGCACCAGCGTCACCACCCGCCCCTCCAGCAGGAACCCGCGCGGCACCAGCGGGAACACCCGGTGCTTGCCGAAGCGGTCCTCCAGCGTGACGGTGAACCCCTCGGCCGTCCGCTCGCAGCGCACCACCGCCCCGCAGAACCCGGTGGCCGCCTCCTCCACCACCAGGTCCCGCTCCGCCGCCACCTTCGGGGCCGGCTGCTGCCGCTTCCACGGCGGGGTCAGATCCGGTCCGTACTCCCTGCTCCGCATGGTCGGCAGTCTACGGACCCCGCCGCCGGGCCGACGGCGCGTCAGGCCGCGGCCGGGGCGGGTGTGCGAGGGTACGGAGCGGGCGGGGACGGGAGGGCACGGGTGCGCGGACGGGGCTGGACGGCGGTGGCGGCGGCCACCGCGATCGTGCTGGGCGCGACGGGCTGCACTGGCGCCGCCGCCCGGACGGGACCGCGCGCGCTGCGGGACGCGCTGCTGACCGCCGACCGGCTGCCGCCCGGCTACGCGCTGCGCACCGGCGCCGCGGACCTCACCACCACCCGGGCGCCGAGCGGCGGGGGCAGCCCGGAGCCGCTGGCCGAGGTGCCCTGCGAGGAGCTCGACACCGACTCCTTCCTGACCCGGCACGCCCCGCCGCTGGAGGACGTCGCGGTGGGCGTCGAGCGCCCCCCGGCCGACGACCTGGACCGGGGCTGGTCCGGCCGGGAGTCGCTGGAGCGCTACCCGCCCGGCCGGGCCGCCCGGATACTGGCCGACCTGCTGGCCGCCGCCCTGCGCTGCGCCGCCCCCGGCACCGCGCTCGTCGACGGCACCCGCAGCGAGCGGACGGTGGCCGTCGAACCGCTCGGCGGCGGTCTGCTGCTGCACGTCACCTGGCGCGCCGTCGACGGCGGCGGCCCGGTCTGGACCGACCGGACCGCGGTGCTGCGCGACGGCGACGTGCTGCTGGTGGTGCAGGAGAACGGCGGCGAGCGGGAGGCCGCGGACCTGCGGGCGGTCGTCGACGCGGCGGTGGCCGCCTACCAGGACGCCTACCAGACCGCCTACCAGGACGTCGGCCGGGGCTGAGCCGGGGCTGAGCCGGAGCTGAGCCGGGCGCGGGGACGGGCCCCCGCGGGCTCAGTCCTCGATGCCGGGAGCGCCCCAGACCGGGAACCAGCGGGACAGGTCCGGCTCGATCCGCAGGTCGTCGCGGAGCAGGTGGGAGACCTCGATCTCCAGCGGGTTGTCCCGCTTCTCCTGCCCGGCGACCTTGCACATCGGGTAGAAGGTGCCGCGCTTGTACAGGTACACCAGCGCCAGCGAGCGGCCCTCGGCGTCCCGGAAGCCGACCAGCGAGCAGAGCAGCTGCGGCCCGAAACCGCCGGCCTCCAGCTCGCTGTTGACCGCGTGCAGGTCGTTGACCAGGTCGGGCAGCTCGTCGGGGGTGTGCCGGGCCAGCAGCCAGGAGTACCCGTACGCGTCCCGGGACGCCTCGACCGGCACGCCGCCGCGCCCGGTGTCCGCGTCCAGCAGCGCCCGCACCTGCTGCTGCACCTCGGTGAAGGCCGCGCCCTCGACCGCGGCGAAGCAGACCGATCCCAGGCCGGTCGGGAGGAACCCCTTGGCGGCCTGCAGGGTCAGCGCCGCCGACGGGACGCCGAACAGCTGGTCGAGGTCGGGCTTCACCGGCTTGCTCCGGCCGAACAGGGCGTCCAGGAATCCCACGCGGAAAGCTCCTTCTGACGGTGGACGGGCTCAGCGCCCGAGTTCTTCGGAGACCTTCCGCAGCTGTGCCAGCCGCTGCTCCAGCGACGGGTGGGTGGCGAACAGCTGCGAGGCCGCCTCCTTGGCGCTCAGCGCCGGGGCGAAGTAGAAGGCGTTGTACGGCTGGGCCTGCCGCAGGTCCTTGCTCGGGATGGCGGCGATCTGCCCGGTCACCTTGGTCAGCGCCGAGGCCAGCGCGGCCGGCCGGCCGGTCAGCTGGGCGGCCGCCCGGTCGGCGGCCAGCTCGCGGTAGCGCGACAGCAGCCTGGTCAGCAGGAAGCTGATCGCGTACACCACCATCGAGGCCAGCGGGATCAGCACCATCGCGATCGCCGCGTTCTGGTCGTTGCTGTTCCGGTTGCCGCCGCCCATCATCCCGCCGTACAGGGCGATCCTGGTCATCGCGCCGGCCAGCACGCCGAGGAAGCCGGCCACCGTCATCACCGCGACGTCCCGGTGCGCGACGTGCGACAGCTCGTGGGCCAGCACGCCCTCCAGCTCCTCCGGCTCCAGCCGGCGCAGCAGCCCGGTGGTCACGCAGATCACCGCGTTCTGCGGGTTGCGGCCGGTGGCGAAGGCGTTGGGCATGTCGTTGTCGGCGACCGCGACCCTGGGTTTGGGCATGTCGGCCAGCGCGCACAGCCGGTCCACCGCGCCGTGCAGCTGCGGGTACTGCTCGGGGGTCACCCGGTGGGCGCCCATCGCCCGCTCGGTGATCTTGTCGGAGAACCAGAACTGCGCGACGAACAGGCCGCCGGAGATCAGCACCACCAGCGGCCAGGCGCCGCGCAGCAGCACGATCAGCAGGCCGGTGAAGCCCACGTAGACCAGGCCGATCAGGAACATGGTGGTGACCATCCGGCCGGTCAGGCCGCGGTCGGGGGTGAACCGGGAGTGCTGTGCCGCCGACATCGCTGCTCCTCCTCTGCGCTTCGTGCGGCCCGGACCCGCGGCCCCGCCGCGCCGTCCGCCCCGCTCGTCTTCGATGCTGCCACCGGGCGGGCCCGCGGGCACCATCCGAAACGGTGGGAATTCGGTGGGAACGGGACACCCCCCGGGCGCGTCGCGGCGCCATCGGACGAGGATCACGCGGGCGTACCGTTCCTGCCGTCAGGCCCTGGCCGTACACTGGCACGTACGGTTCTGGCACTCTGCCCGGCTGAGTGCCAGGCCCGGACCGGACACCGGAACAACGGACGACGACGGAGGTGCGTGCCCCATGCCGGACGACGGCAAGCCCGACGGCCGACTCATCGACACGCGCCCGTCCGCCCGGCCGCTGGACGAGCGGCGGCTCGCGGTGCTCAGGGCGATCGTCCAGGACTACGTGGGCACCGAGGAGCCGGTCGGCTCCAAGGCGCTGGTGGAGCGGCACAACCTGGGCGTCTCCCCGGCCACCGTCCGCAACGACATGTCCGCGCTGGAGGAGGAGGGGTACATTCACCAGCCGCACACCAGTGCGGGCCGGATCCCCACCGACAAGGGCTACCGGCTGTTCGTCGACCGGCTCGCCGAGGTCAAGCCGATGACCGCTCCGGAGCGCCGGGCGATCCGGCACTTCCTGGAGGGCGCGGTCGACCTGGACGACGTGGTCGCCCGGACGGTGCGGCTGCTCGCCCAGCTGACCAGGCAGGTCGCGGTCGTCCAGTACCCCTCGCTGACCCGCTCCACCGTGCGGCACATCGAACTGGTGTCACTCACCCCGGCCAAGCTGATGCTGGTGCTGATCACCAACACCGGCCGGGTCGAACAGCGGATGGTCGACTGCCCCGCCCCGGTCGGCGAGGCCCTGCTCGGCGACCTGCGGGCCAGGCTCAACAGCATGGCGGGCGGCTGCCGGCTGCCCGAGGTGCCGACCGTCCTGGAGGACCTGCCGGCCGGCTTCGAGCCCGCCGACCGGCCCGCGGTCAGCACCGTGCTGACCGTCCTGTTCGAGGCGCTGGCCGAACAGAACGAGGAGCGGATCATGCTGGCGGGCACCGCCAACCTGACCCGCTTCGGCCACGACTTCCCGCTCACCATCCGGCCGGTCCTGGAGGCCCTGGAGGAGCAGGTGGTGCTGTTGCGCCTGCTGGGTGAGACGGCCGACTCGGCGATGACGGTCCGGATCGGCCACGAGATCGCCTACGAGGGGCTCAATTCCACGTCGGTGGTCTCGGTCGGTTACGGTTCGGGCGACCAGAGCGTGGCAAAGCTGGGAGTGATCGGTCCGACCCGGATGGATTACCCGGGCACAATGGGGGCGGTGCGCGCGGTGGCACGGTACGTCGGCCAGATCCTGGCGGAGTCGTAGCGGGACGGCGCGTCCGCAGCGGAACGGCGCAACAAGCAGCGTGCTGTCGCAGGCACTTCTAGAGGCGGAACAAACCGGAGCATTTGGTGGCCACGGACTACTACGCGGTACTCGGCGTCCGACGCGACGCGGGGCAGGACGAGATCAAGAAGGCGTTCCGGCGCCTCGCCCGTGAACTGCACCCGGACGTCAACCCGGACCCGAAGACGCAGGAGCGGTTCAAGGAGATCAACGCCGCCTACGAGGTGCTCTCCGATCCGCAGAAGCGCCAGGTCTACGACCTCGGCGGGGACCCGCTGTCGCCGGGCGGCGGCGCGGGCGGCTTCGGCGCGGGTGCGGCCGGGTTCGGCTTCTCCGACATCATGGACGCCTTCTTCGGCGCCGCGACCGGCCAGCGCGGCCCGCGCTCGCGCACCCGCCGCGGCCAGGACGCCATGATCCGGCTGGAGATCACCCTGGAGGAGGCCGCCTTCGGCACCACCAAGGAGCTCCAGGTCGACACCGCCGTCACCTGCACCACCTGCAACGGCGAGGGCGCCGCGCCCGGCACCTCCGCGCAGACCTGCGACATGTGTCGCGGCAAGGGCGAGGTCTCCCAGGTCACCCGGTCCTTCCTGGGCCAGGTCATGACCTCCCGCCCCTGCCCGCAGTGCCAGGGCTTCGGCACCGTCGTCCCCACCCCCTGTCCAGAGTGCGCCGGCGACGGCCGGGTCCGCGCCCGCCGCACCCTCACGGTCAAGATCCCGGCCGGCGTCGACAACGGCACCCGGATCCAGCTGGCCGGCGAGGGCGAGGTCGGCCCCGGCGGCGGCCCCGCCGGCGACCTGTACGTCGAGATCGCCGAGACCAGCCACCCGACCTTCCAGCGGCGCGGCGACGACCTGCACTGCACCGTCACCATCCCGATGACCGCCGCGTCGCTCGGCACCCAGGTGCCGCTGCAGACCCTGGACGGCCTGGAGGAGGTCGACATCCGGCCCGGCACCCAGTCCGGCCAGTCGATCCCGCTGCACGGCCGCGGCATCACCCACCTGCGCGGCGGCGGCCGGGGCGACCTGATAGTGCACGTCGAGGTGCAGACGCCCACCAAGCTCGACCCGGAGCAGGAGGAGCTGCTGCGCCGGCTCGCCATGCTCCGCGGCGAGGAGCGTCCGTCCGGGCAGTTCGCGCCCGGCCAGCAGGGCCTGTTCTCCCGGCTGAAGGACGCCTTCAACGGCCGGTGAGACCCGTACCACCCGGGCCGGGAGCGGCGGGGGGCTGCGCGCCCCCGCCGCTCCCGGCCGGTTTTTTCGATGGGCCCTGCTGAGAGGACCGCTGCACCGATGACCGCACCCGTGTTCGTCGTCGACGACCTGACGGGGACCGCCCCCGGCGCGACCGTCCGGCTCGACGGCCCCGAGGGCCGGCACGCCGTCGCCGTCAAACGCCTGGAGCCCGGCGAGGCGCTCACCCTCGCCGACGGCCGCGGCCGCGGCGCGGACGGCACCGTCGCCGCGCTGCACGGCAAGGACGCCCTCGACGTCCTGGTCACCGCCGTCCGCGAGGAACCCGCGCCCGCGCCCCGGATCACCGTCGTCCAGGCCCTCCCCAAGGGCGACCGCGGCGAACTCGCCGTCGAGACCATGACCGAGGCCGGGATCGACGCGATCGTGCCCTGGGCCGCCTCCCGCTGCATCACCCAGTGGAAGGGCGAGCGCGGCGCCAAGGCGCTCGCCAAGTGGCGGGCCACCGCGCGCGAGGCCGGCAAGCAGTCGCGGCGGCTGCGCTTCCCCGAGGTCCGGGACGCGGTGACCACCCGGCAGCTGCTGCCGCTGCTCGCCGCCGCGGGCTTCGCGGCCGTCCTGCACGAGGAGGGCGCGCTGCCGCTGGCCACCGCGCAGCTGCCCGCCGACGGCGAGATCGTCCTGGTCGTCGGGCCCGAGGGGGGCGTCTCCCCGGAGGAGATCGCCGCCTTCGCCGAGGCCGGCGCCGCGCCCTACCGCCTCGGCCGCTCCGTCCTGCGCACCTCCACGGCGGGCGTCGCGGCCGGCTCCCTGCTGCTGGGCCGCACCGGCCGCTGGGGGTGACGGGCGGGGCGGGCCTCCCCGGGGCCCGGCGCCCCGCGCGGCGGGTTTCGTGCTCCGTGCGGCGGGTTTCGGGTCCGGCGCCCCGCGCGGCGGGTTTCGGGTCCGACCTCTGACGTGGCGCCGCGGTTCCCGCCTAGGCTGGCGGGATGACGGAATCGACGCGCGGCTACCTGCGCCACCCCCACCTGCACGGCGACCTGGTGGCCTTCGTCGCCGAGGACGACGTCTGGCTGGCGCCGGTGGACGGCGGGCGGGCCTGGCGGGTGACGGCGGACCAGGTGCCGGTCGGCGCGGTGCGGTTCTCGCCGGACGGGCGGTCGCTGGCCTGGGCCTCGACCCGGGACGGCGCGCCGGAGGTGCACGTCGGCCCGGTGGAGGGCGGCCCGGCGCGGCGGCTGACGTACTGGGGGAGCCCGCTCACCGCGCTGGTCGGGTGGAGCGGCGACGGCCGGCCGGTCGCGATCACCACCGCCGGGCAGGAGACGATCCGGCGGACCTGGGCGTTCGCGGTGCCGCTGGACGGTGGGGAGCCGTCGCGGCTGCCGTACGGGCCGATCGGCTCGCTGGCCTTCGAGCCGGTGCCGGAGGGCGCCGGCGGCGGCCGGGTGCTGCTGGGGACGCACAACCGGGAGGCCGCGCACTGGAAGCGCTACCGGGGCGGCCGGGCCGGGAAGCTGTGGATCGGCGGCGCCCGGTTCGAGCGCCTGCACGCCGACCTGGACGGGCAGTTGGAGTGCCCGCTGTGGGTCGGCGACCGGGTGGCGTTCCTCTCCGACCACGAGGGCACCGGGCGGCTGTACTCCAGCCTCCCGGACGGCTCCGACCTGCGGGCGCACGGCCCGGCGGACAGCGGGTTCTACGCCCGGCAGGCGTCCACCGACGGCACCCGGGTCGTCTGGCAGAGCGCCGGTGAGCTGTGGCTGCTGGACGACTTGGACGGCGCCCGGCCGCGCCGGCTGGACGTCCGCCCGGCCGGGCCGCGCACCCGGCGCCGCCCGCACCCGACGGCCGCCGCCGGGCAGGTGGAGAGCGCCGCGCCGGACCGCACCGGCCGGGCCGCGGCCGTGGTGGTGCGCGGCACCGTGCACTGGGTGACCCACCGGGAGGGCCCGGCCCGGGTGCTGGACGAGACGCCCGGCGCACGGGCCCGGCTGGCCCGGGTCGTCCCCGGCGAGGACGGCGCGCAGGGCGCGGTCTGGGTCACCGACGCCGAGGGCGACGACGCGCTGGAGCACGCCCCGGCGGTGCTGGGCGCCGAGCGCCGCCGGCTGGCGGCCGGACAGCTCGGCCGGGTGCGCGCCCTGGTGGTCTCGCCGGACGGCCGGCAGCTCGCGGTGGCCTCGCACGACGGCCGGGTGCTGCTGGTGGCGCTCAGCGACGGCGCGGTGAGCGAGCTGGCGCGCAGCGCCGACGGCGAGGTCTCCGGACTGGTGTTCAGCCCGGACTCGGGCTGGCTGGCCTGGTCGCAGCCGGTGCTCGGCCCGTGGTCGCTGCGGCAGATCATGCTCGCCGACCTGACCTCGCGCACCGTCGGCGAGGCCACCCCGCAGCGCTTCCACGACTACTCGCCGGCCTTCACCGCGGACGGCAGGCACCTGGCGTTCCTCTCGGTGCGCAGCTTCGACCCGGTGTACGACCAGCACGCCTTCGACCTGTCCTTCCCCGGCGGCACCCGCCCGTACCTGCTGACGCTGGCCGCCGAGACCCCGTCGCCGTTCGGCCCGCAGCGCGGCGGGCGGCCGGCGGGCGGCGAGGAGGAGGAGCCCAAGGAGAGCGAGAAGGACGCCGCGGTGCCGGTCACCCGGGTCGACCTGGAGGGCCTCGCCGACCGGATCGTGCCGTTCCCGGTGGAGGCCGGGCGGTTCGGGGTGCTGCGCGCCGCGAAGGACGGGGTGCTGTGGACCAGGTACCCGTTCGGCGGCGAACTCGGCGACAGCGCCGCCTCGTTGGACGACGAGCCGGCCCGCACCGCGCTGGAGCGGTTCGACCTGCGCAAGCGGCGGGCGGAGGAACTGCTCACCGGCGTCGACGCGTTCGCGGTCAGCGGCGACGGCGCCCGGCTGGCGGTGCTGGAGGACGGCTCGCTGCGGATCGTGCCCGCCGACCAGAAGGCCGGGGAGGACGAGGAGGGCGACGTCGGCCTGGACCGGGTCCGGGTGACCGTCGACCCGGCCGCCGAGTGGCGGCAGATGTTCGACGAGAACGGCCGCCTGATGCGGGACAACTTCTGGCGCGCCGACCTGGGCGGCGTCGACTGGGCGGGCGTCCTGGCCAGGTACCGGCCGCTGGTCGAGCACCTCGGCAGCCGCTCCGACCTGGTCGACCTGCTGTGGGAGACGGTCGGCGAGCTCGGCACCTCGCACGCGTACGTGCTGCCGCCCGGCCGCGGCACCGAGGCCGCCCGGCGGCAGGGCCTGCTCGGCGCGGACCTGGTGCGCGACGGCGAGCTGTGGCGGGTGGCCCGGGTGCTGCCCGGCGAGTCCTCCGACCCGCGGGCCCGCTCCCCGCTGGCCGCGCCCGGCGTGGCGGTCCGGCCCGGCGACGCGCTGCTGGCCGTCAACGGCCGCCCGGTCGACCCGGTCAGCGGCCCCGCCCCGCTGCTGGCCGGCACCGCCGACCAGCCGGTCGAGCTCACCGTCACCGGCCGGGACGGCGGCGAGCGCCACCCCGTGGTGGTGCCGCTCGACGACGAGGAGGCGCTGCGCTACCACGACTGGGTCGCCGGGCGGCGGGCCGCCGTCCGCGAGCTGTCCGGGGGACGGCTCGGCTACCTGCACGTCCCCGACATGCAGAGCGCCGGCTGGGCGCAGCTCCACCGCGACCTGCGGTTCGAGATGTCCCTGGAGGGCGTCGTCCTCGACCTGCGGGAGAACCGCGGCGGCCACACCTCCCAGCTGATCGTCGAGAAGCTGGCCCGCCGGATCGTCGGCTGGAACCACGGCCGCGACCTCGCCCACCCCGACCCGTACCCCGGCGACGCCCCGCGCGGCCCGGTGGTGGCGCTGGCCGACGAGTTCTCCGGCTCCGACGGCGACATCGTCAACGCCGCGATCCAGGCCCTGGGCATCGGCCCGGTGGTCGGCACCCGCACCTGGGGCGGCGTCATCGGCATCGACAGCAGGTACACCCTGGTCGACGGGACGCTGGTCACCCAGCCCAAGTACTCGTTCTGGCTGAAGGGTTACGGCTGGAACCTGGAGAACCGGGGCGTCACCCCCGACGTCGAGGTCCCGATCGCCCCGCACGACTGGGCGGCCGGCCGGGACCCCCAGCTGGAGACCGCCGTCCGCCTCGCCCTGGAGTCCCTGGACCGCACCCCCGCCAAGACCCCGCCCCCGGTCGAGTGACCCCGCCCGCGGGGCCGTCCGCCGCCGCCCGGACGGCCCCCGGGAACGCCGGACCCGCCCGGTGCGGCGCGCCGGTCGCTGTAAGGTCGTTGCACCAGTGACGGGTTCAGGTGAGGAGTGCGGGAGATGGCCGGCGAGCCGCAGGCGGACTGTGTGTTCTGCAAGATCGTGTCGGGGGACATCCCGGCGACCGTGGTGCGCAAGAGCGAGCGGACGCTGACGTTCCGGGACATCAGCCCGCAGGCGCCCACGCACCTGCTGGTCGTCCCGCGGGTGCACTACGCCGACGCGGCCGAACTGGCCGCCGCCGAACCGGAGGTGGCGGCCGAGCTGCTGGCCGAGGCGGGCGGCGCGGCGGCGGGCGAGGGCCTGGACTCGTACCGGCTGATCTTCAACACCGGTGCGGGCGCCGGGCAGACGGTGTTCCACGCGCACGTGCACGTGCTGGGCGGCAAGCCGCTCACCGAGGGACTGGTCTGAGCGTTGTCGCAGCGTGAACTCGTCGTCCTGGGCACCGCCAGCCAGGTGCCGACCAGGCACCGCAACCACAACGGGTACCTGCTGCGCTGGGACGGCGAGGGGCTGCTGTTCGACCCGGGCGAGGGCACCCAGCGGCAGATGCTGCACGCCGGGGTGAGCGCCACCGGGATCACCCGGATCGCGGTGTCGCACTTCCACGGGGACCACTGCCTGGGGCTGCCCGGGATCGTGCAGCGGATCAACCTGGACCGGGTGCCGCACCCGGTGGACGCCTACTACCCGGCGTCCGGGCAGGAGTTCTTCGACCGGCTGCGGCACGCCAGCGCCTACCGCGCGACGGCCGAGATCCGCGAGCGCCCGGTGGCCGCCGCGGGCCCGCTGGAGGCGCCGGGCGCCCCGTTCGCGCTCGGCGCGGTGCGGCTCTCCCACCCGGTGGAGTCGTTCGGCTACCGGCTGACCGAGCCGGACGGGTTCCGGCTGCGGCCCGAGAAGCTGCGCGAACTCGGCCTGCGCGGCCCCGCGGTGGGCGTGCTGCAGCGCGAGGGCCGGGTCGAGCTGGACGGGCGGACGGTCACCGCCGAACAGGTCGGCGAGGTCCGGCCGGGCCAGCGGTTCGCCTTCGTGATGGACACCCGGCTCTGCGACGGGGTGCACGAACTCGCCGAGGGCGCCGACCTGCTGGTGATCGAGGCGACCTTCCTCGACCGGGACGCGGCGCTCGCCGAGGAGCACGGCCACCTGACCGCCGCCCAGGCCGCCCGGGTGGCCGCCGGGGCCGGCGTGCGCCGGCTGGTGCTCACCCACTTCTCGCAGCGCTACCCCGACCTGTCCGGCCACCTCGCCGAGGCGGCGGAGCACTTCGACGGCGAGATCGTGGTCGCCGAGGACCTCGCCCGGATCCCCGTCCCGCCGCGCCGTTGACCGCCCCCGGGCCCCGGCCCGCCCCGCCCGGCCCCGACGTGCGGGAAAACCGCTCGCGCATCGGGGCGCGAGCCCCCACCATCGAAGCCGCCGCGCCGCTCCGGCGAACACCTGCGCGGCGTACCCTGGTGACCCGGAGAGCCCGAGCCACACGACACGACGGATTGGGATGAGGCAGGCCGCAGCGCCGACCCATGACTGACACACCGCAGACCCGAACCGACGGACAGCGGCGCCCCGACGAGGCGTCCACCAGCACCCGGATCGTCATCCCGGAGAAGCACCCGATGGTCACCCTGCTGGGTGCGGCCGACTCGCTCCTGCGAGTGATCGAGGAGGGCTTCCCGGGCGCCGACATCCACGTCCGCGGAAACGAGGTGACGGCCACCGGCTCGCCCGCCGAGGTCGCGCTCGTCAAGCAGCTCTTCACCGAGATGATGCTGGTGCTGCGCACCGGCCAACCCCTGACGGAGGACGCCGTGGAGCGCTCCATCAGCATGCTCAGGAGCGCCGCCGAGGACCCGGCCCACCCGGCCCCGTCCGAGGTGTTCACGGCGAACATCCTGTCCAACCGGGGCCGCACCATCCGCCCCAAGACGCTCAACCAGCAGCGCTACGTCGAGGCGATCGACAAGCACACCATCGTCTTCGGCCTCGGCCCGGCCGGCACCGGCAAGACCTACCTGGCGATGGCCAAGGCCGTCCAGGCCCTGCAGGCCAAGGAGGTCAACCGGATCATCCTGACCCGGCCGGCCGTCGAGGCGGGGGAGCGGCTGGGCTTCCTGCCCGGCACCCTCTACGAGAAGATCGACCCGTACCTGCGCCCGCTGTACGACGCGCTGCACGACATGATGGACCCCGACTCGATCCCGCGGCTGATGGCGGCCGGGACGATCGAGGTGGCCCCGCTGGCGTACATGCGCGGCCGCACCCTGAACGACGCCTTCATCATCCTCGACGAGGCGCAGAACACCTCGCCCGAGCAGATGAAGATGTTCCTGACCCGCCTGGGCTTCAACTCCCGGGTGGTCGTGACCGGCGACACCAGCCAGATCGACCTGCCGGGCGGCACCCGCTCCGGCCTCAAGGTGGTCCAGGAGATCCTCGCCGACGTGCCCGACATCCACTTCTCGGTGCTGACCAGCACCGACGTGGTGCGGCACAAGCTGGTCGGCCGCATCGTGGATGCGTACGAACGCTGGGACGCCCGGCAGGAGGCCGAGGAGTCCGGCGACCGCAAACCCGTCCAACGGCGGGGCGCCCGGGCGCCCCGGCAGTCCCATCGCACCGAAAGCTGAGTACTGAGCCCTCCATGTCGATCGACATCGCCAACGAGTCCGGGTGGGACATCGACGAGGAGTCCATCCTCGACGTCGCCCGCTACGCCCTCGACAAGATGCGGATCCATCCGCAGTCCGAGCTCTCCGTGATCCTCTACGACAGCGAGTCGATGGCGGAGCTGCACGTCCAGTGGATGGACCTGCCAGGACCGACCGACGTGATGTCCTTCCCGATGGACGAGCTGCGTCCGGGCAAGGAGGGCGAGGACCTGCCGGAGGGCCTGCTCGGCGACATCGTGCTCTGCCCCGAGGTGGCGCAGCAGCAGGGACTGGCCGCCCCCACCAAGCACTCGATGGACGAGGAGCTGCAGCTGCTCACCGTCCACGGGGTGCTGCACGTGCTCGGCTACGACCACGAGGAGCCCGACGAGGAGCGCGAGATGTTCGCGCTGCAGAAGCGGATCCTGGACGACTGGCGGGCCGGCCGCGGCCTGTCCGGCCTGTCGCCCGCGCCGACCGTCCACTGAGGGCCGGCCCGCTGTGAGTGGTGAGAGTACGAGCTTCCTGATCGGCGCGCTGCTGCTGGTCGGCCTGGGCTGGCTGGCGGCGTGCGCCGAGGCGGGCATCTCCCGGATGTCCCGCTTCCGGGCCGAGGAGGCGGTCCGCTCCGGGCGGCGCGGCTCCGACCGGCTGCTGACCCTGGCCTCCGACAGCATCCGCTACCTCAACCTGGCGACGCTGATCCGGGTCGCCAGCGAGATGGGCGCCGCGGTGCTGGTCACCGTGGTGTGCGTGCGCAGCTTCCAGCAGACCTGGCAGGCCGTGCTGGTGGCGTTCGGCGTGATGGTGCTGGTGTCCTTCGTCGCGGTCGGGGTCTCCCCGCGCACGATCGGCCGCCAGCACCCGCTGAGCACCGTCACCGCCGCGTCCTACGTGCTGCTGCCGCTGGCCCGCATCCTCGGGCCGATCCCGCGGCTGCTGATCCTGCTGGGCAACGCGCTGACGCCCGGCAAGGGCTACAAGGAGGGCCCATTCGCCTCCGAGGCCGAGCTGCGGGCGCTGGTCGACCTGGCCGAGAAGGACGACCTGATCGAGGACGAGGAGCGCCGGATGGTGCACTCGGTCTTCGAGCTGGGCGACACCATCGTGCGCGAGGTGATGGTGCCGCGCACCGACCTGGTGATGATCGAGCGGCACAAGACCGTCCGCCAGACGCTGACGCTGGCGCTGCGCTCCGGCTTCTCGCGCATCCCGGTGGTCGGCGACAACGAGGACGACGTGGTCGGCATCGTCTACCTCAAGGACCTGGTGCGCCGCACCCACATCAACCGGGACGCCGAGTCCGACCAGGTCGACGCGGTGATGCGCCCGGCGGTGTTCGTCCCCGACTCCAAGCCGGCCGCGGACCTGCTGCGCGAGATGCAGCAGATGCGCTCGCACGTCGCGATCGTGATCGACGAGTACGGCGGCACCGCCGGACTGGTCACCATCGAGGACATCCTGGAGGAGATCGTCGGCGAGATCACCGACGAGTACGACCGGGAGATCGCCCCGGTCGAGGACCTCGGGGACGGCTCGTACCGGATCACCGCCCGGCTCACCGTGGAGGACCTCGGCGAGCTGTTCGGGATCGAGCTGGACGACGAGGACGTGGAGACCGTCGGCGGGCTGCTGGCCAAGTGCCTGGGCCGGGTGCCGATCCCGGGCTCCTCGTGCGAGGTGCCGGTGCCGGAGGGCAGCGGGCTGGCCGCGATCGGCCTGACCGCGGAGAGCTCGGCGGGCCGGCGCAACCGGATCGGCACCGTGGTGGCCACCCCGGTGCGGGTCGCGGAGGAGAGCGAGGAACCGGCGGAGGAAGCCGCCTCCTAGGCTCCCGGACGCCCGCGTGACGACGGGCCCCTGGACGGGCCGTCCCGATCGGAGACCCGGTTGGGACGGTACGGCCCGGGGCCCGTTTGCGGTGCCGCCTGGGGCGTGCGCACCGTGGAAGACATGGCACATCTACTGCGCGCGGAGTACGGCCCGAACGGGCCGGCCGGCGAGGTGGCCAGGTGGCACGTGGTCCGTGCCGCCGACCCCTCGCACGGCATGTGCGGCGCCGAGATCGCCTCGGACGCCGAGAGCAGGCCGGAGGAGGCCTGGGGCACCGGGCTGCACTGCTGCCAGCAGTGCGGGTCGCTGTACCTCCACGAAGTGCCGTTCCTCCGCACCGAGCACGCGGGGAGGACCTGATGAAACTGCACGACGAACTCCCGGTCGACCACCGGCTCGGCACGGTCTACCGCTACGGCGCGGGCCTGTGCGGGCTGTTCCTGGTGGTGTTCGGCATCCTCGGGCTGACCGGCACCCACCCCGGGTTCCTGGACACCTCGGGCAAGGAGGTGATCGGCCTGTCCAGCAACGGGGCGCTGAGCGTGCTCTCGCTGGTGGCCGGCGGGATCCTGATCCTGGGCGCCGTGATCGGCGGCAACACCGCCTCCAACATCAACATGATCATGGGCGTGCTGTTCGTGCTGGCCGGCTTCGTCGGCCTGATGGTGCTGGACTCCAGTGCCAACCGGCTCGCCTTCCACATCTCCAACGTCATCTTCAGCTTCGTGTTCGGCTTCGTGGTGCTGACCTTCGGGATGTACGGCAGGGTCGGCAGCCACCTGCCGCAGGACAACCCGTACTGGAAGCGGCGCCACGCCAAGGACGACGCGCTGCCGGACGGCCCGCCCGCCCTGGTGAAGGTGCTCCGGCCCGGACCGCCCAAACCGACCGGGCACTGAGCCGGTGGCGCTGAGCCGACGGGGGCCGGTGGCGCTGACTAAGCGGCGCTGACCGAGGCTTGGGCGGGGCGTCCGGCGGGTGGCGGGCGGTAACTATGCTCGGGGCCATGACCGAGATTTCCGAGCTGGACCCCGAGGACAAGAAGATCATCACGCTGGCCCGCTCGGCCCGCGCCCGCAACGGCGTGGCCGAGGGGGCCGCCGTCCGTGACGAGACCGGGCGGACGTACGTGGCCGGGACGGTGGCGCTGGAGTCGCTGCGGCTGAGCGCGCTGCGGACGGCGGTGGCGATGGCGGTGGCGAGCGGGGCGAAGGGCCTGGAGGCGGCCGCGGTGGTGTCCGAGGCGGACGCGCCGGCGGCGGACGACCTGGCCGCCGTGCGGGACCTGGGCGGGGCCGGGACGCCGGTGCTGCTGGCTGGGCCGGACGGAGTGCTGAAGGCGGCCGTGGCGGCGGAGTGAGAGCGGCTCGTCGCGGCTGACGCGGCAGGGCGGGGCCCGAGCGGGTGGGGCCCGGGCGGGCGGGGTGTCCGGAAGGGGCCCCGCCGCCCCTGCGGTCGGCCCTCTGGATCCCCTGGGTGCGATAATCGCATCGGCCGGGGCCGGTTCCGGCGGGGGAGGGGACATGGGCGTCGCGGCGTTCTTCTGCGGACTGATCCTCTGCGTCATGGGCTTCGGACGCTGGCACGAGACCGGCTCCCCGTGGTGGCTGGCCGGCACCCTGACCCTGCTGGCACTGGTCCTGGTCGGCGCGATCACCGGGGGCGGGAAGAAGAAGGCCGACTGAGCCCCCGCGGCCGGACGCCCGGGGCCGACCGGACGTCCGACCGGACGTCCGGGGGACCGGCCGGGTGCCCGGTGACCGGGACGGCGCCGCGGATCGGCGACAATGGGTGCCATGAATGCCCCTTCCTCCCCGTACCGCTCCGGGTTCGCGTGTTTCGTCGGCCGTCCCAACGCGGGCAAGTCGACCCTGACCAACGCCCTGGTCGGGACGAAGGTCGCGATCACCTCCGACCGTCCGCAGACCACCCGGCACACCGTGCGCGGCATCGTGCACCGCCCCGACTCCCAGCTCGTACTGGTCGACACCCCCGGGCTGCACAAGCCCCGCACCCTGCTCGGCGAGCGGCTCAACGACCTGGTCCGCAGCACCTGGGCCGAGGTCGACGTGATCGGCTTCTGCGTGCCCGCCGACCAGAAGCTCGGCCCCGGCGACAAGTTCATCGCCAAGGAGCTCGCCGAGATCCGCAAGACGCCGAAGGTCGCGATCGTCACCAAGACCGACCTGGTCGACTCCAAGCGGCTCGCCGAGCAGCTGATCGCCGTCCAGCAGCTGGGTGCCGAACTCGGCATCGAGTGGGCCGAGATCATCCCGGTCTCCGCCGTGGGCGACCAGCAGGTCGAGCTGGTCGGCGAGCTGCTGGCCAAGCTCATGCCCGAGGGCGTGCCGCTGTACCCGGACGGCGACCTCACCGACGAGCCCGAGCAGACCATGGTCGCCGAGCTGATCCGGGAGGCCGCGCTGGAGGGCGTGCGCGACGAACTGCCGCACTCGCTGGCCGTGGTGGTCGAGGAGATGATCCCGCGCGAGGGCCGTCCCGCCGACCGGCCGCTGCTGGACATCCACGCCAACGTGTACATCGAGCGGCAGAGCCAGAAGGCCATCGTGATCGGCGCCAAGGGCGCCCGCCTCAAGCACGTCGGCACCACCGCCCGCAAGCAGATCGAGGCGCTCCTGGGCACCCCGGTCTACCTGGACCTGCACGTCAAGGTGGCCAAGGACTGGCAGCGCGACCCCAAGCAGCTGCGTAAGCTCGGCTTCTGACGGCACGTCGCATCGGGAGGGGTCGGCCGGGATGGAACTGCACACCCACGAGTGGGGCACGGGCGGGCGCACCGCGCTGCTGGTCCACGGCATCCAGGCCGACCACCGCACCTGGCGGGTGATCGGCCCCGCGCTCGCCGAGCGCGGCTACCGGGTGGTCGCCGTCGACCTGCGCGGCCACGGCGCCTCCCCGCGCGGCACCGGCGCGACCCCGGCCGAGCGGTACGGGCCGGAGCTGTTCGCCGAGGACCTGGTCGACACCCTGCCCGCCGGTGCGGACCTGGCGATCGGCCACTCGATGGGCGCGCTGGCGCTCCACCTGGCCGTCGAGCGGCTGAAGCCCGCCCGGGCGGTCTACAGCGACCCCGCGTTCGTCTACGACCGCCCCGGGATGGGCCCCGAGCCGTTCGTCGACTTCAAGCGCTTCGGCACCAGGGACTTCATCACCGGCCTGCACCCCGACCGGGCCGCCGAGGACGTGGACGCCGAACTCGCCGCCCTCGCGCTCTGGGACACCGACACCGCGCTCGGCCTGTGGGAGCACCCGGAGCTCTCCCTGCTGCCGCGCGCCCCGGTCGTCCCCTCGCTGGTCCAGCTCGCCGACCCGAGCGGCCTGGTGCCGGAGCGGGACGCCGCCGAGCTGCGCCGCCGCGGCTTCGAGGTGCGCACCGTGCCCGGCGCCGGGCACTGCATCCACCGCGACGACCCGGCGGGCTTCCTGGCCTCGCTGGACGGCTGGATCTGAACGGCCCCTGCCGCGTCGGCGCGTTGACGGTGCCACGGGCGGTGTCGTGGGTGGTGCCCGGGGGGTGGCCGGGCGCCCGGGGGCCGGTCCGGTGGTGCCCGGGCGTCCGGTCAGGCGCCTTCGCGCAGCACCAGGCTGACCAGTTCGCGCTGGGAGTCGGTGAGTTTCGGATCGGCGCAGTGGACGGTGCGGCCGTCGACGGTGATCTCGTAGTGGAACCCGTCGGGCACGCCGTACGCGGGCGCGCGCAGCCCGCCGGCCACCGCTTCGCGGGCCAGGGCGTGCACGTGCGGAGCGTCCGCGCGCTCCTCGGTGTTCATCTCGGCATACCGGAGCAGGCCGGCGAACCCGCCGGTGCGGGTGACCTGGATACGCATGGTTGTCAGTGTGCTACGCAACGAAGGTCTTTGCCGAGGCTTTTCGCCAACTTCCCGCAGCTCTCCCGGGCTTTCCGGCGGTCGGCCGCGGTCGGGCGGCCGTCTCACTGGATGGGATCGTGGCGGGGCTCACTGCGTCGGCCCGTCCCGTCTTGTTACAGTGGATGCATCATGCGTATCCGGCTGCTTCTTCTTAGCTGCCGCGGCGAGGGCCTGTAGTCCAGTCAAGGCCGGCCCCCTCGCCGCGGGGAGTCGTGTTGCGCCCAGCGTGGTCTTTCGCGGCGCATTCAGTCGGCCGAGTTCGGGTGTCCTGTATCCCCCGACCGCAGACCGCCTTCGACAAGGGAAGCCGAGAGCCTCACCCATGACCGAACAGTCCTCCGTCGCCCGCGCGTTCGTCGACCGCCCCACCCCGATCACCGCCGCCACCGTGCAGCAGAAGCCCTCGGGGATGCCGTTCCAGCGCTACGTACCCTTCGGCACCGTCGACCTGCCGGACCGCACCTGGCCGAGCAAGGTGATCACCCGGGCCCCGCGCTGGCTGTCCACCGACCTGCGCGACGGCAACCAGGCGCTGATCGACCCGATGTCCCCGGCCCGCAAGCGCAAGATGTTCGACCTGCTGGTGAAGATGGGCTACAAGGAGATCGAGGTCGGTTTCCCGTCGTCCGGCGCCACCGACTTCAACTTCGTCCGCTCGCTGATCGACGAGGGCGCGATCCCCGAGGACGTCACCATCTCGGTGCTGACCCAGGCCCGCGAGGACCTGATCGAGCGCACCGTCGAGTCGCTGAAGGGCGCGCCGCGGGCCACCGTCCACCTGTACAACGCGACGTCGCCGCTGTTCCGCCGGGTGGTGTTCCGGGCGAGCCGGGACGAGATCAAGGCCATCGCGGTGGACGGCACCCGCCTGGTGATGGAGTACGCCGAGAAGATCCTGGGCGACGAGACGGTCTTCGGCTACGAGTACTCGCCGGAGATCTTCATCGACACCGAGCTGGACTACGCCCTGGAGGTCTGCGAGGCGGTGATGGACGTCTGGCAGCCCGGTGAGGGCCGCGAGATCATCCTGAACCTGCCGACCACCGTCGAGCGCTCCACCCCGAACGTCTACGCCGACAAGATCGAGTGGATGTCGCGGAACCTGTCGCGCCGCGAGTTCGTCTGCCTGTCCACCCACCCGCACAACGACCGGGGCACCGGCGTCGCCTCGGCCGAGCTGGCCGTGATGGCCGGCGCCGACCGCGTCGAGGGCTGTCTGTTCGGGCAGGGCGAGCGCACCGGCAACCTGGACCTGGTCAACGTCGGGATGAACCTGTTCTCCCAGGGCGTCGACCCGATGATCGACTTCTCCGACATCGACGAGATCCGCCGCACCGCCGAGTACTGCAACCAGATGCCGGTGGCCGAGCGCCATCCCTACGCGGGCGACCTGGTCTTCACCTCCTTCTCCGGCTCGCACCAGGACGCGATCAAGAAGGGCTTCGACGCCCTGGAGGCCGACGCGGCCGCCGCCGGCGTCCCGGTCTCCGAGCACACCTGGGGCGTGCCCTACCTGCCGATCGACCCGAAGGACGTCGGCCGCAGCTACGAGGCGGTCATCCGGGTCAACTCGCAGTCCGGCAAGGGCGGCATCGCCTACGTGCTGAAGAACGACCACAAGCTGGACCTGCCGCGCCGGATGCAGATCGAGTTCTCGCGGATCATCCAGGCCAAGACCGACGCCGAGGGCGGCGAGGTCACCCCCGCCGACATCTGGGCGGTCTTCCAGGACGAGTACCTGCCGACCCCGGCCAACCCGTGGGGCCGGATCTCGCTGCGCGGCTCCCGCAGCCTGACCACCGAGGACGGCCGCGACGTGCTGAGCACCGAGGCGGTCGTGGACGGCGCCCTGGTCACCCTGACCGGCACCGGCAACGGCCCGGTCTCCGCGTTCGTCAGCGCGCTGGCCTCGATCGGCGTGGACGTCCGCGTCCTGGACTACGCCGAGCACGCGCTGAGCGAGGGCGGCGACGCGCAGGCCGCCGCGTACGTCGAGTGCGCCGTCGGCGACAAGGTGCTGTGGGGCGTGGGCGTCGACAGCAACACCGTGCTGGCCTCGCTGAAGGCCCTGGTCAGCGCCGTCAACCGGGCCGCGCAGCGCGACTGACGCCGCCGCGCCCGCCCGTGCGCTCCGAGGGGGCCCGCCACCGGCGGGTCCCCTTCGCGTTCCCGGCCCGCGCGGGTCCTTCCCGCCTCTTCCGCTTCTCGCGTGCTGCTCCTTGGGTGCTGCTTCTCGCGCGCTGCTCCTTGCGTGCTGCGAGCGGGCATTGACGGATCATCAGGAGATATCCGGCTCGCGGTGCGGGCGTTCGGGGAGTGTCGGCGGTCACATGTGGTCCCGGTCACAAATTTTCCCCTCGGCACCCGTTCAGGGTGCTGACACGAGCCGGTAACCGTGGCAACATCGTCGGACCGGAACCGGGGTCGGTGGGACGACTCCGGCGTCCGGACGCGTGACCTGCCCATTGATGTGCAGGCCGCCTGCCATGTCTGGGGAGTGGCGCCGTGACAGGGTTGTGGGGTGTTCGCCCTCGGTGGCGGACGGATGTCCTCGGTGAATTCTTCTGCCCGGGCTGTGGTGGAGACCGCAACTACCGCCGGCAACACGGCCGGCGGTGGCTGCGGTTGCTCGGGACGCCGGTCCTGCCGCTCGGCGGCGTGGTCCGCAGCGTCCAGTGCACGTCCTGCCGCGGCCGCTACGGGGTCGACGCCCTGGACCAGTTGACCTCGGTCCGGCTCGGCGCGATGCTCCGCGACGCCCAGTACACCATCGCCCTGGCCGCGCTCGCGGCCGGCGGCACCGCTGGGCGCGGCGGGCGCGAGGCGGCCTGCGCGGTGATCAGGGAAGCCGGGTTCGACGACTGCGGCGAGGCCCAGGTGCTGGCCGCGCTGGCCGCGCTCTCCGGGCACGGCGGCGGCGAACCGATCGACGTGGACGCCGAGGGCGGCGGGCTCGCCGTCGAACTGCACGCCGCGCTCGAACCGCTCGCCCCGCACCTCGCCGTGCAGGGCCGCGAACGACTGCTCACCCTCGGCGCGGTGATCGCCCTCGCCGACGGCCGCTACCTCCCGCAGGAGCGGGCCGTGCTCGCCGTGGTCGGCCGCTGCCTGCGCCTCACCGACCAGCAGGTCGGCCTGCTGCTGGAGGCGGCCACCCGCGCCCCGCACTGACCCGACCCGCTCCCGCCACGCTCCTTCCCCCTTCCCGCTGCTCCCCGTCCCCCGTTCTCCGCCTTCTGCACCTCCGCACCACCGCACCACCCATGAGCCGGGCCCGAAACTCCCCCCTCCCGGGCCCGCCGTGTCCCGCACCGCACGGGTGAAAGCCCCCACAACCCCGGTGCGGGTTCACGGCTGCGCGCCGCCACCTCCCTCGTCCGGCCGGGCTGTCGGCGGGGTGCGGGACAATGGGTTCCACCATGAGTCTCTTCCGCGACGACGGCATCGTGCTGCGCACCCAGAAGCTCGGCGAGGCCGACCGGATCATCACCTTCCTCACCCGCCAGCACGGCCAGGTGCGCGCGGTGGCCCGGGGGGTGCGCCGGACCAAGTCGAAGTTCGGGGCCCGGCTCGAACCCTTCTCGCACGTCGACATCCAGTTCTTCAGCCGCGGCAGCGACCTGGTCGGCCGCACCCTGCCGCTGTGCACCCAGGTGGAGACCATCGCCCCCTACGGCGCCCGGATCGTCGACGACTACGCCCGCTACACGGCGGGCACCGCGATGCTGGAGACCGCCGAGCGCTTCGCCGAGAACGAGGGCCAGCCCGCCGTCCAGCAGTACCTGCTGCTGGTCGGAGCCCTGCGCACGCTGGCCGCCGGCACCCACCAGTCGCACCTGGTGCTGGACGCCTTCCTGCTGCGCTCGCTCGCCGTCAACGGCTACGGCGCGAGCTTCACCGACTGCGCCCGCTGCGGCCTGCCCGGCCCCAACCGCTTCTTCTCGCTCCAGGCCGGCGGCGTGCTGTGCGGCGACTGCCGGGTGCCCGGAAGTGCCGTACCCTCCCCTGAGACACTGGTACTGCTCGGCGCGCTGCTCTCCGGAGACTGGCAGACCGCCGACGGCTGCGAGCCGCGGTACTGGCGCGAGGGCAGCGGGCTGGTGGCCGCCTACCTGCAGTGGCACCTGGAGCGGGGCATCCGCTCGATGAGATACGTGGAGAAGTGAGCATGGTCGCGCGACGGCTGTTCGGCAGCAAGCGGACGTACGAGGCTCCGGCCCCGCACCCGAGCGGCGCCAAGCCGCCGAAGATCCCGGGCGAGCTGGTCCCCAACCACGTCGCGGTGGTCATGGACGGCAACGGACGCTGGGCCAAGGAGCGCGGCCTGCCCCGCACCGAGGGCCACCGGGTCGGCGAGGGCGTCGTCCTCGACGTGCTGCGCGGCTGCCTGGAGGTCGGGGTCAAGAACCTCTCGCTGTACGCCTTCTCCACCGAGAACTGGAAGCGCTCCCCGGACGAGGTGAAGTTCCTGATGAACTTCAACCGGGACGTGATCCGCCGCCGCCGCGACGAGATGGACGCCATGGGCATCCGGATCCGCTGGGCCGGCCGGATGCCGCGGATGTGGAAGAGCGTGGTCCAGGAGCTCCAGGTCGCCCAGGAGCAGACCAAGGGCAACGACGCGATGACGCTGTACTTCTGCCTCAACTACGGCGGCCGGGCCGAGATCGCCGACGCCGCGCTGGCCATCGCCCGCGACGTCGCCGCCGGGAAGCTCAACCCGGAGAAGGTCAACGAGAAGCTGTTCGCCAAGTACCTGTACTACCCGGACATGCCGGACGTCGACCTGTTCCTGCGCCCCAGCGGCGAGCAGCGCACCTCCAACTTCCTCGCCTGGCAGTCCGCCTACGCCGAGCTGGTCTTCCAGGACGTGCTCTGGCCGGACTTCGACCGTCGCGACCTGTGGCGCGCCTGCGAGCAGTACGCCCGCCGCGACCGCCGTTTCGGCGGGGCGCTGCCCAACGACGTCGCCGCCGAGCTCCCGCCCCAGCGCTGACCGCGGCGCGGCCGTGGCCTGGGCCGTAGCCCCGGCCACGGCGGGGCCTGGCCCTGGCCCTGCTCGGGGCTACGCCGAGGGCCCGGATCGGACTGTTCCGATTCGGGCCCTCGCCGTTGCCGGGGCCGGGTTCCGCCGTCCGGCCGCCGGGCGGCTACTCCGTCTGCTGCTTGGCGGCGCAGTCGCCGCAGGTGCCGAAGATCTCCAGGGTGTGCGCGATGTCGCTGAATCCGTGTTCGGCGGCGACCGCGTTGGCCCAGCGTTCGACCGCGGGGCCCTCGACCTCGACGGTCGCCCCGCAGTGCCGGCACACCAGGTGGTGGTGGTGCCCGCTGCTGCACCGCCGGTAGACCGCCTCGCCCTCGGCGGTGCGCAGCACGTCCACCTCGCCGGCCTCGGCCAGCGACTGCAGCGTGCGGTAGACGGTGGTCAGACCCACCGAGTCGCCCCGGTGCTTGAGCATGTCGTGCAGTTCCTGCGCGCTGCGGAAATCCTCAATCTCGTCCAGGACCGCCGAGACGGCGGTGCGCTGCCGAGTCGATCGCGCGCGCGGCGACGGGCCTGCGGTGGTCACCGTGGGTCCTCCTGCTGATCGGGTGGTTTCGCACATCATTGTGCCAGCCCCCGACTTGACAGCGACTCCCCCGGCAGCGGTGCATCGGTCGTCGTCCCCGCCGGTGCCCGGACCGGCTCCGTTCCCCCCAGGACTGCCGCCGGGCCTCCGGTGGTTCCCGACCCGCCCGGGGAACTCCCGGCGGCGCCGTCGGGCAGGGCCACGTCGCACACCACCGGGCCGTGCTCGGCGGACGCCCGGTGGCGCCGTCGGGCCAGCGGTGCGGCGACCGCGCTGAACAGGGCGAAGGTGAGGATGGCCAGGAACACGATGGTCGGGCCGGACGGCAGGTCGGCCTGGTAAGAGGTGCCGACGCCGAGCAGCGCCGTCACCACGCCCACGCCGATCGCGGTGGCCTGGGTGGCCGCGAAGGACCGGGTCAGCTGCTGGGCGGCCGCCACCGGGACCACCATCAGCGCGCTCACCAGCAGCAGGCCGACCACCCGCATGGCGACCGTCACGGTGACGGCGGCCATCACCGCGATCAGCAGGTTCAGCACCCGCACCGGCAGGCCCGTTACCCGGGCGAACTCCTCGTCCTGGCAGACCGCGAACAGCTGTCGGCGCAGGCCCACGGTGACCGCGAGGACCACCGCCGCGAGCAGGCCGATCACCGCCAGGTCGCCGGGGGAGACGAACAGGATGGAACCCCAGAGGTAGCTCTCCAGGCTGCCCGCGCCGGACTGGCTGCTCATCGAGACCAGCAGCTTGCCGCCGGCCATGCCGCCGTAGAAGAGCATCGCCAGCGCGATGTCGCCGCGCTGGTTGCCGCGGGACCGGACGAGCTCCATCACGACGGCGCCCAGCACGCAGACCAGCACCGCCGTCCACATCGGGTTGGCCTGGAACAGGAAGCCGAGGCCGACACCGGTCAGCGCGACGTGCCCGATGCCGTCGCCCATCAGCGCCTGTCGGCGCTGCACCAGGTAGATGCCGATCGAGGGCGCGGTGACGCCGACCAGGACGGCGGCGAGGAACGCCCGCTGCATGAAGTCGGGTTGGAACATCTCGATCATGTCAGTAGCCCCTGGGTGGTGCGGTGGTGGTCGTCGGCGTGCGGGTGGACGTGGTCGTGACCGGGCAGCGCGTGCTGGCCGACGCCCCGGGGCGGCGGTCCGTCGTGCGCCACGCAGCCGTCGCGGAGCACCACGGCGCGGTCGATCAGCGGCTCCAGCGGCCCGAGTTCGTGCAGCACCAGCAGCACCGCGCAGCCGCGTTCCACCTCGGTGCGGAGGATGTCGGCGAGCACCTGCTGGCTGTCCACGTCGACGCCGGCCATCGGCTCGTCCATGATCAGCAGGTCGGGGGCGCCGACCAGGGCGCGGGCGATCAGCACCCGCTGGTGCTGTCCGCCGGAGAGGTGGGCCACCCCGTCCCCGGCCCGCTCCAGCATGCCGACGGCGGTCAGCGCCCGGTCCACCGCGGCCCGGTCCTTGCGACGGAACGGCAGCAGCCCGTGCTGCGGCAGCCGCCCGGTGGAGACCACCTCGCGCACCGTGGCCGGCACCCCGCCGGCGGCGGTGGTGCGCTGCGGGACGTACCCGATCCGGTGCCAGTCCCGGAACCTGCGGTACGGCCGGCCGAACAGCTCCAGGGTGCCCGACTCCAGCGGCACCGAGCCGATCACGCTCTTCACGGTGGTGGACTTGCCGGACCCGTTGGCGCCCAGCAGGGCGACCACTTCGCCCGGCCGGACGGTGAGGTCGACGCCGCGGAGCACCGGCCGCCCCCCGACGGTGGCGACCGCGCCCCGGAGCCCGACGACCGCCGGCCCGGCGTCCTCGGGGGAGGACGGATGCGGCCGGTCGGAGTCTGTCGTGGCAATGACAGCACTCATGATGGTTCCTCGCTCTGCTCTCGCCGCTCGCTCAGGTCCGTTTCGGAGGGGCCCGGGTGGGTCGGGGCGGGCTCTGGTGCTTCCAGGTGGGGTTCGGGCACCCGGTTCCGGGTCTCAGGCCCCGGGTTCCGGGAGGTTCCGGGTTCCGGGAGGGCCCGGGAGATCCGCGGTGGTTCCGGGGTGGTTCCGGGGTGTCCGGGGAGGGCTCAGCGGGCGCCGAGCGCGGCCCGCAGGTTGGTCAGGTTCTGCCGCATGACGGAGAAGTAGTCGTTCCGGTCCGGCTCATTGATCCCTTCCAGGGGGTCGAGCACGGCGGTCTTGAGCCCCAGGTCGGCGGCCACGGTGTCGGCCAGCTTGGGGCTGACCAGGGCCTCGAAGAAGACGGTGGTCACGCCGTTCTCCTTGGCGGCGCGCTGGATCGCGGCCATCCGGGACGGGGTGGGCTCGGCCTCCGGGTCGACCCCGTTGATCGCGACCTGCTCCAGTCCGTAGTGGTCGGCGAGGTAGCCGAACGCGGCGTGGCTGGTGACGAAGGTCCGGGTGGCGGTACCGGTCAGGCCGTCCTTGAACTCCTGGTCCAGGGAGCCGAGCCGGGCCACCAGGTCGTCGGTGTTGTGCTGGTAGTCGGCGGCGTTGGCGGGGTCGATCCCCGCGAGTTCGGCGCCCACGGCGCGGGCCACCGCCGCGTACCGGGTCGGGTCCAGCCAGATGTGCGGGTCACCGGTCGCGCCGCCGTGCTCGTCCTCGTGCTCGCCGTCGTGCGCCTCGGTCCCGTCCTCCCCGCCCTCGTCGAGGTGGTGGTCCACCAGGGGGGAGACGGCGGTGGCGTCCACCGCGTGCTTGACGTGGGACTGCTCGACCGCCTTGTCCACGGTCGGTTGCAGGCCCTTCAGGTAGACCACCGCGTCGGCCCGCTGGACGGCCGCGACCTGCTTGGCCGTCAGCTCCAGGTCGTGCGGCTCGACTCCGGGAGCGGTCAGGTCGGTGACCTTGACGTGCTCCCCGCCTATCTGCCGGGCCAGGAACTCCATCGGGTAGAAGGAGGCCACGACCTCCAGCCGGCCGCCGTCCTTCCCCGCCGCGCTGCTGACGCCGCCGCAGCCGGAGAGCAGCAGGGATCCGGCGAGGGCGGTGACGGCGAGTGCTATCGGGGTGGACGTGCGGCGAATCCTCATGACAACCATTCTCATCTTATCTGGAAATGATTGTCAACTTGCATTGGGTGGGCCCGTCCCTTACCAGCCACGCCCCGCCGGTGCCGCCGCCTGTACCGTCCGGGCACCGCACCTTCACCGGGCGACCCCCAACACGCCGGAGAACGCACGGCTGTTCACTCCCGGTACAGCCACCCGGCGGCCCTCCCGTGCCACTATCGAGTTGAACCCCGCCCCTGCATCCCCGGTACCCTGAGTTATTCGGGCGCGCGCAACCAGCCGCGCCCTGACCGTGCCGTCGTACTGAAGAGAGCACTGTGGCCGCCGACAAGATCGACACGATCGTCAGCCTGAGCAAGCGCCGTGGCTTCGTCTACCCTTGCAGCGAGATCTACGGCGGTACCCGTGCCGCCTGGGACTACGGTCCGCTGGGAGTCGAGCTCAAGGAGAACATCAAGCGCCAGTGGTGGCGCGCGATGGTCACCGCTCGGGAGGACGTCGTCGGTATCGACTCCTCGGTGATCCTCGCCCGCGAGGTCTGGGAGGCCTCCGGCCACGTCGCGACCTTCAACGACCCGCTGACCGAGTGCCTCTCCTGTCACAAGCGCTTCCGCGCCGACCACCTGGAAGAGGCCTACGAGGCCAAGCACGGCAAGCTCCCCGCCAACGGCCTGGCCGACCTCAACTGCCCGAACTGCGGCAACAAGGGCGCCTTCACGGAGCCCAAGGAGTTCTCGGGCATGCTGAAGACGCACCTCGGTGTCACCGAGGACGCCGCCGGCCTGGCCTACCTGCGCCCGGAGACCGCGCAGGGCATCTTCACCAACTTCCGCGCCGTGCAGACCACCACGCGCAAGAAGCCGCCGTTCGGCATCGCCCAGGTCGGCAAGAGCTTCCGCAACGAGATCACCCCCGGCAACTTCATCTTCCGGACCCGCGAGTTCGAGCAGATGGAGATGGAGTTCTTCGTCAAGCCGGGCGAGGACGAGACCTGGCACGAGTACTGGCTCGAGCAGCGCTGGAACTGGTACGTCGACCTCGGCCTGCGGACCGAGAACATGCGCTTCTTCGAGCACCCCAAGGAGAAGCTCTCCCACTACGCCAAGCGCACGGTGGACATCGAGTACCGCTTCAACTTCGGCGGCAGCGAGTTCTCCGAGCTGGAGGGCGTGGCCAACCGCACCGACTACGACCTGACGGTGCACAGCGAGCACTCCGGCCAGGACCTCAAGTACTTCGACCAGGACGCGAACGAGCGGTACTTCCCGTACGTGATCGAGCCCGCGGCCGGCCTCAACCGCGCCATGCTGGCCTTCCTGCTCGACGCCTACTTCGAGGACGAGGCGCCGAACGCCAAGGGCGTCATGGAGAAGCGCGTCGGCATGCGGCTCGACCCCCGGCTCGCCCCGGTCAAGGTCGCGGTGCTCCCGCTGTCCCGCAACGCCGACCTCTCGCCGAAGGCCCGCGGCCTCGCCGCCGACCTGCGCTCCGCCTGGAACGTCGAGTTCGACGACGCCGGCGCGATCGGCAAGCGCTACCGCCGTCAGGACGAGATCGGTACCCCGTTCTGCGTCACCGTCGACTTCGACACCCTCGAGGACAACGCGGTGACCGTCCGCGAGCGCGACACCATGGCGCAGGAGCGCGTGTCGCTCGACCAGGTGAAGTCCTACCTGGCCACCCGCCTGATCGGCTGCTGACACCGGGCCCCGGAGCAGAGCCGCAGTTCTCCGTCCGGCCGGCGGACACCCCTTCGCAGGGGCGTCCGCCGGCCGTTCGGCGTTCGGGCCCCGTCCGTTGAAGTTCCCGACCGCCCTGCCGGGCGGGCCCGTTCGAGTGGCGTGCCGAGCGGGGCGGTCGGGACGAGCAAGCGGGACGAGTGGGCGGGACGAGTGCGAGGGTGCGCGGGCCTGGATATCCGGGCGGGGTGTGCGGTCCGGGACGCGCGGTGCGGTGCGGTGCGGTGCCCGCGCGGAGGCCCGGTCAGCGGCGCTGGCGGGACTTCGACCGGGGCCGGGCGGCCGGTTCGGTCGGCAGCCCTGCGGTGCGCAGCGCCGCGAACACGCTGCGGGCCCGGCTCTCCTCCAGGCCGTCCGTGGCGAACAGCACCGCGTTGTACAGCTCCACCGAATCCCGGACCGCGGCCGCGAACTGGCCCACGTCGTCGGCCGAACGCATCCGCACCAGCTCCCGGACCAATTCGGCGGCAGACTCCTCGTCCAGCGCCGCGGCGATCGTGGCGACCTCTCCGACCGGTCGGCCCGCGGCCTGGCGCAGCAGGTGGTGGACGTCGCCGGAACGTCCCGAGGCCCGCAGGCACCGGGCCAGCTCGGAAAGTTCACCGGCAGGAGCGGAGGCCCGTTCCCACAGCAGGGTCTGCCCGTCGGCGGACTGCCCCGACTGCTCCAGTGCGGCGAGCAGAGCGGGAAGCGCCTGCGCGTTCACCGTCCACAGGGCGTGGAACAGGTCGGCCGCCTCCTCCACCAGCCCCTCGCGGCGCAGTTCCGCCAGTGTGGCCGCCGCGTGCTCCGGAGCGCCGAGGGCCACGGACCTGGCCAGGTAGGTGGAGGAACCGGCCGGTCCCTCGCCGTGCAGCAGGGCCGCCAGCCCGACCAGGTCGGCCGGCGCGATCATCAGCGCCACCTGCCCCACGATGGCCGCGGACTCGTGCACCGCGCCCTGCCGGTGCAGGTCGGTGATCCGCTGGACGAGGGCGATCAGCTCGGCACCGGTTCGGAGCCGCGCCCCGCCCGCCTCCGGGGCCGTCCCCGCGCCGGCCCCGGCGCCCTGGAACCCGGCGTCGGGGCTGCTGTTGTTCGCGCTGCCGTTCCCCCTGCCGTCGTGCGTGCTGTTGTCGCGACCGGTGCGCGGCCGGTCGGAGCGCCAGGAGTCGGTGCCGGGCGCCTTGGTGCCGCCAAGCCCGTCTCCGGGAGAGTGTGTTCTGGCCCACGAGGTGCCGAGGTGTTCGTCGTTTCCGGCGCTCGGGCCGTTGCCCCGGGCGGCCGTGTCGCGTCCGGCGGGGCCGGTGTCGGTGTGGGGCGGTGCGGACGGGGAGGCCCCGCGGTCGTCGTTCCTCCTGCTGGAGCGGAGGGGGCGGCTGGTCCTGAACCGGGCACCGCGCAGCGGCGGGGCGTCCGCGGCCGGGGGCGCGGTCGAAGCGGAGGCGCCGATGGTGCTGGTCGTGTCGGTCGTGCCGGTGGAGCCGCCAGCTGTGGAGTTGAAGTCATGGGCGGGATCAGGGCGGTGCCCGCCACCGAAGCGGGCCCCGGTCGGGAACGAGCGCTGCGGGAGCACCGGGGCGGCAGTCGGCCCGGTTGGCTCGGCCAGCCCGGTCGGGCGGTGGGATCGGGGGCCCCCGAGCTGGCCTCCGAAGGCATCGTTCGGGCCGGGAGCGTGGGCGGAGGCGTGGGCAGCGGGTGCCTCGGCCAGTCGTACCGCCAACTGCCGGTCCTCGGCGGCGAGGAGGCGGTCGCTCAGTTCCAGGCAGCGCGCGCCGAGTCCTTCGCGGAGGTTCTGCGCCTGGGCGAGCTGTCGTACCAGTTCGGGATCCGGTTGCCGGGGCGGGCGACCGTACGCGGGCGCGTGGTCGGGTTCGTGGCCGCCCCGGACGGCTTCGGCGAGCCGGCGCTCGCGCTGCGCGGCGAACTGCCGCGCTCTCAGGAGTTCGTCCAACTCCGCTCTGAGCATTTGGACATCGGCCGCATCCGGCCTCGTATTGCGTACGGTCATCGCGTCCCGCCCCGACCTCTCCGAGGAGGCCACCCGACCGGCCTCCGAACACAACAACTGGTGGCCATCCTGGCGCTGCCGTACGGCGGGAACGTTACGGGAGCAAGTCTTAACCTTTTCGGGATGTGGATGGGAACGGCCGTTGTGGTGCCGGAGACCGGTGCAATGCGTGGATTGCGGCCAAATCCCGCCCTACTCACCCCACTTGCGCGAGTTGAGGCCAATCGGCTTACAGGGAGGGGTGGTTCAGCGTGGGAGGTCAGCCCGCCAGCCGGGCCCGCGCCTCCATCAGGGCGAAACCGAGCAGGTTCAGGCCCCGCCACTGCTCCGGGGAGACGGCCCGCTCGTCGTCGGCCGCGAGTCCGATGCCCCAGATCCGGTCGAGCGGGCTGGCTTCCACCAGGACGCGGGTACCGGTACGGAGCAGGTACGTGCGGAGCCGTTCGTCCTGTCCGAACTTCGCGGTGCTGCCGGTCACCACCAGTTCGAAACGGTGCGCCACCCACCGGTCCTCGTCGAACCCCTGGATCAGGCGGCCCAACTTCTTCGCCTCCGCGGGCGTCCGCGCCCCGAGGATCTTCGGGACGGCCTCCTCGTCCCCGAACAGCCTGGCCTTCCCGGCCATCATCCAGTGTTCGGCGGTGTGGTACCGGACCCCGTCGACGGTGAACGGGGAGGGCCACCACTGGCTGAGCGAACCGGGACCGACCTGTCCGTCCTGCTGCGGTCGGTGCCCCCAGAAACACAGGTACTTCGGACGCACCCCGGACGACGTGATCGCGGCCGTCAACTGCTCGTGGGTACGCGTCTCGTGCGGGAGGAGGGGCGGGGGCGTCGTCATGCCGCCATCCTCGCACCGGCTCCGGACAGCGGCTTCCCATTTTCGCGCGGCCCCTGCCGCCGCGTTCTTCCGCGCGGGACGCCGCCCCGCCCCGCCCCGTCGCCGGGCCCGCTTCCCGCCCCGTCCGCACCTGGCAAACCGTAGTAGTGCCCGCCGACCATGCCCGCACCGGTGAGCGCGACCCCGGCAACGGGGGGTCGATCGCCGGATAGCGGTCGTTGGTCGGCAGGGCGCATCGCACTATGGAGGAGTCAAGGACCGAGGGTCTACAGGAGGAAGAACGAGAGCGGATCGGTGGCGGCGGCATCCGTCGGATCACCGGCAGGTCGGGCGGCTCCTTTCGGCCCCGAGCGAGGCAGGTGGTTCAGGTTCCTTGGGCAGGGGTGGGGAAGCGAACCTTCCGAGGCGGGTTTCCTCCTCAGGCGCTCAGTTCCCCAGCGCGGAGCGGCGGCGTGGACCGGCTGTGCTTCTGCGGGACTGCCGGGAGCGCACTTCCCCGAAGCGGGACTGTCGCTCCAGACCGGGTCGCCGCCGCACTCCGGGATCGCGCCGAGCGGAGACGGTCGTTCTCACCGTGTCGGACGCTGCTCGGCTGGCCCGGCCGGGTCGGGGCGGGGACGCCCAGGTCTCGGCCCGGCACCGGGGCCCGGCAGCCCTGGACCCGCCGGGCGATCGAGCCGGACGGTCGCACCCGCTCGTCCGCGCGGGCGTGGCGGGCGTGGCGGACATGACCGATGTGGCGGGTGCGACGGGCACGGGCACGGGCACGGTGCCGGGCCGGGGAGCCCCAGCAGCGGCCGAGCGGTTCGGTCGGCCCCCATCCGCAGCGACCCGCAACCGGCTCGACATCCCGGTGTACAGCCGGTTCGCCGGAGAGCCGGACGCGATCCCCGTAGCGACCTGTGTCGTCAGGTGGACGTTCTGCACTGACACTCCTTCCTTGAGGAACCCGGTGGGCCGGTCGCCCACCGGAGTCGGGACGGCGGCCCGCCTCCGGATCTTCCGAAGCCGGAATCGCCGGAGCCGGAGACGCCCGGCGACCCGGGGTACCGGACCGGCACCCGGCCGGAACGCCGTCACCCCGCACACGGCGGCCAACGGCAGCTCCGCGCCCACCGCCATCAACAGGGCGACCAGCAGCTCCGACCCGCTGGAGGCCGCCGCCAGGTCGCACCCGGCGTCCGTGACCAGCAGGACGCCGGCCAGAACGGCGGGCCCGAACGGGCTCCGGCTCCGTCGCAGCCGCACGGAGGCCGCGGACAGGGCCGCCGCCTCGGCCAGATCGAGCACCGCCCAGGGGCGGCCGCCGGGCAGCGCGGCGAGCAGTGCCGCCCAGGGCAGCAGGACCAGCGCGCAGCCCAGGAACAGCACCTCGGCCCGCAACCACCCGGCCCACCGGCCCGGAACCGCGGGACGCCCGGCCCCTAGGACACCACCGGCACCGCCCGCGGCGGGTACGGGAACCAACCCGATCACGCTGCCCTCCCCTGTATCGGGCGGCCCGCGCAAGCGCAGCCGACGGCCGCAGGCAGCCGCGCCCAGCGGAACTCTCCGGCCACCGAGCCGAACCAGAACCGGCCCGCCGTCCGCACGGTGTCCGCACCCGTGGGCCGCCGCCGCAGACCACCGGCGAGGAAGTGCACCGACGGGGGCGCCCCGCAGGGTGGCAGCCGGCCCCACGCGCACGAGACCGGCCCTCCCCCCGGTCTTCCGGCCGGGCCGCGTCGGGCCCCGCGCAGCCCGGAGCCACCCAGTGAGGACTCGACCACGACGTCGAGCAACTCGCCGTACTCGTAGACCTCCATCGCGGTGCGGCGGCCCTCGCGCAGCCGCACCGCCCACGGGCCGACCTCGGCGATCATCCCCAACTCGGCGGCAGAGGAGGCGAGTTCGGATGAGGTGCCGAGGAGGTCGGCGGTCGCCGCCCGGACGGCGGAGAAGGGGACGCGGCCACAGCGGATCAGGTTCGTGTTCGTCATGCCGTCAAGAATCCTTCGGGGCAGTGATCTTGTCGGTAGCGCACGGCTCCGTCTTCTTGGTGTAGCCAGGTACACCAAAAAGACGGAGGCTCACGCCATGGAGGCCGTGATCGGACGGCCTCTACGCTGATCCGCATGTTCCAGTCGAAGATCGATACGCCTCCGAGCCGGGCGGTACAGGGTGCCGCGGTCCGCGCCGCCCTGGTCGCGCGCACGCCTTGGTCCGCGATTGCTCGACGGGACTCGCTGTTCCTGGCCGCTGGCCTCCCGTTCGGCCTGCCCTGCGCGATCGTCCTCAGCTCCTCGGGCGGCGCCCTGCTGCTGTGGTCGTTCCTGGCCGTGGTCCTCTTCGACCTGCTGACCACCGCCCAGCGCAGCCGGGTCCGCGCCCTGCATGGAGTGGAGATCCCGGGCCGGGTCCCGCCGGGCGCGGGGTGGCTGGTCCGGCTCCGTGCGGGGCTGACGTGGCGCCAGGCCCTCCACCACCTGGTGGTCGCCCCGCTGCAGGCCCTGTGCGCCGGCCTGGTGCTCGCCCTCTCGGGGGCGTCGCTCGTCCTGCTCGGTTTCTTCGGCTGGGTGTGGCTGCTGCCGCCCGGCAACCCCCTGCGCACCGGGCCGGGTTGGGCCGTCGAAGGTGCCTTCGCCACGTTCGGCGGCCTGCTCCTGCTGGCGGCCGTGCCCTGGCTCGCCGCCCTGTTCGCCGCGGTCGACCTGTGGACGGTCCGGGCGCTGCTCGGCCCGAACCGGGCGGAGGTGCTGGAGCGCCGCGTCGAGCACCTGGCCCGCAGCCGGGTCGACGTGGTGGACGCCGCGGACGCCGAACGGCGCCGCATCGAGCGGGACTTGCACGACGGCGCGCAGCAGCGGCTGGTCTCGCTCGCGATGAACCTGGGCCTCGCCCGGCGCACCCTCAAACACCTCCCGCCCGAGGCCCTGGAGGTCATCGCCGCCGCGCACGAGGAGGCCCAGGCCGCCGTCAAGGAGCTCCGCGACCTGGTCCGCGGCCTGCACCCCGCGGTGCTGGAGGACCGGGGGCTCGACGCGGCGCTCTCCGGCATCGCCGCCCGCAGCCCCGTCCCGGTGCACCTCACGGTCGACCTGCCGGGCCGGATAGCCCCCACCGTGGAGGCGGTCGCCTATTTCACGGTCTCCGAAGCGCTGGCCAACGCCGCCAAGCACTCCCGGGCCTCCCGGGTGGACCTCGCCCTGCGCCGGTCGGCCGACCGGCTGCGCATCACCATCACCGACGACGGCATCGGCGGGGCGGAGGCCGGCCGGGGCACCGGTCTGGACGGCCTGCGCAAGCGCGCCGCCTCGGTCGACGGGTCGTTCGCCATCACCAGCCCCCGCGGGGGCCCGACCACCATCACCATGGAGCTGCCATGCGAGCTGTGATCGCCGAGGACTCGGTCCTGCTGAGGATCGGCATCGTCAAGGTGCTGGAGAGCGAGGGCTATGAGGTCGCCGCCGCGGTGGGGGACGCCGAAGCGCTGCTCGCCGCCGTCGAGGAGCACCGCCCGAAGATCGTCGTCGCGGACGTCCGGATGCCCCCGGGCTTCTCCGACGAAGGGGTCCGGGCCGCACTGATGATCCGCCGGCAGTGGCCCGATACCGCGGTCGTCCTGCTCTCCCAGTTCGTCGAGGAGCGCTACGCGGCGGACTTGCTGGCCAGGAACACCAGCGGTGTCGGCTACCTGCTCAAGCAGCGGGTCGCCAACGTGGATGAGTTCGTGGAGGCGCTGCACCGGGTCGCCCAGGGCGGTACCGCCCTCGACCCCGAAGTCGTCGCCCAACTGCTGCTGCGCCGCGACAGCGATCCGCTGCACCGGCTGACGCCCCGCGAGCGGGACGTGCTGGCGCTGATGGCCGAGGGGCGTTCGAACACCGCGATCGCCGATTCCCTGGTGGTCAGCGACAGCGCCGTCTCCAAGCACATCAACTCCATCCTCACCAAACTCGACCTGCCGCCCGCCGAGGACACCCATCGGCGGGTGCTCGCGGTGCTGCGCTTCCTGGAGGTCAGCCAGTGACGAGGCCCGCCCCGCCCGAGCCCCGGGTGGTTCCCGCCGAGCCCCGGGCGGTTCCCGGACCGGGCAGGCTCGCCCGCTGGCTGCCGGTCCCGGGGCCGGTCGGCCCGACGGCCGCGCCCGGCCCGGGCGAGCGCCGGGTCTGGCGGATCGTCGGCGTGCTGGCCCTGGCCTGCGTCGTCCTGGCGGGCGCCGCTGCCACGGGGGCGCTGCTCGTCCGGCAGGAGGCGGTCCGGGAGCGGACGTACTTCGAGACGGTCGGGCAGCTCGACATCGACTCCGGCCCCGCCCAGGTCACCGTGCGTTCCGGCGGCACCGACCGGGTGGTGGTGTCCGAGCGGATCGGCTGGGCCCTGCGGAAGCCCACGGTCACCGCCAGGATCGGCGAGGGGACGATGACGGTCTCCGTCGACTGCCCGGAGGCCCGGATCCTGCACGGTTGCCCGGTGGCCCTGGAGATACAGGTGCCGCCGTCGACCAGCGTCCACGCCCGCAACGGCTCCGGGCGGACGGAGATCGCGGGTGTGTCCGGCAACGTCTCGGCGGAGACCGGCAGCGGCCAGATCGAATTGATCAAGGTCAGCGGGTCGATCTGGGCGAGGAGCGGGTCCGGACAGATCATCGGCACGGAGCTGAGCTCGTCGAGGGCCCAACTGTCCGCCTCCTCCGGGTCGGTCACCCTGCAGTACGACCGTCCGCCGGACGAGGTCACCACCCGCCTCGCCTCCGGAAACCTCGTCCTGCAACTGCCCGACGACCACAGCCGGTACCGGATCGACCTCAGCAGCGACGGCGGCAGCCAGACGATAGACCAGTCCCTCCAGGACAGCGGCGCGCCGAGACTGCTCGACATCACCTCCTCCTCCGGCACCGTCACCATCGGCCGGACCGGGAGACCCTGACCCGCCCGGGCCCGCCCGACAAGGGGGGCCGCTCGTCGCACTCGTCCCTCACCGCACCCATCCCCACCACGCCGCACCAGCCCAGCCCTGACCGCCCGGCCCCACCCCCCGGTCCAACCACCCAGTTCCGCCAGGTCAGCCCGCCCCGCACCGCCCCGTCAGCCGCCCCGCCCCGGTCCCGGACGGGCCCGCCCGGCGGGTGGGAGAGAATGGAGAGTCCGGAAGCCCGCCGTTGGGGCCCTACCCGTATGAGGATCCGCCGCGCATGACCACCACGCCCGACACCGTCCAGGCCACCCCGGCAGCACCCGGCGCACCGGAGTTCGCCCCGTTGAACATCGGGCCGATGCAGGTCTGGCCGCCGGTGGTGCTGGCGCCGATGGCCGGCATCACCAATGCCCCCTTCCGCACCCTGTGCCGGGAGCAGAGCGGCGGCCGGGGTCTGTACGTCTCCGAGATGATCACCACCCGCGCGCTGGTCGAGCGCAACGCCAAGACCATGCAGCTGATCAAGTTCGACCCGAGCGAGAAGCCGCGCTCGATCCAGCTGTACGGGGTGGACCCGGAGACGGTCGGCAAGGCGGCGCGGATGATCTCCGCGGAGGGCCTCGCCGACCACATCGACCTCAACTTCGGCTGCCCCGTCCCCAAGGTGACTCGCAAGGGCGGCGGCTCCGCGCTGCCGTACAAGCGCAACCTGCTGCGCGACATCCTGCGCCAGGCGGTCGCCAACGCCGGCGACCTGCCCGTCACCATGAAGATGCGCAAGGGCATCGACGACGACCACCTCACCTACCTCGACGCCGGCCGGATCGGTGCGGAGGAGGGCGTCTCCGCCATCGCCCTGCACGGCCGTACCGCAGCCCAGCACTACGGCGGTACCGCGGACTGGTCGGCCATCGCCCGGCTCCGCGAGTCCGTCCCGGCCGGCATCCCGGTGCTCGGCAACGGTGACATCTGGTCCGCCGACGACGCGGTGCGGATGATGCGCGAGACGGGTTGCGACGGCGTGGTCGTCGGCCGGGGCTGCCTGGGCCGGCCCTGGCTGTTCAAGGACCTGGTGTCGATCTTCGAGGGGGACGTCGACTACGCCCGCCCCACCTTCGGCTACGTGGCCCGCGCCATGGTGCGGCACGCCCAGCTGCTGGGGGAGTGGCTCGGTGACGAGGCCCGCGGCGTCATCGACTTCCGCAAGCACGTCGCCTGGTACACCAAGGGCTTCTCGGTCGGCTCCGAACTGCGGGTGAAGCTCGCCGGTTCCAGCTCGCTGACCGAACTGGCCGAGACGCTGGCCCTGGTCGACCAGGAGCAGAGCTGGCCGATCGGTGCGGACGGTCCGCGCGGCCGGACCAGCGGCAACAACCGGGTGGTCCTGCCGGAAGGCTGGTTGGACGATCCGTACGAGTGCGCCCGACTCGCCGAAGACGCCGAATCGGACACCTCTGGTGGATGATCTGTACGCCACGGCAGGTTCTGCCTGGGCCCGAGCCTGGCCGTGGCGTCCCAGCCTGATTGTCCAAGATGGACAGTGAGGCTCCTTCGAGGCTAATTCGAGCAACGCAGAGCGACTGGATCATCAACGGAAAGCGACACTCGACGTAGTCCGGGTCGGCTCGACAGCTGAGATGCGCTCGTGACGCTGGCCACATATCGTGGCGAGTGACAGCCAGTCAGCGGACTTCGCCAAGGTGTACAAGTCCGGATCGCTTCCCGAACGGCCCTGCCGGCGGATCGCCGCAGCTGACTGCAGGAAATCAAGCCGGGGAAACGTGGTGGAGCGAATGCCGTCACGGTGTGTCCGGTTCGCGTGAGCTGCATGTGGCGATGTGTTCACTTCTTGAAGCATCGCAAGCGTCACCCGGACGATTTCAGCAACGCAGGCGAACGCCCGCCCGGGCATTAGATCTGCTGGCCAATCGCCCGCTCAGCAGCTCGTACGAGCTATTCGCTCCCCTAGAAGGCCTTCGAAATGGGTATGTTCTCCGGCGTCAGGGCAACCGTGTGCGAGGAGAACGACCCGTGGCGGCGAAGCAGAAGTTTGTTTACTCCTTCACCGAAGGAAACAAGGACCTCAAGGATCTTCTCGGCGGGAAGGGCGCGAACCTCGCCGAGATGACCAACCTGGGTCTCCCCGTCCCTCCGGGGTTCACCATCACCACCGACGCCTGCAAGGTGTTCCTGGAGACCGGTACCGAGCCGGGCTCGCTGAACGAGGAGATCACCGGCCACCTGGCCGCCCTCGAGGAGCAGATGGGCAAGCAGCTCGGCCAGGCGGACAACCCGCTGCTGGTCTCGGTGCGTTCGGGCGCCAAGTTCTCGATGCCCGGCATGATGGACACCGTCCTGAACATCGGCCTCTCCGACGCCTCGGTGACCGGGCTCGCCGCCCAGTCCGGCAATGAGCGCTTCGCCTGGGACTCGTACCGCCGCCTGGTCCAGATGTTCGGCAAGACCGTGCTGGGCGTCGACGGCGAGCTCTTCGAGGAGGCGTTGGAGGAGGCCAAGCACGCCAAGGGCACCGCCAACGACCTGGACCTCACCGCCGCGGACCTGGAGTCGCTGGTCGCCACCTTCAAGGCGATCGTGCTCCGGGAGACCGGCCGGGAGTTCCCGCAGGACCCGCGCGAGCAGTTGGACCTGGCGATCCACGCGGTCTTCCACTCCTGGAACGGCGACCGGGCCCGGCTGTACCGCCGGCAGGAGCGCATCCCGAACGACCTGGGCACCGCCGTCAACGTCTGCACCATGGTCTTCGGCAACCTCGGCGAGGACTCGGGCACCGGTGTCGCCTTCACCCGCGACCCCTCCACCGGCACCCAGGGCGTCTACGGCGACTACCTGCAGAACGCCCAGGGCGAGGACGTGGTGGCGGGCATCCGCAACACCCTCCAGCTGGCCGACCTGGAGCAGCTCGACAAGAAGTCGTACGACGAGCTGATGACCATCATGCACACCCTGGAGAACCACTACCGGGACCTGTGCGACATCGAGTTCACCATCGAGCGCGGCAAGCTCTGGATGCTGCAGACCCGGGTCGGCAAGCGCACCGCCGCCGCCGCGTTCCGGATCGCCGTCCAGCTGGTCGACCAGGGCCTGATCGACCTGGACGAGGCGCTGCACCGGGTCACCGGCGGCCAGCTCGCCCAGCTGATGTTCCCGCGCTTCGCGCCCACCTCCGAGACCAAGCCGGTCGCGTACGGCATCGCCGCCTCGCCCGGCGCGGCGGTCGGCCGGGTGGTCTTCGACTCGTACACCGCGGTGAAGTGGTCCCGCTCCGGCGAGCAGGTCATCCTGGTCCGCCGCGAGACCAACCCGGACGACCTGGAAGGCATGATCGCCGCCGAGGGCATCCTCACCTCGCGCGGCGGCAAGACCTCGCACGCGGCCGTGGTCGCCCGCGGCATGGGCAAGACCTGTGTCTGCGGCGCCGAGGAGCTGGAGGTCGACACCAAGAACCGCAAGTTCACCACCGCCGACGGCCAGGTCGTCCACGAGGGCGACGTGGTCTCCATCGACGGCGCCAACGGCAAGGTGTACCTGGGCGAGGTCCCGGTGCTGCCGTCCCCGGTGGTCGAGTACTTCGAGGGCACCATCCACGCCGGCGCCGACGTCCAGGGCGGGCTGGTCCAGGCGGTGCACCGGCTGATGTCGCACGCCGACGTCCGCCGCCGCCTCGCGGTGCGCGCCAACGCCGACAACGCCGAGGACGCGAACCGCGCCCGCCGGTACGGCGCCCAGGGCATCGGCCTGTGCCGCACCGAGCACATGTTCCTCGGCGAGGAGCGCCGCAAGGAGGTCGAGCACCTGATCCTGGCGGACAACGACAAGGACCGCGAGAACGCGCTGTCCAGCCTGCTGCCGCTGCAGAAGGGCGACTTCCTGGAGCTGTTCCAGTCGATGGACGGCCTCCCGGTGACGGTCCGGCTGCTCGACCCGCCGCTGCACGAGTTCCTGCCCGACATCACCGAGCTGTCGGTGCGCGTCGCCCTCGCCGAGGCCCGCAAGGACCCGAACGAGAACGACCTGCGCCTGCTCCAGGCCGTGCACCGGCTGCACGAGGCCAACCCGATGCTCGGCCTGCGCGGCGTCCGCCTCGGCCTGGTCATCCCCGGCCTGTTCGGGATGCAGGTCCGGGCGATCGCCGAGGCCGCGGCCGAGCGCAAGCTGGCCGGCGGCGACCCGCGCCCCGAGGTGATGATCCCGCTGGTCGGTACCGTCCAGGAGCTGGAACTGGTCCGCGACGAGTGCGAGCGGGTGCTCGCCGAGGTCGCCGCGTCCACCGGCGTCACCCTGGACATCAAGCTCGGCACGATGATCGAGCTGCCGCGGGCCGCCGTGACGGCCGGTCAGATCGCCGAGGCCGCCGACTTCTTCTCCTTCGGCACCAACGACCTGACCCAGACGGTGTGGGGCTTCTCCCGCGACGACGTCGAGGCCTCCTTCTTCACCGCCTACCTGGAGAAGGGCATCTTCGGGGTCAGCCCGTTCGAGACCATCGACCGCGACGGCGTCGGCGCCCTGGTCAAGAACGCCGCCCAGGCCGGCCGGGCCACCCGCCCGGACCTCAAGCTCGGTGTCTGCGGCGAACACGGCGGTGACCCCGACTCGGTGCACTTCTTCCACGAAGTGGGGCTGGACTACGTATCCTGCTCTCCCTTCCGGATTCCGGTGGCGCGCCTGGAGGCAGGCCGCGCCGCCATCGAGACGGCGGGCAGCGACTCGCGCTGACACGAAGCAGCGCGGTTCACTGACCGCACCCCTCCGGAAGGGGAGGGGCGTACGGCGGAGCTCGGCGCAGGAGAGCCGCCGTACGAAGCAGCCGGGGCGGGAACGGACAACGGCGTCCGTTCCCGCCCCGGCGGCGTTCTCCCGTCCGCTCCGCCCCAGCCTGCCCGCTTCGCTTCCGGTCGTCCGCTCCGCTCCCGCCCGCCGGGTGCGTGCGCCGCGCGCCGTGCGCCGTTCGGGTGAGCGGGTGCGGCAGGCTGGGGGCCATGAACAGCCGCAACCGCCTGATCAGCCTCGTTGCCGTGGTCCTCCTCGGCATCGCCGCGGGCGTCGCCGCCCTGCTGAACGGCGGGAACGACCCGGACGGCGCGAGCAGCGCGAAGTCCCCGCCCGCCGCGTCCGCCCCCGCTTCCCCGTCCGCCACCCGCGGCGGAACCGCGAGCGCACCCAAGCCGTCGGCCCCGGCCAAGTCGTCCGCCGCCCAAGGCGCCTGGGTCCCCACCGACCCGGCACTGGCCGACGTCTGCCGTGGCAAGCTGCCCGTCCAGGCCCTCGACACCCTCGGCCTGATCGCCCGGGGCGGCCCCTATCCGTACCGCTCGGACGGCATCGTCTTCGAGAACCGGGAGGGTCGGCTGCCCCGTCAATCCAACGGCTACTACCACGAGTTCACCGTGGTCACGCCCGGGTCGGGCGACCGCGGAACCAGGCGGATCGTCACCGGGGGCATCGGTGAGCAGTACTGGACGGCGGACCACTACGCGAGCTTCCAGGAGATCGATCCGCGCTGCTGAAGCACCTGCTGACAAGCCGTCGGAAAATTACTTTCCCCTCCGGAAAGTATGTGTCAGAGTGATAGCACTTGATCCGGCAGCGGGCCGGATTCGACGGCACGTCCGCTCGGGGGTCCAGATGGTTGACGACAAGCAGCACGCGCACGAGCAGTCCGAGGAGCTCACGCCCGCACAGGCGTTGGCGATCGCCCAGCGCGCGCAGGCTGCCGCCCGGCGGCCCGCACCGATGCCCTGGTGGTACGGCCCCGGAGTGGGCGCGACCCTGGCGGTCTACTGCGCGGCGATCGGCCAGAGTTTCCAACGGCAGGCACAGTGGCTGATACCGCTGTGCGCGGCCGCCCTCGCGGCGGTGCTGGCGGCCATAGTGCGGGTGGCCATGCGTTCCAGCGGTGTCGCCGCGCAACTGGAGAAGACCAAGGTTCCGCCGGGCGTCCTGCGGGCGCTCGGCCTGACCGTCCTGCTGTCGGTGCTGGCCTGGTTCGGCACCTGGCTGGCCACCGGCGAGCAGGGATGGGCCATGGCTGCCGCGGGCGTGGTCGCGGGCCTGGCCGTGTGGGGCGTCATCACCATGGCCAACCGGGAAATCAAGGAGCAGAGCATGAGCAGCGAGCAGTGAACGGGCTCGACCCGATACTCCACCAGCCCACCAGGCTCACCGTCCTGGCCTTCCTCAGCGGGTGCCAGGAAGCCGAGTTCTCCGTCGTCCGCGACTACTGCCAGGTCTCGGACTCGGTGCTCAGCAAGACGGCCTCGGGCCTGGAGACGGCCGGCTACCTGCGGGCCCGCAAGGGCTACGTCGGGAAGCGGCCCCGCACCTGGCTCTCCGCGACCCAGCAGGGCCGCACCCTGCTGGCGGCGCACCTCGCGGCGCTCCAGCAGATGGCCGCCGCCGCGGAGGCAGCTGGGGCAGCGGCCGGAACCGGGCCAGCCGGAACCGGACCGGACGGGAGCGGGAACGCGGGCTGAGACAGGGCGGAGAGCGGGCCGCCCGGCGGAGTGTCAAAAGGATCACACCCAGGAGCGGAGGTGGGCCCGACCCAGTGCTGTCCGTGCTCCTTGACAACTCGACAGAGTGCCGAGAAATCTCCGGCGGGAACCGGCCGGGGCGGGACGCGACACCGCGCGGTGCCGCGCCCCCGCCCCGGACCGGGACGACCACCGGCTCAGGCGGCCGGCATCAGGGAGTCGCCGATCATCGGATCGGAGACCAGGGAGCTGCCGTGTCTAAGGCACTCCTGGTTGAGGGGGGCCGGGTCCGGCGCGCTGGGCGAGGTCGCGGCGGCGATCCGCAGCTCGATGATGTCCCGGACGGCGGGCCACTCCTCGTCCAGGATCGAGTAGAACGCGGTGGACCGGACCACCCCGTCCAGCCCGCGCGAGTGCGCCCGGCGCACCCCCTCGGAGGTGGCGCCCAGCCGCTCGATGGCGATCCGGGAACGGGTGTTGCGGGCATCGGCCCGCAGCGAGATTCGCTGCACCCGCCACACCTCGAAGGCGTGCCGCAGCATCAGCAGCTTCGCCTCCGTGTTGATGCCGGTGCCCTGGGCCCGCGGGGACAGCCAGGTGTTGCCGATCTCCGCGGCGTCGGGAACCGCTTCCACCGGATCGCCGTGCGGCACGCCCGGCACGGGCGGCCAGACCAGCGGGCCCTGCCAGTAGTCCAGTTCCAGGAACCGGGTGGAGCCCACGACCCGGTTGTCGGCCGTGCTCACGGTGGCGAACGGCATCGACCGGCCCGCCGCCCGATCGGCGAGGGCGCGGGCGATGTACTCCCGGGCGGCCTCCAGGCCGTGCGGCACGGGGGTGAAGGCGTAGGTCGTACGGTCCTCGGAGCCTGCCACGGCCAGGGCCGCGGCGTGGTGCTCGGCGAGGGGCTCCAGCCGCACGGTGCGGCCGTAGAGGGTGACGGGTACGGGCACGGATCCTTCGGTCCTTCGGCGGTCGTCGGGGCCCGCGTGCCGGGTTCGCGGCGCGAGGGCAGTGGTCGATGTCGCCCCGGCCCCGGAGAACGGCCGCCCGGGGGCGCTACGCCAGAGGCTCGGGCGTGCGGCGGGACGGCAGCCCGGAGGCGGGCAGCGCGGTGCCGGTACGGACACGGGTCGACGGACCGATCCGGCGGGATGAGCGACGGGACAGTGTGCGTCCGCGAGATGGCCGAGAGAGAAACGAGATCACGAAGCGAAGCAGGCGGCCAAGTGAAGGCAAGGTGCGCATGGGATGGCTGGCAGCGCAACGGACCGGGGCGTGGCCCACGACGTGACAGACGGCGTGGCGCGACGACGCGACGATGCGAGGCAGCGAGAGGACGATACCCGCCAGAAGGCGGTGCGTCACTTCGCGGCGCGCCAGCGGGGGCGCGCGGGTCCTTCCGGCACGCCGCGACGCTCCGCCGTCCCGTCGGCAGACCCGTCTGCCACGCCCGCGACCAGGTGCTTTGCCCGAAGGTGAGAGGATTCGAGAGACGGCGTGAAGACTCGTGCGCGGGTGGGAATTCCGACGAGCCGTCGCACGCTGGACAGATCAGATTCGAAAGCATTGCGAGACGACGAGACGGAACGGGGATGGGTGCGCCGTGCGTGATCCCAAGGAGCTGTACGAACTGGAACCGCAGGGGGTGACCGCCCTGGCGGCGGCGCGCGCCGCCGCCGAGGCCGGCACCGGCCTGGTGCTGCTGTACCACTTCGAGGGCTTCATGGACGCCGGCGAGGCGGGCGGCCAGGTCGTGGCGCACCTGCTGGAGCAGGGGTCCCCGCAGGTGGTGGCCAGGTTCGACCACGACAGGCTGGTCGACTACCGGGCCCGCCGCCCCGCGATGACCTTCGACCGCGAGAGCTGGACGGACTACGAGCCGCCGGAGATCCTGCTCCAGCTGGTGCGCGACTCGGTGGGAGCGCCCTTCCTGGTGCTCACCGGCCCCGAGCCGGACACCGAGTGGGAGCTGTTCGCGGCCGCCGTCGGCGACCTGGTGGAGCGGTTCGAGATCCGGCTCGCGCTCTCCTTCCACGGCATCCCGATGGGCGTCCCGCACACCCGTCCGGTCGGCCTCACCCCGCACGGCAACCGGGTCGACCTGGCCGCCGGCCACCCCAAGTGGTTCGACCAGGCGCAGGTGCCCGGCAGCGCCCAGGCACTGGTCGAGTACCGGCTCGGCGAGGCCGGGCACGACGTGCTGGGCTTCGCGGCGCACGTCCCCCACTACATCGCCCGCTCGTCCTACCCGGCGGCCGCGGTGGCGATCCTGGAGGCCACCCAGTCGGCCACCGGCCTGGTCCTGCCCGGCAGCGAACTGCGCGCCCGGGTCAACGAGGTCTACGCCGAGATCGAGGACCAGCTCTCCCAGGGCGACGGCGAGCTGCGCTCGGCGATCCAGGGCATGGAGGGCCAGTACGACGCCGTCTCCGGCGCCGTCGACCGCGAGAGCCTGCTCGCTGAGGCCAGCGACCTCCCCTCGGCCGACGAGCTCGGCCGGAGGTTCGAGGAGTTCCTGGCCGAGCACGAGCGCGGCGCCGAGTAGGTGCGCCGCCGGTTCCCGGCCGCCGCGGCGGCCCTGACCGGGGCGGTCCTGATCGGCACCGCGGGGTGCGGCGCGGGGGGCGCCTCCCCGCTGCCCGAACCCGAACGGCCCTCCCCGACGCTCTCGGCCACCCGCGCCGCCGTCACCGGGCCGTACGTGGCCCTCGGCGACTCCTACACCTCGGGCCTGCGGATACCGCCGCAGAACGGCTCCCCGCTGGGCTGCGGCCGCTCCGGCGTCAATTACCCGTCCCTGGTGGCCCAGCGGCTCGACCTCAAGGAGTTCACCGACGTCAGCTGCAGCGGGGCGCGCACCGGCGACCTGACGGCGGCCCAGCGGACCGACGACGGGACCAACCCGCCCCAGCTGGACGCGCTCGGGGCGGCCACCCGGCTGGTGACGCTCGGGATCGGCGGCAACGACGCCGGCTTCCTCGACGTGCTGGGCCGCTGCGCGATCGAGAACGTCCGGCACAGCCTGACCGGCCGGGGCGAGGACGCGCCCTGCCGGGCGTACTACACGACCGGCGCCGGGCGGGGCGAGGTCCAGCAGAAGATGGCGGCCACCGGCGAGCGGCTCGCCGCCGCCCTCGGTGAGATCAAGCGCCGCGCCCCGCAGGCCGAGGTGCTGCTGATCGGGTACCCGGCCCTGCTGCCGCAGGACTCGGGCCGCTGCGCCGGAACACTGGGCGAGGGGATCGCCGGCGCCGACGTCGATTTCGTCTCCGAGCAGGAGCAGGGCTTGAACGGCATGCTCCGGCAGCGGGCCGAAGCCGCCGGGGTGGCGTTCGTCGACACCTACTCAGCCTCCGCCGGCCACGACATGTGCGAGGACGTGGGCACCCGCTGGGTGGAGCCGCTCGCCCCCGGCCAGGGGCTGGCACCGATCCACCCGAACGCCCAGGGGCAGCAGGGCATGGCCGCCGCCGTCCTGGCCGCGCTCCGGCCACAGCGCTGACCTCGCCCCCGTCGGCGGGACGACGGGGGCGAGGCCGGTCGGAGCGGGGCGGGCGGGCCGCCCCGGGTCCCGGGTCAGAGGACCGAGTCAGGGGCTGGGTGAGCGGGCCGGGTCAGACGGAGCGGGCCGCGTGGACGGCGATCCGGACGCCCTCGTCGTCCAGGCACTCCCCGGTGGCCAGGTCGAAGCGCTGCTTGAGCAGCGGCGAGGCCACGTAGACCCGGCCGTCCGAGGTGGAGCCCAGCAGGCCGCGGGAGAGGACGTACGCGCCGGTGAACGGATCGCGGTTGTCGGCGGCGTAGAGGCGGTCGTTGCCGTCGCGGAACACGGCGACCTGGCGGCCGTCCGGCAGCAGGACGGCGACGCCGCGGCCGGGGACCAGCAGGTCCCAGTCGCAGACCGGGGACCAGCCGGCGTCGGAGAGCAGTTCGACCCGGGTGGCGGTGGCGGTGGCGGTCATCGGGCTTCCTCCAGGATGCGGGCGGCCGGGAACGGGGCGTTGTCGGGGTCGAGGGCGGCCAGCAGCTGCTCCGAGGTGGACAGCAGCACCAGGTCCGGCTTGACCTGGTCGCGCTCGGGCACGAAGCGGATGCTCGGGTCGGGCACCCCCGGGGCGTTGACGAAGGAGACGAACCGGCGCATCCGGTCGGGGTCGGCCAGGGTGGCCGCCCACTCGTCCTGGTAGTCGCCGATGTGGCGCGCCATCAGCGCCTCCAGCTCGTCGGCGATGCCCAGCGAGTCCTCGACCACCACCTCGCGGACGTGGTCCAGGCCGCCGTCGATCCGCTCCAGCCAGGTGGAGGTGCGCTCCAGCCGGTCGGCGGTGCGGATGTAGAACATCAGGAACCGGTCGATCAGGCGGACCAGCTGCTCGTCGTCCAGGTCCTGGGCGAGCAGGTCGGCGTGCCGGGGCGTGGCGCCGCCGTTGCCGCCCACGTACAGGTTCCAGCCGTTGGTGGTGGCGATGACGCCGAAGTCCTTGCCGCGGGCCTCGGCGCACTCGCGGGCGCAGCCGGAGACCGCGGACTTGAGCTTGTGCGGCGAGCGCAGGCCGCGGTAGCGCAGCTCCAGCTGGATCGCCATGGCGACCGAGTCCTGCACGCCGTAGCGGCACCAGGTGGAGCCGACGCAGGACTTCACCGTGCGCAGCGACTTCCCGTACGCGTGGCCGGACTCGAAGCCCGCCGCGACCAGTCGGCTCCAGATCATCGGCAGCTGGTCCACGCTGGCACCGAACAGGTCGATCCGCTGACCGCCGGTGATCTTGGTGTAGAGGCCGAACTCCTTGGCCACCTCGCCGATCACGATCAGCTTGTCCGGGGTGATCTCGCCACCCGGGATGCGCGGCACCACCGAGTAGGAGCCGTTCTTCTGCAGGTTGGCCAGGAAGTGGTCGTTGGTGTCCTGCAGGCCGCCCTGCTCGCCGTCCAGGATGTGCCCGGAGGCCTCCAGTTCGGGCGCCAGCGAGGCGATGATCGAGGCGACGGTCGGCTTGCAGACCTCGCAGCCCTCGGAGCCCTCCGGCACCCGGCCGTGCTCGGCGAGCAGCCGGCGGTGCGTGGAGATCCGCTTGACCAGGACGATCTCGTAGAGCTCGGCCCGGGTGTGGGCGAAGCACGGGCACAGGCCCCGGTCGACCTCGACGCCGCTCGCCTCCAGCTCGTCCGCGACGATCGTGCCGAGCAGCTTGACGCAGGAGCCGCAGTTGGTGCCCGCCCGGGTGCACTTCTTCACCTCGGGGACGGTGGTGCACCGGTGATCGGTGACGGCCGCCCGGATCGTGCCCTTGGTGACGTTGTTGCAGCTGCAGACCACCGCGTCGTCGGGCAGCGCGGAGCTGCCGAGCGAGACGGCGGTGTCCGCGCCGGCCGGCAGGACCAGCGATTCGGCGGGGACGGGCAGCGGCCGCCCGGTGCCCGCCAGCGGGCGGAGGGTGGCGTAGGCCGAGGCGTCGCCGACCAGGATGCCGCCGAGCAGCGCCCCCTCGCCGGTGACCACCAGCTTCTTGTAGACGCCGGAGCGGGAGTCGGAGTACACCACGTCCAGCGAGCCGGGCGTGCTGCCGAAGGCGTCGCCGAAGCTGGCCACGTCGACGCCGAGCAGCTTGAGCTTGGTGGAGAGGTCGGCGCCGGTGAACGGCTGCGCGGCCTGCTCGGCCAGCTGCTGGGCCACCGCGACGGCCATCTCGTAGCCGGGGGCGACCAGGCCGTACACCCGGCCGTCCACCGCGAGGGCGCACTCGCCGATGGCGAAGACGTGCGGGTCGGAGGTGCGGCAGTGCTCGTCGATCGCGATGCCGCCGCGCTCGCCGACCGTCAGGCCCGCCTCGCGGGCCAGTTGGTCGCGGGGGCGGACACCGGCGGAGAACACCACCAGGTCGGTCGCCAGCTCGGAGTCGTCGGTGAAGGACATGCCGACCGCGCGCCCGTCGGCGACGGTGATCGCCTTGGTGCCGATGCCGGTGTGCACCACCACGCCCATCGACTCGATGGTCCGCCGCAGCGCGGCGCCGCCGGCGTCGTCGACCTGTACGGGCATCAGCCGCGGCGCGAACTCCACCACGTGGGTCTCCAGGCCCAGGCCCTTCAGCGCGCCCGCGGCCTCCAGCCCGAGCAGGCCGCCGCCGACCACCGCGCCGACCCGGGCCCCGGCCGAGTACGCCTCGATCGCCTGCAGGTCCTCGATGGTGCGGTAGACGAAGCACCCCTCGGCGTCCCGGCCGTCCACCGGGGGGACGAAGGGGTAGGAGCCGGTGGCCAGCACCAGGGTGTCGTAGGAGAGGGTGTGCCCGGCGGCCGTGGTGACGGTCCGGGCCGCCGGGTCGAGCGAGACGGCGGGGGAGGAGAGGTGCACCTCGAACCCGTGCCGATCGGTGAAGCCCTCTTCGGCGAGCAGCAGGTCGTCCGCGCTCCGGCCGGAGAAGTAGGAGGTCAGGCCGACCCGGTCGTAGGCGTGCCGGGGCTCCTCGGCGAGGACGACGACCCGGTAGCGGGCGGCGGCCCCGGTGTCGGCCAGGGCTTCCAGGAAGCGGTGGCCGACCATGCCGTAGCCGACCAGGAGCAGTGTGGGCTTGGTGGTGGTCATCGGGAAGTCCCTCCGAGGTCGTGCTCCGGACGGTGGGCGGTCGGAGCTGGCGGGCGGGCCGGGCGCCGAACGGATCACCGTCGGTCCGGTGGCGCAGCGCACCTCCGGTCCCGCCGGAGGCCTCGACCGGGCGGGCCTTCGGTGGCCCGGGACCCGGTCGCTGTCGTGGTACCGAGCATGCTCGGAGGGTGTTTCCCGACCGGTGCCGCCCTGTTTCACGGTCGGAACTTCGGCCTCAGCGGCGCCGGGTGGCCGCTGTGAGAGCCCCCGGGCACCGCCGGCACCGGGCGCCTTCCGCCGGACTCCCCGGCCCGGCTCTCCGCCGACTCCCCACCGGGCCGGGTTGGACGCCCCGGACCGACTCCCCGGCGGGCCGTCGTCGGCGCCCGCGTTGCCGCCCTCGTCGAAGCCCTCCCTGCCGGGCGGACCGGCCGTCCGGCGCCGCCCCCGGGCGGCCCTATAGCAGGTGGCGGGCCCACCCGGAGGCAGGAACGCCGATTCGGAATGCGATTCGCCAAGAAGTCGGTACGAGGGGGTACGGGAGTGCGTACTCTGCACGCAGGGGAGCGGGTTCGAAGATCCGGTCCGCGTCCGGCCGGGGAGCTGGCATGACAACAGACGTGCGGGGGAGGGGCCGGGAGACCCGCTCCGAGGTGCTGCGCGAACTCCTGCTGCTCTGGGACGAGGCCCGTCGGGCCGACGGTCGGGCGGTCACCCAGAAACGGCTGGCCAGGATCGGCGGCATCAGCCCGTCCACCCTGCACGGCTGGCTGTCCGGGCGCTCGGTGCCCCGCGAGGCGGACCGACTCGCCGCGGTGGCGGGGGAGTTGGCCCGCGTCTCGGGCCGTCCGGTGCGGCGGTCCGCCTACTGGTCCGCGCTCCTGGAGGCCGACCGGAGCCGGGCCCGGATCCCCCGGCAGCAGACCGGGCGTCCGTCGGGAGAACCGGGCCCCGGCGTGACCTGCCCGTCCGTGCGGCGGCCGACGGCCCTCCGAGGAACGGCGGTCGTCCGGGCCGCGGACGGTACGGGCCGCTGGGTCAGGTCGACGGTGGCCACCGGAACGGGCGGTGGCACTCGCCGCGGCACCGGAGGCGGTCCGCTGCCGGCCGGGGCACGGCTGGTGAACCGCTACCGCACGGCGCCGCCGGCCGCCAGGGCCGTCGTCGATGCCGCGCTGGACGCGGTGCGCCTCGGCCACCGCCCGGTCCTGCCGGCGGCGCTGCTGGCGGCGTCCGCCCCGCACTACCTGACCTCCCGGGAGCGCAACGCCCTCCGCCCGGGCTGGGTGGCCGACGGGCTGGAGTACCTGCGCGAGGCGGTCCCCGGCACGGGTGCGCTGCTGACGGCCGGCGACCCGGCGGCCGCCAAGGCCGCGGCCGCCCGGGCACCGCGCGGCGCCGTGACATCCCGGGGCGTCGGGGCCGCCCGCACGACCGGCGGGCCCGAGGTGCGGATCGCCGAGGCCCTGGTGCGGCGGCTGCGGCCGGAACGGGAGGGACGCACCGTCCCGGCCGGGCTGTGGGAGTCCCTGGCCCGGTACGCCCACCCCGCCGACCGGTCCGCCCTCGCACGGTCGGCGGCCGTCCGCGGGCTCACCCGGATCGCGGTCGGGCTCTGCGCCTCGGCCGCCGAAGCGGGCGACCTCGCCGCGCTGTCGGTCGGCGCCGCCCTGCTCGCCGAGGCGGGCCGGACGGCCGAGGCCGCCGACTGGTACGCCGCGGCAGCCGACCGGGGAGTGCCCGAGGCCGCGCTGCGGGCGGCCGAACTGCTGGAACGCGACGGCAGGTTCGAGCAGGCCGTCGACTGGTACGACCGGGCCGCACTGGCCGGGAGCACCGACGCCCGCTTCCGGGGCGCCGAACTCCTCGGCCGCTCCGGCGGGATCGCACCCGCCCTGCACCGCTTCGAGGAGGCCGCCCGGGCCGGCCACCGCGCCGCCCGCCACCAGGCCGGACGCCTGCTCGCCGAACTCGGCCGCGCCGACGAGGCCCTGGAGTGGTTCGCCCGGGCGGCGGACGACGGGCACCCCGAAGCGGCCGTCGACTGCGCCAGGATCTGCGCCGCCGCGGGCCGGATCGACCGGGCGGCCGCCTGGTGGGAACGGGCCTGGGCCCAGGGTGCGGTGGCCGTCGTGCCCGAGGCCGCCGGAACGCTGGAGGCGGCCGGCCGGATCGACGAGGCCGCCGCCTGGTACGAGCGCGCGGCGACTTGCGGCGACGAGACCGCCTGGCACGAGGCCGCCGCCCTGTTCGCCAGGCACGGCCAGTACGGCAACCTGCCCTGGTACGCCCACATCGGCGACCCGCAGGCGCTGCGCGACCGCGCCGAGCGGTGCGAACGGGACGGGGACCCGGACGGGGCGCTGGACTGGTACCGGAAGGCGGCCGAAGCGGGCAGCGAGACCGCCCTGTTCCAGGCCGCCGACCTGCTGGAGCGACAGGGCGACAGCACCGGCGCCGTCCACTGGTACGAACGCGCAGCCGCCCGTGGCGACGCCTACGCGATGCGCGAACTCGGCCGACTGCTGGGCGAACTGGGCCGCTCCCGGGAGTCCGTCGGCTGGTACCGGGCCGCGGCCGCGGCGGGTGACCGGCACGCCCTGCTCGCCGTCGCCCACCCCGCCGTCGCTCACCTCAATGCCGCTCACCTCAGTGCCGCTCACTTCGATGCCGCCCACCCCGCTGCCGTCCGGCCCGGTACCGCCGCGCTCGCGCCGGGCCTCGAACCGCGGGCGTCGCAGGTAGCCGGCCGCCCGACCGCGGGCCCCGCACCGGCGGCCGCTCCCACCGGCCGGACCGGGCCCGTGACGCTGGACGAGGCGGTGGAACTGCTGGTGCAGGCCGGTCGGCCCTTCGAAGCCGGGCTGCTGCGGGGCCACGACGGCACGGAGCCGGAGCGGCTGCGCGAGGCGTCCCGGATGCTGTCCAGGTCGACGTGCGAGGACCGGGCCATCGCGTGGGTGCAGCGGCTCGCCGACGCGGGCGACGGGCGGGCCGTCCGGGAGGCCGCCGAGATGCTGGAGAGCCGGGGCCGGATCGACGACGCGCTCACCTGGTACGGGCGCGCGGCCGCCGAGGGCGACCGGGACGCCCTGCTCGCCGGGGCCCGGATGCTCGCCGAGCGCCGCCGGCCGCAGCAGGCCGAGGAGTGGTACCGGCGGGCCGCCGACGCCGGTGATCCGCTCGCCCACCGCGAGTCGCTGATGCTCCTCCAGGAGTACGGGGCGCCGTCCGAAGCGGTGGGGACGGCCACGCCCGCGCCCGCCACGGCAGCGCTCACCGCTGCGCCGTCCGGCGCTGCCCCGGGGCACTCCCCGAGGGTCCCCCGGCAGCCCGGGACACGCGCCCGGACGGAACCCTGACCAGGCCCCCTGAGCCCTCCGGCTTCAAGAACCCCGGCTTCAGGAACCCCGGCTTCGGGAACCCCGTCCCGGACCACCCGTCCCGGACCGCGTCCGCCCGGCGCGGTGTCCCGGGCGAGCCCGGCCCGGCCGCTCACCCGCGCGGGCCGGTCGGGTGAGAGCGGGGGAAACCACCCGTGACCGATGGGCAACCGGATCGAAACAGGTGTCCGGCACGCTGGAGGTATGACCACCACTTCGCTCCCCGGCCGCCTCGCCCCGTTGCGGGTGCTGCACGCGGCCCGCCGCCCGGCCCTGGTGCTGGTGGCGCACGGCTCGCACGACCCGGCCGCGTCCGCCGAACTCGGTCGGCTGCACGCCCGGCTGCGGCGGGCCAGGCCGGAGCTGGACATCCGGCTCGGGCACCTCGGCCTGAACGACCCGCTGCTGCCCGAGGTGCTGGACGAACTGAGCGGCCGGGTGGTCCTGGTGCCGCTGCTGCTCAGCCGCGGCTACCACAGCAAGGTGGACATCCCCCGGACGCTGGCCGCCGCACCGCACCTGGCGGGAGAGTGCGCCCCGCCGCTCGGCCCGGACCCGCTGCTCACCGAGGCACTGGCCGACCGCCTGGTGGCGGCCGGCTGGCGGGGCGAGCCGGTGGTCCTCGCGGCCTCCGGCTCCCGGGACCAGGACGCCGCCGAGGACACCGGGGCGCAGGCCGCGCTGCTGTCGGCCCGGCTGGGCGTCGCCGTCCGCCCGGGGTACGTGGCGGCGAGCGGTCCGAGCGTGGCCGCGCGGGTCGCCGAACTCACCGCCGAGGGCCACCCGCGGGTCGCCGTCGCCTCCTACTTCACCGCGCCGGGTGACTTCGCCCGCCTGGCCGCCGCGGCCGACGGTGCACTGACCTCCGCCCCGCTGGGCGACCACCCGGCGCTGGCCGCACTGGTCCTGGAGCGGTACCAGTCCTGCGTCACCCGGACCGTCCGGCTGGCGGGCTGACCGCAGCCGTCACCGGCGTTCCCGTCCGGCGCCGCCGCCCGGCTCCTGACCCCGGGCCGTACCGGCCCCGGCCACACCAGTCTCCGTACCAGCTCCAGCCACACCGGCCCCGGCTGCGCCAGCACCGGCACCGGCACCAGCACCGGTCTCGCGGACCGGCACGCGGCGCTCGGTGGGCAGGTCGCGGACGCGGCGCATCGGCGAGCACCAGAGGATCAGCGCGGCCAGCGGCACGCCGGCGGTCATCAGCCACATCGCGGGCCGCACGCCCAGCTGGGTGCCCAGGACGCCGGCCAGCAGCGCGCCGAGCGGGATGGAGCCGAAGTTGAGCACCGCGCTGCTGGCGGAGAGCCGGCCGAGCAGCTCCGGCGGGCAGTAGCGCTGCTGGAAGGTCGCCTTGATGACGTTCCCGGCGACGACCCCGCAGGAGGCGCCGAACCCGCCGACCAGGTACCAGACCAGCCCGGCACCGCGGTCGGTCAGCGGGATCAGCACGGTCAGCGCGGGCAGGGCGAGCTCCAGCACCAGCATCGCCCGCGCCGTGCCGATCCGGGCGGCGATCCGGCGGGCGACGGCCGCGCCGACGATGCCCCCGGTGGAGGCGGCCGCGACCAGCAGGCCGACGGTGCCCTCGCCGACGCCGACCTCGCGGATCAGGAAGACCACCAGCAGCGACTGGTAGCCGGTCAGGACCAGGTTGGACGCGGCGCCGAACAGCGCGAAGGTGCGGAACCAGACGTCGGAGGCGAGCAGCCGCAGCCCCTCGCCGATCTCCCGGCGCAGCGCCCGGCGGGGGCGCCCGCCGCGGCCGGGCTCGCGGTGGCCGATCCGGGCGGTGCACCAGAGCGAGAGCAGGAACGTCGCGGTGTTGGCCAGCAGCCCGTTGACCGGCCCGGCCAGCTGCGCGATCAGGCCGCCGCTGCCCAGCCCGGCGATGCCCGCGGCCGAGGCGCTGCCGTGCAGCTTGGCGTTGCCCTCGGACTGGTCGGCGGGTTCGAGCAGCTGCGGCAGGTACGCGGTGTACGCGGTCTGGAAGAACACCCCGGCGGCCCCGGCGAGCAGCGCGACGGCCAGCAGGTGCCACAGCGTCAGCGCCCCGGCGAGCGCGGCCAGCGGGACGGTGGCGTACAGCAGCAGCGAGACGGCGGTCGAGGCGAGCATGATCGGGCGGCAGCGCAGCCGGTCCACCCACACCCCGGCCGGCAGGCCGATCAGCAGCCAGGGCAGCCAGCCCGCCGCGCCGAGCAGCCCGACCTGGAGGGTGCTCGCGTGCAGGGTGCTGACCGCGACCAGCGGCAGGGCCAGGCCGGTGACCGCGGAGCCGTACTTGTTGGCGGTCTCGCCGACCCACAGCATCCGGAAGTCGCGGTGCCGCCGCAGCAGCCCGCCGGACGCCGGCGCGGACACGCCCCCGGCCCGGTCGGCCGGGGTGGAAGCGGAGGAGGAAGGGGAGGAGGCGGCGGCACCGGCGGCGGAGGAACCGGGTGCGGTCGCGGAGGCGGCGGGGACGGGCGCGGAGGCGGGTGCGGTCATGGCCGGTCGGGGTCCTTTCGGGGCAGCGCCTGGATCTGGACGATGACCGGCCGCGCCGCCGGGTCGGGGGCGGCGTCCGGGTCGGGGGTGTGGCGGGCGACCACGGCGGCCAGGTCCTCGGCGAGGGCCTGGAGCTGGGCGGGGGTCAGCCGCAGGTTGTTCCAGTCGGTGACGGTGCCCGTCCCGCGCCACTCGCCCTGCCAGTCGGCGCCCAGCGAGTCGGCGACCCGCTGGTACTGCCGGCGCAGGTTCTCCGCCTGGTACACCGAGAGCGCGGCGCGGGCGGCCGGGTCCTGGTCGAAGTCGGTGGCGGACAGCACGATGGCGCCGCGCACGGCGCGCCACCAGCGTTCCCGCTTGGTGCCGCGGCCCGGCTCCTCCTCGATGAAGCCGTGCTCGGCGAGGTGCCGCAGGTGCCAGCTGATGGTCCCGGTGGACTCGCCGGTCCGCTCGGACAGCCGGGCGGAGGTGGCGGGCCCGTTCAGCCGCAGCTCGTCCAGCAGCCGCATCCGCAGCGGGTGGGCGAGCCCGCGCAGCGACCCCGCGTCCAGCCGCCGGCGCGGCGCATCGCCCACCGCGGGCACCTCGGCGGCCGACGGGGAGGGGGAGGACGACGGGGAGGAGGGGGAGGACGACGGTTCTTCGGGGCGGTGCTCGTTCATGGCTCCAGCGTAGGTTGCAGAGAACTCTCTGCATAGAGGTCTCTGCAAAGAATCCTCTGCAACTCTCGGACGAGCCGCCCGCCCGCCACTTCCCGTTCGCGCGCCCGTTCGCGCGGCGCAGGGTCGAATGTCCGTCATCCGGCGTACGGTGACTGGCATATGAAGAACACCGCTCCGTACGATCCGCAGTCCGAGGCGCGCTGGGTGCCCGAGCCCGACAAGCGGCCCGGCCGCACCTCCTTCCAGCGCGACCGCGCCCGGGTGCTGCACTCCGCGGCGCTGCGCCGGCTGGCCGGGACGACCCAGGTGGTCGCGCCGATGCGCAGCGACTTCCCGCGCACCCGGCTGACGCACTCGCTGGAGTGCGCGCAGGTCGGCCGCGAGCTGGGCGCGGCGCTCGGCTGCGACCCGGACCTGGTGGAGACCGCCTGCCTGGCCCACGACATCGGCCACCCGCCGTTCGGCCACACCGGCGAGGAGGCGCTCGACCAGGCCGCCCGGGAGTGCGGCGGCTTCGAGGGCAACGCCCAGTCGCTGCGCATCCTGACCAGGCTGGAGCCCAAGCGCTTCGCCCCGCAGGGCGAGCCCGAGGTCCGGCTCGCCCCGTGGCCCGGCCGCAGCGTCGGCCTGAACCTGACCCGCGCCGCGCTGGACGCCGCGACCAAGTACCCGTGGGCGCGCGGGCAGCACCCCACCGACCCCGGCTCCACCAAGTACGGCGTGTACGGGGACGACCTGCCGGTGTTCCGCTGGATGCGCACCGGCGCGCCCGACGGCCGAAAGTGCTTCGAGGCCACCGTGATGGACTGGTCGGACGACGTCGCGTACTCCACCCACGACGTGGAGGACGCGCTGCAGGCCGGCCACATCGACCCGGCGGCGCTGGGCTCCTCCGCCGAGCGGGCCGAGCTGTTCAAGATCGCCGAGCGCTTCGCCGAGGCCGAGCCCGCCGAGTTCGACGAGGCGCTGGACCGGCTGCGCGCCGAGGACTGGTGGCCGTCCGGCTACGACGGCACCGCCCGCGCCCGGGCCGGCCTGAAGGACCTCACCAGCCAGCTGATCGGCCGCTTCTGCCTGGCCGCCGAGCAGGCCACCCGGGCCCGCTACGGCCCCGGCCCGCTCACCCGGTACGCGGCCGAGCTGGTCGTCCCGCGCGGCGTCCGGCTGGAGTGCGCGGTGCTCAAGGCGGTCGCCGTCCGGTACGTGATGCAGCGCGACGAGCAGGCCCAACTGCGCTCCCGCCAGCGGGTGGTGATCGCCGAGCTGGCCGACGCGCTGATGAACGACGCCCCGCAGCTGCTGGACCCGGTGTTCGCCGCCCAGTACGAGGAGGCCGAGGACGGCCGGGCCGCGCTGCGCAGCGTGATCGACCAGATCGCCACCCTCACCGACGCCTCCGCGCTCGCCCTGCACGCCAAGCTGGTCGGCTAGCCCCGGGCCGACCGACACCCGGGCCGGCCCCCGCGCGAACCGGCCGACGCCCGGCCCGGCCCCCGCGCCGACCGGCTTCCGGACCGGCGGGCCCCGGACTGTCACACCCGCTCCCGTAGACTTTCCCGGTGGCCGGTCGGATCAGGGACGAGGATGTGCAGGCGGTGCGTGCCGCCCTGCCGATCGACGCCGTGGTCGGCGACTACGTGCAGCTGGCGGCCGGTGGCGGCGCGCAGCTGAAGGGCGTCTGCCCGTTCCACGACGAGAAGTCGGCCTCCTTCTACGTCCACCCGGGCAAGGGCGTCTTCCACTGCTTCGGCTGCGGCGAGTCCGGCGACACGATCACCTTCCTGATGAAGATCGAGCACTGCTCGTTCGCGGAGGCGGTCGAGCGGATGGCCGCCCAGGCGGGCGTCACCCTGCGCTACGAGGAGGGCGGCTACAGCCCGCGCCACCAGCAGGGCGAGCGGACCAGGCTGGTCGAGGCGCACAAGGTGGCCTCCGCCTGGTTCCAGGAGCAACTGGCCACGCCCGAGGCGGAGATCGGCCGCCGCTTCCTGGCCGAGCGGGGCTTCGACGAGGCGGCCGCCAAGCACTTCGGGGTGGGCTACGCCCCGGCCGGCTGGGAGCACCTGGTGCGCTTCCTGCGCGGCCGCGGCTTCACCGACAAGGAGATCTCGGTCGGCGGCCTGGCCTCGCAGGGCCAGCGCGGCGGCCTGATCGACCGCTTCCGGGGCCGCCTGGTCTGGCCGATCCGGGACAGCGCGGGCGACGTGGTCGGCTTCGGCGCGCGCCGGCTGCGCGAGGACGACAACGGTCCGAAGTACCTGAACACCCCCGAGACGCCGATCTACAAGAAGTCGAACGTCCTGTACGGCATCGACCTGGCCCGCAAGGAGATCGCCAAGTCCGGCCGGGCCGTGGTGGTCGAGGGCTACACCGACGTGATGGCCTGTCACCTGGCGGGCGTCACCACGGCGGTGGCCACCTGCGGCACCGCCTTCGGCGAGGACCACATCAAGATCATCCGTCGGCTGCTGATGGACACCACCTCCACCGCGGGCTACCGCGGCGAGACGGTCTTCACCTTCGACGGCGACGCGGCCGGCCAGAAGGCCGCCCTGCGCGCCTTCGAGGACGACCAGAAGTTCGCCGCCCGCACCTCCATCGCCATCACCCCCGGCGGCATGGACCCGTGCGAACTGCGCCTGGCCCAGGGCGACGAGGCGGTCCGCACCCTGGTGGACAACCCCGTCCCGCTGTTCGAGTTCGCGCTCCGCTCGGCCGTCGCCCGCCACCGGGTGGACACCGCGGAGGGCCGGGCCGCCGCCCTGGAGGAGGCCGCCGGGATCATCGTCAAGATCAAGGACCGCTCGATCCAGCACGAGTACGCCGTCCAACTGGCCGGCATGGTCGGCATCCTGGACGAGCGCTTCGTGGTCAACCGGATCGCCCAGCTGGCCCGCTGGCAGCGCGAGAACCAGCAGAACGGCCAGCAGCGCACGCTGCGCCGCCCGGACGCCGCCCAGCCGCCGGCCCGTCCCGAGCGGCCGGTCTTCCGGCTCAACCCGCGCGACCCGGCCCAGTTCGTGGAGCGCGAACTGCTCAAGCTCGCCCTCCAGCACCCCGACCTGGTCAGCCCGGCCTTCGACCAGTACGGCGAGGACGAGTTCCCCACCCCGCCGTACCGGGCCGTCCGCCGCGCCGTCGGCCAGGCCGGCGGCACCGCGTACGGCGCGAGCCTGCCCGACTTCACCGCCGCCGTCCGCGAGGCCAGCCCGGACGACCAGGTGCGCGGCCTGGTCACCGAACTGACCGTCGAACCGATCCGCTCCCGCCGCAAGGCCGACCAGATCTACGCGGGGGAGTTCCTGGTCAAGCTGCGCCTGCAGGCCGTGGACCGCCGGATCGACGAGGTCCGCGCCCACCTGCGCCGGCTCGGCGACCGCGCCACCGCGGAGGAGCAGCACCCCGTGCAGAGCGAGCTGTGGGCCCTGCAGCAGTACGGGCAGCAGCTCCGCTCCCGCGGCGCGGCCGCGCTCTGACCCGCCCCCCGCAGCGCTGCCGGACCGTTCCTGACCCGCCGTCAACTCGTGGCACCGGTGGGCCCGCCGGGTGCCGTCCGGCCACCTCGCGGCCGCCCGCAGGTGCCCGGGCCCGCCGGGCTGGGTATCTCCTGGGGTGTGGCGCGGCAACCCCCATGCCGCGCGCGGCCCCTGGAGGGATGCCCGTGGAGCTTTCCGTTGCCCGCCCGCCCCAGACCGCCCCCGTCCGGGACGCCGCGATCCCGCCCCAGACCGGCCCGTCCGGCATCGAACGCACCCCCGCCCGGCCGGGCACCGAACCGGCCCCCACCCGGCAGGCCGACGCACGGCCGGCCGACGCGCAACAGACCGGAGTCCAGCAGGCCGACACCGCCGCCCCAGAGCCCGCCGCCGAGGCCGACACCACGGAGGCCGAGCCCGCCGAGGCCGAGCCCACCGCCGAGGAGCTCGCCGAGGAGCCGCCGGAGCCCGCGCTGGACGAGGGCACCGGCCCGGCCGCCGACCTGCTGCGCCAGTACCTGCGCGAGATCGGCCGGATCCGGCTGCTGACCGCCGTCGAGGAGGTGGAGCTGGCCCGGGCCATCGAGGCCGGACTGTTCGCGGAGGAGGCGATGGCCCGCGTCCCGGCCGCCGACGAGCGCCTGCTCGGCGACCTGGACCGGCTGGTGGTGCTCGGCCGGATCGCCAAGCGCCGCCTGATCGAGGCCAACCTGCGGCTGGTCGTCTCGGTCGCCAAGCGCTACGTCGGGCGCGGCCTGACCCTGCTCGACCTGGTGCAGGAGGGCAACCTGGGCCTGATCCGGGCGGTGGAGAAGTTCGACTACGCGCGCGGCTACAAGTTCTCCACCTACGCCACCTGGTGGATACGCCAGGCGATGAGCCGGGCCCTCGCCGACCAGGCCCGCACCATCCGGGTCCCGGTGCACGTGGTGGAGCTGATCAACCGGGTGCTGCGGGTGCAGCGCTCGCTGCTGCAGGAGCGCGGCGTCGAGCCGACGCCGGCCGAGGTCGGCAAGGTGCTGCAGCTGACGCCGGAGCGGGTCCGGGAGGTCCTCAAACTGGCCCAGGAACCGGTCTCGCTGCACACCCCGGTCGGCGAGGAGGACGACGTCGCGCTCGGCGACCTGATCGAGGACGCCGACGCCGCCTCACCGGCCGAGAGCGCCTCCTTCCTGCTGCTGCGCGAGCACCTGGAGGCGGTGCTGGCCACCCTGGGCGAGCGCGAGCGGCAGGTGGTCCAGCTCCGCTACGGCCTCGACGACGGCCGCCCGCGCACCCTGGAGGAGATCGGCCACCTGTTCGGGGTGACCAGGGAGCGGATCCGGCAGATCGAGGCCAAGACGCTCGGCAAGCTCCGCGACCACGCCTTCGCCGACCAGCTCCGCGGCTACCTGGACTGAGCCGCGGAGCCCCGTCCGGCCTTCAGTGGTGGAACCCGCTGCGCCTGGGCATCCCCAGCTCGCTGAGCGGCGCGGGCTGCTGCCGCAGCTCGGGCAGCAGCCGCTCCAGGTCGGCCAGCAGCAGGTCTGCCAGGTCCCGGGTGAACCCGTTGCGGCACACCACCCGCAGCACCGCCAGGTCGGTCCGATTCTCCGGGAAGGTGTACGCGGGGACCTGCCAGCCGCGTTCGCGCAGCCGCCGGGAGACGTCGAACACGTCGAACGGGCAGTCGTCCACGGTGGTGAACGCGAACACCGGCAGCTCGTCGCCCCGGGTGATCAGCCGGAACGGTCCGAGCTTCTCGACCTCCGCCGCCAGGTACCCGGCGACGTCCCGGCAGGCCTGCTGGATCGCGTGGTACCCGCTGAACCCGAGCCGCAGGAAGGAGTAGTACTGGGCGACCACCTCCGAGCCCGGCCGGGAGAAGTTCAGCGCGAAGGTCGGCATCTCGCCGCCCAGGTAGTTGACCCGAAACACCAGCTCCTCGGGCAGCGCCTCGCCGTCCCGCCACAGCGCCCAGCCGACGCCGGGGTACACCAGGCCGTACTTGTGGCCGCTGGTGTTGATCGAGGCCACCCGGGGCAGCCGGAAGTCCCACACCAGGTCCGGGTCCAGGAACGGCGCGACCATGCCGCCGGACGCCCCGTCCACGTGCACCGGCACGTCCAGGCCGGTGCGCTGCTGGAACCCGTCCAGGGCGGCGCAGATCTCGGCGATCGGCTCGTACGAGCCGTCGAAGGTGGAGCCGAGGATGCCGACCACGCCGATGGTGTTCTCGTCGCAGTGCGCCACCGCCTGCTCGGCGTCCAGGTGGAAGCGGTCGCCCTCCATCGGGACCAGCCGCGCCTCGACCTCCCAGAAGTTGCAGAACTTCTCCCAGCAGACCTGCACGTTGACGCCCATCACCAGGTTGGGCCGCGCCCCGGCCGCGTACCGGTCGGCGTTGCGGGCCATCCAGCGGCGCTTGAGCGCCATGCCGGCGAGCATGCACGCCTCGCTGGAGCCGGTGGTCGAGCAGCCCACCGCCGCGGCCGGGTCGGGCGCGTGCCACAGGTCGGCGAGGATCGCCACGCAGCGCCGCTCCAGCTCGGCGGTCTGCGGGTACTCGTCCTTGTCGATCATGTTCTTGTCGCGGCACTCGGACATCAGCCGGTCCGCGTACTCGTCCATCTGCGTGGTCACGAAGGTCGCCAGGTTGAGCTTGGCGTTGCCGTCCAGCATCAGTTCGTCGCGGATCAGCTGGTACGCGACGGACGGCGGGATCGGCACCCGGGGGAGCTGGTGCAGCGGCGGGGCCTGCTGCATCGCGCCCAGCGGGTCGGTCAGTACGTTCAGCGGACTGAACGGCACCCGCCGCTCCCCGTCCTTCTTCCCCTTGTGCAACGCCATGGCGGAACGTCCCTCCACTCGTGGAACCTCCACGGTGGCACCGGCCCGCTCGCCCCGCACGCGCACCCGCGAGCGGTCAGGACGCGGGCGGTCAGGGCACGGGCGGTCAGGACGCGGGCGGTCAGGACGCGGCGGTCTCCGGGTGGTACTGCTCGCGCAGCGCCGCGAACTGCTGGCGCACCGCGCTGCCGACCGCCAGGTCGTGCTCCTGCTCGGGGGCGAGCACCGTCAGGTCGGGCAGCTCCCAGTGCGGGGGCTCGGGCGTTCCGGCGAGCGCCCAGGCGGCCTGCCGGGCCGCGCCGCGCGCCGCGTGGTCGCCGCCCGGCGGGGGCACCACCACGGGCAGCCCGAACAGCTGCGGCGCGATCTGCCGCACGGCGGGCAGCCGCCCGGCCGTCCCCAGCAGGAACACCCGGTTCACCGCCACCCCGTGCCCGCGCAGCACGTCCAGCGCCTCCGCCAGGTTGCACAGCATGCCCTCGACGGCGGCCCGCGCCACGTGCTGCGGCGCCATCGACTCCGCCCGCAGCCCGGTCAGGGTGCCCGCCGCGTGCGGCAGCTTCGGCGTCCGCTCGCCGTCCAGGTAGGGCAGGAACACCATGCCGTACGCGCCGGGCGAGGACTGCAGGGCCAGCTCGGACAGGCCCGCCAGGTCGGTGCCGAGCATCGCGGCGGTGGAGCGCAGCACCTGCGCGGCGTTCAGGGTGGCCACCATCGGCAGGTGCCGGCCGGTGGCGTCCGCGAACGAGGAGACCAGGCCGGACGGGTCGACCACCGCCCGGTCGTGCACCGCGAAGATCGTCCCGTTGCCGCCCAGCGACACCACCGCGTCGCCCAGGCCCAGGCCCAGGCCCAGCGAGGCCGCCATGTTCTCCCCGGTGCCGGCCGAGATCAGCAGCCCCTCGGGGGTGTGCCCGGCGGGCTCGGCCGGGCCGAGCACGTTCGGGACGCCCAGCTCGTGGCCGAGCGCCAGCTTGATCAGGTCCTGCCGGTACTCGCCGGTGACCGGCGACCAGTAGCCGGTGCCGGAGGCGTCGCCGCGGTCCGTGGTGCGCCGCTTGGGCCCGCCCAGCAGCTGGGAGACCAGCCAGTCGTGCGGCAGCAGCACCTCGGCGATCCGCTGCGCCGACACCGGTTCGAACTCGGCCAGCCAGCGCAGCTTGGCGATGGTGTAGGTGGGGCCCGGCACCGCGCCGATCGCCTCCACCCAGGGCTGCGGCCCGCCCAGCGCGTCCAGCAGCGCGGCCGCCGAACCCGCCGAGCGGGGGTCGTTCCACAGCAGGGCGGGCCGCACCAGCACGCCGCCGGCGTCCAGCCCGATCAGGCCGTGCTGCTGGGCGGACACCCCGATCGCCCGGACGCCCTCCAGCAGGCCTCCGGCGGCGGCGTCGCCCAGCGAGTGCAGCCAGTTCTGCGGGTCGACCTCGGTGCTCCGGGCGTCCTCGCCCTCCGGCAGCGGGTGCGTGGCCCGGCCCTGCCGGAGCACGGCGCCGGTGTCGGCGTCGCACGCGACGATCCGGGTGCGAGTGGTGGAGCTGTCGATGCCCGCGACGATGGCCATGCCGAGATCATGCCGCAGTCGACGGCCGGGGCGGGGCCGACTGCCGCAAGTGTTGCCCAGTCGGTACCGGAACCACCCCGTCCGACGACCGTCCGCCCCAGCTCAACGGGGCTCCACGCCTCAGGGGCGTACGGTGCCCCAGCCGTCGTCCTCGCCGTGCTGCTTGGCGAAGTACGGGACGCGCTCGGTCAGCGCGTTCGGCAGCTTCTCGCCGACCTTGTCGGCGACCGCCCCGGCGGCCTTCCCGGCCACCGCGCCGGCCTGCTGCTTGGCCTTCTCCGCCGCGTCCTGCACCCGCGGGTTGTCCCGCACGTGCCGGGCCGCGCCGGCCAACTGCTCGTAGCGCTCGCGCCCGGCCCGGGTGCCGAGGACGTACCCGATCCCGAGACCCACCAACAACGACACCTTCCACATGCCCTGGTTCCACCCTTCGTCGCCGCGCGATTGTGTGCCGCGTCTACCCGTCCGGCCGGGCCGTGAACCACCCCGCCGGTGGCGGGTCCGGGCCAGCCGGAGCCGCCGTGCACCAGCATCCCCGTCCGCGCCCCGGGGCGCGCGCGGGGCGCGCCGGACCGGCCCGCCGCGGGGACCGGCCCCCGAGGTGGGGGAGGGCGCCGGGCAAAGCGATTGGCGGAACACCCCCCTGAGTGCGCTAATGTATGTCCCGCAGCGAGCGCCGCAGGTCTGGAGTGATCCGGACACCGGGGCGGTCGTGGCGGAAGTACGATCCTCCATAGCTCAATTGGCAGAGCAGCCGACTGTTAATCGGCAGGTTATTGGTTCGAGTCCAATTGGAGGAGCGCGGTCCCCCATAGCTCAATTGGCAGAGCAGCCGACTGTTAATCGGCAGGTTATTGGTTCGAGTCCAATTGGGGGAGCTTCACCGGCAGTCGCGGTGATCGGTACAGAACGAAGGCCCCCGGTTCTCCCGGGGGCCTTCGTGTTTCCCCGGCCCCTCGTGTTTCCGCCGGCCCTTCATGCCTCCCGCGCCCTTCATGCCTCCCGGGCCCGGCGTCCTCAGCCGGTGGCCTGCCGGTACAGCTCGGCGACGTGCGCGTCGAAGGCCACGCTGTACGAGGTGTCGGCGGTGTCGCCGCCCTCCTGGTAACCCCCTATCACCCCGATGACCCGGCCCGCGTCGGTGACCCACGGGCTGCCGCTGGTGCCGTTGGTGAACCCGGCGCAGTCGAAGCGCTGCTGGGTGGCGCCGTGCGCCGAGGTGCGGGCCCGGCAGGTGATCGGGGCGTCGTCCTCGTTCGGGTAGCCGGTGACGGTGACCTCCTGCCCCGGGCCGAGGTCGGCGGCGAACGCGTCGGCGCCCACCGCGTCCTCGACCTGTCGGCCGTCGAGCGGGGCGACGGCGAGGAAGGCCACGTCGTCGTCCTCGTCCTGCCCGTCCTCCCAGCCGGGGGCGACGGTCACCCCGGTGACCTGCCAGACGCCGTGCGGGGTCAGGCCGTTCCGGTAGCCGGGGGCGAACACCAGGCCGTCCAGCCGGACGCCGTCGGGCGCCGCGCAGTGGGCGGCGGTGACCAGCAGGTTCCGGCCGGGGCTGTGCACCACCCCGGCGGTGCAGGCCCGGGCGCCGTCGGGGCCGTCGACGAACAGCGCGCCGATCCGGTCGGTGGCCGGGCCGGCCGGGGCGGGGACGGCGGAGGCCCGTTCCGGCGCGCCGCCGGCCGTCCCGGCGGAGCCTGCAGCCGGACAGGGCCGGCAGCAGGGCCAGCGCGGCGGCCGCGGCGGCGGTGGCCCGGAACGGGCGGCCCGGCCCGGGGGTGGTGCGCGGCACCGTCGCTCGCTTCCGTTCGGCGGCCCGCCCGGGATGCCGGACGGCGGTCGCAGCAAGATCTACCAGGGCCCGCGCGGGCCGGGCAACCGCCCTCCCCGGGCCGCCCGCGAGCAGCCGGGACGCGGCCCGGCCCGGGGCCCGGCGGGGGCGCTGACGCGGGGTCACGAGCCGCCGGAGGCCTGCGCGTAGAGCGCCCGGACCCGTTCGCCGAAGTAGCTGCTGTAGGAGGTGTCGGCGCTGTCGCCGCCCTCCTGGTAGCCGCCGATCACGCCGACCACGGTGCCGGTGCGGGTCCCGGGGTCGAGCCGGGTGACCCAGGGGCTGCCGCTGGTGCCGCCGGTGTAGCCGGGGCAGTCGATCCGCAGCTGGGTGGGGCTCTGCTCGGTGGCGACGGTGCTGCAGGTGATCGGCTGGTCCGCGGTGCTCGGGTACCCGGTGACCTTCACCTCCAGGTCGTGGCCCGGGTCGGTGCCGAGCCGGTTGCCGCCCAGCACCTCCTGCACCTGCCGCCCGTCCTGCGGCCGCACGGTCGCGAAGGCCACGTCCACGTCCGGGTCGCCGTCGCGGCGCCAGGCCGGGTCGACGGTCACCGCGTCGACCGGCCAGACGCCCGACGGGGTGTCACCGTTCCGGTAGCCGGGGGCGAACACCAGGTCGGTGCGGGTCCGGCCGATCCGCGGCTGGACCAGGCAGTGCGCCGCCGTCACGATCAGGTTCCGGCCGGGGCTGTCGACCACGCTGGCGGTGCAGAAGTGGTCACCGTCCGGGCCGTGCGTGAACACCGCGCCGACCCGGCTGTCGAGCGGCGTCGGCGCGGCGGTCCGGGTGGTGCCCCGGGGCCGGTCGACCGCCGCGAGCAGGCGCTGCCGGCTCCAGCCGTGCGCGGCGGGCGGCCCGGTGCCGGAGGTTAGCGTGGCCGGGACCGGCGAGGGTGCCGAGGCGGCGGCGCCGGACGCGGCGGCCCCGCCGCCGGAGGAGCCGCAGCCGGTCGCCGCGACGGCCAGGGACACCGCCAGCGCCCCCGCACCCAAGGACCGCTTCATCCCGGACACCCGCTCCCGCTCGCGCCGACCTGGGGGTCCAGCCTCACCCGCCGACGGGCGGTCCGCCACCGCCGCTGCGCCGCACCGGGCCGGGCGCCGTGCCCGCCACCTGGGCGGTATCGGCGGCGCGGACGGGCGACGGGCCGTGCGTACCCGGATGCGCCCCCGGCGCGCACCACGGGTGATCGACCGGCTATGCTGCCGGGGGCGGCCCTGAGGGGCCGTCTGCTGCTGCCAGGACCGCATCGTCGGCCCCGGCGGGTCGAGTCGGGGGGCGGTAGCTCAGCCGGTTAGAGCAGGGGACTCATAATCCCTTGGTCGTGGGTTCGAGTCCCACCCGCCCTACCTCGGCCGCTGACGGAGAGTCAGCCGATCGGGCCCCCTGACCAGCGAGAATCCTCAACCCCCGCGCAGAGCATAGGGGAAGACCGGCCCCCGGGCGCAGTCCCGGCCGCCGAATTCCCCCTCCTGGGGGAACGGCCTGGGAACAACCGCCGGAGCTGTCCCTGCGGGAGCCGCCCCGCCCGGTGTCCGCCGGGCCCTGGCCGAGGTCCGAATCGAGCGGTGCCCGGTGGCTGCCGATCCCGGTGAAAGCGGGTCAAGAACCCCGGCTGAACCGCATGCTCGGGCAGCGGAGCACCCGCGAGCGGACGGAGCGCAGCCCTGCGACGTGGCGCCGCGGAGTGCGAAGCGGCGCTGACCGCAGCCCGTCCCGCCGGTGGGGCCCGCACCCATCGCGGGTGTCGGACGGGCTCGCACCCCCGGCGTTTCCGGGCCGCGAGGTAGTCGCCGGCCGGTTCGCGACGGGTCCTCTGCTCCGGGACGGGACGCGGCGGGATGGGACGAGGCGGGGCGGGGTGGGACGAGGCGGGGCGCTGAGCTGCGAGAACGTGGGTGGCGGCGGTCGCGCATCCACCGATCGGATGATGCCGGGGTCCACCGGAACGCTCGCCGGGTCTGGCCGGTTCGCCGACGAGGTGCGGTGGGGGGCGGGGCAAATATGGAGTCAGGACACCGAACCGCCCGCCCCGCCCGCCGCCCCCGCATCTGTTGAGGCATCCCCGTGCCGTACCTGCCGTCCCTCAGGAGGAGGACCGTGATGACCGCGATCGACCAACGCCTGCTCGCCGCCGCGCACGCCGGAGACCTCGACGCCGCCCGGGCCGCCCTGGCGGAGGGCGCCGACCCGGCGGCGCGCGATCCGCACGGGCGGACGGCGCTGCTGCTCGCCGCGCTCGCCGACCACGTCCCCGTCGCCGAACTCCTGGTCGCCGCCGGGGCGGACCCGAACGCCAAGGACGAGCGGGAGGACAGCCCCTGGCTGGTCACCGGCGTCACCGGCAGCGTGCCGATGATGCGCGCCCTGCTGCCCGCCGGACCGGACTTCGGGCTGACCAACCGGTTCGGCGGGGTGAGCCTGATACCCGCCGCCGAGCGCGGCCACGTCGCCTACGTACGGGCCGTGCTGGAGGAGACCGGCATCGAGGTCGACCACGTCAACCGGCTGGGCTGGACGGCCCTGCTGGAGGCCGTGATCCTCGGCGACGGCGGCCGCGCGCACACCGAGGTCGTCCGGCTGCTGCTCGCCGCAGGGGCGGACCCACGGCTCGCCGACGCCGACGGCGTGACGGCGCTGCGGCACGCCGAACGGCGCGGCTTCGACGCCCTGGCCGACCTGCTCCGCGAGGCCGAGACCGAGACCGAGGCCAAGGCCGAAGTAGAGACCGAGACCACGCCCGGGCCGCAGGGCCCGGGCCGGGAGAGCGGAGGCACTCCGTGAGCACCCGCCGCAGGCGCATCGGCCCGCTGCTGGCCGCCGCACCGGTGCTGGCCGTGCTGCTGGCCGGCTGCGCCGACCCGGGCGGCGGCAGCCCGCTGGCGCCCGGCTCCGTCCCGGCCGACGGCGTCCGCCGCCGCGTCCGCCGTCCCCGCTCCGGCCGCCCCGTCCGGTGGGCAGGCCGCCGGAGCGGCCCCGGCGCCCGCCCCTGATCCCACCCCGGCCGGGACGCTGCTGGTGGCCGACTTCGGGGCGGACACCGTCACCTTCGTCGATCCGGCGCGCGGGGCGACCGGCTCGGTACGGGTCGGCACGGCGCCGTACGCGGTGGCCGTCGGGGCGGAGGGGCGGGCCTGGGTGAGCACCGCGGAGGGTGTCGCCGAGGTCGACACCCGGGCGCGCACGCTGGTCCGCACCGTCGCGCTGCGCACCGACACCGGCCCGCCGGGGACGGGCGAGTACCGGGGCGGCGGCATGGGCCTGGCCCTGTCGCCGGACGGCACCCGGCTGTACGTCGGGGTGAACGTGCCCGGCCGGTCCGGCGTGCTGGAGGTCGTCGACACCGCGAAGGGCGAGGTCACCGGGGTGGCCCCGGTCGGCCGCCGCCCCTTCGACGTGGACGTCTCGGCCGACGGTCGGGAGGTCTACGCGACCGGTCACGACTCCTTCGACGTGACGGTGGTCGCGGCGGACGGCCTGGCCACCCGGCGGATCCAGGTCGCGCCGTACGGCACCGAGGGCGGGCTCGGCTCCTGGCTGAAACCGCACTACGCGGTGGTCCGGCCGGGCGACGGCAAGCTGCTGCTGCCCTTCGAGGGCGAGCGCCTGGCCGTGGTCGACCCGGTCACCGGGCAGGTGTCGACCGAGCCGATGACCGCCGACACCCACCAGCACGGCGCCACCGTCACGCTGGACGGGCGGCTGCTGGTGGTCGGCTCCGGCCCGGTCACCCGCGCCGACCGGGGCCCCAGTCTGACGGTCCGCGACCCGGACGGCAGCGAACGGGTCTACCCGCTCGGTGCCCCGCACGAGAACGTGGCGGTGTCAGCGGACGGGCGGACGGCGTACGTCACCGGCGGCTTTACCCGGGACGGCTACTGGGACGGCATCACCCTGGTCGACCTCGACAGCGGGGCCACCCACCGGCTGGAGGCCGGGCAGCGACCACTGGGGGTGGCGGTGCTCTGACCGGGGCCGGAGCCGACCGGGGCCGGGGCCGGGGCCGACCGGGCTCGGTGGCGAGGGCCTAGGGTGGGCGGATGCTTCCTGCCGCCGCCCTGCCCACGCCGCTGACGAGGGTCGACGACCCGGAGTTCGCCGCGGCGGGGGCGGAGCTGTGGCTCAAGCGGGACGACCTGGCGCACCCGACGGTGCCCGGCAACAAGTGGCGCAAGCTCGCGCCGAACCTGGAGCTGGCCCTCGCCGGGGGCGCCCGGGGGCTGCTCACCTACGGCGGGGCGTACTCCACCCACGTGCGGGCGGTGGCGGCCGCGGCGCACGGGCTCGGGCTGGCGAGCGTCGGCGTGATCCGCGGCGCGGAACTCGCCGGGCGGCCGCGCAACTGGTCGCTGGCCCGGGCCGAACGGGACGGCATGGTGCTGGAGTTCGTCGAGCGCTCCGCCTACCGGGAGGTGGCCACCGGCGGGCGGGAGCGGCGGGAGGGCTACTACGTGCTGCCCGAGGGCGGCTCCAACGGCCCGGCGGTGCGCGGCGCCGCGGTGATCGCCGGTGAACTCGCCGACCAGCAGCCGGACTTCGGCCCCCGGGACGTGGTGTGCTGCGCGGTCGGCACCGGCGGCACGCTGGCCGGGATCGCCGCCGGCCTGCCGCCGGGCCCGCGGGCGCTCGGGGTGGCGGTGCTGCGCGGCGAGGGGTACCTGGAGGGTGAGGTGACGGCCCTGCACCGGGCCGGGTACGGAAGGGAGTTCACCAACTGGCGGCTGGTGCACGGCTGGCACGGCGGCGGCTACGGGAAGGTCCCGCCGGAGCTGGAACGGTTCGCCCGGTGGTTCCAGGCCACGCACGGGGTGCCGGTGGAGCGCCGGTACGTGGCGAAGACGCTGTGGGCGGCGTACGGGCTGCTGCGGGCGGGCGAGTTCGCCGGGTGCCGGGTGACGGTGGTGGTGACGGGAGTGCCCGACCCGCAGCAGTGAGGCCCGCCCGCAGCAACTCGTACGCCTGCACCGGCCCCCGGCCCGGCCCCCGGCCCGGCCCCCGGCCCGGCCCCCGGCCCGGCCCCCGGCCCGGCCGGGGTACCGGGCGGCGGACGGTCAGCCGAAGCTGAGGTCGTTGCAGAGGTCGGTGTCGGCGGGCCGGGTGTTGTCGGCGATCCCGGACGGGATGCTGGAGGGGAGGGCGCTGGCGGAGGCGCCGGTACCGGTGGCTTCGGCGCCGGTCGGCACGTCGGGGGCGCCGGCGTCGGCGCGGTCCTGGCCGAGGGTGAGGACGACGCCGTCGACGGCGCCGGAGCGGAGTTCGGCGCCGGGGTAGAGCTGGGCGAGGCGTTCGGCGGCGGCCCGCCGGGAGGGCTCGTACTCGATCAGGGTGGTGCGGCGGGCCGCGGTGTTGGCGCCGATGGTGATGTCGGTGTAGCCGTTGCCGCGCAGGGCGAGCGCGGTGCGCCCGGCCAGGCCGCCCGACTTGGCGGCGTTGTGCACGGTGACGGGCACCTTCAGCAGGGCGGCGTCGGCGTCGGCACTGCTGGAGGCGGAGGCGGTGGCGGAGGGGGAGGCGCCGGGGCTGGGCCCGGTGCCGGTGCCGGTGCCCGCGCCCGGGGTGGCGCCGCTGTCGGTGGCGCGGCCGTCCAGGGTGCGGTCCTGGCGCAGCAGGTTCCACAGGATGCTCGCGTCCGGCTCGACCACGGCGACGCGCGCGCCCTGGAAGCGCCAGGGGAGGGTGACGAACTGGATGTCGGAGAGCTGGATGTCCTGGAGCGACTGGGCGAACTCGGCCAGCTTGTAGGGGGAGCCGAGCCCGGGGTCGACGGTGAGCGACTTGGTGGCGGCGTCGGCGAGCGGCAGCAGGGTGGTCAGGTCGAAGCCCTTGCCCTGCACCTTCTTGATCAGCGAGGACATGAACGCCTGCTGGCGGAGCATCCGGCCGATGTCGGAGCTGTCGCCGATGCCGTGCCGGGCCCGGACGTAGTCCACCGCCTGCTGCCCGGAGACGGTCTGCCGGCCCTTGGTGAGGTGGATGCCGTAGGAGTCCACGTCGTTGGGGACGCAGACGTCGACGCCGCCGACGGCGCTGGTGATGGCCGCGAAGCCCTTGAAGTCGACGACCAGGGTGTGGTCGATCCGCAGCCCGGTCAGCGCCTCCACGGTGTTCTGCGTGCAGGCCGGGTTGCCCTGCTTGAACTCGCCCACGGTGAAGGCCGAGTTGAACATCTGGTTGGTCCGCTGGCTGCTCCACTTGCCGTCCTGCAGGAGGCAGGCCGGGATGGTGACCAGGGTGTCGCGCGGTATCGACACGCCGACGGCGTGCTTGTGGTCGGCGTACACGTGCAGCAGGATCGCGGTGTCGGAGTGGCCCACGCCCTCGTCGCCGCCGCCCAGCGAGCTGTTGCCGTCGTCGCGGGTGTCGGAGCCGAGCAGCAGGACGTTGACGGGGACGCCGCCGGTGGGCGCGGGCGTGGCGACCGGCGGGCGGCTGGAGGCGATGCCCTCGGGCGCGAAGGTCGTGATGTTGTGGTCCAGCCGCTGGTAGTACCAGGCGCCGGCCCCGGCGGCGGCGACGACGAGTGCGGCAGCGGTGGCCCCCAGGCCACGGGCTATTCGGCGGCCGCGGGAGCGGGCCGAGGCGGGTCTCTGCGTGGCGTCGGTCATCGGTCGGCGGTCTCTCTGCGCGCAGCGGCAACTGGTGCCCGAGGGAAGGCACTCGGCTGATCCGCCGCACTGCGGATCGGCACTCGTCAATACTTGGACGGTTCGGTACGCGGAATGGTTACACGCGAACCATTTTTTTCGGGAGTTTTTTCGACCCCGCCGGGCCGGCCGGTCCGACGGCCCCGCCCGGCCTCATCACGGGCGCGGCGGACGGATGGCGGATGCACAGTGGACGGGCCGCGGGCAGGCGGTGAACAGGCAGTAAAAAGGCGGCGGAAGGTGTCCGGTGGTGGTGAGTGGGGGGCTGGCGCAGAGGTGTCGGCGTGCTGCTGACGGCGGCTCAGCCGGTCTTCGCGTCGGCTGCGCCGCTGCCGGGGGCGGCACCCGAGCCGGTGGAGTCGAGCATCCGCCGCAGCAGGTCGCGCAGTTGCCCGCGCTCGTCGCCGTCGAGGGCGGCCAGCGGCTCGCGGGCGAAGTTCAGCGACTCGCGCAGTTCGTTGGAGGCCGAGCGGCCGGCGTCGGTGGCGACCACCAGCTTGACCCGGCGGTCCTGCGGGTCGGACTCGCGGGTGACGAAGCCGCGCCCCTCCAGCCGGTCGACGATGCCGGTGATGTTGGACGGCTCGCAGGAGAGCGTCTGGGCGATGTGCCGCATCGGCATCGGCCCGCGCCGTAGCAGCGCCAGCACCTTGGCCTGGGCGCCGGTGAGCGAGCGGGCGGCCGCGGCCTCCTCGTACTCGCGGTGGAAGAGTCCGACCAGGCGCGCCATCAGGTCGACGACCTCCAGCGTGATCGGGTCGACAGTCGGTGTCTGCTCCTCCGCCATGACCTGCTCCTCCTGCTCCGCCATGCTTCCGATTCTAGCTGAACATTTGACAACCTGAACTTTTCATTCGCACGATTGCTTTAGCTGGTGAACATTTCATCCCGAGGAGTGTGTGATGGCAGCAGAGCAGGACGTTCCCGCCACCGGACGCGAGTGGCACCTGGCGGCGCGCCCGCAGGGCTGGCCCGTCCCGGCCGACTTCGCGCTGGTCGAGGCCTCCGTTCGGCGCCCCGGCCCGGGGCAGATCACGGTGCGCAACGCCTACCTCTCCGTCGACCCGTACATGCGCGGCCGGATGAACGACGTGAAGTCCTACGTCCCGCCGTACGCGCTCGGGGCGCCGATGGACGGCGGGGCGGTCGGGTACGTGGTGGCCTCCGAGGCGGAGGGGTTCGCGGTCGGGGACGCCGTGCTGCACGGGCTGGGCTGGCGCGAGTACGCCACGCTGGACGCCGCGCACGCCGCGAAGGCGGACCCGGAACTCGCCCCGCTCTCCGCCTACCTGGGCGTCCTGGGGATGCCCGGGCTGACCGCGTACGCCGGGCTGCTGGAGGTCGCCTCGTTCCGGGAGGGCGACACCGTGTTCGTCTCCGGCGCGGCCGGTGCGGTCGGCTCGCTGGTCGGCCAGATCGCCCGGCTCAAGGGCGCGGAGCGGGTGGTCGGCTCGGCCGGCTCCGCCGCGAAGGTCGCCACCCTGGTCGAGGAGTACGGGTTCGACGCCGCCTTCGACTACAAGGCGGGCCCGGTCGCGGAGCAACTGGCGAAGGCCGCCCCCGGGGGCATCGACGTGTACTTCGACAACGTCGGCGGCGAGCACCTGGAGGCCGCGATCGGCGCGCTCAACGTGCACGGCCGGGTCACCCTGTGCGGCGCCATCGCCCAGTACAACGACACCTCCGCCCCGGCCGGGCCGCGCAACCTGGCGCTGGCCATCGGCAAGCGGCTGCGCCTGCAGGGCATGCTCGTCGGCGACCACGCCGCGCTGCGCGGACAGTTCCTCGCCGAGGTCGGCGGCTGGCTGCGGGACGGCTCGCTGCGCTTCGACGAGACCGTGGTCGAGGGCGTGGAGAACGCCGCCGAAGCCTTCATCGGCCTGTTGCGCGGCGCCAACACCGGGAAGATGGTCGTCAAGGTCTGACCCCGCGTCGGCTGCTGGGCCGTCAACACCCGCACCGTCAGCACCCGCACCGTCAGCACGCCCCCGCCGGAGCGCGATCCCCGGCGGGGGCGCGCGCATGCGGCCGTTCGGGGGAGGTGGGCGCTGTGAGGGTAGACCTGTCGGAGGAACCGACTAGCATGGGGTGAAAGCTTGTCCGTTTTGATCGATTTGATGACCTAATGTCGAATAAGTTGAGCTTCACGGGGTAGCCACTGGTCAGGACCGCCGGTGACGGAACGAGGCAGCTGGGGAAGGCGACCCTCGTCCACAGCCAGGAGGTCCCGGTGACGACACGTGGTGTGCTCTACATCCACTCCGCGCCCCGCGCGCTGTGCCCGCACGTCGAGTGGGCGGTCGCGGGCGTGCTCGGCGTGCGGGTCAACCTCGACTGGATCAGGCAGCCGGTCGCGCCCGGCCACTGGCGGTCCGAACTCTCCTGGCAGGGGGAGCCCGGCACCGCCTCCAAGCTCGCCTCCGCGCTGCGCGGCTGGCAGTTGATGCGCTACGAGGTGACCAGCGAGCCCTGTGCCACGGCGGAGGGCGAGCGGTACTCCTCCACGCCCGCGCTCGGCGTCTTCCACGCCGTCACCGGCATCCACGGCGACATCCTGATCCCCGAGGACCGGCTCCGCGCCGTGCTGCTGCGCGCCCGCAGCGAGGGCGGCGACCTGGAGACGGAGATCGCCAGGCTGCTCGGCAAGCCCTGGGACGACGAGCTGGAGCCGTTCCGGTATGCGGGCGAGGGCGCGCCGGTGCGCTGGCTGCACCAGGTGGTGTGACGGACGCGAACGCGTGAGGGGGGTGCGGGGGCCTCGGCCCCCGCACCCCCCTCACGGGCGGTCGGATCAGCGGTCGGACCGGCGGTCGGACCAGACGCTGGGATCAGACGGTGCGGAAGGCCAGCACCACGTTGTGGCCGCCGAAGCCGAAGGAGTTGTTGAGGGCGGCGATGCGGCCCTCGACCGGCAGCTTGCGGGCCTCGTCGCGGACGATGTCGGCGTCGATGTCGTCGTCCAGGTCGACCACGTTGACGGTCGGCGGGGCGATCCGGTTGTACAGGGCGAGCACGGTGGCGACGGTCTCGATGCCGCCGGCGCCGCCGAGCAGGTGGCCGGTCATCGACTTGGTGGCGGAGATCGCCACGTGGTCGAGGTGCTCACCCAGGGTGCGGCGCAGCGCCTTGATCTCGGCGGTGTCACCCTGCGGGGTCGAGGTGGCGTGCGCGTTGACGTGCACGACCTCGGACTTGTCCAGCTCGTTGCGGGCGAACAGGTCGTCGATCGCGCGGGCCACGCCGGCGCCGGTCGGCTCGGGCTGGGCGATGTGGTGGGCGTCCGAGGACAGGCCCTGGCCGACGGCCTCGCAGTAGACCCGGGCGCCGCGGGCGGCGGCGTGCTCGGCGGACTCCAGCACGACCACGCCCGCGCCCTCGCCGAGCACGAAGCCGTCACGGCCCTTGTCGTACGGGCGGGAGGCGTGCTGCGGGTCGTCGTTGTTCTTGGACATCGCCATCATGTTGGAGAAGGCGACGATCGGCAGCGGGTGCACCGCGGCCTCGGTGCCGCCGGCCACCACCACGTCGGCGCGGCCGGTGCGGATCATCTCGATCGCGTAGCCGATCGCCTCGGCGCCGGAGGCACAGGCGGAGACGGGGGTGTGCACGCCCGCGCGGGCGCCGACCTCCAGGCCGACGTTGGCCGCCGGGGAGTTGGGCATCAGCATCGGGACGGTGTGCGGGGAGACCTTGCGGACGCCCTGCTCCTTGAGCACGTCGTACTGGTCGAGCAGGGTGGTGACGCCGCCGATGCCGGAGGCGATGACCGCGCCCAGGCGCTCGGGGGCCAGCGGGTTGGCCTCGTCGGTGGCCGGGGCCTCGTAGCCCGCGTCCTTCCAGGCCTCGCGGGCGGCGATCAGCGCGAACTGCGCCGAGCGGTCCAGCTTGCGGGCCAGCGGGCGGGGCAGGATCTCGCCGGGCTCGACCGCGACCCGGGCGGCGATCCGGACGGGCAGCTCGGCGGCCCAGTCCTCGGTGAGGGCGCGGACCCCGGACTTGCCGGCCAGCAGGCCCTCCCAGAAAGTGGCGGCGTCGCCGCCCAGCGGCGTGAAGGCGCCGATACCCGTGACGACCACGGTGCGGTTTTCAGCAGTCACTGGTTCTTCTTCTCTCACATCTGAGGGGAGGACCGGGGGGCCGGAGGGGGAGGGTGCCGGTCGGGGCGCGTCGGGCGCGCCCCGACCGGGAGCCTGACGGAAGGTCAGACGTTGGCGACGATGAAGTCCACCGCGTCGCCGACGGTCTTGAGGTTCTTGACCTCGTCGTCCGGGATCTTCGCGCCGAAGCGCTCCTCGGCGGCGACGACGACCTCGACCATGGACAGCGAGTCGACGTCCAGGTCGTCGGTGAAGGACTTGTCGAGCGCGACGTCCTCGACCGGGATGCCGGCGATCTCGTTCACGATCTCGGCGAGACCTTCGAGAACCTCTTCGCGGGTAGCCATATCGGCTGCTCCTTCTCGGTGTTGACCGTGCCGGTCCGGCGGACCGGCACGGGTTTCCAGGGGGGTGGCGGGGAAAGACGCCTAGGGGAGAGTAACGACCGCGGCGGCGTAGACCAGACCGGCACCGAAGCCGATGATCAGTGCCAGGTCGCCGCTCTTGGCCTCGCCGCGCTCCAGCATCCGCTCCATGGCGAGCGGAATGGAGGCGGCGGAGGTGTTGCCGGTCTCCGCGATGTCGCGGGCTACCGGGACGTTCGGGGGCAGGTCCAGCTTCTTGACCATGGCGTCGATGATGCGCATGTTCGCCTGGTGCGGGATGAACGCGCCCAGCTGGTCGGCGGTGATCCCGGCGGCCTCCAGGGCCTGCTCGGCGACCTTCGCCATGTCGTACACCGCCCAGCGGAAGACCGTCTGGCCCTCCATCCGCAGGGCCGGCCACTTGACCCCCTGCTCGGCGTCGCCGGGCCCGTTGACGGCGTCCGGCTTGGCGAACGCGGTGTCCCAGGCCTGGGTCTGCGAGATCACCTCGGCCTGCGAGCCGTCCGAACCCCAGATCACCTTGCCGATGCCGGGGGTCTCGGACGGGCCGACGATCGCGGCGCCCGCGCCGTCGCCGAAGATGAACGCGGTCGAGCGGTCGGTGACGTCGGTCAGGTCGGACAGCCGCTCCACGCCGATCACCAGCACGTACTCGGCGCTGCCGCCGCGCACCATGCCGTTGGCCAGGCTCAGGCCGTAGCCGAAGCCCGCGCAGGCGGCCGAGATGTCGAACGCCGGGGCGGTGCCGCAGCCGAGCCGCTGGGCGATCTCGGTGGCGATCGCCGGGGTCTGCTTCAGGTGCGAGACGGTGGCGACGATGACGCCGCCGATCTGCTCCGGCCGGATGCCGGCCATCGCGACGGCCTTGCCGGCGGCCTGCACCGACATCTCGGCGACCGTCTCCTCCGGGCCCGCCCAGCGGCGCTCGGCGATGCCGGAACGGGTGCGGATCCACTCGTCCGAGGAGTCGATCCAGTTCAGGACCTCGGAGTTGGGGATCACCCGGGTCGGCCGGTAGCCGCCCACGCCGTGGATGCGGGAGTACTGGGCGCCGGTGGCCGGCTTGATGGTCACGCTCATGCGGTCGTCTCCTGGCTGCCGTGCTCGGCCACGAGCGCGCGGGCCTTGTCGAGATCGGCAGGGGTCTTCAGGGCCAGCGTGGCGACACCCTTGACGTTGCGCTTGACCAGGTTGGTGAGGGTTCCGGCGGGGGACAGCTCGATCACGGCGGTCGCGCCGAGCTGCTGCAGGGTCTCCATGCACAGGTCCCAGCGGACCGGGTTGGAGACCTGCGAGACCAGGCGGGCGAGCACCTCGGCGCCGGAGCCGACCACCTCGCCGTCCCGGTTCGAGAGGTAGGTGACGGCCGGGTCGGCGGCGGTGAGGGTCGGCGCCAGCTTCTCCAGCCGGGCCACGCCCGGGGCCATGTGCGAGGTGTGGAAGGCGCCCGCGACCTTCAGCGGGATCAGCCGCGCCCCGGCCGGCGGGTCCGCCTTCAGCGCGGCGAGCTGCTCCAGCGTCCCGGCGGCGACGAGCTGGCCGCCGCCGTTGTTGTTCGCCGGGGTCACGCCGTGCTCGGCGAGCTTGGCGAGCACGGTCTCCGGGTCGCCGCCGAGCACCGCGGTCATGCCGGTCGCGGTCGCCGCGGCGGCCTCCGCCATGCCCAGGCTGCGCTCGCGGACGAAGCCCAGCGCGTCCTCCTCGGAGAGCACCCCGGCCAGCGCCGCGGCGGTGATCTCGCCGACGCTGTGGCCGGCCACCGCGCCGACCTGCCCGGCCAGGCCCTGCGGGAACAGCGCCGCGGCGGTCACCAGGCCGGCGGCCACCAGCAGCGGCTGCGCGACGGCGGTGTCCTTGATCTCCTCCTCGGAGGCCTCGGTGCCGGCGTGCACCAGGTCGAGGCCGGCCGTCGCCGACCACCGGCGCAGCCGGTCGGCGGCGCCGTCCAGTTCGAGCCAGGGGTTGAGGAAGCCGGGAGTCTGGGCACCCTGTCCAGGGGCGACGATAACGAGCACGGTTCAACCCTCTCTCGCCGGACGCCCGGGGGCGGGTAGGCGACGATGACGAAGAAAAGCACGTCGGCTTGTGGGTTCCCTACAGTCGGTTCAGCCCTGGTCAGAGCCGGAACCGAGACGCCCCAGAGCAAGGGCGATGCGCAGGGTGAAGGCCGAACGTACGTCTGACGGAGCATAGCCGGTGACGTCTGTCACACGACGCAGCCGGTAGCGCACGGTGTTCGGGTGGACGAAGAGCATCCGGGCCGCGCCCTCCAGCGAGGACGCCTGCTCCAGGTAGACGCTCAGCGTCTCCAGGAGCGCCGAACCGGCCTCCTCCAGGGGTGTGTAGATCTCCTCCACCAACTGACGGCGCGCCACCTCGTCGCCCGCCAGCGCCCGTTCCGGCAGCAGGTCGTCGGCCAGCACCGGGCGGGGCGCGTCCGGCCAGGCCGCGCACGCCTTCAGACCCTGCGCGGCGGCGTGCGCCGAGCGGGTCGCCGACAGCAGGTCGCCGACCGTGGGGCCGACCACCACCGGGCCCGGCGCGAACTGGCCGATCAGCGCCCGGGCGGCGTGCACCGGCTCCTTCTCGCCGCCGACCACCACCACCAGGCGGCGGCCCAGCACCCCGGTCAGCACGTGCAGCTTGGCGTACCGGGCGGCGCGCCGGATCGCCTCCACCACCAGCTCGCTGTCCCCGTCCGGGGCGCTGCCCATCACCACCCGCACCTGGCTGGGCTGGCCCCAGCCGAGCGCCGCCGCCCGCGACAGCACGCCCTCGTCGGCGTCCCCGGACAGCAGCGAGTTCACCACCAGCGCCTCCAGCCGGGCGTCCCACGCGCCGCGCGCCTCGGCGGCCTGCGCGTACACCTGGGCGGTGGCGAAGGCGATCTCCCGGGCGTAGACCAGCACCGACTCGCGCATCCCCGCCTCGTCGCCGGGCGCGGCCACCTCCTCGATGGCCTCCTCCATCACCTCGATGGTGGTGCGGATCAGCTCCACGGTCTGCCGCAGCGTGATCGCCCGGGTCAACTCCCGCGGCGCGGTGCCGAACACGTCGGTGGAGATCGCCTGCGGCGCCTCCGGGTGCCGGTACCACTCGGTGAACGCCGCGATGCCCGCCTGCGCGACCAGGCCGATCCACGAGCGGTGCTCCGGCGGCATCCGCCGGTACCAGGCCAGCTGGTCGTCCATCCGGGCGATCGCCGCGGACGCCAGCTTGCCCGCCGACTTCTCCAGCCGCTTCAGCGTCGCCGCCCGCAGCTCCGCCCGCTCGGCGGCCAGCCGGCGCTCCTCGGCCGTCATCCGGCCCCGGCCCGGCACCCCGGCGGGACGCCCGGCGGCGGGGCGCTTGGCGGGCTTCTTCTCCTGGACCTTCTCGGCGGACCGCTCCGGGGAGGAGCGCTCGCCGGACGACCGGTCGGAGGGCTTGTCGGGTTTCGCTGAAGCGGATGGCACGGCACTAGCCTGCCTCACGCCGACGGGTGCTCGTGCACACCCGGCCCGATGTCGTCCGGTGGCACCCGTCACACCGGCTACCGTGGTGCCCGTGAGCGTGGATTCTTCGCCCGAGGACGGGCAGGCATTCGAACCCCTCGAACCGGCGTCCGGCCCCGGCCGCAAGGAGCGCGGCCGCGCCGACCTGAGGCGCACCGCCGAGCGTTACCTGTCGGAACCCGCCGAAGGCGTCACCACCCGGCACGCCTTCTCCTTCTCCGGCCACTACGACCCGAAGAACACCTCCTTCGGCGCGCTGCTCGCCTGCAACGAGGAGACGATCGCCCCCGGCGCCGGGTACGAGGCGCACCGGCACAGCGAGACCGAGATCGTCACCTGGATCGTCTCCGGCGCGCTCGCCCACCGCGACGACGCGGGCCACGCGAGCGTGCTGCGGCGCGGCACGGTGCAGGTGCAGTCCACCGGCACGGGCATCAGCCACACCGAACGCAACCCCGGCGGGGCCACCGAACCGGTCACCTTCGTCCAGATGTGGCTCCAGCCCGACGAGTACGGCTCCGCGCCGGGCGTCGGCCTGCGCACCGTCCCGGACGGCGACGGGCTCACCCTGCTCGCCTCCGGCCGGCCCGACGGGCGGGCGCTGCGGCTGCGGCGCAGCGACGCGGCCCTGTGGCTGGTGCGGGCCCCGGCCTGGATGCCGCTGCCCGAACTGCCCGCCGCCCCCTACCGCTACGTCCACGTGGTGGCCGGCTCGGTCGGCTACCGCACCGTCCCCGGCCCGCAGGGCGGCGGCCGTTCGGCGGCCGCCGGCGACTCCGTCCGGATCACGGGCGACGCGTTCGCGGACCCGACGGCGGGGGAGGACGGCGTCGAACTGCTGCTGTGGGAGATGCACACGCCCGTGCAGTACGGCTAGCGGGACGGCGGGACGGCCGGGTGGTGCCGACAGGGTCGCGGGGCGGGCGGTGGGTCGACGTCCGCTCGCGATCCCGCGACGGGTGCGGACCCGCTCGCGCGGTTCCCCGCGCCCCTGGTTCCGCGCTACGCGTTCTCGGTCAGGACCGCGTCGCTGAGTCGGGGCCAGACCTCGGCGGCCCAGGGGCCGAAGTCGCGGTCGGTGAGGGCGATGCAGGCGAGGTCGGCGGCGGGGTCGACCCAGAGGAAGGTGCCGGACTGGCCGAAGTGGCCGAAGGTGCCGGGGGAGTTGGCGGTGCCGGTCCAGTGCGGGGACTTGTGGTCGCGGATCTCGAAGCCGAGGCCCCAGTCGTTGGGGCGGCGGTGGCCGAAGCCGGGCAGGACGCCGCTGGTGCCGGGGAAGGCGACCTCGCGGGTGGCGGCGTGCAGGGTGGCCGGGTCGAGCAGCTTGGGGGACTGCAGTTCGGCGGCGAAGCGGGTGAGGTCGGCGAGGGTGGAGAGGCCGCCCGCCCCGGCGGGGGCGCGGTGGGCGGTGTTGATCAGGGTGGCGTGCATGCCGAGCGGCTGGAAGACGGCCTCGGCGGCGTACTGGTCGAACCGGATCCCGGAGGCGCTCTCCAGCGTCGCCGCCAGCACGTCGAAGCCGGCGTTGGAGTAGAGCCGCCGGTTGCCGGGCTCGGCCATCACCCGGTGCTCGTCGAAGGCCAGGCCGGAGGTGTGCGCCAGCAGGTGGCGGACGGTGGAGCCGTCGGGGCCCGCCGGGTCGTCGAGCTCGAAGACGCCCTCCTCGACCGCGACCAGCGCGGCGTATGCACTGAGCAGCTTGGTCACCGAGGCGAGCGGGAACAGGTGGTCCTGCGGGCCGTGCGCGCCCAGCAGCGCGCCGTCGCTCCCGCGGACCACCGCCGCCGCGGCGTGGGGTACCGGCCAGTCCTCGATCATCCGCAAGCTCTGCATGGGCGCACTCTACCCAGGGGGCCGCTCCCGGGACGGCCGTCGGCGTGCCAGGCTTGCTTGGAGTGCGCTCCAACTCGGTAGCGTCGTCGTTGTCGTCGAGACGGGAGTCCGGAAACCATGGCAGTGCCCGAGCAGGGGACGGCGGAGTGCGAGCGGGCGTTCGCGGACCCGGACCCCGCACCCGACCTGACGGCCCGTCACGGCATCGGCGAGGTGGCCGCCGCCAGCGGCCTGAGCGCCCACACGCTGCGCTGGTACGAGCGGATCGGGCTGCTGGAGCCGGTGGACCGCTCGCACGCCGGGCAGCGCCGCTACAGCGACGCGGACCTGGCCCGGCTGGCGTTCCTGACCAAGCTGCGGCTGACCGGCATGCCGGTGGCCGACATGGTCCGGTACGTCGAGCTGCTGCGGGCCGGGGACGGGACGCGGGCCGAGCGGCGGGACCTGCTGGTCGCGCACCGCGCGGAGGTGCGGCAGCGGCTCGCCGACCTGCACGCCACGCTCGCCGTGATCGACCGGAAGATCGACCACTACGCCGAGCCCGACCGTCCGGCCCCCGCCGGGACGACGACCCGGAACCACACCGCACAGGACAGGAAGAGCGCATGAGCAGCAGCATCGAGACCACCCGGCTCGGCACCAACGGCCCGGTCGTGGGCGTGCAGGGACTGGGCTGCATGGGCATGAGCGAGTTCTACGGCCCGACCGACACCGACGAGGCGCTGGCCACCCTGGAGCGGGCGCTGGAACTGGGCGTGACCCTGTTCGACACCGCCGACGTCTACGGCTCGGGCGCCAACGAGGAACTGATCGGCCCGTTCGTCCGGGCGCACCGCGAGCAGGTCGTGCTGGCCACCAAGTTCGCCATCGAGCGGCGCGCCGACGACGCCAAGTTCCGCGGCGTCAACAACGACCCGGCGTACATCCGGCAGGCGGTGGACGCCTCGCTGCGCCGCCTCGGGATCGACGTGATCGACCTCTACTACATGCACCGCCGCGACCCGCAGGTGCCGCTGGCCGAGTCGGTGGGCGCGATGGCCGAACTGGTCGCGGCCGGCAAGGTGCGCCACCTGGGCCTGTCCGAGGTGACCGGCCCCGAGCTGCGGGAGGCGCACGCGGTGCACCCGATCGCGGCGCTGCAGTCCGAGTGGTCGATCTTCGCCCGGGGCGTGGAGCGCAGCGCGGTGCCCGCCGCGGCCGAGCTGGGCGTGGCGCTGGTGCCGTACTCGCCGCTCGGCCGGGGCTTCCTGACCGGGGCGTTCGCCGACGCCGGGCAGCTGGACGCGGGCGACTTCCGCCGCCAGCTGCCGCAGTTCACCGGCGAGAACGCGGCCGGCAACGCCGAACTGGTCGCCCCGATCCGGCGGATCGCCGAGCGGCGCGGGGCCACCGCCGCGCAGGTCGCGCTGGCCTGGCTGCAGCAGCGCACCGAGGTGCACGGCCTGACCGCGGTGGTGCCGATCCCCGGCACCCGTCGGCGCGCCCGGCTGGAGGAGAACCTGGCCGCGACCCGGCTGGTGCTGGACAAGGAGGAGCTGGCCGAGCTGGAGCCGATCTCCGCCCGGGTGACCGGCGGCCGCTACGCCGACATGAGCGCCACGGCGGACGCCCGGGAGCTCTGACCCCTGCGAGCCGTGACGCCCCGCAGCGGCGGGGCGGGCGGCGGTCGGTCAGCCCTGGCTCTCGGACGGGCCGCTGACCTCGCCGTAGTGGCCGAGCGCGATGGCGGCGAAGTTGTGCCGGCTCGCGGTGCCGTCGGCCAGGTAGCCGGTGTGGCCGTTGGCGCCCAGCGAGGAGATCGACACCGCGCCGAAGGCGTGGGTGGTCGGGTCGGCGCCGTGGCCCAGGCCGCCGACCTCCAGGTAGGGGACGTTGCCGATCCAGTCGCCGGGGTTGCGGGCCGCCCACACCTGGACGCCGCTGCCCAGCTCGGCCGCCGAGTCGACGCCCATCCCGGGGCTGCCGAACGCCACCACGTCGGTGGGCTGCGCGTCGTGCAGCGACGGGGCGGCGGTGCCGCACACCACCGAGCCGTACGAGTGGCACAGCAGCGCGGGCGGCGCGTCCGGGTGGGTGGTCTGCTTGAGGCCGGCCAGCAGCCGGTTCAGCCGCGGCGCGGCGGCCTCGGCCAGCCGGGAGGTGACCGCGTCCGGGCCGAGGCCCTGCGGGGTGACGTAGCCGGTCCAGGCGATCACCGCGGTGCGGGTGCCGGGCGCCTGGGCGTGCTCCTCGGCGTACAGCGCGCGGGCCATGCCGGCGGGGGAGCGCAGCGGGTCCCCGCTCTGGTCGAAGTGGCCGAGGTCGGCGTCCGAGCCGGGCACCAGGACGGCGACCCGCTGGGCGCTCGCCAGGTCGCCCCAGACCTCGGTGACCAGGCCGCGGCCGCGCGGGTCGAAGGCCAGGATCTGCCGGTCCGCGCCGAGCAGCCGCTCCGAGTCGTTGGCGCGGGAGACGGCCAGCGCGCGGGTGGTGGAGTCCAGGGTGGGGTCCGCGGCGCGCTGCCGGGCGCGGTCCCGCTCGGCGGCGACGGCCACCCGGTTGGCGCGGTAGCGGACGTCCAGCGGGGCGCCGTCCAGGTTGCCGACCACCAGCGGGTACTCGACCACCAGGCGGTTCAGCTCGGCGGGCGCCAGCGAGGAGAAGAACGCGGCGACGGCGGCCGGGTCGGCGGTGGCCGGGTCCGGGAGCGGGTGGCCGAAGGTCTGGTCGGCGACCCAGGCGGCGCTGCCCGCGGGCGGAGTGGTGATCGCCAGCTGCTCGTTGGAGGCGGCGGCCTGTGCGGCGGCGGCGCCCGCGTCCACCAGGGCGGCGCAGCCGGCGAACACGCCGATCAGGATTCGCTTGACCCGCCTGCGGTGCATGGCGTCCACTCCCTCGGGCCGGTACATCGCGGCGGGACGGGCCCGACGGTGCTGTGACTGCCAACTACTAGTCAGCCAGAGTAGAGGGCGACCGACCCGCGGGGCAGGGAGCAAACAGTGTTCCCCGTCACATTCGCCCGGACGCTACCCCTCGTACCCCTGCACCACCCGTTTCGGGGCGACCGAACGCCAGGCGTCGGTGAGCAGTTCGCGCAGTTCGTCGGCCTCCACCCCGGCCAGCCGCACCCGCACCCAGCCGAACCGGCCGGTGTACGGCGCCACCGAGTACACCCCGGGCGCGGCGGCGACCAGTTCGGCCTGCTCCGGCGGCGCGGCCTTCACGGTGGCCTCCCCCGTCTCCGGGCGGCCCATCGCGAAGATCTTCCGGCCCACCCGCAGCGTCACCTGCTCCCACGTCTCCTCCTGGTGGGTGCCGGGCAGCGCCAGGGCCAGCGCGGTCAGTTCCTCGAAGGTCGCCATGGCCGCCAGGGTAGGCGCCGCCACCGACAGTTGACGCCGCCTCGGGCCGCGGCCGGGTCGGCGCCGGGGGCCGGTTAGCGCCAGGAGCCGGCCAGGGCCGGTCCCAACTGGTCGAAGTGACGCTCGATCAGGGCCAGCATGCCGTCCATCGAGTGGTTGTCGGCGTCCGGGGCGGCGGCGTAGGAGAGGTGCGAGATCCGCACCACGGTGCCGAACACGGCGGCCAGCAGGCGGGGGCGCAGGTCGACGGACGGGTCGAGGCCCTCGCGGTCGGCGAGGATCCGGGCGACCTCGACCTCCTGCTGGATGGAGTGCCGCAGGTGGGCGGCGAGCAGCGTCGGGGTGGACTCGATCAGCTCGAACAGCTCCAGCGCGGCCGGGCCGGTGCCCCGCCCCCGGTCGACGCTCTGCCAGACCTCGCGGACCGCGCCGCGCATCGCCTCCAGCGGGTTCTCCGCGGCCGGGCGGGCCCGCAGGCACTCCAGGAACGACTCCTCGGCCTCGGCCAGCACCGCGAGCGCGACCTCCTCCTTGTTGGCGAAGTACCGGAAGAAGGTGCGCTGGGAGACCTCCACCTCGGACGCGATCTCGTCGACCGTGGTGCGCCCGTAGCCGTGGCAGAGGAACAGCCGGTGCGCGGCGTCGACCAGGGCGTCCCGGGTGCGCCGCTTCTTGCGTTCGCGCAGGCCGACGGGCTGCGGGTCGGCGGCGGTGGTGGGGGTGGCCATGGGGCCAACGATAGCGCCGCGATCAGCTTCTGGCATCAAGTGACAGGAGTCACCGTTTGTCGAATGTCAGCAGCTGACATAATGTTCCCCGGTGGCGGCGTCCGTCTGTCGTGGAGCTCGTGGGGACGGGCGTGAGGGCCGGACGCCGCTCTTCCGTCCCCCAGCGGTTCCTGCCACACCACACGAACGGGGAAGTCCCGAACCATGAGCCAGTCCGTAGTAATCGACAAGGAAGCGGCTCCGTCCGCCGGTGGCAGGCTGCGGGGCCACCCCTGGCTGACCCTGCTCACCGTCGCCGTCGGCGTCATGATGGTCGCCCTCGACGGCACCGTCGTCGCCATCGCCAACCCGGCCATCGCCAAGGACCTGAACGCGACCCCCTCCGACATCCAGTGGGTCACCTCCGGCTACCTGCTGGCCCTCGCGGTCTTCCTGATCACGGCGGGCAAGATCGGCGACCGGTTCGGCCACAAGACCACCTTCCTGGTCGGCGCGGTCGGCTTCGCCGCCACCTCCGCCGCGATCGGCTTCGCCGGCTCGATCCAGCAGGTGATCCTCTTCCGGGTGCTCCAGGGCCTGTTCGGCGCGCTGCTCCAGCCCGCCGCGCTCGGCCTGCTGCGCGGGGCGTTCCCCGCCGAGAAGCTCAACATGGCGATCGGCATCTGGGGCGGCGTCATCGGCGCCTCCACCGCGGCCGGCCCGATCGTCGGCGGCCTGCTGGTCGAGCACGTCAACTGGGAGTCGGTGTTCTACATCAACATCCCGGTCGGCGTCATCGCCCTGGTGCTGGGCCTGCTGGTGCTCAAGGACGTCCGGGCCGAGAACGCCGCCAAGTCCTTCGACGTCCCCGGCATCGTGCTGCTCTCCGGCGCGATGTTCATGCTGGTCTGGGGCATCATCAAGGCCCCCGGCTGGGGCTGGGGCGACCCCGCCACCCTGCTGTTCCTCGGCGGCGCGCTGCTCGCCCTGGTGTTCTTCGCCGTCTGGCAGAAGTACGCGAAGGAGCCGCTGGTCCCGCTCTCGCTGTTCCGCTCGGTGCCGCTCTCGGCCGGCACCCTGCTGATGGTGCTGATGGCCTTCGCCTTCTTCGGCGGCATCTTCTTCGTCACCTTCTACCTGCAGAACGTGCACGGGATGGCCCCGGTCGACGCCGGCGTCCACCTGCTGCCGATGACCGGCATGATGATCGTCGGCGCCCCGGTGGCCGGCTTCCTGATCGGCAAGGTCGGGCCGCGCATCCCGATCGTCGGCGGCATGGTGCTCACCACCGCCGCGATGCTCGGCATGTCCACCCTGGACGTCGACTCCGGCACCGGCGTGATGTCGCTCTGGTTCCTGCTGATGGGCCTGGGTCTCAGCCCGGTCATGGTCGGTGCCACCGACGTCATCGTCGGCAACGCCCCGCTGGAGCTGTCCGGCGTGGCCGGCGGCCTGCAGCAGGCCGCCATGCAGGTCGGCGGCAGCCTCGGCACCGCCGTCCTCGGCGCGGTGATGGCCTCCAAGGTCACCGGCGCGCTGCCCGGCAAGTGGCAGGCCGCGACCGGCCAGCCGCTGCCCGGCGGCCCGGAGGGCGAACTGCTCAAGCAGGGCGCGCAGCTCGGCATCGCGCCGAAGGCGAGCGACCTCGGCCCGAACACCCCGGACACCGTCGTGCAGGGCGTCGCCGACGCCGTCCACTCCTCGTTCGTCAGCGGCATGGGCGTGGCCTTCGTGGTCGCCGCGGTCGTCGCCCTGGCGGCGGCGGGCCTGGGCCTGCTCACCCGCCGCGGCGTGAACGAGAGCGGCCCCGCGGTCCACATCTGACGCACACCCCCACGGATCCGCCCGGCAGGCCCCCGCCCCGGGCGGATCCCGCTTCTCGTGCGGGGACGGAGACACAAAGGTCCGCCCGGAGCAGGGAGTTCCCTGCTCCGGGCGGACCTTTCAGCTAGCGGCCTGCGCTCAGGCGTCGCCGCCCGCGGCGCCCGGGTCGGCCGCCGCCACGTCGAGCAGCTGGTAGCGGTCGATCGCGTCCTTCAGCGCCGAGCGGTCGATCTTGCCCTGCTTGGCCAGCTCGGTGAGCGTGCCCAGGACGATCGACTGCGCGTCGATGTGGAAGAAGCGACGGGCCGCGCCGCGGGTGTCGGCGAAGCCGAAGCCGTCGGCGCCCAGGGACTGGTACTGGCCGGGGACCCAGCGGGAGATCTGGTCCGGGACGGCGCGCATCCAGTCGGAGACGGCCACGAACGGACCCTCGGCCCCGGAGAGCTTGGTGGTCACGTACGGGACGCGCTGCGGCTCCTCGGGGTGCAGGAGGTTGAACTCCTCCGCCTCGACCGCGTCGCGGCGCAGCTCGTTCCAGGAGGTCGCCGACCAGACGTCCGCCTTGACGTTCCACTCCTCGGCGAGGATGCGCTGGGCCTCCAGGGCCCACGGCACCGCCACGCCGGAGGCGAGGATCTGTGCGGGGATCTGGCCGGCGGCGCCGTCGGAGAGCTTGTAGAGGCCCTTGAGGATGCCGTCGACGTCGACGTTCTCCGGCTCGGCGGGCATCTTGATGGGCTCGTTGTAGACGGTGATGTAGTAGAAGACGTCCTCGCCGTGCGGGTGCTCGGCGGAGGAGCCGTACATCCGGCGGATACCGTCCTGCATGATGTGCGCGATCTCGTACCCGTAGGCCGGGTCGTAGGCGACCACGCCGGGGTTGGTGGAGGCCAGCAGGTGCGAGTGGCCGTCGGCGTGCTGCAGGCCCTCACCGGTCAGGGTGGTGCGGCCGGCGGTGGCGCCGATCACGAAGCCGCGGGCCAGCTGGTCGGCCATCTGCCAGAACTGGTCGCCGGTGCGCTGGAACCCGAACATCGAGTAGAAGACGTACACCGGGATCAGCGGCTCGCCGTGCGTCGCGTACGAGGAGCCGGCCGCGATCAGCGAGGCGGTGCAGCCGGCCTCGGAGATGCCGTCGTGCAGCATCTGGCCGGCCGGGGACTCCTTGTACGCCAGCAGCAGCTCGCGGTCGACCGACTCGTAGGTCTGGCCGAGCGGGTTGTAGATCTTGGCGGACGGGAACAGCGAGTCCATGCCGAAGGTGCGGTACTCGTCGGGCGCGATCGGCACGAAGCGGTTGCCGATGCCCTTGTCGCGCATCAGGTCCTTGAGCACCCGGACGAACGCCATGGTGGTGGCGATGGTCTGGTTGCCGGAACCCTTCTTGACCGCCTTGTACGCGTCGTCGCCCGGGAGTTCGAGCTTGCGCGGGCGCACCTTGCGGGTGGGCACGTAGCCGCCGAGCTCCTCGCGGCGGTCGTGCATGTACTGGATCTCCTCCGAGTTGCGACCCGGGTGGTAGTAGGGCGGGTAGCCCTCGTCCAGCTGCTTGTCGGTGATCGGCAGGTGCAGCCGGTCGCGGAAGCGCTTCAGGTCCTCGACCGTCAGCTTCTTCATCTGGTGGGTGGCGTTGCGGCCCTCGAAGTTGGGGCCCAGCGTCCAGCCCTTGACGGTCTGCGCCAGGATGACGGTCGGCTGGCCCTTGTGCTCGCGGGCGGCCTTGAACGCGGCGTAGACCTTGCGGTGGTCGTGGCCGCCGCGGCCCAGGTGCTGGATCTGGTGGTCGGTCATGTTCTCGACCATCGCGCGCAGGCGCAGGTCGCCGCCGAAGAAGTGCTCGCGGATGTACGAGCCGGTCTCGGTGGCGTAGGTCTGGAACTGGCCGTCCGGGGTGGTGTTCAGCTTGTTGACCAGGACGCCGTCGCGGTCCTGCGCCAGCAGCGGGTCCCAGCTGCGGTCCCAGACCAGCTTGATGACGTTCCAGCCGGCGCCGCGGAACTGCGACTCCAGCTCCTGGATGATCTTGCCGTTGCCGCGGACCGGGCCGTCGAGGCGCTGCAGGTTGCAGTTCACCACGAAGGTCAGGTTGTCCAGGCCCTCGCGGGCCGCCAGCGAGAGCTGGCCGAGCGACTCGGGCTCGTCCATCTCGCCGTCGCCGAGGAAGGCGTACACCTGCGAGTCGGAGGTGTCCTTGATGCCGCGGTGCTCCAGGTAGCGGTTCATCCGGGCCTGGTAGATCGCGCCGAGCGGGCCGAGGCCCATCGAGACGGTCGGGAACTCCCAGAAGTCCGGCATCAGCCGCGGGTGCGGGTAGCTGGAGAGGCCGTAGGGCGCCTTGGACTTCTCCTGGCGGAAGGCGTCGAGCTGCTGCTCGGTGAGCCGGTCCAGCAGGAAGGCGCGGGCGTAGATGCCCGGCGAGGCGTGGCCCTGGAAGAAGACCTGGTCGCCGGACTCGCCGTCGGCGTCCTTGCCGCGGAAGAAGTAGTTGAAGCCCACGTCGTACAGGGACGCGGAGGAGGCGAAGGTGGCGATGTGGCCGCCGACGCCGATGCCCGGGCGCTGGGCGCGGGAGACCATGACGGCCGCGTTCCACCGGGTCGCGTTCAGGATCTTGCGCTCGATCTCCTCGTTGCCGGGGAAGAACGGCTCGTCCTTGGTGGCGATGGTGTTGACGTAGTCCGTGCTGCGCATCTCGGGCACGGCGACACGCTTTTCACGGGCGCGCTCGATCAGCCGCAGCATCAGGTAGCGGGCGCGCTCGCGCCCGCGCTCGTCGATGGCAGCGTCAAGCGACTCCAGCCACTCCGCGGTCTCCTCGGGATCGAAGTCCGGGACCTGGCTCGGGAGGCCGCCAATGATGATCGGGTTGCGATCGGATCCGGAAGCCACGCTGTTCCTTCACTGTCGGTCGAAACTGAGTTGTCGCGCCGCCTCCATCGTGCTACCGCGTTCGGAGATCCGTCATCTCTACCGATCGGTAACCGTTCCGCCTGGTGGACGGTACGGTCAGGAGGTGGTCCGACCTGGGACCCCGGGCGGACGATGTCGGCCGACCGGGATGAGGGCCAACAGGAGACTTTACGCCCGCACCCTGCCCTGACCCGAATGCCGTTCGCATCTCGGGCAGGCGTACGGCGGGTGAAAGGGCCGCGAGCGGGTACGAGACGAAGCATCCTTGTCGGTACGGACGGGGACATATGGGTGTGTTCACTGCCACAGTGGGCGGCGTGTCGCCCCGCGACACGTCAACCTTTGGGTGGGATCGGGGGTCGGGTACTTGCGCGAACCGCCGCTCCCGTGTGGACTACGGCCACAGCCCCGGCATGGACGCCGGGCCGAATACTGGAGGTTATTCCCGTGAGCGCGACCGCGGACCCCGCGGACAAGTCCAACCCGGCTCTCCGTCTCGGCTTCGAACAGGGCCAGATCATCCAGGAGCTCGGGTACGACGAAGACAGTGACCAGGAGCTCCGCGAGGGCATCGAGGACATCACTGGCGCCGAACTCGTCGACGAGGACTACGACGACGTCGCCGACGGCGTCCTGCTGTGGCACCGCGACGAGGACGGGGATCTCACCGACGCCCTGGTCGACGCCCTGGAGTACCTGGCGGAGGGCGGCCTGATCTGGCTGCTCACCCCGAAGACCGGCCGGGACGGGCACGTGGAGGCGCACGAGATCGCCGACGCCGCCAAGACCGCCGGCCTCTCGCAGACCAGCTCGGTGGCGATCGCCAAGGACTGGGCGGGCACCCGCCTGGCCACCCCGAAGGCCTCGAAGACCGGCAAGCGCTGACCTTCGGACCGGGAACCCGCGACGGGCCCCGCCGGCGAACGAGCCGGCGGGGCCCGTCGCGGGTTCCCGCAGGTCCGCCCGTGTTCACCCAGGGCGAACGGGGTGCCCGGGCGGCCCGCCGGGCTCACCCGGACGGCCGAACGGGGGCGGGCGAGTGGGAGGATCTTCCCGACCGCACCACCGCATCGGCAGGAAGGCCCCCTCATGACCGTCGAGATCGGCACCCAGGCCCCGGACTTCGAGCTCAAGGACCAGCACGGCGCGTCGGTGAAGCTCTCCGACTTCCGCGGCGAGAAGAACGTCGTCCTGGTCTTCTACCCGTTCGCCTTCACCGGCGTCTGCACCGGCGAGGTCTGCGAGATCCAGAAGGAGCTGCCGCGCCTGCAGAACGACGAGGTGCAGGTGCTCGCGGTCTCCAACGACTCGCCGTTCTCGCTGCGGGTGTTCGGCGACCAGGAGGGCCTGGAGTACCCGCTGCTGTCGGACTTCTGGCCGCACGGCGAGGTCTCCCGCGCCTACGGCGTCTTCAACGAGGAGAAGGGCTGCGCGGTGCGCGGCACCTTCGTCATCGACAAGGAGGGCGTGGTGCGCTGGAGCGTCGTCAACGGCCTGCCGGACGCCCGCGACACCCGCGAGTACCTGACCGCCCTCGGCGCGCTCTGACGCTCCCGCGAGCGGCCCGCGCGCCCCGCTCGGCCCGGCCCGGCGCAACTTCCGCCGGGCGCCGGGCCGAGTCGCGGTGGCGGGCCGGGAACCCGGCACTACGATCGGGCCGTTGACGGATCGGGAACCCGACTTCTTGGAGGACCACGTGGGTGTCAGCCTGAGCAAGGGCGGCAATGTCTCGCTCACCAAGGAGGCGCCCGGCCTGACCGCCGTGGTCGTCGGCCTCGGATGGGACGTGCGCACCACCACCGGCACGGACTTCGACCTGGACGCCAGCGCGCTGCTCTGCACCGACCAGGGCCGGGTCCGTTCCGACGCCGACTTCATCTTCTTCAACAACCTCAAGAGCGCCGACGGCTCGGTCGAGCACACCGGCGACAACCTCACCGGCGAGGGCGAGGGCGACGACGAGCAGATCAAGGTCGACCTGGCCAACGTCCCGGCCGACGTCGCCAAGATCGCCTTCCCGGTGTCGATCTACGACGCCGAGAACCGGCAGCAGAGCTTCGGCCAGGTCCGCAACGCCTACATCCGGGTGGTCAACCAGGCCGGCGGCGCCGAGATCGCCCGCTACGACCTCTCCGAGGACGCCTCGACCGAGACCGCCATGGTCTTCGGCGAGCTGTACCGCAACGGCGCCGAGTGGAAGTTCCGCGCCATCGGCCAGGGCTACGCCTCCGGCCTGCGCGGCATCGCGCAGGACTTCGGCGTGAACGTCTGACCGGTCGGCCGGTCGGCCGGTCGACCGAGGGGCGGCCTCCGCGCGCGGAGGCCGCCCCTCGGCGTTCCCGGAGCCGGGCCGGTCCTACTCGGGCGGCAGGGCCATCACCTGGTTGCCCTGGACGGCGATCAGCAGGTCCTCGCCGCCGGCCAGGTGCCAGGACAGCTCGGCGCCCGCGTTGGTCTGGAACACCCAGCGCACCTTGTGGTTCACCACGTCGACGGCGTAGATGCCGTGCTCGGGGCTGGGCACGAACAGGGTGTCCTTGACCAGCACCGGGCTGGTGTCCATCGACACCTCGACGGGCAGCTCCAGGTGCCACAGCTCGGTGCCGTCGGCGGCGTTGAAGGCCACCACCCGGGTCGCGGCGGCCGGGGTGTAGGTGGTGCCCTGGTAGGTCAGCGTCATGCCGCCGAGCACCGAGTACACGACGTGGCCCCCGGCCGCGGGCGGCGAGTACCACATGTGGGTCGAGCGGTCCGAGGTCTTCGTCCAGACCTGCTTGCCGTCGGATATCCGCACGCCCTGGATGCCGTTCGGGTCGACCGAGCAGAACACCAGGCCGTCCTGCAGCACCGGCTGGTACTCCGAGCGCGAGTTGGTGGCGGCGAACCAGGTCTGGGTGCCGTCGGCCAGCGAGCGGGCGACCAGGTTCTCCTTGCTGTCGGTGTAGAGCAGGGTGTCCGCGGTCAGGTCGGAGCTGACGGTGTAGTCGGCGGTCTGCTGGCGGTGCTGGTTCCACAGCATCGAGCCGTCCTTGCGGGACAGCGCCATGATGCCCTTGCCGGTCCTGGCGCCCATGTCGGGCATGCCGTTCGCGTCCATCTGCAGGTACGAGCACATCGCGTACACGGCGCGGTCGTCGGCGTTCAGCACCATGTCCGAGGCGATCTGGGTGCCGTTCGGCTTCCCGCGCTCGGACTGGTACTTCCACAGCACGGTGCCGGTGGCGGCGTCCACCGTGATCAGGTCGGAGACGGTGCCGTAGCTGATCGTGCCGCCCGCGCAGGCCATGTTGTAGGCCATCGCGTCCTTGGTGATCCACTTCTCCTTGCCGTCGGCCAGGCTCACCGCGATCAGGTCGGCGTTGCCCAGGTGCAGCAGGCCGGGGGAGAAGGCCATGCCGAGGCTGCCGGCGTTGCTCGCCGAGGTCCGGTACGTCCACAGCGGGGCCGGGGGCATGCCGGGAGCGCGGCTGGGGGCGGCGCTCGACGCGGCGGCCGGGGACGGGCCGCCGGTCGGGCCGCCGGTCGGCGGGGCCGGGGTCGGGTCCTCCTTCGCGCCGCCGCCCAGCGCCCAGGCGGTCAGGCCGCCCGCGCCGGCCAGCACCGCCGCGCCGCCGCCCAGCAGCAGCGCCCGGCGGGAGGGCGGCGTCCGGCGGCCGGAGCGGGCCCGATCGGCGCGGTGGGGTGCCCGGCCAGCTCCGCGGCCCCGGCCGCCGGGCGGGCGGGCACGGGCGGCACGGGCGGGCGTCGGCGGCCCGCAGCCGGACGGTGCCGGGGTCGGACACCTCGGTGGGGGTCGGAACGGCGGCGGGGGCGGCGGCCGCCCGCGGGTCGGCCGGGCGGACCGGGGCCTCCAGGTCCATCACCTCGGCGGCGTGGGTGGCGATGTCCGAGGCCAGCGCGACGGGCAGCCAGCCGGAGCGGGCCGGGACGACCGCCTCGCCCAGCAGCGCGCCGAGCCCGGCGGGCGTCGGCCGGTCGGCCGGGTTCTTGGCCAGGCAGGCGGCGACCGCGGGCCGCAACTGCCCGGGCAGCGCGGACAGGTCGGGCTCGTCGTGCACCACCCGGTACAGCAGCGAGGCCGCGGACGGGGAGCCGCCGTCCTCGACGTGGTCGAACGGGCCGTGGCCGGTGGCGGCGAACACCAGCACCGAGCCGAGCGAGAACACGTCGCCGGCCGGGCCGAGGCGGCGTCCGGCGGCCTGCTCGGGGCTCATGAAGCCGGGCGAGCCGACCACCACGCCGGTCGAGGTCATCCGGTCGCCGTCCAGCGCCCGGGCGATGCCGAAGTCGATCACCCGCGGCCCGTCGGCGGCCAGCAGCACGTTGGACGGCTTGAGGTCCCGGTGGACCAGGCCCGCCGCGTGGATCGCGGCCAGCGCCTGGGCCAGGCCCACGCCGAGGGTGCGCACCGTCTCCACCGGCAGCGGCCCGTGGGTGCGCACCGCGTCGTCCAGCGCCGGGCCGAGCACGTACGCGGTGGCCAGCCAGGGCGACGGCCCGTCCCGGTCGGCGTCCACCACCGGGGCGGTGAAGGTGCCGCCGACGGACTGCGCGGCGGACACCTCGCGACGGAACCGCTCGCGGAACTCGGCGTCCCCGGCCAGGTCGGCGCGGACGACCTTGACCGCGACCGTCCGGCCCCCGGCGGAGCGGGCCAGGTACACCCGGCCCATGCCGCCGACGCCCAGTCTGGCCAGCAGGTGGTAGGGGCCGACCGACTCGGGGTCGGTGCGGTCGAGCGGTTCGAACGGCATCGCTACCGTGCTCCCTCTGTTCGTCCGTGTACGTGGTGCCGCGCGATGGTTCGTCCGGCGGTCCCGGCAGCGTACCGGCCGGGTCCGGCCGGTCCGCGCCGGGTCCGCGGGACAGCGGGAGGGGCGGTGCGCGCTTGATAGATTCGGCCACGATCCGCACACCGGCCGGGGTGCGCGCGGGGCGGCTCCGAAGCCGCCGGGCGGGGTGACCGGGCCGGTTCCACCGCGGAGTTCAGGAAGTTCAGTCGGGTGTGCAGCACTGCACGGCCGTCCGGGGGCGTAGATCTCTTGGGGTGCGTCCGCCGGACGCGCCCCGTCGGCCCTCCCGGGCGGCCGGCGGCAGTCCACCGATGCGCACCCCGGGAGCCCCGGAGACGGGAGCTGGGAGGAAGTCGATGTCCGTCACCCTCGCCAAGGGCGGGAACGTCTCGCTGACCAAGGCCGCACCGAACCTGACGCAGGTGCAGATCGGCCTCGGCTGGGACGCCCGGTCGACCACCGGCGCGCCCTTCGACCTGGACGCCAGCGCGCTGCTGTGCTCCGGCGGCCGGGTCATCGGCGACGAGTACTTCGTGTTCTACAACAACCTGCGCAGCCCCGAGGGTTCGGTCGAGCACCAGGGCGACAACCTCACCGGCGACGGTGACGGCGACGACGAGGTGGTGCAGGTGCACCTCGACCTGGTGCCGGTGCAGATCGACAAGGTCGTCTTCGCCGTCTCCATCTACGACGCCGACGCCCGGCTGCAGAGCTTCGGCCAGGTCTCCAACGCCTACATCCGGGTGGTCAACCTGGCCGACGGCAGCGAGATCGCCCGCTACGACCTCTCCGAGGACGCGTCCAGCGAGACCGCCATGATCTTCGGCGAGCTCTACCGCTACCAGGGCGAGTGGAAGTTCCGCGCCGTCGGCCAGGGCTACGCCTCCGGCCTGCGCGGCATCGCGCTCGACTTCGGCGTCAACGTCCAGTAACAGCAAGCCAAGTCCGGAACGGGTCGATTCCGGCAGCCAGAAAGGTAACTGACCCCGTGTTCCTCCGTACGTTCGGATGGTCCTTCGCCATCACGATCGCCGGCCTGATCGCAGCCGGCCTGATCTGGGGGGCCGAAGGATTCGGCGTCGTCCTGATCCTCTCGATCCTCGAGATCTCCCTGTCCTTCGACAACGCCGTCGTCAACGCCACCGTCCTCAAGCGGATGAACGCCTTCTGGCAGAAGCTGTTCCTCACGGTCGGCGTGCTCATCGCGGTCTTCGGCATGCGGCTGGTCTTCCCGCTGCTGGTCGTCGGCCTCACCGCGCACCTCAGCCCCGGCACCGTCATCGAGCTGGCGCTCGACTCCGGCAAGACCCACGACGGCCACACCTACGCCGAGTACCTCGACATGGCCAACCCGGCCATCGCGGCCTTCGGCGGCATCTTCCTGCTGATGATCTTCCTCGACTTCATCTTCGAGGAGAAGGACTTCAACTGGCTGCGCTGGCTGGAGAAGCCGCTGGAGAAGATCGGCAGGCTGGACGCGCTCTCCTCGGTCATCGCCCTGGTGGTGCTCGCCCTGTCGTCCCGCTTCTTCGCCGGTGACCGCGCCGAGACGGTGCTGCTGGCCGGCATCTGCGGCCTCGCCACCTACCTCGCCGTCAACGGCCTCTCCGAGGTCTTCGAATCCGGCCTGGAAGCCCAGGAGGAGGCCGAGGAGGAGGCCGAGCGCAGCGGGAAGTCGCTCGTCCAGGTCGGCGGCAAGGCCGCGTTCTTCCTCTTCATCTACCTGGAGGTCCTGGACGCCTCGTTCTCCTTCGACGGCGTGGTCGGCGCGTTCGCGATCTCCCAGGACATCTTCCAGATCACCCTGGGCCTGGGCATCGGCGCCATGTACATCCGCTCGCTGACCGTCTTCCTGGTCCGCAAGGGCACCCTGGACGACTACGTGTACCTGGAGCACGGCGCGCACTACGCGATCGGCGCGCTGGCGCTGATCCTGCTCGCCTCGATCAAGTACCACATCCCGGAGATCGTCACCGGCCTGATCGGCGTCGCCTTCATCGGCGCGGCCCTGGCCTCCTCGATGGTCCGCAACAAGCGCCAGCAGGCGCTGGAGGGAGCGGGCGCGGAGAGCTAGCGCACCGGGCCCGCACCGCGAAGAGCCGCGCCCACCGGGGGAGTTCCTCGGTGGGCGCGGCTCTTGCCGTACGGGGAGCGGTGCAGGCTCAGCCGAGCTGCTGCTCGATCGCCCGGAGCTTGCGCTCCAGCGAGTCCAGCTTCGGCATCGACAGGGTGTCCTCGTCCATCGTCAGGTCGACGCTGGAGGAGTACGGCGAGCCGGAGGAGAACGAGGAGGAGCTGCTCGACGAGTAGGACGACGACGAGGAGCTGCTGCTGGTGGTCGACTCGACGGCGGCGCGGGGGCGGCGGCCGGCGTTCAGGGCGGCGGGCTCCAGCGCGGAGGCGCTCACCCGGTCGAGGGTGGTCTCCTCGGCGGCTAGGGCAGGCTCCGTTGCGGAGGGGGCGTCGCTGCCGGCCGCGGCCAGCGCGGGCACCTGGCGGGCGTGCCGGGCGCGGGCCAGCACGCCGCCCTGGCGGGCGATGGCCTTCAGCTCGGCCCGCTCGCGGCGGTCGGCGCTGCGGGCGCGCAGCTTCGCGTCCATCTTGGCCTGCCGCTCCTCGCGCACCTCCTCGACCGCCTCGTCCAGGCTGCGGACGTTCTCCAGCAGCATCAGCGACCAGGCCGCGTAGGTCTCGCGCGGGGCGCGCAGCCAGCGCACCACCCGGATCTGCGGCAGCGGACGGGGCACCAGGCCCTGCTCGCGCAGCGCCGCCCGGCGGGTCTGCTTCAGCGCCCGGTCGAACAGCACGGCCGCCGAGATCGACATGCCGGCGAAGAACTGCGGGGCGCCGTCGTGCGCGCCGCCGCGCGGCGCGTGCACCCAGTTGAACCAGGCCGAGGCGACCGCGAACAGCCACACCAGCATGCGGGAGCCGAGCGCGGCGTCACCGTGGCTGGCCTCGCGCACGGCGAGCACCGAGCAGAACATGGCCGCGCCGTCCAGGCCGAACGGCACCAGGTACTCCCAGCCGCCGGACAGGTTCAGGTTCTGCTGGCCGAAGCCGACCAGGCCGTGGAACGACAGCGCGGCGGCCACGCCGGCGCAGCAGAACAGCAGCACGTAGGAGGCGCCGCCGTAGATGGCCTCCTTGCGGCGGCGGCGCTCCTCGCTGCGCTCCCACGAGTCACCGGACGACGAATCGTCGGTCTTGTTGTTCTTGAAGCGCAGGAAGGCCACCAGGATGGCGGTGAACAGCAGGGCTGCACCGCCTACCACGGCCCAGACCAGCTGTATGGAGGAGAGGTTCATCGCGGGGAGGGCCTCGGCTTTCCGCAGGGCAGGGGGAAGAGAGGTGACGCACGGTACACCTGTGCGGAGAGACGATATCGCGTCCGGGGAGCGGGCATCGTACGGGAGTGACGAACCCTCTGCCAGCGGAGCACGCCGGAGGGCTGACGTTGACTCAGGGCCCTCCGGGTGGGTATTGGAGAGGCGAGGACGATAGCCGGTGCTGGGGGAGGACACGATGGTCTCGGTGTGGGAGTTCCTGAAGGGGGACCGGAACGACAGCTTCGACACCGCTGGGCAGTTCAAGGTCACGCTGACCAAGTCCCAGCCGCACCACGCGATCACCGGCTCCGCGGCCACCACCGGGTACCTGTACATCAACCTGCACTGGTCGACCCGCACCGCCGAGGGGCCCGGCGCGGGCAGCGCGCTGCGCCGCTTCTTCGACCCGCGGATCCTGCGCCCGCTGGAGCCGGTCAACGCCGGGTCCGCGCCGGTCGGCGTCGACCTCGACCTGGCCTGCATGTACGAACTCGCCGACGGCACCCGGGGCGTGGTGCAGCCGCTCGGCCGGCTCTTCGGCGACCTGAACAAGCCGCCCTACATCAAGCTCTCCGGCGACGACGTGTCGGGCGCGCCCTCCGGCGAGACCATGCACGTCAACCTGGAGAAGAAGGACCAGTTCAAGCGGCTGCTGATCTTCGTCTACATCTACGACGACACCCCGGCCTTCGACCGCACCCACGCGGTGGTCACCATCGTCCCGCAGAGCGGCCCGCGGATCGAGATCAAGCTCGACGAGCGGGCCCCGGCGGCCCGTTCGTGTGCGGTGGTGCTGATCGAGAACGACGGCGATGGCAAGCTGACGATCCGTCGCGAGGTGCGGTACGTGCACGGCTTCCAGTCCGACCTGGACCGGCTGTACGGCTTCGGCATGCAGTGGGAGCGCGGGTACAAGACCCCCGCCGAGCCCGGGAGTTGAGCGCGCCGGGCGGCGGCGGGGGCGGCTAGCGGGGCTGGAACTGCGGGCCCTGCGGCGGCAGCGCGAACGGCGGGCCGGACTGCTGCTGCGGTTGCTGCTGGGCGGGCTGCGGTTGCGGTTGCTGCTGCGGCGGCTGCGGGACCGGCTGCTGCGGGTAGCCGTAGCCGTGGCCCTGCTGCGGGGCCTGGGGCTGGACCGGGGGGTAGCCGTACCCCGGGGCGGCGGCGGGCTGCGGGTAGCCGTAACCGCCCGGCTGGTGCGGGGGCTGCTGGGGCTGGGCCGGCGGGTAGCCGTAGCCCGGCTGCTGCTGCGGGTAGCCGTAGCCGCCGGGCTGCCGGTCCTGGTGGATGGTCGGCGGCAGCGCGGGCGGGGGCGGCGGGGCGGTCACCGGCGCCGCCGGGGGCCGGGCCGGCTCGGCGGCCGGGGCGGCCTGCGGGGCCGAGGGCGTCGCCGGGGCGATCGTCCAGTCGTCCTCGTCGACCTCGTCGACCGGGAACGACTGCGGCTGGGGCTGTTGCTGCGGCTGCTGCGGCTGCTGCTGGGGCTGCTGGGGCTGGGGTGCCTGGACGGGGACGCGCGGGTCGCCGCCGCGGTCGGTCAGGTCGACCGCGGAGCCGCCCGGGGCGGCGTCCTCGTCCTCGACCGCGATGCCGAAGTCGGTGGCCAGCGCGAGCAGCCCGTTGGCGTAGCCCTGGCCGACCGCGCGGAACTTCCAGCCGCCGGCCCGGCGGTAGAGTTCGGCGGCGACCAGCGCGGTCACCTGCTCGCCCTCGTCCACCGCGAACTCGGCCAGCGCGGAGGCCCCTTCGGGCGCGGACGCGTCGAACAGCAGCACCCGCAGGTCGGGCACCGCGGGGAAGGCGCCGCCCTCCGCCGAACCGGCCAGCACCACCCGGTCGACCTCGGCGGGCAGTTGGGACAGGTCGATCTCCAGCCCGTCCCGGACCGTCCCGTCCCCGACCTGCTTGGGCAGGTGCCGGACCAGGCCGGACGGGTGCCGGGGCTGGTTGTAGAACACGAAGTCGGAGTCGTCGCGGACCTTGCCGTGGGCGGTCAGCAGCAGGGCCGAGGCGTCCACGTCCGGGATGCCCGGGATATCCGTCCACCGCAGGACGGCACGGACGGCGGCGGCCGTCAGCGGGATGTTGGCGCCCTTCGCCATCACGTGCGTCATAGCGCACCATCCTGCCGCCTGCCGGGGGCCCGGGACAACGCGGGGCACGTCGTCGGCGCGCCCCGGTGGCGGCGGGGTCGGCGGGGGGCGCGGCGGGGAGGTCGGTGACGGGTGCGGTGACGGGGCTGACAATCTTGCGAGAATTCGATGTTTCGAACTCTTTCTCCGAGGTCATCCGCCCGTACGATAAGCGGCCAACGGCCCGGGTGCTCCCCACCCTGCGACGGCGTCCGCGCACCGGCGAACTTTCCGGCCGCGCCGACCGTCCCATGGAGGGAGAGGCGGCAGCCGTTCCCGCCGCCGGCGGGCCCACCAGACCACAGCGGGAGAGCACCTTGCGCCACTTCGGGCATCTCGCGGACGACGTCCGCAGCCGGCTCTTTCACGAGCAGCCCGCCGCCTTCGACCGCGACAGCGAGGCGGCCGTCCTCGCCACCGCCCTCGGTGCCACGCTCTACAGCCCCGCCACCCGGCCCACCCTGGCCCGGGACGTCCGCAAGCAGGCCGCCCGCGGCGTGGTCTCCATGGTGCTCTGCCTGGAGGACGCGATCGCCGACCACGAGGTCGACGGCGCCGAACGGAACCTGGTGGACCAGCTCACCGCGCTCGCCGAGGAGGGCGCCGACGCCGAACTGCCGCTGCTGTTCGTCCGGGTCCGGGCCCCCGAGCAGATCACCGACCTGACCGGGCGGCTCGGCCCCGCGCTGCGCCTGCTCAGCGGCTTCGTGGTGCCCAAGTTCACCGAGGACAGCGGGCTGCCCTTCCTGGAGGCGCTGACCGGCGCCGAGGAGCGCACCGGGCAGCGGCTGTTCGTCATGCCGGTGCTGGAGTCGCCCGAACTCGCCCACCTGGAGAGCCGCCGCGAGCAGCTGCACGGCATCGCCCGGCTGCTCGACAAGCACCGCGAACGCGTCCTGGCCGTCCGGCTCGGCGTCACCGACCTGTGCTCCGCGTACGGGCTGCGCCGCTCGCCCGACCTGACCGCCTACGACGTCGCCCTGGTGGCGAGCGTGATCGGGGACGTGGTCAACGTGCTCGGCCGGGCCGACGGCACCGGGCACACCGTCACCGGACCGGTCTGGGAGTACTTCCCGCTCCAGGAGCGGATGTTCAAGCCCCAGCTGCGCCGCACCCCGTTCACCGAGGTCATCCCGCCCGCCGACCGGGTCCGCCAGCAGCTGATCGAGCACGACCTGGACGGGCTGATCCGGGAGATCGAACTCGACCGGGCCAACGGGCTGCTCGGCAAGACCTGCATCCACCCCAGCCACGTCGCCGCCGTGCACGCGCTGTCCGTGGTCACCCACGAGGAGCTGTGCGACGCGCAGGACATCCTGCAGCAGCACCGCGGCGGGGGCGGGGTCAGCCGTTCCGCGTACACCAACAAGATGAACGAGGCCAAGCCGCACCGCGCCTGGGCCGAGCGGGTGCTGCTGCGGGCCGAGGTGTTCGGGGTCGCCCGGCCCGAGGTCACCTTCGCGGAGCTGCTGTCCGCCTGCATCGGCTGAGCCCGTCCGCTCATCCTGCCCGGCCGTTCCTGACGCCGCATCAGCCGATCGGTGGACGGGCGGGTCGGCCGGTCGGCGCGGGTTTCCCGGCTGCTCGGTGCGCCCGTCCTGGCCGGTCGGGTGATCCGGGGGGCTCGGCGCGCCCCGTAGGCTCGAACCCGAACCGCACACCCGTGCGCTCGCGTCCGTCCCAGTGGCACCACCAGCATCGCCAGCGCCAACAGCACCACCAGCATCGCCAGCGCCACCGGCACCGTGCGTGCCGTCCCCACCGCCCGTACCGAAGTGCTCGTCGAGAGGAGCCCCGATGACCGCCGACACCACCGCCCCCGGGACCGTCGGGGCCGACCCCTGGACGGGCCAGTGGGTCACCGACCGGCTCGGCCTGCGCCTCACCGGCGGGCCCGAACTGACCGGGCTGATCGGCCTCGCCCTGCGGGTCAACCCCAAGCGCGCCCACCTGCTGGTCTCCCAGGTGCTGGGCAAGCACGTCCCGCAGCGGCCCGCCACCGTGCACGGCGCCGGGCTCGACCTCGGCCGCCGGGTCGCCGAGCTGCTCGGCCCCGGGGACGCCGCGCGCGCCGTCGTGCTCGGCTACGCCGAGACCGCCACCGCCCTCGGCCACAGCGTCGCCGACGGGCTCGACGCCCCCTACCTGCACTCCACCCGGCGGCCCGTCCCCGGCGTCGCCCCGCTCGGCGGCTTCGAGGAGGAGCACTCGCACGCCACCAGCCACCTGCTGCTCCCCGAGGACCCGCTGCTGCTGGCCGGCGACGGCCCACTGGTGCTGGTCGACGACGAGTTCTCCACCGGCACCACCGTGATCAACACCATCCGCGCCCTGCACGCCGCCCACCCGCGCGAGCGGTACGTCGCCGTCGCCCTGGTCGACCTGCGCACCCCGGCCGACCGCGAACGCCTGCACGCCGCGGCCGCCGAGCTCGGCGCCCGCCTCGACCTGGTCGCCACCGCCGCCGGCGGCGTCGACCTGCCCGAGGGCGTGCTGGAGCGGGCCCGGGAGCTGATCGAGGCCGCCCCGCCCGCAGCCCCGCCGGGCCGCCCGGCGCCCTGGCCGGATCGACCTGCCCTGGCCCGCCGGCCTGCCCGACGGCGGTCGGCACGGCTTCACCCCCGCCCACCGCCGCCGGCTCGACGCCGCGCTGCCCGCCCTCGGCACCGCCCTCGCCGACGCCGTCGGCCCCCGCCCCGGCCGGGTGCTGGTGCTCGGCTGCGAAGAGCTGATGTACGCCCCGCTCCGGCTCGCCGAGGCCCTGCAGCGGGCCCGGCCCGACACCGAGGTGCGCTTCTCCACCACCACCCGCTCCCCGGTGTTCGCCCTCGACGACCCCGGCTACGCCATCCGCACCCGGCTCGCCTTCACCGCCCACGACGACCCGGCCGACCGCTCCACCGAGCGCTACGCCTACAACGTCGCCCCCGGCGCCGACCCCGCCCGCCGCTTCGACACGGTCGTCCTGGTCGTCGACGACCCCGCCGACACCCCCGCCCTGCACCACGGCCCCGACGCCCTGCTGCCCGCCCTGCGCACCGCCACCGACCGGGTGGTGCTCGCCGTTCTCCCGTCGTACCGCCCCGCGCCACCCGCCCGACGCTCCGCTGCCCGAGCATGACCCCGTACCCGTCGAAGGCACCCAGCATGACCGCACACACCGCCCCGCCCACCGCCCGCCCGCTGCACGGGCCGGCCTTCTCCAGCTACCCGGCCGCCGACGTCACCTGGCTGCTCAAGGACCTCTCCGACGTCCACCTCGAAGCGCCCACCGAGGAGCGCGAGGAGGCCGTGCAGTCCGGCGGCGCCCACTACGCCGAGTCGCTGCCGGTCGAGTACCAGCCCAGCGCCGCCTACCAGCAGCTCTTCCACACCGCCCTCGACGCCTCCGCGACCCGCCTGGCCACCGCCGTCGGCGTCGTCGCCGAGACGCTGCTGCGCGAACGCGGCCCGGGCCTGGTGCTCGCCTCGCTCGCCCGGGCCGGCACCCCGGTCGGCGTGCTGATCCGCCGCTGGCTCGCCCACGCCCACGGCCTCGACGTGCCGCACTACACCGTCTCCATCGTCCGCGGCCGCGGCATCGACCAGGTCGCCCTGCGCCACCTCGCCGCCCACCACCGCGCCGCCGACGTGGTCTTCGTCGACGGCTGGACGGGCAAGGGCGCCATCACCCGCGAACTCGAACAGGCCCTGGCCGGCACCGGCTTCGACCCCGAGCTCGCCGTCCTCGCCGACCCCGGCGGCTGCGTGCGCACCTACGGCACCCGGGACGACTTCCTGATCCCCTCCGCCTGCCTCAACTCCACCGTCTCCGGCCTGGTCTCCCGCACCGTGCTGCGCGCCGACCTGACCGGACCGGACGAGTTCCACGGCGCCAAGTTCTACCGCGAACTGGCCGGCGCCGACGTCTCCCGCCAGTTCGTCGACACCGTCGCCGCCGCGTTCCCCGCCGTCGCCGGGGCCGTCGCCGCCGAGACCGCCCGGCTCGCCGCCACCGACCGCACCCCCACCTGGGAGGGCTGGGCCGCCGTCGAGCGGATCAGCGCCGAGTACGGCATCGACAGCGTCAACCTGGTCAAGCCCGGCGTCGGCGAGACCACCCGGGTCCTGCTGCGCCGCGTCCCCTGGCGCATCCTGGCCCGCCGCGGCGCCGGGGTCGACCTCGACCACGTCCGGCTGCTGGCCGAGCAGCGCGGCGTCCCGGTCGAGGAGACCGACGACCTGCCGTACACCTGCGTCGGCCTGATCCACCCGCGCTACACCCGCGGCGCCATCGGCGCGGACGGCACCGCCGTCCACACCTGACCCCCGCCCCCGAACGAAGGAGACCCCGCCCGTGCCGCAGTTCCTGGTCGCCAGCGACCTCGACCGCACCCTCGTCTACTCCAACCGCGCCCTCGCCCTGGCCGTGCCCGACCGGCTCGCCCCACGGCTGCTCGCGGTGGAGGTGCACGACGGCAAGGCGCTCTCCTTCATGACCGAGCAGGCCGCCGCCATGCTCGCCGAGATCGCGGCCCTCGCCCCGGTCGTCCCGATCACCACCCGCACCCGCGCCCAGTACGAGCGGATCCACCTCCCCGGCCCCACCGCGGACTGGATCCCCCCGTACGCGGTCTGCTCCAACGGCGGCCACCTGCTGGTCGACGGCGTTCCCGACCAGGACTGGCAGCGCGAGGTCCGCACCCGCCTCGACGAGCGCAGCGCCCCGCTCGCCCAGGTCGTCGAACACCTCGCCCTGGCCGCCGACCCGGAGTGGACCCACAAGCGGCGGGTCGCCGACGAGCTGTTCGCCTACCTGGTGGTCGAGCGCGCCGAACTGCCGCCCGGCTGGATCGACGAACTCACCGCCTGGTGCGCCGAGCGCGGCTGGACGGTCTCGCTCCAGGGCCGCAAGGTCTACGCCGTCCCCGCCCCGCTCTCCAAGAGCGCTGCCCTGGAGGAGGTGCGGCGGCGCACCGGCGCCGGGACGGTCCTGGCCGCGGGCGACTCCCTGCTGGACGCCGAACTCCTGCTCGCCGCGGACCTCGCCTGGCGGCCGGGCCACGGCGAACTCGCCGAGACCGGCTGGACGGCGGAGGGCGTCACCGCGCTCACCGAGATCGGCGTCCACGCGGGGGAGGAGATCCTCCGGCAGGTGCTCAAGCACGTCAGCTGAGTCGGGCCCGCCGCGCCCCGCCCCGCCCCGTTGGGGGCGCCTTCCAGGGGCCCGGGGAACGGCGGGGCCGTGGCCGCGCGGGGTTCAACCGCCGGTGCGTGCCGCCGGTGCGTGCCGCCGCTTCCGGCCGCCGCTTCCGGCGGCCGTTTCGTGCAGCCGCTTTGCGCGGCCGTTCCCCGCGCCGCCGAGGGCTCGTCCCGTCAGCCGCAGCAGCCCCCGCCGCAGCAGCCGCCCCCGCCACCGCCGCCGGGGGCCGGCGCGGACGCCTTGGCACCGGTGACGGCGACGGTGGAGAGCAGCTTGACGGTGTCGGGGTGGCCGTCGGGGCAGGTGGCGGGGTCGTTCGCCCGCGCCATCGGCCGGTTGAGTTCGAAGGTGGTGCCGCAGGAGCGGCAGCGGAAGTCGTAGCGAGGCATACCGAGCAGGGTACCGAGGGGTCGGCTCAGTGGCCGCGGATCATCGAGACCACTTCGGCCGCGGTCTCCCGGACGGCGGCCAGCTCGGTCAGGAAGCGCCAGTAGTCGGGGTGCCGGCCGGACTCCTCCAGTGCGGCCACGGCCCGGTCCAGGCGCCCCACCGCGGCGTCCAGCGGCCCGGCGTGCCGCGGGTCGGGGGCCTGCCGACCGGCCATCGCCAGGCGCTGGGCGTCGCGGAGCGCGAACCTGGCCCGCTCGATCTCCCGGTTCGGGTCGTGCTGGACTTCGTTGAGCTGCTGCAGCCGGTCGTTGACCGCGGTGACCGAGCCGCCCGCGGTGTCCAGCAGGGCGCGCACGGTGCCGATCGCCGCCGTCGCGTCCGCCCAGCGCTGCTCGTCCCGGGCCCGGACGGCCTCGGTCAGCCTGGCGCGGGCGGTGCGGACGGCGTCGGCGGTCTGCGCGGGCACCTGCTGGAGGTCCTGCCAGCAGGCCGTCGAGAAGCGCCGGCGCAGCTCGCTGAGCGCCGGGTCGACGGTGTGGGCCCGGTTCTCCAGCGCGTCGATGCGGGTGCGCAGCGAGGCCACCCGGCGGTCGATCTCCGTGGCCCGCTCCGGGAGCTGCACGGCCTCGGCCCGGACTTCCTCGGCCCGCCGGGCGACGTCCTCGGCGCGCTGCAGGGTGGCGGGGACGCCGTGCTGGGAGACGCCCTGGTTCAGCCTGGTCAGCTCGGGCGCGAGCTCGGCCAGCCGGGTCGCCAGGTCGTCCGCGCGCAGGCCGGCGCCGCGGGCCTGCTCCAGGGCGGTGGTCGCGGCGAGCAGCGCCTGCTTGGCCCGTTCGACGGCGGGGGTGACCCGGATCAGCTGGGCCTCGGCGTGGTCGAGGATCGGCTGCAGGCGGCTGACGAAGGTGCCCAGTTCGGTGCGCTTGGCGTCCAGTTCGCGCTTGGCCTGGTCGAGTTGCTGCCGGGCCCGGGACACCGCCCCCGGGTCGGCCTCGGCGGACTCCAGGTCGACCGAGTCCAGCGCGCCCAGGTAGGCGACGGTGACCTGGTCGATCCGGGCGGTCAGGTCGGCGAACTCCTGCTCCACCCGGCGGGCGGTGGCGGGCTCGCCCGCGGACTTCACGGTCTCCACCGCGAGCAGCGCGTCCCGCTGGGCCGAGTCCAGCTCGTAGAACGACTCCTGGGCGGCCTCCCGGGCCGCCCTGGCATCCGCGCGGGCACCGTCCCGGCGGCCGCCGCCCCACCAGCCGCCCCGACCACCGCCACTGCTCACCGCGCGCTCCCTGCTCCGTATCCGTCCCGCCGCTCTTCCCCGCCATTCTTGCCGATCACCCGCCCCGCCCGGCACCCCCGTCCCGGCACCCCGGGAGAGGGGGCGGCGAAGCACCCCCCGGACCAGGTAGTCTGTCCACTCGTCGTGTGACCGGCCGCGCCGGTCCACTTCGGCCAGGGCGCATAGCTCAGCGGTAGAGCGCCGCCCTTACAAGGCGGATGTCGGCGGTTCGAAACCGTCTGCGCCCACAGTGAAGACGCAGGTCAGAGGCCCTTTCGCCCTTCGGGGGAAGGGGCCTTCGGCGTTGCGGCACGCAGGTGGCACGCAGCAGTGACCCGAAACTCCCCGGGGCGGATGTCGGCGGCTCGAAACCGCCGGTGACCACCTGGAAGCCGCAGCTCGGCGGCCCTTCGGCCGAGTCGGCTCTCGGGCTTCAGCGTGCATCTGGCACGCCCGGCCGAACGTCGAGCCCACCGCGCCAGGCTCCGGTGGCACGGAAGATGACGCGGCCGGGCCGGAGCCCCGGGTCGTGCCGTGGTGGCGGCTCTGGTCGCGTTCACCCCCCGTTCGGCACCGTCCGTGAGCCGCCGACCGTGCCGCTCCTGCGTAGGACCACTCCTCCGCAGGTCAGGGTGCCTGCGGCCTCCTTGCGCATGCGCTCGCACGCCTGTCGGGCGCGGGCGCCGCGCAGCGGTGGGACCCGCGGATTCCTCGATCCGCGGGTCCCGGGGTGGCAGCGCCGGATCAGTGGCCGGTCTGCGACTGCACCGTTTCCGGAGCGCCCTGGGCCGCCTGGTCCGGGGCCGCCTGGCCCAGGCCGGGGTCGATCTGCCGGGCCTGGGCGTAGTACTGCGCCGCTGCGGCGCGGTCGGTCGGCTCGGCCAGCGTGCCCAGGTTGTAGAGCGCCCTCGCCATCTTCGGGTCGAGGCGCAGGGCCTCGCGGTACTCGGCCGAGGCTTCGTCCGCCCGGCCCGCCGCCTGGTGGACCGTGCCCAGGTCGTAGTGCGGGAAGGGGTCGGCGGGGTCGATCCCGGCGGCGGTCCGGTAGGCCGCCGCCGCCAGGTCGGCGTCGTGCCCGCGCTGGGCGGCCATGCCGAGGTACACCAGCCGCTCGGCCGCGACGTGGGCGGGCAGGTCCTTCAACGCGTCACGCGCTCCCGCGAGTTGGTCCGGCTGCGCGACGTGGAAGTAGAGGAAGGCCCCCGGGGAGTCGTCGATCAGGACGTAGTGCGATTCGAAGTAGTCCGTCACCTCGGGAGTCCAGGGGACGAACGTGCTCCGCTCGGCGACCTGGAGCAGGTAGTCGGCCTGCCGCATGCTCTCCAGCCAGACCCGGGAGATCGCCTCCGGGGGATTGGCGCCGGACTGCGCGGGCCCGTGGGCCAGGTCGTCGGCCAGCCAGCTGCCGAACGGGTCCACCAGGACCGGGCAGGCCGGGCCGGCGCCGAAGCGGTCCGCCGTGATGAGCCGGGCCGGGTCGTCGGACAGCACGCAGGAGCCGGGCTTGACGGCCGCCGCCAGGCGCGGGCCCGGGTCCGTCGCGCCGCCGAGGTAGCCGCGCACCGAGGAGCAGACCTGAGGGACCATCAGGACCGTCAGGATCGCCAGGGCCGCCATGCCGCCGCCGCGCACCAGCTCGCTGTCGATGCGCCGGACGGTCCGCCCGATCAGTGCGGCGACGAGCAGGCCCAGGAACACCCCCGGCGAGTACCCGTAGTGCGCGTAGAAGGAGGAGGAGAGGCAGACCGCTGTCACCGTGAGGGCGGCCGAAGCGAGCAGGAACCAGTCCTGGGCGGTGTTGCGCCCCGCGCGGTGGACGGCCCCGGCCGCCAGGGCCACGGCGAGCAGCAGGCCGACCGCGACACCGGTCGAGACGTGCAGGCCCGAGGGGCCGCCGCCGAGCCCGACGACGAAGCGCAACCGCTCTCCCACCGGGGTGCCCGGAGAGTCGCGCACCAGCTGGGTGGCGATCACGTCGTGGACCAGCCGGCCCGGCGCGAGCAGCAGGAACGGCAGCAGCGGGACGGCGGCGCCGACCAGCAGGGCCGCTCCGATCCGGCGCTCCGGCCGGTCGCCGTGCCGCCGGCCCCGGCCCACCCGTACGGCGAACAGCAGGGCCACGGCGGGCAGCAGCGCCCACAGCTTGATCGTGCAGGCGACTCCGAGGGCGAAACCGGCCAACCGCAGCCGCCGCGGGGACCGGGTGGGCGTGCCGTCGGACTCGAAGGCGGCCAGCGCCCCGATCAGGCAGCACAGGGTCGTCCAGGGCTCCGGCGTCAGGCTCTGGCCGGCGAGGTAGGTGAGGGGGAAGCAGGCGAGGAGCAGGCCGGTGACGATCATCGCGGTCCGGCCCCGGGAGCGGGCGAGCAGCGTGCCGCCCGCCACCACGCCGACCGAGGCGAGCGCGGTCAGCAGGCGGGCGATCACCAGCGCCACCGGCTGGCCCACGACGGTGCCGAGCGCGGCGACGGGCGCCATCAGCAGCGGCAGGCCCGGCGGATGCAGGAAGGTGAAGTCCCGGTACGGCAACACGCCGTGGACCAGCCGGAGCGAGGCGGCGAGGAGCACGCCGTCGTCGTAACCGTGTGCGCCGGTCAGGGCCTTGGGCAGGCTGAACATGTAGACGTACAGCGCGGCCGAGAGCGCCGCCGCACCGCCCGTGACGGTGAGGGCGGTGCGCGGGCTGACGGCGGCGGTCGGCCGGGCGTACTCGGCCGGTCCGCCCGGCTCTCCCGGTTCGCCCAGTTCTCCCGGCCCACCCGGTTCTCCCGGCTCACCGTGCACGGCGGATGCCGTGGAGTCCGGGGCCTTCCGGGAGGCGGGCGGCACGTCGGTCGGCTCGGCCTCCGGGGAGTCCGTCTGCGGCGGAAGCAGCGCGCTGAGTGCCTCGTTCAGCCGCAGGTTCAGGTTCAGGTTCACTACACCCTCTCTCGGACGCGGGCCGGGACCCGGGCGGGAATCCCGAGCCGGGCGAGCGCGAACTCACGGTTCTTCACGGTCTGCTCCCGGTACCGGTCGGGCAGGCCGTCGTCACTGAGCAGTCGGTCGCAGGCGCCGAGCGACGCCCGGAAGTCTCCGGTCCAGTACGCGGTGATGGAGTACTCGAACAGCAGCCCCCACCGGTACACCCAGGGCCAGACGAAGAGCACGTCCTCGGCCGGGGGCCGGGGGAAGGCCAGGGCGGTGGCGGCGAACGCGTGCGCGGCGTGGTGGCGGCCCGCGACGCGCAGGCGGGAGGCCAGCTCGTAACACGCCTCCAGCCGGCCCGGCCGGGCCTGCCAGGCCCGGGTCAGGGCGTCGATCCCACCGGCCAGGTCGCCGTCCTCGGCGCGCAGGACGCCGGCCTGGAGCAGCGAGAAGTAGACCTCCTCCGCCCAGCCGCCCATCTCGGCGCGCCGTTCGTAGAGCCGGACGGCGCGCTCCGTGTCGCCCAGGTCGCGGCAGGTCTGCGCCAGGTAGAAGACAGTCCGGGCGTCCTCCGGGTTCCGCTCGAACGCGGCGGTGAGCAAGCGCTCGTCGCGCTCGAACTTGTCGGCCCGCGAGCCGCCGTCCCCGAAGTGCTCGATGACCAGTGCGTCGAGGTTCGCCGACCGGTCGGCGCTGTCGCAGGTCAGGTACTCGTGCGTCACTCCCTCGTAGCGCCAGGGCAGGCCGTCGCGCACCAGGCGCTTGATCCAGTACTCGCTGTCGCCCGGGTGCCGGAGCCGGTACGAGTCGAGGGTGAGCGCAGGCAGGGCGGCGTCGGCCCGGACCACCATGTCGGCGTCGACGAGCAGCAGGTAGTCCGCCCGTCCGGCGGCCCGCCGGATGTTCTCCGTGCGGTTGTGGCCGAAGTCGCGCCACCCGGTCTCGTGCAGTTCACCGGGGACGTCCACGAGCAGGCGCCGGATCAGGTCCTGGGTGCCGTCGGTGGAACCGGTGTCGCTGATCACCCAGTAGTCGATCAGGTCGCGCACCGACTCCAGGCAGCGGGCCAGGACCCGGGCCTCGTTCTTGACGATCATGCAGAGGCAGATCGTCGGCCGGGCCCGGGCGGCGGGGACCGCGGAGGGCGGGCCGGGCGTCACAGCCACGGTGTCTCCCATCAGCTAGGCGCGATGCAACGGGTCTGCACCGTGACGTTGTGGCTCGAAGAGGTGGTGTTCGAGATGCTGTAACCGAAGCTGTTGGGGTTCCCGATGACGCTGACGACGACCATCCCGTTGATGCCGCCGGCGCTGCCGTCGTAGAGGATGCTGGCGCCGACGGCCACCGCCGGGGCGGTGCACTCGCCGCCGAGGATCGTGCTGAAGGTGCCCGGGCTGAGGGAGACCGTGCTGCCGTTCACGAACGAACCCGTCAAGTGCGACAGCCCGGACGCACCGGTGGGGCCGGTCGGACCGGTTGCGCCGGTCGCACCGGTGGGGCCGGTCGCACCTCTGGCGCCGGTCGGGCCGGTGACACCAGCGGCACCAGCGGCACCGGTCGGGCCGGTGGGGCCCGTTGCACCTACAGCGCCCGTCGCGCCGGTGGCGCCCGTTGCGCCCGTTGCACCTGCCGGGCCCTGAGCACCCGTTGCGCCGGTCGGGCCGGTCGGACCTTGGGCGCCGGTGGCTCCTCTGTCGCCGGTCGGTCCTTGAGCGCCAGCAGCACCCGCCGGACCCTGAGCACCAGCAACACCCGCCGGACCCTGAGCGCCTGTCGCGCCGGTTGCGCCTGTCGCGCCGGTTGAGCCCGTCGCGCCTGCCGGTCCCTGAGTGCCGGTGGGGCCCGTCGCGCCCGTTGCACCTGTTGCACCTGCCGCACCGTCAGCACCTGCAGGGCCCGTGGCACCCGTTGCGCCGGTCGGACCCTGAGTGCCCGTTGCACCTGCCGGGCCTTGAGTACCGGTTGCGCCCGTCGCGCCCGCCGGACCCTGAGCGCCGGTGGGACCCGCCGCGCCCGTTGCGCCTGTTGCACCTGCCGCACCAGCAGCGCCCGTCGGGCCGGTCGGGCCTTGGGCGCCGGTGGCTCCTGTGTCTCCGGTCGGTCCTTGAGCGCCCGTCGGGCCCGCCGATCCCTGTGCGCCGGGTGCGCCCGTTGCACCGGTTGGACCTTGAGTGCCCGTTGCGCCTGTTGCACCATCAGCACCTGCCGCGCCCGTCGCCCCGGTGGGACCGGTCGCGCCGGCGGAGCCTTGAGCGCCCGTTGCGCCCGTTGCGCCCGTTGCGCCCGTTGCGCCGGTCGGGCCTTGAGCGCCGGTGGGGCCCGTCGCGCCGGTAGCGCCCGTTGCACCTGTTGCACCTGTTGCGCCATCAGCGCCCGCGGTACCCGTTGCGCCGGTCGGGCCGGTGGCTCCTGTGTCTCCGGTCGGGCCTTGAGCACCAGCAGCACCCGCCGGACCCTGAGCGCCGGTTGCGCCCGTCGCACCTGCCGGTCCCTGAGTGCCGGTGGGACCCGTCGCGCCGGTAGCGCCCGTTGCGCCTGCCGCACCATCAGCACCTGCCGCGCCCGTGGCACCCGTTGCGCCGGTCGCGCCTTGAGCGCCCGTCGCACCTACCGGACCTTGAGCACCCGTCGGGCCCGCCGGTCCCTGAGCGCCGGTAGCACCTGTTGCACCATCGGCACCTGTAGCGCCCGTCGGGCCGGTGGGACCCGTCGCGCCAGTGCTGCCGGTCAGGCCTTGAGCACCTGTTGCACCATCAGCGCCGGTCGGGCCCTGAGCGCCGGTCGCGCCGGTGGCGCCCGTTGCACCGGTTGGACCTTGAGCGCCCGTCGGGCCCGCCGGTCCCTGAGGGCCGGTAGCTCCTGTGTCGCCGGCCGGGCCTTGAGCGCCGGTGGGCCCCGTCGCACCGGTCGGTCCCTGAGCGCCTGTTGGACCATCGGTACCTGTAGCGCCCGTCGCGCCGGTGCTGCCGGTCGGTCCCTGAGCGCCTGTTGGACCATCGGCACCTGCAGCGCCTGTCGGGCCGGTGGCACCTGTCGCGCCGGTCGGTCCTTGAGAGCCGGTAGCACCGGTAGCGCCGGTGGGACCCGTCGCGCCAGTGCTGCCGGTCAGGCCCTGAGCGCCCGTTGCACCTGTTGCACCTGTTGCACCATCAGCGCCCGCAGGTCCCTGAGCGCCGGTAGCACCATCGGCACCTGCGGCGCCGGTCGCGCCCGTTGCACCCGTTGCACCGGTCGGGCCTTGAGGGCCGGTTGCGCCTGTTGCACCATCGGTACCGGCAGCGCCCGGCGCGCCGGTGGCGCCCGTTGCACCGCTTGGACCTTGAGCGCCCGTCGGGCCCGCCGGTCCCTGAGGGCCGGTAGCTCCTGTGTCGCCGGTCGGTCCCTGAGCGCCGGTGGCGCCCGCCGCGCCCGCCGCGCCCGCCGCGCCCGCCGCGCCCGCCGCGCCCGTGGCACCCGCCGCGCCCGTGGCACCCGTTGCGCCCGTGGCACCCGTTGNGCCGGTGGCGCCCGTCGCGCCCTCGGCCCTCGCGCACCGGTGGCGCCCTTTGCGCCGGCCGGGCCGACGGGCCCCTGAACGCTCGCCGGGCCGGTGGCGCCCGTCGCACCCGTCGCACCCGCCGGGCCGGTCGGGCCGGTTGGGCCGGGGCGGCCGTGGTGGCGGTCGTGGTGCGGGCCGGAATCGCACTTCGGGACCACTCCGTCGAGGCCGATGTACTTGGCGCTGACCCACCCGTCACGGCCGGCGAGTCGGTACCAGCTGTGGTTCCCGTAGACCTCTGCCCCGGCCGTCCAACAGGCCACGGCCACCTGGTCGTCGTTGTCGTACGAGCCGATGATCTCCGAATCCGTGGTCGGACGCGCGCGGATCCACTGACCGTTCGCGGCCTGCTCGGTTCCCCAGGTCGTGGCGCTCCAGGCGGGCCCGGCCATCAGCAGTGAGGCCACTCCGACGGCGGCGGTCCCCGCGATGACCTTCTCGGCAACCGGTCCCAGTGCTCTGCGGCCCCTCGACGCGGCCCTACGATTCTGCGGCACGGGTACCGACTCCTTCCAGGCCAACGGCGTCGACCGAAACGGCCGTCGAGTGCTGCCACCGCATGCGGACCAGACGCACGGATCTCCGACGGTAGGAGCGGGGACCGGGCGGCGACCGGCAGCGACCCTGCATCCGGGCTGTTAATTCACACCGCCGGCCGAGCGCCGGTCCGCCTGCGAACCCGAGGACTCCGTTGCTGCTGGTCGTGTGGACTCGCCAGGTCGGCTCTCGCCCGCCCGACCAGCAGGCTGGCGCGGCAGTTGGACGGTCGGCCGGGCGCGGGCATCGCACGGTCCGCTTCTCGGGCGGCCCGGGCCGTGCGAACGCGGCGGTCCGACGCCCCACACGTTCTGACGGGGCGTCAAATTTCCTGTCGGATGGTCTGGCGCCGCCCGTTCGTGGGCGCGGTGCGGTCGAGGCAGGCAACGGACCCGGCAGGCAACGGACTTGCCCGACGGGCGGCGGCGGGCCTTGATCGAGCCGCCGGACGCGGACGGGAAGACGCTCGGCAGGGACGGGGACCGGGCGTCGACGTGATGAGACGGGCCTGGTCGTCGACGAGGGCGGGGCGGGGCGTTGCGAGGCGGGGGGTGGAGCCGGTTGCATGGCGGGATGGCAGACGCGGGGGCCGGGCGGCCGGTGGTGTACCTGTTCGGGTCGGCGGCCGGGGTGGTGGCCGGGATCGACGGGGCGGTGCGGGCGGGGCTGGCCCGGGGGTGGGACGTGGCGGTGGGGCTGACGCCGGCGGCGCGGGAGTGGCTGGAGGGGCGGGTGCCGGAGCTGGAGGAGCTGACCGGGCACCCGGTGAAGTCGGCGTACCGGCGGCCGGGGCAGCCGGACGTGCTGCCGCCCGCCGACGCGGTGCTGTTCGCGCCGGCCACCTTCCACTCGGTCAACAGCCTGGCGCTGGGCCTGACTTCCTCCTGGGTGGTGGGCTACGCGGCGGAGGCGGTGGGCAAGGGCGTCCCGGTGCTGGTGATGCCCTGCGTGAACACCGCGCTGGCGGCCCACCCGCAGTTCCCGCGCAGCGTGGCCGCCCTGCGCGCGGCGGGCGTCCACGTCCTGCTCGGCGAGGGCGCCTTCGTGCCCAACGAGCCGGGCGCGGCGGCCCCGTACCCGTGGGACGCGGCCCTGGACGCGGTGGCCCGGGTGCTGGGCGCGGGGGAAGGGGAGGCGGGGTGAGCGGGCGGGCCCCGGCGGGGGCGGCGGAGTGTCGGCGGGCGTGGGAGGAACTGCGGGAGGCGTGGGGGCCGGGGCGGGAGCACGGGTGGGTCGGTGCGTCGCTGGGGGAGCTGATCGGGGCGGCGATGGACGAGCCGGTGCTGCGGCGGCTGTTCCCCCGCACGTCGATGAACGAGTTGCACGTGTCGAGGAGCGGCGACGTCCGGGAGTTCGGCCGGGAGGGCTTCCCCGGGGTGGCCGGGTGGCCGGGCGGCTACCAGGTGGTGGAGGGATCGGGGGAGCGGGTGGTGCTGCTGTCGACGCCCGATCCGGTGGAGGCGCCGGCGTGCTTCGTGCGGCTGGTGGAACGGCGGCCGGCGCGGCTGCGGGCGGGGTGAGCCCCGGCCCCGGGCGGGGCTCAGAGCAGCTTGCGCGGGGCGAGGGCCGGGCCGGGGTCGTCGGGGTGGCGGTGCGGGTGGAGGAGGGCGGTGGCGGCGCGGAGCCGGGCGGCGGTGCGGGTGGGGAGGACGAGGGTGTAGAGGTGGCCCTCGCCGCGCGGACCCTCGACCAGCCAGGAGGTCCAGGGGAGTTGCAGGGTGGCGGCGGGGCTGAAGGCGACGGGGCGGTGGCCGGCCAGCGGGAGGTCCTGGAGGCCGAGGCGGCACCAGCTGGAGACGGTCAGGGTGCGTCGGGCGGGGTCGAAGCCGGCCGGGACGCACTCGGCGACGCGGTCGCGGCCGACCCGGGCGAGGAAGCGCAGGTTGCTCCGGACGCTGAGGTGCTTCTCGGTGAACTCCTCGACGGCGGTGCGCAGTTCGGCGGCGTACCGGGCGGGTGCGGTGCCGGGCCGGTAGGGCAGGCGGATCTCGCCGAGCAGGTTGCCGAGGGTGGTGTCGGGCAGGCCGAGGACGCGGCGGAGGTTGACCGGCATGGTGAGGGTCTGCTCCTCGTCGCCGGCGCCGTCGACCTCGCGCAGGACGTGCAGCAGGTGGGCGCAGAGCGCGTCGTTGGCGGAGAGCGGGCGGCCGGCCCCGGCGCTGTACTCGGCGCGCAGGCGGGCGGTCTCGGCGGGGGAGAACCACGCCTGGACGGTGCGGTTGGCGAGGGCGGCGCCGGCGATGGCGCGGCGCAGTTCGGCGCTCTCGGCCGGGTCGGGCAGCCGCAGGGCGGGGGTGCCGCAGTCCTCGGCGGGCAGGTGGGCGTCGAGCTGGAGGTCCCGGTCGGGGGCGCGGTGGACCGCGGTCGGCGCGGTGTCCCCGGTGCCGGCCGACCAGGCGCGCATCAGCAGGGCGAAGGTCTGCATGTCGCCGACGGCGTGGTGCCAGGAGACGCCGAGCGCGCAGGTGCCGTCGGTGAGCCGGTTGAGCCGGACGGTGAGCAGCGGCAGCGGGTCGCGGCGGGCCTCGGCGGCGCGGACGTGGTCGACCAGGCCGCTCGCGGGCAGCACCATCCGGTCGAACGCCTCGGTGAGGGTGTGGGGGGCGTCGGCGACGGTGAAGGGGACGCCGGAGTCGTCGGTGTCGATCCACAGGTCGCCGGCCTCGTCGGTGCGCAGGCGCCCGGCGAACTCGGGCAGTTCGCGCAGGGCGCGGGCCAGCCCGGCGGCGAGGGCGTCGGGGTCGAGCGGGCGGTCGTGGAAGAAGACCACGGAGACGGGCAGGTCGGCGAGCAGCAGGTCGCCGACGGAGCAGCGGACCGGACCCGGGCCCGGGCGGCCGGCCCGGACGGTGCGGATCTCGGTGTCGGACGTCAGCGTGCCGGTCATCCCGGTTCCCTCCCTGAAGTGACGGGGGAACGATAGGGGCCCGCGGGCGGGGGACACCAGAGGTGTCCGAACGAACGGTTCCGGTCCGGACGGGTATGTGGTGTTTCTCATACCGATGCCCGAAAAGGCGGAAACGGGGTGCGGTGCGGTTTTCGTCCCCGGTCGAGCGGCGGCCCGGAGGGGTGAAACGAAGGTGATTGGCGGCAAAAGATCATGAAATCAACGGAAATAAACCCTATCACTCAGCTGAAGTGAAGGCGATCGACCGGCTTCCACCTCGGCTCGCTGCGGAAACAGTGGGAGCTACGGTTCCGGCATGGTTCAGCTCCACAACCGTCCGGACGGCGAAGCGGCCCCCGGCGTCCAAGCCCTGGGGGGCGTGCGCTCCAAGGGCCTCGGCAGCAACTCGGTGGGCCTGCTCGGCAACGCGGTGATCGGCGTGTCCACCGTGGCCCCGGTGTACTGCCTGACCACCACCCTGGGCACCACGGTGGCCGCCGTCGGCCTGCGGATGCCGGCCCTCTTCCTGGCCGGCTTCCTGCCGATGATGCTGGTGGCCTTCGCCTACCGGGAGCTGAACAGGGCGATCCCGGACAGCGGCACCTCGTTCACCTGGACGGTCAAGGCGTTCGGCCCCAAGGTCGGCTGGATGTGCGGCTGGGGCCTGGTGGTCGCCACCGTCATCGTGCTCTCCAACCTGGCGGGCGTCGCCACCGAGTACCTGTACCTGCTGCTCGGCGAGGTCACCCGCAGCGACTCGGTCGCCGCGCTCAACGACGACCGGCTGGTGCACGTGGCCACCTGCCTGGCGCTGATCGCCGCCGCGACCATGATCAGCTACCGCGGCATGACCGCCACCAAGGGCGTCCAGTACGCCCTGGTCGGGCTGCAGCTCGCCGTCCTCGCGCTGTTCGGCGCGATGGCGATCGCCAAGGCGGCGGGCCACGGCGCGGCCGGCTCGCTGCACTTCTCCTGGAGCTGGCTCGACCCGTTCCGGGCGAGCTCGTTCACCTCCTTCGTGGCGGGCCTGTCGCTCTCGCTGTTCATGTACTGGGGCTGGGACGCCTGCCTGAGCGCCAACGAGGAGACCGGTGGCAGCGAGAAGACCCCGGGCCGGGCCGCGGTGCTGGCGATGGCGGTGCTGGTCGGCTCCTACCTGTTCACCGCCGTCGCGGTGCAGATGTACGCGGGCGTCGGCACCACCGGCACCGGCCTGGGCAACCCGGAGACCTCCTCCAACGTGCTGGCCGTGCTGGCCGGCCCGGTGATGGGCACCGGCCTGGGCGTGCTGCTGTTCGTCGCGGTGCTGGCCTCCGCCTCGGCGAGCCTGCAGACCACCTTCATCCCGGTCAGCCGCACCGTGCTGGCGATGAGCGTGTACGAGGCGCTGCCCGCCTCCTTCGCCGCCGTCAACGAGCGCCACAAGACCCCCGGCCGGGCGATCGTCACCGCGGGCGTCGGCACCGGCGCGTTCTACACCGTGATGACGCTGGTCAGCTCGCACGTGCTGGCCGACACCATCGCCGCGCTGACGCTGATGATCTGCTTCTACTACTCGCTGACCGCGTTCGCCTGCGCCTGGTACTTCCGGCGCGACGTCCGCGGCTCCGTCCGCGACGCGCTGCTCAAGTGCGTCTTCCCGCTGATCGGCGGGCTCACCCTGGCCGGGATCTTCGGCAAGTCGCTGGTCGACATGGCCGACCCCTCCTACGGCAGCGGCAGTTCGGTGTTCGGCGTCGGTTCGGTGTTCGTGGTCGGCGCCGGGCTGCTGGCCCTGGGCCTGGTGGTGATGGCCGTGATGACGCGCCGCAGCCCGGCGTTCTTCCGCGGCGAGGTGCTCACCCGGGACACCCCCGCCCTGGTCGTCCCCGACTGAGCAGGGGAGCGCGCGGAGGGCCCCGAACCGCACGGTTCGGGGCCCTCCGGCGTGGTGCGGGGGGTCAGTACGCGACAGTGAAGCGCTCGCCGAGGTGCTGCGGGTCCTCGACCTCGTCCAGCAGCGCCACCGCGTAGTCCTCGGTGGAGATCCGGCTCTCGCCGTCCGCGCCGATCAGCAGGTCCTCCAGGCCCTGGCGGTAGGTGCCGGTGCGCTCGCCGGGGGCGATGGTGCCGGCCGGGGAGAGGTTGGTCCAGCGCAGGTCGGTGACGGTGCGCAGGTAGTCCAGCGCGTCGCCGTGCGCGTGCATGATCTGCAGCAGGAACTCGGGCAGGCCCTCGGCGTCCCACACCTGCTTGCCGTCGGGGGTGCGCAGCGAGCCCGCGCCGCCCACCGTGACCAGCCGCGGCGCGTCGGCGCCGAACGTGCGCAGGCCCGCCACCAGGGACTCGAAGGACGGCCGGATCAGCGCCTGGTGGCCCGGCCCGTCGCCGCCGCCGACCGCGCTGACCACCACGTCCGCGCCCTTGGCGCTGTCGGCCACCGAGGCCGGGTCCAGCACGTCGCCGGTCACGACGGTCAGCGCCGGGTGCTCGACCGGCAGTTTCGCGGGGTCGCGGACCACGGCGGTCACGGTGTGGCCGCGGCGCAGCGCCTCGTCCAGCACGCGGGAGCCGATGGTGCCGGTGGCGCCGTACAGGGTGATGGTGCTCATCGTGACGTCTCTCCTCTGGTGGGCCGTCGCTCGGCGTTTTCGCCGCTTGGCGTTTTCCGTCGTCGGATCGACCGTACGGGCGGCCCGGGCAGGCGGGCGAGGTGCCGGGCCGACAGGCCCTGGTGAAAAACGGACAGCCGGGGGGAGTGGCGGGCCGGTTCCGGCGGACGGGTCTGCAACGTTTTGTTGAAACCTACCTTGACGGCCCCGGCGCGGCCGCCTTAGCTTGCTTTCGCATTACAAAACTATTCTTCCGCATCGCGGAAGATGCGTCGACGGCAGGAGTAGCCGATGCCCCGCATGACAGCCGCCCGCGCGGCCGTGGAGATCCTCAAGCTCGAAGGCGTCGAGGTGGCGTTCGGCGTGCCCGGCGCCGCGATCAACCCCTTCTACGCCGCGCTCAAGGCCTCCGGCGGCATCCGGCACACCCTGGCCCGGCACGTCGAGGGCGCCTCGCACATGGCCGAGGGCTACACCCGGGCGAAGGCGGGCAACATCGGCGTCTGCATCGGCACCTCGGGGCCGGCCGGCACCGACATGGTCACCGGCCTGTACTCGGCGATCGCCGACTCGATCCCGATCCTGTGCATCACCGGCCAGGCGCCGGTCGCCCGGCTGCACAAGGAGGACTTCCAGGCCGTCGACATCGCCTCGATCGCCAAGCCGGTCACCAAGGCCGCCACCACGGTGCTGGAGGCCGCGCAGGTGCCCGGCGTGTTCCAGCAGGCCTTCCACCTGATGCGCTCCGGCCGCCCCGGCCCGGTGCTGATCGACCTGCCGATCGACGTCCAGCTCACCGAGATCGAGTTCGACCCCGAGGCGTACCAGCCGCTGCCGGTCTACAAGCCCGCCGCGAACCGGGTGCAGATCGAGAAGGCGATCGCCCTGCTCCAGGCGTCCGAGCGGCCGCTGATCGTGGCGGGCGGCGGCGTCGTCAACGCCGACGCCGCCGGGCTGCTGCGGGAGTTCGCCGAGCTGACCGGCATCCCGGTCGTCCCGACGCTGATGGGCTGGGGCGTGATCCCCGACGACCACGGGCTCAACGCGGGCATGGTCGGCCTGCAGACTTCGCACCGCTACGGCAACGAGAACTTCCTCGCCTCCGACTTCGTCCTCGGCATCGGCAACCGCTGGGCCAACCGCCACACCGGCGGCCTGGACGTCTACACCGCGGGCCGCACGTTCGTCCACATCGACGTCGAGCCCACCCAGATCGGCCGGATCTTCGCCCCCGAGCTGGGCATCGCCTCCGACGCCGGGGCCGCGCTGGAGCTGCTGATCGAGGTCGCCCGCGAGCTGGCCGCCGCCGGCGGGCTGAAGGACCGCCGGGAGTGGGCCGCGAGCACCCAGCGGCGGCGGGCCGAACTCCAGCGCCGGACGCACTTCGACGACGTGCCGCTCAAGCCGCAGCGGGTCTACGAGGAGATGAACCGCGCCTTCGGCCCCGAGACCCGGTACGTCACCACCATCGGCCTCTCGCAGATCGCGGGCGCGCAGCTGCTGCACGTCTACGAGCCCCGCCACTGGATCAACTGCGGCCAGGCCGGCCCGCTCGGCTGGACGATCCCGGCCGCGCTCGGCGTCGCCACCGCCGACCCGGAGGGGCAGGTGGTCGCGCTCTCCGGCGACTACGACTTCCAGTTCATGATCGAGGAGCTGGCGGTCGGCGCGCAGCACCGCATCCCGTACGTGCACGTGCTGGTCAACAACGCCTACCTCGGGCTGATCCGGCAGGCGCAGCGCAACTTCGACATCGACTTCCAGGTCAAGCTGGAGTTCGAGAACCTCAACGCCCCCGAGCTGGGCGTCTACGGCGTCGACCACGTCCGGGTCGCCGAGGGCCTGGGCTGCAAGGCGATCCGGGTCACCCGGCCCGAGGAACTGCTGCCCGCGTTCGAGCAGGCCAAGAAGCTGGCCGCCGAGTTCCGCGTCCCGGTGGTGGTCGAGGCGATCCTGGAGCGGGTCACCAACATCTCGATGGCCGCCGCGGACATCGACAAGGTCGTGGAGTGGGAGGAGCTCGCCACCGAGCCGGGCCACGCCCCGACCGCGATCCGCCCGCTCAGGGCGTAGCGCGGCCCTTCAGGAACCTGCCGGTGAGCCAGCCCGCCATCACGAGGGTGCTCACCAGCAGGACGGGGGCGGAGAGGTGGGTGATCGACCAGGTGGTCAGGGCGAGGGCGAGCAGGGCGACGAGCAGCATGGCGCCACCTCCGATTTCGGTGAACGAGTGTTCGCTGACTGCCGGTCACCACTGTAGCGGGGGCTGGCCAAAATCGGCAAACGACTGTTTACTGAACGCCGTGACGACCGATCCCGCCCCCGCCTCCGCTCCCGGCACCCCCGGCGTCCGCAGCGCCCAGAAGCAGGCCAGCCGCCGCGCCCTGCTGGACGCCGCCCTCGGGCTGCTGGAGCGGCAGAACCTGAGCGGCCTGGGGGTGCGCGAGGTGACCCGGGCGGCCGGCCTCTCCCCGGCCGCGTTCTACCGGCACTTCGCGGACCTCGCGGAGCTGGGCGTGGTGCTGGTGCGGGAGTCGCTGGCCAACCTGCACGAGATGGTCCGGGCGGTGTTCGCGGGCAGCGGCGAGGCCGAGCTGCTGATCGACCGCTCGGTCGGGGTGATCGCCGCGCACGTGGCGGCGCACCCCGCCTACATCCGCTTCCTGGCCCGCGAGCGGCACGGCGGGGTGAAGCCCGTACGGGATGCCGTCGCGGCCGAACTGGCCTGCTTCGCCGAGGAGTTGGCGGGCCTGCTGGCCGTCCAGCCGGACACCGCGGGCTGGTCGGCGGCCGACCGGCGGATGCTGGCGGAGCTGTACGTGGACCGGATGGTGTCCACCGCGCTGGCGCTGGTCGAGGCGGACGGCGCGGAGCGGGCGGCGATCGCGCGGACGGCGCGGACCCAGTTGCGGCTGATCAACCTGGGAAGCCGCCACTGGACGGCGGACTGACGGGCCGTCGGGGGGCGGTCGCACTCTTGACACGGTGTCATGGGCGCGCCAACTTAGGGGAACCCCAGTGGTACCCCCACACCCCCTGAGAGGCACCCTCATGAAGAAGCCGCTCACCGGTGCGCTCTGCGCGCTGACCCTCGCCGGGGCCACCGCCCTGGCCACGGCCGCCCCCGCGTCCGCCGCCGCCGCGCCCGCCGCGCCCGCCGTCACCGTGAACTTCGCCGGGACGGTCGCGCTCAGCAACTGCTCCGGCTCGCTGGTGCGGATGCCCAACTCGGCGGACAGCGACCCCGGACTGATCCTCACCAACGGCCACTGCCTGGAGAGCGGCATGCCCGCCGCCGGGCAGGTGATCACCAACCAGGCCTCCACCCGCAGCTTCACCCTGCTCAGCTCCACCGGCAGCAGCCTCGGCACGGTGCGCGCCAACCGGGTCCTCTACTCGACGATGACCGACACCGACGTCACCCTCTACCGGCTGAGCAGCAGCTACGCGACGATCAAGAGCCGCTACGGGATATCCCCGCTGACCATGTCCACCACCCACCCGGTGGCCGGCAGCGCGATCAAGGTGGTCTCCGGCTACTGGAAGAAGATCTACTCCTGCAGCGTCGACGGCTTCGCCTACCGGCTCAAGGAGGGCGGCTGGACCTTCAAGGACTCGGTCCGCTACACCTCCGGCTGCGACATCATCGGCGGCACCTCCGGCTCCCCGGTGGTCGACGTCAACAGCGGCCAGGTCGTCGCCGTGAACAACACGATCAACGAGAGCGGCGAGCGCTGCACCCTGGACAACCCCTGCGAGGTCGACCAGAACGGCACCGTGACCATCCACCCCGGCATCGGCTACGCGCAGGAGACCTACACCATCCCGAACTGCTTCGGGCCGGGCAACGTGCTCGACCTGACCAGGTCGGGCTGCGTCCTGCCCCGCCCGTAGCGCTCGCCTCAGGACCCCGGGGACGACGGCGGCCCCGGGGTCTCCCGCGACCCGGGGTCCTCCCGCGGCCCGGGGTCCTCCCGAGGTTCGGGGGTCTCCCGCGGCCCGGGGAGGACGAGCCGGGCGAGGGCGCCGCCGTCGGGATGGTCGGCCAGGCGCAGTTCGGCCCCGATCGCCCGGGCGTGGCCCTGCGCGATGGTCAGGCCCAGGCCGTGGCCGCCGCCGCGCTCCCGGGCGCCGGTGCGGAAGCGGCGCGGCCCCTCGTGCAGGATCTCCTCGGGGTAGCCCGGGCCGTGGTCGCGCACGGTCACGGTGGTGCCCTCGGCCGTCACCAGGACCGGCGGACGGCCGTGCCGGTGCGCGTTGGCGAGCAGGTTGGCGACCACCCGGTCGAAGCGGCGCGGGTCCGTGCTGACCACCGCGTCGGTGGCGATCCGCAGCTCGACCTCGGCGCCGGTGTGCGCCGCGATCCGGGCCAGCAGCGGCCCGAGCGGCAGGTCGGCGAGGTCCGTGGCGTCCGTCCCGGAGTCCAGCCGGGACACCTCCAGCAGGTCCTCGGTCAGGTCGCGCAGGGCGCGCACCCGGTCGCGGACCAGCTCGGTGGGCCGACCGGGCGGCAGCAGCTCGGACGCGGTCAGCAGGCCGGTCAGCGGCGTGCGCAGCTCGTGCGCCACGTCCGCGGTGAAGCGCTGCTCGCCGGCCAGCCGGCTGCGCAGGGCGGCGGACATCGAGTCGACCGCGGCGGCCAGTTCGGCCACCTCGTCGCGGGCCCGGCCGAGCGGCCCGATCCGGGCGTCCAGGTCGCCCCGGGCGATGGTCCGGGCGGTGCGGGCGGCGGTGCGCAGCCGGCTGCTGATCCGGTCGGCGGCCAGCACCCCGGCGAGCACGGTGACCAGCACCGACAGGGCGGCGCCGATCGCCACCGCGCGGTCCAGGTCGGCGATCGCCCGGGCGTCCCCGGCGTAGTCCATCCGCACCGACAGCACCCGCCCGTCGGCGCCGGCGGCGGCCCACATCGCCGGGCCGTGCGGGCCGGGGCCGAGCACCGAGCCCTGCCGGCCGCGCTCGGCCAGCCGGCGCAGGTCCGGCGGCAGCGCCGGGTCGTCGGCGGCGGCGTGCCAGCCCGCGACGAGCTCCCCGGTCGCGTCGTACCCGGTCAGCACCGAGTCGAGGGCGGCCAGCGCGGACGCCCGGGCCTGGTCGGTGTGCTGGCGCACCGAGGCCTGGTGGACCAGCACCCCGACCGCGAGCGCGACCAGGCAGGAGACCAGGGCGATCACCGCGGCGATCTGCCGGCGCAGCGTCACGGCGTCCGCCGCAGCTTGTAGCCGAAGCCCCGGACGGTCTCGATCCGGGCGGCGCCGATCTTCGCCCGCAGCCGCTGGACGTGCACGTCGACCACCCGGCTGTCGGCGCCCCAGGAGTAGTCCCAGACCCGCTCCAGCAGGGTCTGGCGCTCCAGCACCACGCCCGGCGAGGCGGTGAACTCCAGCAGCAGCCGCAGCTCGGTCGGGGTCAGCGGCACCGGCCGGCCGGCCACCCGGACCTCCATCGCGTCGGTGTCCACCGCCAGGTCGTCGATCACCCGGACCGCGGACGCCGGGCCGGGGGCGCCGACCGGGCCCGCGGCGGTGGCGGCCGGGCCGAACCCGGTGCGCCGCAGCACGGTGCGGATCCGGGCGACCAGCACCGCGGTCTCGAACGGCTTGACCACGTAGTCGTCGGCGCCCGCCTCCAGGCCGGAGATCACGTCGATCGGCTCGGTGCGGGCCGACATCATCAGGATCGGCAGCCGGCTCTCCTCGCGGATGCGCCGGCACAGGCCGACCCCGTCGAGCAGCGGCAGCATCACGTCGAGCAGCAGCAGGTCCGGCGGGTCGGCGCGGAACCGCTCCAGGCCCTCCAGGCCGTCGCCCGCCGTGTCCACGGGGAAGCCGTAGCGCTCCAGGGCGAGTTGGGTGGTCTCGCGGATCACCTCGTCGTCCTCGACCAGCAGGATGCGCGGGGTGGCGGGCACGGGAGCGGTCATCGGGTCCTCGTCGGAGCGGGGCGGACGGCGGCCGGGGCGGTACCGCCCGGGGCGGCGGTCCTGGCGGTGCCGCCCGCGGTGGCGGCCGGGGCGGGGCTCGGTACGGGCGTGGGTTCCGGCGGGTCGACCACGACCACCGAGGCCGAGTCGCAGCTCCTCGTCAGCAGGCACTCGGCGAAGCCCGCGTTCGGTCCGGTCACCTTGATCCGCTGGTCGACGAGGACCAGCCGGTCGGTGCTCCAGCGGTAGGTGCGGCTGGTCTCGGCGTTCGGGGCGGTGGGCTCGTGCACGACCAGGTCGGTGCCGACGGTCTCGGCGGTGAAGTCCGGCCGCGCGACGACCGCCAGCACCGGCAGCACCCGGTGCTCGCGCAGGGCGTACACGTGCAGCACGGCCCGCGGGGAGGCCGGGTCGGCACCGGCGAGCACGGCGGTCAGCAGTTCCGGGCCGCCGTCCCCGTCGAGGTCGCGGTACTGGGCGGGGCGGACCCCGCACCCGGCGCACCCGCCGGCCAGGGCCGCCCGCTCGTCCGGGGCGAGACCCGGGTCCGCGGCGAGCACCGTCCGGGCGTCCGTGCCGGTGAGCGCGTCGAGCACCAGCCCGGGCAGCGGGACGGGGGGCTCGCTGTTCGGGCCGGCCCCCTCGGGGCGGAGGGCCGGCACCGCGGGTGCGGTGGCCGACCACAGCGGCTGCGGACTCGGGTACGACCGGACCGGCCGGGCCGCCCCGGCGTCCTCCAGCGCGCCGGCGGCCCGGCAGCCGGTGACGGCGAGCAGGACCGGCAGGCCGAGCAGGACGCACCTGGCCACTGCGGTGCGGCGGGGCCGGTTCCTCACGTCGGACGGCGCCTTTCGGTCGGCGGGCGGGGCGCAGCCAGTCTGCACCACCGGGAACGGCCGTCCGCCGCCCCGGCGGGACAGTGGCCCGGCGGGACAGTGGGCCGGCGGGACGGCGGACGGACGGTCAGCGGCCCGGGGGCAGCCGGTCGGCGAGGACGACGATGTTGTCGGAGTAGTGGCCGTCCCGGCCGAGCGTGCCGCCGCAGGTGACCAGCCGCAGCTGCGGGGTCGCGGTGGGGCCGTACACCAGCTCGGTGGGGAACGCGTCCTTGGCGAACTGGCGCAGCTCGCGCACCCGGTAGGAGACCGTGTCGCCGTCCTGCTGCCGGACCTCGATCCGGTCGCCCGGACGCAGCCCCGGCACCCCGTGGAACACCGCCGGGCCCTTGCGGGTGTCGTAGTGCCCGAGCAGCACCGCCGGACCGTCCCCGGCGCGGTACCAGCCGACCTGCCCCGGCCGGTCGAGCGGCGGCACCTCCACGGTGCCGTCCGGGTTGAGGCCGACCCCCTGGACCGGGGCGTCCACCCCGATCCGCGGCACCACCAGCCGGACCGGCGGCGAGAACGGCGCCCGGGCGGCTGCGGACGGCGGTGCTTCCGGTGCCGGGGCTCCGGGGGACGGGACGGCGGCGGGCGCCGCGGCGATCCGCACCGGCGCGGGGTCGGACCCGCGGGAGGCCGCCACCGTCACCCCGCCCGCGAGCAGCATCCCGACCGCCACGGCCGGCGCCCACCAGCGGCGCCGGCCACGGCGGTCCGGACTAGGCCCGGCCGGCGGCACGGCGCCGGACGACGAGCAGGCCGATCCCGGCCGCACCGGCCGCCGCCAGCCCGCCACCGAGCACGAGCCCGGTCGTCGAACCGCCGTCGACCGCGCCCTCGCCGGTCTGCGCACCGCCCCTGGGCACGGCGCCCGTCCCGGAGACCGACTCCACCCGCGCGGAGGAGGGTGCGGGGGCGGGCGCCGGAGTGGCCGAGACCGAGGCCGCGGCCGAGGGCACGGGGGTCGGGCTCGCGGTGTCGGCGAACGCGACGGCGCCGGGCAGCGCGAGCAGGCCGACGGCGAGGGCCGGGGCCAGCGCGAGCCGCGCGGCCCGGCGGACGGAAGTGGTACGTGACATCGGGGTCCTCCGATCGCTCGTCCCCCGGAGCCGGGCGGCCCCGGGGCGACGACGCCCACGCTAGGAAGCCCGCCACTCGGCGAACCGGCGGTCGGGTAACGGCCACCGCCCGGCTCTGTAACAGAAAGCGGCGGTGGAGCGGGCGGTCGGGGGCGGGGAGCGGCGAGCCCCGGAACGCACTCCCGCGGGCCCCCGGAATAAGCGCTGCTAGCGTGGCGGACGTCGAGGTTCCGTTGTGGTGGAAGGGTCGCGCCGGCGATGGCCAAGTTCCTGCTGAGTCTGCACCTGCTGGTCGTGGCGCTGTGCATCGGTCCGGTCGCGGTGGCGGTGAGCATGTTCCCGCGCAAGGCGAAGGCCGCCCTCGCCGCGGGCCCGGAGCAGCCGGCCGCGCAGGCCTCGGTGCGGCTGCTGCACCGGATCAGCAACGTGTACGCGCTGATCGGCATCGGCATCCCGGTGCTGGGCATCGGCACCGCGCAGGCGATGGGCGTGCTGGGCAACGCCTGGCTGGTCACCTCGATCGTGCTGACCGCCGTCGCCGCGGGCGTGCTGCTGCTGGTGGTGCTGCCCGGTCAGCAGGCGACCGTCGACGCGCTGGACGCCACCGAGGACCAGGACGCCGAAACGGCGCGCGCCACCGGCAAGTTGAAGACGCTGCCGATGACGGCGGGCGTGTTCAACCTGCTGTGGGCGGTCGTCCTGGTGCTGATGGTCATCCGGCCGGGGTCGACGAACGGGGCGTGACCCCGCGGACCTCGATCGAGGCGAGCAGTTGGGCGGTGGCGGCCGCGACGGCGGCCACCGCCGCGTCGAACGCCTCGCGGTTGTGCGCGGCGGGCGCCCGGAAGCCGGAGATCTTGCGGACGTACTGGAGCGCCGCGGCGTGCACGTCCTCCGGGCTGGCGTCGGGCGTCATCGGCGGGCGGAGCGTCTTGATGCTTCGGCACATGCCTCCAGTCTGCCGCGACCCACTGACACCCGGCCCGCTCGGCCCGGGCACCGGCGCCCCGTGGACGCCCGCCGCGTCGTCCTTCCTGGCCGCCGCGCCCGGCGTGCACGCCGAACTCGTCGGCCTGCTGCGGCGGGTGTGACGGCCCTCGGACGGCCCTCGGACGGCCCGTGCCACGGTCCGTGCTACTGCCCGGGGAGCGGGAGGAGTTCGACCGGGAGGGTGGCTGCGGCGGCGAAGACGGCGGTGGGGGTGGTGAGCTCCAGGTAGTGCAGGTCGCCGTCGCGGTGGCTGGGCGGCGGGTCGAGCGGGAGGTGGGAGAGGTCGAGCGAGGCGAGGGCGTCGAGGCTGGTGCGGCCGAGCTTGATGAGCGCCTCCTTGCGGACCCACAGGCGCAGGAAGGCCGCGGTGGGGTCGGGGTGGCCGTGGACCAGCGCGGCCTCGGCGGGGGTGAGGACGTGCTGGAGGGTGGCCGGGTCGTTGCTGCGCGCGCCGAGGTGCTCGACGTCGACGCCGACCGGGACGGGGGCGGCCGCGGCGGCGATCACGCCGTTGGTGTGCGAAAGGCTGAGGTGGGTGCCGGGCCGGTCGGTGAGGTGGGGGCGGCCGTGCACGGTGCTGCCGCAGCCGGGGCACTGCTGGCCGAAGGCGATGGCGGCGGGGTCGGTGCCCAGGTGCGCGGCGGCGCAGTACCGCACCAGGAGGTGGGCGGCCAGGTAGTCGTCGCGGTCGGCGGGCCGCCGGAAGCGCTCCAGCCGGTCGCGTTCGAAGCCGGTGAGCAGCCGCTCGTCGGCGTCCGGTTGGGCGAGCACCTCGGCGGTGGTGGCGAGCATGGCGAACGGCGGGTTCGGCACGGTTCTCCCTTCCGGGGCGGGCATGGTCGCTGACGGGATTCAGTGACGTGACATCAAAATAGTCCGTTCGAATGATTTTCCAGCGCGTCGGTGTCCCACGGGGCGGGACGGGACGACCGCTTCCTCTTTGCTGGCCGGGTCTGCTGTCCGCTGACCAACCGTCAACGAGAGGGGTGTCCGTGCGACACGGCGTCCGTGGCAAGAACCCGCTGCTCCGCCTCGCCGCGGTGGCGGCACTCGCCGCCCCGCTGCTCACACTGGCCGCGTCCGGCGAGGCCGCCCAGCTGGCCCCGCCGCTGGGCCCCTGCTCGGGCCCGGACTGCGGCACCAACACCTGGGGCCCGCCGAACAACGGCGACTTCGGCACCGACGCGACGATCAACATCTACGTCGGCGGCAACTACGGCGTGGGGGGCCGCGCCGCCGAGGCCGAGGGCAAGATCGTCACGGTCGGCAGCCTGACCATCGCCAAGAACGGCGGCGGGAGCTTCAACATGGGCGTGGTGGGTGTCGGGTCGCGGGTGGTCCCGCCGAGCGGGACCGACCACGTCACCACCGGCGGCTCGGTGACCGTCGCGCCGGGCAACACGCTGTTCCTGGGCGGCTCGGACTCCAAGGGGACGGTCTGGGGCAACCTCGTCCACGGCGGGGCGCTCACCGGCCAGACCAGCATCACCCCGCAGGGCCAGGCGATCCTCGACCCCGCGGCGATCGACGAGTTCAGGGGCCTGACCGCGGTCATCGAGGACCACTCGAAGTGCATGGCCGCGCAGACCGCGACCGGCACGGTGGTGAAGGATGGCAACACCTACACCTTCACCGGTGACGGCACCAGCTCCCGCCAGGTGTTCAACGTCGACACGAACATCGGCAGCGACGCCGCCGCCGCGGACCTCGTGTTCGCCGGCATCCCGCAGGGCGCCACGGTCATCGTCAACATGGTCGGCCCGGACCCGGTGCTGATCAGGACCAACACCGGCAGCGGCCTGGACGGGGACCCGATGGTCGCGCTGCGCCCCCGCCTGATGTGGAACTTCCCGGAGTCCACCGACGCGACGATCACCGGCGGCGCCCAGTTCCAGGGGTCCGTCATGTCCGGCAACCCGGCGGGCACGGTCACGCTCTCCAACCCGGGCACCAACGGCCGGGTGTACCTGGCCGGGAACCTGCTGCAGAACTCGTACATGGGCTCCGCGACCGGCACCGAGATCCACGCCTACCCGTTCGACGGCGACCTGCCGGAGTGCGGCGAGAGCCCCTCGCCCTCGCCGAGCCCTTCGCCGAGCCCCTCCCCGTCGGACAGCGGGAGCCCGAGTCCAAGCCCCAGCCCGTCGCCGAGCGAGAGCACCAGCCCCGCGCCGTCGCCGAGCGAGAGCACGCCCGAGCCGACCGGCTCCCGCTCGCCGCACCCGCACCCGCTGCCGGACACCGGCGGCGGTGACCTGGTCGCCCCGGCGGCCGGGGGCGCCGCGGTGCTGCTGGGCCTGGGCGGCGTCGTGGTCGCGCTGGCCCGCCGGGCCCGGGCCGCCACAGCTGAGCCCGCCGCGGGAACGGGACGGCCGGGGCCGGTGGGCCCCGGCCGTCCCGCGCGTGCGCTCAGGTGACCTCGCCGCGGCGGGCGAAGCGCTCGGCGCGCCACTCGCCGCTCGCCAGCACCTTGCGCAGGGCCGCCGCCGCGTCGTGCACGTCGGCGCGGGAGAGGTAGAGCGGGGTGAAGCCGAAGCGCATCAGGTCGGGGGCGCGGAAGTCGCCGATCACGCCGCGGGCGATCAGCGCCTGGACGACCGCGTAGCCGTCCGGGTGCCGCAGCGCGACCTGGCTGCCGCGCCGGGCGTGCTCCCGCGGGGTGACCGCTTCGACGTCCAGGTCGGCGGTCAACTCCAGGAACAGGTCGGACAGTTCGAGGCTCTTGGCGCGGACGGCGACCGGGTCGGCCAGCTCCCAGACCTCCAGCGCGGCCTCCAGCGCGGCCAGGCCGAGGATCGGCGGGGTGCCGGTGAGGAAGCGGGTGACGCCCTCGGCGGGCCGGTAGCCGGGCTCGAAGTCGAACTGCCGGGCGTGCCCGAACCAGCCGGTCAGCGGCTGCCGGGCGTCCGCCAGGTGCCGGGCCGCGGCGTACAGGAAGGCGGGCGCGCCCGGGCCGCCGTTGAGGTACTTGTAGCCGCAGCCGACCGCGAAGTCGGCGCCGGACGCGTCCAGTTCGATCGGCAGCGCGCCCGCGGTGTGGCACAGGTCCCAGACGGCCAGCGCCCCGGCGGCGTGGATCCGCCCGGTGACGGCCGCCATGTCGAGCAGCTCGCCGGTGCGGTAGTCGACGTGCGAGAGCAGCACCGCGGCGGCCCCGGAGTCCAGGGCGGCGTCCAGCCGGGCGGCGGAGTCCAGCAGGACCGCGCGGGTGCCGGGGTACAGGGCGGTCAGCCCGTCGGCGACGTACAGGTCGGTGGGGAAGGCGTGCCGCTCGGCGAGCAGCGCCGGACGGCCGGGGCGCAGCCGCAGGGCCGCGCCGAGCACCTTGAACAGGTTGACCGAGGTGGAGTCGCAGACCACCACCTGCCCGGGCGCGGCGCCCAGCAGGTGCGCGCCGAGCCGGTCGCCGAGCCGCCCGGGCTGGTGGAACCAGCCGGCGTCGTTCCAGGACCTGATCAGCCCGGAGCCCCACTCGCCCGCCACCACCTCCGCCAGGTGGCCGGGGGTGCGGCGGGGCAGCGCGCCCAGCGAGTTGCCGTCGAGGTAGAGCACCCCGGCGGGCAGGTCGAACTCGTCGCGCAGGGCGTGCAGCGGGTCGGCGGCGTCGCGGGCCGCGCACTGCTCGCGGGTGGGGGTCACGGCATTGCTCCCGGGGTGCTCAGAGGTCGTTGCGGACGGTCCACAGTTCGGGGAAGACGTCCTGGTCGGCGGACTGCTTGAGCCAGCTCAGGCCGCTGGAGCCGCCGGTGCCGGGCTTGCCGCCCATGGTGCGCTTGACGGCGCAGTAGTGGCGCTGGCGCCAGCGGGTGACCCGCTCGGCGGTGTCCAGCAGGGCCTCGCCGAGCCGGACCAGGTCGGCCAGCGCCGGGTCGGTGTAGACGGCGCGCCAGGCGGCCTCGACGGCCGGGTCGGGGCGGTGCCGGGCGGTGACCGGCCGCGCGGGTATCTCCAGGCCGCGCCGGGCCAGCACGGCCAGCGCCTCGGCGTACAGGCTGGGGGTGCGCAGCGCCGTGAACAGCGCGTCGTACTCGGCGGGGGAGTCCCGGTACATCTCCAGCAGGCCCTCGCTGCGGTTGCCGAGCAGGAACTCCAGCAGCAGGAAGGCCGAGGACTGGAAGCCGGAGGCCTCGCCGAGGACCGGGCGGAAGGCGCCGAACTCGGCGGGCGTCATGGTGGCCAGCAGGTCCCAGGAGCCGACCAGCACGTCCTGGGTGTGCTGCCCGCGGCGCAGCGCGGCCAGCGCGGCGTCCAGGTCGTCGGCGCGCAGCGCGGTGCGGGCGGCGTCCCAGTCCCGGTGCAGCAGGTCGAACAGCAGCTCCATCACCTGGGTGGCGACGATGAACGAGTACTCGGCGGGCTCCGCGCTGCGCGGCTGCTGCAGCGCGTGCAGCTCGGCCAGGCGCACGTACCGGGCGTAGGGGGTGGACGCGCCGGGGTCCTGGTCGGGGCCGAAGCTCAGGTGGGGGCGGTGCATCTGGCCGGTCATGGCCGGTACCTCCTCGGATCCGCCCGCCCGGGGTGCGGCGGACGCCACCATTGTGCGGCGCGCGGCCCTGCTCTTGAATGGGCGTCGTAGCCCGGATGGGGGCACGCGCCTTCCGTTCGCGAGGTGCTCGGCCCCGATCGCCTCGCGAACGTGAAGGAGCCGTCGTGGACGCGGTGGACCGCCTGCTGCTGGCCGAACTGCAGGCCGACGCGCGGCTGTCGTACAACGAGCTGTCGCGCCGGGTGAACCTGTCCCCGCCGGCCGTGGCGGAGCGGGTGCGCCGGCTGGAGGCGGACGGCGTGATCACCGGCTACCACGCGCACCTGGCGCCGGAGAAGGCCGGGGCGGCGGTGATGGCGCTGGTCACGGTGGAGTGCTACGGGGTGCGCTGCCTGCTGCGCGACCCGGAGGTGGCCCGCTGGCCGGAGGTGTTCCAGCTGCACCGGGTCACCGGCGGGGCGTGCTGCGTGCTGCTGGTCGGGGTGCCGGACATGCCCGCGTTCGCCCGGCTGACCGACCGCCTCGGCGGCTACGGGCAGCCGACCAGCTCGATGATCCTGGCCAGCCCGGTGCCGTGGCGGCCGCTCACCCCCTGAGCGGGCCCGCCGGGCCGTCAGTGGCCGTTCGGCGACTCGGCCAGGTGCACGCCCAGGCTCTCCAGCCCGTACAGCACCATCTCCACGCCGACCGCCGCCAGCAGCAGCCCCAGCAGCCGGGACAGCACCTCCAGCGAGGTGCGCCGGCTGGCCCGCAGCAGCGGGGCCAGCAGCAGCACGCAGACGCAGTCCACCGCGATCACCGCGACGTACATGGCGGCGACCGTGGAGTGCCAGCCCAGGGTGTCCCGGGTCAGCGACTCGACCAGCAGCGCGGTGATCGCCAGCGGGCTGGCCACGTACGGCAGCAGCAGCTCGCGGATGCCGTCGGCCAAGGGGTTGGCCAGGTGCTCGCCCTCCTTGCCGCCGCCGAGGTGGACGCCCAGGACCAGGGCCACCGCGTAGATGAAGAAGATCACCCCGCCGGCGATCTGCAGCGACTGGTCGGAGATGTGGAACAGCGCGGCCATGAAGTCCGCGCCGTAGGCCAGCACCAGGCTGACCACGGCCGCCACCAGCGAGGAGACCAGGGTCAGCTTCCGCAGTTCGGCCGGGGTCCGGCGCTGGCTGAGCTGGGCGAACGCGAGCAGCACCTTCGGCGGGCCGACCACGGCGAAGAAGGTGACGAAGACGGTGCTGAAGGTGAACGCCGACATGCGCCCATGATGGGGCGTCAGCGCAGCCGGACGGTGGCGCCACCCTGGCGCAGCACGTCGAGGACCGCGTCGAAGTAGGAGCGCTCCTCCTCGTCCGGCCCGGTCACCCGGCGGGTCAGCGCCTGGGCGGAGACCATCGCCCGCCGCCAGACCAGGACGAACGGCGGCTCGGGGCCGAAGCCGCCGCGCAGGCAGTCGGCCAGGGCGTCCAGGTTGCGGCCGTAGTAGCCGTCGGGGGCCCCGACGGCGCGGCCCAGTTCGGCCCAGAGCGAGGGTTCGTCGGTGACCCGCTCGCCGTGCAGGACGTACTCGGGCGGCTGCGGTGCGGTGGGCATCGGGAGGCTCCTGTCTGCCGGGGTGCCGGTCGGCGTGTCGGCCGGTGCGCGTCGCCCGGATGGGTTCGCCGGGTCGAAGGGGGCCGGTGCGCACGCTGGGATGGGCCCCAAGTCTTCTCTTCCACCCCAGGGGCAACACCATGACCAGTCTGCACCGCAAGGACCTCGGACTGCTGGCGCTGCGCGCGGCCGTCGGCGGCGTCCTGTTCGCGCACGGGACCCAGAAACTGTTCGGCTGGTTCGGCGGTGCCGGGCCGGAGGGCACCGCCCAGGCGATGGAGCACATGGGCTTCCTCCCCGGCGAGCGCAGCGCCCGGGCCGCGGGCCTGGGCGAGGCGGGCGGCGGCGCGCTGCTCGCGATCGGCCTGGCCACCCCCGCGGCCGGCTCGGTCGTCGCCGGGACGATGGCCGGCGCGGTCTCCGTGCACGCCCCGGCGGGCTTCTTCGCGCACGGCGGGGGCTACGAGTACCCGGCCCTGCTGGGCGCCTGCGGCCTGGCCCTGGGGGTGGCCGGTGCGGGCCGCTACTCGGTGGACGCCGCGCTGGGGCACCGGCTGGCCCGCCCGTGGATGGGCGTGCTGGCCTTCGCGGCGAGCGCGCTGGGCGCGGCCTCGGTGCTGGCCCGCCGACAGGACGAGGTGCGCCGCCGGGAGGCGCGGGCCGCGGACGAGGCGGACCGCGAGGACGGCACCGGGCTCTCCTGAACCCCCGCAGCACCCGCAGTAACACCCGCAGCACCCGTAACACCCGTACGCCCGCCGGGCGTCCGCGACCGAAGGGATCTTGTGCTGATGAAGCGATCGATGCGGGCCGCCGCCGGGTGGGCGGCCGCCGCGCTGCTGGGCGGCGCGGCGCTGGCCGGCTGTTCCTCGGACGGCTCGCCGTCCCCCGCGGTGTCCTCGGCGGTGGACGGCGCGAAGTCGGCGGTGGCCTCCGCGGCCTCCTCGGCCACGGCGGCGGTCGGCTCGGCCGCCGCCTCGCTGGGCGCCTCCGCGCAGGCCGCCGCCTCCTCGGCGCTGGCGAGCGTGAAGGGCGGGCTGGACGCGAAGGACGACGTCGAGCTGGGGACGGTCACCACCGGATCGGACGGGAAGCTGTCGGTGCCGGTGACGGTCACCAACCACGGTTCGCAGTCCGGCAAGTACACGATTCAAGTCAACTTCGACGACGGGTCGGGAAACCTGCTCGACGCGGTCGTGGTGAACGTTCCGGAGGTGGCGGCGGGGGCGTCCGCGCAGGCCACGGCGGAGAGCAACCGTTCGCTGGAGGGCAGTGTGACCCCCGTGGTGGCGAACGCGCTGCGGTACTGAGCGGACACCGAACCTTAAGCGTGGCGTAAGCGTCAGATCCCGCTCTTGACGCCCGAGTTGGTCTAGTCCATTTTACTTGGCAGGTGCAGGGAGCCCCTAGGCCGGCGCCGGTGGTCTACACCACCGGCGCCGGTTCGGCTTACCCGCACCTGGTGTTTGTGCAGGCCAAAGCTCGATTCCCCTGTCATGCCCAGGCCGTGTGACCCCACCTCGCACGGTTCGTGCCCGGTCCTGGCAGGACCCCCACAACCAGGAGTCACGCAGCCATGCTTCGTTCCGTTTCCCCCCAGTCGCCTTCGCGGCGGCGGCCGAAGAGCTGGGCCGCGCTCGCGGCCGGCACCGCGGCCTCCCTGCTGCTCGGCGGCACCCTGGCGCTGACCGGCGGTACCGCCCAGGCCGCGCCGACCAACTCCACCGGTGCCCCCGCCACCAGCGGCGGCATCAAGGTCGCGTACTTCGACCAGTGGTCGATCTACTCGAACGCGTACTACCTCAAGACGATGCAGGACACGGGCGCCGCCGGGAAGCTCGACTACATCATCTACGACTTCGCGAACATCAACCCGACCACCCTCTCCTGTTTCGAGGCCAACAAGGCCGCGTCGCAGAACGAGGACGACCCCAACGCGGGTGACGGCGCGGGCGACTCGTTCGCCGACTACCAGAAGAGCTTCGGCGCCGACATCTCGGTCGACGGCGTGGGCGACACCTGGAACCAGCCGATCGTCGGCAACTTCAACCAGCTGAAGAAGCTGAAGGCGAAGAACCCGAACCTCAAGGTCCTGATGTCGATCGGCGGCTGGACCTACTCGAAGTACTTCTCCGACGCCGCGGCCACCGACGCTTCCCGCAAGAAGCTGGTGTCCTCCTGCATCGACATGTTCATCAAGGGCAACCTGCCCTCCGAGGGCGGCTACGGCGGCCCGGGCACCGGCGCCGGCATCTTCGACGGCTTCGACCTGGACTGGGAGTACCCGGGCGGCAACGGCCACACCGGCAACCACGCCTCGCCCAACGACAAGCAGAACTTCACCGCGCTGCTCGCCGAGTTCCGCAGCCAGCTGGACGCCCAGGGCAAGACCGACGGCAAGACCTACGGCCTGGCGGCCGCGGTCGGCGCCGGCCAGGACAAGATCAAGCAGGTCGAGACCGACAAGATCGGCCAGTACCTGACCTTCCTGGACATCATGACGTACGACATGCACGGCGGTTGGGAGGCCCAGGGCCCGACCAACCACCAGGCCCCGATCTACACCAACCCGAACGACCCGATGAACCCGGTCCCGGGCGGCAACGGCAAGTACTCGGTGGACGCGGCGGTCAAGGCCTACACCGTGGGTGACCCGCAGTACGGCATCCCCGGCGGCTTCCCGGCGAAGAAGATCAACGTCGGCATCCCGTTCTACTACCGCGGCTGGACCGGCGTCTCCGCCGGCACCACCCACGGCCTGTTCCAGAAGGCGTCCGCCCCGGCCCCCGGCGGCACCTACTCCGGCGGCGTCGCCGGCATCAAGATGTACAAGGAGCTGACCGGCTTCGTCGACAACCCGGCCTACACCTACTGGGACGACGTCGCCAAGACCGCGTACTTCTACGACGGCACCACCTTCTGGTCCGGCGAGAACGCCCAGTCCATCCAGGCCAAGCTCGACTACGCGCACTGCAACGGCCTCGGCGGCTCGTTCATGTTCTCCATGTACGACCTGGGCACCCAGACCGCGCTGTTCGACAAGACGGTGACCGCCACCAACGGCTCCGCCGCGTCCTGCCCGGCCGCCCCGACCCAGTCGGCCACCCCGTCGGCCTCGGCCTCCGCCTCGCAGTCGGCCAGCCCGTCCGCGTCGGCCTCCGCCTCGCAGTCGGCCAGCCCGTCCGCGTCCGCCTCGGCTTCGGCCTCCGCGTCGGCCTCCGCCTCCGCCTCGACCGGCACCTGCTCCGGCGCCCCGAGCTGGAACGCGGCCACCGTGTACGCCACCCCGACCAAGGTCTCCTGGAAGGGCCACTACTACACCAACAAGTGGTGGACCACCAACGAGGACCCGAGCCTGAGCGGCCAGTGGGGCGCCTGGACCGACAACGGCGCCTGCTGATCACCCGCACTGATCGGTTGAGCTGAACCCCGCGAGGGGCGCGAGGAGAGAGATCTCCCCGCGCCCCTCGTCCGTTTTTCCCGTTCCCCCGTTGCCCCCGTTTCCGGCCGGGCGGCCGGGCGGCCGGGGGTCAGCAGGTCAGGTCGTCGGTGCGGCCCAGCGCGTCCGGCTGGGTCTCCTCGATCCGGCGCAGCATCCTGGTCAGCGTGGCGGCCAGTTCCGGGCGGGCCCCGCCGGCCACGTCCTGCAGCAGGTCGGCCTCGAAGACGGCGGCCATCCGCATCAGCTCCAGCCACTTGTCGCGGCCCTCGGCGGTCAGCTCGATGATCACCCGGACCCGGTTGGCCTCGTCGCGCTCCCGGGTGACCAGGCCCTCGGTGACCATCCGGTCGATCCGGTGGGTCATCGCGGCCGGGGTCAGGCCGAGCCGCTTGGCCAGCTCGCCCGGGCCCAGCCGGTAGGGCGCACCGGCGAACACCAGCGCCTTGAGCACCTCCCACTCGGCCGAGGTGATGCCGAGGGTGGCCAGCTGGCGGCCGTACGCCACGTTCATCCGGCGGGCCAGCCGGGAGAGGGTGGAGACGATCGTCTCCACCTGCGGGTCCACGGTGGGGAATTCCCGCTGGTAGACGGCCACCTGTTCGGCGATGCCGAGCTCGGTGGCGGTCTGGGGCTCCGCTCTGCGTGCGCTCATGGGGTCATTCTCCCACGCAGCGTGCAGCCGTTAAGCCTTTGACGCCTTAAGCTTCGGATGGTAAGACTTTAGGTCTGAAATCTTACGGAGTAAAGGCCGGGCTGCGGAGCCCGGCCCGACGCATGCGAAGAGGGGTGTGCAGTGAAGGAGTGGGGCGGCCGACTGCGCCGCGTCCAGGTCGGCAACGCGCTCAGCGCGTTCGGCAGCGGCTTCACCTTGCCGTACATGTTCGTGTACGTGGACCAGGTGCGGGGCCTCGGCGCCGCGGCGGCGGGCGCGGTGTTCACCGTGTTCGCGCTCGCCGCGCTGGCCGTGCTGCCGTTCACGGGCCGCGGCATCGACCGGTACGGGCCGCGCCCGGTGCTGCTGGCCGGCACCGCGATGGCCGCGGCCGGCGCGTTCGCCTTCGGGCAGGCCGCCGGTACGGCCGGGTTGCTGCTCTCCTCCTTCCTGTTCGGCGCGGGCGTCACCACCTGCCAGCCCGCGCTCGCCACGATGATCGTCCGCTGCACCGGGCGCACCGAGCGCTCCCGCGCCTTCGCGCTCCAGTTCACCCTGGTCAACCTCGGCATGGGCATCGGCGCCCTGGTCGGCGGCCAGATCGTCGACACCTCCGACCCGGCCAGCCTGACCAGGCTGTTCACCATCGAGGCGCTGACCTTCCTCGGCCTGGCCGCCGTCACCGGCACCGCCAAGATGCCCCCGGCCGTGGTCGAACCGGCCCCGGCGGGCAGCCCGGCGAAGGGTGGCGGGCTGCGGGCGATGGTCGCCGACAAGGCGATGCTGCGGCTGTGCGTCCTCGCCGGACTGATCTTCTTCACCTGCTACGGGCAGTTCGAGTCCGGCGTCGCCGCGTTCGCCACCGACACCGTCGGCACCGCGCCCTCCACCCTCGGCCTCGCCATCGGCGCCAACGCGCTGACCATCGTGCTGCTGCAGATGTTCGTCGTCCGGATCACCGAGCGCCGCCGCCGCACCACCGCGATGGCCGCCGCCGGTGCGGTCTGGCTGGCCGCCTGGGGCATGGCCGTGGTGGCCGGGCTGATCCGCACCGAGGCGGTGGCCGCGACGGTGGCGATCGTCGCCGTCTACGCCCTGTTCGGCGTCGGCGAGTCGCTGCTCGCCCCCACCATGGGCCCGATCGTCGCCGACCTCGCCCCCAGCCGGCTGCTCGGCACCTACAACGCCGGGTACGCGCTGGTGAAGCAGATCGCGGTCGCCGTCGGCCCCGCCGTCGGCGTGCTGCTGGTCGGCTCCGGGACGTGGCCGCTGTACCTCGCCGCGATGGCGCTGTGCACGCTGCTGATCGTCGCCCTCGCCGTCCGCCTGCGCGAGCACCTCACGCCCGCGCAGGACAACGTCCGGGTGCTGTCGGTGCCGCAGCACGAGCTGCGCGAGCTCCAGACGGCGGCCTGAGCAGCCCCTTGGGGGCATTCAGGGGCCCGGGGAACGGCGGGTCCGTGCTGCGCAGTGGCCCCGTTAGGGGCCCGGGGAACGGCGGGGCCGTGCTGCTGGTGGCCGGAGCCCATCGAAGGTCCGTGCTGCTGCGTGCAGTGACAAGAACCGAAAGCAGATGCGCGCCACGGCAGTGCACCGTCAGCAGCCTGGGCCTCGCCGTTCCCCGAGCCCCTGGCGGGGGCTCTCGCCGTTCCCCGAGCCCCTGGCGGGGGCTCTCGCCGTTCCCCGAGCCCCTGGTTTCGCCTCTCGCCGTTCCCCGAGCCCCTGGGGGTCAGCGGGCGACGGGCATCAGCAGCGAGAAGGTGTCCGTGCGGGCGGGGAAGCGGATGGCGAGCGGGGCGATCGGGCCGCCGAGCTCCAGGACGAGCTGCTCGGCGGTGCCGGCGGCTTCGAGCAGGAAGTCGCGGTTGACGTGGACCAGCAGGTCGCCGGGGGAGGCGGCGCCGGGGAGGGCGTCGGCGGGGGTGGCGGTCAGGGTGGCGGTGGGGGCCTCGTCGTCGATGCCCCCGGGGAGGGCGCGCAACTGGGCGGCGGTCAGGGTGATCCGGTGGGTGGGCTCCAGCCGGAGCAGGCGGCGGTAGTCGGGGAAGTCCGTCTCGACGGGCTCGCCGGAGAGCGCGCGCCCGGCCGCCCGGATGGTGAACGAGCCGCCGTCCAGGGTCAGTTCGGCCTCCTCGGCGTCGGCGAGCAGGGCCCGGGCGGCGTCCGCGAGGGCGGTGGGCAGCAGGGCGGAGGCCGGCGGGCCGTCGAGGGCGGCGGGGCAGTCGGCCACCGCGAGGCGGTAGCGGTCGGTGGCCACCAGGTGCAGCACGCCGTCCTCCGCGTCGAGGAAGACGCCGGCGACGGCGGGCAGGGCGGCGTCCGCGGGGGCGGCGAAACGCACCGCGTCCAGGGCGGCGGCCAGCGCGGGGGCGGGTACGGTCAGGCGGGTCTGCGACACGGGGAACTCCCGGGAATCGAGGAGGGAACGGACCGTGGAGAGCTCCCGGCGGGCGTCGGTCAGACCGTCCTCCAGCCGGCGCAGGTGCGCGTCCAGCTCGGCCCGGGCCTCGGCCGGGGAGCCGGTCAGCACCCGGGTGATCCCGGCCAGCGGCATCCCGACCCGGCGCAGCCGGGCCAGCAGCCGGGCGTCCGCCAACTGTTCGTCGGCGTACCGGCGGTACCCGGTGCGCGGGTCCACCTCGGCCGGGACGAAGACGCCCGCGCCGTCGTAGAACCGCAGGGTGCCGGGGCTGAGGCCGCTGGCCCTGGCCAGTTCGCCGATGCTGCGCATGGTGCTCTCCACGGGGTTGACCCTGGTCCCTCGACCTGGTCGAGGGTCAACCGTAACCGCGCGGCGCGCGCGGGGGACAATGCTCCGGGCACCCGACCCGGGTGCCCGATGGGCCGCACGGACGCAGGCTAGGATGCGGACATTGCGGACAAGTCGTCAACTGCGGTCGAACGGGGAGGGCATGGCGCTGGCGGTAGCGGAGCGGCGGCAGGAGCGGGAGACGGTGCACGCCGCGCCGGCGAAGGACAGGTACCGGTGGTGGGGCCCGCTGGCGGTGGCCGTGTTCGCCGGGGTGCTGCGGCTGTGGAACCTGGGGTACCCGCACGCCTTCGTCTTCGACGAGACGTACTACCCCAAGGACGCCTGGTCGCTGTGGCACGAGGGCTACGAGACGGCCTGGCCGGATAACGCGAACCAACTGATCCTCGGCGACCCGCAGGTCATCCCGCTCGGCAAGGCCGCCGCGTTCATCGCCCACCCGCCGCTGGGCAAGTGGATCATCGGCCTGGGCACCCACTTCTGGGGCCTGCACCCCTTCGGCTGGCGGATCGCCGTCGCCGTGCTCGGCACCCTCAGCGTGCTGATGGTCGCCCGGATCGGCCGCCGGCTGTTCCGCTCCACCCTGATCGGCTGCACCGCCGGACTGCTGCTGGCCGTCGACGGCCTGCAGTTCGTGATGAGCCGGGTCGGCCTGCTCGACGGCGTCTCCGCGTTCCTGGTGCTCGCCGCGTTCGGCGCCCTGCTGGTCGACCGCGACCGCACCCGGGACGTGCTGCGCGCCGCCCGCGCCGAGGGCGGCCGGGCCGCCGACGAGGTCCGCCTCGGCCTGCGCCCCTGGCGGCTCGCCGCCGGCGTGCTGCTCGGCGCGGCCTGCGCCGTCAAGTGGACCGGCGCGCCCGTGCTCGCCGTGTTCACCGTCCTCGTCCTGCTCTGGGACCAGGCCGGCCGGCGCGCCGCCGGGGCCCACCGGGCCTGGCGGTCGATGCTCCGCCGCGACCTGTGGCCCGCCGCGCTGTCGATGCCCCTCGCCGCGCTGGTCACCTACCTGCTCTCCTGGACCGGCTGGCTGGCCACCGACGGCGGCTACGACCGGCACTGGGCGGACGGGCGGTCCGGGGCCTTCGACTGGGTGCCCGCGCCGCTGCGCAGCCTGTGGCACTACCACTCCGAGATCTGGCACTTCAACACCACGCTGACCTCCCCGCACACCTACCAGTCCAACCCGTGGAGCTGGCTGGTCCAGGGCCGCCCGGTCTCCATGTACTGGGAGCAGCTGAAGCCCGGGGAGAAGGGCTGCACCGCGTCCGACGGCTGCGCCAGCCAGATCCTCGCGCTGGGCACCCCGGTCCTGTGGTGGGCGGCCTGCTTCGCGCTGGCGTACGCGCTCTACCGCTGGTTCTTCCGGCGTGACTGGCGCTCCGGGGCGATCCTGGCCGCCGTCGCCGCCGTCTACCTGCCCTGGTTCCAGTACCAGCAGCGCACCGTCTTCTCCTTCTACATGGTGGTGCTGGTGCCGTTCCTGTGCCTGGCCGTCGCGCAGATGCTCGGCGCGATGCTCGGCCCGGCCGGCAGCACGCCGAGCCGGCGGCGGTGGGGCGCGGCCGGGGCCGGGCTGATCGTGGTCGCGGTCATCGGGTGCTTCGCGTTCTTCCTCCCGCTGTACACCGCGGAAATGATCCCGATGTCCGACTGGCACACCCGGATGTGGTTCGTCAGTTGGATCTGACCGACCCGGCCGCGCGGTGAGCGCCCCGGCCCCGGCCGGCGGGCAGCTGCTGCCGGTCACCCCGGCGCTGGGCGCGGCCTGCGCGCTGCTGCTGGCCGCCGCCGCGCTGATCGCCGGACGGGGCGGCCTCGGGCACGGCCGGGCGGTGCTCCGGGCCGGGCTGCGGGCGGCCGTCCAACTGGCCCTGGTCGCCCTGGTGATCGCCTGGGTGGTGCGCTCGCTGTGGACGTCCGGGCTGTTCGTGCTGCTGATGTTCGCCGTCGCGGTGCGGACCGCCGGGCGGCGGATCGGCGAGGGCGGGCGGGTCGGCGCGGGCGGCGCGGTGGACGTGGGCGGGACGGGCGGGTGCGGGGTGCCGCCGGGCGGTGGGAGTGGGTGTGGGCGGCCGTGCCGATCGCCGCCGGGGTGCTGCCCGTCCTGCTGCTGCTCGCCGCGACCGGGCTGCTGCCCGCCCGGGGCATCACCGTCATCCCGGTGGCCGGAATCCTGATCGGCGGGGCGCTCAGCGCGACCTCGCTGGCCGGGCGCCGGGCGCTGGACGAACTGCGGTCGCGGCACGGCGAGGTGGAGGCCGCCCTCGCGCTGGGCTTCGAGGAGCGCGACGCCCGGCTGGAGATCTGCCGCGCCGCCGCCGCGACCTCGCTGGTCCCCGCCCTCGACCAGACCCGCACCGTCGGCCTGGTCACCCTGCCCGGCGCGTTCGTCGGCATGCTGCTCGGCGGGGCGACGCCGGTGCAGGCCGGGGCGGTGCAGCTGTTCGTGCTGGTGGCGCTGCTCGCGGTGGAGGCGGTCGCGGTGACGGCGGTGCTGGAACTGGTCGGCCGGGGGCTGGTCGGCCGGGGGCCGGTCGGGGCGGCCGACGGCGTCCGGTAGGCTCGGCGGGTTGTTGAAGGGGAGTAGCCCTCCACCGGACCGTCGACACACCGGCCAGTCCCTCGCGGGGCGGCCCGGCGCCCGGGGCATCCTGCGGGGTGTCGGCGAGACCTTCGGCCGCAGTGCTGTGACCATGAACCAGTGCTGCCGGGCCGAGGCGTCCCCCGCTGCGGGTGGCTCGGGGCCGGCGGCCCCGAGACGGAGAGACCCCACCACCGATGAACAGCCTGACCATCGCTGCGCTGACGTTCGGCATCGTCTTCCTCGCCGAACTCCCGGACAAGACCGCCCTGGCCAGCCTGGTCCTCGGCACCAAGTACCGCGCGGGCTACGTCTTCGCGGGCATCGCCGCGGCGTTCGCCCTCCAGGTCGGCCTGGCGCTGGTCGCCGGCGGCCTGCTCGCCCTGCTGCCGCACCGCTGGGTGGAGGCCATCACCGGCCTGCTGTTCCTGGGCGGCGCGGCCATGCTGCTGTGGCACAAGGAGGACGAGGACGACGGCGCCGAGGGCCGGGAGCCCGCGAACCACTCCTTCTGGAAGGTCGCCGGGACCAGCTTCGCCATCGTCGCGGTCGCCGAGTTCGGCGACCTCACCCAGATCATGACCGCCAACCTGGCCGCCAAGTACGACGACCCGCTGGCCGTCGGCCTCGGCGCGTGGCTGGCGCTGTGCGCGGTCGGCGGCGTGGCCGTCGTCGGCGGGCAGAAGCTGCTCCAGCACGTGCCGATGAAGGTCATCGTGCGGATCGCCGCGCTGGCGATGATCGTGCTGGCGGGGTGGAGCCTGTTCAAGGCGGTCACCGGCTGACGGCCCGTCGGGCGATTCCCCGGGGGCGGTCGGTCTGCCGTCAGGCCGGGTGGTGGGTGGCGGGCGGCCGGGCCGCGGAGCGGTCGGCGGGCCGATCGCGCGGTTCGGCGGGGGGTGACGCGGGGTCAGCAGGTGTCGCCGGTCGGCGTCTTCGCCAGGGCCTCCTGGGTGGCCGTGTCGTAGACGCCCTCCTGGTAGCCCTTGTTCTTGCCGCCGCCGCCGAACAGGTCGTGCTGGACGTCCGTGAGGACCTGCCGCGTCCAGTCGCCGAAGCCCGCCTGGCCGCTGCGGGTGCGGTCGATGGTCAGCGGCCCGATCCGGTTGCACCGGTAGGCCATCAGGGACTGCTGCATCTGCGTCACCGCCGGGCCGGTGTCGCCGAACTTCAGCACCTTGCCGGCGACCGTCGGCTGGGCGGAGGTGCTCGGCGCGGCCGGAGTGCTCGGTGCGGCCGGGGTGCTCGGCGCGGCCGGGGCCTCGCTGGTCGGGGCGACGGCGGCCTTGCTGGTGACGGCCTGGGTCGGACGGGACGTGGTGCGGGTCGGCGAGGCGCTCTCCGACGGCTCGGCCGGGGCGGGGGCCGGGGCGGTGGGGCTCGGCGAGACCTCGGCGGGGGAGGACACCGCCGGGCCGGTCGGCGCGGGCAGCGCCTTGTCGACCGGCGTCGACGAGGAGGACAGCAGCATCGCCAGGCTCGCGCCCAGCGCGGTCACCCCGACCGCACCGCCCGCGATCACCAGTCGGCGGCGGTCGGCGCTCTGGCGGCGCCGCTCCCGGCGGTCGGCCCGGCTGACCGGGCCCTCCGTGCCGTCCTCGCGGAAGGTGAACATGCCGAGGTCGGTGGCGGGCTCCCGGGACCACGCCTCGTCCTCGTGCACGTCATCGATGTCGTGTCGTGGATCGGGCCCGCCGAGCTTGAGCACCTGGGTCGCCTCGGCGTCGGTCGGCGCCGGGGGCGGGGCCGGGGCCACCGGCGGGTAGGCGGCCGTGACCGGCGAGGCCACCGGCGGAGCCACCACCGGGCCCAGGGTGAGCGGCATGGTCTGCTCGGCCGCGGGCACCTGGCCCGGCACCTGCGTCGGCCCGGGCGGCGGGATCGGCACGAAACGGCCCGGCGCCCCCTGCGGCGGCGTGTGCTGCGGCGGGACGGGCGGCAGCAGCTGGGTCGCGGCGGCGTCCGGTTGCGGTTGCGGGTGCGGTTGTTGCTGCGGCGGGGCCGGGGCAGCGGGGGCCGGGACGGCGGACGGCGGCGGCCCGAACGGGCTGGCGGCCTGCGGGACGTGCGGGGCCCGGCTCGGCGGCGGAGGGGGCGGGGCCGCGGCGGGCGCAACGGTGATCGGCTGCACGGCGGGCGGCTGCGCGGCGGTCGTCGGCACGGCGACCGGCGGGACGGCGACCGGCTGCGGGGGCCCCGGCTGCGGGGGGCCCGCCGGGTGCGCGGCGATCGGCTGCACCGGCGGCGGGACGCTCCTGGTGGCGAACGGGTCGAGGGCCGGGTCCCCGGGCTCCACCACGGACGCCCCGGCCACGTACGGCCGCACCAGCGGCGGCCCCTCCAGGTGCGGGAGGACGGCGGTCTCCTCGACCGGGGAGACGGCGTGGCACGCACAACTGCCGGCCGTGCGCGCGGTACCGCAGCGGGGGCAGCGCTCTGCCGGCATGGGCCGGTCCTCCTCGGGTCGGAATCGAACGGGGTGATTATGCAGGAGCATTCCCCGGGGCGACAGGGACGCCCTGGTCCCGACCCGCTTCCCGCCCGGTTTGCCAGGGTTTCGCCGGGTTGCCCCCCACCCCCGGGGGCGCGACGGCGCCCGCCCCCGCCGTCCGTCGGTTCCGGACCTGTTCGAGGGGCGGGTGCGGCTCCGAGTACCGTCCTCCCGGGCTGCGGAGCGTAGCCAGGCGGGGTGGGCGGACAGTAACGTCAGTGCGAGCCCGGGCCCGCGGGCGGCGTGCGGGGGAGAACCGCCGTCCGAGAGGGCCCTTTCCCCTCCCCGCCCGGTCCGCTGCCGTGCGCACCGCTGCGGGCCAACGACCGCGAAGAGCCGCCGCAGGAGCCGCTGATGGACGACGAGATTCAACTGATCAGTGACGGCGACGGCCTGGCGGTCATCGGCGACCGGGAGGCGGTCGAGCGCTTCCTCGTCTCCGAAGGGCTGCCGTCGAAGGACCTCGGGCTGCCCCGGCTCCGGTCGGTGCTGGGCGCCGGGGCCGGGGCCGCGCAGGCGGGCTCCGGGATCGCGGCCGACTCCGCCCGCTGGGTGAAGCTGACCGAGAAGTCCGCGCAAGCTCTCAAGAAGCACGGACTGATGAAGGGGTCGCACCCGGGGGCCGGCCGTGCCGTGTTGACCGAGAAGGGCAAGATCAAGGAGATCCTCGAACTGTCGACGAGCCGCGGCTCGTTCCTGGCCAACCCGGCGGTGCTGGCCGGCGCCGCGACGCTCATGGCGCAACTCGCGATGCAGCAGGCCATGGACGAGATCACCGATTACCTCGCCGCGATCGACGAGAAGGTCGAGGACGTGCTCCGCGCCCAGGAGGACGCGGTGCTGGCGGACATGGTCGGGGCGGGCCTGGTCATCGAGGAGGCCATGACCGTTCGGGAGCAGGTGGGTCGGGTCTCCGAGATCACCTGGTCGAAGGTGCAGGCCACGTCCGGGACGATCGTCCGGACCCAGGTCTACGCGCTGCGGCAACTCGACGCGCTCGCCGGGAAGATGGAGCGCAAGACCAAGATCGGCGACCTGGCGCGGACGGCCCGGGGCGCGGAGTCCACGGTGCGGGAGTGGCTCGCCGTGCTGGCCCGCTGCTTCCAACTGCACGACGCGCTCGCCGTGCTCGAACTCGATCGGGTCCTGGACGCCGATCCGGACGAACTGGATCGGCACCGTCTCGGACTCCGCATCGCCCGGCGGAACCGGATGGAGCTGATCACGCGGAGCACCGAGCGGCTGATGGCCCGGCTGGACGCGGCCGTCGACGAGGCCAACGCGAAGGTGCTGCTCCACCCGACCGCGTCCCCGGCCGTGGTGCACGCGGGAAACCAGGTCGCGATCGCGGTCACGGACTTCCACGCCCGGATCGGGAGCGAGCACGACCGGCAGGAGCTGGACGCGCGGCGCTGGACCGATGCGGCGGCGGAGGTCAGGGACCGGGCGCTCGAAACGGGGGCGGAAGGCGTCAACGCCGCCGTGCGCCTGGGCAACGAGACCTTCGGCCGGGCCAGGACGGTGACGGGCCGGATCTCCAACGGCCTCGCCGGACGAGTGCTACGGCGGCGCGGGGCCGACGAGGAGGCTTGATCCGGCCGGGCTCCCAGCCGTCCGTCCCTCAGCCGTCCGCAGCGGCTTCGGCTTCGGCTGCGGGGCCTGCTTCGGTGGACTGGTTGCGGAACTGCTGGGGGCTGAGGCCGCGGACCCGCTTGAAGGCGGCGCTGAGGGCGAAGCCGCTGCCGTAGCCGACCCGGCGGGCCACGGCGGAGAGGGTGGCGTCCGGTTCGGCCAGCAGGTCGGCGGCCCGGGCCAGGCGCCAGCCGGTGAGGTAGGCCATCGGGGGCTCGCCGACCAGGTCGGTGAAGCGCTTGGCCAGCGCGGCCCGGGACGACCCGCACTCCGCGGCCAGGTCCCGCACCGTCCAGGCCCGGGCCGGGTCGGCGTGCAGCAGGCCCAGGGCGCGGCCCACCAGCGGGTCGGAGTGGGCCCGGTACCAGGCCGGGGCCCGGCCGTCGTCCCGGGCGAACCAGCGGCGCAGCGCGGAGATCAGCAGCAGGTCCAGCAGCCGGTCGAGCACCGCCTCCTGGCCCGGCTCGTCCCGGCCGATCTCCGCCTCCAGCAGCGCCGGAAGCGGCGAGGACCACTCCCCGGCGTCCAGCCGCAGCACCGGCGGCAGCGCCCGCAGCAGCCGTCCGCTGACCTCGCCGTGCAGTTGGTACGTGCCGCTGAGCAGCACCGTCGCCGCGTCCCGGCCGGTGCCCCAGGTCCGCACGCCCTGGTCGAGCACCTCGCACATCCGCTCGCCGCCGACGGTGGTGGACACCTGCCCCGGGTGGATCACCACCTGCGGCGGGGTCTGCGGCCGGTCCGCGACGGTGTACGGCTCCGGGCCGCGGACGATCACCAGGTCGCCGGGGCGCAGCGGCACCGGCTCCGCGCCGTCCGGGACGACCCAGCCCGTGCCGCGCACCGCGGTGAGCACCGTCAGCGGCGCCCGGTCCTCGATCCGCAGCGACCACGGCGGGTCGAACACCGAGCGCAGCAGGAACGCCCCGCTCGCCCGGGGGCCGGTCAGCAGGGCGGTGAGCGCGTCCATGCCCGCCAGGGTAGCCGGGGCCTCCCGGGTGGACGCACGCGCATGCCGACGAGCGCCCGGGCCATGGATCACGCCCCGCCGGACGGGTTGACTGGAGGGCATGACGACACGAACGGAGGTTCCCCGCATGGCAGTTCTTCGTACGGTGACGCTGGTCGGCGCGGTCCTCCTGAGCGGGCTCAGCGCCGGACTGTTCTACTCCTACGCCTGCTCGGTGATGCCGGGCCTGGCCAAGGTCGACGACCGGGCCTTCGTCGACACCATGCAGCGCATCAACACGGCCATCCTGAACGGCTGGTTCATGCTCAGCTTCCTCGGCGCCCTGGTGCTGATCGCCGCCGCGGGCCTGCTGCACTGGCGCGGGGGCGACCGCACCGTCCTGCTGTGGATCGCCGCCGCCGTCCTCTACCTCGTGATGCTGGTCGTCACCGGCACGGTCAACGTCCCGCTCAACGACGAGCTCGCCGCCGCGGGCGCCCCCGACACGCTCACCGACCCGGCCGCCGTCCGCGCCGCCTTCGAGTCCACCTGGGTCCGGTGGAACCTCGTCCGCGCCGTCACCTCCACCGCCGCCTTCGGCTGCCTGGTCGGGGCCCTCACCCGCGCGTCCTGACCGGACGGCCGGGGTCGTCCGGCGGAGCGGTGCTACCGTGGCCGAAAGGGGTACGTACCCGTACCCGTATCCTCGATCGATCCGTCCGGAAGGGCACCATGGCCGACGCCAATGTGCGCATCCCCGCCGAAGCCCGCGACCGGCTCGCCCAGATCGCGGCCGGCGAGCACATGTCCCTGCGGGCCTACCTCTCCCACCTGGCCGAGACCCTGCTCACCCCCGCCGAGCGGGCCCGGCGAGCCGAGCAGGCCCGAGCCCAACTGCACGCCTGGAACGGCTACGACCCCGACCGGCAGGACATCGCCGACCTCGACGCCGAACTCGACCGGCGGCTCAAGCAGGCCAACGCCCGGTGACCGACACGCACATCGTCCTCGACGACACGGCCATGGTCGCCGCGGGACGTGGCGACCTCCTCGCCTCCCGACTCATCCACCGCGCCCACGCCGAGGCCGGCTGGTACCTCTACGCGCCCGCCTGCGCCCTCGTCGAAGCCGACCGCGAACGTCCCGGAACCGCCGAACACCTCGCCGCCCTACCCGCACTCACCGTCCTCGACCTCGATCTGTCCGCAGTCCTCGCCCTCGTCGCGGAGACCACCTGGGCACAGGCCCACACCCGCTACGCCGCCGTACCCACCCCCGAACGTCCGGCCGGTGCGGTTGTCGCCACCGCCGATCCGCAGCGATGGAGGAACCAACCGGTCCGGATCATGGACCTCACCCCGTAGCCGCCCCGACGAGGTCGTCAGGGTCGTCCAGCCGGACGGCACGGCCCTCCGGGCCGACGGACGGACCGAAGCGTTCGACGCCCGGGCGGGTGGTGCGCCGGGCGCGCAGCCGCAGGGAGGCCGGAGGGACGGGCGGACTTCCCCGCGCGGTGCCCCGCCGGTCGACGGCGGGCCCCACCACCGCCTCGCCGCCGTGCTCCCGGCCCGGGTGCGTCACCGCCCGTGGTGCGGCCGGGTGAGTGCGGTTCCGAACAAGGCCGTCAGGTGTCCTGGTGCGGCAGGCGGTCGGCGATGACGTCTCGGAAGAGTCGCCGGGTCGGGGTGGCGGTCGGTTCGGGGGCGCTGCGTTCGGTTCGGCGGGCTCGCCTACTGTGGCGGGATGACCATGTACGAGGCCGGCCCGGTGAGTGTTGACGCGATGATCGAGGACTTGAGGGTGCTCGTCGAGGTCGAGTCCCCGTCGCGTGACGTCGATGCCCTGACGGCGTCGGCCGAGGCCGTCGCCGGTGTCATCGAGAACCGTCTGGGCGGGAAGGCCGTCTTCGTCGGGACCGGCGCCGGGCCGCACGTCCGGTGGTCCGCCGGCGGGGACCCCAAGGTGCTGATCCTCGGCCACCACGACACGGTGTTCCCGCTCGGCACCCTCGAACGCCGACCGTTTACCGTGCGGGACGGGCACGCCACCGGCCCCGGGGTCTTCGACATGCTGGGCGGTCTCGTGCAGGCCGTTCACGGGGTGGCGCTGCTCGACGACCGGTCGGGCGTGGAAATCCTGGTGACCGCCGACGAGGAGGTCGGCTCCGGTGCCTCGAGGGCCCTCATCGAGGAGCGGGCCCTCGCCTGCGGCGCGGTGCTCGTCGTCGAGGGCGCGGCCGAGGGCGGGGCCGTGAAGACGGGGCGCAAGGGGTGCGGCACGTTCGAGGTCACCGTCACGGGCCGGGCTTCGCACGCCGGCCTCGAACCCGAAGCCGGTGTCAACGCCCTGATCGAGGCGGCTCACCAGGTGCTGGACATCGCGGCGTTCGGACGCCCCGACCTCGGCACGACCGTCGTCCCCACCGTCGCGTCGGCGGGCACGGCGGACAACGTCGTTCCCGCCGAGGCGACGATCCTCGTCGACGTCCGCGTCGCGTCGTCCGACGAGAAGGACCGCATCGAGTCCGCATTCGCCTCCCTGGTCCCGCACCTCGACGGCACGGAGATCCTGGTCCGAGGGGCCGTCACCCGCCCCCCGATGCCGGAGACCGCCTCGGCCGGGCTCTTCGCGGCGGCGCGGCTGCTCCTCCCCGGCCTCGAAGGCCGGGTGGTCGGGGGCGGGAGCGACGGCAACTTCACGGCCGCTCTCGGCGTGCCGACACTCGACGGCCTGGGCGCGGTCGGCGGCGGGGCGCACGCGGACCACGAATACCTGGTGGTCGACGCCATGGCCGGGCGGGCGAATCTGATCGCCGGCCTGGTGAACGCGATCCAGAACTCGTAGGGGCGATCGGCTCCTACGCGCCGTCACCTCCACCGCCGCCTCCGGCTGCCTCGTCGGGGCCCTCACCCGCGCGTCCTGACCGGACGGCCGGGGGCGTCCAGCCAGGCGGTGCGGCCCTCCGGGCCGACGGACAGGCCGAAGCGTTCGACGCCCGGGAGGCGGAGCCCGCGGGCGAACACGGCCGTCCAGCCGCCGAGTTACTCCGGGGACAGGGACGTGGTGGACGCGACGCCGTCGGCGGGCCAGGGTGCGGAGAGGTAGGCGCGGCTGCCCGGGCGGGTGGTGCGCTGGGCGCGCAGCCGCAGACCGAGAGCGATTCGGGCCTGTGGGAAATCGGTGCTCACCCGTTCGAACCGCTTGCCCCGGGCGGACTGTTCACGGCGGTTGCGGGACCAGGCGTCGTCCGATTCCCACCCGAGGCCCTCACCTCCGCGAGCAGCACGCGGGGCGGGCTGGGTGCATCCGCAGGGCCGATCACGTGGCTGAACGGGTGCAGGTCCGGGAGATCGATCGAGGGAGCGGTCGCCGAGGGGGCGGTCGACGGCATCAGCTACGAGGGCCTGTCGACGGTGAGGGTGGAGGGCTTCACGCCCTGCCACGGAATCCACACGAAGCCGGGAGCGAACGGGGCGAAGTGGCGTCCCATCCCGAGATCGCGGTGGAGCGACTCCGACACCACCAGGCCGCCAGGGGATCCGTTCGCGAGTTCGTCCGTCAGATCCGTGCGCAGATACGTCGTGTCGACCAGCGAGTCCGGGTCCCATCCGACCATGGCCGCCTGGTACCCATCGAACTTCGCGAGAAGGTCATAGAGGCCGTGGCCCAGCTCGGTGAGCTCTTCCGATGTCAGCCCGATCCGCGGCAACGGCCTGTCCGGGGCCGCGCCGAAACCCACCGCAACCGGCAGGACGGAAAGCTGCGCGTACGCCGGGGACTCCGCGTACTCCGGGGATTCCGAGGTGATCGTCGCGGGATGCAGCGGGATGCGATGGTGTCCGGCCTTGAGTGGTGGCCATCCCGCTGCGGTTGCGGCGGCTCCCCGCGCGGACTCAAGGTCGTCCCCGAAGTTGACCACCAGCGTGAACACGACTGCCACAGCGCCCCCCTGCATACGCGAACCGCCATGCAGCCTACGAGGCCAGCCGACTGTCGGCCAGGGCAAAACGTTGCCCGGTGCGGCACTTGCGCTCGCCGGCGGTGCAGCAACAGCGGCAGACCGTCGAGACCTCGGTGGTGGGTACCGTCATCGGCTTCGTCGTCGTCCTGGCATAGGCTCCGTCGGCGCGCGGCCCGGTTCGAACGGTTCGAGAAGGAGCGAAGGAACGCCCATGCACACCATCCGATGCGAGATCGACAGCGAGTATCGCGGCGCCGAGGCGCTGACCGATCTCGCCCGGCGATGGCTGGTCGAGGGCGCGGAGCGCCTGGAGGGCACCACCCTCCGGGCGCTCCTGGACAGCACCGGCCTGCCCGAGGACTCGCTCAAGAAGGCCGTGCCGTGCGGCCCGCCCGGAGCCCTGTGGGGCTTCGTGAACACGGACACGGTCAACCGGGCCACCGGCCGGATCACCCACAGGAGCAAGGTCCTCACCCGCAAGAACCTCCCGCACCTGCACGAATGGCTTGCCGGGGACGTGCAGTTGGCCGAGCTCGCGCTCTACCGCCTGGACGGGACCGGCATGCCGGGCAAGCAGCTGCTGCGGATGGGCGTCGCCCGGAACGACATGAGCACGGAGTGGATCCAGCTCTCCGCCGAAGCCCCGGTGGACCGCTTCGGTCCAGCCGAACAGGCCCTCTGGCGGGAGCTGCTGCGGGACTTCGCCCGCGAGGTCGACCCGTCCTACGCGCAGATCGGCTACGCCCGTGCGATCGGGCGCACCGAGCACGAGGAGCGGGTCGGCCCGCCGCTGCCCTCGATGACGCTGCCGCAGTCGCGACGGCTGCTGCGGGGGTACGAGTGGCTGATGGTCGTCCCGCGCGAGATCGCCCGGGACCTCGGTGGCGTCGCGGCGTTCGCCGCGGCCGACCCGTACCAGGTGGAGGAACTGCCGGACGGCGCCGTGCTGCTCCAGGTGACGCCCGAGTTCAGCGGCTTCACCGACGAGTGGATCGAGCGCACCTGGCGGCTGCTGAAGCCCGCCCTGCGACCCGGCAAGCCGAAGCGGTTCAGCGACCGCGTCGAGGAAAGCGAGCCGCCGAGCCGGATCTGGTACGCCGACCTCGGCTGACCCCGCCCCCGGGGTGAGAAGCTCGCCGGCCTCGAACCGCAGGATCTGCTCGCGCAGCAGGCTAGGCCCCGACACGCTCGCCGATCTGGAGCAGGCCGCCGAGAAGAACGGCAGCAGGGGCGGGCGGCCCGTCAGCCACGACGCCGGGCTCTACAAGGAGCGTATCCGGCGGTCACCGACCAGGGCGGTCGTGTGGTAGCCGTACGGGCCGGGGCGGTGGGGGTACGGGGTGCGGGGTGTCAGGTGGGGATGTCACCCGTCTTGAGGCTGGTGAGGAAGGTCTGCCAGGTGGTGGTGGGGAAGAGGAGGGCGGGGCCTTCGGGGTCCTTGCTGTCGCGGACCGGGACGATGCCGGTGGTGGTGGCGAAGGTGCGGGAGGTCTCGACGCAGTTGCCGCCGTTCTCGCCACTGTGGCTGCTCTTGGACCACGCGGCGGTGGAGAGGTCGACCTGAGGAGTCATGTCCCGCAGCCTTTCCGCCGGGGCGGAGGGGCAAACGGCGCCGAGCCGAAACCGCGTGGGGCCTCGGCTCGGGGGAGCTGGTGGGTGAGGGAGTGTCAGGCGGAGATGTCACCGCTCTTGAGGCTGGTGAGGAAGGTCTGCCAGGTGGTGGTGGGGAAGAGGAGGGCGGGGCCTTCGGGGTCCTTGCTGTCGCGGACCGGGACGATGCCGGCGGTGGTGGCGAAGGTGTGGGAGGTCTCGACGCAGTTCCCGCCGTTCTCGCCGCTGTAACTGCTCTTGGACCACGAGGCGGTGGCCAGGTCGACCTGGGGAAGCATGTTCAACAGTCCTTCCAAGATGCTGCGGATCAGCTGGGCGGAGGCCGGTGCTGACAGGGCGTTGACTCGGAGCCGATCATAGCGTCGGGCGTGGCGGGTGATCTCGGCGTTTTCGCTGATGAAGTGCCCACTGTTGAGGCTCTCCGAGTAGACGCACTCCTGGCCGTCGGGCAGTGTGACCAGAGTCTGCGACACGCTGGAGGGAGTGTGCTCGCCCATGTCGAAGGGGGCGATCTGGAGCAGGATGTTCGGGCGGCGCGTTACCTCCAGCAGCCGTTCCAGCTGTCGGGCCATTACTGCGGGGCCGCCGACCATGGTGCGGATCGCCGCCTCGTGCAGGACGACGATCAGGAGCGGCCCGTCCTCGTCGGCCTCGAAGAACCGGCTCTGTCGGTTCATGCGCGTCACCACGCGTTCGTCGATCAGCTGCTCGTTGCCCGCTGCGTCACCCTGGGCCAGCACTGCCCTGGCGTACTCCGGGGTTTGTAGCAGCCCGGCGACTCGCGATACCTGGTAGTCGCGCACCATGCTGGCCCGAGCTTCCATCTCCGCGAACCGCCGGAACCAGTCGGGATGTTCGACCCCCTGGCGCCACGGGACGCGTTCCCAGATCCGCAGCAGGAAGCCGTCCATGTTCAGCAGCTTGTCGCAGGCCCGGACGAAGTCCTGTTGGGGCACCCGTTCGGCGGCCTCGATGCGGCTGATCAGGGAGCGGTCGCAGTGGACCAGGTTGGCCAGGTCGCCCTGGGAGAGGCCGGCCTTCTCGCGGGCCCGGACGAGTTCCGAGGCGAAGAAGTCCGGTGAGCAGTAGGCGGATTCGTGCGTGCCCGTGTCCTTGTTACGCCCCATCGCGCATCTCCCCAGGTGACATAGGTACGGCCAGAGCCTGACCAGAGGTCACCGTACTGCTGTGGGTCGGCACTTGGTGACGCAAAGCTACAATTCACCCGCAGGGGAAGGGCGGTGCGGTACCGGAGTGCCCGTGGGTGCATCGCCGCAGGTGACATGGGGTTCTGTCATACGTCGAATCCTCGCCACCGTGCCTCCGTCGGCCGATAGTTGAGGTCGGAAAGCGGACGAACGGTGAGAGCGGGGCAAGAGGTGGATGCGACGGTGAGGGGCCATGCCGAGCGGGCGGCGGCCAGGGGGCACGCCCGGGAGCTGTACGCGTTGACGGGGGAGCGGCCCTCGGTGACGTGGACGTGCGGCGGGGCGGTGAAGGTCTCGGTGCGGGTGCGGGGGCGGCACGACGAGGCGCTGGCGCTGGCCGTCCTCGGGGTGCTGGGGCGGGGGGACCGGTTCGGGCACCGGAAGACGGAGCGCCGGGCCTACCTGTGGTTGGAGGTCGGCGGAGCGCCGACGGTGAGCGAGGAGTGGCGATGAGCGTGGTCGAGTTCTACCCCACCGGTGTGTTCGGGCTGCACTGGGAGGCGACGGAGGTGGACGGGGACGGCGAGGTGCGCGGCATCGTGCTGGCCGAGTCGGGCCGGGACGGCGTGGCGATCGCGCACGTGGAGCAGCCGAACGCCGTGGTGTTCGCCACCCGGGCCGAGTTCGCCCGGCTGCGGGAGATGCTGCTGGGCGGGGACTTCGACCACCTGCTGCCGTCGGGGCGGCGGCGGGCGTGAGGTGATGCAGGATGGACGGCATGAGCGTAGTGAAGATCAACGTGCTGACGGTTCCCGCTGAGCAGCGGGAGGTGCTGGAGCAGCGGTTCGCCTCGCGGGCCGGTGCGGTGGAGGGGTCGGACGGGTTCGAGTGGTTCGAGCTGCTGCGGCCGGTGGAGGGGACGGACCAGTACCTGGTGTACACGCGGTGGCGCGACGAGGAGTCGTTCCAGGCGTGGATGGAGGGCCCGATGAAGGCCGCGCACCAGGGCGGGGGCGGGGGCGAGCGTCCGCGTCCGGCGGCCAGCGGCTCCCAGGTGTGGTCGTTCGAGGTCGTGCAGCAGACGGGCCCGAAGGCGTGAGGGCGTAGCGGGGGGAGCAGGGGCCGGTCCGGAGCTTCGGTTCCGGGGGCCGGCCCCGTAACAGTGAGCACTGTCACTCGGTGCCGAGCCGCCAGGACACGGCCGCCCTCGGCCTTGGTGGCGGCGATGATTCCCGGCCCGGTGTCGGCCTGTGAGTCATGCCCCGGTTTCCTTCGGGGCGTAGCGCAGGAGCACCACGTCGCCCACTGTCCCGGCGCCCAGCAGTTTCATCCGGCGGGTACTGCCGCCTGGGAACTCGGCCGGGTGGACGAAGCGCGGTGCGCCGGGCTCGCCCACCAGCAGCGGTGCCACGGCCAGGTGGATTTCGTCGGCCAGGCCGAGGCTGAGGAACTGGGTGTGGATCTGGCCGCCGCCTTCGACCATGAGCCGCTGCACACCGCGTGTTGCCAGGTCTTCGAGCATCAGGCCGAAGTCCACTGTGTCGCCGGTGCTCACCACGTCCGCCAGGCCGTCCAAGGTGTCGCGTAGCTTCAGTGCCCCGGCGTCGGTCGTGTAGACCACCTTCTTGCCGCCGAAGTGCCAGAACTTCAGTTCACGGTCCAGGTCGCCGCTGGCCGTGACGGTGACCTTGAGCGGATACTCCGGCCTGCCGGCCGCCACCCGAGCGGCCCGGCGGTCGTCGCTGTTGACCAGGAGACGGGGGTTGTCGCTGCGCAGGGTATTGCCGCCGATGAGGATGGCGTCCGACTCGGCTCGCACCTGGTCCACCCGGTCGAAGTCGTCCGCGTTCGACAGCAGCAGTCGCTGCGGCGAGGTGTCGTCGATGTACCCGTCCACAGAGGTGGCGACGCTCAGCAGGACGAAGGGGCGCTCAGCCATCGGGGCTCCGTTCTCGCAAGGTGGGCGGTGCGGATGCCGCCAGGATGATCACACTTCATGAAGCATCACGCTGTCGAGGGCTTCGCGGAACCGTGCTACCTCTGCCACCGTGGACCAGGGCTGCAACTTGCCATCCAGTGAGGCGAGTTCAGCGAAGATTCGGGCCGATCCGGTGCTGGACGCAATTGACAGGGCATCAGATGCGGTGGCGGCTGCCTGTTCGGGGCCGACGGCGTGAAGCTGGGCCCCAGCAGATCGAGCCAGGTAGACCCCGCGGTCCCGGCGGAACGAGGCCGGAAGTGCCCGAATCGCCTGGTCGAAGCCGGTCACGGCGGCATCGTATTGGCCCAGCACGGCCCAGGAGCGGGCCCGCTGGGCTTCGGCGTAGGCCGCATCGAGCCAGTGCCCACGCTTTGCTTCGAAGTCGCTCGGCAGACTGACGAGCTCCAAGGCTTCGTCGTATGCCCGCTGACAGGCCGACTCGTCGCCGAGCAGGGCATATCCGTGCGCGCCGTAGATCGCCCCGAGGGCCGTCAGCCGACTCCGGGAAGGCGCGATCCGTTGAGCTGCTTCGGCCAGATCGACGGCATCGAGCGCTTCCCGCATGTCGCCGGCCAGCTGTGCCTTGCGGGCCGTGATGTAGACGGTGAGGTCGTGATCCCCCGCGGCGGTGGACCAGTCGACGGCCCGGTCGGCCCAGTACTGGGCGGCGCGGTGATCACCACTGTCCTGGAACAGCCAGCTACAGAACTCGGCGTATTCGGCCTGGACCTGCATCAGGTCGAGTCGGTCTCGGCCGGAGGCTTCACGCCGGAGCTGCTGGATCAGCCGGACGTGTTCCTGAGCGGTTGCCACCACTTGGCGCGGCCCGAGCATGTTGTCGCATTCGACCAGCGACCGGCGGAGCTGCCGCAGGTTCTCGACCGGGTGAACATCGGGCGACAGCAGCGGCTGAGAACGAGGCGCGGGCGCATGTGCCGCTCCTGAGACCATCGCGTCTCCAGCGACGCCGGCGGCCGAGCGGAGCGGAGCGCGGTGCGGCATCGTCACGAAGATGATCCTCCCGTCCGCAGTTCGGCAACCGACCCGTGCCTCACCGTCCGCGAGCGTCATCGCCGAGCCGATCCCGGTCAGGTCCGGAACCGTCGCCGGTTGTCCGGCATCCGGGTGGCTCGGGCTTTCTGATGCTTGCCGGGGGAGGAGCAACTCGCCGTTCGCTACTGGAGCCAGTAGATCGCCGAGTTCTGCTGCGGTGACCTTGAGCAGTGCAGCCAGTCGTGGCATCTGGAACGGCTGGGGATCACCCCGGCCACGCTCCCAGCGGATCACGGTGGAGCGGTCAACGGTGAGGGCTTCGGCAAGCCCTTCCTGGGTGAAGCCCATGGCGCGACGACGCTGGACGAACTTATCCCGTTTCGTCGCCACTCAGGTCCCCCTGCTCGCCATGGCTGATCCACCCGCCCGGCATCCGCCCAGGTCATGCCCATCCGTGCCACATGGATGCCACGTTGGTGCGCCAATTCTCCCCTGTCCCAAGCTTTCTGACGGCGGTTTCGTAGAGCTCGGCCGGACAGCGCCGCTGAACCCGGCACCAGCTTCCGGCCCCGGCCTGCCCGAGCAGGCCGGGGCCGGAAGTCCCAACCCGGCCGGCACCGGCCGGCCTGGAAGCCGTTCCACCGACGAGAGAGGTACCACTCATGCCCGAGAACCCCACGACCTCCACCGAACCGGAGGAGGACGGCCTGCTCGTCGCCCGTCGCCGGGTCACCGCGGTGCGGTCCCGCTTCGAGGTGCCGTCCGACGGCGGCTCCACCGGTGTCTCCGACAGCAACGACTGACGGCTGACACCATCGTGACCACCGAGACCCCTTCGGTGGCCCAGCGTCTGGGCGGGGACCAGTTCCTCGCCCGGACGTTCGGCCGCAGCTACCACGTCGTACGCGGCAATACCGCGTCGGTCGCCGGTCTGGTGAGCTGGGATGACCTCAACGCCATCCTCACGCACCACCGGCTCGAAACCCCTCGGTTCCGCCTGGCCTCGGACGGTGAACCGGTGCCGGCCTTCCGCTACTCCCGGCCGGTGGTGACCCGCCGCAGCACCACCTGGCAGCGGCTCCAGACGGCAACGCTGCACGAGCAACTGGCCGACGGCGCCACGCTGGTGTTGGACGCGGTGGACGAACTGCACCCCGGCGTCGGCCGCCTGGCCAAGCACCTGGAGAACTGGCTCCGCACCGCCGTGCAGGTCAACCTGTACGGCTCCTGGACCGGTACCGAGGGCTTCGGCACGCACTGGGACGACCACGACGTGATCGTGGTCCAGCTCGACGGCGCGAAGCGCTGGAAGCTGTACGGTCCGACCCGCACCGCCCCGATGAGTCGTGATGTCGCCACGCCCGAAGAACCGCCGGAGCAGCCAGTGGCCGACCTCGTACTGACGGCCGGTGATGTGCTCTACCTGCCCCGCGGCTGGTGGCACGCCGTGGCCGCATCCGAAGGTCGGCACTCGCTGCACCTGACCTGCGGACTCCAGACCACCACTGGTGCCGACCTGATCACCTGGCTGTCCGAGATCCTGCGGGGTCACGAGGTCATCCGAACCGACGTGCCCCGGTTCGGTACCGAGGGCGAACAGCGCGAGTTCCTGGACCGGATCGCCAAGCTGGTGGCCGACGAGCTGGCCGGCCCGGACGTGATCACCCGCTTCCTCCTGGCCCGCGACGCGACGGAATCGGCCCGGCTGGCACCGTCGCTGCCATACGTCACCGGCATCCCGCCGCAGCCGGAGTTGCTGGTGCAACTGGTGGTCGCGCGGCCCCGGCTGGCGATTCTGCCGGATGGTGCCCCACAGCTGACGGCGGGTGGTGAGGAGTGGACGTTCACAGCCGAGGCGCTGCCGCTGCTCCAACTCCTCTTGGACGGCTCGTCGCACAGCCTGGGCAAACTGGCGGCGGTCGCCGGCCTTTCCGTCGAGCAGGTTGCCGGTGCGGTGAACGGACTCGTCAGCGGCCAGGTGGCCGCGGTGAGGACCACCCTGTGACAGCACAACTCGGCCTCGGAACGTACCGCTGCACCGATGTCGAACGGGCCGCCGTCATGGCGGCGGCCCACGCGGCCGACTGGATCGACACCGCTCCCAACTACGGCCGCGGTTCGGCCGAGGCAGCCCTGTTCCGGGTGCTGGGGGACAACCCGCAGGTCAGGGTCTCGACCAAAGTCGGGTTCATCCCGCGTCCGCTGCGTGGCACGGCGGTGAAGGACCAGGTGCTCGACGAGGTCGAGGCGGCCAGCGGCCACAGCCTGGCCCCGGAGTACATCGCCTGGCAGATCGAGTGCAGCCGGCGCGCGATGGGCCGTACGCCCGACGTGGTGTTCCTGCACAACCCTGAGCACCACTGCGAGCCCGACCAGGTCCGCAAACGGCTCTACGCCTCCTTCGCCGCGCTGGAGGAGGCGTGCGCTCGCCAGGCCATCGGCGGGTACGGAGTGGCTACCTGGAACGGGTTCTCCGACGGCGTGTTCGGCGTCCCGCTGCTGCTCGACCTGGCGACAAAGGCCGGGGGCCCGAACCACCACCTCAAGGCCATCCAGCTACCGCTGTCGTTGGTGAAGCTGAGAGCCATCGCGGAAGCGTTCGACGGCAGCGGGGTGCTCGCCGAGGCCCGGGCCGCCGGCTTGGACGTGTTCGCCTCCGCACCGCTGCACGGCGGTGAAGTGCCCAAGCTGGTCACCTCGCAGTTGGCCGAGCTGATCCGTCCCGGCAGCTCACCGGCTCAGGCCGGGTTGGCGGTCGTGGCGTCGGCCCCCGGTGTGCGGCGCGTGCTGCTGTCCACCGACCGCACGGGACACTGGATCGAAGCCATGTCCACCGTGGGCCGGCCGCCCGTGTCCGAAGCCGTACTGCGGAGGGTCGTCGATGTACTCGGTACCTGAGCCCGAAGCCGCCGACCGGATGCGCCGGGCCCACACCGACGCGGCTGCCCGGTTCCAGGCCAAGCCCGTTGGCAGCGCCGAGTCCTGGGGCTGGCGTGGTCGAACCCTGAGCCGGCTGGTGGCCACCCCGGTCGGCGACCGTTGGCTGCGGCTGGTCTGCGCGCCGGCCGACAAGGCCGAGGGCAAGCTCTGGGAAGGCCCGATGGCCGCCGAGCTGTCGATGCCGTCGAACCTGCCGCGGCCCCGTCTGCGCCGTCGACTCACTTGGACCAGCGGCGAACACGGCTACCTGGCTGAGCTGTACGACCCGGTGCCCCATCGCACGGTCACGGTGGATGGGCCGGTGCTCCGCGATGAGCCCGACCTCGATGCAGCCTGGTGGCTCGGGCTGGCCGGCGCGCTCGACAGCGTGGCCGGAGTCCGGACCGGCCGGGTGGCCGTCCGGCAGGAGTACCTGGATCGGGCAATGCCGCAGTTCCTCGGTGCGGCCGTCGACAGCAGGGCGCCGGCCTGGAGCACGGCCCACGGTGACCTGCATTGGGCCAACCTGACGGCACCCTCTCTGTCGATCCTCGACTGGGAAGGCTGGGGCCTGGCGCCTGCCGGCTTCGACGCCGCCATGCTGCACGCCTACTCGTTGCTCGTCCCTGAGACTGCCGCCCAGGTCCGCCACCAGCTCGGGCACCTGCTCCACACCCCGGCCGGCCGCTTCTCCGAGCTGGCGGCCATCACCATGCTGCTCCAGACCGTCCAGCGCGGAGACAACCTCGACCTGGAGAAGCCCCTGCGCGAACGGGCCTCGCTCCTGCTCGACACCGCGATCTGACGCACTTCCCGGATCAGCTGCCTCCGTCGGAGGGGGCACCGTTGCCGTGTCACCGGAAGGCGGCGCGGCGGGTGGCGCGGCGCAGGGTGCGCAGGAGGGGGCCGCCGACGGTGAGGCAGAGGACGGCGGTGAGGGCGGCGCGGGAGAGGTCCCAGCCGAGGGAGGTGGTGAGGCAGTAGAGGAGGAAGCGGGTGAGGTTGGCGGGGAGCGGGTCGCCGGGGACGAAGGAGATCGACAGGCCCAGGCCGCCGATGTAGGGCCAGCCCTGGAGGTTCATGACGGTGCCGTAGCCGACGGCGGCGAGGACGCCGTACCCGGCGAGCAGCAGCAGTTCGGCGCGGCCGCGCAGGCGGGCGGCGCCCGGGAGGAGGCCGGCGCCGAGGCAGACCCAGCCCATGGTGAGCATCTGGAACGGCAGCCAGGGGCCGACGCCGCCGGTGAGCAGGGCCGAGGCGAACATGGTGAGCGCGCCCAGGACGAAGCCGAAGCCCGGGCCGAGGGCCCGGCCGGCCAGCACCATCAGGAAGAACATCGGCTCCAGGCCGGCGGTGCCCGCGCCCAGCGGCCGCAGCGCGGCGCCGGCCGCGGCGAGCACGCCCAGCATCGCGACGGCCTTGGCGTCCAGGCCGGGGGCGCCGGTGGCGTCGCGGTTCTCGGAGAGCTGGGCGAACAGGACGGCCAGCAGCAGCGGCATCAGCAGGGCGAACAGCCAGGGCGCGTCGGCGGAGTGGCCGACCAGGTCGGAGGTGCGGGAGGCGAGCAGCGGCCAGCCGAAGGAGGCCACGCCGACCGCGGAGACCAGGCAGAGGAAGAGCAGCGAGCGCCGCCCGAGCGGGACGGGACGGTCCAGGGCGGGAGAGGGCGCGGGAGAAGGTGCGGGGGCGGTCGCGGGAGCGGGCGGGGTCATCGCGGCGGCTCCGGGGCGGGGGCCGTGAGGGCCGCGAGGGCGGCCGCCGCCTCGGGGACGGTGAGGTGCGGCGGGAGGATCTTCGCGGTCTGCGGGGCGAAGGTGGGCGAGGCGAGGACGACTTCGGGGGTCGGGCCGTCGGCGACGATCTCGCCCTCGGCCAGCACGGCGGTGCGGTGGGCGAGTTCGGCGGCGAGTTCGACGTCGTGGGTGGCGAGCAGGACGGCGTGGCCGTCGGCGGCGAGGCCGCGCAGGACGGTGACCAGGCGGGCCTTGGCGGCGTAGTCGAGGCCGCGGGTGGGCTCGTCGAGCAGCAGGACGGGCGGGCGGGCGGCCAGCACGACGGCCAGCGCGAGGGTGAGGCGCTGGCCCTCGGAGAGGTCGCGCGGGTGGCGGTCGTCGGCGACGCCGGGCAGCAGGTCGGCCAGCAGGGCGCGGCAGGTGCCGGGTTCGGCCCCGGCGTCCCGGTCGGCGGCGGCGCACTCCTCGGCGACGGTCTCCGCGTACAGCAGGTCGCGCGGGTCCTGCGGGACGAGCCCGACGGAGCGGATCAGCTCCTGGGGACGGGTCCGGTGCGGGGTGCGGCCGTCGACCCGGACGGTGCCGGAGGCGGGCGCGTGCAGGCCGACCAGGGTGCCGAGCAGGGTGGACTTCCCGGCGCCGTTGCGTCCCATCAGGGCGGTGATCTGCCCCGGGGCGAGGGCGAGTTCGACGCCGCGCAGGGCCGGGACGGCGCCCCGGGAGACCACCAGGCGGTTCGCGGTGGCGACCGGCTCGGCGGCGGGCGGGGCCGGCCGCGGCGCGGGGGCCGGGAGCCGGTCGCGCAGCGGGGCCGCCCGGCGGCGGGCGTCGCGGACGGTGAGCGGCAGCGGCGTCCAGCCCGCCAGCAGCCCGAGTTCGACCACCGGCGGCCGGACGGGCGAGCGGGCCATCAGCGCGGCCGGGTCGCCGAGGACGGGCGGCTCGCCCGAGCCGGGCAGCAGCAGCACCTGGTCGGCGTACTGGACGACCCGCTCCAGGCGGTGCTCGGACAGCAGCACGGTGGTGCCCAGGTCGTGCACCAGGCGCTGCAGGACGGCCAGCACCTCCTCGGCGGCGCCCGGGTCGAGCGCCGAGGTCGGCTCGTCCAGCACCAGCACCTTCGGGTGGACGGTCAGCACCGAGCCGATCGCCACCCGCTGCCGCTGCCCGCCGGAGAGCGAGGACAGCGCGCGGCCGCGCAGCTCGGCCAGGCCCAGCAGGTCGAGGGTCTCCTCGACCCGGCGGCGCATCACCGCCGGGGCCAGGCCCATCGACTCCATGCCGTAGGCGAGTTCCTCCTCGACGGTGTCGGTGACGAAGTGCGCCGCCGGGTCCTGCCCGACGGTGCCCACCACGTCCGCGAGGTCGCGCGGCCGGTGCTCGCGGGTGTCCCGCCCGGCCACCGTGACCCGGCCGGTCAGGGTGCCGCCGGTGAAGTGCGGCACCAGCCCGCAGACCGTCCCCAGCAGCGTCGACTTGCCGGAGCCGGACGGCCCGACCAGCAGGCACAACTCGCCCTCGGGAACGGTCAGGTCGACGCCGGACAGGGCGGGTGCGGACGCGCCGGCGTACTCCACGCCGACCTGCTCGAAAGTGATCACCGGGTGCTCCGGGGCGGGGTGGACGTGGGCGGGCAGGGGAGGGGATGTGGGGAGGGGACGGCAGGTGGGGCGGGGACGGCAGGTGGGGCGGGGAGGGCGAGCGGGGTGGACGTGGGCGGGCAGGGGAGGGCGAGCGGGGTGGACGTGGGCGGGCAGGGGACGGCGGGTGGGGCGGGGAGGGTGGGCGGGGCGGGGGCGGTCACCGGGTGCTCCGGGGCGGCTCGGGAGTGACGAAGGCGGGCAGCAGGCCGACCAGCGCGGCCAGTGCGGGCAGCAGCGGCAGGGTCGGGGCGGTCGGCGGGACGACGCTCGGGGCCAGCGCCCCCGGCCAGCGGCCCGAGTACCAGATCAGCGCGGCCGCGACCAGCGCCCCCGAGGCGGCCGTCAGCCACTCCGGCAGCGCCCACGGATCGGGCCGGTAGCGGGTGCGGGCCGAACGGCGGCCGCCCAGCACCAGGCCCGCCCCGGCCGCGGCGGCACCCGCCAGCAGCACCGGCAGCGCCCACGGGTGGGTGCCCGCGGTCAGCAGGCCGTACGTCGCCGAGCACACCGCCAGCAGCCCCGTCAGGGTCAGCGCCCCGGCCGTGCGCACCACCCGGCGCGGGACGGCCACCGTCCGGCCGAAACCGCGGGTGTCCATCGCCGCGGCCAGCGCCACCGAACGCTCCAACGCGCCCTCCAGCACCGGCAGTCCGACCGACAGCACCGCCCGCACCCCCCGGTCCGAGCGCCCGCGCAGCCGACGCGCCGCGCGCAGCCGCCGCACGTCCGCGACCAGGTTCGGCGCGAAGGTCAGCGCCACCACCGCCGCCACGCCCGCCTCGTACAGCGCGCCCGGCAGCGAGCGCAGCAGCCGCGACGGCGAGGCCAGCGCGTTCGCCGCGCCCACGCACGCCAGCAGCACCGCCAGCCGCAGCCCCTCGTACAGCGCGAACAGCACCCCCTCCAGCGTCACCGCGCCGCCCAGCCGGACGCCCTGCGCCCAGGCGGGCAGCGGGACCTGGGGCAGCGTGAACAGGACGTGGGTGCCGCCGACGGGGGAGCCCAGCAGCACCGCGAACACCATCCGGGCGGCCAGCACCAGCAGGCCCAGCCGCAGGAACGCCGCGTACGAGCGCGCCCAGGGGGCGTCGCCGCGCCGGGCCGCGACCACGAAACCCGCCACCGCCAGGATCAACAGCAGGAGCAGCGGGTTGGTGGTCCGGCTGGCCGCCGCGGCCAGGCCCAGCGACCACAGCCACCACGCCCCCGGGTGCAACTGCCGTGGCAGCGACCGGCTGTGCACGGCCGCCGAACGGCGCTGCGGGGGCGCTGCGGCGGGGGTGTCGGCGGGGGTGTCGGCGGCTGCGCGGGGCAGGCGGTGGACGGACATGCTCAGCGGGTGCGGCGGCGACGGGCCTGCCAGACCGCGCCCGCGCCCAGCAGGACCACCGCGCCGACACCGGCGAAAAGGCCCACGCTCGGGCCGCCGTCACCGTCCGAGCCGCCCGCCGCGGCGGTGGAGCCGCCGCCCGCCGCGACCTGCTCGCCGCAGCCCGCGTGCGGGTAGCCGGCGATCGCGCACAGCATCGCGCCGGAGTCGTAGCGCAGCGGCGCGGCGACCGCGGCCAGCACCTCGGCGGAGTTCGCCGCGGTCGGCACCGAGGCGCACACCGAGCGGGCGGCGGGCGGCTGTTCGCCGTTCGGGGCGTCCTGCGCGGTGCCGAAGTCCAGCACCACGGCGACCCGCTTGTGGCCGCCGTCGGGCGCGGTGTCCCGGCAGACCGAGGCGAAGTCGGGCGCCGGGCCGGGACGCGGCGTCTCCTGGCCGCCGTCCGGGCTCAGCACGAACCGCCAGCCGTCCACCGCCCCGTCCGCCGGCACGTTCCCGGCCGGGCCGACCTGCTGGTAGGCCCAGCCGTCGGTGCCGCCCTTCCAGAACGACCAGTAGCGGTACTCGGCGGCGGCGGAGGTACCGGCGGCCGGGCCGAGGAGGGCTGCGCAGGCGGCGAGGAGGGTGAGGACGGCGAGCGGGAAGAGAGGGAAGGGACGGCGGGAGAAGGGGGAGGGGCGGCGGTGGGCGCGGTGGCCGGTGGTGGCGGCGGAGGTGCCGGCGGCCGGGCGGGGGAGGGCTGCGCAGGCGGTGAGGGCGGCGAGTGGGAGGCGGGAGAAGGGGGAGGGGCGGCGGTGGGCGCGGTGGCCGGTGGTGGCGGCGGAGGTGCCGGCGGCCGGGTCGGGGAGGGCCGCGCAGGCGGTGAGGACGGCGAGTGGGAGGCGGGCGCCGGGGGAGGGGTGGCGCGGGGGGTGGCCGGTCATCGGGTCTGCTCCGGGTGGTCGTCGGCGGCCGGGGCCGGGGTGCCGTCGGTGGGCCGGAGCGCCTTCTGGCGGCGGCGGTTGAGGCTGAGCAGGACGACCACGACGACGCCGACGGCGAGCGCGAGGCCGAGCAGCCAGCCGGCCGAGAAGCCGCTGTTCTCGTCGGGTTCGGTGATGGCCGCGCCGGGGGCGCGGGTGGCCTGCGGGTCACCGGCGGCGGGGGCGGACTTCGGGGCGGGGCCGGAGTCGATCAGCAGCTGCACCAGGTTGGCGCCGCCGAAGTTGTACGGGTCGAGCTTGGCGGCGCGGGCGGTCAGCACCAGGGTGGCGGCGGCGGCCGGGTTGGTGCCGTCCTTGCCCTGGGCGGCCCACGGGTAGGCGTTACCGGCCAGCCAGTCGGCGGCGCTGGAAGCCTCGGCGGGGTGGCCGGAGGCGACCAGGCCGATGACCGTCCAGGCGGTGGAGTCGTAGGCGGGGGCGGCGGTGTCCGCGCCGGGGGTCTTGGCCACCAGGTGCTGGCCGTCGGCGGCGAGGCGGGCGGTCAGCCAGGCGGCGTCGGCCTCGGCGGAGTCGGCGTGCGCGACCGGCCCGGTGCCCTGGCCGCCGTCGCAGGCGAGTGCCTCGGGCGGGGCGTCCTTGCGGTCGGTGGTGGTGACCGGGAGGTGCCCGCCGGCGGCGGCGAGCAGGGCCTGCGCGGAGGCGATGGTGTCGGGGGCGGCCGGGACGCCCTCGGCGGGCTGGTAGAGGAAGGCGCCGCGCTGGTCGGCGGCGGTGGCGCAGCCGAGCTGGAAGGCGGCCAGGCCGTCCCAGCCGGAGCGGCCGTCGACAGTGACCCGCGCCGGGTCGAGGCCGGCCGCGAGCAGGCCGTTCAGCACCACGGCGGTGGAGTTGGCGTCGCCGGGCGCGCCCGGGTTGTACGCCCAGCTGCCGTCCGGGTTCTGGTGGGCGCGCAGCCAGTCGGTGGCGCGGGTGACGGGCTGCTGGTGGCCGCCGAGCGCGGTGAGCGCCTGGACGGCCATCGAGGTGGCGTTGGTGTCCTCGGCGGCGGGGGTGCACGGGGTGCCCTCGGCCCGGTACGAGGGCCAGCCGCCGTCCTCGCACTGCTGGCCCAGCAGCCACTGCACGGCGGCCTCGGCGGGTTCGACCTGCTGCTGCCGGAGCGCGATCAGCGCCAGCGACTGCCGCCACACCCCGTCGTACTGCGGGTCGCCCTTGCCGTACAGCCCGGCGGGCACGCCCGAGGACGGGGACGGCGAGGCGGCGGCGGAGGTGCCGGTGGCCGCCGGGGAGGCGGTGTCGGCGAGCGCGGGCGCGGCGGCGGCGCCGGCGAGCAGGGCGCCGGCGAGCACGGCGGCGCCCAGGCGGGCAGCGGTCGGCATGGGGTGGAGCCTTTCGGTGAGCGGTCGCAGCGGGCCGGGGCGCGCCCCGGGTTTTCGCCCGTAGACCCACGACGGAGGAGGGCCGCTCGCCTCCGGCCGGGCAGTCCGACTGCGCCGCGCCCCGGCGGTGCGGGGGCGGCTCACGGTTGCGGGTCAGCGCCGGAATCGCACCGGCTTCCCCCGGCCTCGGAGGCGGATGTGGAGTTGTCGCGGCGCCGGACGGGGCCGGGCCGCGCCCCACGACTCTAGCCCGGGGCCGGCACCCCGCCGGAGGCAGGTGGTGGAACCCGTTGCAGTTCCGGCCGCTCGCCGGGCCCCGCCGGGGCGGGGGCCAGCAGCCGGGCGGCGGTGTGCAGGTCGGCCCGGACCTCGGCCAGCGAGGCCCGCCCGGACAGCCACACCAGCAGGGTCGCGTGCCAGGTGTGGACGACCACCCGCAGCGCCGCCTGCTGGTCGGCGGTGGGCGGATCGGGCAGCCGGGCGGCGGTCAGCACGATGGCGCCGGTGAGCTGGACGACCTCGTCCACCTCGGAGCCCACCGAGCGGTCCGCGAAGGACAGCGCCCGCACCATGGCCTCCGCCAGCCGGGGTTCGCGCTGCAGCGCGTGGAAGGCGGCGGTGAGCGCCTCGGCGACCCGGGCCGCCGGGTCCGCGCCGGTCGGCGGGCGGCGCCGGACCTGCTCCTGCAGGCGCTCCAACTGCTCGCGCATCACCGCGACCAACAGGTGCACCTTGGACGGGAAGTACCGGTACAGGGTGCCGAGCGCGACCTGCGCGCCCTCCGCGACCTCGCGCATCTGCACCGCCTCGTACCCGCCCCGGGCGGCCAGCGCGGTGGCCGAGCGCAGGATGCCCCGGCGGCGCTCGGCCTGGCGGGGCGTCAGCGGCCCGTCGGCGGCGGTGGCGGTCACGGGGGCACTCCAGGGGCGGTGGGACACGGGGCGGCGCAGCGTGGTGCGAATCACCCGCCGGGGCTCCTGACGACAAGCTACGGGCCGGTAATCTTCGAGGTCCCTCGTTGTTCACTTTCTCCAACGACGAGCCCGCACCGCTGTGAAACGTGATCTACTTTACCGGTCGGCGGCCGCCTCCGTCGCCGGTCCCGGTGAGCACCGAAGAATGGGGACTGGGGATGACCGCTGTGTCGCCGCCGCCGCTGCGGATCGCCCTGCTGTCGTACCGCGGCGACCCGTTCTGCGGCGGCCAGGGCGTGTACGTGCGCCACCTGTCGCGGGAGCTGGCCCGGCTCGGCCACCACGTCGACGTGATCGGCGCCCAGCCGTACCCGGTGCTCGACGAGGTCGAGGGCCCCGGCTCGGTCCGCCTGGTCGAACTGCCCGGCCTCGACCTGTACCGCGCCGACGACCCGTTCCGCACCCCCGCCGCCGACGAGTTCCGCGGCCCGGTCGACCTGCTGGAGTACGCGGTGATGCGCACCGGCGGCTTCCCCGAGCCGCTGGCCTTCTCGCTGCGCGCCCGCGCCTTCCTGGCCCGCCGCAAGGGCCGCTACGACGTGGTGCACGACAACCAGACCCTCGGCTACGGCCTGCTCGGCCTGGCCCGGCACGGCTTCCCGCTGGTCACCACCGTCCACCACCCCGTCACCGTGGACCGGCGGCTGGAGATCGACGCGGCCCGCACCCGGCTGGAGCGGCTCGGCAAGCGCCGCTGGTACGCCTTCACCCGGATGCAGCGCCGGGTCGCCGCCCGGCTGGAGCACGTCATCACCGTCTCGGAGAGCTCGAAGGCCGAGATCGCCGAGCACCTCGGCACCGCGCCCGGCGCCGTCTCGGTCGTCCCGATCGGCGCCGACACCCGGCTGTGGTCGCCGTCCGCCGCCACCGCCCGCGTCCCCGGCCGGATCGTCACCACCTCCAGCGCCGACGTCCCGCTCAAGGGCCTGGTCCACCTGGTCGAGGCGCTCGCCAAGGTCCGCACCGAGCGGGACGCGCACCTGGTGGTGGTCGGCAAGCCGCAGAAGGAGGACGGGCCGGTCACCGCGGCGGTGCGCCGCTTCGGCCTGGAGGGGCACATCGAGTTCCGCACCGGCCTGAGCGACGCCGAACTCGTCGAGCTGTACCGCTCCGCCGAGGCCGCCTGCGTCCCCTCGCTGTACGAGGGCTTCTCGCTGCCCGCCGCCGAGGCGATGGCCACCGCCACCCCGCTGGTCGCCACCACCGGCGGCGCCATCCCCGAGGTCGCCGGACCGGACGGGGTCAGCTGCCTCGCGGTGCCGCCGGGCGACGCGGGCGCGCTGGCCGCCGCGCTCGGCCGGCTGCTGGACGACCCCGGCCTGCGCGAGCGGCTCGGCGCCGCCGGGCGCGAGCGCGTCCTGGCCCGGTTCACCTGGGCCCGGGCCGCCGAACTCACCGCCGAGCGCTACCGGGCCGCGATCGCCACCGGCGCCGGCGCCGCGGCCCGCTCCGGCCCCGGCTGGCGCTACGTCGCCTGACGCAGCGCCGGCTGACGCCCCGTCGGCCGACGCCCCGTCCGGTGACGGACGGCCAACCCCCCGGTACCACCCCCTTCGTGAATGGGAGCCCCGCAGTGCTGACCGTCGATTTCTCCCGCTTCCCGCTCGCCCCCGGCGACCGGGTGCTCGACCTGGGCTGCGGCGGCGGCCGGCACGCGTTCGAGTGCTACCGGCGCGGCGCCAACGTGGTCGCCCTGGACCAGAACGCCGAGGAGATCGCCGAGGTCCGCAAGTGGTTCGCCGCGATGGAGGAGGCCGGCGAGGCCCCCGCCGGGGCCAGCGCCACCGCCGTGGAGGGCGACGCGCTCCACCTGCCCTTCGAGGACGGCACCTTCGACCGGATCATCATCTCCGAGGTGATGGAGCACATCCCCGACGACGAGGGCGTGCTCGCCGAGATGGTCCGCGTCCTCAAGCCCGGCGGGCTGCTCGCCGTCACCGTGCCCCGCTACCTGCCCGAGAAGATCTGCTGGGCGCTGTCCGACGAGTACCACGAGGTCGAGGGCGGCCACATCCGGATCTACAAGGGCGACGAACTCGTCGGGAAGGTCCGGGAGGCCGGCCTCACCCCGTACGGCACCCACCACGCGCACGCCCTGCACGCCCCCTACTGGTGGATCAAGTGCGCGGTCGGCGTCGACAACGACAAGGCGCTGCCGGTGCGCGCCTACCACCGGCTGCTGGTGTGGGACATCGTCGGCACCCCCGTCATCTCCACCCTCACCAAGGCCGCCGAGAAGGCCCTCAACCCCGTCCTCGGCAAGTCCTTCGTGGTCTACGCCAGCAAGCCGCACGAGCTCGAGGCCCGCGCGTGACGGCCGCCGTCCCCGCCGCCCTGCTGCTCGACGGCGTCCTGGACGCCGCGCAGGCCGCCGACACCGTCCGCTCGATCCTCGCCCACCAGCAGCCCGACGGCGCGATCCCCTGGTTCCACGGCGGCCACCTCGACCCCTGGGACCACACCGAGGCCGCGATGGCCCTCGACACCGCCGGCGAGCACGCCGCCGCCGAAGCCGCCTACCGCTGGCTCGCCGACCGGCAGAACCCCGACGGCTCCTGGTACGCCGCCTACGCCTACGGACAGCCCGGCACCGCCGACGGCACCGCCACCGACCTCGCCCGCGAGACCAACTTCTGCGCGTACGTCGCCGTCGGCGCCTGGCACCACCACCTGTCCACCGGCGACGACGGCTTCCTCGAACGGATCTGGCCCACCGTCAGCCGCGCCCTCGACCACACCGTCCGGCTCAGCCTCCCCGGCGGCGCCATCGCCTGGCGCCAGGACGAGGACGGCACCGCCGCCACCGAAGCGCTGCTCACCGGCTCCTGCTCGATCCTGCACGCCCTGCGCTGCGGACTCGCCGTCGCCGACCACCTCGACCGGCCGCAGCCCGACTGGGAGCTCGCCGCCGGACTCCTCCGGCACGCCATCGCCCGCCACCCCGAGCGGTTCCTCGACAAGGGCCGCTACTCCATGGACTGGTACTACCCCGTCCTCGGCACCGCCCTGCGCGGCCAGGACGCGGAGCGCCGGATCGCCGCCGACTGGGACCGCTTCGTCGTGCCCGGCCTCGGCGTCCGCTGCGTCAGCGACCGCCCCTGGGTCACCGGCGGCGAGAGCGCCGAACTCGCCCTCGCCCTGTGGGCCGCCGGACAGTCCGACCGGGCCGTCGAGATCCTCCGCTGGATCCAGCACCTGCGGCACGAGGACGGCTCCTACTGGACCGGCTACGTCTACGAGGACCACGCCGTCTGGCCCGAGGAGCGCACCACCTGGACCGCCGGCGCCCTGCTGCTCGCCGTCGCCGCCCTCGGCGGCGACCACGCGACGGTCAGCGTCTTCGGCGGCGAGCACCTGCCGGCGGGGCTGGCGGTCAACGACTGCTGCTAGACGGGCGGTCCCGAAGCCGGCCAGCGGCCGTGGGCGGCCGGTGAGCGGGTGAGGGGCCGGCGTACGGTGCTGCGGGGGGCCCGTCCCGCGCCCTCCCCCGCAGGACGGCGTTCACCGCTCACGACGGCACCCCCACCCGCTGCCAGTCGGCATACCCGCAGGTACTTCCCCGCAGGGGCCGCCCACCGCACCGGGAAGTACCTGCGGGTATGCCGACCCGGGCTTCCGCCACGCCACCGTCGTGGTGGACAATCCGACCGGCTCCACCTACCGCGTGACCCTGCCGGGCGGGACGTGGACCAAGGTCCTGGACACCACCGGCGCCGTCTCCGCCACCGGCAACGCCTGCGGCAGCCTGGCGGCGACCGTCTTCAGGAAGTCCTGACACCGGGCCCGGTCGGGTCGCCGCGGCGACCCGACGCCGAAGGGTCCGCCCCTCCCGGTGGAGGGGCGGACCCTTCGGTGCGGCGGTGGATCAGCCGCGCTGGATGCCGTTGGTGTCGTTCAGCAGGCCGTGGGTGCCGTCCGGGAGCTGGGCGACGAGCCCGGCGCCGCGCTGGTCGACGGCCAGGTACCAGGTGCCCGGGACGAGCTCGCCGACCGGCGGGGCGGCCGGGTTGTCCTTGTTGGCGAGCTGGCGCACCGCCGGGACGGCGAACCAGAACGGCGAGAACGGGCCGCCGGACTGCGCCGGGACCTGCTCCTGGACGGCCGGCTGCACCGCGGTGGGCAGCGGGGCGACCGCGGCGGCGGCCGCGGACGGCGCCGGGGCGGACTGGGCGGCCTGCGGGAAGCCGTAGCCGCCCGGGGCCGGCTGGGCCTGCACCGGGGGCTGCTGCTGGCCGGGGAACGACTGCTGCGGGGCGCCCGGGTAGCCGTAGGCGCCGGGAGCGCCCTGCTGCTGGCCGCCGTAGCCCGGGTACTGCTGGCCGACGGCCGGGGCACCCGGGGTGCCCGAGGTCAGCGGGGCCTGGAGGGCCGGCAGCGCGCGGCCGGCGATCACGATGCCGCCCATGACCAGCAGGCAGACCAGGGCGATCCAGGCGCCGGCGCCGATGTTCAGCTCGATGCCGCTGACCTTGGTGTAGCCGCCCAGCGACCACAGCATGTCCCACAGGGCGATCACGATCGCGGCGCTGCCCCACTGGTCGAGGCGCAGCCCGATGAACTCCTTGTTGCCCAGCGTCGCCTTCTGCAGGCGGGCCAGCAGGATCAGCACGGCACCGATGATGCCGAGCAGGAAGACCGACTGGAGGACCGGGAAGAAGTCCGACTCCCAGGCGTTGGCGGAGTTGTCCAGACCCCTGCAGCCGAGCGCGCCGCAGTCGACGCTGCGGTACGGCAGGAAGGACGAAATCAGGAGCAATACGGCCGCACCGGCGACGGCGGCGTCTCCCCTGGTGAGAGCGCGCAGATTCACTGACGTTCCCCTCATTGGTGTAGTCGTGGTCGGCGGGCGGTTGACCGGGCCCCCGTGGTACCGGGTCGGTACGACGGGGCAAAAGCCTAGAGCCAAGGCGACGCCGCGTGCACGGCACCCTCCGGATCCGCACCGAATCGGTACGGAAGGGGGGTGCCGGAAATCAGGGTGCTGCGGGGGTGTGACAGGGGTGGAGCGGAGGGCGGACGCGGTGGTTCACCCGGTGAGATAGCTGGTCAGGGCGTCCGCGAGGGCCTGGGCGGCACGCTGGCGCCACTGCGGATCGGACATGCGCCCGGCGTCGCCGGAGTTGCGCATGTTGCCGCATTCGATGAACACCTTCGGTACCTTTGACAGGTTCAGCCCACCGAGGTCGCTGCGGGTGTCCAGGCCCTCCCGGCCGATGTAGCTGGAGTAGGGCTCGCCGGTGCCCGACTTGAAGGCGTCGCGCAGCAGCACCCCCAGCCGGTGCGAGGGGTCGACGATGGCGGAGGTGTCGGCCGCCCCGTCGACCACCCGGGCGGGCATGATCACGTGGAAGCCGGTGCCGGAGGACGGCGCGCCGTCCGCGTGCACCGAGACCGCGGCGTCCGCCCGGGCCTCGTTGCCGATCCGGGCGCGCTCGTCGATGCACGGTCCCCAGGGGCGGTCGCCGTCCTGGGTGAGCACCACCTTCGCGCCCCGGTCCTGGAGGAGCTGCCGGGCCCGGTGCACCACGTCGAGGGTGAAGTCGGCCTCCGGGTAGCCGGCGTTGGTCTCGGTGCCCGTGGTGTCGCACTCCTTGCGGCTGTTGCCGATGTCCACCTTGCGGTTGATCTCGGTGGCGTGCCCGGCGTTGGCCGGGTTGTGGCCCGGGTCGAGCAGCACCGTCCGCCCGGCCAGCGGCTTCGGGCCCCCGCTCGGCGAGGCCGGTGCCGAGGACTCCGGGGCGGCCGCGGCGGACTGCGCCGACCCGGACGGGCTCCCGGGGGCCGCCGCGGGGGAGCCGCTCTCCGCGTCGCCCCCCACCTGCTCGCCCCCCACCTGGTCGCCCTCCGCGAAGCTCGGCGTGCGCGGCGCCGAGGCGTGCGGGCTCACGTCCCGCGAGCTGTTGGCCACGGCCTGCCAGCCCAGCCAGCCGATCAGGCACACCGGCAGCACCACGGCCGCGGCCTTCGCGGCCGGCCGCCAGCGGGCGGCCCGCCGCGCCGGGTCGGCGGACGGGTCCGGGTCCTGCGGGCCGTCGGGACGGACGTGGTGCGGGGTGGTACGGCCAGTCACGTGTTCCTCAGATCCTGTCCCCGGTACGGGGCGTCAGCCCGTACTGCTGGGCGATCGGTTTCCACTTCGCGGAGAAGTCCTGCTTCGCCTGGGTGGCCTTCGGGTTGAGGTCGTTGGCGCGGGCGAGGTCGGCCCCGCCGGGCGCCTGGTTGTTGGTGCAGCCCTTCTCCGAGACGGTGCGGGCCCAGGCCGCGTACGCCCGGTCGATGTCCGCGGAGGTCTGCCAGGCCGTCCGCAGCGAGGCCACCGCCGCGTCGCCGCCCGGCAGGCTGTCGGTCTTCAGCCCGGACAGCTGGGCCAGCAGCGCCTCGCGCTGCTGGGCGCCGGTGTCGAAGACCTGCGCGGCGCTGTCGACCTCCGCCTTGGCCGGGCAGCTGCGCACCTTCGCCACCGCGTTGGCGATCGGCGCCTTGGCGTTCTCGCCGTCGCCGAGCAGCGAGTCCAGCGCCTTCGCCTGGGCCTCCGCCTGCGGGCCCGCCGACGGCGAGCCGGACGCGGAGGCCGACGGGGACGCGGAGGCCGAGGCGGAGGCCGACGGCGCGCTGTCCTGGCTGCCGGCACCGGCGCTGTCGCCGCCCGCACTCGGCTGCGCCACCGTCGGGTTGGCGCTGTCCTTGGCGGCCGGGGCGTCCTTCGAGCCGCTGTTCTGCAGCACCAGCACCACGGCGCCGCCGATCAGCAGCACCAGGGCCACGGCCGCGCCGATCAGCAGCGGGGTGCGGCGGCGGCGCGGGTCGTCCTCGTAGTCGAACTCCGGCTCCTGGTAGGAGCCGTAGCCGCCCGGCTGGTTGTTGAACTGCTGGCCGCCGAAGCCCTGGTTCCCGCCGAAGGAGGGTCCTCCGGCGGGCGGTGGCGGGGTGAAGCCGGGCTGGCCGCCGAAGGTCTGCGGCTGCTGCGGGGGGAAGGGTTGCTGTTGGCCGCCGAAGCCCTGGTCGCCGCCGAAGGAGGGCCCTCCGCCGGGGGGCGGGGGCGTGAAGCCGGGCTGGCCGCCGAAGGTCTGCTGCTGCTGCTGCGGCTGCTGCTGGGGTTGTTGCGGGGGGAAGGGTTGCTGTTGGCCGCCGAAGCCCTGGTTCCCGCCGAAGGAGGGCCCTCCGCCGGGGGGCGGGGGCGTGAAGCCGGGCTGGCCGCCGAAGGTCTGCTGCTGCGGCTGTTGCGGCTGTTGCGGCTGTTGCGGCTGCTGGGCGGTCGGCGGCGGGACGGGAGCGGCCGGGGCGACCGGGCCGGGCGGGATCGGCGGTAGCGGGATCGCGGTGGTGGGCGGCCCCGCCGCAGCCGGGTCGTCCGCCACCGGCCGGCGGACCCAGCCGCCCGCGCCGTTGTTCGCGGTGGGGTCCCAGACCGCCCTCGCGGCACTGCCCTGTTCCGTCATGCCCTGTCCTCGCCCCCAACTGAACCGGTACCGCACCGGGTGGCCGGTGCCCCTGCGCCGAACGGGCCGCTCCCCGGACGGGCCGTTCGTCGTCTGCCGCCGACACCGTACCGGCCGCCGGCGGGGGCGGTCACGGCGGATCGGCAACGCGTCGTGGTGGGGACGACGCCGCAGCGGCGTCGATCGTTCCCGCCCGGGGCCGCGGAACCCGGGCCCGGACGGGGGCGCGGTCCGCCCGGCGGACGGTCAGCCGGACACCGCGGCCGGGCGGCGCAGCACCCGCAGCGAGCCGGTCACCGACACCTCCTCGAAGCCCTCGGCGAGCGCCCGCAGGTACACCCGGTACGGGGCCTGGCCGCCGTCCGCCGGGTCCGGGAAGACGTCGTGCACCACCAGCAGGCCGTCCGCGGCCAGGTGCGGCACCCAGCCCTCGTAGTCGCCGGTGGCGTGCTCGTCGGTGTGCCCGCCGTCCACGAACACCAGGGCCAGCCGGCCCTGCCACACCGCCGCGACCTGCGGCGACCGCCCGACCAGCGCCACCACGTGCTGCTCCAGACCGGCCGCGTGCAGGGTGCGGCGGAACCGCGGCAGGGTGTCCATCAGGCCGACCTCCGGGTCGACCAGGGACGGGTCGTGGTACTCCCAGCCGGGCTGCTGCTCCTCGGAGCCGCGGTGGTGGTCGACGGTCAGCGCGACCGTCCCGGCCCGGCGGGCCGCGTCCGCCAGCAGGACCGCCGAGCGCCCGCAGTACGTGCCGATCTCCAGCACCGGCAGGCCGGTGCGCCCGGCCGCGTCCAGCGCCGCCGCGTACAGCGCCAGGCCCTCGTCCTCCGGCATGAAGCCGGTGGCGGCCCGGAACGCGGCCAGGACCTGCGGGTCCGGGACCTGAGCGGTGGGGGTGGGGTCGGACATCGGGCGCTCCTGCCGGGCCGGGGGTGACTGCCCAGGACCCTACTGGATGGTAGGAACGCCGCCGGTGCGACCCGGGCGGGACGGTTACCGCAGCTCGGCGGCGATCCGGGCCCGGCTCGGGGCGAGCTCCGCCTCGATCGCGGCGGCCCGCCCGGCGTCCAGCACCAGCGGGGGACGGTCGGCCGGCGGGGCCGAGGCCAGCAGCCGCAGCCGTAGGTAGGTCGGCGGGTGCGAGGGGTCGGACGCCGACCCCTCCCGCTCGGACAGCCGCATCCGGCGCTCCACCTCGGTCGGCGGGACGGAGCGGACGGCCTCGGCCAGCGCCTCCCACAGGTCCGGCGCCGGGTTCGCGGCCGCCGCCGCCCGGGCCGCCCGGCCGCCGGCCCGGGGCAGGGTGCGCTGCCGGGTCAGCGCCGCCTCCAGGGTGGGCGCGCTGGACAGCGCCCGCAGCATGCCCTGCGCGTCCTGCGGGGAGGTGAGCCGCGCGGCCATCAGGTCGGCCCGGTGCTCGGCGGCCTGCCCGCTGCGCAGGTGCAGCCGGTGCATCAGCTCCGTCAGCGCCCGGACCCCGAGGTGGACCGCGCCCAGCACCAGGTTGACGGCGGCGGAGGCGAGGGCGACGGCCAGGTTGGCGTGCGAGGCGTTCCGGCGCGACGGCCGGGTCAGCCCGTGCCACCCGGCCAGCGCGCCGACGGCGGAGCCCGTCCACACCCCGCGCCGGGCGTCGCCGTTCACGCAGTGCCCGATCTCGTGCCCGAGCAGCGCGACCCGCTGCTGCCGGGTGAGCACCGTCCACAGCGGCAGGCCGATCGCCAACTGCCGGTGGCGGCGCAGCCCGTAGGTGCCGAAGGAGGCGTTGAAGGCGGAGGTCACCGCGATCGAGTCCACCGCCGGGGCGCCCAGCTCCGCCGCGACCCGGTCGACCAGCTCGTACAGCGCCGGGGCATCCTGCCGGGACAGCACCCCGGAGCGCTCCGGGCGGCCCAGCCGCGGGCGCAGCACGAACGCCACCGCCAGCACGACCGCGCCCAGCACCCGGGCCGGCCAGCTCGCCACCGGCCACCCGGCCAGCAGCCCCACCCCGAGCGCCAGCACCGCCAGCGACACCAGGTGCACCAGCCCCGCGAGCAGGAACGCCCCCACCGACGCGCCGTGCCGCAGTTCGGACCCGCCCTCCTCGACCAGCCGGAACACCCGCTCGCTGCGGGCCCTGACCTCCCGCCGCCGCTCCTCCGCGCGGCGCAGCGCCCGCTCGGCCCGGCGCCGGGCCCGCGGCGGGAGGCCGTCGGCGGACGGGCGGGGCGGCAGCAGGTTCCACTCGCAGGACGGGCACCAGGCGGGGAAGCGCGGGTCCGCGCTCTGCGGCGCACCGCACCCGGGGCAGGGGGGAACGGCCGGGGCGGCCGCTGCGGCGTCGTTGAGCTGCGGGTTCGCGGTCGGGGAGGGGGTTTCGGAGAGTGACACGGCGGCGGATCCTGCCACATCCGGCGACCGGGAGGGAAGCGCTTTCCCGCACCGCCGCCGCTCCGCCCCCGCACTGTCGCCGCCGCACCGGTCGGTCCGGTGGGCGCGGGGCATGCGCTATACAGGGACGGCCGTGGTGGAACGCGTTCCACCAGGTGCCGCCACCGGCGGCCGACCACCCTGGGAGCAGCCCCGTGCGCGCAGCGATCCTGCAGCAGACCGGACAGGACGCCCTGGACGTCCGCGACGACGTCGAGGCGGTCGGCTTCGGGCCGGGAAAGGTGCGGATCCGGATCCGGGCCGCCAGCCTCTGCCACTCCGACCTGTCCGCGATGGCCGGGGTCCTGCCGCAGCCCGCCCCGTTCGTGCCGGGCCACGAGGGCGCCGGCGAGGTGCTCGAGGTCGGCGCGGGCGTCACCGGCCTCGCCCCCGGCGACCGGGTGGTGCTCTGCTGGATGCCGCCCTGCGGCCGCTGCCCCGCCTGCCGGGCCGGCCGCACCCACCTGTGCACCGCCTCGATCCGCCGCCTGACCACCCCCGGCTTCCGGATCGGCGGCGCCACCGACGCGTACGGCTTCTACAGCACCGGCGCGTTCGCCGAGGAGGTCGTGGTCGCCGCCGACGCCGCCCTCCCGGTGCCCGCCGACCTGCCCTTCGAACTCGCCGCCCTGATCGGCTGCGGCGTCACCACCGGGCTCGGCGCGGTCGTCAACACCGCCCGGGTCCGGCCCGGCGAGACGGTCGCCGTGATCGGCGCGGGCGGCGTCGGCGTCGCCGCCGTCCAGGGCGCGCGGATCAGCGGAGCCGCCCGGATCACCGTCGTCGACCCCGTCGCCTCCCGGCGCGAGCGGGCCCTCGGCCTCGGCGCCACCGACGCCGTCGCCCCCGAGCAACTCAAGTCCGCCGCGCGCGAGTTGCCCGCCGGAGGCTACGACCACGTGTTCGAGGCGGTCGGCCGGGCCGACACCGTCCGGGCCGGCTACGACGCGGCCCGGCGCGGCGGCGCCGTCGTGGTGATCGGCGCCGGAGCCCGGGACGACCAGGTCTCCTTCAGCATGGGCGAACTCTTCTTCAACGAGAAGCGGCTGCTGCCCTCGATGTACGGCGGCGGCGACGTCCGCCGCACCGTCGACCTGGCGATCGAGCTGTGGCGCGCCGGCCGGCTCGACCTGGCCGGGATGGTCACCCACCGGCTGCCGCTGGAACGCGTCAACGAGGCGATCGGGCAGATGCGGGCCGGCGAGGCGCTGCGCACCGTCCTGCTCACGGACTGACCCGGTCGGCGGCCGACAGCCGACAGCTGGCGACCGGCGCCCCCGGTTCCCGTCAGGACGGTGACGGGGCGGGGGCGCCGGGCGGGTGCGGTGTGGTCTCTCTCCCGGGCCTCTCCGGGCCCTCCTGCGCGGTGGCCGGAGGGTCAGCGGCGGTGCCGCCCGTGCGGGTCCGCCTCCGGGGCGTCGTCGCTGGCGGTGGTTCCCCGGTGCCGGCCGTGCGCCCCGCCGTCGGCGGTCTCGTCGGCGCCCGGCGCGCGGTGGCCGTGCTCGGTGCTGTCGTCGATGGACTCGGACATCAGGTCAGTCTTCTCCGTGCGAAGGAAGCGGTCGTGGCCAGTGCCGCCGCAGGAATCCGGGCAGCACACGACCGGCCGTCGCGCAGCGGCCCGCACGGGGCCGCGACGACGGCCGAACATCATCGGAGCCTACCGAAACCCCAGCCGGGCGCACGGTGAACCTCCGCACGGGGCCGCAACGGCCGGAGAGCCCCGCCGGGGCCGCCGCGGGTGCAGTGCCGTCGGCGGCGCCCTCACCGGGCCTCCACGTACGCGTCCGTCGAACAGCAGGCCCGGTAGAACGGCGAGAGCACCTGGAGGTCGGCGTGGGTGGCCAGGAGCGGGCCCGCCGCGTCCAGCAGCAGGACGCGGTCGGCGCGCACCGCCGAGCCGATCCGGTGCGCGATCACCACCAGGGTGCCGGGGCGGGCCGCGAACGCCTCCTCGGCGCGGCGCTCGGCCTCCGCGTCCAGGTGGCAGGTGGCCTCGTCCAGCACGACGACCGGCGCGGGGGAGAGGAACGTCCGGGTCAGGGCCAGCAGTTGGCGCTCCCCGGCGGACAGCGCGGCCGGATCGGCGATCAGGCCGTCCGGCCCGCCGAGCCGGGCCAGCAGCCGGGACGAGCCCACCCGGTGCGCGGCGACGGCCAGTTCGGTGTCGGAGCACCCGCCGGACGGCCAGCACAGGTTCTCCCGGACGGTCCCCGCGAAGACGTACGCCTCCTGCGGGACGAGCGCCAACCGGGCCGCCCGGACCGGCCCGGGCAGCGCCGCCGGATCCAGGCCGCCGACCAGCACCCGGCCCTCGTCCGGGACCAGCAGCCCGGCCAGCAGCGCCGCCAGGGTCGACTTCCCCGCGCCGCTCGGACCGACCACCGCCAGGTGCGCGCCCGGCCGGAGGTCGAACCGCACCCCGTCCAGCACCGGCCGGGCCCCCCGCGCCCGGGCGAACCGCAGCCCCCGCACGCTCAGCGAGCCGTCACCCGGCGGCACCGGAGCGGACGCCGCCGACGGCACCGCCGGGGCGGTCGGTGCGGGGCAGGCCGCCGTCAACCGGTCCAGCACCACCGCCAGGTCCAGCAGCCAACTGCCCAGCATCCCGGCCAGGGCCCGCACCGCGGGCTCCAACTGCTGCAACAGGTAGGTCGCCACCCCGAGCACCTGGCCCGCCGACAGCCAGCCCCGGCCGACCATCCACGGCGCCGCGCAGACCACCGCCAGCAGCGGCAGCCGCCCGCCCACCGCCACCGCCAGCGACCGGGCCGCCGCCGCCCGGCCGACCGCCCGCACCGCCGCGCCCTGCGCCTCCACCAGCGCCGACAGGTGCGCCGACACCCGCTGCTGCGCCCCGCACGCCGCCACGTCCCGCAGCCCGGCGAACACCCGGCCCGCCTCGGCCGCGATCCGCTCGTCCGCCAGCACCACCGCCCGGCGGCGCGCCACCAGCGGCCCCAGCAGCCGGACGAACAGCGCCCCCGACAGCAGCAGCGGCACCAGCACCAGCGGCAGCACCGCCGGAGCCAGCAGCCCCAGACCCAGCAGCGCCGCCAGCAGCCCGAACCCCACCCCGCGCGCACTGCGCAGCAGCGTCGCGGTCAACTGCCGCGCGGACTCCACCTGTTCGGTGATCCGGGCGATCTCCGCCGGACCGTCCGGGTCCGGCCGCGACAGCGCCCCGTGCACCACCCGCGCCACCAGGGCGTCCCGCAGCGGCTCCACCACCTCCGCGAGGTGCGGGAACACCGCCCGCGCCGCGAGGGCGCGCAGCGCCGTCACCGCACCCAGCGCCCCCAGCCAGGCGAAACCGGCCCCCGGACGCCCCGCCAGGAACCCCCGGTCGGCCGCCGCCGCCACCAGCAGCCCCGAGCACAGCGCCGGCAGCGCCTCCACCGCCGACCACCCCGCCAACCCCCACACCGCCCGCCGGGGCACCGCCGCCGCCAACTCCCGCAGCCCCCGCCCGCCCAGCGCCCGCCGATGCCGCCCCACGAAAACCGCTCCTCGCGCCGTGTGCCGTGTGCCGTGTGCCGTGTGCCGTGATACCGAACCGGAGCCGATGCGCGCTCCGGCAGTGAACCGCCCGCAGACCCGGGCGCGCCGTTCCCGCCGAGCCCTTGAACGCGCCCTCTGCTACCGGGGCCGGGCTTCCAGGGCCGCGCCCGCGAGCGTCGTCCGGTAGGCCGGGTCGGCCAGCAGCTCGGCGTGGGTGGAGATCGCGCGGACCCGGCCGCCGTCCAGCCAGACCACCCGTTCGGCCCGGGCCGCGACCGCCGCGCGGTGGGTGACGACCAGGCGGGTGCGGCCCCGGGTGGACTCGTGCAGGGCCCGGTCCACCTGGTGCTCGGTCGCCGCGTCCAGACTGGACGTCGCGTCGTCGAGCACCACCACCCGGGCGTTCCCGGCCAGCAGCCTGGCCAGCCCGAGACGCTGCAACTCGCCGCCGGAGAGCCGGAGTTCACCCACCGGGGTACGGCCGCCGTGCGGCAGCCGGGACAGGAAGCCGTCCGCCCGGGCCGCCGCCAGCGCCGCCTGGTCCGCGCCCTCCAGCGCCTCGTCCAGGGACGGCCCGATCAGCAGCGGCCGCTCGAAGGCGTAGCCGACCGCGCGGCGGCGCTCCGCGACCGACAGGGCCGCCACCGGCACCCCGTCGACCAGCACCTCCCCGCCGTCCGGCAGCCGGAGGCCCCCCGCCAGCGCGGCCAGCAGCGACTTGCCCGACCCCGAGCGCCCCACCACCGCGACCGTCGCGCCGCCCGGCACCACCAGCTCCAGCGGGCCGAACACCACCGCGCCCCCGTCGTCCCGCACCAGCACCGAACGGAACACCAACTCGCCGGGACCGTCCGGCAGTTCACGCCCACCCGGGCCCGGGCCCGGCAGCTCGTCGACCTCCCGCACCCGGGCCAGCCCGGCCCGCGCGTGCGCCACCCCCACCAGGGCCTCCACCTGCTCGAAGAAGCCCAGCCCCAGCGCCGCCCACCCCGCCGCCGCCGCGAACGCCCCCGCCGGCAGCCGCCCCGCCGCCACCAGCTGGCCCGCCGTCCCCAGCACCGTCAGCTCCACCGCCGCCACCAGCAGCGTCACCTGACCCACCGTCCGGCGCTGCGCCCGCCACAACGCCCGCCCCGCGTCCCCCAGTTCGGGCAGCACCCCGAGCACCCGGGCCGCCTCCCGCCGCTGCGCCCCCGCCGCCCGCACCGTCCGGACCCCCGCCAGCGCGTCCGCCAACCGGTCGGCCAGTCGCCCCTGCGCCTCCTGGTAGCGGACGAACACGTCCTCCGCCGTCCGCATGAACAGCCGCACCAGCACCACCCCCGGCAGCACCCCCGCGAAGAACGCCGCCGCCAGCCACGGCGACAGCAGCCCCAGCCCCAGCACCGCCCCCGCCGAGGTCACCAGCGCCGTCGCCGCCCCCAGCCGGGCCGCCCGCGCCGCCCCCGCGTCCGCCGCCGCACCCACCAGCCGGGCCGTCAGGTCGCCCGGCCCCGGCCGCTCCCCGCACGACCGCTCCACCGCCGACGGGAACGGGCGCAGCCCCAGCACCCGCCGCACCAGCGCCCCGCGCAGCCCCACGGTGTCCGCCGCCGTGCAGGCCGGCCCGCCACCGCGGCCAGCGCCGACGCCGCCGCGCCCACCGCCAGCACCGCCGCCAACCCCCCGACCGCCCACCCCGCCGCACGGCCCGCCAGCACCGCGTCCAGCACCACCCCCGCCACCCCCGGCAGGGCCAGCGTCGCCGCCGCCTCCAGCGGCACCGACACCGTCAGCGCGACCGACGACCCACGCACGAGAACTCTCCTGGTCAACAAGGGGCGAACGAGCAGGACGGACGGCCGGGAGGGCCGTGCCCGCCCCCGCGGACGGGGACGGACACGGCCCGGTCGGGACGACCCGGGTCAGCTGACGGTGAAGATCAGACAGGTCAGGATCAGACAGGTGAACTGGCACCCGCCGCCGTGGCCGCCCAGCTCCACCGACTCCAGCTCCGGCAGCTCCTGCAGGGCCGCGAGGTCGGTCTCGAACGCGCTCGTGTGCTCCATGGTGTTTCCCTCCCTGTGGTTCCCGCCGGACACGGACGCGCCCGACGACCGCGGCGGCGCACCGCCGCCGGTCCTGCTCCCGCACGCGCACGGCGCCGGGAAATCCACGCGCTCCCCTGGCGGCCCGTCAGGTCGGGCGGCCGGTGCGCAGGAAGCCCGCCAGCAGCTCGTGCACCGCCGCCGCACCCTCCTCGGCCAGCACCTCGTGCCCCGCCCCCGTCGCCTCCACGTACCGGAAGTCGACGCCCTCCACCCGCCCCAGCCGCAGCAACTCGTGCCGCAGCGAACGGGACTGGCCCACCGGCACCACCTCGTCCCGGTCCCCGTGCACCACCAGCAGCGGCGCCCGCAGGCGGTCCGCCACCCGCAGCACGTCGCGCGGCCCCCGGGCGTCCCACAGCTCCCGGTCGCCGCCCAGCCGGGTGGTCAGCGCCCGCACCGGCGCCGACGCCTCCGCCAGCAGCCGCCCGCCGGACAGGAACGGCGCCACCACCGCGCACCGCGACACCGACCCGGCCGGGGCGTGCGCCGCCGCCAGCAGCGCCAGGAACGCGCCGTAGCTCACCCCGAACAGCGCCGGGGGCTCCAGCCCCGCCGCCGCCCGCCGCCCCGCCACGTCCGCCAGCAGGGCCAGCACGTCCTCCAGGTCCGGCCCGCCCCAGGCGCCCCGGATCGCCATCGCGTACTCCGGGCCGTACCCCGTCGAACCGCGCTGGTTCGGCGCCAGCACCGCCAGGCCGTCCGCCGCCATCCGCTGCAGCGCCGGATCGAACTCCAGCCGCCAGGCGTCCGCCGGGCCGCCGTGCAGCGCCAGCACCAGGTGCGGCGCCGACAGCCACCCGTCGCCGCCGTACACCACCGACTCCACCGGACCGGCCGGGCCGGGCAGCTCCAGGCACCGCGCGGACAGCCACCGGCCGCCGTCCCCCGGCACCGTCGAGCCGTCCAGCCGCCAGCCCGCCGGGGCCGACCCGGTTTCGAGGTCCGGCGCGTCCAGCAGCGCCGCCACGTCCAGCGTGGCCAGCGCCGCCGGGCGGTCCGGCGCCGAGTACGGCATCCGCAGCCCCGCCGCCGACCAGTGCCCCACCGCCCCCAGCCGACCCGGCGGCACCGGCAGCGGACGCACCTGCTTCTCGCCCGCCCGCCACAGCACCAGCGCCGACGCCGCGCCGTGGTCCACCTGCAGCACCACCTGCGGCTCCGCGCCCGGCAGCAGCCCGGGCGCCGACGCCACCGGGCGCAGCAGCCGACCCGGCTGGTGCAGGCAGTCCGGGAACCGCACCGGCTCGCCGCCGCCGATCAGCGCCCAGCCGAGCCGGTCCACCCCCGGCGCGTCACTGCGCAGCATCCCGAAGCCGGTCGCCGGATCGAACAGCACCAGCCGGTCGTTGCTGCTCTCGCCCAGCTCCAACAGCGGTGTCGCGGTGCCGAGTTCGAGATCCAGCACGACCGTCTTCACCATCCCGCCGACCACCCGGTCCAGCGCCAGCAGCCGCCCCGCGACGTCCAGCCAGACCCCGCCGCCGTGCAGCCCCGGCAGCTGCGCGACCTCCCGCGGCGCCGAACCGTCCGCCGCCAGCAGCCACACCGTCGTCACCGGCCGGGTGTCCGTGCCCAGCAGCACCGCGACCGGCGCCCCCGGCCCGGCGGCCGCCCCGCCCGGCACCGCGAGCATCCGCAGACCGGCCGTCCGCACCGCCGCCAGCGGCACCTCCGGCTCCCCGGCCGCCAGCAGCACCAGCGCGTGCCGGTCCCCGTCGTGCCGGCACACCAGCACCCGGCCGTCCGGCAGCGCGAGCAGCTGGGCCCGCAGCCCCTCCTCCGACGGCAGCGCGGTCGGCACGGCCGGCCCCTCGGCCGGAAGCCGCCAACTCTCCGCGTACCACCCGCCGTCGGCCCCGGCGGCGAGGCACGCGGCGTGCGAGCCGTCGCCGGCGAAGGTGAAGCTGAGCCGCCGCAACGCGAGGTGCACGGTCTGCGTGCTCATGGGGGATCACCTTTCGGTACGGGTGGGGTGTTCAGGGGCCCGGGGGCTCTCCGCCGGGGCGGCTCTCCGCCGTCAGGGGCTCCACATCCGGGGCCCGCCGTGGCGGAGGCGGAGCAGGAAGGCGAGCGGCCCGGCGGTGCCGGTGCCGTAGGCGGGGGTGGCGGTGGTGCCGGTCTCGTCGGGGAGGACCAGCAGGTCGTCGCGGAGGGCGGTGCGCGCGGCGATCAGGGCGGCGAGGTCCCGGGCGCCGTGCCGGAAGCGCCCCTCGCCGGTGGCCTCGGCCAGGTCGAGCAGGTACTCGCCGTTGCCCGCCAGGCCGTGGCAGGCGGTCACGCCGCTGTGCCAGCGGGCGTCCAGGACGGCCCGACCGGCGGCCAGGGCGAGGCGGTGGGAGTCGGGGTCGCCGGTGGCCAGCCAGTGCCGGACCAGGAAGCTGCCGACCCCGGAGGAGCCGCTGCACCAGTGGGCGAGGCGGACGTGTTCCGGGTCGCCGTGGCTCTGCGGCCACCACGCGGCGGGGCCGTCGGACCGGGCGGTGGCGGCCAGGGTGCGGGCGGCCCGGTCGGCCCCGGCCCGGGCGTCCGCCGCGGTGGCGGCGAGCGCGGGGTCGCCGCCGTCCGCGAGGACGCCCGCGGCGGCGAGCAGGAAGGCGCCGACACCGGCGACGCCGTGCGCGTGGCCGAGGTGGGTGGCGCCGGCCAGCGCGGAGTCGAAGTCGGCGGGCACCGGCCAGACCGTCCCGTACGGCTCGTCGCGGGCGGCGGCGAGCAGCCGGTGGACGCAGCGGGCGGTGCGGTCGAGGAAGGTGCGGGCGCCGGTGGCGCGGTGGGCGCGGAGCTGGGCGAGGCCGGCGCCCGCGACGCCGTGGCAGACGTCGGGGTTGGGCCAGTCGAGCGGGAGCTTCGCGGTGAGCCCGGCGGCGCGTTCGGCGAGGCCGGGGTCGTCGAGGGCCTCGGCGGCGTCGAACAGGGCCCAGGCGGTGCCGGCCCGGCCGAAGTGCAGTCCGGGGAGCACCACGGGTTCGGCGGCGCAGCGGCGCTCGACCCAGGCGGCGGCGACGGCGGCGGTGGCCCGGGCGCGTTCGCGGGCGGGTCCGGGCAGCGGCGCGCGGGCGGCCCGGGCGAGCAGGGCGAGGACGCCGGCCGCGCCGTGCTGGACGTTGCACGGGTCGGTGAGCAGGCCGCCCGGGACGGTCGGCCAGAGCCGGTCCGGGCGCTGCGGGGTGGCGCTGCGGGCGAGCAGGCGCAGCCCGTCGTGCAGCAACCGGTCCAGTGGGGGCGGGGCGACGGGTGCGGCGGGTGTGGTTCCGGGCGCGGCCCCGGCGGCGAGCGCGGTGCGGACGCGCTCCAGGCTCCAGCGCCGGTCGGCGGCCTCGGCGCGCAGGCCGAGCACCAGCGGGGCGAGCCGGCGGGCGGTGTCGCCCCCGCGGGCGGCCAGCGCCAGCCAGCGCCCCAGCCGGTCGGCGACCGGACGGGCCTGCGGCAGGTCGTCGGGCAGCAGCGGGTCGTGGCCGGTGGCGAGCAGGAAGTACAGGCCGCCGAGGGCGTACAGGTCGGTGCTGCGGGCGGCCCGGCCGGTCCGGTGCGGGCCGGAGTGCTCGGGGGCCCGGTAGCCGGGGGTGCCCGCGGAACCGGCCAGCACCCCGGCGGGGACGGCGAGTTCGAGGTCGACCAGGCGGACGTCGCCGTCCGGGGTGACCAGCACGTTCCCGGGGGAGAGGTCGCGCAGGACGAGGCCGCGGCGGTGCACCCGCTCGACCAGGTCGAGCAGGGCGAGCGCCATCGGGCCGGCCTCGGCCCACGGGACGTCCGGGGTGCCGTCGCGGCGCAGCCGGGCCGCGACCCAGCTGCCCAGGGCCTGGCCGGGGACGCGGTCCTGGACGAGGAACAGCGAGTCCTGCTGCTCGACCAGGGCGTGCACCCGGGGGGTGAGGCCGCTGTCGGCGAGCCGGCCGAGCAGTTCGGCCTCGTGGCGCAGGGCGGTGCGGGCGTCGGTGCCGGCCCGGTCCACCTCGATGTGCGCCCGGGCCTGCTTGACCACCACCTCGGCGCCGGTGATCCGGTCGCTGCCCAGGAACACCCCGCCCTTGGCGCCGTGCCGCAGCGCGGCGGTCAGGGCCCAGCGGCCGTCCAGCAGCACGCCGCCGGGTGCCCGCCCGCCGCCGGTGGTCGATCCCGCCCCCTCGACGGGGTCGGCCACCCAGGGCGGACGGCGGTAGACGGCGCCGCGCACGTCCTCGACCAGGGCGCCGCCGGGGGCGCGCAGCATCGAGCGGTAGGCGCCGTCGTTGCCGAGCACCGACCGGCCGGCGAACGCGCCGTAGCGGTAGTGCACCAGGCTGCCGGGACGGTACGGGCGGTCGGAGAGAATCACCGGCCCCGGCATTCCCGCGGTGGCGCGGTGGAGTTCCTCGGCGAGCCGCCGGAATTGCTCGTCGTCGCCCGGGTAGACGGTGAGGAATTTACCGGCGGATCCGCGTTCGCTGTTCCGGGAGTTCAGTTCGTGGAGTTTCTCCCGGTCGGCGGTGAATTTGAAGGCGCACGGGTCGTCGGCGACGGCCGCGGCGACCGCGGACAGCACCTCGACCGCCACCGAGGAGGCCGCGCTGACGTGCAGCTTCCAGCCCTGGGCGGGGAGTTCGCGGCCGGGCGGCCGCACCGTGCACCAGAAGCCCTCGACCGCGACCGTCCAGTCGCCGTCGCCTCCCCGGGCCCTGCTGCCGGCCACGGCCGCCCGTGCCACCTCCACCAACGTGCCGTCCACACCCGGCCCGTCGTCGACCTGGCTCGGCCCCCCGGCCCTGCGCAGCGGTGTGCCCGCCCCCATCTGCTTCACACCCCTTCGCGGTGGACCCGACCGAACGGTCTGCGGAAGTCACGAGAGCCTCGCTGACGCCCGGCGCATTCGCCCCGCGTTCCGCATCCGGATTCACGGGATTCCGCGCTCCGTGCGCGGGAATTACGGCCGGTCGCCTTTTTCGACCCCCCTGGTCGAGGCAACTCTCGTTCGCAGGACTAGAAGTTACTTTCGGGGCGGGTGTGACTCAACACCGGCCGGGTCACTTCACCCGTAAGGGTGATCGGGTTTCGTTTTCGAATGCGTTCGCCCCGGCCGGTGTGACCAGGGCGCCCCGCGCGGCCACCGGCCGGTTCCGCCCCGCGGGCCCGCCGGAGCGCCGCCGGAGCCGCCCGCCCACCGCCCCCACCGGGTTGACGCGCAGGTGTACGACGGCCGGGCCCGGTCCGCACGCCGGGAGCGCGACCGGCCCCGGCCCCGGCACGCGGTAGTCTCGACAGGTGCCGAAACTATCCGACGTCATCGCCGTGCTCGAAGAGGTCTACCCCCCGCAGTGGGCGGAGTCCTGGGACGCGGTGGGCCTGGTCTGCGGCGACCCCGGGGCGGAGGTGCGCCGGGTGCTGTTCGCCGTCGACCCCGTCCGGGCCGTGGTGGACGAGGCCGTCGAGTGGGGCGCCGACCTGCTGGTCACCCACCACCCCCTCTACCTGCGCGGCACCACCACCGTCGCCGCCACCGGCTTCAAGGGCCGGGTGGTGCACACCCTGATCAAGCACGACATCGCGCTGCACGTCGCGCACACCAACGCCGACCACGCCGCCCCCGGGGTCTCGGACGCGCTGGCCGAGGCCGTCGGGCTGAAGGTCACCGGACCGCTGGTGGCCGACCCGACCGACCCGGCGGGCCGCCGGGGCAGCGGCCGGATCGGCGAGCTCCCGCAGCCGCTGACCCTGGCCGCGTTCGCGGCGCAGGTCGCCGCCGGGCTGCCCGCCACCGCCGCGGGCGTGCGCGCCGCCGGCGACCCGGAGCGGCTCGTCCGCCGGGTCGCGGTCTGCGGCGGCTCCGGCGACTCCTTCCTGGCCGAGGCCCGCAAGGCCGGCGTGGACGCGTACGTCACCGCCGACCTGCGGCACCACCCGGTCTCCGAGGCCGTCGAGGCGGCCCCGGTCGCCCTGGTCGACGCCGCGCACTGGGCCACCGAGTGGCCCTGGCTCACCCTGGCCGCCCGCGAGCTCACCGGCCGCGCCGACAGCCGCGGCTGGCCGCTGGAGACCCGCGTCTCCACCCGGGTCACCGACCCGTGGACGGCGCACGCGCCGATGCCGTACGCCCTCTGAACCTTCCCGCCGAACCAACTCAACAGGAGCCCTGCCGCGTGAACGCCGCGCCCGCCGACCAGATCCGCCTGCTCGACCTGCAGGCCTTCGACTCCCGCCTCGACCAGCTGGCCCACCGGCGCCGCACCCTGCCCGAGCACGCCGAGATCGACAAGGCCACCGCCGACCACAACGCCCTCAAGGACCTGGTCGTCGCCGCCCAGGCCCAGCTCGGCGACACCACCCGCGAGCAGGCCAAGGCCGAGGCCGACGTCGAGCAGGTCCGCACCCGGGCCGCCCGCAACCAGCAGCGGATGGACTCCGGTGCGGTCTCGCCCAAGGACCTGGAGAACCTCCAGCACGAGAACACCTCGCTGGCCAAGCGCCAGGGCGACCTGGAGGACATCGTCCTGGAGGTGATGGAGCGCCTGGAGTCCGCCCAGACCCGGGTGGTCGAGCTCACCGCCCGCCTGGAGCACTCCTCCGTGGTCGTCGCCGAGGCCGAGGGCCGCCGGGACGCCAAGTTCGCCGAGATCGACGGCGAGGTCGAGAAGGCCCGCCGCGACCGCGAGGCCGTCGCCAACGTGATCCCCGCCGACCTGATGAAGAGCTACCTGCGCCTGCGCGAGCAGCAGGGCGGCGTCGGCGCGGCCCGCCTCTACCAGCGCCGCTGCGAGGGCTGCCGCACCGAGTTCTCGATCACCGAGTTCAACGCGATCAAGGCCGAGCCCGCCGACAAGGTGCTGCGCTGCGAGAACTGCGGCCGCATCCTGGTCCGCACCGGCGAGTCGGGCGTCTGACCCGGTGGCGGGCGCCAGGTACGTCGTCGAGGCCGACGGCGGCTCCCGGGGCAACCCGGGGCCGGCCGGCTACGGCGCGGTGGTCCGCGACGCCGACACCGGGCAGGTCCTGGTCGAGGCCGCCGAGTACATCGGCCACGCCACCAACAACGTCGCCGAGTACCGGGGCCTGATCGCCGGGCTGCGGGCCGCCCGCGACCTCGACCCGGACGCCCGGGTCGAGGTCCGGATGGACTCCAAGCTGGTCGTCGAGCAGATGTCCGGGCGCTGGCAGGTCAAGCACCCCGACATGCGGCCGCTGGCCGCCGAGGCCCGCGCCGTCCTCCCCGCCGGGCAGGTCACGTACGGGTGGATCCCGCGCGAGCGCAACAAGGCCGCCGACCGGCTCGCCAACGAGGCGATGGACGCGGGGCGACTCGGCCGCCAGTGGGAGCCCGCCCCCCGGGCCGCCGCGTCCGGGCCCGCCGCGTCCGGGTCCGCCGTGTCCGGGCCCGCCGTATCCGGGTCCGGCGTGCCCGGGCCCGTCGTGTCCGGCGCGGCCGACGAACCGCTGCCCGCCGCGTCGGCCGCGTCCGCTGCGTCCGCCCCCAGGGCGGGTTGGGCCGCGCCCGCCGACCTCGGCACCCCCACCACCCTGGTCCTGCTGCGGCACGGCGAGACCCCGCTCACCCCGCTCAAGCGCTTCTCCGGCGGCACCGGCAGCGACCCCGGCCTCTCCGAGAAGGGCCGCTGGCAGGCCGACCGCGCCGCCGAGGCCCTGGCTGCCCGCGGCACCGTGCAGGCCGTGGTGGCCTCCCCGATGCTGCGCACCCGGCAGACCGCCGAGGCCACCGCCCGCCGGCTCGGCCTGGAGGTGCGGATCGAGGAGGACCTGCGCGAACTCGACTTCGGCGCCTGGGAGGGGCTCACCTTCGCCGAGGTGATGGAACGCCACCCCGACGACCTCACCACCTGGCTCGGCTCGGCCAGGGCCAGGCCCACCGGCAGCGCCGAGTCCCTCACCACCCTGGCCCAGCGGGTGGCCCGGGCCCGCGACCGGATCATCGCCCGCCACCCCGGGCAGACCGTCCTGGTGGTCTCCCACGTCAGCCCGATCAAGAGCCTGGTCCGGCTCGCCCTCGGCGCCCCGCCGGACGCCGTGCACCGGATGGAACTCTCCGCGGCCTCGCTGTGCGCCGTGCAGTACTACAGCGACGGCAACGCCTCGCTGCGGCTGCTCAACGACACCTCGCACCTGCGCTGAGGCGCCGCGGGCCGCCGCTCAGTGGACGTCGGTCACCACGACGTCCAACTGCCACGGCTTGCGGTCGGTGCCGCGCGCCGAGACCTCCACCCGGTGGCCCAACTGCTCCAGCGCGTCCACCAGTTCACCGGGTACGGCCGGCTCCAGGCCCGCCGTGAGCAGGTCGCGCACCAGCCGGCCCTTGGTCGCCTTGTTGAAGTGCGACACCACCGAGCGCTTCAGCACCCCGTCCACCTCGCGCTCCTGCAGCACCCGCACCGTCACCGTCCGGCCCGCGACCTCCCCCGCGGGCTTCCACGCCGCCGCGTACGCCGCACTGCGCAGGTCCAGCACCAGGCCGTCCGCGACCTCCGGCAGCACCGCGGCCAGCTCGCCCCGCCAGTACGCGCCCAGCGCGCCCAGCGGCGGCAGCTTCACGCCCATCGAGCAGCGGTACGGCGGGATCCGGTCACCGATCCGCACCGCGCCCCACAGCCCCGAGAACACCAGCAGCGAACGCTCCGCCCGGGCGTACGCCGCCTCGTCCAGCTTGGCCAGGCCCAGGTTGTCGAACAGCACCCCGGTGTACACCTCGCCCGCCGGACGGGCCCCCGCCGTCGGCAGACCGGCGTTCTTGGCCACCTCCCCGCGCAGCCCCGCGCTCAGCCCCAGCACCCCGGCCGCCCGCTCCGCGTCCCCGGCGCACAGCTCCACCAGCGCGTCGAGCACCCGCCGCCGCGCCCCGGCCAGCCCCGGCAGCGACAGCCCCGCCAGTTCGACCGGCGCCCCCGCCTCCGGCGCGGCCTTCCCCTCCGACGGCGGCAGCAGAACCAGCACGACAACACCCCTTCAACAACCTGTGGCACCCGAACCCGACCACCCTAACGACCTCGCCGCCCACCCCCCGAATCCCGGCCCACCCGCCCGGGGGAGCGCGGAGCGCGGGCCCGGGCGGGGTCCGGCTGGTGGCGGGCGGGGAGCGGAGAGCGCGGACGCGGCGGCGTCGTTGCCGGGCCCCTCCGCACGGTCAATCCCCGTACGCCACAACCGCCTTCAGGGCTGTTTCAGCGCGCCTTCCACGCCACCGCCGCTTACGCTGCGACCATGCCGCGCCGACACCTCAGCGTCCGGGCCGCCCAGACCGCCAGGATCAACACCGAGCTCGCCGACCTCAGGACCCGACTGGAGATCCGCACCGACTGGTCGCCGGAGGTGCTCGCGGAGGCCGACCGGGCCGCCGCGCTGCCCCGGCTGCCGGAGTTCGACGCCACCGACCTGGACCTGTTCACCCTCGATCCGCCGGACTCCCGGGACCTCGACCAGGCGATGCAGCTGTCGCGCCGGGGCACCGGCTACCGGGTGCACTACGCGATCGCCGACGTCGGCGCGTACGTCACGCCGGGCGGGGCGGTCGACACCGAGGCCGCGCACCGGGTGCAGACGCTGTACTTCCCGGACGGGAACGTGCCGCTGCACCCGGCCCGGCTCTCCGAGGGGGCGGCCAGCCTGCTGCCCGGGGAGCTGCGGCCTGCCCTGCTCTGGCAGCTCGACCTGGACGCGGACGGCGCCCTGGTGCTGGCCGACCTGCGCCGGGCCCGGGTCCGCTCCCGGCGCCGGCTCGACTACGCGGGCGTCCAGACCCGGATCGACGCGGGCCGGGCCGACGAGCAGCTGGCCCTGCTCGCGGAGATCGGCGCCCTGCGCGAGGCGCAGGAGCGGGAGCGCGGCGGCGTCAGCCTGCCCGTGCCCGAGCAGGAGGTGAGCGCCGAGGACGGCGGCTACCGGCTCGGCTACCGGGCGCCGCGCCCCGCGGAGGGCTGGAACGCGCAGGTCTCGCTGCTGACCGGGATGGCCGCCGCCGAGCTGATGCTGGACGCCGGGACCGGCCTGCTGCGCACCCTGCCGGCCGCCCCCGAGTCCGCGTACGCCAGGCTGCGCCGCACCGCCGCCGCGCTCGGCGTGCACTGGCCGCCGGAGCTGCCCTACCCGGCGCTGATCCGCTCGCTGGACCCGGGCCGCACCGCCGACGCCGCCTTCCTCAGCGAGTGCACCGGCCTGCTGCGCGGCGCCGGGTACCGGGCCTTCGACACCGCCCGCGGCACCGCCCCCCCGCCGACCCGGGCCACGCCGCGCTGGCCGCCCCGTACGCGCACTGCACCGCGCCGCTGCGCCGGCTCGGCGACCGGTACGCGCTGGAGATCTGCGCGGCGGTGGCGGGCGGCACCGACGTGCCGGGCTGGGTGCGGGACGCCCTGCCGCTGGTGCCGGGGCTGATGGAGTCGGGCGACCGGCGGGCCCACGAGGTGGAGCGGGCCTGCGTGGACCTGGTGGAGACCGAGCTGCTGCGCGGCCGGGAGGGCGAGGAGTTCGAGGCGGTGGTGGTCGACGTGGACGAGCGCCGTCCCACCGTGGGCACGGTGCAGCTGCGCGACCCGGCGGTGGTCGCCAAGTGCGACGCCCCCGACCGGCTGCCGCTGGGCCATCGGGTCACCGTCCGGCTGACCCTGGCCGATCCGGCCACCCGCACCGTCCGGTTCGCGCTGGCGGCCGCCGGGTAGTCCCAGGATTCGTTCATGAGATGGTGGGATGATCGGATGATGAGCCGATCGATCACCGCGCCGGACCGCCGTCACAGGCTGCTGATCCTGGCCATCTGCTGCCTCAGCCTGTTCATCGTCGGCCTGGACAACACCGTCGTGAACATCGCGCTGCCCTCGATCCGCACGGACCTGGACGCGCCCGCCTCCGGCCTGCAGTGGGTGATCGACGCCTACACCCTGGTGCTGGCCTCGCTGCTGATGCTCTCCGGCTCGGTGGCCGACCGGATCGGCCGCAAGCGGGTCTTCATGACCGGGCTGGTGCTGTTCGTGCTCGGCTCGCTGCTGTGCAGCCTCGCCCCCGGGCTCGGCTGGCTGATCGGCTTCCGCGCGGTGCAGGCGGTCGGCGGCTCGATGATGAACCCGGTGGCGATGTCGATCATCACCAACACCTTCACCGACCCGAAGGAACGGGCCCGGGCGATCGGCGTCTGGGGCGGCGTGGTCGGCATCAGCATGGCGCTGGGCCCGCTGATCGGCGGCTTCCTGGTGGACACCGCGGGCTGGCCGTCGATCTTCCTGATCAACGTGCCGGTCGGCCTGGCCGCCTGCCTGCTGACCCACCGGTACGTCCCGGAGTCCCGGGCGCCCCGGGCCCGCCGGCTCGACCCGGTCGGGCAGTTGCTGATGCTGGTGCTGCTGGGCTGCGGCACCGCCGCGATCATCGAGGGTCCCGGCCACGGCTGGACCTCGCCCGGCATCCTCGTCCTGGCCGTGCTCGCGGTCGCCGCGCTGGTCGCCTTCCCGCTGTGGGAGCGGCGGGTCGCCGAGCCGCTGATCGACCCCCGGTTCTTCCGCAGCGCCCCGTTCGCCGGCGCCACCGTCACCGCGGTGTGCGCGTTCGCGGCGCTCGGCGGCTTCCTCTTCCTCAACACCCTCTACCTCCAGGAGGTCCGGCACTACACCCCGGTGGTGGCCGGCCTGTGGACGCTCCCGATGGCCGGCCTCACTCTGCTCGCCGCCCCGCTGTCCGGCCGGATCGTGGCCGGCCGCGGCCCGCGCCTGCCGCTGCTGGTGGCCGGCGCGGCGATCGCGGCCAGCGGACTGCTGCTGACCCGGCTGACCGACGACTCCTCCGCGCTCCTGCTGCTGCCCGCGTACGCCCTGTTCGGCGTCGGCTTCGGCCTGGTCAACGCCCCGATCACCAACTCCGCGGTCTCCGGCATGCCGCTGTCCCAGGCCGGGGTGGCCGCCGCGGTCGCCTCCACCAGCCGCCAGGTCGGCCAGTCGCTGGGCGTCGCGGTGATCGGCACCGTGGTCACCAGCGCGGTCGTCTCGGCCGGCGGCTTCACCCCCGCCACCCACGCCGGCTGGTGGATCATCACCGGCCTGGGCCTGACCGTCCTGCTCCTCGGCCTGCTCACCACCACCCCCTGGGCCACCGCCACCGCGGCCCGGGTCGCCGCCCGCTTCGACCAGCAGCCCCGGGGCGTCCGGCCGGACCCCGCCGGGCAGGCCCGCTGACCGACCGGCCCTCCGGCGGGCGGCGTGCGGGAGCACTCCGCCGAGCGGCTACGATGACCAGTACGGCGGACGAGCCGGCCGGGCGGTCGCGTCGGGTCCCTTCGGGGGCTCGCCGAGGAACGTCCGGGCTCCACAGAGCAGGGTGGTGGGTAACGCCCACCCGGGGTGACCCGCGGGACAGTGCCACAGAAAGCAGACCGCCTGCCGCTCCGGCGGCAGGTAAGGGTGAAACGGTGGTGTAAGAGACCACCAGCGACCGAGGTGACTCGGCCGGCTCGGTAAACCCCACTCGGAGCAAGGTCAAGATCGGTGCCCCCGGGCACCGTGCGCGGGTGTTCGAGGGCTGCTCGCCCGAGCTCGCGGGTAGACCGCACGAGGCTGTCGGCAACGGCAGCCCTAGATGGATGGCCGCCTCCCCCGGCCGCGCGAGCGGCCCGGGAGACAGAACCCGGCGTACAGGCCGACTCGTCCGCCGCCTCCGCCTCGAACGGCCCGGACGCGCAACCGCGTCCGGGCCGTTTCCGTCCCTTTCCCGGCGCGCTTTCCCGAGGTCGATCGTGGGCGATACGGAAGTCGCCGCCCGGAATCATCCCCCCGACGGGGCCGGCCCGTCGGGGGAGAACTCGGCAACGCCGTGGGGAGCGGCCGCGGACGGCCGCTCCCCACCTATGCTTCACTGCGGTTTTCCGTCCGCTCCAGGCGCCGGTGACCCGGTGCCCGGTGGGGTCAGGAACGGCCCCAGGTGTTGCTGGCCCACACGGCGCCGCCGGTGGTCGGGCCGCCGCCCTGCTTGTAGAGCACGACGTTGCCGTCCTCCTGGACCTTCACGTACGCGCCGTAGTTGGCCGTGGTGGTGGCCAGCCAGTACGTCGCGTTCGGGCTGGCCACGCCGAAGATGCCGTTCTCGGTCATGACCGCCAGCGCACCCGGGTGGTTGTAGGTGTTGCTCGCCCAGATGGCACCGCCGTCGCTCTTGCGGTAGAGCACCAGGTTGCCGTCGGCCTGCTGGATCAGAATGGTCTTGGTGGACTCCAGCCAGTTGTTCCCGCCGAGGGCCTGCTTGCCCTGGAGGTTGTCGGCCGGCTGGTCGACGTACTCGCCGTTGACCTTGGCCAGGACGAAGCCGCTGTCGTTGTGCCAGAACGGCTCCGGCTGGGTCAGGTCGCCGAGCATCAGGGCGCCGTCCACCAGGAGGAACACGGAGTTCGGCTTGCCCCAGGTGCCGGTGCTCCACAGGGCGCCGCCGGTGGTCGAGCCGCCGCCCTGCTTGTAGACGACGAAGTTGCCGTCCGTCTGCATGATCGCGTAGGCGCCGCTGTTGCCCCAGGTGCCGGTGCTCCACAGGACCTGGATGTGGTTGCCGTTGTTGGCGTTCAAGTAGAGCACCAGGTTGCCGTCGGCCTGCATCACCAGGGTGGTGTCGCCGACGGTGAGGGAGCCGCCGGACAGCAGGCTCTGCCCCGGGCTCAGCTGGGCGTAGGTCTCATCGGCCTGCGCGGCCTGGGGTGCGGCGGCGGACTTCGCCGACTTGTTCGCCTTGGCGGCCTTGGCCTTCGGCATGGTGTGCACGATGGGTGCGGGCGTGGTGCCGAGGACCGGCGCCGGGGCGGCAGAAGCCGTGGGTATGGTGACCGCGGCGATGGCGCCGGCGCCGATGAGCAGCGCGGCGGCACGCTTGAACATGCTGTTACGCATTTCTCCCCCTCCAAAGGATAACTGGGTCGCGATGATCCAGCGGAGAATTAATACACCCTTGCGAGGACAGTCGAACAGGAGGGGCGGGTACGCACAAAAATTCTGACAGTACGTCATCAAACGATCGCGCGTCCGCCACCGGTCAGCCGACCGAGGAGTTGTAGCCGTCGATGGCGGGCTGGAGCTCCTTCGCGGCGTCGGCCAGGGCCTGTTGGGCGGTCTTGGAGCCGGAGACGGTCTGCTCGATCGCGGTCTCCACGCCCTTGCGGGCCTGCGGCATCACGCCGAGCAGGCAGCCGGCCGTGGCGGGGGTGGGCTTGGTGGCGGCCAACTGGTCGATGGCGGTCTGGAACTGGGGGTACGTGGCGACCCACTGCTTGTCGGCGGCGACGTCCAGGGCCTTGGTGTTGACCGGGAAGTAGCCGGTGCCGGTGTGCCAGGCGGCCTGCTGCTCGGGGGCGGAGAGGAACTTCTCGAACTCCCAGGAGGCCCGCTTCTGGGCGTCCGAGTGGCCCGGCCCGGAGATCCACAGCGAGGCGCCGCCGATGACCGGGCCGCCCTGGTCGTCGGCGGCGGTCTTCGGGAACGGGGCGGTGCCGACGGTGAACTTGGCGGCCTCGGTGTAGCCGCGCAGCACGCCGGTGGACTCCAGGTGCATGGCCACCGTGCCGGCCTTGAACGCGGCCTGGGCGTCGGTGGTCTGGCGGCCGGTGTTGGCCGCGTAGCCGCCCTTGACCAGGTCGGCCCACCACTGGACGATCTCGGCGCCCTTGGCGGTGTCGAAGGAGACCTTGGCGGCCTTGCCGGTGCGGCCGTTGCCGCTGTCGCAGTAGAGCGAGCCGGACTCGGCCAGCAGCTCCTCGACGAACCAGCCGTAGACGGCCGCGCCGAAGCCGTACCTGACGGTCTGCCCGCCGCCGTCCTTCTTGGTCAGCTTCTTGGCCAGGTCGCCGAGTTCGGCCAGCGTGGCGGGCGGCCGGGCCGGGTCGAGGCCGGCCTCCCGGAAGGCGTCGGTGTTCAGGTAGAGCAGCGGCACCGAGGAGTTGAACGGCATCGAGGCGAGCTTGCCGTCGACCGAGTAGTAGTTGCGGATGTTGGGCTGCAGGTCGTCCAGCGAGTAGCCGTCCCGGTCGGCGAAGGCCTGGGCCGGGACGGTCTGCTTGGAGTCGATCATGAAGCGGGTGCCGATGTCGTAGACCTGCACCAGCGCCGGGGTGGCCTTCTGCTGCACGGACGCCTTGTACTTGGCGACCAGGTCGTCGTAGGAGCCCTGGAAGACCGGCTTCACCTCGATCTTCCCCTGGTGCGCGCTGTTGAACTGGTTCACCAGGGCGGTCAGCGCCTCGGCGTTCTTGCCCGTCATCGAGTGCCAGAACTCGACGGTGGTCACCCCGGACGCCTGGTCGAGGGCGGAGGCGGCGGGCGCGGCGGCGTCCCCGGAGGAACTGCCGCCGGAACCGCCGGAACTACAGGCCGTCAGGGCCAGGCCGGACACCAGCAGGGCGGCGAGCGCGCGGGCACTCTTCTTCACGGGCTTCTCTCTTCTGCGAGGGCGGGTACCGGGAGAGGCGAGCGGGAACATGGGGCGACGGCGCGTCAGGAGACTTCGCCGACACGGAAGTTGTGCCGGTGGACGGTGGCCGGTAGGCGGTGGCCGGTCGGTCAGCGGACGGCGCCGGTGGTCAGGCCGCGGACGATGAAGCGCTGGCCGAACAGCACCAGCACCAGGGTGGGCAGCAGCGACAGCACCACGCCGGCCAGGATCAGGCCGGGGTCGGCCATCTCCGAGTCGCGCAGCGTGGACAGGCCGATCTGCAGGGTCTGCATCTCCGCGGTGCGGGTGATGATCAACGGCCAGAAGTACTGGTTCCAGGCGGACAGGAACACGTAGACGGCGAGCGCCGCCAGCACCGGCCGGTTCAGCGGCACCAGGATCCGCCACAGGAACCGCCAGTGGCCCGCCCCGTCGATCCGGGCGGCGTCCCGCAGTTCGGCCGGGAACTGCCGGAACGACTGCCGCAGCAGGAACGTCCCGAACGCGGAGGCCAGGAACGGCAGCACCAGCCCGACGTACGTGTTGCCCAGCCCCCAGCCGGACAGCGTCAGGTAGTTGGGGATGACCACGGACTCCCACGGCACCATCAGGGTGGCCAGGAACAGCCCGAACACCACCCGGCGGGCCCGCAGCGGCAGGAAGACGAAGGCGTACGCGGCCAGCACCGAGGTGAACAGCTGCGCCGCGGTGATCACGCCCGCCACCAGCACCGAGTTGGCGTACTGGCGGACCAGCGGCACCGCGTGCACGGCGCCGGAGAAGTTCCGGCCGGTGAGCGAGTGCGGCACCAGCGCGGGCGGGTAGTCGGCGATCTCGTCCGGGCGCATGAACGCCCCGGCGAACACGTAGTAGACCGGGAAGAGCACCGTCAGCACGGCCGCGAGCAGCAGCAGGTACACCGCGGCGGTGGCGAGCGTGCCGCGCGGGCCCCGGCGGGGGCGGCGGGCGGTGCGGGCCGGGGCGGCGGGCGGGGGCGCGTCGGGGCCGGTGCCGGGGCCGGGTTCGGATTCGGCGAGGGTGGTCGTCATGCGTAGTGCACCTTCCGCTCCAGGACGCCGAACTGGACGGCGGTGCAGGCCAGGACGACGACCAGCAGCACCACGGCCTGCGCGCTGGCGGTGCCGAAGTCGCTGGAGCCGTAGGCGAAGGCCTTCTGGTAGACGGAGTAGACCAGGGTGCGGGTCGAGCCGTCCGGGCCGCCCCGGGTGAGGATGTGGATCTGGCCGAAGCTCTGCAGCGCGTTCACGGTGGAGACCACGGTCAGGAAGAACAGGCTGGGCCCGAGCAGCGGCACCGTGATCGAGCGGGCCAGCCGCAGCCCCGAGGCGCCGTCCAGCCGGGCGGCCTCGGTGATCTCGTCGGGGATCGAGCCGATGCCCGCGGACAGCACCAGCACGTTGTAGCCGAGGTTCATCCAGACCGTGGACGCGGCGACCGAGAGCAGCGCGTACCGCGTGTCGGTGAGCCAGCCGACCGGGCCCAGGTGGAACTGCGAGAGCAGCCCGTTGAGCACCCCGCTCGCCGGGTTGTAGAAGACCGAGAAGACCACCGAGGCGCTGGCCACCGAGAAGGCGAACGGCAGCGCGAAGGCCGAGCGCAGCAGCCGGACGCCGCGGATCCGGCCCTCCAGCAGCAGCACCACGGCCAGCGCCCCGAGCACCCCGGGGACGACCGTGAGCAGCACGAACAGGGCGGTGGTGAGCAGGGTGTCGCGGAACTCGGCGGAGGCCAGCAGGTCGGTGTAGTGCTTCGCCCCGACGTACCGCGAGGGTGCGCCGAACAGGTCGTTGGCGTGCGCGCTGAGGTACAGGGTGCGCCCGAGCGGATAGGCGGTGAACAGGGCGAAGACGACGACCGAGGGGAGCAGGAACGCCCAGGCGAGCCCGTGTTCCCCGAGGCGGCGCGGGCGCGCGGGCGGGGGCGGTGCGGGCGGGGGTGGTGCGGTCGGCATGGTGCGCGTCCGCCTTTCGTGACGTCGGTTCCGGCCAAACCGTGTCGCGCCCGAACGACAGGCCGGCGAGGGGGAGGTGAGCGAGGGGTGGCGCCTTTCTTACGCGTTCGCGTCAGAAGCGGAGGGCCCCGTGTGGCTACCCCTCTCCCGCCACTTCTGCACCTCCCGGAAGCCGTCGTTTCGTCAGGTCCCGTACGGAGGACGCCCGTTGGGGCCGGATCGGGAGTGTCCGTATCGGTTCGGCGCGGGTCCGGTGCCCGGTCGGCGCGGGCCCGGTGGCCGTCCGGTGCCCGGCCGGTGGCCGTTCGGTGTCGTCCGTGGCTGTGCGGTTGTCAAGGAGCGGTGGGAGGTGCGGGGAAGTCGTCAGCGCAGCAGTCGGCGCTCCTTGGCGATGGCCACCGCGCCGGAGCGGGTGTCCACGCCGAGCTTGGCGTAGATCCGGCCGAGGTGGGTCTTCACCGTCGCCTCGCTGATGAACAGCGCCCGGGCGATCTCCCGGTTGCCGAGCCCCTGGCCCAGCTGGTCGAGGATGTCCTGCTCGCGGTCGGTGAGTTGGGGCAGCGGGGAGCGCATCTGCGCCATCACCCGGGAGGCGACCGGCGGCGACAGCGCGGGTCGGCCCGCCGCCGCGGCGCGGATCGCGGCGAACAGTTCCTCCGGCTTCTCCGCCTTCAGCAGGTAGCCGGTCGCGCCCGCGTTGATCGCCCGGCTGATGTCGGTGTCGGTGTCGAAGGTGGTCAGCACCAGGACGTGGCTGCGACCGGCGTCGGCGAGGATCCGCCGGGTGGCCTCCACCCCGTCGATGCCCGGGCCGAGCTGGAGGTCCATCAGGACCACGTCCGGCCGGAGGGCGGCGGCCAGCGAGACGGCCTCCTCCCCGGTGCTGGCCTCGCCGACCACCTCGATCGCCGGATCGCTGGACAGCAGGGCCAGCAGCCCGGCCCGGACCATGGCGTGGTCGTCGCAGATGACCAGCCGGACGGTGTCGTTCATCGACAGCTCCTCTCGCGTCTCGCGTCTCGTGCTCGTGTTGCCGTCGGCGGCGCCGACTCCACCGGCGGCTCCACCTGCCCCGACCCCACCGGCGCCGAGGTCGCCCGGGCCGGTGCCCGGGGCGCGGTTCAGCGGCCCGCCAGCGGGATGGCCGCGGAGACCACCGTGCCCTCGCCCGGCGCGGACTCGATGGTGAGCGTGCCGCCGAGCTGGCGCAGCCGGGCCCGCATCGCCGGGAGCCCGTGCCCGCGACTCCCGCCGCCCGCCCGCTCGCCGTGCTCGCCGCGCTCGCCCCGGCCGGACCGGCCCGGGGTGAAGCCGCGGCCGTCGTCCGCGACGTCCAGCACCGCCTGGTCGCCCAGGTAGGAGAGCGTGATCGAGGCGTGCGCGGCCCGGGCGTGCTCCCTGGTGTTCGCCAGCGCGCCCTGCGCGATCCGCAGCAGGGCGGACTGCGCGGCGGCCGGCATCGGTATCGGCGGCCCGTCCAGGTGGAAGCGGACCGCCAGGCCGCTCTCGGCGGCCTCCCGGTCGGCCAGCGCCTCCAGGGCGGCCTCCAGGGTGCCCCGCTCCGCCAGGTCGGCCGGGGCGAGGTCGTGGACGAAGCGGCGGGCCTCCGCGAGGTTCCGCGCGGCGATCGAGGCGGCCGTCCGGACGTGGCCCAGGGCGGCCGCCGGATCCTGCCGCCACGTCCGCTCCGCGGCCTGGAGCAGCATCTGCTGGCTGGACAGGCCCTGGGCCAGCGTGTCGTGGATCTCCACCGACAGCCGCTCCCGCTCGGCCAGCGCGCCCTGTCGGCGCTCCACCGCGGCCAGCTCCCGCCGGGTGCGGATCAGGTCGACGATCAGCTTCCGCTGCCGGGCGCCCTGCCGCTGCATGTACAGGAACACCGCGGTGGCCAGCGCGGCGACGGCCGGCGGCAGCAGCAGCATCGTCGGGTCGAAGCCGCCCGGCAGCCGCAGTTCGGACACCACCACCAGCACCGTCAGCGCCGTCACCAGCGGGATCGCGGCCCGCGGCGGCAGCGCCCGGAGCACCGTGTACACCAGCGGGACGGCGCACCAGGCGAAGCTCGGCGCCATCAGCACCAGCACCGCCCAGCTCGCCAGCACCGCCGTCAGCCAGGCCGGCCGCCGCTCCGACAGCCCCGACAGGTGGCCCACGGCCAGCGCCAGGCTCAGCGCCGCCACCCAGGGCGTCAGCGGGCTGTACAGGTGGTGCGCCAGGTACCTGGCCAGCGAGGTGCCGAGCAGCAGCAGGAAGGCCAACCGCATCACGACGGTGAGCCAGCCCGCGTCCGGGTCGATGGCCCGGGACAGGGGTTGACGCATCACGGCGGCCTCCTTCGCGCTCTTCCATCCGGCTCCCGCCGGGCTCCCGGCGGGGCGACGCGGCGTGACGCTCGATCACGGAGGATCACCCTGCGTCACACCCGTCATAGCGATGGTGGACCGGGGCGGCCGCCCGCACATCCACCGATCGGTTGACACGGATGTCGTCCATCATGCTCCGCGGAGCGAGCCGGTCCGCCGATCCGGGGAGGGGGTGCCGGGGCGAAACATGGATTCCGAGGCCGGAGCGCACCGCGATCCGGCGCCGAACCGAGACCCACGACCCCGATACAGGAGCCGAAAATGAAGAAGCTGAGCACCCGCACCCGCGTCGCCACCGGTGCGGTCGCGGCCGCCGTGGTCGGTGCCGGCGTCGTCGGCGCCGTCTCCGCCAACGCCGAGACCCCGAACGCGGCCCCGGCCGCCGCGGTCAACTCCGACGTCCAGAACAAGAACACCTTCCAGTCCACCCACCTGACGGTCGAGGCCGCCACCAAGGCCGCCCGGGCCAGCCTGGACGCCGCCGCCAAGGCCGGCCAGAAGATCTCGGTCGCCGTGGTCGACCGCAACGGCAACGTGGTCGTCGAGCTGCGCGGCGACGGCGCCGGCCCGCAGTCCTTCGAGTCGGCCGAGCGCAAGGCCTACACCGCGGTGTCCTGGAACGCGCCGACCTCCGAGCTGGTCAAGCGCCTCGCCCAGGCCCCGAACCTGAAGGACATCCCCGGCACCCTGTTCCTGGGCGGCGGCGCCCCGGTCCAGGCCAAGGGCGCCCCGATCGCGGGCATCGGCGTGGCCGGCGCCCCGAGCGCGGACCAGGACGAGCAGTTCGCCCAGGCCGGCGTCGCGGCGCTCGACAAGTGACCCTCCCCGGGTGACGCCGCCCGGCCGACCCCCGCACCCGGGCGGCGCACAGCCCGCGGGCCCGCTCGACGACGAGCGGGCCCGCGGGGCCTCCGGTGCGCCCGGCCGGTGGTGCACCGGCCGCTCAGTCCTCCTGGTAGACCGCCAGCGCCCAGATCACGAAGACGTCCAGCGCGACGATCACCAGGGACCACAGCGGGTAGTACGGCAGGTCCAGGAAGTTCCCGATCAGCCCGAGCGAGACCAGGAAGATACCGACGATTCGGGCCCAGGCCGCCCCCTTGATCACGAAGAAGCCGACCACCGCGATCAGTGCGCCGAGCACCAGGTGGATCCAGCCCCAGGAGGTCAGATCGAACCTGAAGACGTACCGGGGCGTGGTGACGAACACGTCGTCCTCGGCGATCGCCATGATGCCGCGGAACACCTCCAGGAGGCCGCCCACCAGCATCATCACACCGGCGAACAGCACCAACCCGGAGACCCAGCCCTTGTTCTGCGGGGGCCTGGCGGCACCGGTGCGCGAACCGGCGGGCGGGGGTGTCGCGCTGGGACCAACGGACGAGCTCATGGAACCTCCTAGGCCGAAGCAGGTCTTGGGTCGACCCTCCGGCACCGCCCGCCCCGGGGCATTCGGGCGACTCCATCCGGGTGAACGCGGCCGCCCCGCTCCGGCCCGCCGAGCCCGCCCGGCACCGGATCGCCCCGATCCGCGCCGCTGTGTTTACTGGTCACAGTGCCGGGTCCACGGTGCCCGAGCACCCCGGCGAGGAGGTGCGCCAGCCATGGCCGACGAGCTCTGGAGCGCCCTGCCCCCGCCGCTGCGCCAGGTCCTGGACGGCACCGCCGCCGGCGTCGCGGTCCTCGACACCGGCCTGCGCTACCGCTACGTCAACCCCGCCCTGGCCGGGATGAACGGCGTCCCCGCCGACCTGCACCTCGGCCGCACCATCGCCGAACTCCTCCCCGACATCGACGCCCGGGAGGAGGTGCTGCGCGCCGTCCTCGCCGACGGCAGGGTCCGCGAGGTCACCTCCAGCGGCCACACCCGGGCCGCCTCCCCGCTGCGCCGCCGCTACTGGCACGGCGCCTACCACCGGATCGACGCCGAGGACGGCCGCCCGCTCGGCCTGGTCGGCATCGTCCTGGAGGTCACCGCCTCCCGCGAGCAGCAGCACGAGCTCGAACAGGCCAGGTCCCGGCTCGCCCTGCTGGACGCCGCGGCCACCCAGGTCGGCACCACCCTCGACGTCGACACCACCTGCGGCGAGCTCGCCGACTTCCTGGTCGAGCACCTCGCCGACGCCGCCACCGTCGAACTCCTCCCGCCCCCCGACAGCCGGCACGCCCGCCCCCGCCCCGACGGCGGCCGCCGACTGCACCGCGCCGCACTGGCCGCCGACCCCGCCCTGCTGCCCGGGGTCCGCGGGCTCGGCGACCGCGGCGAGCACGTCGACTACCAGCCCGGCTCCGCGATCCCGCGCTGCCTGGACAGCGGCCGCCCGGTCATCGAGAACCTGCTCGACGACGCCGCGCTGGCCCGCTCCGCCCCCAACGCCGAACGCGTCGCCCGCTACCGGGAGATCGGCATCCACTCCGGCATGATCGTGCCGCTCACCGCCCGCGGGCACCGGATCGGCACCGTCACGCTGATGCGGGCCGGCGCCTCCCCGGGCTTCACCGAGGACGACGCCGTCGCCGCCCAGGACCTGGCCGGACGCACCGCGATCACGCTCGACAACGCCGGCCGCTACAGCCGCGAGCACGCCGTCGCGGTCGACCTGCAGCGCGCCATGCTCGCCGAACCCGGCCGCCCGCACCCCGACCTCGACGTCGCCTTCCGCTACCGTCCGGCCGGCACCGGCGCCCTGGTCGGCGGCGACTGGTACGAGACGGTGGCGCTGCCCGACGGCCGCACCGTGCTGGCCATCGGCGACGTGATGGGCCACGGCATCGAGGCCGCCACCCACATGAGCCACTACCAGGCGATGCTGCGCGCCATGGCCCTGCTCGAACCCACCGCGGACCGGCTGCTGACCCGGCTCGACCACCTGGCCTGCGAGGTCCACGACTACCGGCCCTCCACCTGCCTGGTGGTCTACGCCGAACCCGCCCGCGGCCGGTACGCGCTGGCCAGCGCCGGCCACCTGCCGCCCGTCGTGGTCGGCCCCGGCGGGGAGGCGGCCCTGCTCCCGGTCGAGCCCGGGCCCCCGCTCGGCACCGGCCTGAACGGCTACGTCCGGACCACCGCCGTCCTCCCGCCCGGCCGCACCCTGCTGATGTACACCGACGGCCTGGTCGAGCGCCGCGACGAGGACATCGACCGCTCGCTGGCCCGGTTCACCGCCCGCCGCCTGCCCGCCGGAGCGGACCCGGCCCGCCTGCTGGACGCCGTCCTGGCCCGGGCCCCCGCCCCCGCCGAGGACGACATCGCGCTGCTCGCCGCCCGGGCCGCCCCACGCCCGGGCCGCCGCGGCCCCGGGGAGGTGCTCACCGTGCTGACCGGCGGCCGCTGGAACACACCCTGACCGGCTCGGCCCCGCCCGGCCGCCACGCCTTGGCCTGACTGGCCGCCGCGCCCCGACGCGCCCGGCCGCCGCGTCCTGGCCCGCTCGGTTTCGCTCGGTCCCGCCCGGCCGCCATGCCCTGGCCTGACCGGCTGCTACGCCTTGTCCCGCCCGGCCGCCGGGTCCTGGCCTGCTCGGTTTCGCTCGGCCCCGCCCGGCCGCCAGGCTCCGATCCGCCCGGCCGCCGCACCCGGGCCTGCCCTGTCCCGCCCGGCCGCCGCGTGCCCTGAGCCGCCCGGCCGCCGCGCCCCCGCCCCCCCGGCGTTCGGGCCGGTCGGTGCGGTCTCAGTTCCCGGGTAGCAGCGAGCGCAGGGCCAGGCCGCGCAGCCCGGCCAGCCGGGTGCGGTCCCAGCCGTGGTAGACGGCGTTGCTGCACAGCACCACGAAGCGGCCGGTGCGCGGGGCGAGGTACAGGCTGGTGCCGGTGAAACCGTGGTGGTAGGCCACCGCGCCGTCCGCGGTGACGATCCAGGCCAGGCCGCGGTGCAGGCCGGGTTCGACGGCGGCGCGCGGGCGGCGGCTCAGCGCGAACCATTCGGGCAGCGGCCCGTCCGCGCCGAGCAGGTGCTCGGCGAAGGAGGCGAGGTCCGCGGCGGAGGAGAACACCCCGGCGTGCCCGGCCACCCCGCCGAGCAGGGCCGCGCTCGGGTCGTGCGGGATGCCCCAGGTGCGGGGCGCGCCGCGCAGCCGCTGCTCGGTCGGGGCCAGGTGCGCGTCGCGCGGCAGCGGGCCGTACGCGGTGGCGTCCAGGCCGAGGCCGCGCCAGAGTTCGCCGGCGAGCAGGGGCAGCGGGCGGCCCAGCAGTTCGGGCAGCAGCAGGCCGAGCAGGATGAACCCGCGGTCGACGTACCGATGGTGCGCGCCGGGCGCGGAGACCAGCGGCTCGGCGCACAGGTGCTCGGCGAGCGGCCGCCCGGTGTGCTGGTAGCGGGCCAGGCCGGTCTGCGGGAGCAGCCCCGAGGTGTGGCTCAGCAGCTGGCCCGTGGTCAACTCGCCGCCGGGGGAGGGGAGTCCGGGGAAGGCGGCGCGCAGCGGGGCGTCCAGGTCGAGGAGCCCGGCGCGGACGGCGGCGCCGACCAGCGGCCAGGTGGCGAGCACCTTGGTGAGCGAGGCCAGGTCGTAGCGGGTGTGCTCGTCGGGCCGGGCCCCGCCGCACTCGGGGGCGACCAGCCCGCGGCCGACCACCGCCCGCCCGGCCCCGGTCTGGCCGACCACCAGGACCCCGCCCGGGAACTGCCCGCCGTCCACCGCCGCCCCGAGTTCCCGGCCCAGTGCGGCGGCGGTGGCGGGGATCCATTCGGCGGCGGGCTGCTGCGGATCGGCGGACACGGTGCCCCTCTCCTCCGGCCGGCGGTGCCTTCCCCCGGATTGTCGCCCGCGCTGGGCCCCGGGGGCCAGAGTGCCGGGCCGACGCGGGCTCAGGAGCGGGACGCCGCCAGTGCGTTGAGCGCCTCGACGGCCCGGTCCGCCTCGTGCGCGGGGACGAACAGGTGGTCGTGGTGGAAGCCGGCCACCACGTTGCAGCCGATCCCCTGCTCGGCGAGCGCGCCGGACACGGCGGCGGTCAGCCCGACCGCCTCCAGCGCCGAGTGCACCCGCAGGGTCAGCCAGGCGGCGACGTACGAGTACGGCAGCCCGAGCGAGTCGGCCTCCTCCTGCGCGACCACGAAGGTGACGCCCTCGGGCTCGGCCACGGTGACCACCGGCCGCAGCCCGGCGGGCAGCCGCCCGGGGAGGGTGCAGTACACGTACCGGCCCGGGTTGCGGACGGGGTGCATCCCGGAGAGCAGCCTGTCGAGGTCGCGTTCGCCTGCCATGCCGCCACGGTAGTGCGTCCCGGCGCCCCGCCCGCGGAAGCGGCGCCCCGCCCGCGGAAGCGGCGCCCCGCCCGGGGAAGCGGTGCGGCCCCGACGGTGGGCGGGTCATCGGAACGGGGTTGCCTTCCGATAGTTAGCGATATATCGTCGAGGTATCGAGATGCTTCGGTAAGCGGAGCGTCCATTCCTCTTGGAAGACAGGTGGTCGTCATGCGGTACGACAAGCGTTTTGACGGAGAAGGCCGGCGTCGCTGGGCCGGGGGTCCGGGTCGACCGGGCGTGCCCGGGGACGGGGACGGCGGCGGTTTCGGCGGACGGCCGGCGTTCGGGCCGTTCGGGGCGCCGGGGCGGCCGGGGCCGCCGTTCGGCCCCGGGTTCGGTCCGGGCGGCCGGGGGTTCGGCGGGCACGGCCCGCGCGGGCACGGCGGCCGGCGCGGCGGACGGGCCAGGCGGGGGGACGTGCGGGCCTCGCTGCTCGCCCTGCTGCTGGAGCGCCCGATGCACGGGTACGAGATGATCACCGAGATCGGTGAGCGCACCGGCGGGGTCTGGCGGCCCAGCCCCGGGTCGGTCTACCCCACGCTCCAGATGCTGGAGGAGGAGGGGCTGATCAAGGCCAACGAGGAGTCCGGCAAGAAGCTGTTCGAACTGACCGCGCAGGGCCGGGCCGAGGCCGAGCAGGCCGGGGCGTCCCCGTGGGACGAGGCCGGCCGGCGGGACGACTGGGAGGCCGTGCAGGAGGTCGGCGCCGCGCTCGCGGCGGTGGACCATGCGGTGCGGCAGGTCATGATGACCGGCTCCGAGGAGCAGCGCGCCAAGGGCCTCGCGGTGCTGGCCGAGGCGAAGAAGAAGCTGTACCTGATCCTGGCCGAGGAGGCCTGAGCCCCCGCGGGGGCGCGGCGGTCGGGCCCCGGTGCCTCAGGCCCCGGCGTCGTACTCGTAGCGCCAGCGGTAGCGCCCCTTGGCGTCGTACTCCTTGGCGCGGCGGTAGACCAGGGTGGTCGCCGGGGTGTCCCCGTGCGCGGGGACGGGCACCCGGTAGACCTTGGGGACGCTGTGCGTCATGCCCAGCAGGACCGGCAGGACCCGTCCGTCCAGCGGTCCCCCGACGAACTCGGTGTCGGCGCTCTTCACCCGTCCAGGGTAGGCGCGGCGCGGCGGGTCCGGAGCGGGCGGGTGTGTCCGTTCCGGGACGGGGGTGTGGAGCGGGTGTACGGGGGTGTGGAGCGGGTGTGACGGGGACGGCACCGCCCCCGGTCATCCGGAGCCCTCCGGGAGCCTTATCCTGCTACGTACGCCCCCGGGGTTCACCCGGGTCCGCGGGCCCGTACGGGTCGGGTGGGGCGCGCCGCGGTGCGCCCGCCCGCCGAGCACGACTCTCGTACTCCGTACCCGACCCCGGACGTCGGCGGCCCGGAGACCCCGGCGCCGGTCGGCGGCAGGACGCCCCCGCGCGCGGTGCCCCTCGGGAAGCAGCGAGTCGCTCCGTGCGTTGGCGTCGGTTGTTGCGTCGGTGGCCGTGCCGTACCTGGCACGGCAGCTCAGGCAGGTGCGTGCGGAAGGGGCCAGATGGAAGCCAGCGGCAGGTGGACCTCCTGGTGGCGGCGGGAGCGGCGGGAACGCCGGGAGGCCGGCGGAGGGGACGCGGCCGCGAGGCTGGATCTGCTGCTGGGGGCGGCCAGGGCGGGGTTCCCGGTGGCGCCCGCGGCGCACCCGGCCGGGCACCGGTGCTCGTGCGACCGGGTCGGCTGTCCGGCCCCGGCCCAGCACCCGCTGTCCTTCGCCTGGCAGTCCCAGGCCACCACCGACGCCGAGCAGTTGGAGCGCTGGCTCTCCCGGGACCCGGAGGCGAACTTCGTCACCGCGACCGGCCGCGCGCACGACGTGCTGGACGTGCCGGCCGAGGCCGGCGTGCTGGCCCTGGAGCGGCTGGAGGCGCTCGGCGCGGTCGGCCCGGTGGCCGCGGTCGGCGGCGACCGGTACCTGTTCTTCACCGCGACCCGCGGCACCCCGCAGGACGAGGACGAGTGGTGGACCAGCGCGCTGGACTCCACCCCCGACACCGTCTCCGAGCACCCCGGCCTGCGCTGGCACTGCCGCGGCTCGTACACCCTCGTCCCGCCGGCCGCGCTGCCGGACGGCTCCGAGGTGCGCTGGCTGCGCGGCCCCGAGCGCCCGCTGCCGGACCCGCTGCGGGTGCTGGACGTGCTGACCGACGCCTGCACCGAGGTCGGCGCGGTGGCCCAGGAGCAGTGGCTGATCGGCTGAACCGGCCACCGGAGCCCGCAGGAACGATACGGCGGCCCGCCACCCGCCCCGCGGTACGGGGGAGTGGCGGGCCGCCGCGTCGTCGCCGGGCACCCGGGCCGGTCAGGGCAGGGTGAGGACCTCCGCGCCGTCCGCGGTCACCAGCAGGGTGTGCTCGAACTGGGCGGTGCGCTTGCGGTCCTTGGTGACCACCGTCCAGCCGTCCGGCCAGATCTCGTAGTCGTAGGTGCCCAGGGTGAGCATCGGCTCGATGGTGAAGGTCATCCCGGGCCTGATCACCTGGGTGGCCCGGTCGCTGTCGTAGTGCGGGATGATCAGGCCGGAGTGGAACGAGGTGTTGATGCCGTGGCCGGTGAAGTCGCGCACCACCCCGTAGCCGAACCGCTTGGCGTACGACTCGATCACCCGGCCGATCACGTTGACCTGCCGGCCCGGCTTGACCGCCTTGATCGCCCGGTTCAGCGACTCCTCGGTGCGCTCGACCAGCAGCCGGGACTCCTCGTCCACCTCGCCGCACAGGTAGGTGGCGTTCAGGTCGCCGTGCACGCCGTGGATGTACGCGGTCGCGTCGATGTTGACGATGTCGCCGTCCCGCAGCACCGTCGAGTCCGGGATGCCGTGGCAGATCACCTCGTTGACCGAGGTGCAGATCGACTTGGGGAAGCCCCGGTAGCCGAGGTCCGACGGGTACGCGCCGTGGTCGCACATGTACGCGTGGGCGACGGCGTCCAGCTCGTCGGTGGTCACGCCCGGGGCGATCAGCTTCGCGGCCTCGGCCATCGCCCGCGCCGCGATCCGGCCGGCGATCCGCATCTTCTCGATCGTCTCGTCGTCCTGCACCTCGGGGCCGGTGTACGGCGTCGGCGCGGGCTTGCCGACGTACTCCGGACGCGCGATGTGCGCGGGGACCTTGCGGGTGGGGGACAGCGTGCCGGGTACCAGAGCCATGACGGCGAGTCTATCGGCCGCCCGCCGCGCCCCGGCCGTGTGTGCGGACCGGGCGGCGGGAAAGGATCACCACCGACCGCCGCGGCCCGCCGCGGCACCCACCAGGACGGAGAAGCAGACGATGGCGTTCGGCCGCAGCAAGCCCACCGGGCAGCCGGGGGAGTGGTTCTACTGCATCAAGCACCACAAGGTCGAGGAGGGCCCGGACTGCCCGGCCAAGGACCGGCTCGGCCCGTACGCCAGCCGGGAGGAGGCCGCGCGCGCCCTGGAGACCGCCGCCGAGCGCAACCAGGAGTGGCGGGACGACCCGCGCTGGAACGACGAGGAGCCGCCCGCCGGGGGCTGACGCCGGCTCAGGAGACGCCCGCGGCCTGGCGCTCGTGCTGGGCCCGCACCGCCAGCGCGTGCGGGTCGGTGCGCGAGTCCCAGGCCAGCAGCCGGGGGATCGCCGCGGTCAGCGCCAGCACGCCCGCCACGCACAGCAGCCCGCCCGCCCAGATCGAGCCGCGCACCCCCACCAGCGCCGCCATCCCGCCGGCCCGCACCTGGCCCAGCTGCGGGCCCACCGAGTACGAGAGCACCTCCACCCCGGCGAGCCGCCCGCGCAGCTCGTCGGGGATGGACTGGTTCCAGATCGTCGACCTGGCCACCCCGCTGACCTGGTCCGCCCCGCCGGCCACCGCCAGGAACAGCAGCACCAGCCAGACGTTCCCGGCCAGGCCCGCCAGCGCCATCGCCCCGCCCCAGCCGAGCGCCGCGAACAGCAGCATCCGCCCGTGCCGGTGCACCCGGGCCGTCCAGCCGCCGGTGGCCGCCACCAGCAGCGCCCCGGCCGCCGTCGCCCCGTACAGCAGGCCCAGCGCCCACTCGGCGTCCAACTCCGCCGCCAGGAACGGGTACAGCGCCACCGGGTAGGCGAACAGCATCGCCACCAGGTCGATCGCGTAGGTGCCCAGCAGGTCCTTGCGGCTCCAGGCGTACGACAGGCCCTGCCCGATGGTGCGCAGCGAGGGGGACTCGGCGCTCTCGGCGGGCGGCACCGGCCGCATCCGGACGATCAGCGCCAGCGAGAGCAGGAAGGTCAGCAGGTCCAGCGCGTAGGCGCTGCGGGCGCCGGAGACCGCGACCACCACGCCGGCCAGCGGCGGCCCGGCCACCGAGGCGACGTTGCGGTACAGCGAGTTGAGGGCGAACGCGGCGGGCAGCTGGTCGTGCGCCACCACCCGGGGCACCATCGAGTCCAGCGCCGGGCGCTGCAGGCCCGCCAGCGCCGCGGTCAGCGCCGCGACCAGGTAGATCGGCCACAGCAGCGGGTGCGGCAGCAGCGCGTTCGCCAGCAGCAGCGCCGCCAGCAGGGCCAGCCCGGCCTCGCTGAGCAGCACCAGGCGGCGCCGGTCCAGCGCGTCCGCCAGGGCGCCGCCCCACAGGCCGAACACCACCAGCGGCACCAGCTCGAACGCGCCGACCAGGCCCACCGCGAAGGTCGAACCCGTCAGCTCCTTGATCTGGATCGGCAGCGCCACGAACGACAGGAAGCTGCCGAACCCGGTGACGCACCCCGAGGCCCAGAGCAGCCGGAAGTCCCGGGAGGCACGCCAGGGCGTGAGATCCGGGAGGAGCCTGCGGAAGAACGGAGCGGTACCTGTCACATGGCCAGATGCTCCGTCACCGGGACGGCCCGGGGCAAGCGGTTTTCCCCGAGGTCAGGGCGGCCGCGGCGGCGCGGGCGGGGCGGGCGGGGCGGGTGGCGGGCCGGGCGGGGGCTACCAGCGCAGCACCGGCGAGGCGGTCAGCCGCTCCGTCAGCCGGGACAGCCGCGAGCGCGGCGCCGCCGCCGTGGTGGCCGAGCTGACCAGGTGCTGCACCAGTTCGAACGGCTCCGGCGCGGCCCCCGGCACGGTGAGCCGCTCGTGCGCCAGGTCCGCCAGGTCCGGGTCCCCGTCGTCCAGCGCCAGCAGCACCGCCCCGGCCCGGCGGGCGCCGTCCAGCCGCTCCAGCAGCGGCGCGTCCGCCGGGCCGGGCGCCACCAGCAGCACCGTCGCGCCCGCGCGCGCCTCCGCGAGCCGGGGCAGCCCGCAGGCCAGGTGCGCCGGCGCGCCCGCCGGGACGTCGTGCCGCAGCAGCGTCGGGGCCAGTTCCGGCAGGCCGCCGTACGCGGCCTCGTCGCTCAGGTGCGCCGCCAGGTGCCACGGCTCGTAGCGGGGGGTGCCGACCAGCAGCAGACCGCTCGCGCTGCGCCTGGTCACCGAACCGCGCAGCGCGGCGGCGAAGGCGCCCGCCCGCTCGGGCCAGCCGGTACCGGCCAGTGACTGCCGGAGTGCGGAAACTCTCACCGCGTCCATGCGCGACAGCATGCTGCCCCGGCAGCGGGTTTGGCAGGATCTTCGGCATGACGCAACCCGATTCAGTGAACGCGACGGCCGGGCCGGGCCGGAACCTGCCCGACGTCTCCCACCTGGTGGTGGGTGTCCTCGGCGGCACCGGGGACCAGGGCCGCGGCCTCGCCCTGCGGCTCGCCAAGGCCGGACAGCAGGTGGTGATCGGCTCCCGCAGCGCCGAACGCGCCGCGGCCTGCGCGGCCGAACTGGGCCTGGGCATCCGCGGCGCCGACAACGCGGCCTGCGCCGCCGACAGCGACGTGGTGATCGTCGCGGTGCCGTGGGACGGCCACGCCGAGACGCTCACCGCGCTGCGCGCCGAACTCGCCGGGAAGATCGTGGTCGACTGCGTCAACCCGCTGGGCTTCGACAAGCAGGGCGCCTACCCGCTGCAGGTCCCCGAGGGCTCGGCCGCCCAGCAGGCCGCCGCGCTGCTGCCCGACTCCACCGTCACCGCGGCCTTCCACCACCTGTCGGCGGTGCTGCTGCAGGACGAGAGCGTCGAGCGGATCGACACCGACGTGATGGTGCTGGGCGAGGACCGGGCCGCCACCGAGACCGTGCAGGCGCTGGCCTCCCGGATTCCCGGCATGCGCGGCATCTTCGCGGGCCGGCTGCGCAACGCCCACCAGGTGGAGTCGCTGGTCGCCAACCTGATCTCGGTCAACCGCCGCTACAAGGCCCACGCGGGTCTGCGGATCACCGACGTGTGAGCCCGGCGCGCGCCGCGGCCGCCCCCGCGCCCCCGGCGCGCGCCCGTTCCGCCACCACCCCCGGCCCCGGCCACCGCGTTCGGTCGGCGAGAATGGCCGGGCACACCACCGCCCCCGAGGAGCCCCGCCATGCCCCGCAACGCCCTGTACGCCTCGACCGTCCTCGTCCTGGCGGTGATCGCCGCGGTGGTCTCGTTCGCCAAGGGCAACTGGTACGGCGTGGTGTGGGTCCTGATGGCCGCCGTGGCCAGCAACATCGCCTGGTACCACCTGCGCAAGGACCGCATCGCCCGCCGCGCCGCGGCGGCCCCCGCCGAGCAGCGCTGAGCGAAGCCGGGCGGGGCCGGGGCCGCGGGGCCTAGTAGGTCTTCCAGAACGAGAACAGGATCCGGCCCAGGTCGATGTACCGGGAGTCGGCGCCGAACAGGCCGAAGATCCCCGACACCAGGTCGTACATCCACTGCCCGACCTTGCTCTGCCACATCAGCGCGAACAGCAGCAGCATGCCGTAGGGCGCGTACGGGGCGACCGCCCGCCGGACCTTGTACGACAGCCAGGGCTCGACGATGCCGTAGCCGTCCAGGCCCGGCACCGGCAGCAGGTTCAGGATCGCCGCCGTCACCTGCAGGTAGGCGAGGAAGCCCAGCGCGGCGGGCAGCGGCGAGAACCACAGGTCCTGGCCGTCGTAGTGGGCCGGTACGTCCGGGTTGTCGAACCAGCCCCGGCTGACCAGCACCAGCGTCACCACGCCGAAGGCGACGTTCACCAGCGGCCCGGCCGCCGAGATGAGGCTGTGCTTGAGCCGGCCCGCGATCCGGTCCCGCTCGATGTAGACCGCACCGCCGGGCAGGCCGATGCCGCCCATGATCACGAAGACCACCGGCAGCACGAAGCTCAGCACCACGTGCCCGTACTTCAGCGGGTTCAGCGTCAGGTAGCCCTTGGTGCCGACCGTGATGTCGCCGCCCGCCAGCGCGGTGCGCGCGTGCGCGTACTCGTGCAGGCAGAGCGAGACCATCCAGCCGGAGACCACGAACAGGAAGACGCCGAACCGGTCGTTGCCCCAGCCGGTGGCCAGCGCCCAGCCGGAGGCGAGCAGGATGGCGGCCAGGGCCAGGAAGATCGGGCTGACCCGGTTCTCCGCGCTGCGCTGGCCGGTGCTGGCGTAGGTCATGGCGAGGGGGCTCCGGAGGTGGTGGCGGGACGGGCGTCCGATCATGCCGCCCGGCGGGCGGGCGGGACAAGCGGCCCCGGGTGAACGTACCGGAGCGGCCGGGCGTTCCGCACAGGTGTGCCCGCGGCGCTCGGCGCGTCCCTCAGAATGGGCTGGTGCACTACGGCATCCTCGGCACCACCACCGCCCACCACGACGACGGCACCCCGGTCGCCCTCGGCGGCGCCCGGCTGCGCGCCCTGCTGGCCGCGCTCGCGCTGCGCCAGGGCCGCCCGGTGCCCGCCGAACTGCTCGCCGACGAGGTGTGGGCCGACGAGCCCCCGCAGGACGCGGCCGCCGCGCTGCAGACCCTGGTCGGCCGGCTGCGCCGGACCGTCGGCCGGGCCGAGATCGGCTCCGGGCCCGCCGGATACTGGCTGACCGACCCGCGCACCGACGTCGCCGAGTTCCAGCGCCGGGCCGCCGACGGCGCCCGCGCCCTGCAGGGCGGCGACCCGGCCGCCGCCGAGCAGCTCACCGCCGCGCTCGCGCTGTGGCGCGGCCCCGCCCTCGCCGACCTGCCCGACCGCACCGCCCCCGCCGCCCGGCTGGAGGCGCAGCGCGAGGAGGCCCGCCGGCACCGGCTGACCGCCGCCCTGGAACTCGGCCGCACCGCCGAGGTCACCGCCGAGCTCGCCGAACTCTGCCGCGACCACCCCTTCGACGAGCAGCTCCAGGCCCTCCAGCTGCGCGCCCTGCGCGCCGCCGGCCGGACCGCCGAGGCGCTCGGCCGCTACGAGGAGATCCGGCGCACCCTGGCCGAGGAGCTGGGCACCGACCCCGGGCCCGAACTGCGCTCCCTGCACCAGGAGTTGCTGCGGTCCGAGCCGGTCGCCGCCCCCGCGCCCGCGCCCGCCCCGCGCCCGCGCCCGCCCCGCGCCCGCCGCGCCGCCCGCCGCCCCGCGGCCGGCAACCTGCGCCCCGGCCGGACCAGCTTCGTCGGCCGGGACGGCGAACTCGCCACCGTCGCCGACGCCCTGACGGCCGGCCGGCTCACCACCCTGACCGGCCCCGGCGGCTCCGGCAAGACCCGGCTGTCGGTCGAGGCCGGCCGCCGCGAGCAGGACGCCGCCCGCTGGCCCGGCGGCGTCTGGCAGGTCGAACTCGCCCCGCTGGACGACCCGGCCGCCGTGCCCGACGCCGTCGCCTCCGCGCTCGGCCTGCGCGAGACGGTGCTGCACACCGGCGGCGCCGTCGCCGAGGCCATCGAGGGCGCCCGCAAGGACCCGGTCTCCCGGCTGGTCGACCACCTCGGCCGCCGCCGCGTCCTGCTGCTGCTCGACAACTGCGAGCACGTCGTCCAGGCCGCCGCCGACCTCGCCGACCGGCTGCTCGCCGACTGCCCCGGCGTCACCGTGCTCGCCACCAGCCGCGAACCGCTCGGCGTCCCCGGCGAGTCCGTGCTGCCGGTGGAGCCGCTGCCCGACCCGACCGCGCTGCGGCTGCTCGCCGAACGCGGCGCCGCCGCCCGCCCGGGCTTCCGCACCGACCAGGACCCGGACGCCTGCGCCGAACTCTGCCGCCGCCTGGACGGCCTGCCGCTGGCCATCGAGCTCGCCGCCGCCCGGCTGCGCGGCCTCACCCCCCGCCAGCTCGCCGACCGCCTCGACTCCCGGTTCGCCCTGCTCACCGCCGGATCGCGCACCCTGCTGCCCCGCCAGCAGACCCTGCGCGCCGTCGTCGACTGGTCCTGGGACCTGCTGGGCACCCGCGAGCGCGCCGTGCTGCGCCGGCTCTCGGTGTTCGCCGGCGGCTGCACCCTGGAGGCCGCCGAACAGGTCGTCGCCGACGGCGAACTGGTGCGCCGCGAGGACGTCGCGGACCTGCTGCTCTCGCTGGTCGACAAGTCCCTGCTGGTGGCCGGGCTGGGCGAACAGCCGCGCTACTGGATGCTGGAGACCATCCACGAGTACGCCGCCGAGCGCCTCGCCGAGGCCGGCGAGACCGAGGCCGGCGAGACCGGGGCCGGCGGCCGCCACACCGCCCACTACCGGGAACTCGGCCGCACCGCCTACCTGAACCTGCACGGCCCCGGGCAGCTCGACGAACTCGACCGCCTCGACCGCGAGCGGGAGAACGTCCGGGCCGCGCTGCGCCGCGCCGTGGACACCGGCCAGGAGCAGGAGGCCCTGGTCCTGGCGCTGTCGATGGCGGGCTACTGGATGCTGCGCGACTACCGCGACGAGTCCGTCGCCTGGTACGAGGCGGTCGCCGCGCTCTGCCCCGACCCGTACGCCGACGACGCCCCGCCGCCCGTCCCGCTCACCGCGGGCCCGCTGGACGCGCCGCTGCCGATGCCGCCCGAAATGCTCCAGGAGGCCCGCCGCCAACTGGTGCTCGTCCGGCTGCTCAGCCTGTTCTCCGGGGACATGAGCATGCTGGACAGCCAGGACACCCTGGGCACCGCCCAGCGCGTCCTGGCGACCTACACCCCCGACCTGCCGCAGTCCTACCGGCAGCCGGTGCTCGGCCGGATCTTCGCGGTCTTCCTCACCGGCGAGATGGAGCGCACCCGCGTGGTGATGGACGACGCGGTGGCCGGCGCCCGGGTGCACGGCGGCCCGCTGGACCTGGCGTTCGCCCTGCAACTGCGCGCCCGGCTGCTCAACGACCTGGCCGGCTCGCTCGACCAGGCGATCGTCGACAGCGAGGAGGCGCTGGCCCTGTACAGCGCGCTGGGCGACCGCTGGGGCATGGCCGACGCGCTCTCCTGCAAGGCCGAGAACGCCACCAAGTCCGGCCACTCCCGGCAGGCCGAGGCGGCCTTCCGGCAGGCCATCGAGCTCTCCGTCCAGCTCGGCGCCTACCAGGAGGTCCCGATGATGCGGGCCCGGCTCGGCGAGGTGGTGGCCGAACGCGACCCGGAGACCGGCGAACGGATGGTCCGCGAGGCGGTCGAGGCCGTCCCCGAGACCGACTCCGAGGGCGCCCGGCTGTACGGGCGGCTGGTGCTGTGCAACCTGGCCACCCGGCGCGGCGCGTACGCCGAGGCGCTCGCCGCGCTCGACGGGCTCCCCGCCGATCAGGGCCCGGGCGGCCTCGTCCCCACGGTGTTCACCGGCATCACCGCCTGCATCCGCGGCTGGGTGGTGGCCCTGGCCGGTGACCCGGCGGCCGGTCTGGAGCTGATCCGCGGGGGCCGCCGGACGATGGCCGAGTCCGAGGGCGGCGTCAGCGTCTTCGTCGAGCACATGGCGATGATGCTGATGATCCCGCTGGCCGGCGCTCTGGTCGAGTACGCCCGGCTCCACGACGACCCGGGCGCCGCCCGCCGCGCGGCCGAACTGCTCGGCGCCCACCAGGGGCTGAGCGGCACGCCCGGCTCGTTCACCGAGCGCTGGGAGTGCGGCCGGGCCACCGCCGCCGCCCGCGCCCTGCTCGGCGCCGACGACTACCTGGCCGCGTACGAACGGGGCGGACGCCTCACGCACCGTGAGGCGTCCGCCCTGCTCGACGATCCCGGGTCGTACCGGCCCGGGGCCGGCTGACCCACCGTCAGGTGCGCTTGCGGAAGCGGGCCACCGCCAGCGGCGCGGTCACCACGGTGATCGCCGCCGACCAGATCAGCACCGTGAGGACCGAGTTGCCGACCGGCTGGTCGTTGATCAGCGCCCGGCAGGCGTCGGCCAGCGCGGACAGCGGGTTGTGCTTGGTGAAGGCCTGCAGCCAGCCCGGCATGGTGGTCGGGTCGGCGAAGATCGAGCTGCCGAACTGGAGCGGCATCATCACCAGCATCGACATGCCCTGCACCGCCTGGGCGCTGCGCAGCGACATGCCCAGCAGCATCGACACCCACATCAGCGAGGAGCCGAACACCAGCGACAGGCCGACCGCGGCGACCAGCTTCAGCGGGCCGCCGTCGATGTCCATGCCGAGGATCATCGAGAAGCCGATCAGCACCGCGAAGGCGACGACCGCCCGCAGCGTCTCGGCGATCATCTTCGACAGCAGCACCGCCGAGCGCCCGATCGGCAGGGTGCGGAAGCGGTCCATCACGCCGGTCTGGAAGTCGGTGTTCAGGCCGGTGCCCAGCGCCATCGCCAGGTTCAGGCCGGTGGTGCCGAGCAGGCCGGGCACCATGTACTGCATGTACTCGTGCTGGTTGTGGGCCATCGCGCCGCCGAACACGTAGACGAACAGCACGATCATGATGACCGGGATCAGCAGCGCGTCCAGCATCGACTCGGGGTCGGCCTTGATCCGCATCAGGTTGCGGCGGGTCAGCGCGCCCAGGTGGCGCAGGTTGGCCCGCAGGCCGATCCGGGTGTCGTCCTCGCCGGCGGGGGCCGCGGCGGGAGCGGGGTTCAGGGTGGCGGTGCTCATGCGACGGGCTCCTTGTCACGCGGCCGGGCGGGGACGGCGGACTTGCCGCCGGTGATGGTCAGGAACACCTCGTCCAGGCTGGGCAGCTTGGTGTCGATGCCGGCGATCCCGAACCCGCGGGTGCCCAGCACCCCGATCACGGTGGTCAGTTGGGCGTCGTCGGTCAGGTGCACCGACAGCAGCTCCGACTCGGCGGAGAAGGTGGCTGCGATGCCCGCCTCCCGCAGGCAGCGGGCCATCTCGGCGAGCTGCGCGGGGTCGGTCGGCCGCACCTGCAGGCTCTGGCCGCCGACCTGGGCCTTCAGTTCCTGGACGCCGCCGTTGGCGATCACCCGGCCCTTGTCGATCACGGTCAGCGCGTGGGCGAGCTGCTCGGCCTCCTCCATGTACTGGGTGGTCAGCAGCACCGTCGAGCCCTCGCCGACCATCCGCTGCACCTCGTCCCACACCTCGTTGCGGGTGCGCGGGTCCAGGCCGGTGGTCGGCTCGTCCAGGTACAGCACCTTCGGGCGGCCGATCATCGACGCGGCGAGGTCGAGGCGGCGCCGCATGCCGCCGGAGTAGCCCTTGGCCGGGCGCTTGGCCGCCTCGGTGAGCGAGAACCGCTCCAGCAGTTCGGCGGCGCGGGCCTTGGCGGCCTTGGCGGAGAGGTCGAGCAGGCGCCCGATCAGGTACAGGTTCTCGTAGCCGGACAGCAGCTCGTCCACCGAGGCGTACTGGCCGGTCAGTCCGATGGTGCGGCGCAGCTGCTTGGGCTGGCGCAGCACGTCGTAGCCGCCGACGAAGGCGGTGCCCGCGTCCGGCTTGATCAGCGTGGACAGCACCCGCACCAGCGTGGTCTTCCCGGCCCCGTTCGGACCGAGCAGACCCAGGACCGTCCCCTCGCGCACCGTCAGGTCGACCCCGTCCAGGGCCTTGGTCTCCCCGTAGTGCTTCACGATGCCGTGGACCTCCACGGCGTTCCGCTCGATTCGTGTCATGGGAACACCGTGCCGGGGCCGGCTGTCAGCCCGCTGTCACGGCGCTGTCAGCCGGCCTTCAGGGCCTCTCGTCCCGCTAGCTGAAGGAGTGCTCCGGGCCCGGGAAGGTGCCCTCGCGGACGTCGGTGGCGAACTCGGTCGCGGCCCGGGTCAGCGTCGAGCGCAGGTCGGCGTACTGCTTGACGAACTTGGGGACGCGGCCGGCCGTCATGCCGGCGAAGTCGGTCCAGACCAGGACCTGCGCGTCGGTGCCGGGGCCGCCGCCGATGCCGACGGTGGGGATCGCGGAGTGCTCGGTGACCTGCGCGGCCAGCTCGGCGGGGACGGCCTCCAGGACGACCGAGAAGGCGCCGGCCTGCTGGACGGCCTTCGCGTCCCGCAGCAGCCGGTGCGCGGCCTCGTCGCCGCGGCCCTGGACGGGGTAGCCGCCGAAGGCGTGCACGGACTGCGGGGTGAGGCCGATGTGGGCCATCACCGGGATGCCGGCGTCGACCAGCAGCTCGATGGTGCGGGCGCTGCGCTCGCCGCCCTCCAGCTTGACGGCCTGGACGCCGGCCTCCTTCATCAGGCGGGCCGCGTTGTGCATGGCCTGGGCGGGGGACTCCTGGTAGGAGCCGAACGGCAGGTCGGCGACGACCAGGGCGCGCTTGGTGCCGCGGACCACGGCGGCGGACATCATCACCATCTGGTCCATGGTCACCGGCACGGTGGTCTCGTAGCCGAGGTGGCAGTTGCCGGCCGAGTCGCCGACCAGCAGGACGGGGATGCCGGCCTCGTCGAACACCCCGGCGGTGAGGGCGTCGTAGGCGGTGAGCATCGCCCAGCGCTCGCCGTTGCGCTTGGCCTTGGCGAGGTCCCGGACGGTGATCCGGCGGTTGGTGACACCCCCGTAGAGGGTGGCGCCGACGGATGCGTCCGGCGTCTGGGCAGGCTGAAGCGGAGAGGCGTTGTTCATCGAACAGGCTCCTGGTGTGTGTCGTCTCGTGGCGCCGTACGGCGTCCCCGGATCTGGCTCCATGCTTGCACGCCGCGGGCCGTCCGCAAAGAGCGCGGGAGCCCGGTCGTGTCCGGCGCGGCCCGCCGGGTCCCTTGGGGAAGTCTTTGCCGTTCCTTGCCCTCGCACATGCGATACGAGACCGTCTCGTATTGAAAAGGGGGTTAGGCTGTTCGCATGACCTCGCCGACCGCAGCTGTCCAGGCCCCCCGGGTGCCGGAAGCCGTACACCGCCGACGCTGGTGGATCCTGGGCACCCTGGTGCTCGCCCTGCTCGTCGTCGTCCTCGACAACTCGATCCTCAACGTGGCGATGAAGACCATCGCCACCCCCGCCCCGGTCGGCCTCGGCGCGAGCCAGAGCGACCTGGAATGGGCGATCAACTCCTACACCCTGGTCTTCGCGGGCCTGCTGTTCACCGCCGGCCTGCTCGGCGACCGCTTCGGCCGCAAGTGGACGCTGCTGGCCGGCATGCTGGTCTTCGGCCTCGGCTCGCTGCTGTCCGCGCTGGCCGCCAGCCCGGGCGAACTGATCGGCTACCGCGCGGTGATGGGCCTCGGCGGCGCCTTCGTGATGCCCGCCACGCTGGCCATCATCATGAACGTCTTCGAGCGCAACGAGCAGCCCAAGGCGATCGGCATCTGGGCCGGCGCGGTCGGCCTGGCCATCGCCATCGGCCCGATCACCGGCGGCCTGCTGATCGAGCACTTCTGGTGGGGCTCGGTCTTCCTGGTCAACGTCCCGATCGTGATCGTGGCGCTCGGCCTGATGGGCTGGCTCGTCCCCGACTCCAAGGACCCCAACCCCGGCAAGCTCGACCCGGTCGGCGTGCTGCTGTCCATCGTCGGCCTGGTGGCGCTGATCTACGGCATCATCAAGGGCGGCGAACTCGCCGACTTCACCGACCCGAAGGCCTGGGTCCCGACCCTGGTCGGCGTGCTCGCCCTGGTCGCCTTCGTGCTGTTCGAGAAGCACACCCGGTACCCGGCGCTGGACGTCACCTGGTTCCGCAACAAGGTGTTCTCGGCCTCGATCGGCGTGGTCGGCATCGTGTTCTTCGCGCTGATGGGCGTCTCGTTCTTCGGCGTCTTCTACACCCAGAGCGTGCGCGGCTACAGCGCCCTGGAGGCCGGCGAACTGATGCTGCCGCTGGCCGTCGCCCAGCTGGTCTTCGCGCCGCGGGCCCGGCTGGTGGTCGACCGGTTCGGCGTCCGGCTGACCTGCGCCGGCGGCATGCTGCTGGTCACCCTCGGCTTCCTCGGCTACGCCTTCCTGACCGCGACCAGCCCGATCTGGCTGCTGATCGTGCTCGGCTTCGTGATGGGCGCCGGCATGGCGCACGTGATGCCGCCGGTGACCGTCGCCATCATGGGCGCGCTGCCGCGCGAGAAGGCCGGCGCCGGCTCCGCGCTGAACAACACCTTCCGCCAGGTCGGCGGCTCGCTCGGCATCGCGGTGCTCGGCGCGCTGCTGTCCACGGTCTACCGCAACGGCATGGACGACCACCTGGCCGCCGTCCCGGCCCCGGTCCGCGACCGGGCCGGCGAGTCGATCGAGTCCACCCTCGGGGTGGCCGAGCGGCTCCACCTGCCCGCCCTGGTCGACCCGGCGAAGGACGCCTTCATCCACGCCATGCACGTGGTCTCCGGCGTCTCGGCCGGCGTCACCGTGCTCGGCGCGCTGCTGGCGCTGCTCCTGCTGCCCGGCAAGGGCGCCGCACCGGCCGGGCCCGGCGGCCCGGGCGCCGCGGCGGCCGGCCCGCAGGACCGCGAGGACTCCGGCGCGAGCACCGCCAAGGTGTGATCGCGAGGGTGGAGAATAGGGCCATGACGAGCGCCGACACTCCGCTCCAGCCGTGCCACGGCCCCGCCGCGGAGCAGGACGCCCCGCGGCGGGGCCGCCCGCGCAGCGAGGCCGCCGAACAGGCGATCTACGCCGCGGTGGAGAAGCTGATGGAGGACGGCACCGGCCTGTCCCAGCTGTCTATCGAGCGGATCGCCGCCGAGGCGGGCGTCGGCAAGGCCACCATCTACCGGCGCTGGCCCAACAAGGAGGCCCTGCTGGTGGACGTGGTGGCCCGGCTGGAGGAGCCGCTGCCCCCGATGCTCGGCCCCACCTACCGCGACGACCTGATCAACGCCGTCGACTACATGCGCCGGCGCGGCCTGATCAAGCGCTCCCGGTGGGTCGTCCGGTCCGCGCTCGGGCAGATGAACGCCTGGCCCGAGCTCAAGCAGACCTACCAGGAGCGGGTGGTGCAGCCCCGCCGCGAGCTGGTCCGGCAGATCGTCCGGCGCGGCGTCACGGCGGGCGAACTGCGCGCCGACCTGGACGTCGAGCTGCTCTGCGAGCTGCTGATCGGCCCGATCCTGCTGCGCACCGTCCTGTGGGACGACGCCCCGCTGGAGGACCCGGACCTGCCCCGGCAGATGGTCGACGCCGCCCTCCAGGGCATCGGCGCCGGCGCGGCCCCGTCCGCCGCGCGCTGACGCCCTCCCGGCCCGCCCGGTCCGGCGCGGGCCGGTCGCTTTCGCCCCCGTTCGGTGCAGGACCGGAACTTTCCCGGCACTTCGCCGCGTCCATCCCGTCATAGGCTGAGCCGAGAATCGGATCGGAGCAGGTCGGGGACGGGGCCGGAGGGCAGACCGGCCGGGCGCGGCGGCGAGGAGCGGGCGATGGTGCGGGCGGACGGCCCGGCGGTACTGGTGCAGGAACCCGAGCGGCCCGAGGGCCGGCGGGAGCGGCTGCGCCGCTGGTTCGCCTGGCGGCGCGGGTGGCCGCTCACCGTGCTCGGCCTGCTGGTCACCGCGGTGCTGGTGGGCCACGCCCAGGTGCCCAACGCGGTCGGCAACCTGGGCAGCCTGCTGGAGACCTTCCTGCCCTGGCTGGGCCTGTGCGTCCCGGTGCTGCTGGCGCTCGCGCTGTGGCGCCGCGCCGGGGTGGCGCTGGTCGCGGCGCTGCTGCCCGGCGCGGTGTGGCTGAACCTGTTCGGCGCGCTGCTGGTCGACAAGGGCAGCGGGCCCGGCGACTTCACCGTGCTCACCCACAACGTGGCCGCCGCCAACGACGACCCGCAGGGCACCATCCGGATGCTCTCCGGCTCCGGCGCCGAGATCGTCGCGCTGGAGGAGCTGTCCGCGTCCGCCGCCCCGGTGTACGCGAAGGGGCTGGCCGAAGCCTTCCCGTACCACGTGGTGGAGGGCACCGTCGGCCTGTGGTCCAGCTACCCGATCGACGGCGTGTCCGTGGTCGACATCAAGATGGGCTGGACCAGGGCCTTCCGCGCCCGGGTCACCACCCCCCGGGGCCCGCTCGCGGTGTACGTCGCGCACCTGCCCTCGGTGCGGGTCAAGTTCGACAGCGGCTTCACGGCCGGTCGGCGCGACGTCAGCGCGCAGGCCCTCGGCGACGCGATCGAGCGCGAGCCGCTGGGCCGGGTGCTGCTGCTCGGCGACCTCAACGGCACCATGAACGACCGCAGCCTGGCCCCGATCACCTCGCAGATGCGCTCCGCCCAGGGCGCGGTCGGCGACGGCTTCGGCTTCTCCTGGCCGGCCTCCTTCCCGACCGCCCGGATCGACCAGATCCTCAGCAAGGGCGGCCTGGTCCCCACCGACTCCCGCACCCTCCCGGCCGACGCCAGCGACCACCTCGCGGTGGCCGCCGACTACCGCTACTGACGCCTCCGGCCGACCACCACGGTGGCGTCCCGCTCCGCGTCCTGCGCGGTGCGCACCGCCAGCCCCCGGGCGGCCAGCAGCGCGGCCGTCGCCGGGGCCTGCCGCCCGCTGGTCTCGATCAGCAGGCGGCCGCCGGGCGCCAGCCAGCGCGGCGCGGCCGCCGCGACCCGGCGCTGCACCGCCAGGCCGTCCGCCCGCCGTCCAGCGCCGCGGCGGGCTCGTGGTCGCGGGCCTCCGGGGGCAGCAGCGGGATCTCGCCGGTCGGCACGTACGGGGCGTTGACCACCAGCAGGTCGACCCGGCCGAGCAGGGTGCGCGGCAGCGGGGCGTCCAGGTCGCCCAGGTGGACCAGCCCGCCGTACGGCGCCAGGTTGCGGCGGGCGCAGGCCACCGCCGCCGGGTCGACGTCCGCGGCGTGCAGTTCGACGCCGGGGCCGAGCCGGGCGGCCAGCGCCGCGCCGATCGCGCCGGAGCCGCAGCACAGGTCGAGCAGCACCGCGCCGGGGCCGCCCAGCGCGGCCGCCCGCTCGACCAGGAACTCGCTGCGTCGGCGCGGCACGAACACCCCGGGGGCGAGCGCGACCCGCACCCCGGCGAACTCGGCGAAACCCACCACCTGCTCCAGCGGGTGCCCGGCGCAGCGGAGCCCGACCATCTCGTCGAGCCGGGCGGGGCCGTCGGCCGCGGCCAGCAGCAGCCGGGCCTCGTCCTCGGCGAAGACGCACCCGGCCGCGCGCAGCCGGTCGACCAGCCGGTCGATCAGCGGGGAAGGGGGAAGTGACAACGGGGACCTCTCGGAGAGCCTGGCGGGCTCCCCGGCCGGTCAGGCCGCGGCCCGGCGGCGGGGGAGCACCTCGACGACCTGCACGGTGATCTCTCCCACCTCCTCGGTCCGGGCGCGCCGGGCGTGTCACGGGCGCGCGCTGCGGCGCTCACCCTAACCCTTCGCGCCCCCGCTGTCAGCCGCGCCCCGCGGGCTCCCCGCGGGGCGCCCGCGCCCCGCTCAGCCCTGCCGCCAGCGGTTGGTGATGGGCAGCCGGCGGTCGCGGCCGAAGTTCTTCGGCGAGACCTTCGGGCCCGGCGGGTACTGCCGCCGCTTGTACTCGGCGGTGTCCACCAGCCGCACCACCCGGTCCACCACCTCGGCCGGGTACCCGGCGGCGACGATCGCGTCCCGGCCCTCGTCGCCCTCCACGTACCTGGTCAGGACGGCGTCCAGCAGGTCGTAGTCGGGCAGCGAGTCGGTGTCCTTCTGGTCCGGCCGCAGTTCCGCCGACGGCGGCTTGGAGATGGTGTTCTCCGGGATCGGCGGCACCTCGCCGCGCGCCTCGGCCTGTGCGTTGCGCCAGCGCGCCAGCCGGAAGACCAGCGTCTTGTACACGTCCTTGATCGGCCCGTACGCGCCCACCGAGTCGCCGTACAGCGTCGAGTAGCCGACCGCCAGCTCGCTCTTGTTGCCCGGCGCCAGGACGATCTGCCCCTCCTGGTTGGAGATCGCCATCAGCAGCGTGCCGCGCAGCCGGGACTGCAGGTTCTCCTCGGCCAGGCCGGTCAGCTCGGTGGCGCCCAGGTAGGCGTCGAACATCGGGGCGATCGACACCGTGCGGAAGTGCAGGCCGGTGCGGCGGGCCAGCTCGGCGGCGTCGTCCCGGGAGTGCTGCGAGGAGTAGCGCGAGGGCATCGAGACGCCGTACACGTTCTCCGCGCCGATCGCGTCCACCGCGATCGCCGCGACCAGCGCCGAGTCGATGCCGCCGGACAGGCCGATCAGCACCGAGCGCATTCCGTTCTTGCGGACGTACGCCCGGGTGCCCTCGACCAGTGCCGCGTACACCTCGGCCTCGTCGTCCAGCCGCTCGGCGACCTCCGGGTCGAGCGGTGCGGCGGGCCGCTCCTTCGGCGCGCCGCCCAGGTCGACCCGGGTCAGCCGCAGGCCGTCGGCGAGCACCGTGCCGTCCGGCAGGCCGTCCTCGTTCGCGGCCGGCAGGTCCAGGTCGACGACCAGCAGCGCCTCCTCGAACTGCGGCCCGCGGGCCAGCAGTTCGCCGCCCTCGGTGACCACCATCGACTCGCCGTCGAAGACCAGCTCGTCCTGCGCGCCGACCATGTTCAGGTACACCAGCGGGCAGCCCGCCTCGGCGGCCCGGCGCCGGACCAGCTCCAGCCGGACGTCGTCCTTGTCGCGCTCGTACGGCGAACCGTTCAGCGACAGCAGCAGGCCCGCGGCCGCCTGGCCGGTGGCGGCGACCCGGCCGCCCTCCTGCCAGATGTCCTCGCAGATCGCCAGCGCGACGTCCACGCCGTGCAGCCGCAGCACCGTCAGCTGGTCGCCCGGCACGAAGTAGCGGTACTCGTCGAACACGCCGTAGTTCGGCAGGAAGTGCTTGGCGAACCTGGTCACCACCTCGCCGCCGCGCAGCACCGCCGCGCAGTTCTGCGGGCGGCCGGCGTACCGGGTGCCCGGCTCGCCGCGGCCCAGGTAGCCGACCACCACCGGGGTGTCGCCCAGGCCCTCGGCGGCCAGCTTCGCCGCCAGGTCGACCAGCGCGGCGCGCGAGCCCTCGACGAACGAGCCCCGGAAGGCCAGGTCCTCCACCGGGTACCCGGTCAGCACCATCTCCGGGAAGGCGATCAGGTCGGCGCCGGACTCGGCGGCCCGCTTCGACCAGCGCAGCACCTCCTCGCTGTTGCGGGCGAGGTCACCGACCCAGGGGTCGATCTGGCACAGGGCGAGACGCAGATTCGGCATGCCCACGAGTGTAATCGTCTAACTGACGCTATGTCGCGGGGGTGCCCCCCGGGCGGTGGGTCCGGCGCCCGGATTCACCCCTTTTCCACCCTCTTGCGGCCGCTTCCGTGCTCGGACGTCACCCCGCGGACCCCGGACGCCGCCCCGGGCCGCTCCCCCGGATCCGCCAGGGATCGGCAAGCGGGCGATGATCCGCCATGATGGGGGACGACGCGGTCCGTGCGAGGTCTTCGCCGGTCCGGGCCGGCCGGTGCGGGCGGCGTAACACGGGCGTAAAGAGCAGAGGTGAGACTTTCCCCATGGGCAAGCAGCAGGAGTTCGTGCTTCGCACGCTCGAAGAGCGTGACATCCGGTTCGTCCGACTGTGGTTCACCGACGTGCTCGGGTTCCTCAAGTCCGTGGCGGTCGCTCCGGCGGAACTGGAACAGGCCTTCGAGGAGGGCATCGGCTTCGACGGCTCGGCGATCGAGGGCTTCGCCCGGGTCTACGAGTCCGACATGATCGCGAAGCCGGACCCGACCACCTTCCAGATACTGCCGTGGCGCTCCGAGAACCCCGGAACCGCCCGGATGTTCTGCGACATCCTGATGCCCGACGGCTCGCCCTCCTACGCGGACCCGCGCTACGTCCTCAAGCGCACCCTGGAGAAGGCCTCCAACCTCGGCTTCACCTTCTACACCCACCCCGAGATCGAGTTCTTCCTCCTCAAGGACCTCCCCGGCGACGGCACCGCGCCGACCCCCGCCGACCAGTCCGGCTACTTCGACCACACCCCGCGCGGCATCGGCCACGACTTCCGCCGCCAGGCCATCACCATGCTCGAATCCATGGGCATCTCGGTCGAGTTCAGCCACCACGAGGGCGCCCCCGGCCAGCAGGAGATCGACCTGCGCTACGCCGACGCGCTCTCCACCGCCGACAACATCATGACCTTCCGCCTGGTCATGAAGGAGGTCGCCCTCGAACAGGGCGTCCACGCCAGCTTCATGCCCAAGCCGTTCTCCAACCACCCCGGCTCCGGCATGCACACCCACGTCTCCCTCTTCGAGGGCGACCGCAACGCCTTCCACGAGTCCGGCGCCGAGTACCAGCTCTCCAAGGTCGGCCGCTCCTTCATCGCCGGCCTGCTCAAGTACGCCGCCGAGACCGCCGCCGTCACCAACCAGTGGGTCAACTCCTACAAGCGCATCTGGGGCGGCTCCCAGCGCACCGCCGGCGCCGGCGGCGAGGCCCCCTCCTACATCTGCTGGGGCCACAACAACCGCTCCGCCCTGATCCGCGTCCCCATGTACAAGCCCGGCAAGCAGGGCTCCACCCGCATCGAGGTCCGCTCCCTCGACACCGGCTGCAACCCCTACCTCGCCTACGCCGTCACCCTCGCCGCCGGCCTCAAGGGCATCGAGGACAACCTCGAACTCCCCCCGGGCGCCGACGACGACGTCTGGGCCCTCACCGACGCCGAGCGCCGCGCCCTCGGCATCCAGCCCATGCCGCAGAACCTCGGCGAGGCCATCGACCTCATGCAGCGCAGCGAACTCGTCGCCGAGACCCTGGGCGAGCACGTCTTCGACTTCTTCCTGCGCAACAAGCGCCAGGAGTGGGAGGAGTACCGCTCCGAGGTCACCCCGTTCGAGCTGCGCAAGGTGCTCCAGGTGCTGTGAGTACGGCGACGGCCCGTCCGGCCCCGCTCCGAGCCGCGTGCTCGGGGCGGGGCCCGGCCGTTTTCGGGGCGGGCCGTGTACGGGGGTGGGGCGGGGGGAAGCGGAACCCTGTCGATCGTCACGGGCCGGGAGGGCAGATGGAGTTGCGGTTGCGGTACGCGCCGGAGGCGGTGAACGCCGGGAGGTTCGCGGCGGACATCGTGGTGTCGGCGGCGCAGGTGAGCGGGGCCGAACTGGACTACTCGGTGCGGAGTCTGGCGGTGGTGGACGGGATCATCGAGGACTTCCGGGCGAACGGGATCGTCAGTGCCCAGCTCGGCGAGACGCTGTTCGGGTTCGGCTGCTACGTCGGTGAGGTGATGGTCCGGCAGGGCGGCGCCGCCTGGCGGCCGGTGGCCGGGGAGGACGTCGCGGCGTTCGGCTTCCCGCTGGTGGTGGCGCTGCCGAGCGGGCAGGTGTGCAACCCGATCGGGAAGGTGTTCCGGCGGCTGGAGAACGGGCCCGAGGACAGCCTGCCGCACTTCTACACGGTGTTCGCGGAGCCCTGGCGGCGGGTGTAGGACGGACCGGGCGAGTGCGGTCGCGGGCGGGTGCGGTCACCGTCCGCGGCTGCGCTGCGGGTGCGGGTGCGGGTGCGCGGTGGTGGAGGACGGCGGGGCCTGGCGGGGGCCGGGCGGTCGCGGAGGAGGCGTTCCAGGGGTTGTTCGACGAGGTGGTGGAGGGCGGCGGCCAGGGCGAGGGAGGCGGTGGCCAGCAGGAGCCAGGTGGCGGCGGTGGGGAGGCCGGGGGAGGGGTGGCCGTGGTGGTGGAGCCAGGGGCGGAAGGTGATCTCGTGGACCAGGTACCAGGCGAAGGACCAGTCGCCGAGCAGCAGCCAGGGGCGGCGGGTGAGCGGGCCGCCGGGGCGGTGCAGGTCGGCCTGGGCGGCGGCGGTGATCAGGGCGGCGAACAGCGGGGCGGAGAGGAGCTGGGAGGCGATGTAGGGGCTGTGCCAGGCCGGGTCGGGGACGGCGTGGTGCCAGGGGACCAGGGCGAGGTGGAAGGCCGCGACCGCGAGGGCGGTGGGGAGCAGCGGCAGGACGGGCAGCCGGCCGTGGCGGAGGGCCAGGGCGAGGGCGACGCCGAGCAGGAACTGCGGGGTGCGGCTGAGCGGCAGGTAGTCCAGCAGCCAGCTGCGCAGGGACGGGTCGGCGACGGCCGAGCCGGCCAGCCACAGCAGCGGGCCGCTCGCGCAGCACAGCGCGGCGGTGCGCAGCCCCGGGCGCAGGCGCAGCAGGAGGGGGAACAGCAGGTAGAACCAGCCCTCGTCGCCGAGCGACCAGCCGGCCGGGTTGCCGCCCATCACGGTGCTCCGCCCCCACGGGTGCAGCAGCGGCAGCGACCACAGCGCGGCGGTGACCGGCACGGCCGCGCCGAGCGCGGCGTACACGGCGAGCGAGGCGCCGGTGGTCAGGGCGTGCAGCGGCCAGATCCGGGCCAGGCGGCGGCGGTAGAAGCGGCGGGCCGGGACGGCGGCGTCCGCGTACGTCCAGGCGAGCACGAAACCGGACAGCACGAAGAAGAACGTCACGCCCGAACGCCCGTACCAGGCGAGGGGGCTGAGCACCGGGAGGGTGCCGACCTGGCGGGACAGGTGGTAGCAGACCACCAGCAGCGCGGCCAGGAAGCGCAGCCCGGTGAGCGAGGGCAGCCGGGCGGGGAGGGCGGAAGGGAGCGGAGGGGAAGGGAGGGAGGAGGGCCGGAGGAAGGGGGTCACCCCGTGGCCAACGAGCCGGGCGGCGGGGGTGTCACGGGCGGGCGCGCGAGCCGGGCGGCGGGGGTGTCACGGGCGGGCGCGGGGGACGGGGCCCGGCCGACGGTGCGTCACGGGGCGCGTGCGGGGCGGGTGGGAACGTACCCTTCGGGCAGGGAGCGGACTCCTCGGACGGGGTGCGGGTCCTCCGGGCAGCGATCGGGTACGGGAGGCGGGACGACGGTGGAGGAACGGGCCGGGAGCCGGATCAGCCGGCTGGAGACCCGACTGGTGCGGCGGGGCTTCTCCGACCCCGACCAGGCGGTGCGGCTGCTCGGCGAACCGGCGCTGCAGGGCCTCGCCGCCGACCCGGTGCTGCTGGACGCACTGGGCGCCGCCGCCGACCCGGACCAGGCGCTGTTCGGCCTGGCCCGGCTGCTGGAGGCGCTCGACCCGCACGAGCGGCACACCCTGCGCGACACCCTGACCACCTCCAAGCCGCTGCGCGACCGGCTGCTCGGCGTCCTCGGCGCGTCCACCGCGCTCTGCGACCACCTGGCCCGGCACCCCCGCGACTGGCACGCCCTGGTCTCCTTCGAGCTGCGCGACATCCACCCCGGACGGAGCGACTTCCTCGGCGAACTCACCCGCCGGGTGTGGTCGCCGGACGGGGGCGACCGGGCCGACGCGCTGCGCGCCGCCTACCGGCGCTGCCTGCTCGCCATCGCCGCCCGCGACCTCTCCGGCACCACCGACCTGCCGCAGGCCGCCGCCGAGCTCGCCGACCTGGCCGGCGCCACCCTGCAGACCGCCCTGGACATCGCCGCCGAACAGGACCCGGAGGCCGCGGCCGCCTGCCGGCTCGCCGTCATCGGCATGGGCAAGTGCGGCGGCCGCGAGCTCAACTACGTCTCCGACGTGGACGTGATCTTCGTCGCGGAGGCGCGCGAGGGCGTCGAGGAGCAGCGGGCGGTGCAGGCCGCCACCCGGCTCGCCGCGCACGCCATGCGGCTGTGCTCGGACACCACCGGCGAGGGCACCATCTGGCCGGTGGACGCCAACCTGCGCCCCGAGGGCCGCAACGGTCCGCTGGTGCGCACCCTGGCCAGCCACCTCGCCTACTACCAGCGCTGGGCCAAGACCTGGGAGTTCCAGGCCCTGCTGAAGGCCCGCCCGATCGCCGGCGACGCCGAACTCGGCCGCGCCTACGCCGAGGCCATCGCCCCGCTGGTGTGGCAGGCCGCCGCCCGGGAGAACTTCGTCACCGACGTCCAGCAGATGCGCCGCCGGGTGGTCGACGCCATCCCGGCCGGCGAGGTCGACCGGCAGCTGAAGCTCGGCCCCGGCGGCCTGCGCGACGTCGAGTTCGCCGTCCAGCTGCTGCAACTCGTCCACGGGCGCACCGACGAGACGCTCAGGAGCGGCAACACCCTGGAGGCGCTGGCCGCGCTCAGCGCCGGCGGCTACGTCGGGCGGGCCGACGCCGCCTCGCTGGACACCGCCTACCGCTTCCTGCGCACCCTGGAGCACCGCATCCAGCTGCAACGGCTGCGCCGCACCCACCTGATGCCCACCGACCCGGCCGACCTGCGCCGACTGGCCCGCACCATGGCCCCGCTGATCCGGGGCGAGAGCCGGGACGACCCGGTCGCGGCGCTGCAGCGCGAGTGGCGGCGGCACGCGGTGGAGGTGCGGCGGCTGCACGAGCGGCTGTTCTACCGGCCGCTGCTGGACGCCGTCGCCGAACTGCCGGTCGCCGAACTGCGGGTCACCGGCTCCGGCACCGCCGGGCTCAGCACCGAGGCCGCCAAGCAGCGCCTGGCCGCCCTCGGGTACGCCGACCCGGCCGCCGCGCTGCGGCACATCTCCGCGCTCGCCTCCGGCGTCAGCCGCAAGGCCGCGATCCAGCGCACCCTGCTGCCGGTGCTGCTCGGCTGGTTCGCCGACTCCGCCGACCCGGACGCCGGGCTGCTCAACTTCCGGCAGGTCTCCGACGCGCTCGGCCGCACCCCCTGGTACCTGCGGCTGCTGCGCGACGAGGGCGCCGCCGCCGAACAGCTCGCCCGGGTGCTGTCCGCCGGGCGGCTGGCGCCCGACCTGCTGCTGCGCGCCCCCGAGGCGGTCGCCATGCTCGGCGACGCGGGCGGCCTCGTCCCGCGCGGCCGGGCCGCCCTGGAGTCGGAGGTGCTGGCCGCCGTCGGCCGGGCCGGCGACCCGGCCGCGGCGGTGGCGGCCGTCCGGGCGGTCCGGCGCCGCGAGCTGTTCCGCACCGCCGCCGCCGACGTGCTCGGCCGGCTCGACGAGGACCCGGCCCGCGCCCTCGACCTGGCCGGGGAGGCGCTCACCTCGATCACCGCGGCCACCCTGCAGGGCGCGCTGCGCGCCGCGGCCAACGGCTGGGAGGCCCGCAACGGCGAACTGCCCACCCGGATCGCGATCATCGCGATGGGCCGGTTCGGCGGCCACGAACTCGGCTACGGCTCCGACGCGGACGTGCTGTTCGTCCACGAGCCGCGGCTCGGCGCGCTCGACGAGGACGCGGCGCGGGCCGCCCGCGAGGTGGTCGGCGAGCTGCGCACGCTGCTGGCCGCGCCCTCCGTGGAGCCCCCGCTGCTGGTCGACGCGGACCTGCGGCCCGAGGGCCGCAACGGCCCGCTGGTGCGCACCCTCAGCTCGTACGCGGCCTACTACGCGCGCTGGTCGCACGCCTGGGAGAGCCAGGCGCTGCTGCGGGCCGAGCCGATGGCGGGCGACGAGGAGCTGGGCGCGCGCTTCCGCGGCCTGATCGACCCGCTGCGCTACCCCGGCGCCGGCGTCCCCGACCGGGACCTGGTGGAGATCCGCCGGATCAAGGCCCGGATCGAGTCCGAGCGGCTGCCGCGCGGCGCCGACCCCACCACCCACACCAAGATCGGCCGCGGCGGCCTGGCGGACGTCGAGTGGACGGTGCAGCTGCTGCAGTTGCAGCACGGCCACGAGCTGCCGGAGCTGCGCACCACCCGCACCCGGGCGGCGCTGGCCGCCGCGACGGCGGCCGGGCTGGTCGAGAGGGAGGACGCGGAGGTGCTGGACGCGGCCTGGGTGCTGGCCTCCCGGGTGCGGGCCGCGGTGATGCTGGTGCGCGGCCGGGCCGGCGACAGCTTCCCCGGCGACGCGCGGGAGCTGGCGGGGGTGGCGCGCTACCTGGGGTACGGGGTGGGGCACTCGGGGGAGCTGGTGGACGAGTACCGGCGGACGACGCGGCGCGCGCGCCGGGTGGTGGAGCGGCTGTTCTACGGCTCGGAGTAGCGCAGGCACGAAAAAACCGGGGGCGCGGTTCCCCGCGCCCCCGGTGGTGCGTTCCCCGGGCGCTCGCGCTACGCGCTGACCTTGGTGTCCCACTGGGCGGGGACGGTGAGCTCCCGGTCGGTCGGGTCGCCGGGCCGCCGGGGCAGGTGGTAGACCCAGGTGTGGTAGATCAGGCGGGCGGCGAGGAAGCCGACGGCCAGGCAGACCAGGCCGCCGACCGCGTCCAGCCAGAAGTGGTTGGCGGTGGAGACGATGACACTGAGGGTCACCACGGGGTAGGCGAGGCCGAGCAGCCGGACCCAGCTGCGGCGGGCCAGGAAGAAGATGGTCAGGCCGCACCAGGTGGACCAGCCGATGTGCATCGAGGGCATCGCGGCGAACTGGTTGGAGACCGTCGCCCCGGCGCCGGAGGCCAGCGAGCCCCAGGTGTGGTGCACGCTGACGGTGTCGATGAAGCCGCCGTCGGTCATCAGGCGGGGCGGGGCCAGCGGGAAGCAGTAGAAGCCGACCAGGGCGATGCCGGTGGTGATGAACAGCACCGTCCGGGAGGCGGCGTAGCGGCCGGGGTGGGAGCGGTAGAGCCAGACCAGCACGCCGATGGTGATGATGAAGTGCAGGGTGGCGTAGTAGTAGTTCATCCCGACGATGAGCCAGGTCACCGAGTTGACGCCGTGGTTGACCGAGCGCTCGACGGCGATGCCGAGGGTGTGTTCCAGGTGCCAGACCCAGCCGGCGTGCTTCTGGGCGATCTCGCGCTGCTCGGGGACCGCGTTGCGGACCAGCGAGTACAGCCAGTAACTGAGGCCGATCAGGCCGAGTTCGAAGATCAGGCGCGGACGGCGCGGCGTGCGGCGCTGCTCGCGCAGGCGGCTGCGGACGGCGGCGGCGGGTGACTGGGCGACGCGGGTGGCTCCGCCGGGCGTGCGGGCGGTGTGGTCCGGGCCCGGGTCGGAACCGGTGTGCGTGGTCCGGTCGGCGCGTTCGGCGCCGGCTGTCTGGATCTCGGTCGGTTCCCCCATGGGGGAGAAGTCTGCCAGACCAGGTGTGGCCGCTTGCTCATCCTCTGGTCGGGGATTCTTCACCGACTGTCCCCCTACGGGGGTAGGGGTCGATCGGTTTTCGAGGCGCATGCGGTCCATTGTGGCGCGCGGGTTACCAGGGGTCGAACCGGGGTCTGGTTCGGGTACGGACGCCGGTGGCGGGGGCGGCGGGGCTCAGGTCACGACTCGGTACGACTCCGGGCCGAAACACCTTTCGCATCTTGCTGAAACATCTTGCAGAGCGCTAGGTTCCACGCCACCCACCCTTGCCCGAGCGCCCCCGAGGGAGAGCCCTGCCGTGGCCGACGCCCCGTTCCGCCCCCAGCGCCGCACCACCCCGTACCGCCGTCCCGGACGGGCCGCCGTCCTGGTCGCGACCTCGCTGATCGCCGCCACCCTGGGCGCCGCCCCGCTGGCCGCGGCCGCGTCCACCCCGCCCGCCCCGCCGTCCGACCGGGACCTGGCGGCCACCGCGGCCCGGCACGACCTGACCCGCGAGCAGTTCTACTTCGTGCTGCCGGACCGCTTCGCCAACGGCAGCACCGGCAACGACACCGGCGGCATCACCGGCGGCCGGCTGGACAACGGCCTCGACCCGGCCGACAAGGGCTTCTACCACGGCGGTGACCTCAAGGGCCTGATCGACAAGCTCGACTACATCCAGGACCTGGGCACCACCGCGATCTGGATGGCGCCGATCTTCAAGAACCGGCCCGTACAGGGCGCCGGGGCGGACACCTCGGCCGGCTACCACGGCTACTGGATCACCGACTTCACCCAGGTCGACCCGCACTTCGGCACCAACGCCCAGCTCAAGGAGCTGATCGACAAGGCGCACCGGCGCGGCATCAAGGTCTTCTTCGACGTCATCACCAACCACACCGCGGACGTCATCGACTACGCGGAGAAGAGCTACGACTACCGCTCCGAGGGCGCCTACCCGACCCTCGACGCGGACGGCAACCCGGTCGACGAGACCGCGATCGCCGACGCCCGGGCGCAGTGGCCGAGCACCGGCAAGGACTCCTTCCCCTACACCCCGGTCTTCCGCGACAAGGCGGGCGCCACCGCGAAGACCCCGTCCTGGCTGAACGACCCCGCGCTCTACCACAACCGCGGCAACTCGACCTTCGTCGGCGAGTCCGCGACCGAGGGCGACTTCTCCGGCCTGGACGACCTGGACACCCAGAACCCGAAGGTCGTCGCCGGGATGGAGAAGATCTACCAGCAGTGGGTCGCCGAGACCGGCGTCGACGGCTTCCGGATCGACACCGTCAAGCACGTCAACCTGGCGTTCTGGGAGCAGTGGGCGCCCGCGCTGAAGCAGTTCGCCGCCCGGCAGGGCAACAAGAAGTTCTTCATGTTCGGCGAGGTGTACTCGGGCGACCCGGCGGTCACCTCCCCGTACGTCACCCAGGGCAAGCTCCAGGCCACCCTGGACTTCGCCTTCCAGGAGGCGGCCCGGAAGTACGTCTCGCAGAACGGCTCGGCCAAGGCGCTCAGCGAGCTGTACGCGCAGGACTACCGCTACACCACGGCCGACACCGACGCCTACGAGCTGCCGACCTTCCTCGGCAACCACGACATGGGCCGGTTCGGCTCCTTCCTGCAGAGCGACAACCCGGGCGCCCCGGGCGACGCGCTGCTGGCCAAGGACCGGCTCGCCAACGAGCTGCAGTTCCTCACCCGCGGCCAGCCGGTGGTCTACTACGGCGACGAGCAGGGCTTCACCGGCGCGGGCGGCGACAAGGACGCCCGGCAGGACATGTTCGCCTCCAGGACCCCCTCGTACAACACCGACACCGTGATCGGCGGCGCCTCCGGCTCCAAGGACCGCTACGGCGAGGACGGCGCGCTCTACCGGGGCATCGCGGGCCTGGCGAAGCTGCGCAAGGACAACCCGGCGCTGGCCGACGGCGCGCAGGTCGAGCGGTACGCGGCGGACGGGCCGGGCGTGTACGCGTTCTCCCGGATCGACGCCAAGGAGCAGGTCGAGTACCTGGCGGCGGTCAACAACGCGGCCGAGGCGAAGACCGTCACGCTGGACACCTTCTCCGCGGGCATGGACTTCGACGGCCTGTACGGCTTCCGGGGCAGGGTCACCAGCGGCGCCGACGGCAGGGTGACGCTCACCGTGCCCGCGATGTCCTCGCTGGTGCTGAAGGCCGCGCACAAGCTGGCCAAGCCCGCCACCGGTCCGTCGGTCACCGTCAGCGCCCCCGACAACGGTTCGTACGGGACGGTCACGCTGGGCGCGGACGTGCCCGGCGGCGGGTTCAACCGGGTCACCTTCGCCGCGCAGGTCGGGAACGGGGCCTGGCAGACGCTCGGCACCGCCGACAACGGCACGTCCGGCCCCGCCGGCCACGTCACCTTCAAGGTGACGCAGAACCTCGACGGCGTCGCGCCCGGCACGGTCGTCCGGTTCAAGGCCGTCGTCCAGGACTCGGCGGGCCGACTGGCCTCCGCCACCGGGCAGTTCACCACCGGGCAGCAGGCCCCGACGCCCGCGCCGAGCGCGGTCACCCGCGAGTACGCGGTGGTGCACTACCAGCGCGAGGACGGGAACTACGACGGCTGGAACCTGTACACCTGGGGCGACATCGCCGACGGCGAGGCGACCACCTGGCCGGAGGGCCACGGCTTCGTCGGGCGGGACGCCTACGGCGCGTTCGCGTACGTGAAGCTCAAGGGCGGGGCGTCCGACGTCGGGTTCGTGGTGGAGAAGGGCGGCACCAAGGACGTCGACCAGGACCGGCACATCGACGTCTCGGCCACCGGCGAGGTGTGGATCAAGGAGGGCGACGCCACCGTCCGCACCGCGAACCCGGACGGGGCGCAGCCGGTGCCGGCGGGCAGGGCGGTCATCCACTACCGGCGGGCCGACGGCGACTACACCGGCTGGGGCCTGCACGACTGGACCGGTGCGGCCACCCCCACCGACTGGGGCAACCCGCTGATGCCCGCCCGGCAGGACGCGTTCGGCGCGGTCTTCGAGGTGCCGCTGGCCGAGGGCGCGACCAGCCTCAGCTACATCATCCACAACGGCGGCGACAAGGACCTCCCGCAGGACCAGTCGCTGGACTTCGCCACCTCCGGCCGGGAGATCTGGATCATCGGCGGGCAGGAGGGCCACCTGCTGCCGCAGAGCGCCGGCACCTCCTCGCAGCTCGACCTGGGCTCGGCCAAGGCCCAGTGGATCGACGCCAGGACCGTCGTGGTGCCCGCCGACTACGGTGCGGCGGACGCCCAGTTGAAGGGCGGCACCAGCGCCCAGCTGATCTACGACCCCGAGGGCGGGCTGAGCGTCGACAAGGGCGTGCTGTCCAAGCCGGGCCACTGGATCCGGCTCAACCCGGCGGCCGGCCTCACCGACGCGCAGAAGGCGAAGTTCCCGCACCTGGCCGGGTACCGGGCGTTCACCGTCGACCCGCGCGACGCCGGCCGGACCACCGCCGCGCTGCGCGCCCAGCTGGTGTTCACCGAGCACCTGCCGAACGGCGCCGCGCTGGCCGCCACCGGCGTGCAGACCCCCGGGGTGCTGGACGACCTGTACGCGGCCAAGGCGGCCTCCGCGCAGCTCGGCCCGGTCTACTCGGGCGACCGGGGCCGGGGCGACGACGGCCACGGCCACGGCGACGACGGCCACGGCGACAACGGTCACGGCAAGGACAAGGGCGACCGGCGCAAGGTGACGCTGTCGCTGTGGGCGCCGACCGCCACCGACGTGGCGGTGCAGCTGTTCGACCGGGCGAGCGGCGGCACCCCGAGGACCGTGCCGCTCAAGCGGGACGACGCGTCCGGCGTCTGGTCGCTGACCGGGGACGCCAAGGACCTGGACGGGAAGTACTACCTGTACCAGGTGAAGGTGTGGGCGCCCAGCGTCCAGAGGACGGTCACCAACCTGGTCACCGACCCGTACTCGACCGCGCTGGCCGCCGACTCCAAGCGCAGCCTGGTCGCCGACCTGTCCTCGGCCGCCACCAAGCCCGAGGGCTGGGACCAGCACCGCAGCCCGGAGGCGATCCCGGCCGTCAAGCAGCAGATCCAGGAGCTGCACGTGCGGGACTTCTCGTCCGCCGACAGCACCGTGCCGGCCGACGAGCGCGGCACCTACCTGGCGTTCACGCAGTCCAGGTCGGCGGGCATGCAGCACCTGAAGGACCTGGCCAAGGCCGGGGTGACCACCGTCCACCTGCTGCCGACCTTCGACATCGCCACCATCCGGGAGAACCGGGCCGACCAGAAGCTCCCGGCCTGCGACCTGGCCGCGCTGGCCGCCGACTCGGACCAGCAGCAGGAGTGCGTGGCGGCCGTGCAGGCCGACGACGCCTACAACTGGGGCTACGACCCGCTGCACTACACCGTGCCGGAGGGCTCGTACGCCACCGACCCGAACGGCACCGCGCGCACGGAGGAGTTCCGCGCGATGGTGCAGGCGATGCACGAGGCGGGCCTGCGGGTGGTGCTGGACGTGGTGTACAACCACACCGCGGCCGCCGGGCAGGACGACAAGTCGGTGCTCGACAAGGTCGTCCCCGGCTACTACCAGCGGCTCAGCGACAGCGGCAAGGTCACCACCGACTCCTGCTGCGCGGACACCGCGCCCGAGCACGCCATGATGAACAAGCTGGTCGTGGACTCGGTGGTGACCTGGGCCAAGCAGTACCGGGTGGACGGCTTCCGGTTCGACCTGATGGGCCTGGACCCGAAGTCGACCATGCTGGACGTGCAGTCGGCGCTGCGGGCGCTGACCCCGCAGAAGGACGGCGTCGACGGCAAGAACGTCTTCCTGTACGGCGAGGGCTGGAACTTCGGGACGGTCGCCGACGACGCCCGGTTCGTCCAGGCCACCCAGGCCAACATGGCCGGGACCGGCATCGCCACCTTCAACGACCGGATCCGGGACGCCGGGCGCGGCGGCAACTACGAGCTGTCCTCGGCCCCGCAGCAGGGCTTCGCCTCCGGCCTGTTCACCGACCCGAACGGCTCGGCCGACAACGGCACCCCCGAGCAGCAGAAGGCCCGGCTGCTGCACCAGATGGACCAGGTCAAGGTCGGCCTGACCGGCAACCTGTCCGGGTTCAGGTTCACCGACAGCAGCGGCAAGCCGGTCACCGGCGGCGGCGTCGACTACAACGGCGCGCCGACCGGCTACGCGGCCAACCCCGGCGAGGCGGTGGAGTACCTGGACGCGCACGACAACGCTGACCTGTACGACGCGCTGGCCTTCAAGCTGCCGCAGGGCACCTCGCCCGCCGACCGGGCCCGGATGCAGGCGCTCGGCCTGTCGCTGACCGCGCTGAGCCAGGGCCCGGGCTTCGCCCAGGCCGGCAGCGACCTGCTGCGCTCCAAGTCGCTGGACGCCAACTCCTTCGACTCCGGCGACTGGTTCAACTCCATTTCCTGGGACTGCAAGCAGGGCAACGGCTGGGGCCGCGGCCTGCCGCTCGCGGCCGACAACCAGTCGATGTGGGCCCGCGACAAGCAGTTGCTGGCCGACCCGAAGCTGCGGATGGGCTGCAACGAGATGGGCGCCGGCACCGCCCTCTACCAGCAGTTCCTGAAGATCCGTCAGTCCTCGCCGCTGTTCGCGCTGGCCAGCACGGCGGAGGTGCAGCGCCGGCTGTCCTTCCCGCTGTCCGGCACGGCGGGGGAGAACCCGGGCGTGATCACCATGCACCTGGACGGCAGCGGGCTGAAGGGCGCCGAGAAGGGCCTCACGGTGGTCTTCAACGCCACCCCGACCGCGCAGACCCAGACCGTGGCGGGCCTGCGCGGCAGCAGGCAGGCGCTGCACGAGGTGCAGGCGAAGGGCAACGACCCGGTGGTGAAGCAGGCAGCCTTCGACCCGGCCTCGGGCACCTTCACGGTGCCGGGCCGGACGGTGGCGGTGTTCGTCCAGAAGTGATGGTTTCCCTGCGGTAACAGGGGTCTCACCTCCGGGTGGGGCCCCTGTCCGGGTTGGCCGAAAACCGACGCCGCGCGACGGGGCGCGGCACGGACCTTCCCGGTGCCGTCCCACATGCCGGACCATGAGGGGCCGTCGGGGCGGCCCGGGGGCGGTCGTTAATCAGTCATTCCATGGCATGCATCTGTCATTCGCCGGGTGTTTGCTGCCACGATTCCCCCGGCTGCGGACCGACAAGCAACCCCAACTCCCGCCGACCGGGCCCTCCCCGAGGCCGCCGGCGCCCGCAGCCCGGCACGCGCACCCCACGTGCCCGGCACCGCGTACGTGCACCGCACCCCGCGCCGCGAACCGGCGGCAGGGGCCCCCGCTGCGCCGCAACCGCGGCCAGATCACTCTCAACCGCTCGTGACCCCGCGACGGTCGGTAAAGAGGAGTCCCGCATGTCTCGCCCCACGCATGCCCGCGTGAGCATGGCCGCCCTGGCGGCCACCACCGCCCTGCTGGTGACCGCGATACCCGTGGCGGTGGCCCAGGCCACTCCGTCCGTTCCCCTGGCGACCGGTCAGGTCGCCGCCCAGCAGGCCGCCGCCGGGCACGCCCAGCTGGTCTCCGACGCGGGCAGCCGCTCCGCCGGGTTCGCGCAGAGCCTGGGCCTGGGCTCCCAGGAGAAGCTGGTGGTCAAGGACGCCTCCAAGGACGCCGACGGCACCCAGCACTTCCGCTACGAGCGCACCTACGGCGGACTCCCCGTCCTCGGCGGCGACCTGATCGTCCACCAGGCCGCCAACGGCACCACCAAGAGCGTCGACCGGGCCTCCACCGCCTCGCTGGACGGCCTGTCCACCACCCCCAAGCTGGCCGCCGCCAAGGGCCAGGCCGCCGCGCTGGCCGCGCAGTCGGGCTCCGCCCTGGACACCGCGCCCCGGCTGGTCGTCTGGGCCGCCGACAACAACCCGCGGCTCGCCTGGGAGACCGTGGTCTCCGGCGTCCAGGAGGACGGCACCCCGAGCAAGCTCCACGTGGTCACCGACGCCACCAGCGGTGCCGTGATCCAGAAGTGGGAGGGCGTGCAGACCGGCACCGGCAACGGCGTCTTCGTCGGCAACGTCACCCTCGGCACCTCGCAGTCGGGCTCCAACTACCAGCTCAAGGACCCGACCCGCGGCGGGATGTACACCACCAACCTGTCCAACGGCACCAGCGGCAACGGCACGCTGTACTCCAAGTCCACCGACACCTGGGGCAACGGCACCGTCTCCAACGGCGAGTCCGCGGCCGTCGACGCCCACTACGGCGTCGCGATGACCTGGGACTACTACAAGAACACCTTCGGCCGCAGCGGCATCCGCAACGACGGCGTCGGCGCGTACAGCCGGGTGCACTACGGCAGCAACTACGTCAACGCGTTCTGGGACGACAGCTGCTTCTGCATGACCTACGGCGACGGCTCGGGCAACACCCACCCGCTGACCGAACTCGACGTCGCGGGCCACGAGATGACGCACGGCGTCACCTCCAACACGGCCGGTCTGAACTACTCCGGCGAGTCCGGCGGCCTGAACGAGTCCACCTCGGACGTGTTCGGCACCATGGTCGAGTTCTACGCGAACCTGCCCACCGACAACCCGGACTACCTGATCGGCGAGCTGATCAACATCAACGGCGACGGCACGCCGCTGCGCTACATGGACAAGCCGTCCAAGGACGGCTCCTCGGCCGACAGCTGGTCCTCCACCGTCGGCAACAAGGACGTCCACTACTCGTCCGGCGTCGGCAACCACGCCTTCTACCTGCTGGCCGAGGGCAGCGGCGCCAAGACCATCAACGGCGTCAGCTACAACTCGCCGACGGTCAACGGCATCACCGTCACCGGCATCGGCCGGGACAAGGCCGCCGCCATCTGGTACCGGGCGCTGACCACCTACTGGACCTCCACCACCAACTACGCCAGCGCCCGGGCCGGCATGCTCTCCGCCGCCACCGACCTGTACGGCGCGGGCTCGGCCGAGTACAACGCCACCGCCACCGCCTGGGCCGCCGTCAACGTCGGCTCGCTGCCCAGCACCGGCGGCCCGACCGTCACCAGCCCGGGCAACCAGTCGACGGCGGTCAACGGTTCGGTCAACCTGCAGATCGCGGCCTCCGGGGGCACCGCGCCGCTGAGCTACTCGGCGACCGGGCTGCCCACCGGCCTGTCGATCAACGCCTCCACCGGCGTGATCAGCGGCACCGCCACCGCGGCCGGCACCTACAACGTGACCGTCACCGCCAAGGACGCCGCCAACAAGACCGGCACCGCCTCCTTCACCTGGACCGTCACCTCCGGCGGCGGCACCGGCTGCACCCCGGCCCAGCTGCTCGGCAACCCCGGCTTCGAGACCGGCACCGCCGGCCCCTGGACCGCCACCTCGGGCGTCGTCAACAACTCCTCCTCCCAGGCCGCGCACGGCGGCTCCTGGAAGGCCTGGCTGGACGGCTACGGCTCCGCCCACACCGACACGCTCTCGCAGACCGTCACCATCCCGGCCGGCTGCAAGGCCACGCTGAGCTACTGGCTGCACATCGACACCGCGGAGACCACCACCTCCACCGCCTACGACAAGCTCACCGTCACCGTCAACGGCACCACGGTCGCCTCGTACTCCAACCTCAACAAGGCCACCGGCTACACCCAGAAGACCGTCGACCTGTCGGCCTACGCCGGCCAGAGCGTCACGGTGAAGTTCAACGCCGTCGAGGACGCCTCGCTGCAGACCTCCTTCGTCATCGACGACACCGCCGTCCAGACCGGCTGAACCCACTGACGGCCTGAACGGCCGAACCCACTGAACGGCCGAACCGTCGGGGCCCGGCAGCCGCACCACACCGGCTGCCGGGCCCCGGCGCGTCCCGGCGCACCGCCGCCGCCCGCCGCGCCGGTTCCCGGGTGTCCGAACGGTGAGATCCCGGAAACCCCCGGGCAACACGAAACACCGTGGAAACACCGGTGACGGCGGCGCGAAATCCGGCCCGGCGACACTCCCCGCATGCTCCTCGCTGACTCCCCACCCACCCTGGACAGCGGCGACACCGCCTGGCTGCTGGCCTGCACCGCGCTCGTGCTGCTGATGACGCCGGGCCTGGCGCTGTTCTACGGCGGCATGGTGCGCACCAAGAGCGTGCTCAACATGATCATGATGAGCTTCGTGTCGATCGCCGTGGTCACCGTGGTCTGGCTGCTCGCGGGCTACTCGCTGGCCTTCGGCCGGGACTCCGGCTGGGGGCTGATCGGCTCCCTCGACCACCTCGGCATGGCCGGGATCGCCCCGCACGACCTCACCGGCGACGTCCCCACCCTGCTGTTCGCCACCTTCCAGCTGACCTTCGCGATCATCACCGCCGCGCTGATCTCCGGCGCCATCGCCGACCGGGCCCGGTTCGGCTCCTGGGTCGCCTTCACCGCCGTGTGGACGCTGCTGGTCTACGTGCCGGTCGCGCACTGGGTGTTCGCCCCCGACGGCTGGATCCTCAAGCACCTCGGCGCCCTCGACTTCGCCGGCGGCACCGTCGTCGAGGTCAACTGCGGCGCCAGCGGCCTCGCCCTGGCCCTGCTGCTCGGCCCGCGCCTGGGCTTCAAGAAGGAGGCCATGCGCCCGCACAACCTGCCGCTGGTGCTGCTCGGCGCCGGACTGCTCTGGTTCGGCTGGTTCGGCTTCAACGGCGGCTCCGCGATGGGCGCCAACGGGCTGGCCGCCGCCGCGGTCCTCAACACCCAGGCGGCCGGCTGCGCGGGCCTGCTCGGCTGGCTGGTGGTCGAGAAGAAGCGCGACGGCCACGCCACCACCCTCGGCGCCGCCTCCGGCGCGGTCGCCGGACTGGTCGCCATCACCCCCTCCTGCGGCAGCGTCGACCTGTTCGGCGCGCTGGTCATCGGCCTGGCCGCCGGCCTGGTCTGCTGCTACGCCGTCAGCTGGAAGTTCCGCCTCGGCTACGACGACTCGCTGGACGTGGTCGGCGTGCACTTCGTGGCCGGCGTCCTGGGCACCCTGCTGATCGGCGTGTTCGCCACCGCCGTGATGACCGGCGGCCCCGCCGGGCTGCTGCACGGCGGCGGGCTCGGCCAGCTCGGCAAGCAGTTGGTCGCGGTGCTGGTGGTCGCCGGGTACGCGTTCGGCGCGACGTACGGCATCGGCCGGGCGATCGACCGGCTGATGGGCTTCCGGGCCGCACCGGAACACGAACTCACCGGCCTGGACCTCGCCGTGCACGCCGAGAACGCGTACGATCACGGCGTCCTGGGCCACGGCTCCGCCACCGCCCACGCCAGTGTGCACCAGCACGGTGCGCCCGCCTCCGACAGGACCCGCTCCGCATGAAGCTGATCACCGCCGTCGTCAAGCCGTTCAAGCTGGACGAGGTCAAGACCGCGCTGCAGGAACTCGGCGTGCACGGCCTGACCGTCACCGAGGCCAGCGGCTACGGACGGCAGCACGGCCACACCGAGGTGTACCGGGGCGCGGAGTACCGGATCGACCTGGTGCCGAAGGTCCGGATCGAGGTGGTGGTGGAGGACGAGGACGCCGACCGGGTGACCGACGCCGTCGTGGCCGCCGCCCGGACCGGGAAGATCGGCGACGGCAAGGTGTGGGTGGTGCCGGTGGACGGCATCGTCCGGGTCCGCACCGGCGAGCGCGGGCCGGACGCGGTCTGACGGTACGTCAATCCGCTTACTTCCCGCGGGTGTTGCGGCGCCCCGAGGTCGGGCGCGCGCGGTAATTCGCGTGCGGCCCGACCGGTTCCGGGTTAGGGTCCCGGCATGTCCTCCTTCCGCCAGATCTACGGCTGACGCGGCCGGGGCAGCGCCCCGAGCCCACGCGTCCCGCCCGCCCGCGCTCCGCCACGACGGAGCCCCGGCGGCGCGGTGTGTTGTCCACGCCCCCGTAGAACGGAAGCAGGTGCTCCCCGCATGACCCGTGCGCCCCGTCGCGCCCACATCGCCATGATCGGCATCCCGGCCGTCAGCCACGTCCGCCCGAGCCTGGAGGTGATCCGCGCACTCGTCGCCCGCGGCCACCGGGTGACGTACGCCAACGACCCCGCCGTCGCCGAGCTGATCGCCCCCACCGGCGCCGAGCTCGTCCCGTACCCCTCCACCCTCCCGGTCGCCGACCAGGACTGGCCCGAGGACGCGATCGGCGCCATGCGGGTCTTCCTGGAGGACGCGATCGCGATGCTGCCCCGGCTGCGGGCGCACTACGACGCCGACCCGGCCGACCTCTACCTGTACGACATCGGTGCCTACGCGGCCCGGGTGCTCGCCGAGGCGCAGCGGCGGCCGGTCGTGCAGCTCTCGCCGACGATCGTCGGCTGGGACGGCTACCAGCAGGAGATCGGCGCCGGGCTGCGGCAACTGCCCGGCGCCGAGGCCTACTTCGACCGGTTCGCCGAGTGGCTGGCGGGCAGCGGCGCCCGCACGCTCGACGTGGACGACTTCTCCGGGCGGCCGGCCCGGGCCATCGCGATGATCACCGAGGCGATGCAGCCGCACGCCGACCGGGTCGACCGGGAGGCGGTGGACTTCGTCGGCCCGTGCTTCGACCTGCGGGCCGAGCGGGGGAGCTGGCGGCGCCCGGCCGGGGCGGAGAAGGTGCTGCTGGTGTCGCTGGGCTCGGCGTTCACCCGGCAGCCGGAGTTCTACCGCGCCTGCCTGGCGGCCTTCGGCGGCCGGCCCGGTTGGCACCTCGTGCTGCAGATCGGCAGGCACACCGACCCGGCGGAGCTGGGCGAGGTCCCGCCCGGCGTCGAGGTGCACCCCTGGGTGCCGCAGCGGGCGGTGCTGGCGCAGGCCGACGCCTTCGTCACGCACGCCGGGATGGGCGGCTGCGGGGAGGGCCTGCTCGCCGGGGTGCCGATGATCGCGGTGCCGCAGGCCGCCGAGCAGTTCATGAACGCCGACCGGCTGGTCGAGCTCGGCGTGGCCCGCCGGATCGACACGGCGGACGCCACCCCGCGGGCCCTGCGGGCGGCGCTGGACGGGCTGCTCGCGGACTCGCGGGTGGCGGCGCGCTCGCGCGAGCTGCGCGCGCGGGCGCAGGCCGAGGGCGGCACCGCCCGCGCCTGCGAGCTGATCGAGCAGCAGCTGGGCTGACCTCCCCGCAGCCCGGGGCGCGCCGGTCCGCCGTCGACGAACTGTCAGCGGCGGGCCGGCGCGCCCGTTTTTCTCCCCCGGAACGGGCCGCGACCTCCCTTGACGGCCGTCCGGGCGGACCCTATGGTCATGCCACTGCAAGTTTCCAGCAAGTTTCAACGATCTTGCAGCGTCCTTGCAGTAGCGACCCTCCCCCCGTCGCGCTGACGGCGCCACCCCGGCCGTCGCGGCCCCCCACCCTGCCGCCTCCCGTTCCGCGACCCGCGTCCGCGGTCCGGGCCTCCCCCAGGAGCGCTCCCTTGCCCACCTCCGCCCCCGCCCGCAGAAGGCGGCTCGCCGCCGCCACCACCGCGCTCGCGGCGCTCGGCCTCTCGGTCGGCGCCGGGCTCACGCTCGCGCCCACCGCCACCGCCACCCCGCCGAGCAGCAAGGACGTCACCGCCACCCTGTTCGAGTGGAGGTTCGACTCGGTGGCCAAGGCGTGCACCGACACCCTCGGCCCCAAGGGCTACGGCTTCGTCGAGGTCTCCCCGGCCCAGGAGCACATCCAGGGCGCCCAGTGGTGGACCTCCTACCAGCCCGTCAGCTACCAGATCGCCGGTCGGCTCGGCGACCGCGCCTCGTTCCGGAACATGGTCAACACCTGCCACGCCGCGGGCGTCAAGGTGATCGCCGACGCGGTGGTCAACCACATGAGCGCGGGCAGCGGCACCGGCACCGGCGGCACCGCCTACACCAAGTACACCTACCCGGGTTACTACCAGGACCAGGACTTCCACTCCTGCCGGACGTCGATCAGCAACTACGGCGACCGCTCCAACGTGCAGAACTGCGAGCTGGTCGGCCTCGCCGACCTGAACACCGGCTCCGGCTACGTCCAGCAGACCATCGCCGCCTACCTGAACGACCTGCTGACCCTGGGCGTCGACGGCTTCCGGATCGACGCGGCCAAGCACATCGCGGCGAGCGACCTGGCCGCCATCAAGTCCAAGGTGAGCAACCCGAACGCGTACTGGGTGCAGGAGGTCATCTACGGCGCGGGCGAGGCCGTCCAGCCCTCCGAGTACACCGGCAACGGGGACGTCGACGAGTTCCGCTCGGCGACCTGGCTGAAGAGCGCCTTCAACGGCGGCAAGATCTCCGACCTGCAGAGCTGGGGCAGCGGCCTGCTCGGCTCCGCCCAGGCCCGCACCTTCGTCGACAACTGGGACACCGAGCGCAACGGCTCGACCCTGAACTACAAGTACGGCTCCGCCTACACGCTGGCCAACGTCTTCCTGCTGGCCGACCCGTACGGCTCGCCGAACGTCTACTCCGGCTACGCGTTCGGCGGCAACGACGACGGCCCGCCGAACGGCGGCACGGTCGACGCCTGCTACCAGGACGGCTGGAACTGCACCCACGCCTGGCGCCAGGTGGCCAACATGGTCGGCTTCCGCAACGCGGTCTCCGGCACCGGCATGACCAACTGGTGGTCCAACGGCAACAACGCGATCGGCTTCGGCCGCGGCAGCAAGGGCTACGTGGCGATCAACCGGGAGTCCGGCCCGATCACCCAGACTTTCCAGACCTCGCTGCCGGCCGGCACCTACTGCGACGTCCAGCACGGCGACCCGGTGAACGGCGGCTGCACCGGCCAGACCTACACCGTCGGTTCGGACGGCAGGTTCACCGCCACCGTCGGCGCGGGCGACGCGGTCGCCCTGTACGTCGGCGCGGGTGGCGGCTCCACCGCGAGCCCGACCCCGACCCCGTCGGCCTCGGCCTCGCCGTCCGGCAGCGGCAACAGCGCCACCGTCTTCTACGCGACCGACAGGAACTGGTCGGCCTACGACCTGCACTACGCGCCCACCGGCGGTGCCTGGACCACCGTGCCCGGCGTGGCCATGGAGGCGGCCTGCACCGGCTGGGTGAAGAAGACCGTCAGCCTCGGCACCGCCACCGGCCTCGCCGCCACCTTCAACAACGGCAACGGCACCTGGGACAACAACGGCGGCAACAACTACGCCCTGGGCACCGGGAACGTCACCGTCAAGGGCGGCGCGACCGGCTCCGGCGACCCGTGTGCCACCGCCTCGCCGTCGGCCACCGCCACCCCCTCGGCGTCCGCGTCCCCGTCGGTCGGTTCCGGCGCGTCCTTCGCGGTCACCGCCACCACCGTGGTCGGCCAGAACGTCTACGTGGTCGGCGACGCGGCCGAGCTGGGCGGCTGGGACACCGCCAAGGCGCTGCCGCTGTCCTCCGCCGCCTACCCGGTCTGGAAGCTGGACGTGGCGCTGAACGCCGGCACCGCCGTCCAGTACAAGTACGTCCGCAAGGACGCCGCCGGGAACGTCACCTGGGAGAGCGGCGCCAACCGCACCGCGACCGTCCCCGCCTCCGGCAAGGTCGTCCTGAACGACACCTGGCGCAGCTGAGCCCGGCCGGGCCGGAGGCCGTGGCCCGGAGGTCACGGCCCGGGCGGTCAAACCGCCCGAACGGATGGAATCCCGGCTCCGGGGGAGCCGGGATTCCATCCGCGCTGGAAGCATCGGGCGGGTGAGCACCACCACCCCCACCCCTACCCTCCAGCCCCCCAACCCCGTCCTGGACGTCGAACTCTGCGGCGGCCGCTGGGACGGGCACCGCAAGCGGGTCCGTCCCGGCGCGCCGCCGCCGTCGTTGCGGATGGTGCTGCGCGCCGAACTCCCCGACCCGGCGCGCGGCGAGCAGTGGCCCACCACCAGCGTGTACCGCTTCGACCCGGACGGGCCGCGGCCGCGCTACCGCCACTCGCACGACGAGTGAGGGGCCCGGCCCCCGCGGCCCGGCCCCGTCCTCAGCCCCGGCCCCGTCCTCAGCCCCGGCCGATGTACGGCATCGCGGTGGCCATCACGGTGGCGAACTGCACGTTCGCCTCCAGCGGCAGTTCCGCCATGTGACGCACCGTCCGGGCCACGTCCGCGACGTCCATGGTCGGTTCGGGCGCGGTCCGGCCGTCCGCCTGCCGCACCCCCGCGCCCATCGCCGCCGTCATGTCGGTGGCCGCGTTGCCGATGTCGATCTGCCCGCAGGCGATCCGGTACGGGCGGCCCTCCAGCGACAGGGCGCGGGTCAGGCCGGTGACGGCGTGCTTGGTCGCGGTGTAGGCGACGGCGTGCGGGCGGGGCACGTGCGCCGAGATCGAGCCGTTGTTGACGATCCGTCCGCCCTGCGGGTCCTGCTCCTTCATCCGGCGGAAGGCGGCCCGCGCGCAGAGGAACGCGCCGGTCAGGTTGAGGTCGACCACGGCCCGCCAGTCGGCCGCCGACACCTCCTCCACCGGGGCGGGGCGGCCGAACGTCCCGGCGTTGTTGAACAGCAGGTCGATCCGGCCGAAGTGCCCGGTCGCGGCGTCGAACAGCGCCTCCACCCGCTCCTCGTCGGTGACGTCGGCGGGCACCACCAGCACCCGGTCCGGTCCGAGCCCGGCGGCGGTCTCCGCCAGCGGGGCGGCCCGGCGCCCGGCCAGCACCAGCCGCCAGCCGGCCGAGGCGAGTTCGCGGGCCACGGCGCGGCCGACGCCGCTGCCCGCACCGGTGATCACGGCAACCTGCTGGGACACGCGCACACTCCTCGGGGTGGTCTCCGGACCGGGAACCCCCATGATCGCCGGGTCGGGGCGCCGCGTCAGCCGGAGGAACGTCCAATCCGGGGCGCGCCGGGCACCCCGCCGACCGGCCGGGCACCCCGCCGACCGGCCGCGCAGCCCTGCCGGGCACCCCCGCCGACCGGCCGCGCACCCCGCCGGGCACCCCCGCCGACCGGCCGGAACCACCCCCGCCGACCGGCGGGTCGTGGGCCCTGTCGCAACCGGTTCCGGGGGGCGGTACGTCATAGGATCACGGGAGGTCCGGACCGGCGCAGCGCGCCAGGCCGGGCCGCACCCGGGATGTGCCGGTGGCAGTGTCGCGGCCGTCCCGACACTCACTGACCAGGGCCTGCACCCGGTTGCCGGGCCGGCCCCCCTGCCCGGAGAGAACCACCGTGCTGCCGCAGCCCCGCTCCGTCGTCCGTCGCCCGTGGGCGGCCGCCGCCGCCCTGCTCGCCCTCGCCGTGCCGCTCGCCGCCTGCGGCGGGTCCGGCGGCGCGGGCGACGCCCGGGCGGCGATCACCACCGACCACGGCCCCGCGAAGTCCGCCGCCCCGGCGAGCAGCGCGCCGCCGCCGAAGCCGTCCAAGGTGCTGATGCCGACCGGCCCGGCGGCCCAGCTCTCCAAGGTCCGGGACACCAAGGCGGGCCCGATCATGATGACCACCCTGCAGGGCGCCAAGTCCGGGGTCAGCGGCAAGGTCTGGGTCTGGCTGCCGCCGCAGTACGACGACCCGAAGTACGCGAAGACCGGCTTCCCGGTGCTGACCCTGTACGCGGGCGGGCAGAGCGCGGGCTACAACACCTGGACCGACAACCAGCTGCCGATCCAGGAGGTCGACCAGCAGCTGGTCGAGCAGGGCCGGGCCCACCCGTTCATCATGATCATGCCGGTGCAGAACCTGGACTCCAACGAGGCCAAGGCGCTGGAGTGCGCCGACATCCCCGGCCAGCCGAAGATCGGCACCTGGATGGCCGAGGACGTCCCGGACTTCGTCCGCGCCAACTTCCGCACGGTCCGGGGCCGGGACGGCTGGTCCGTGATGGGCGCCTCCACCGGCGCGTTCTGCAGTGCCAAGCTCGCCCTCCAGCACCCCGACGTGTTCCGGGCCGCGGTGCCGATCGACGGCTACTGGAACCCGGACTCGCCGCTGTGGAAGGGCCACGAGCAGGAGCGGCTGGCCAACAGCCCCGACCAGCTGATCGGTGCCGGCACCGCGGACGTGCGGATGCTGGCCACCGCGGGCGGCGCCAACGCGTACGAGACCAAGCTGGTGAAGAACTGGGTGGCCAAGGCCAAGGCCCCCACCACGGTCGAGTACTACGAGCAGCCCGGCGGCAAGCACCTCACCTCGGACTTCAAGAAGATGATCCCGAACGCGCTGGAGTGGCTGACCGCCAACACCGCCGGACCGGAGTCCGACTGAGCCCGAACCATCGCCCGCGAACGAAGGTAAAGCTTCGTCAAAAACCGTCACGGGACGCCTGGAAAACGCCCTGACCTGCCCATCAATCGGTCGTTCATTCGCCCCTGATGGAGTGTGGTCACCCTGGAGCCGTGGACCGGAGAACTGGACCGGGGTGCCGCACCGCGGCTCCCGCTCCGGCCAGCCCCAGACCGTCGTGAAGAGAGCGCCATGTCCCGTCACCTGCTGCCCGTCGGCCCCGCGACCACCCCCGCCCCGCGCGGGAACGGCACTGCCGTCCGGCCGGGCGGGGTGCCCGCCGCCCCGGCCGCCGAGCTCGTGCCGTTCGCCGGACTGCGCCTGGTGCACGCCGCCGTCCGGCGCGACCTCGCCCGCATCCCGCAGGCGCTGCGCCTGCTCCAGCCCGAGGACCACGAGTCGGCCGAGGCGCTCAAGCGGCACTGGGACTTCGTCACCGCCATGGTCACCTGCCACCACGAGCAGCAGGACACCCGGCTGTGGCCGGTGCTGCGCCGCTTCGCGCCCGAGCTGCGGCTGCTGCTGAACTGGCTGGAGTCCGACCACCACAACCTCGACCAGTGCTTCACCCGCACCACCACCCTGGTCGGCATCGCCACCCGCGACCCGGCCAGCGCCTGGCCCGTCTCGTACGCGGTCGAGGAGCTGGCCGCCCGGGTGGAGACCCACCTGCGGATCGAGGAGCGCCAGCTGCTGCCCCGGATGGAGGGCGTCTTCCAGCCCGGCTCCCGGATCGGCACCCTGCCCGAACTGCTCGACCTGCTGCGCTTCGCCGACGGCCCGTCCGCGTCCGACGCCCTGGTGTGGCTGCTGGAGGGCGTCGACCCGGCGCAGGTCGACCGGCTGCTCGCCGACTGCGACGACGAGACGGCGCGGCACTGGCCGCACTGGCGCGACACCTACGCCCGCTGCACCGACCGGCTGTGGGGGCCGGCCGGGCAGTGAACGGCGCCCCGGAGCCGTCCGGGGCGTGAGCAGCACGACCCGGACGTGATGTCCCGGCGGGACTGATGTCCCGCCGGGACATTTTCAGGAGTACGGTGGGGCCATGAGCACCGACCAGCCCGCACCGCAGGCCGCGCCCGGCACCGGGCCCGGCCCCGGAACGGGCACCCCCGGCGCTCCCGCCGAGGCCGGGCGGCGCGACCGCAAGGCCCGCCGCACCCGCGAGACGATGGCCGCCGCCGCCCTGCGCCTCACCCTGGCGCACGGCCTCGCCGCCCTCGCCGTCGAGGACGTCACCGACGCCGCCGACGTCTCCCGGCGCACCTTCAGCCGGCACTTCGCCTCCCGCGAGGACGCCGTGCTGGACTGCCTGCGCGCCGACTTCGCCCGGATCAACGCCGCCCTGGCCGCCCGGCCCGCCGCCGAGCCGCCGGTCGCCGCCTACCGGGCCGCCGTCGCCGCCTGGGTGCACGACCCCGACCCCGAGCACCCCGCCTGGCACCGCCGCCCCGGCATGCGCGACCTGTTCGTCCTGATCGACGAGGAGCCCGCGCTGACCGCCGCCTTCCGGCGGATCGCGGTCGCCGAGGAGGAGCGCTCGATCCGGCTGGTCGCCGACCGCCTCGGCCTGCACCCGGAGACCGACCTGCGCCCCGCCGTCGCCGTCGGCCTCGGCGTGGCCGCCCTGCACGCCGCCACCCGCACCTGGGTGCGCGACCCCGCGGGCGACCTGCCCACCCTGCTCGACCGCGCCTTCGACCTGGCGGCGGCCGAACCCCCGAGCTGACCGACCGTCGGCCCGCGGACCGCACCGGCACCACCCGCGCCCACCCCTGCGCGGCGTACGAGAGGAACCACCCATGACCACCCAGGAGCCCGCCACCCGGGAGTTCGCCGACCGGGAGTTCGCCGGCCGCACCGCCTTCGTCACCGGAGGTGCCTCCGGCATCGGCCTGGCGATCGCCACCCTGCTCGCCGAGCGCGGCGCGAACGTCGCCGTCGCCGACTACGACCTGGACGGCGCCCGCGAAGCCGCCGCCGCCATCGGGGCCACCGGCGCCCGGGCACTGGCCGTGCAGCTCGACGTCACCGACCCGGCCTCGGTGCAGGCCGCCGTCCGGGCCACCGTCGAGGGCCTCGGCCCGCTCAGCCTCGCCGTCAACAACGCGGGCATCGGCGGCCCGGTCGCCCCCACCGGCGAGTACGACCCCGAGGCGTGGCGCCGGGTGCTGGCCACCAACCTGGACGGCGTCTTCTACTCGCTGCGCCACGAACTGCCGGAGATCCTGGCGGCCGGCGGCGGCTCGGTCGTCAACATGGCCTCCATCCTCGGCACCAACGGCTTCGCCGGCTCGCCCGCGTACGTCGCCGCCAAGCACGGCGTGGTCGGCCTCACCAAGACCGCCGCGATCGAGTACGCCGCGCAGGGCGTGCGGGTCAACGCGGTCGGCCCCGGCTTCATCGACACCCCGCTGCTCAAGGACACCGACCCGGCCGGCCGCGAACTGCTGATCTCGCTGCACCCCGCCGGGCGGCTCGGCCGCGCCGAGGAGGTCGCCGAGCTGACCGCCTTCCTGCTGTCCGACCGGGCGTCCTTCGTCACCGGCAGCTACCACCTGGTCGACGGCGGCTACGCCGCCCGCTGACCCGTCGTCGGGGGGCCCGTCCGCGGGGGGATCCGCGCGCGAAGGAGCGTCGAACATGAAGGCAGTCCAGTACCGCACCGTCGGCGGCCACCCCGAGGTGGTCACCGTCCCCGACCCCGAACCCGGCCCCGGGCAGGTCCTGCTGAAGGTCACCGCCGCGGGCGTCTGCCACTCCGACATCGCGGTGATGAGCTGGTCGGCCGAGCAGCTGCCCTTCCCGCTGCCGCTGACCCTCGGCCACGAGGGCGTCGGCACCGTCGCCGCCCTCGGCGCGGGCGTCACCGGCTTCACCGAGGGCGAGTCGGTCGCCGTGTACGGCCCGTGGGGCTGCGGCAGCTGCGCCAAGTGCGCGGAGGGCAAGGAGAACTACTGCCTGCGCGCGAACGACCTCGGCATCATGCCGCCCGGGCTGGGCGCGCCCGGCGCGATGGCCGAGTACATGGTGGTCGACGACCCGCGGCACCTCGTCCCGCTCGGCGACCTCGACCCGGTGCGCACCGTCCCGCTCACCGACGCCGGGCTGACGCCGTACCACGCGATCAAGCGCTCGCTGCCCAAGCTCGTCCCCGGCTCCACGGCGGTCGTCATCGGCACCGGCGGCCTCGGGCACGTCGCGATCCAGCTGCTGCGGGCGATGACCGCGGCCCGGGTGATCGCGCTCGACGTCACCGAGGAGAAGCTCGCGCTGGCCCGTGCCGTCGGCGCGCACGAGGCGGTGCTCTCGGACGCCGCGGCGGCCGGCAAGGTGCGCGAACTCACCGCCGGGCTGGGCGCGCAGGCCGTCCTCGACTTCGTCGGCGCCCCGCCCACCACCGCCCTGGCCGGGCAGTTGGCCGCCGTCGAGGGCGACGTCACCATCGTCGGCATCGGCGGCGGCACCCTGGCGGTCGGCTTCGGCGCGCTCCCGTACGAGGTCTCCGTCACCTCCCCGTACTGGGGCAGCCGCTCCGAGCTGATCGAGGTCCTCGACCTGGCCCGGGCCGGCGCGGTCGACGTGCACGTCGAGACGTACGGCATCGACGAGGCGCCGCTCGCCTACGAGCGGCTGCACGCCGGGAAGATCAACGGCCGGGCGGTGATCCTGCCCAACGGCTGACCCGGTCCGGGGTGCGGCAGCGGCGGAGCCGGGCGCCGTCGCACCCCGCGCCTACACTCGGGCGCATGGAGACCTACATCGCCTTCCTGCGGGCGGTCAACGTCGGCGGCCGCACCGTGAAGATGGACCGGTTGCGGGAGCTGTTCGCGGAGCTGGGCCTGGAGGGCGTGCGGACGTACATCCAGAGCGGGAACGTCTTCTTCCGCACCGCCGAGACCGACCGGGCGGCGCTGGGCGCCCGGATCGAGGCGGCCCTGGAGGCCGGGCTCGGGTACCCGGTGCCGGTGATGCTGCGCACGGTCGAGGAGGTCGAGGCGCTGCTCGCGCTCGACCCGTTCGCGGCGGTGGAGGTCACCGAGGACGAGCGGCTGTGCGTGCTGTTCCTGTCCGAGCCGCTGCCGGAGGAGGTCACGGCCGCGCTGCCGGTCGCCTCGCCGAAGGGCGACTGGGAGATGATCGGCGCCACCGCGGGCGCGGCGTTCGTGGTGATGCACGTGCGCAACGGCCGGCTGAACAGCAACCCGGCCACCGCGTTCCCCACGTCGTACCGGGGGCAGGCGACTTCGCGCTTCTTCCACACCACGGCGAAGATCGCCGCGGCGGCCCGCAAGGGCTGAGGGCGCAGGCCGCAGGCCGGGGTGGTCAGGTCCCGTCGCCCCGGGCCGAGGCGGCGAGCCGTTCGGCCAGCGCCGCGACCAGTGCGCGGAGTTCGGCCGGCCGGTCGATCGTGAACGGGCGGTCGAGGGCGGCCAGCACGCCCGGCACCCAGTCGAGCCGGGCCACCCGCAGGTCGACCTCCGACCAGCCGTCGGCGTCCGGCCCTCCGACCAGGGCCAGGCCGGCCGGGAAGTGCGCGCGGATCCGCGCGGCGTCCGCCCGGATCCGCAGCCGGACGTGGTGGCGGTGCGGGGCGGTGGCCAGGGCGTGCAGGACGCGGTCGGCCGGATCGGGGCCGGGCGGCGGGACGAAGGTGCCGGGCAGCGGGCGGGGCGCGGCCAGCCGGTCGAGGCGGAACAGGCGCTCGGCGCGGGCGTCGGTGTCCCGGCCGGTCAGGTACCAGCGGCCCGCGTGCAGCACCAACCCGTGCGGCTGGACGGCCCGTTCACCGCTGCGGCCGTCCGCCGAGGTGTAGCGGAAGGCGAGCGGGCGGCGGTGGCGCACCGCGTCGGCGACGGTCAGCAGCGCCTCCGGGTCGGGAGGGGCGGACGCGGCGGGGGCCTCGGGTACGGCGGGGGCGGCGCCGGGCGCGGCGGGCTCGGTGGGTGCGGTGGGTGCTGGTCTGGCGGTGAAGGTCAGCGTCTCCCGCAGGGCGTCCAGGCGGTGGGCGAGCCGGCGGGGCAGCACCCGGCGGATCTTCGCGGCCGCCGTCCCGCTCGCGGCGGCGGGGACGACGGACAGCCCGGCCCGGTCCGCGAGGTCCAGGCCGAGCAGGACGGCCAGCGCCTCCTCGTCGCTGAGCATCAGCGGCGGCATCCGGTGCCCGGGCGCGAGCCGGTAGCCGCCGTAGCGGCCGCGCACCGACTCCACCGGCAGGTCGAGGTCGACCAGCTGGGAGACGTACCGGCGGACGGTGCGCTCGTCCACCTCCAGCCGTTCGGCCAGCTCCGCGACGGTGCGGACGCCGCCGGACTGCAGCAGCTCCAGCAGGGCGAGGACACGGGCCACGGGTCTGGTCATGCCGTCGATCCTCCCTCCGATACCGGGCGGATTCCGCCCGGTATCCCCTCTAGCGTCGGACCGACCGCACCGGAACGCCACCCCGGCGCGGCGTGCCGGAACGCCGGGGCGCCGCGCCGGAACACCGCAAGGGAGCCCTCGCATGCACCTCGTCTCCGTCCGCCTGATCACCGCCGACGTCGACCGGCTGGTCGCGTTCTACGAGCGGGCCACCGGCCTGACCGCCGTCCGGGCCACCCCGGACTTCGCCGAACTGCGCACCCCGGTCGGCACGTTGGCGATCGGCAGCGTCCGCACCGTGCCGCTGTTCGCGCCGGGCTCGGCCGAACCGGCCGCGAACCGCAGCGCGATCGTCGAGTTCCTGGTCGAGGACGTCGACCTGCTGCACCGCCGACTCGCCGACGGCGGCGCGGAGTTCGTCAGCGGGCCGGTGACTCTCCCGTGGGGCAACCGTGCGCTGCTGCTCCGCGACCCGGACGGCACCCTGGTCAACTTCTTCACACCCGTGACGCCGGAGGCCCGCGCCCGGCAGGGGCTCTGACGATCCGTCAGGCCGGAGTGGGCCGGTCCGGCTGCTGTAGGGTGCGCAGCCACACCAGCAGCAGCGCCGTCTCCGCCTCGCCCAGCGCGGTGGCGCGCTGCTTCAGTTGCGCCTCCAACTGGCGGGCGGCGGCGGTGAGCCGGTCCTCGGCGGGGGCGGGCGCGGCGGCCGACTCGTCCAGGCAGGAGGCGAAGACCGCGTCCCGGACCCGGGTCGGCAGGGCGGGGTCGGCGAACCGCTCCGGCTGGGAGAGCAGGCTCAGGGTGACGCCGACGTTGGCCGCCAGGATCGCCTGCGCGGCCTCCTCGGCGGGGATCCGCAGCGCGCCGACCGCCGCGCACCGCTCCAGGGTGCGCTTGAGCAACTCGAAGATCCGGTCGGCGGTTTCGGGCACCTCGGGCAGCACGGGGGAGAACATCAGCCGGTACAGCGCCCGGTGGGACAGCGCGAAGTCCACGTGGTCGTCCCAGCCCGCGCGCAGGTCGGCCACCGGGTCGCCGGTGACGGCCAGGCTCTGCTTGCGGCCGACGTAGCGCTCGAAGCCGTGCGCGACCAGCGCGGTCAGCAGGCCGTTCTTGTCGCCGAACAGCCGGTACAGGACGGGCTGCTTCACGCCGACCGCCTCGCACACCGCGCGGGTCGAGACGTCGTTGTCGGGGGACTCGGCGAGCAGGTCCTCGGCGGCTTCGAGCATCCGGGAGCGGAGGTCGCCGGTGCCCCTGGGGGCGGTGGCGGCGCTGGCGTCACTCATGACCTGTGCTCGCTTCCTTCCTGGGGGCTGGGTGGGGGCCGGGGGCCGGGGGCTCGGGGGCGCTGGACCCGGGCCAGCGTAGTGGAGCGCGGCCCGGGCCCGGAGCGGAGCGGCGGGTGGTGGCGGGGACGGGGTGGGGGTCAGACGATGCCGCCGTTGCTGCGGATGTTCTGGCCGTTGACCCAGCGGCCCGCCGGGCCGGCCAGGAAGGCGGCCAGTTCGGCGATGTCCTCGGGGGTGCCCAGGCGCTCCAGCGGGGGCTGGGCGGCCAGCCGGTCGACGGTGGCCTGGTCCTTGCCGTCCAGGAAGAGCGGCGTGGCGGTGGGGCCGGGGGCGATCGCGTTGACGGTGACGTCCCGGCCGCGCAGTTCGCGGGCGAGCACCAGGGTGATCGCCTCGACGGCGCCCTTGGTGGCGACGTACGCGCCGTAGGCCGGGAACTGGAGCCCGACCACCGAGGTGGAGAAGTTGACCAGCGCCCCGCCCCGGCGCAGCCGGCGGGCGGCCTGCTGGGCGACCACGAAGGTGCCGCGGACGTTGGTGCGGTGCATCGCGTCGAACGCGTCCAGGTCGAGTTCGGCGATCGGGGCGAGGTGCATGGTGCCGGCGGTGTGCACCACCACGTCCAGCCCGCCGAACTCGGCCTCGACCAGGTCGAAGGCGGCGGCCATGGCCTGCTCGTCCGCGACGTCGCCGCCGACGGTCAGGGCCCGGCCGCCCGCCGCGACGACCTCCTCGGCCAGGGCCTCGGCCTTGGCCCGGTTGCCCGCGTAGTGGATCGCCACGGCCTGGCCCTCCCGGGCCAGCCGCCGGACCACGGCACGGCCGATGCCGCCGGAGCCGCCGGTGACGAGGGCGACCCGGGCCGGTGCGTCGGTGTGGGACATGGCGGAACCTCCAGCGTTGCGGCGCACCGGGTTTTCGATGCTACGGCTCTGACGCTTTCAACGATAACACGGGATCGTTTCAATGATACGGATCTGCTGTTATCGGTGAAACGTGGCTGCGCGCCGCCGGTCCTGCCGCCGCTCCGGCCCGACTACCACCCCCCGCTGATCGGGCCCCGGTCGGCCGGTGCGCCCCCGCCGTCCGCCGGGCCCAGCTCGGCCGCGATCCGGTCCAGCAGGGGCAGTGCCCGGGCCAGCAGGAGCTGTTCGGACGCGTCCAGGCTCGCGGTGAGCGCCCGGGCCAGCAGGCCCACCCGCTGCCCCCGGTCGGCCTCGATCGCGCCGCGCCCCCGCGCGGTCAGGGTCAGCACCTTCTTGCGGGCGTCGTCCGGGTGCGGCCCGGCGGTCAGGTGGCCGGCCTCGGTGAGCTCCTTGACCGTGGCGGCCATGGTCTGGTGCCGCACGCCGCGGCTCGCCGCCAGCTCCGCGGTGGTCATCGGGCCCTGCCGGTCGAGCAGGTCCAGCACCGTCGCCGGGATGGGGGCGAGCCGGTCGTGCGGTCGGCCGGCCCGGACCAGGGCGCTGATCGACGTCCGCAGCTCGGCCGCGAGCCGCTCCGCCGCGGGCTGCTCCGGTCCGGCGGGGGGTTCGGGGGAGGGGTGTGCCATGCGGTCACGCTACCAGTTGCACAGGTGGCACTGTACAGTCCAAACTGCACAGCCTTGCCTGTACATTTCCGGTGGACCCGCCGAAAGGACTCTCCGATGCGGCTGACCAAGCACGCCCACGCCTGCGTGACGCTCACCAAGGACGGCACCCGGATGGTCGTCGACCCCGGCGCCTTCACGCCCGACGCCGCGCAGGCGGTGGCCGCCGCGGAGGCGGTGCTGATCACCCACGAGCACTTCGACCACTTCGACGAGGAGCTGATCGGCGCGGCCCTGGCGGCCCGCCCCGAACTGCGGGTCTACGGCCCCGCCGCGGTGGTCGAGCGGTGGACGGCGGCCCGGCGCGGCCAGGTGACGGCCGTCGCCGCCGGGGACGGGTTCACCGCCGCCGGCTTCGAGGTCACCGTCCACGGCGACCTGCACGCCGCCATCCACCGCGACATCCCGCGCGTCGCCAACCTCGGCTACCTGGTCGACGGGCGGGTCTACCACCCGGGCGACGCCTACCACGTGCCCGAGGCCCCGGTCGGCACGCTGCTGCTGCCCGCCGCCGGGCCGTGGACCAGGACCGGCGAGGCCGCCGACTACGTCCGGGCGGTCGCCCCCGGGCGGCTGGTGCAGATCCACGAGGCGATGCTCAGCGAGATCGGCCAGCAGTCCACGGCCCGGCTGCTCGGCCCCGGGATGCTCACCGACGTCCAACTGGAGATCGTGCCGCCCGGCGACAGCATCGAGGTCTAGCACCGCGGTCCAGCACCGCGGTCCAGTGCCACGGTCCAGCGCCGCGCCGGGCGCGCGCAGCCCTCAGTGCGGGAAGGCCCGGGCCGGGCGGTGCCGGGGGAGCTCCTCGCGGAAGTCGGCGATCACGGAGGCGATCTCCCGGGTCGTGGTGGTGCCCTCCAGCCGGTCCAGGTAGAGGTTCCGGGCGGCCAGGGCCTCGACCGTGACGCCGAAGTAGAGCGTCATCAGCGGGTTGACGAACAGCGTGCTGTCACCGGTGTGCTCGGTGAAGCGGACATCGCCGAACTCGCCGCGCAGCGCCGCCGCGACCGATCCCTGCACGATGCTGGCCCGCTCGGGGCGCGCGTCGCGGGCGCGGGCCACGGCGTCCAGGTAGCAGGCGGCCTCCGGGGAGTCGGCGGGGACGGAGAACGCGCCGAGGTAGCCGCCGTCGCGTTGCAGGGCGGCCAGGTTCTCCAGCACCAGGCTGTGGCTGACGCCGTGGTGGGCATCGACGCCGAAACCCAGGCAGGCGACCAGGCGCTGCGGCACGTTGCGCAGCCCGGCGACCGCGGCCAGCGAGGCCATGTCCTCCTCGGGAGTGCCGAGTCCGGCCTCGTCGCCGCGCAGCAGGATGTCGGTGCCGCCGTCGACCAGCAGGATCGCGTCGATCCCGAGCCGCCGCACCAGCGTCCGGTAGGCGGCCCGCAGCGGCTTCACCCCGGTCGAGGCCAACGCCCAGACGGTGTCCGGCAGTTCGTGGTCCCGCAGCCAGCGGGCCAGCGAGCGCTCGGGGAACCCGGGCTCGGCGGACGGGGTGTCGGGCGTGATCCGAGCCAGGTGCGGCCCTGCCCAGGCAGCGCCGTCCAGACCGTAGTGGTGGGTGAACGACAGGTTCGCGAGGTGCACTTCGCGCCCGGCGGCCCGCAGCGCGAGTGCGATCGGCAGCCCCGCGTACACGTCGTGGCCGCCGCCCGCGCCCGCGACCAGGATGCGTTCGGCGCTCAACAGCCGGGTGAGCAGCGGGGGCTGGAGGAATGCGTCGGTGGTCATCGAGGGCGGACGGTAGCAGCCGAGCCGGGCCGGGCGGCAGCGGTTTTCCCCGCCGCTCCTCCTCCCGTTCCCGGGCGCCCGCAGCCCGCAGCCCTCAGCCCGCAGCCCTCAGTGCGGGAAGGCCCGGGGCTGGCGCTGTCGGGGCAGCGAGTCCTGGAAGCGGGCGATGGCGGAGGCGACCTGCCCGATCAGCACGGTGTGCTCCAGCCGGTCCAGGTAGAGGTTCCGGGCGGCCAGGGCCTCGACCGTGACGCCGAAGTAGAGCGTCATCAGCGGGTTGACGAACAGCGTGCTGCCGCGGGTGCGTTCGGTGAAGCGGACGTCGCCGAACTCGCCGCGCAGCGCCGCCGCGACCGATCCCTGCACGATGCTGGCCCGCTCGGGGCGCGCGTCGCGGGCGCGGGCGACGGCGTCCAGGTAGCGGGCGGCCTCGGGGGAGTCGGCGGGGCCGGGCCCGGTCGCCGAGGTGCTCGACCGGGCGGTGCGCGACGGGCGGTGGTCGCTGGTCCGGGCCGCGCTGGGGTCGCTGCGGCGGTTCGGCCCGGCGGCGGCGCCCGCGCTGCCCGCGGTCCGGGCCCTGGCGGCGCCCGCGGGCCAGGGGCGCCGAGACGGCGCTCGCCGCGGTCGGCACGCTCTGGGCGGTCGCCGCCGACCCGGACGAGGTGCTGCCGCTGCTGCTGCCCGGGCTGGACGAGGACGGCGGGCCGTTCCGTGCCCACGACCTCGACGACGTCGCGGACCTGCTCGGCGCGATCGGCCCCGCGGCCGCCGCCGCCCTGCCGCGCCTGCGCGCGCACGCGGTGGGCCGGGGTGGACGTCCGTGCACTGCGCGGCCGCCCTCCAGGCGGTCGGCGGCGCGGCCGAGGCACCGGCGGTGCTGGACGTCCTGCTCCCGGCCTGGGCGGAGAACGTCCACACCGCCCGCGTCGCCGTGCCCTGCCTGGAGCGGATGGGCCCCGCCGCGGCCCCGGCCGTCCCGCTGCTGCGGGCCTGGCTGGCGCGGCCCGACCGCGGCGGCGCGTTCAGCCGGAGTGATCGGGACGAGGAACTGCGGCACACCGCCCGCGCCACCCTCGCCGGGCTCGGTGCGGACCCCGCGTCGGACGCCCCGGACGCCGCGGACGCCCCGGCCGGCTGGCCGACCCGGTAACGCCCGGCCGACCCGGTAACGCCCGGCGGGAGGCGGGGCCGGGGGCGGCCGGTGGTCAGTGGGAGAGGACGTCCTTCAGCGCGTCCGGCGTGCGCCCGATGACGGTGTAGCCGTCGTCCGCGGTGACGATCGGCCGCTGGATCAGCTCCGGGTGCGCGGCCATCGCCGCCACCCAGCGGGCCCGGTCGGCCTCCGTCCGGCCCCAGGAGCGCAGGCCCAGCTCCTCGGCCACCGCCTCGTCCGGGCGCGCCACGTCCCACGGTTCGAGGCCCAACCGGCCCAGCACCTCGGTGAGTTCGGCGGCGGTGGGCGGGTCGTCCAGGTAGCGGCGGACGGTGTACTCCACGCCCGCCGCGTCGAGCTCGCCCAGGGCGGTGCGGCACTTGCTGCACCGCGGGTTGATCCAGATCTCCATGGCCGACCAGCGTACCCAGCGCCCGCCGCCCGCCCGGCCCCGCGACGCGGGGAACCCGGGCGGCCGGCCGGGCCGTTACCGGGCGGGGAGCGGCCGCCGGACGGGCGGGCGCCGGGCCCGGGGAGGCGCCGTGTTCGAGGCCGCGGACATCGTCGACGAGCTGATGGCCCCGGCGGGCCGCCGGGACCCGTACCCGCTGTACGAGCGGCTGCGCGCGCTCGGGCCGGTGGTGCGGGTAGACCCGTCCCTGGTGGTGGTGACGGGGTACCCGGAGGCGGAGGAGGTGCTGCGCGCACCGGGCTTCCTGGTCGCGGACGCCGCCCTGCGCGCCCAGTACGAGCCGGACTTCCTCGACCACCCCGGCCAGTACCTGCTCACCCCGTCGGTCCTGCAGCGCAACGCGCCCCACCACGGCCGGATGCGCACCCTGATCGCCTCGGTGTTCACCCCGCGCCGGGTCGCCGCGCTGGCCCCGGCCGTCACCGCCGCCGTCGAGGGCCTGCTCGACGGGTGGGCGGACCGGGCCGGCGACGGGCCGGTCGACTTCCTGGACGGCTTCGCCTTCCGGCTGCCGATCGGCGTGATCTGCGAACTGCTCGGCGTCCCGGCGGCGGACCGGCACCTGTTCCGCCCGCTCGCCGCCGACCTGACGGCCACCCTGGAGGCGACGCTGGAACCGGACGAGCTGGCCGCCGCCGACCGGGCCGCCGTCGAACTCGCCGACTACTTCGCCGCGCTGGCCGCCGAGCGGCGCGCCGACCCGCGGGACGACCTGGTCAGCGTCCTGGTGCGGACCGCCGACGCGGACCCGGGCCGGCTGTCCGACCGGGAGCTGATCGCCAACCTCGCGCTACTGCTGGTCGCCGGGTTCGAGACCACCGGCAACCTGCTCGGCAACGCCCTGGCCCGGCTGTTCGCGCACCCGGAGGCCGCCGACGCCCTGCGGGACGGCACCCTCGACGCGGGCGCGCTGGTCGACGAGGTGCTGCGGCACGACCCGCCCGTCCAGCTGACCTCCCGGATCTCCGCCGACGGCGACCGCACCGTCGCGGGCCACCCCGTCGGCCGGCACACCGGCGTCCTGCTGCTGCTCGGCGCCGCCAACCGGGATCCGCGCCGCTACCGCGACCCGGCCCGCTTCGACCCCTGGCGCTTCCAGCCCGCCACCGGCCCCGGGGCGGACCCGGACCGGCCCGCCGGGCGCCCGCTCAGCTTCGGCAGCGGGCCGCACTACTGCCTCGGCGCCCGGCTCGCCCGGCTGGAGGCCGCCACCGCGCTGCCCGCCCTGCTGCGCCGCTTCCCCGCGCTCGCCCCCGCGGGGCCGGCCGCCCGCCGGGACCGGCTGGTCCTGCGCGGTCACCGGACCCTCCCGGTGCACCTCGGGCCGCCCGGACGGTGACGCAGCTCACGGCACACCGCCCGGCCGGCCGGAACGGGCCGAAGGTCCCGAACCGTCGGGACCTTGGCGGGCGGTGACCGGGCCGGACCGCGCGCGACGATGGGAGCAGCACCGTACCCGCCCCGGCCGTCGAGGAGGTCAGCATGACAGCGCCGCCCGCCCCCGCCGACCGGCACCGGCACCGGCTCCGGTCCGTGCCCGCCCGCGCCCGCACCCGAGCCGGTCGGGACGCCCGGGACGCCCGAGCCGGCCGGAGCCGCCGGGGCCGCCGGGGCCCGCTGGGAGGCCGCGATGGCCGCGGCGCTGCGCACCCCCGCCTGGGTGCGGCTGCTGCCGGTCCTGCTGCTGGTCGCCGACCTGGTCCTGGAGTGGGCCGTCCCGCGCACCGTCGCGGCGGGCTTCCTGCTCACCGTGGCCCCGGTGGTGGTCGCGTTCAGCGCCGGCCCCGCGCTGGTCGTCGGCGCCACCGCCGCCACCGTCGCCCTGCAGGGCCTGCTCGCGCTGCGGGCCGGCCACCTCGCCGAGCAGCACCACATGTGGACGTACCTGGCCACCGCGCTGGCCGGCGCGATGGGCGCCGGACTCGCCGCGCAGCGCCGCCGCCAGGCCCGCGACCTGGTCCGGGTGCGGGCCGTCGCCGACACCCTCCAGCACACCGTGCTGCGCCCCGTCCCCGCCCGGGCCGGCGGCCTGCGCACCGCCGGGCTCTACCGCCCCGCGCAGGCGGACGTCGGCATCGGCGGCGACCTGTACGAGGTGTGCGAGACCCGGTACGGCACCCGCATCCTGCTGGGCGACGTCCGCGGCAAGGGCCTGGACGCCGTGCGCACCGTCGCCGACGTGATCGGCGCGTTCCGGGTCTCCGCCCACGAGACCGCCGACCTGGGCGAGCTCGCCGACAAGCTGGACCGGCACGTGCGCCGCGCCGCCGAACAGGACGGCGACCGCGAGCTGTTCGTCACCGCGGTGCTGGTCCAGCACCGCCCCGGCGCGGACCGGATCGACCTGGTCAACCGGGGCCACCTGGCGCCGCTGCTGCTCGCCCCGGGCAGCGTCGGCACCGCGTCCTGCCCCGAGGGCCTCCCGCTGGGCCTGGGCCACCTCGCCGCCGGCCCCGCCGAGCCGCCCGCCACCGTCCCGCTGCCGCCCGACCGCACCCTGCTGCTGCACACCGACGGCCTCACCGAGGCCCGCGACCGCACCGGCGCGTTCTACCCGCTCGCCGCCCGGCTGGCCACCCTGGCCGCCACCGGACCGGAGGCCGTCGTCGCCTTCCTGGACCGGGACGTCCGCCGCCACGCCGGCTCGCTGACCGACGACGTGGCGGTCCTGGCCTTCACCACCGGCTGAACCGCCCGGGATCCCCCGCGCGGCCCCCTCGCGGCCGGGCCCCCGCGCGGCCCCCTCGCGGCCGGGCCCCCGCACGGGCCCGGGCCGCCCTACGCGCCGTTGGTGACCGAGTTCTGGATCGCCCCGGCGGTCAGCTGGTGGTCGTCCAGCACCTGGTCGTAGGTACCCTCGGTGATCAGCCGGTTCATCGCCCGCATCAGCGCGTCGCGCAGCTGCTGGTCGTCCTTGCGCAGCGCGATGCCGAACGGCCGGGGCTGCAGCTGCGGCCCGCCGATCTCGAAGGCGCTGCCGTTGCCGACGGTCTGCACCGCGTAGGTGGCCTTCGGGTAGTCGGTGATGAAGGCGTCCGCCGGGCCCTTGAGGTTCTCGATCGCGGCGTTGTCGCTGTCCGTCTCCAGCACGGTCAGCGGGTTCCCCTCGCGCGCGCAGACCGGCTGCTGGCGCAGCACCAGGTCGTCGTGGGTGGTGCCCTTCTTGACCGTGACGGTGTGCCCGCACAGCCCCTCGATGCTGATGATGTGCTTCGGGTTGCCCTTGTCGACGGCGATGCCGATGCCCGCCATGAAGTAGTCGACGAAGTCCACGCCCGGGTTGACCTGCGCGCCGTCCTTGCCGAGGCCCTGCTCGCGCTCCTTGGTGTCGGTGATCCCGGACATCGCGACGTCGTACTTGCGGTCCAGCAGGCCCGGCAGCACGTTCGCGAACGGCCCGGCGTCCTGGAACTCCAGCTTGATGCCCAGCAGCGCGCCGAGCTTCTCCGCCAGGTGCGGGTCGAGCCCGTCCGGCTCGTTGCGGTCGTTGCGGTAGACCACCGGCGCCGCGGTGAACGAGGCGCCGACCGTCAGCACCCCCGACTTGCGCACCCGTTCCGGCAGCAGCGACCGCAGGTCCGTCTGCCGGTGCGCGGAGTCCCCGCCCCCGCCGACGACACCGCAACCGCTCGCCAGCAACGTCGCGCCTACGACGGCGGCGAGCGCGCTGCGCCCCCGCCCGGTGAACTGAACCATGGCCCGTCTCTTCCCCGTGGACGAAGCGGAACGGGACGAGCCCAGGGGCGACGGACGGCACGGCAGCACGGCGACGGAACGCGGCATGGCGATACCGAGGAAGACCCTCGGCCGGCCGCCGTTCCGGCTAGATCGTCCCGACTATAGCCAGCATGGTCACGACAGCCCAATGCCACCCGCCCATCACCCTCCGTCAGTTGCCCCTCGGCGCCCGATCAGGACCGATCGGCCCGGATCTGTCCTGACGGTGCGTGACGTCCCGCGCGGCGCGGGCGGATCGCCGCCCCGGCAGTCCGACGCGGCGTCAGGACCAGGCCGGATCGCGGAACCGGGGCATCGTGTCGAGGCTCCCGTCCGCGCCGGTCGGCAGCGGGCTGGGGGCGGGGCCGAACGGCGCGATGCCGCCCGGGTCCGGCACCCAGGCGCCGGCCACCACCGTGACGTTGCCCGGCACGCCGACGGTGACCGTCACCCCGGTGCCGTCCGGGGCGGCCGCGGACGCCTCGTCGGGGGAGTCCGTCGCGGGCAGGGCGTAGCCGAGGCCCTGCCAGTACGCCCGGACCTGCGCCAGCAGCCGGGGCCGGTTGGCGGCGGAGACCTCGGTCAGCACGTACCGGCGCAGGGTCAGCCGGGCGGTGCCGTCGTCGTCGCGGGCGGCGTTCTCGTGCGGCACGGCCCGGAACGCGTCGTCGGCGTACCGCACCGCGGGGGTGAGCGCCCCGGTGGTGCCGTCCACCAGCTGCTGCAACCGGGTGCGGGCGGTGTCCAGCGCGAGCACCCGGCGGTCGGCGGCGCCGCCGGACGAGCCGCAGCCCGCCGCGCCCAGCGCCAGGGCCAGCACCGCCGCGGCACCCGCTGTTCGCCGCCTCATCCGACTCCCTCTCCCCGCAGGCCCCGTCCCGGCACGCCCCCGGCACGCCCCCCCGCCCCGACCCTAGACCGACCAGAACGGATCCTGCCGCCGGGGGACGGTGTCCATCAGCCCGTCCGTCCCGATCGGCACCGTGCTGGCACCGCCGAACGGGTACGAGGCGACGGGCGCGGACAGCCCGTCGACGCGGGCCAGCAGCGTGCCGTTGCCCGCGAAGCCGATCCGGAACTCGGCCGTCCCGTACGGGGACTTCGCCCGCAGCACCGGCAGCACCGGGTCGTCCTCGCTTTCCACCACCCAGCCGCGCTCCCGCCAGGCCCGCCCGAGCTGGGCCAGCAGCTCGGGGTAGCGGTGTTCGGCCACCCGGGTCAGCAGGTAGCGCCGCTTCTCCAGGTGCGCGGTGCCGTCCGGCTCCCGGGTGAAGGCGTGCTCGTGCGCGACCGCGACGTACGGGCCGTCCGCCCAGACCGCCGGGGGGGTGAGCGCGGCGGGGGCGGAGTCCAGCAGCTCGTCCAGCGCGGACCGGGCCGCGAGCAGGTCGGGCGCCAGGTCGTCGTTCATCGGTACTCCTGTCCGGACGCCCGGTCGCCGTGGCCGGAGACGATCAAGCCCATGTTGCGCAGCGAGTGCCCGTCCCGGCCGTCGCCCTGGTTCCAGTAGTCGGAGTGCGAGTCGAAGCCCAGCGGCCCGTCCGCGACGTCGAAGCGGTGCGCCCCGAACTCGCGGCTGGCCGGGTCCTGGCCGAACCACAGCTCGTTCGGGTCGCCGCTGCCGCCGACCTTGTCACCGAGGAACCCGCCGGCCACCGCGCCCAGCGGCCCGGCCAGCACGCCGCCGATGCCCGCGCCGATCCCGATGCCCTTGGCCTCGTCGTGGCTGGGCAGGTGTGAGACCGGGTCGTGCTCGGCCGCGCCCACCCACACGTGGTCCGCGCCGACGCCCAGCTCCGAGGCCCGCTGCGCACCGGTGCCGGGGGAGCCGACCAGGATGACGTCGTCCGCCGGGATGCCGCCGGGGCGCTGCGCGGCCTGCCCGACGGTGAACGAGCCGTACGAGTGGCCCAGCGCGGTCAGGTGCGCGGGCTGCCCCTCGTGCGAGGCGCGCAGGCCCTGGAGGAAGCCCTGGTAGGCCGCGCCGCCCTGCTCGGCCCGCTCGTCGTCGGCCACCGCGAACATGTCGGGACTGAGGCCCTTGACCTGCGGGGTGTCGTAGCCGAGCCAGGCGATCGAGGCGGTGGAGCGGCTCGGGTCGGTGTCGTGCGCGGCCTGCCACAGGTCGCGGGCCCGGTTGGCGTCGCCGCCGGCCATGTTCTTGACCTCGGTGTTCAGGCCGGGCACGTACGCCACCACGTCGTCCGCGGTGTCCGGGTTGCCGTAGGCGATGGCGGCCCGGCCCTGGCCCTGGTCGCCGATCACCATCAGGTAGGCGGGGGGCTGCTTGCCCTGCTCCTCGGCCAGCCGGCCCTGGATCGCCCGGAAGCCCTCCAGCTTCTTCCGGTCCCAGTCGGAGAGGTCGTCGCGGGAGGACAGGTCGGCGACCATCCGGTCCAGGTTGATCCGGTTGGCCTGGTCGCGGGCGGGCGTCGGCATGCCGTCGCGGTTGCCGAGCTCCTGCGGGTAGGCCCGGAGCAGGCGCTGCTGCTCGTCCGGCGGGAGCGCCTTCCACCAGGCGTTCACCTCGGTCGGCGGGGCGTCCTTGCCGGGCATGCCGGCGTGCACCAGGTCCTCGGGGCCGCCGAACGGGTTGACCGCGTCGAGGACGGCGCTGTTCAGCCGCAGCGCGGCGGTGGCCGGGTCCAGGCCGGCGCCGCTGCGGGCGTCCTCGGTGTACTGCCGCAGGCGCTGCGCGGTGACCTGGTCGGCGTGCGCGGCCTCGGAGAGCGCGTCGGCGATCCGGTCGCGCAGGTCGGTGCCCTGCCGGGAGCGGTCCGGCGCGTCCGGGTCGTGGCGCTCGGCGGCGCTCGGCGGCGGCCAGGAGACGCCGCCGTCGTCGGCGACGGTGAAGCCGTTCGCGTCGGCGTCGGTCAGCGCGGCCCGCAGTTTGGAGCGGGCCAGCAGGAACGCCTCGGCGCCCTCCCGCAGTACGGGGGCGATCCGGGCCAGTTCCAGGTGCGCGGCGGTGAGCTTGCCGGTGGTCCGGGACAGCGAGCGCCGGGCGCCGTCCGCGGCGGTGCCGGTCCAGCCGGAGGCGCTCACCCGGCCGTCGACGCCGCCGCGCCAGGTGTCGGCGTGGCCGGAGAACTCGGCGGCCAGCGCGGCGTAGGCGTCGGCGGCGGTGAACAGCCGGTTCGGGTCCGCGTCGCGGAGCGTGGGGACGTCCATGCTCACCGCCCCGTCAGCCCGGTGGCGGCGTCCTGCTCGGCGCGGCGGTAGTTCGCCGCGGTGCGCCGCAGGTTGTCGCCCTGGCGGTCCATCTCGGCGGAGAGCTCGTCCAGCAGCCGCTTCCACTGGCCGGTGCAGGCGTCGAGCTCGCCCCCGGTCGTCCAGCCGCGCAGCCCCGCCTCGGCCTCGTCGGAGGCGCCCAGCACCCGCGTCGTCCCGCCGGGCACCCGTTCGGCGACGCCGCCCGCGGTCTGCCCCGCCCCGTCCAACTCGTCCGGCTCCACCCGGAACCCGCCGCCACTGCCGCCGCTGCCGCCGCCGCCGTCCGGCTCCACGCTCAGCACGCCATCCCCCACCACCGGTGTCGGTCCGACCACTTGAGCGCGCCATGCTAGCGAACGCACCGGCCGCAACCGCCGTCGTTCACCACATTCGCACCCCCTTTCCCGCCCGGCCGCTTGCCCGACCCTTGGCCGTTCCTTTGGCCGGTCCTTTACTGGAACGGCGGCTGCCCCTTGACCGGAACGAGCGAACGCCGCCCCCGCCGCCCGCGTCCACCCGTCCGGTCTTCTGGCGGAATCTGCGGTCAGCCGGAGGAGTGGACTTCGCTCCAGACGGTTTCGTGGGCGGTGCCGTTGTTGCGGGAGGGCGGGGAGTAGCGGTGTCCCCAGCGGTCGCCGAGGGCGAGGGCGTCCAGGACGGCCCGGTGGTCGTCGGGGCTGGGGGAGCCGTCGGCGGGGCGGAGGATGTCGAGTTCGACCCGGTAGCCGTCCGGGGTCACGGTCAGCCGGGCCTCCCCGCCGCCCCCGGCCCTGGTGAGCCGTTCGGCGATCTCCCAGGCGCGCTGCCGCAGCATCTCGCTCACGAGGCGGCCCCCAGCGCGCAGGCGCCCGACTGAACGGGCAACTCGCCGCGCAGGTAGGCCAGTTCGACCAGCGACTCGGCCAGCCGCTGCACCCACGGCAGCCCGACGCAGCCCAGCGCGACGGCACCGAACTCCGGCAGCACGTCGTCCCGGTAGATGGGCGACAGCCCCGCTGGTGGGTCCAACCTCGCTGCCCGGAAGGCCCGTTCCAGCAGATCGGCGGCCCGCTCGGCCTCGGTGAACCTGCCGCGCAGGAACCGCCGGAGGACATCGGTCTCCTCCAACGGCTGTCCGGTGTACAGCACTTGCTCTCCCTTCTCGATACTGTGTTGGAACGTGTTCAGTCTGTGTCGACGGTGCAGCGCAGGCAGGCACAGGCCGGCCAGTTCAGGGCCGAGACCAGCGGCAGGACCTCCTCCTCGTCCGAGAAGCAGGCGGAGACCTGCACCCGAGTTCCGTCGGGCCGCACCAAGTAGACGCGGATCGTCAACCTGGCAGTCGGACCCGGCCTCTCTGGCGGGGGTCGGTGCGTCGTCATGGCTACTGCTCCGTGGTGCGGGGTCGTTCGTATGGGCCGGCCGTGAGCGGTTCGTCGGGTTCCGGTCCAGGCCGCCCTCGATGCCGGCGCTTCTCCGGCCGGTGTCCGGGTTGCTGGCGGCGACGGGGCTTGCCTGCCCGGCCGCGTACTGTTGGTGGCATCGTCCACTCAACTGGAAAGTTCCAGGATCAGTTGACACGGAAGTTGCACAGCATGCCTTTCCACGAAGTGAACTGACGGATCGACAGTTCGCGCCATGGGAAAGTGGAGAGCATGGAGAGCACACCAAGCGCGGGCGAGAACATCGCGGTGCTACGGAAGGCGAGGGGGCTGGGGCAACGGGCCTTGGCGGCAAGCGCCGGGATCTCGGTGTCCTATCTCACGAAGATCGAAACCGGGCTCCGCCCTGCCACGCCTCCCGTGATCGCAGGCATCGCGAAGGTGCTTCACGTCACCACGGCGCGCATCAACGGACAACCCTTTCTGGGCCCGTCGGAACAGGCGGACCTCCTTGACGACCTCCGGGCTGCCGTGCGCCGGTACAGGCTGCCCCGCGAGGGCGAGATCCCTCCGAGCCGGCTGATCGCGGAGGTGCGGCGGGCAGCGGACCTTCGAGCCGGCGCCCGCTACCTAGAGCTCCTGCGGATACTCCCTGAGTTGCTCGGGAAGGCCACTGCAAGTGCCTTTGCCGCAGGGGGCGACGCAACCGCCTGGGGGCTCGTCGCCAATCTCTACGGGTGTGCGTACGCGCTGGCCCACCGGCTCGGACAGCCCGATCTGGCGGACATGATCGTCTCCAGACAGACGTGGGCGGCGCAGCAGACCTGGAATCCGCAAGCAGAAGCGGCAGCAGCCTGGAACGAGGCCGGAACCTTCCAGTCCGCGGGGCAGTACGAGGGCGGGCTGGCGGTTGTGGAGCGGGCCATCGCGCAGTTCGAATCGTCCAGAGCGCAAGGGGCGGAGCGCGCGATTCACCTGGGCTCTCTCCACCTTCGCGGTGTGGTGCTTGCCTCACGGGCCAAGGACGCCACAGCCACCCAGGACCACCTGCGAAGGGCGTGGGCACTTGCAGCCACGCTTCCCGGAGACCAACTCCTCAACAACCTCACCTTCGGTGCCGGGAACACTGCCCTGTACGAGCTTGCATCACATGTGGAACTCGGTAAGCCGGACAGGGCAGCAGAGATGTCCGCACCACTGGTCACCGCACCGCCCTCCGGGCTCAAGCCGAACCGGGTCGGCCGGCTCTACATCGACGTAGCAAGAGCGAGACTGAGCCTGAAGGACCTTGCCGGAGCGGAGGAGGCGCTGAAAGCAGCCTTCCAGGTCGCGCCCCAACTCTCGGAAGTGCACCCGATGAGCCGTGAGGTGCTGCGCGTGCTCTTCGTGCTCCACCAAAGAGCGAGGCCAGAGCTCCTGTCCATGGCTAAACGAGCTGGCCTGGCTGTCTGACCCCACCGCCGGACCCTGCGCCACCGCACGAGACGGTTCGGGCGGCGCCGCGATCGGATTCGCGAACCCGTCCCGCCCGCGTCCACCCGTCCGGCCGGCGGAGGGCCGGGCGGGGCGTCAGGCGGGTTGCGGAACGGCGGACTCGGCGGGTGCGGCCGTCGGGGCGGGGCGCAGCAGCAGGGCGACCAGGACGGCGGTGGCGGCCAGGGCGGCGGAGCCGCAGCGCAGGGCGAGGTGGAGGGCGTCGACGAACGAGGCGTCGACGGCGGCCGACACCGGGGCCGGGGCGGCGGCGGTACCGGCCCCGGCGTGGCCGGTGAGGGCGGAGACCGCGTGCGGGACGCCGTCGACGGGCAGGCCGCGCCGTTGCAGGGTCTCGGTCAGCGCGCCGGTCAGCCGGTCGGTCAGAACGGCGCCGAGGACGGCGATGCCCAGCACGCCGCCGAGTTCGCGCAGCGTGTTGATGGTGGCGGAGGCCATGCCGGTGCGCTCCGGGGCGACCCGCCGGAGCACCGCGATCGACACCGGGGTGAAGGTCAGGCCCATGCCGAAGCCGAGCAGCACCAGCGTCCACGCGTACGACCAGTAGTGCGCCTGCCCCGAGTACAGCGACAGCCCGCCGAGCCCGGCCGCGCACAGCGCGATGCCCAGCACCAGCGGCGTGCGCGGTCCGTGACGGCCGGTCAGCCGCCCCGACAGCGGGGCCGCGAACACGATCACGCCGCTCAGCGGCAGCCCCGCGTACCCGGCGTCGGTCGGCGCCCAGCGCATCACGCCCTGGAGCATCAGCGGCAGGAAGAACAGTGCGCCGAACATCCCGAAGCTCACCATCAGCCCGCTCAGCAGCGCCCCCGACAGCACCCGGTCGCCGAACATCCGCAGGTCCAGCATCGGTTCCGCGACCCGCAGTTCGACCAGCACGAAGAGCGCCAGCAGCACCAGCGCGGCCGCCCCGCAGGCCAGCACCCGGGCGTCCGTCCAGCCCCGGCCCGGACCCTCGATCAGGCCGTACACCAGCGCGCCCAGCCCGGCCGCGGACAGCGCCAGGCCCGGCAGGTCCACCCGCCGCTCGCGCGGTGCGACCACCGGCAGCAGCCGGTGGGCCGCGACCAGGGCGAGCAGCCCGATCGGGACGTTGATCCAGAACACGCTGGCCCAGCCGAACGCGTCCACCATCGGGCCGCCGAGCACCGGCCCGACGGACAGGCCCAGCGCGGAGACGCCCGACCACAGGCCGATCGCCCGGGCCCGCTCCCGCTCGTCGGTGAACACGTGCCGCAGGATCGCCAGGCTGCCCGGCGTCAGCAGCGCCGCGCCCACGCCCTGCAGCATCCGGGCCGCGACCAGCGCGCCGATGCCGCCGGCCAGCGCGGCCGCCGCCGAGCCCAGGGTGAACAGGGCCAGCCCGAGCCGGTACACCCGGGTGCGGCCGTAGCGGTCGCCGAGCGCGCCGCCGGTCAGCAGCAGCGCCGCGTACACCAGGCTGTAGCCCTCGGCGACCCACTGCAGCCCGCTGATGCCCGCGTCCAGGTCCCGGCCGATCCGGGGGAGCGCGATGGTGACGATGACGTTGTCGAGCATCGCCATGAACATCGTGACGCAGAGCGTGGCGAGCGCCTGCCACCTGTGCCGGGCGCTCCGGGTGCCGTCCATCGTTTCCCCCTCCGGGTCCGCCGAACGGCCCCTAACGGTGTTAGGGGCCGCGATTGCGCACCCAGCATCGCCCTAACGGTGTTAGATTGCAAGTGCGAACCGCACCCGCCGCCACCCCAGGAGCACCCGTGGCCCAGCCCCCCTCGCGCACCCTCACCCGCGAGTGCATCGCCGCCGCCGCCCTGACCGTCCTCGAACGCGAGGGGCTCGCCGGGCTCTCCATGCGCAAGGTCGCCACCGAGGTGGGCGTGCAGGCCGCCTCGCTCTACTGGCACGTCCGCAACAAGGAGGAGCTCCTCGACCTGCTCGGCGACGCGATCATCGCCGACGCCGAGATCCCGCCCCGCACCGGCGACTGGCGCGCGCAGTACCTCGAGTACGGCCGCCGCTACCGCGCCCTGCTGCTGGCCAGGCGCGACGCCGCGAAGGTCGTCGCCGGCCGCCTCACCACCGGCCCGCGCGTCCTCGCCGTCCTGGAGGACCAGCTCGACCGCCTGCGCGCGGCCGGCTTCACCGACGCCGACGCCGCGATGGCCTCCTACCTGCTCTCCGCCTACGTCCAGGGCTTCGTCCTGCAGGAGCAGTCCCCGCTCTCCGCCGCCGAAGCCGCCGGCGCCAGCCGCGGCCAGGCCGCCCGCGCCGCCGGCGAGACCTTCCGCACCCTCCCCGCCGCGACCTACCCCAACCTGGTCGCCCTCGCCGACGACCTCACCGACCCCGACATGGACACCCGCTTCGAGTTCGGCCTGCACCGCCTCGCGGACGGCCTCGCGACCCTGCTCGCGTAGGGGGAAAACCAGGGGCTCGGGGAACGGCGAGGGCGTGCTGCTGACGGCCGGAGCCCGTCGGAGGTTCGTGCTGCTGCGTGTCTTCAAGGGAACCCGAAGCCGATGCGCGCTCCGGCAGTGCACCGTCGGCAGACCCGGGCCCGCCGTTCCCCGAGCCCCTGAACACACCGCCCCTACTGCCCCAGGTACGGGCTGTACAGCGCCGACAGGAAGCGCGTCGCGAGCTGGTCGCGCAGCCGCGGGGGCAGGGCGTCCAGCAGGCGGTTGACGCCGGCCATCCGGGTGGTGGTGCCGGGGGAGAGGTCGAGGCCGGTGGCGGGCAGCAGGGCGGCGAAGGCGGCGTCGTCCAGGGCGGCGAAGTCGAGGCCGTCGAGCAGGGCGAGGATCTCGGTGGGCGGGGCGACCGGCCCCCGGGCCCGGACCGCGGCGACGCTCTCGCGCAGGGCCGCGAGCAGCGCGTCCACGCCCTCCCCGCTGACGCCGGTGAGCGTGACGTGCAGGCTGGCGGGCAGGCCGTCGACGCTCAGCTGGGGCTGGAGGAAGAAGCCCCGGGCGCGCGACTCGTCGGCCAACTCCCAGAGGTCCAGCGGGTCTTCGCCCTCGGTACCGATGGCGACCAGCGTCGCGTCCGGCGTGCCGAGCACCCGCAGCCCGTCGACCGCCCCGACGCCCGCGACCAGCCGCCGGGTGGCGTCGAGTGCCGAGCGCCCCAACTCCCGGTAGCCGTCGGCCCCGAGGGCGTGCAGGGTGGCCCAGGCGCCGGCCAGCGGGCCGGCGCCCTTGCTGCTCTGGACGGTGGAGTTGACCACCGGGTAGCCGGGCCACTGCGCGCAGGCGAAGTACGCGGACAGCCGCATCGCCTGCTCGCGGAAGAGCAGCACCGACGCCCCCTTGGGCGCGTACCCGAACTTGTGCAGGTCGCAGGAGAGCGAGGTGACGCCGGGCACCGACAGGTCGAACGGCGGCACCTCGGCGCCGGCCTCGGCGAGCCAGGGCAGCAGCCAGCCGCCCACGCAGGCGTCCACGTGGCAGGGCAGGCCGCGCTCGGCCGCCGCCGCGGCGATCTCCGCGACCGGGTCGACCACGCCGTGCGCGTACGAGGGTGCGGAGGCGACCACCAGCACCGTCCGCTCGGTGCAGGCCGCGGCCAGCGCGGCCGGCACCGCCCGGAAGGTCTCCGGGTCGACCGGCACCGCGACGACCTTGACCTTCAGGTACGTCCCGGCCTTGAAGAACGCGGCGTGCGCCGTCGCGGGCACCACGATCTCCGGCTCGGCGACCTCGGGCCGGGCGTCCCGGGCGGCCTTGACCGCCAGCAGGATCGACTCGGTGCCGCCGCTGGTGAAGATGCCGGGGGTGGCGGCGTCCCCGCCGAGCCGGGCGGCGACCGCGCCGACCACCTGCCGCTCCAGCGCGACGATGCTGGGGAAGGCCGTCGGGTCCAGCCCGTTGACCTCCAGCATGGCCAGGTACGCGCCCTCGGCGGCGGCCCGCACCTCGGGCCGCCCGGCGTCGTAGGTGTAGGCGGTGGTGCGCCCGCCGCGGGTGGGCAGGTCGGCGGCGGTGAGCGCGCGCAGCTCGGCGAGCAGCTCCTCGGCGGGGCGTCCGGCGTCCGGGAGCCCGGTCTGGCGGTCGGTCATGAGAGTTCTCCAGCAAGCGGTTCGACGACAACGGCGGGGGCGGATGCCCGGCGGCGCCCGTACGCGCGCAGGGCGGGCAGCGAGGCCAGCATCAGCAGGGCCGGCACCAGGCTGAAGCCGAGCAGGACGCCCGCCCGGGCGGCCGGGGTCTGCGCGACGGGGTGGTCGGTGGTGGAGGAGACGAACCCGGCGGCGGCCAGCGCCAGCGAGAACAGGCCCGGCCCGGCGGCCAGCCCGGCGGTCTCGCCCGCCGTCCACAGCCCGGTGAACGCCCCGGACTGCAGCCGCCCGGTGCGCGCCGCGTCCGCGTGCACGGTGTCCGGCAGCAGCGACAGCGGCAGCACCTGGAGCGCCGCGTACGCCACGCCCAGCACCGCGCACAGCGCCAACGTCGCGGCGACGTGCGCCGTCCCCGTCCCGGCGGCGGGCCAGAGCGCGGCGGAGGCGAGGACGAACAGCGCGGTCGCCGCGCCCAGGCAGCGCAGCCGGCCCCAGCGGGCGGCGGCCCGCCCCCACAGCGGGACGGCGACGGCGCTCGGTGCGACCAGGCAGACGAACAGCACCGAGGTCAGCCCGTACCCGCCCAGCCAGTAGGCGGCGGTGTACGGCGCGGCCGCCAGCATGATCGCCACCGCGGCGGCCTGCAGCACGAACGCGCCCAACAGCGCGAAGAACGCCCGGTTGCCGCGCGCGGTGCGCAGCGCCGCCCGCAGCCCGAGCGGCTCCGGGCCCGGTCGGGCGGGCACCCGGCGCGAACCCAGCGCGGGCACCAGCAGCGTCGCCAGCAGCAGGACCGCGACCACCGCGCCCATCACCGCGTACCCGCGCCGCCCGTCCCCGGCCAGCGACACCACGGCGGGGGCGAGGCCGCCCGCGACCAGGATGCCGACGGTCAGGCAGACGATCCGCCACACCATGATCCGGGTGCGCACCTCGGGCCGGTCCGACATCTCGGCGGGCAGCGCCACGTACGGGACCTGGAACAGGGCGAAGGCGCTGGACGCCAGCACGAAGGTGACCGCCACCCAGGCGGCGGCGCCCGCGCCGGTCAGCGGGGACAGGAACATCGCGGCGAACGCGACCGGCAGCGCCAGCGCCCCGGCCAGCAGGATCCGGGTGCGGCGGCCGGTGCGCAGCGCCTCCCGGTCGCTGGCGGCGCCGACGGTCGGGTTGAACAGCGCGTCCCAGGCCTTGGGCAGCGCCACGACCAGGCCCGCGACCCCGGCGGGCACGCCCAGCGCGTCGGTCATGAAGTACAGCAGCAGCAGGCCGGGGACGGTCGAGTGGATGCCCGTGCCGACCGAGCCGAGCGCGTACCCGGCGAGCTGCCGCCGGCCCATGCCGCCCGGGCCGCCGCTCACCACCCGTCCCCGATCCCCAGCTCGCGCACCACCAGGCCGTGCAGGTGGGCGCGGAACCGCGGCACCTGGGCGCTGATCACCGACCGGCAGAAGCCGTGCACCGTCCACAGCACCGTCCACACCGCCAACTCGGCCCGCTCCGGCGGCACTCCGGGCAGCGCGGCGGCCAGCGCGTCGCGCACCGACTCCAGCAGCGGCCGGGCGTACTCCTCCTCCAGCCCGGCGAACTCGGCGGCGTCCGCCAGCCAGCGGCGCATCCACAGCGCGGGGACGTGCGGCTGCTCCAGGCAGAAGTCCAGGTACCGGTCGGCGAAGGCGGCCGCGGCCCCCGCCGGGTCCGCCGCGGCCCGCGCCCCGAACCCGTCCAGCGCCGCGTCCACCGCGGCCCGCTCGGCCTCGTGCGCCCGCCGCATCACCTCGCGGTACAGGTCGGCCTTGCCCCCCACGTGGTAGGCGACGGTGGCCACGTTCAACCCCGCCGCGGCGGCGATCGTCCGGGTGGTGGTCCCGTCGTAGCCGTGCTCGGCGAACAGCGCGGTGGCCGCCGCGACGATCCGCTCCCGGCTCAGGTCGGCCTGGCTCGGCGGCGTGCCCGGGGCGGCGCCCGGGTGCGTGGGCTCGGTCATGGCGGGGAGCGTACGCGCGCCACCTCCATCAATCAACCGTTTGATTGATGACGGTTCCGTGAAATCCGCAGCGGCCGCGGAGGCCGACGGGCCCCGCCGCGGGGTGCGGCGGGGCCCGTCGGGGGAGCGGGGGGTGTCAGCAGTGCGAGACGGCCTCGCAGTCCTCCCAGCGGGTGCCGGTGTAGGCGTTGGCGTCGTTCGCGGCCGGGGCGGCCGGCGACTTGGCCCGCTGCTGGGCGGCGGGGGCGGCGGTGGCGGGGCCGGTGGCGAGGCGGACGGCGATCGCGTCCAGCACCGGGCGGGGGCTGGTGCCCGCGTAGTCGTTGATCAGCACGGCGAAGACCAGCCGGCGGCCGTCCGGCGCGGTGGCGTAGCCGACCAGGTTGTCGACGCCGCCCATCGAACCGCTCTTGGCGTGCACGTTGTCCTCCGCCTTGGTGCCGCGCATCCGGGTGGCCAGCGTGCCGCCGACCATCCGGGCCGGGTTGCCCGCCACCGGCAGCGCGTCGTACCAGGCGCCGAACCAGGGCTTGTCCTGGGCGAGGTCGAGCAGGCCGGCCATCTTGGCCGGGGTGATCAGGTCGTAGCGGGACAGCCCGGAGCCGTCGACCTGCCGCCCGGCGGGGGTGCCCAGCCCGTTGGCCTTCAGGAAGTTCTGCACCTGGGCGACGCCGGTCGCCCAGTCGCCGCGGCCGCCCTTGACCTTGCCGATCTCCTTGGTCAGGTGCTCGGCCATGCCGTTGTTGCTGGTCTTCAGCATCGGGACGATCAGCTCGGCCAGCGGCTGCGACCGATGCGACACCAGCGGCTGCGAGCTCTCCGCGCCGGTCGCCGCGTCCACCCCGCGCACCACCCGCACGCCGTGCCGGGCCAGCGCGCCCTCGAACACCCGGCCCGCGTACGTCGACGGGTCCTCCACCGTCACCCAGGAGGTCACCGGCGCGGAGCCGGCCGCGATGCTCCCCGACAGCGCCAGCTCGTTGGCGCCGCGCCGCCGGTCCACCCCGACGGACGAGCCGCTGCCCGCCGCACCCGTGGTGATCCTCCCGGTGAACGACATCGGCGCCTGCGCCGGGTCCAGCGTGATCGCCGCCGGCTGCCCGGCCGCCCCCGGGGTGACCGTGACCCGCACGGTGTCCATCAGGTACTCGGGGTCGTTGGCGACGGTCAGGCCGGCGATCTGCGGGCTGTACGAGTACGGCTCGTCGTCCCACGCCCAGCCCGGCCCGAGCGGCGTCGCGTCGTACCGGCTGCCGTCGGCCAGCACCCGGCCGGTGACGGTGGTGATCCCGGACGCGGCGACCTGCCCGGCCAGGTCGTCCAGGTCCGTCGCCAGCAGGGTCGGGTCGCCGCCGCCGCGCAGCACCAGGTCGCCGACCACCGTGCCGCCGGCCCGGGTGCCGGAGGTGCGCACCTCGGTGGTGAACCGGTAGTCCGCCCCGAGCAGGTCGAGCGCCGCCGCCGAGGTCACCGTCTTCAGGGTGGAGGCCGGGGTGAGCAGCGCCTGCGGCTGCCGGGCGTACAGCACCTGCCCGGTGGCGGCGTCCAGCACCTCGACGCCGGTCTGGGCGTTGGCCAGCCGGGCGTCGGACAGCAGCGCGTCGAGGTCGGCGGTCAGGGTGGCGTCGGCCGGTGCCGGGTCGTCGGCCTGCGCCGAGCCGGCGAGCAGGGAGACGGCCAGGACCGCGGCCGCGAACGGCAGGCTGCGGCGGTACGGGCGGTGGCGGGACGGGCGTCCGGGCAAGGGAGCTCCAGGGTGCGGGTCGGTGGGGGCGCACGTCACCCACGCCCCCGTTTTGCCATGTACATTACCATTTGACGGGATATCAGACGATCTACGACCCCGGCCTCCGCCGGCCCCGCCTCCCCGTCGCTCCGTACGCACGCGTCACCCCGTACGCACGCGCCACTCCGTACTCACGCGCCATCGCGCCGAAAGGTCGCACCCGCGCCGAAAGGTCGCACCCGCGACGGAAAACCGCCCCTCGCGGACCCCGATAAACTCGACCTCCGCTCGAAGGGCCACGCACAGGACGGGGAACATGGCTGCGCACGCAGGGCTGACGGTCGAACGCATCACCCGCGCCGCCGCCGAACTCGCCGACCGGGTCGGCATCGAGAAGGTCACCGTCTCCGCCCTGGCCCGGCAGTTCGGCGTCAAGGACGCCAGCTTCTACTCGCACGTCAGGAACCTGCACGAGATCCGCACCCGGGTCGCCCTGCTGGCCTCCGACGAGATGAACCAGGCCCTCGCCGCCGCCATCGCCGGCCGCTCCGGCGCCCAGGCCCTGGCCGCCTTCGCCGACGCCTACCGCGACTACGCGCTGGCCCACCCCGGGCGCTACGCCGCCACCCAACTCCGCCTCGACCCGGCCGACTTCGCCGACACCGCGGTCCTCGCCCGGAGCGTCGAACTCACCTACGCGGTGATGCGCCACTACCGCCTGGAAGAGCCCGCCCGCACCGACGCCGCCCGGCTCCTGCGGAGCACCTTCCACGGCTTCATCAGCATCGAGGCGGCGGGCGGCTTCAACCACCCCCGCGCCGCCGCCGACTCCTGGCACCGCATCGTCACCGGCCTCCACCACCTCCTGGACACCTGGCCCTCCGCGTAGCCGCGCAGGAGGGCCCCGCCGAAGGCCGGTGCTGCTGCGGGCCTTTCGGCGGCAGCACCCCGAGAAGCAGTCCCGGCCCTCCTGCCCCGGCCCTCCTGCCCCGCCTTCCGCCCCGCCTTCCGCCCCGCCGACAGGAACGCCGCCGCCCCGCCCGCCGCTCACGGCGTCAGCACCCGGGTCAGGAACGCTGCCAGGTTCGCCCTGGTCCGGGCGGCCCGCTCCTCGGTGCTCAGGCTCTCCCGCATCCGCACCCCGCCCGCCGGGGCCCGCTTGCGCCCCCGCACGTACAGCGAGCAGGCCAGGTCGTCGCAGAAGTACTCGCCCGCCGAGGCGTACTCCTCGCCGGAGCCCCGCCCCGCCTTGCGCGCCGTCAGCAGCGCCACCCCGGACGCCGCGTGCACCGTCAGGCAGATCGAGCACATCGCCCCCTGCCGCGCCCCCGCCCCGGCCCGCTGCGCCCGCCGCAGCGCGACCCCGACCAGCCGCCCCCCGTGCTCGGCCACCAGGTAGCCCCGGTCGGGCGCGCCCTGGTCCCGCCAGCCGAGGAAGTCCAGCTCCTCCCACGGCAGTTCGGCCAGGTGTCGGGGCAGCGCGAGCCGGTTCGCCTCGCCCTTGGTGCAGTTGACGAACGATGCCCGGATCGCCGGTTCGGTCAACGCCTTCATGGTCCCTCTCGCCTCCACTCCAGCCTAGGGCTCCTAGGCTTTGGCCAAGATAGCCTAGGCGCCCTGCCCGGCCAAGCCGGTTTCCGGCTCCCACCCGCCCCGGGAGTCGCCGCGGAACCACCGGATTCGCACCCGTCACTCCCCTTCCGGCCGGGCGCCGCACAATCCCCGGGAAAGCGTATTGACGCGCTCGCGACACGGGTGGGAATCTTCGATGGCCCGCGTTCCGGTGAATGCGCGGAGTCTGCGCTCCCGGCGTTTTTCGGGCCGTTTCGAGAGTGACGCGGCCGAGTCGGTCGAGCCGACCTCGCCACACCCTGCCGTCGCCATTTCGGCGGACGGAGCCTCGTGCTGCCCTTTTCTCGGAGTCGCCACATCCTTGCAGCTCAGAGCCTTTTCCATTGATCGAAAAGGTCGATTTCGGCGATCCTGAAAGTGTCGTTTCATCCTGTTGACACGCCTGTAACACGCAATTCATGATGGGACCGCCGCGAGCGGACGGAAGCGATTCCTCCGCTCCGGTCGGGGCATCCGCCGGATTTCCCGAACGAATCGAAGGAGGGACAGATCATGAAGAAGATCGTCATCCGCAAGGCCGGCTCGGTTCGTCTGACCAGCGCGGCCCAGACCATGTACGGCTGTAACTGTGCCGCTGCCTGAGGTCTGACCGCCTGGTAGCGGGGCCGGCCGCCGTAGCGCGGCCGGCCCCGTCCCCGCTTCCACCCTGGGAGGACAGATGCACCCCTCGTCCGGCGGCAGCCCGGCCCCCGTCGGCACGGACCCGGACCGCCCCGTCGCACTGCACCCCCTGGTCTACCTGGAGGAGGGCGACGAGGTGACGGTGGGCCGGGTCGACACGGACTCGTACGCGGTCCTCCCCGCCGACGGCGCCCGGCTGGTCCGCTGGCTCGCCGACGGGCTGACGCCGCGCCAGGCCGCCCGGGCGTACGAGCGGGAGTACGGCGAGGGCGTCGACGTCGCCGACCTGCTCGCCGGGCTCGACGAACTCGGCTTCGTCCGCACCGCCGCCGAACCCGAGCCCCCGCGGCCGCCCGTGCGCTGGCAGCGGCTCGGCCGGCTCGCCTTCGGCCCGCCCGCCTGGGCCTGCTACCTGCTGGTCGTCGCACTCGCCGTGGCCGCGACGGTCCGCACGCCGGACCTCGCGCCCCGCCCGGCCAACGTGTTCTTCAGCCCGTACTTCACCGTGGTCGCCCTGGTGCTGTTCGTCGGCCAGTTCCCGCTGATCCTGGTCCACGAGGGCTTCCACGCCCTCGCCGGCCGCCGGCTCGGACTGCCCACCCGGCTGCGGATCGGCCACCGCCTGATCTTCATCGTGCTGGAGACCTCGCTGGACGGCCTGGTCGCCGTCCCCCGCCGCCGCCGCTACCTGCCGATCCTCGCCGGGATGCTCGCCGACACCGTGCTGATCGCCGCCCTCACCCTGGTCGCCGCCGCCACCCGGCAGCCCGACGGGGCCCTCGGCGGCGCCGGGAAGCTCTGCCTCGCCTTCGCCTACGCCACCCTGCTGCGCCTCGCCTGGCAGGCGTTCCTGCACCTGCGCACCGACCTGTACGTGCTGCTCGGCACCGTCCTCGGCTGCCAGGACCTGCACGCCACCGCCCAGGGCGTGCTGCGCAACGCGCTGCGCCGCCGCACCGGGCGCCCGCTGCTCGACGAGTCCGGCCGGCACCCCGCCGACCGCCGGGCGGCCCGCTGGTACGCCTGGCTGATCGTCGGCGGCTACGCGTTCTCGCTGGCCGTCTTCGCCGCCGGCGTGCTCCCGGCCGCCTCCCGCTTCGTCACCGGCACCCTGGACCGGCTCGACGGCCGGGCCCCGACCGGCGAGTTCCTCGACTCCGCGGTCTTCTTCGGCCTGACGGTCCTCCAACTCGGCGCCGTCGCCCACCTGGCCCTCCGCGACCGGCGCCGCCGCCGGGCGGCCTCGACCGCTGCCGACACCGCCACCGCCGACACCGCCACCGACGGCGGCACCCGGACCCCGGCCCTCGGCTGAGCCCCGTCGCCCCGTCGCCCCCGTCGCCCTCGCCGCTCCGCCGCCACTCCCGCCGCCCCGCCGCACGCCCGCACCCGGACCACCCGCACCCGGACCACCCGCCCGCACCCGGACGAAAGGCACCACCGCCATGGCCGACCACCGCCACCACTGGGTGCGGGCACCGCACCGCGCCGCCCGCACCCAGGCCCGCGCCGAGCTGCCGCTGCCCCCCGTCCTGGCCGTCGTCGGCGCGGACCGGCGCCTGCGCGGCCCGTACACCGCCGTCGGCACGCTGCTGCGCGCACTCGTGCCGGACGCGCTGACCCGCTGCCCCGAGGCCGTCCGCCGGCACGACGTGGAGATCCTGACCACCGCGCCGGAACTGCGCGGCGTCGTCCCCGCCACCCGGGAGACGCTGACCTCGCTCGCCGTCCCCAAGGAGCGCACCCGCTACTACTCGCGGCTGCGCACCCTGCGGATCGCGCACGGCCTGGCCGAGTTCCTCACCGAGTACGTCCGCGCCCTCGGCCCGGGCCCGCGCACCCTGGTCGTCGAGGACGCGCACCGCGCCGACCCGACCGACGGCGAGTTCGTCGCCGTCCTGCTGCGCCGGATGGACCCGGCCCTGCTGACCGTCGTGGTCGGCACCGACGACGGGCCGCTGGACGCCGCGAGCAGCCCCGCCGAACCGCTCGGACCCGCCCTCGCCGCGCACTGCGCCCGGACCGACGCCGGCGGCCCGCCCGAGCCCGCCCCCGAACGCGGCGCCGACCTCGCCGCCCGCTACGTCCGCGAGGACGGCACCACCGACGACCCGCGCGCGGCCCTCGCGCACGCCGAACTCCCCGCCCCGCAGCGCCGGGCCCTGCACGACGCCCGGCGCCGCGAACTGGAGGCCCTGGACGAGCCGTCCCTGCGGCTCGGCGCCCTGATCTGGCACGCCGAACGGGGCAGCGACCCGGCCGGCCCCGCCGCGGACCTGCTGCGCGAGGCCGCCAACCTCTGCTGCGACCTGGGCTTCTACCACGCCGTGCTGGACTACGGGGAGCGCGGCGCCGCCCTGGTCGACCACGAGACCCACCCCGTCCACTGGTGGACGTTCATCGCCAAGCCGACCACCGCGCTCGCCGCCCTCGAACGCACCGACGGGATCCTCCCGTACTACGAGGAGGCCCGCGCCACCAGCACCGACCCCGACATCCACCTGCAGTGCGCGTACGGCACGGCGATGCTCTACACCCGCTTCCTGACCGGCGAGCGCCGCGACTACCGGCTCGCCCGCGGCTGGATCAACACCGCGATCGCCCTCGCCGGCCAGCACCCCGACCCCGCGGAACGGGCCTTCCGCACCGCCTTCAACCGCAACGGCCTGGCCCTGATCGAGGTCCGCGAGGGCCGCCCCGAGGCCGCTCTCGCCCTGCTGGACGCCTGCATCGCCCACCTCGACGAGGTCCTCGCCCCGGGCAGCCACGCCCTGCACCGCTCGGTCCTGGTCCACAACCGGGCCCAGGTGCACGCCGGACTCGGCCGCCACGAGGACGCCGTCGCCGACTACAGCGCCGTGATCGCCGTCGACCCCAACTACGCCGAGTACCACTTCGACCGGGGCATCGTGCTGCGCCGCACCGGCCGCCTGGACGAGGCGCTGGCCGACTTCGAGGCGGCCGTCCGGCTCTCCCCGCCGTTCCCCGAGGCCTACTACAACCGGGCCGACGTGCGGGCCGAACTCGGCGACGTGAAGGGCGCGGTGGACGACTTCGGGTACGTGCTCGAACTCGACCCGGCGTTCGTCGACGCCCGGCTCAACCGGGCCAGCCTGCTCGCCGAACTGGACGAGACCGCCGCCGCCCGGCAGGACGTCGAAGCGGGCCTCGCGGTCGCCCCCGACCACCCCGAACTGCTCGCCCTGAAGGCCCAGTTGCTCGCCGCCGAAGGAGAGGACGAACAGGCCGCGGCCGCCTGCTCGGCGGCCCTGACGGCCGACCCGGAGTTCGCCCCCGCCTGGGCCCTGCGCGGCCAACTCTCCTACGCGGCGGGCGACCCGGCCGCCGCCGCGGCCGACCTGGAACGGGCCGTCGCCCTCGACGACGACCCCGGCATGCGCTTCAACCTGGCCGTCGCCTACCAGGACTGCGACCGCGACGCCGAGGCTGTCACCCTGCTCGACGCCGTGATCGCCGAGACCGGCGACCACGCCGCCCACCTCCAGCGCGCCAAGTCGCTGTCCCGCCTGGCCCGGGCCGCCAACGCCGAGACCGGCCTGCTCCTCGCCGCCGTCACCGACCTGGTCCTCGCCGCCGGCGCGGAGGACCCCGAACTCGCCGACGAGGCCGGCCGGTTGCTCGCCGACCTGCGCAACTGACCCCCGAACGGCCCGGGCCCGGACCGCACGGCCCGGGCCCGGACCGCACGGCGCGGTCCGGGCCCTGGTCCAGTCGCCGCGGCGCGGCTTCCGGTCAGTCCCCGGCCTCTCCCGGCGCCGCCGGTGCGGGCGGGTCGTCAGCCGGGCGGCCGGGACCGCCCCGGCGCAACTCGTTCCGCACCCGCCGCCAGGCGCGGATGATCGGCGGCACCTTCGAGAGCACCTCGCCGATCTGCGTCAGCAGCAAGGTCAGGCAGCCGAAGAAGGCGAGGACGAACAGGGTCACCCGGTCCCAACTCACCGTGCCACCCCCGTCCGCGGGCCGTCAGCCGAGCAGGGCACGGCGGGCCAGCCATCCGAGTGCGTCCGTCCCCAGTCGGTCCGGCGCCCGGAGCAGCGCGGCCTCCACCGCGGGGAGGTCGGCGAGTTCCGGCGGCAGGGCGGACCGGTCCATCGCGGCGAGGCGTTCCACCGCGGTGCCGACCAGGGCGGGCCAGCCGGGCATGCCGAAGTGGTGGGACGCTTTGAAGACGGCGGTGAACGCCCGGTGCAGGAGCGCGTCGCGCCAGCCCTGCCTGCGCATCAACTCCTGTGTGATCCACACCTGTCGGTCGATGTGCTCGACGAGGTCGGCCACCGGCCCGGACGCGGTCCGCAGGGTGAAGCGGGAGCCGCCGGCCCAGGGGAGGTCCAGGTCCGAGGCGACGATCGTGAACGCGCGCAGGCGTTCGGGCCCGCCCTCCCGGGCGGCGAGGAGGGCCTTGCGGGACCGGCGGTACAGGTCGACGCCCTGGGCGAGGACCTCACCGGCGTCCGGTCCGCCGGACGCCGCGCGGACCGCGTCGAACGGTTCGTTCTGCAGGACTTCGGCGGCCAGCCCCGCGGCCGCCGCGCTCAGCAGGACCTCCGGGTCGTCGGGATCGACGCCGAGGTGGAGGAGCGCGGCCGCGGCCTGCTCCGGCAGTTCCGGGAACGAGGGGGACGGTTCCTCGGGCCGCGACCCGAAGAGCGCGGCGAGCTCCGGTGACAGGGGAGCCGGACCGGGCTCCTCGATGGTGACGCCGTGCTCCAGGAGGTCCTCGAAGACGGTGTCCGGCCCGCAGTCGATGTGCGAGGAGTCGTGCCGCCCGGAGCAGCCCTCGGGGCACTCGAACTCCTCGCACATCTCCGGTTCTTCGGGCTGCGCCTCGTTGATCAGGTGGTAGGCGAGCCGGTCGGCCACGGCTTCGCGGGCCGTGATCATGGCGCTGCCCGTCATCAGCTTCGCCTCCATCAGCCCGTGGTCGCCCGGGTCGACCGAAGCGGGGGGCACCGGGGTTTCGGGGAGCCAGTCGTGGGCCGACTCCAACGACACCGAGAGCCAGGCGACCCGCAGCGGCGGGATCTCGTCGTTCCCGGCGAGTTCGGCCACCTTCTCCGCGGCCCGCCGAACGGCGTCGAGTCGAGCCGCGTAGTGGTCACGGACCGACTCCCACCGCTCGGAGTCCCGGCGGACCTGCTCAGCCGTCCGCACCAGTGCGGTGTCCCTGCTCTCCCGAGCCAGGGTGATCAGTCGCCGCAGGCACGGACCGCACCCGGACAGGCCCTCTTCCGGAGTGGGACCGAGCGGCATCGCACCGAGTTCCGGGCCGAACGGGGCGCCACACACACAGCAGTCCAGGCTCGCCATCTGCCGGCCCGTCGGTACGCCGGGTAGGGCGGCACGGATCGCGCCGTACGCGTAGACAGGGATGTGCACGGGTGAACTCCTCGGGGTCGTGCTCCGCCGGTGTTCCCACCATGCTCACCGGGGTGCGCGGCCGTTAGTCACCAACCGGAGGCCCGGAAGCCAGACTTGACGAAACTTGACGAAAGCCACCTGTCCAGCGTGCCGCGGCGGTAGAACTTGACACCCGGCCGGAGCCCGTTTCCCGGCCCCGACGCACAGGAGGATCGAAGTGGCGGACGCCCCGGGTGGGTCCCGGCCGGAGAGCCGGCCCCAGGAACTGGTCGACGCGCTCCACGAGTTGCACCGGGCGGCGGGCCGGTTGAGCCCCCGCAAACTGAGCACGCTGATCCGCGAGCGGGAGGACGCGCTGTCCGCCGCCAGCCACGAGACCGTGCGGTCCGCGCTCAACGGGAAGCGGATGCCGCGCTGGGAGACGCTGCACGACCTCGTCCGGGTGCTGGCGAGCCTGTGCAGTCCCCCCAGGGACGAGGAAGCCGAGTCCGGGAGGTTCCTCCTGCTGTGGCGGGCTGCCCGCGAGGGCGAGAAGGGCGGCCGGAAGTCCTTCCAGGAACTGGCCAACAGCGGCTGGGGCGGAGAGGACGGCAAGTGGACGCCCGAGATGGTCATGGGCATCCTGGTCAACCCGTTCAGCGCGATCCAGATCGCTCCCGGGCTCGCGGTCCCGCACGAACCCATCATCTCCGAGGACACCTGGATCCGGGCGATGGAGAAGCTCATCGAGGAGGACGGGGCCGAGCACGCGCTCCGGGTCCTGCTGCACACGCTCAAGGGCGACTACATCGGAGCCGTCGAAGGTTCGCCGTACGGCTACCAGAACATGGACCGGGAGGCGGCGGACGCGTTCGCGGCCTTCCGGTACGGCTGCCGGGAAGTGCGCCGCCGCCTGCGGACGGAGCCCAACCTCCTCGCGGAGTCGATCCGCGCGATGCGGGCCGACGGGACGATGGACCGGGACGACCGGGCCGAGATGCTGGAGAACGAGTCGGACCTGAGCCTGATGCGCGAGGTCATGACCGTGACCCCGGACACCTGGGACGAGGTGTCCGAGGACGCGCACCACATGGTCTTCGGCTACCTGATCAAGCAGATCGGTCCGCCCGGCCCGCCCGGCCTGCCGGACGCGGAGCGCTTCCCGATCCTCTGGCGCGTTCCCGAACCCGGCACGGACTGACCCCGGACATCCGGGGGCCCGGCCCACGGGCCGGCCGGGCCCCCGGTTCGCTCACCGGGCCGACTCCCGGGCCCGGACGTCCGCGGTCCCGGCCGAAGCCGAAGGCACCCGCTCCGGCGCCGGCCGCAGCGGCCACCACAGGGCGCGGCCGAGCAGTGCGGCCACCGCCGGGACCACCACCAGCGACAGCAGCAGCGCGGAGAGCAGGATGCCGAGCGCCAGCGCGAAGGCGGTCTGCTCGCCGCCCGGCGTGGTCGCCAGGGTGGCGAACGAACCGCCCAGCACCAGGCCGGCGGTGGCGACGGCGGGCGCGGTGTGCCGGACGGCGCGGGCCACGGCGGCCCGGGCCGGGCCGGGGCGGCGCATCTCCTCGCGGATCCGGTCGGTGATCAGGATGTTGTAGTCGGTGCCGAGCGCCACCACGAACAGGAACAGCACCAGCGGCAGGGTGAAGGCCACGCCGGGCCGGTCCAGCAGGTGCTGGAACACCAGGGCGGCGCTGCCCAGGGTGGCGGCGAACCCCAGCCCGACCGAGAGCAGCAGCGCCGCCGGGGCGAGCAGGCTGCGCAGGAGCAGCAGCAGGATCAGTGCGATCAGCGCCGCCGCGACCGGGAACACCACCAGCAGGTCGTGGTCGACCGCGTCCGACACGTCGGCGTACACCGCCGCGGTGCCGCCGACGTGGGCGCTCGTCCCGGCGGGGGAGTGGGCGGCGACGGCGGCCCGCAGCGGTCCGGACACCAGGGCCCGGGCCTGCGCGCCCTGCGGGTCGGCCACGGGGTAGACGTCGATCCGGACGGCCCGGCCGTCCGGGCTGCCCACCGGGTCGGCGACCTGCCCGACGCCCGCGACCCCGCCGAGCGCGCGGGCCAGGTCGGCGAAGGCCGCCGGGTCGACGGCGCCGCCCCCGTCGGCGGTGGCGTACACGCTGGCCGGGTCGGACACCCCGGCCGGGAGCGAGCGGGAGATCTCGGCGGCGGTGGCGGACGCGGGCGTCCCCGAACCACCGCCGAGGCCGTAGTCCATCCGGATCCCGACCGTGCCCGCGGCCAGCGCGCTCAGCAGCGCGACGGAGGCCAGCAGCGCCGTCCCGGGCCGGCGGGCCACCAGGTCGCCCAGCCGGGCGGCGACGCCCGGACGCGGCTCCCGGCGCAGCGCGCGCGACGGCCAGAACATGCCGCGCCCGCAGGCGGCGAGCAGCGCGGGCATCAGGGTCAGGCTGCCCAGCAGCATCACCAGCACGGCGACGGCGATCGCCGGGCCGAGCGAGCGGAACTGGCCGAACTCCGCCACGCCCAGGGTGGCGAACGCGGCGATGATGGTCAGCGCGGCCGAGGTGATCGCGGTGCCGACCCGGCCGGACACCTCGGCGGCGACCAGGCGGGCGGGCGCGTCCGGCCTGGCCCGCAGCACCTCGCGGTAGCGGAACAGCAGGAACAGCAGGTAGTCGACGCCGATGCCGAGCAGGACCACCGAGATCAGGCCCGGGGTGGAGGCGTCCAGCCGCAGGCCGGTGAGCCAGGCCGCGCCCGCCACCGCGCCGCCCGCCACGCCGCCGACCAGCGCCACCGCGAGCAGCGGCAGTACGGCGGCCAGCACGCTGCGGAACACCAGCACGTTGAGCAGCACGATCAGCCCGAGGACCAGGGCGTTGCCGACGGCGGCCGCCGTCCGGTTCGCGTCGGCGCCGTCGGCGGTCTCGGCCAGGTTGCCGGTGAAGCCGGTGCGCAGCCCGGCCGCGGCGAACCGCTCCCGGGCCGCGTCCCGGAACGCCCGGTAGACGCCCTGCACGCCCTCGTCGGCGGCGTTGCCGGCCAGTTCGACGGCCAGCAGTTCGAAGCCGCCGTCCGGGGCGACCATCGCGGGCGCCACCTTCGGCGTCTGCGAGCGGTCGGTCACCAGGAAGGCCGGCATGTCGTCCTCGCGCGGCATCACCACCCGCCGTCGGCCGAGTTCGGCCGCCTCGGCGTCGATCCGCCGCCGGTCGGCGTCGGTCAGCGCGCCGCCGTCGGTGCGGGCCACCAGCACCGTGACGGTGGTGGCGTCGGGCCGCAGCCCGAAGTGCTCCTCGGCGACCCGCAGCGCCGCCGCCGAGTCGTAGCGGGCCGGCAGGAAGTCCGCGGTGCTGCTCCCGGTGACCCGGGCGAACAGCACCGGCGCCACCCCGGCCAGCGCGACCCCGAGGACCGCCCACACGGCGATCACCTTCCAGGCGTGTCTGGTGGAGAATCCGGTCAGTGCGCGGATCACGTCGCCCTCCGTCTGCGTGGCTGCTGGTCGGGCGGCGGTCGCCGCCCGATGACAGACCATCAGCCGGAGCACCCCCGCGGCGTCGGGGCGGCGGACGATCCGCACCGGGGCCCGCGGGCCCCCACCGCCCCCGCGCCTGGGAGCCGGCTCCCAGGACCGCCCGCCCTCCAAGGCGACGTCCACCCCGTCGGGCCGGTGCCAGAATGAGGGCATCGGGCCTGGTCAGCGGCAACGCGACCGGGAACGGACGCGAACGGGACGCCGGTGGGACGCCGGTGGGACAGGGGGACGGACATGGCACGACCGCAGCAGCACCCGGACACCGCGGCGGCGCGGGACGGCGCGGCGGCGCGGGACGGCGTGCCGTGGACCCGGACCGACGCCCTGGTGGCGGTGGCGGCGGGCCTGGCCGACGCGGTCTCCACCCTGCTGTTCACCGCGGCGGACGGTCGACAGGGGTCCGGCCTGCCCGGGTTCCTGCTCGGACTGCTGGCCGCCCTGCCGCTGCTCTTCCGGCACAGCCGCCCGCTCCCGGCGCTCGCCGTGTCGACGGTGCTGGTCGCCGCCGCCGACCTGTGCGGCCCCGGGCAGCCGCACTTCGGGGTGGTCCTGGCGATCGCGGTGTACTCGGTGGCCCGGGTGAGCAGCCCCGCCAGGACCGCCGCGGCCGTCCTGGCCACCTCGGTGACCATCGTCCTCGGCCAGGGCCACTTCCGGGTGCCGCCCTGGGACGTGGCGGTGTCCGCCCCGGCCTCCGCGCTGCTGGTCGCCGTCGGCGGTCTCGCGGTGGCCCGCTGGCAGCGCGAGGTGACGGCCAACCGGCAGCTGCTCGCCGACCGCGCGGTGGCCGAGGAGCGCCGCCGGATCGCCCGGGAGCTGCACGACGTGGTCGCCCACCACATCACCACCATGCAGCTGATGGCCGGTGGCGCCCGCGCCAACCTCGCCGACCCCGAGGTGGTCCGGGACGCCCTGGTCACCCTGGAGTCCTCCGGCCGCCTCGCGCTGCGCGAGATGCGCCAACTCCTGGACGTGCTGCGGGCCGGCGACGAACCGGACGCCGTCCCGCCCGCCCCGCAGCCCGGCACCGACGACCTGCCCCGACTGCTCGCGGAGTCCCGGCTGGCCGGCCTGCCCGCCGAACTCACCGTGCACGGCGAGGTCCGCCCGCTGCCGCCCGCCCTCGGCCTGACGGTGTTCCGGATCGTCCAGGAAGCCCTGACCAACACCCGCAAGCACGCCGGCCCGACCCGCGCCACCGTCCGCCTGACCTACCGCCCCGACCTGCTCACCGTCCACGTCCGCGACCACGGCCCCACCGCCGCCCACCCCCCGGCCGAACGCGGCGGACACGGCCTGATCGGCATGCGCGAACGCACCGCCCTCCACGGCGGCACCCTCACCGCCACCCCCCACCCCGACGGCGGCTTCGCCGTCCACGCCGAACTGCCCCTGCCCACCGAGGAACCGCCCACCGCACCCGCCGAACTCCCTTCCCTCACAGGCGGATCCGCCGATTCGGTCGCCGAACTCCCTTCTGCCGCCAGCGAGTCCGCTGCCCCTCCCACCGAATTCCCCTCTCCCCTCGGTGAGTCCACCGCTCCACCCACCGAACTCGCTTCCTCCACCGGCGAGTCGGCCGCTCTTGTCGCCGAACTCCCCTTCTCTGCCAGTGGATTTGAATCCCTTCTCGCCGATCCACCCCATGGGAGCGGTGAGCCGCTTGCCCGGCCCGCCGAACTCCCTTTCCCGGCGGCCGAATCCGCTGCTCTGCCCATCGAACTCCCTTCCCCCGCCCGCGAGTCCGCCACACTCCCCACGGAGGCCCTCCGATGACCCCGATCCGGATTCTGGTCGCCGACGACCAGCCGCTGGTGCGCCGCGGGCTCTGCCTCATCCTCTCGCCCGACCCGGCCTTCGAGGTGGTCGGCGAGGCCGAGAACGGCGCCGACGCGGTCGAGCTCGCCCGCCGGCTGCGCCCCGACGTGGTGGTGATGGACATCCGGATGCCCGTCCTCGACGGCGTCGACGCGACCCGCGAGCTGGCCCGGGTGCTCCCCGACTGCCGGGTCCTCGCGCTCAGCACCTTCGACCTCGACGAGTACGTGGTCGCCGCGCTCCGGGCCGGGGCCTGCGGCTTCCTCCCCAAGGACGTCTCGCCGGAGGAGCTCGCCGCCGCGATCCGCACCGTCCGCACCGGCGAGGCGGTGGTCGCCCCGCGCCTGCTCACCCGCCTGATCTCGGCCTACGTCCGCACCCCCACCGCTCCGGCCCCCGCCGTCGCGCGTCCCGCCGGGGCCGAGCTGACCCCCCGGGAGACCGAGGTGTGGCGGCTGATCGCCACCGGTCTCGACAACGACGTCATCGCCGGGGCCCTCGACCTCAGCCGTTCCACCGTCAAGAACCACATCACCTCGCTCTTCGCGAAGCTCGACGTCCGCGACCGGGCCCAGGCCGTCATCGCCGCCTACGAATCCGGCCTGGTGGCCGCCGGGAGCCCGGGTGGTGCGTGAACGTCGCGTGCGCAGCGCGTGAGCGGCGGATCGCCGTCCGCTTGCGGAGACTCCGTGATGAAGGTTGCATCTTCAACGAAAGGTAGGTGAGGCTAACCTCAGTTTCTGTTGTGAACGCGCCGACTTCGCTGCCCTGGAGGCCTTCCATGTCCCCGTCCGCCGCCCACCGCACGGTCGAAACGGCCCGCCCCTACCTCCTCGGCCTGACCCGGGCGGTCACCGGCCTGCTCTTCGCCTGCCACGGCGCGGCCTCGCTGTTCGGGGTGCTCGGCGGCGCCAAGGGCGGCGGCACGGTGGAGGCCCTGTCCTGGCCGGGCTGGTACGCGGCCGTCATCCAGCTGGTCGGCGGCACCCTGGTCCTGCTCGGCCTCGGCACCCGCACCGCGGCCGTGGTCTGCTCCGGCTCGATGGCCTACGCGTACTTCTCCGTCCACCAGGAGGGCGGCCTGCTCCCGATCCAGAACGGCGGTGAGAGCGCCGCCCTCTTCGCCTGGACCTTCCTCCTGCTCGCCGTCACCGGCCCCGGCGCCCTCGCCCTCGACGCCCTCCTCCCGGCCCGTCGCCGCCCGGCCCCGGCCCCGGCCCCCGCCACCGCCACCGCCTGACCCTCCCACCGCCTAGCCCGGCGCCTCCCCGCCCGAAGCCCCGTCAGACTCGCGCCCGGCCTCCCGCCCGGCCGGCCACCGCTACCGCGGCGGGATGACCCGGCGGCCGCCCCCTCCACCCCGTGAGGTAGCGCGGATCAACCCGCCGCGGGTCGAGCGGGCGGCGGTCCGGGGCCTAGGTTCGTTGCACAGCCGTAGCGCCGGCCTGACGGCGCGGCGGCCCGGCGGTGGTCGTCGCGCCCGCGCCCGCACGGGGGCGAGAACGGGGGAGGGCGCGGCGCGGCGACCGCGGCGTCCCCGGGGGCTGCTACCCGGGGGCGTCGCCGCGTCCGGGGACGACCAGGCCGTTCTCGTAGCCGAAGACCACGGCCTGGGCGCGGCTGGAGAGCCCCAACTTGGCCATCGCCCGGTTGAGGTGGGTCTTGACGGTGGCCTCGCTCAGGAACAGCCCGGCGGCGATCTCGGCGTTGGACAGCCCCCGGGCGACCTGCCGCAGCACCTCCCGCTCCCGGTTGGTGACGTTCGGCAGGGCCGCCGGGTCCTCCCGTTCGGGCCGCGGCGCGGGCACGTACGCCTCGACCAGGCGCCGGGTGACGGACGGGGCGAACAGCATGTCCCCGGCGGCCACCGTGTGGATCGCGGCGATCAGCCGCTCGGGCGGGGTCTCCTTCAGCAGGAAGCCGCTCGCGCCCGCCCGCAGCGCCCCGTAGACGTACTCGTCGAGGTCGAAGGTGGTGAGCACGATGATCCGCGGCGGCGGGACGTTCGGCAGGGCGAGGATCCGCTCGGTGGCGCGGATGCCGTCGGTGCCGGGCATCCGGATGTCCATCAGCACCACGTCGGGGCGGGCGGCCGCGGCCTGCGCGACGGCGTCCTCCCCGTCGCAGGCCTCGCCCACCACCTCCAGCCCGGGGGCCGCCCGCAGCAGCGCCCCCAGTCCGGCGCGCACGAGCACGTGGTCGTCCGCGATCAGCACTGCGGGCATCGGCATCCTCACCGGGTACGGCCGCGGCCGGACGACGGCTCGCGGCTACGGGTGCGGGCGGCCGACCGGCTCGCCACCCGCGGCGTGCGGGGCCGGCAGGCGCAGCTCCACCTCGAAGCCGCCCCCGGCCCGGGGCCCGGCGCTCACCGTCCCCCGGTAGATCTTGGCGCGCTCATGCATACCGATCAAGCCGTGTCCGCCGGTTGACGGCGAGTCAGCCGGGGCGGAGCGGTTGCCGTCGTCGGTGATCCGTACCGTCAGCGTCCGCGCCGCGTAGCGGACCAGGACCACGGCGGCGGCGGGCCCGGCGTGCCGCAGCACGTTGGTCAGCGCCTCCTGGACCACCCGGTACGCGCACAGGTCCATCCCCGGCGGGAGCCGGAACGGGGTTCCCTCCCGGCGCAGTTCGGTCGGCACGCCCGCCGCCCGGACCCGCCGCACCAGCTCCTCCAGCCGGTCCAGCCCGGGGGCGGGCGCGTACGGGGCCGCCTCCCCGGCCCCCTCCGGTTCTCCCTCCGGGCCCACCCGCAGCAGGGCCAGCAGCCGCCGCAGCTCCTCCAGCGCCTCCCGGCTGGTGGTCGCGATCGCCTCCAGCGCGCCCTTCGCGGTGACCGGGTCGACCTCCACCACGTAGGACGCCATCCCCGCCTGCAGCGAGACCACCGACATGTGGTGCGCCACCACGTCGTGCAACTCCCGTGCGATCCGGACGCGTTCCTCGGTCACCGCGCGCTCCGCCCGCAGCTCCTGCTCGGCCCGCAGCCGGTCCGTCAGCACCGCCAGCCGGCGGCTGCGCTCGGCGGAGACCCCGGCGCCCCGTCCGAGGAAGGCGACCACCCCGGGGAAGGCCACCGCCTGCACGGCCACCGCCGGGAGCGGGGTGTACCGCCCGCCCAGCAGCCCGGCCACCACCCAGGTCACGCCGACCGCCGCCGCGCACACCGCGGCGGTCCGGGTCCGGTGCGCGGCGGCGACGGTGTACAGCGCCAGCAGCACGGCGGGGGAGTTGACCACCGGCCAGTAGCCGCAGCCGATGTAGCCGAGCCACAGCGCGATCACCGCCGCCAGCACCGGCACCGGGGCGACCCGCCGCACCGTCAGCGCCGCGCTCACCAGCAGGATCAGCACCCGGCCGAGCGCGTCCATCGGCTGCCAGGGGGCGGCCGGCGTCTCCTGGCCGAGGACCAGGCTGCCCGCCGCGTAGAGCGCCGCGAGCGACGAGTCCACCACCAGCGGCCGGCGCCCGCCCTCCGCCAGTCGGCCGAGCAGCCCCTCTCCCGTTCGCATCGGCGCAGCCTACGCCTCGCGCGGACGCCTTCCAACAGCCTTCCGCGGTAGTCCGGGTACCGCGGAAGTCGCAGTTCCGGGGGTTTCGGCGGGGCCGGGTTCAAACCCCCGGTTGACGCGGCACCGGACCGGCGCCTGGGAGTCTCGACCCCACCCGCCGGACGTCCGGCGCGGGCAGCGGATCCGACCCAGGAGCGACCCCATGACCGTTTCGGTGACCCCCGACTGGCTCCGGCAGCGGGGCGGCGACTGCGACCGGCTGACCGAGCGGTGGACCGCGCAGCGCTCCCCGGGCCTGGCGGCCTGCGACGCGCTCGAATCGGCGTCCCAGGGCTGGGAGTTCCGCGGCAGCCTGGACCAACTCGCCGACCGGTGGCGGGCGCTGAGCGAGCTGGTGGAGCGGCGGACCTCCGAGGTGGGCGACAAGTTCCGTGACACCGCCGGGAACTGGGACCACCACGAGCACGGGATCAGGGACTTCTTCCACGGCCTGTTCAACTGACACGACGCGATCCGACGGGGGAGAGCCGTACATGGTGGACTTCGACACGTTGGCCCGGTTCGACGCGGGCTGCCTGGACCGGTTCCTGGACGCGTGGACGCGGGTGCTGGCCGAACTCACCGCGGTCGACCAGGACTTCGAGGCGGGCGTCAACGTCCCGCTCAGGTCCGGCGAGTGGACCGGCAAGGACGCGGACGCCGCGCGCGGCCACTGCGGCCGGGTCTCCGTCGACCTGGGGGCGGTGGGCAAGGAGGTCGCGGGGCTGGTCGAGTTCGCGGGCAAGATGGCCGGCGGCGGCGAGGAAGGCTTCCGGGGGCTCCGGGCCCTCTCCGACCGGGCCAGGGAGCTCCGGGCCCGGGCCGCCGAACTCCAGACGGCCATCGGGCCGGACGGCTCGGTGGACTCGACGGACCCGCGACCGGCCGACCCCCACCCCGACGCGGCGGAGAACGCGCGCCTGAACGACCGGCTGCGCGAGGTCTCCGCGATCCAGGCCGAGGCCCAGCAGCTCCTGCAGGAGGCCCGGAAGAGCGACCGGTGGTTCGCCGACGGCCTGAAGGTGGCCTTCGGCACCGAGGACAACTTCGAGACCGAGGACCGCGACTTCCGCGGCGTCGGCCCCGACCTCGGCGACCGCAAGACCGAACTGACGCTCAAGGCCGCCGAGGAGTGGCTGCGCCACAAGAACGGCTACCCGGACGCCGCCGACCTGCTCAAGCACTGGCTCGGCGCCAGCGGCACCCCGTACCAGGTCGACCCGGCCAAGATGCTGAAGGACATGCCCAGCACCTTCGGCAAGGACGTCGACCTCACCCTCGACGAACTCCGCAAGCACCCGGACGGCCCGATCAGCACCGAGTGGAAGTCCTCGGAGCCGGACGCCGCCAAGGACCCGCGCGCGGCCAACTGGTACTTCGGCCTCAACCACTTCCAGTACCGGCTGGTCGGCCGGAAGCACGGCGGCACCATCGACTACCAGGTCGAAGTCCGCAAGCGCTACGACTGGGGCGTCCCCAGCGAACACCGCAGCAACCTGCACCAGACCAGATTCGTCAACCTCGAACAGGCCGACATCGCCCACCTCAACACCACCGGCCAGGCCCGCGACTTCGACGTCACCGGCTCCACCGGCCCCCTCACCTCCCCGACCTGACCACCCCACCCCGAAGGCCGCCGCCCCGACCCCGGGAACGGCGGCCTCCGCGTACAACCAGGACCGGCGGGCCTACAGGTCGTAGTAGAGCTCGAACTCGTGCGGGTGCGGGCGCAGGGCGATCGGGGCGATCTCGTGGGTGCGCTTGTAGTCGATCCAGGTCTCGATCAGGTCGGCGGTGAAGACGCCGCCGGCCAGCAGGTACTCGTGGTCGGCCTCCAGGGCGTCGAGGACGGCGCCGAGGGAGGCGGGGACCTGGGGGACGGCGGCGTGCTCGTCGGGGGCGAGCTCGTAGAGGTCCTTGTCGACGGGCTCCAGCGGCTCGATCTTGTTCTTGATGCCGTCGAGGCCGGCCATCAGCATGGCGGAGAAGGCCAGGTAGGGGTTGGAGGCCGGGTCGGGGGCGCGGAACTCGATGCGCTTGGCCTTGGCGTTGGAGCCGGTGATCGGGATGCGGATCGCGGCCGAGCGGTTGCGCTGCGAGTAGACCAGGTTGACCGGGGCCTCGAAGCCGGGCACCAGGCGGTGGTAGGAGTTCACCGAGGGGTTGGTGAAGGCCAGCAGCGAGGGGGCGTGCTTGAGGATGCCGCCGATGTAGTAGCGGGCGGTGTCGGACAGGCCCGCGTAGCCCTGCTCGTCGTAGAAGAGCGGGGAGCCGCCGGTCCACAGCGACTGGTGGACGTGCATGCCGGAGCCGTTGTCGCCGAAGATCGGCTTGGGCATGAAGGTGGCGGTCTTGCCGGCCCGCCAGGCGACGTTCTTGATGATGTACTTGAACAGCATCAGGTCGTCGGCGGCGTGCAGCAGGGTGTTGAACTTGTAGTTGATCTCGGCCTGCCCGGCGGTGCCCACCTCGTGGTGCTGGCGCTCGACCTCCAGCCCGGCCTTGGCGAGTTCGAGGGACATCTCGGCGCGCAGGTCGGCGAAGTGGTCGACCGGCGGGACGGGGAAGTAGCCGCCCTTGTACTTGACCTTGTAGCCGCGCGCGTCGCCCTCGGCGGAGCCGCTGTTCCAGGCGCCCGCGACCGAGTCGATGTGGTAGTAGGAGGCGTTCGCGGAGGTCTCGAAGCGCACCGAGTCGAAGACGTAGAACTCGGCCTCGGGCCCGAAGTAGGCGGTCTCGGCGATGCCGGAGGAGGCCAGGTACGCCTCGGCCTTGCGGGCGACGTTGCGCGGGTCGCGGCTGTAGGCCTCGCCGGTGATCGGGTCCTGGATGAAGAAGTTGATGTTGAGGTGCTTCTCGGTGCGGAACGGGTCCAGCCGGGCGGTGGCCAGGTCGGGCACCAGGGCCATGTCGGACTCGTGGATGGCCTGGAAGCCGCGGATCGAGGAGCCGTCGAACATCAGGGTCTCGGACGGGTCGAAGGTGGCGGCCGGGACCGAGAAGTGCTGCAGCACGCCCGGCAGGTCGCAGAACCGGACATCGACGAACTTGACGTCGTTGTCCGCGATGTACTGCTTCACCTCGTCGGCGTTGGTGAACATCCGTACTCCTCCTCGGCGTGCACGGTCTGAGTCTCCGTCAGGGACGACAGGAGCCCCGGTGCAGGGGGCTCACGATAGGAACGGCCCGTTTCCGGTTCGTGACTCGCTTGTTTCCCACATGTTAACCAGGCCGTTCGAGCGGCTGGCAAAGCGGGACGGTTCCGGGCAAACTCCCTTCCCCGTCGCGCCACTGTTCATTCATAGGTCTAGACCATTCGTGGCAGTCGGGCGAACCGGGTTCACCCCGACGGGAAACCCCCGTGGCGCGCCGCCCCCCGGGGGCCGCCCCCGGCCCGGGCCGTAAGCCCGGTTAGGGTGGATTCGTGGACACCAGAGAAGCACTCGGATCGTGGATCGACGGCCCGAAGGCGGCCGCCGAGAAGATGGGCGCCGACTTCGGCCACCGCGGCGAGCGCCTCGGCCTCCCGCCGACCGGCCCCGGTTCGATGGCCGGCCCCGGCCGCCGGATCGGCGCGCTGCTCGTGGACGGCTGGCTGGTCAGCCTGGTCGCCTACGGCCTGATCGCGCACGGTGACCGCGGCGTCGCCAACCTGTGGACCACCCCGCTGTTCTACGTCGTGACGGTGCTGCTCATGGCCACCACCGGCACCACCGTCGGCAAGCGTCTGTTCGGCCTGCGGGTGGTCCGGCTGGACGGTACCCGGGCCGGCATCCCGCAGGTGCTGCTGCGCACCCTGCTGCTGTGCCTGATCGTCCCGGCCGCCGTCTGGGACCGCGACACCCGCGGCCTGCACGACAAGGCCGTCGGCACCGTCGAGGTCCGGATCTGATCCGCGGGCCCGGCCCGCGCACGCCGACCCCGCAGGCACGGGCCCCGCAGTCACCGGCCCCGCAGACGCAGAACCGGGAACGTCGAACGGCCCCGCAACGTCGAACGGCCCCGCTCGCCGAGGGAGGAACCTCGGGAGCGGGGCCGTGGTGTTGAACGGGGGAGTGGGGCCGGTCAGCGCATGCCGCCCTTGGGCATCCGGGCGCCCTTCGGCATCGGGCCCTTGGGGATCGGCGCCTTGGAGAGCAGGTCGCCGAGCGCGCGCAGCCGGTCGTTGGTCTCGGTGACCTGGGCGCCGCTGATCGCCCGGGGCAGGCGCATCAGGTGGATCTGCAGCTTCTTGAGCGGGATCTCGCCCTCGCCGTTGCCGACCATGATGTCGTGCACCGGGATGTCGCCGACCACCCGGGCCATCTTCTTCTTCTCGGACGCCAGCAGCGGCCGGACCCGGTTCGGGTTGCCCTCGCCGATCAGCGCGATGCCGGCCCGGCCGACCGCCCGGTAGACCGCGTCCTGGTTGCGGGTGACCGCCACCGGGGTCTGGTTCGAGCTCCAGCCGCGCCGGATGTTGCCCAGCACCGCCGCGACCGCGCCCGGCTGGCCCTCCATCTGCCCGAACGCGGCCCGCTCGGCCCGCCGGCCGAACACGATCGCGACCGCCAGCACCGCCACCACGAAACCGAGGATGCCCAGGTAGATCGGGTGGTCCAGTGCGAAGCCGATGGCGAGGAACACGCCGAAGGTCAGCAGGCCGACGCCGGCGATGATCAGGCCGATCTTGGTGTCGACCTGCTTGGTCATGACATATGCCTGGCGGATCTGTGCGAGCCGCCCAGGGGTATCGGATTTTTGCCTCGCCATACCGCTCATGGTACGTGGCGGCACACGCGATCATCCAAGGCGGTGCCGGTTCGTGACCCTGGTCTTCCCCTGAGCGGACCCCGCCGCGGCCCCGGTCCCCACCAGGGGTTCAGGCGCTGCGCCCGAACACCCCCACGGCCTGCTCGCGTTCGCCCGCCAGCCGCCGGTTCTCGCACACCGCCGCCCACGCGTTGCGGCGCGCGCCGCGGATCAACAGCAACTGCTCGGCCCGCCGCAGCGCGGTCCGGATTCCGGTACGCATCAACACCCACTCCTCGACCCGGGTACCGCTCCAGCATCCCGGACGCCCGTTACCGTACGGTGACCCGGCCGTCAATGCCACGTGAAACGTCGGCGATTCGTCCGGACGGCCCCAAGGCCCGCCAGCCCGCCAAGGCCCCCCAAGGCCCGCCAGCCCCCCCAAGGCCCTCAAGGCCCCCAAGGCTGCCAGGCCGCCCCCGGACGTACCGGAGGGGCGGGCCCGGACGGGTCCGCCCCTCGGTGGGGACGACGGCGGCGGCCGCCGCGGTTTCAGACCGCGGCCGCCCGCTCGCGGTGCTCCAGCGCCTGCCGGTACAGCCGCCCGGCCCGGTACGAGGAGCGGACCAGCGGGCCGGACATCACCCCGGCGAAGCCCAGTTCCTCGGCCTCCTGCTGGAGCTCGACGAACTCCTGCGGCTTCACCCAGCGCTCCACCGGGTGGTGGCGCAGCGAGGGCCGCAGGTACTGGGTGATGGTGATCAGCTCGCAGCCGGCGTCCACCAGGTCGGACAGCGCCTCGCTGACCTCCTCGCGGGTCTCGCCCATGCCCAGGATCAGGTTGGACTTGGTGACCAGCCCGGCCGCCCGGGCCTGGGTGATCACGTCCAGCGAGCGCTCGTAGCGGAACGCGGGGCGGATCCGCTTGAAGATCCGCGGCACCGTCTCCACGTTGTGCGCCAGCACCTCGGGGCGGGAGGAGAAGACCTCGGCCAGCTGCTCCGGGACGGCGTTGAAGTCCGGGATCAGCAGCTCGACGCCCGTCCGCCCGGCCTCGCGGGCGGCGGTCATCGCGTGCACCTGCCGGACGGTCTCGGCGTACAGCCACGCGCCGCCGTCCGCCAGGTCGTCACGGGCGACACCGGTGATGGTGGCGTAGTTCAGGTCCATCGTGACGATGGACTCGGCGACCCGGCGCGGCTCGTCCCGGTCGAACTCGGCGGGCTTGCCGGTGTCGATCTGGCAGAAGTCGCAGCGGCGGGTGCACTGGTCGCCGCCGATCAGGAAGGTCGCCTCGCGGTCCTCCCAGCACTCGAAGATGTTGGGACAGCCGGCCTCCTGGCAGACCGTGTGCAGCCCCTCCTTCTTCACCAGGGACTGCAGGGCGTTGTACTCCGGCCCCATCTTCGCCCTGGTCTTGATCCACTCGGGCTTCCGCTCGATGGGGGTCTCGCTGTTGCGGACCTCCAGCCGGAGGAGCTTCCTGCCGTCGGGTGCGACAGCGGACACGTGCGACTCCTAGAACTAGACGGGGTACCCCTCAGGGTACGCCTGCACTTCGATGGCCTGCGCCCGGCCCCGGGCCTGCCTTCGAAAGGCAACGTCCGGCGTGGCGCAACGAATTCCGTCAGCCGCCCGCGACCGCCGGTTCGGGCAGCTCGGCGAACACCTCGGCCAGCTTCCGTTCCACCACGTCCACCGCGGCCCCCACCGGGAACGGCCGGGCCAGCTCGCCGCTCAGCGAGGCCACCCCGGCGTCCCGGATGCCGCACGGGACGATCTTGTCGAAGTACGTCATGTCCGGGTCGCAGTTCAGCGCGAAGCCGTGCATGGTCACGCCGCGGGCCACCCGCACGCCGATCGCCGCCAGCTTGCGGTCGTCGCCGCGCTGGCCCGCGTTGGACGGCGCGTACTCGGGGCCGGCCAGCCGCGGGTCGATGCCCAGCGGCAGGCCCATCCGCAGGGTCAGCTTGCCGATCTCCACCACCTGCGCGGGGTCGACCACCGCGCCGGGGATCTCCGCGCCCAGCTTCCACACCCCGCTGCGGCCCTCGATCCGGGTGGTCCCCACCCCGAACTCGGTGCAGGCCCGGATCAGCGCCTCCTCCAGCCGCCGCACGTACGCCACCACGTCGATCGGGTCCGGCAGCTTCACGATCGGGTAGCCGACCAGCTGGCCGGGGCCGTGCCAGGTGATCTCGCCGCCCCGGTTGACCTCCACCACGGGGGTGCCGTCCAGCGGCAGGTCCTCCGGGTTGGTGCGCTTGCCCATCGTGTACACCGGGTCGTGCTCCAGCAGCAGCACGGTGTCCGGGATCTCGTCCGCGACCCGCAGCGCGTGCAGCCGCTGCTGCTCCGCCCATGCCTCCTGGTAGGGGACGGTCCGCTCGCCGATCCCCATCCGCACGAACCGCACGTTCTCGCTCACCACAGCACTCCCAGCCGGCCGACCAGCCCAACCTCGCCACTGTACGCCGACCGGCCGGAGCACCCGGAACCCCGCCTCAGCCCCCCGCCAACAGCTGGAGCCGCAGGGCCAGTTGGAGTTCCAGCGCCCGCTCCGGCTGGTTCCAGTCCCGGCCCAGCAGCACCTCCACCCGGTCCAGGCGCTGCACCACCGTGTTCACGTGCACGTGCAGCAGGTCCTTGGCCCGGGTCAGGCCGCCGCCGCAGTCGAAGTAGGCGCGCAGGGTCCGCACCAGCTCGGTGCCGCGCTTGGCGTCGTAGTCGAGCAGCGGGCCGAGCGTGGCCCGGACGAAGCCGTCCACGTCGTGCCCGTCGCCCAGCAGGACGCCCAGGAAGCCCAGGTCGGCGGCGCACGCCCCGTCCCCCTCCCGGCCCAGCACCCGCAGCGCCCGCACGCAGCGCACCCCCTCCGCGTACGCGGCGGCCAGCGCGACCGGGCCGGCCGCGGGGCGCCCGGCGCCGACCGTGACGGGGAGCCCGCCAGCCGGGCCAGCCGCTCCGCCGCGAGCGCGGCCACCGCGCCGTCGCCGCCGCCCTCGTGCGGCACCAGCAGCACCACGCCCGCGCCGAACTCGGCGCTGATCCCGCGCGAGCCGAACAGGTAGCGGGCCGCCGCACCGGCCAGCCGGCCCTGAGCCGCGGCGTCCTCGGCGACCGCGACCAGCGCCAGGTGCGGCCGGTTCAGGTCGACGCCCAGGCGGCGGCCGCGCGCGGTCAGCCCGGCCGGGTCGCGGCCGGGCGCGGTCAGCAGGTCGGCCAGCAGCTCGCCGCGGACCCGGTTCTCGGTCTCGGCGACCGAGCGGCGCAGCAGGAGCAGCAGCGCCGTGACGATGCTCGCCCGTTCGAACACCCGCCGGTCGGCGTCGTCCAGCTCGGGCCGCCCGTGCAGCACCAGCGCGCCCAGCAGCTCCTGCCCGGCGAGCACCGCGCACACCCACTCGGTGCCGTGCCGCACCGCGTGGCCCCCGCTGCGGGAGGCGGCGACCGCCTCGGCCAGGCCGTCGGGGGCGGCGCCGGGGCCGGTCAGCGGGGCGCCCTCGGCGTCGTGCACGGAGGCCCCGCCGTCCAGCAGCGCGGCCACCTCGGCGGCCACGTCGGCGACCTCCGCGCCGCGCAGCACCAGGTCGGTGAGCCGGTCGTGGGCCTGCTCGGCGCGCTGCACGGCGGCCGCGTGCGCGCCGATCACGGCGTTGGCGCCGGCCAGCTCGGCCAGCGCGGCCCGGGTGTCGGCCAGCGACTTGGCGGTGTCCAGGGCGATCGCGGCGTGCGCGGCCAGCGTGCACAGCAGCGCGACCTCGTCGGGGGAGAAGGCGCGCGGCGAGCGGTCGGCGGCGAACAGCACCCCGATCACGCTGCCGCCCAGCAGCAGCGGCACCCCGATGATCGCCACCAGGCCCTCGTCCAGCACGCCCGCGTCGATCTGCCCGGTGTGCCGGAACCGCTCGTCGACCCGGTAGTCGTGGGTGGCGTAGGGCCGGGCGGTCTGCGCGACCAGGCCGCCCAGGCCGTCGCCCAGGCTGAGCCGCAGGGTCTGGAAGAGCGGCGAGACCGAGCCGTCGGTGACCCGCATGTACGTGTCCCCGGCCCGCTCGTCCGGCAGCGTCAGGTACGCGGTGTCGGTGCCCAGCAGCATCCGGGCCCGCCGGACGATGGCCTGCAGCACCGCGTCCAGGTCCCGGGAGGCGGCCAGGTCGCCCGCGGTGTCGAACAGCGCGGTCAGCTCGGCCTCGCGCCGGCGGTGCTGGCGCATCGTCCGGTGCACCCGCAGCGCCTGCCAGGTGGCGTCGTCGATCTCGGTCAGCACCTCGGCGGGCGCGCCCCGGCGGCGGGCCTCGGCGAGCACCTCGCCGAAGTCCTCGGTGGCGGCGCCGGTGGCCAGCAGGTCGAGGAGTCTGCGCAGCGCCGGCGCGGCGGTGGTGTGGCGGTCCATTCGGTCTTCCCTGTCGCTAGTGCCCCCGTGCCCCCGGCCCGCCGCACGAACGGGCCGGGGCCGCGCCGCCGGGGAGAACGCCCCGGTGACGCGGCCCTGATCCTGCCGGAAGTGCTCAGGCGGTGGTGGCGGCCTTCACCGAGTCCACCCGAGCGGCGGCCCCGGCGTCCTCCAGATCGGTGCCGCGGGTCTCCCGGGCGCACAGGACGGCCACCACGGTGACCGCGGCGGCGATCGCCACGTACACGGCGATCGGGGTGGCGCTGCCGTAGTCCTTCAGCAGCGCGGTGGCGATCAGCGGGGCGGGCGCCCCGGCCGCGACGGAGGAGAACTGGGCGCCGATCGAGGCCCCCGAGTAGCGGGTGCGGGTGGCGAACAGCTCGGAGAAGAACGCGGCCTGCGGGGCGTACATCATGCTGTGGAAGAACAGGCCGACGGTGACGGCGGCGGTCAGTTGGACGAAGCTCCCGGTGTCGGCCATCGGGAAGAACACGAACGCCCAGACGCCGACCCCGACCGCGCCGACCAGGTAGACCGGCTTGCGGCCGACCCGGTCGGAGAGCGCCCCGAAGGCCGGGATCAGCGCGAACTGCACCGCCGAGCCGATCAGCACCGCGTTCAGCGCGGTCTGCTTGGGCAGGTGGGTCTGGGTGACGGCGTACGCCAGCACGAAGGTGGTCAGCACGTAGTACGAGATGTTCTCCGCCATCCGGGCGCCCATCGCGACCAGCACGTCCCGCCAGTGGTCGCGCAGCACCGCCACCAGCGGCGGCTTCTCCCGCTCGGTGCTCCGCTCGGCGGCCGCCAGCGCGGCCTTGAACAGCGGCGACTCGTCCACCGCGAGCCGGATCCACAGGCCGACCATCACCAGCACCGCGGAGAGCAGGAACGGCACCCGCCAGCCCCAGGACAGGAACGCCGCGTCCGACTGGACGGCCGTCATCAGCGACAGCACGCCCGCGGCCAGCAGGTTCCCGGCCGGGGCGCCGCCCTGCGGCCAGGACGCCCAGAAGCCGCGCCGCCCGCGGTCGCCGTGCTCGGAGACCAGCAGCACCGCCCCGCCCCACTCGCCGCCCAGCGCGAAGCCCTGCACCAGCCGCAGGCCGGTCAGCATCACCGGCGCCGCGACGCCGACCTGGTCGTAGGTCGGCAGGCAGCCGATCAGCGTGGTCGCGCCGCCCATCAGCAGCAGGCTCAGCACCAGCAGCTTCTTGCGGCCGATCCGGTCGCCGAAGTGCCCGAACACCAGGGCGCCCAGCGGCCGGGCGGCGAAGCCGATCGCGTAGGTCAGGAAGGACAGCAGGGTGCCGGTCAGCGGGTCGGCCTTCGGGAAGAACACGTGCCCGAAGACCAGCGCCGCCGCCGATCCGTACAGGAAGTAGTCGTACCACTCGATGGTGGTGCCGATCAGCGAGGCGGCGACCACCCTGGGCAGGGAGGCGGGTCTCGCGGCGTCGGGAGAGGCAGCCATGGGGGATTCCCTTGCAGGTGAGGAGGGTTGTGGGAGGAGAGTCTCAGTGCGCGGTCCAGCCGCCGTCCACCGGCAGGCTCGCGCCGGTGACGTACGAGGCGCCCGGCGAGCACAGCCACACCGCCAGCTGCGCCACCTCGTCCGGTTCGATCAGCCGCTTCACGGCGGTGCGGTCGAGCATGATCCGCTCCACCACCTCGTCCTCGTGGATGCCGTGCGCCAGCGCCTGCGCGGCGATCTGCTGCTCCACCAGCGCGGTGCGCACGTACGCCGGGTTCACGCAGTTGCTGGTCACCCCGTACGGGGCGCCCTCCAGGGCGACGGTCTTGCTCAGGCCCTCCAGGGCGTGCTTGGCCGTCACGTACGCCGACTTGAAGGCGCTGGCGCGCAGGCCGTGCACCGAGGAGATGTTGACCACCCGGCCCCACTCGCGCTCGTACATGTGCGGCAGGGTGCGGCGCAGGATCCGGAACGGGGCCTCCACCATGACCCGCTGGATCAGGGTGAACCGCTCCACCGGGAACTCGTGCACCGGGGCGACGTGCTGCAGGCCCGCGTTGTTGACCACGATGTCCGCGTCCGTCGGCAGCGCCTCCACCGCGTCCGGGTCCGACAGGTCCGCGACGTGCGCGGTCCCGCCGATCGCGGCCGCCAGCTCCTCGGCGGGGGCGGCGGCCAGGTCGACGACGTACACGTGCGCGCCCGCCGCGGCGAACGCCTCCGCGCAGGCCCGGCCGATGCCGGAGGCGGCCCCGGTGACCAGCGCGGTGCGGCCGAGCAGCGGGCGGTCGGCGGGCGGGGCAGAAGTGGTGTCCATGGCCGAGAACGGTAGGAATCCGCGCGCCCCGCAACGATGTGGACGGACACCACAGCGGTGCCGGTTCCCGTGGTGTCCGGCACCATGCGCCCGGAGCGCGGGCAGCGGCTCTCGAACTCAAACACGCGGCGCCCGCGCTTCCTCACAACGGGCGGGGCTGGTTCACCCGTTCGGAGGACGGGTGGCCCGAATCCACCCATAGCGTCCCAATGCTCGCTACATTCGCGCCGATTCCCGATCAGGGGGCGCCGTCCGGGCAGGAGGGGCCGGAACGGTGCCTGAGAGGTGTGGACTGCTATGCCCCAACGGCCAGTGATCGACAGCCCCGCGTACCGACCGCTCGACCCGCTCGACCCGCGCCCGACCGGAGCGGCCGAGACCCCTCCGCGCGCCGCCGAGCCGGCCGAACCACCGGCCCCCGCGGCCGGGCGCGCCCAGAACCCCCAACTCGCCGCGCTCATCGAGGAGTCCGGCTTCTCGCACGCCGGACTCGCCCGCCGGGTCGACCAACTCGGCCTGGAGCACGGCCTCGACCTGCGCTACGACAAGACCTCCGTCACCCGCTGGCTGCGCGGCCAGCAGCCCCGCGGCGCGACCCCCGCGCTGATCGCCGAGGTCTTCACCCGCCGCCTCGGCCGCCGCCTCACCGCCCAGGACGTCGGCCTCGACGCCTGCGCCCCGGTCTACGCCGGCCTGGAGTTCGCCGAGACCCCGCAGGAGGCCGTCGACATCGTCGCCTCCATGTGGCGCAAGGACAACGGCCCCTACGCCGAACTCCGCAAGATCGCCTTCACCCCCGCCGGGCTCGTCGTCCCCAGCCGCGACTGGCTGATCGGCCGCACCGACGAACGCGTCGCCCGCGACGGCACCACCCTCACCCCCGAGGAACTGCGCTCCCCGCCGGGCGCCCGCGTCCCCCCGCAGGGCCCGCGCCGCCCCGCGAACGCCGCCGGCGCCGAACCGGGCACCGAGCACCGGGAGACCAGGCCGCCCGTCCGGGTCGGCCGCGGCGACATCGCCGCCATCCGCGCCGTCGGGGACCTGTTCCGCGCCCTCGACCACGCCTACGGCGGCGGCCACGCCCGGCAGGCCCTGGTCCGCTACCTGGAGAGCGAGGCCGAACCCATGCTCCGCGGCCGGTACGGCGAACAGATCGGACGCGCCCTGTTCGGCGCCGTCTCCGACCTCACCCGGCTGGCCGGCTGGACCTCCTTCGACATCGCCGCGCACGGCCTCGCCCAGCGCTACTTCGTCCAGGCCCTGCGGCTCTCCCAGGCCGCCGGCGACCGCGTCCTGGGCGGCTTCGTCCTCACCACCATGAGCCAGCAGGCCGTCCACCTCGGCCACGCCCGCGAGGCCATCCAGCTCGCCCGGGTCGCCCAGCAGGGCGTCGGCACCGCCGCCGCCCCCGTCGTCCAGGCGCTCATGCACGCCGCCGAGGCCCGCGGCCACGCCCTGGCCGGCGACGTCCGGGCCTGCACCACCGCGCTGGTCCGCTGCGAACGCGCCCTCGCCACCGCCCGCAGCGCCGACGAAGTCCCGTCCTGGGCCCGCTACTTCGACGACGCGCAGCTCGCCGACGAGTTCGCCCACTGCTACCGCGACCTCCAGCAGTGGCGCCCGGCCGCCCAGCACGCCGAGAAGTCGCTGCGCCTGCGCGCCCCCGCCTACGCCCGCAGCCGCATCCTGTGCCGCCTCGTCCTCGCCTCCGCGAGACTGGGCATGGGAGACGTCGACGAAGCCTGCTCGATGGCCACCGACTCCCTGCGCGCCGCGGGCGAGATGCGCTCCGCGCGCACCGTCGAGTACCTCCGCGACTTCCACCGCCGCCTCAGCCCCTACCGCACCACCCCCGCCGCCCGGGCCTTCGAGGAGGCGACCCGCCAGGCGGGGGTGGTCTGAGGGCCCGGAAGGCCGCGTGCCCGGGAGCCGGGAGCCACCTGCCTCCGCCCCGGCCCCGGACACGCGTCCCGCACTACAGGTACGTCTCGTAGCCCTGCCAGCCCCAGCCGAGCAGGCTGCGGTCGCCGAACGCCGAGGTGCCGGTCCGCCCGGTGCCCGGGTAGAGCCAGAGGTTGCCGTCGGAGTCGCGGTCGAGGATGTCCGTGAGCCCGTCGTTGTTGACGTCGCCGAGCTGCGGCCGGTGCACGCCCGGCCACCAGCCGGTGCCGACCAGCGTGGCGTCGCCCAGCAGTTGGAGACCGCTGCCGCCGGTGTTGCGGTAGGCGTACATCTCGCCCGTGCCCTGGACGACGGCGAGCACGTCGGTGCGCCCGTCGTCGTCCACGTCGCCGAGCAGGACGTCCCGGCCGCCCCACCCGGTGCCGATCTTGACGGGGGAGCCGAGCTGGCCGTCGGCCGTGCTCCGGCCGGTGCCGGGGTAGAGCCACAGGTCGCCGTTGGCGTCGGTGCCGACCGCGTCGACCTTCCCGTCGCCGTTCAGGTCGGCGAAGTCGAGCTGGGAGAGCCCGTTCCAGCCCACGCCGATCCTGGTCGGGCCGACCCAGTTGGTGCCGTCCCCGGGGGTGCCGTTGCCGCGCCACAGGCTGAGCGTGCCGCCGCCGTCGCGCATCACCAGGTCGGCGGTGCGGTCCCCGTCCAGGTCGGTGGCCCGGACGACGGGGTAGCCGCCGCAACCGCTGCACACCAGCTTGCGGGTGCCGTAGGTGCCGACGCCGCTGCCGCCGCTGCCGGGGTAGACCCACAGGGCGCCGGCGGAGTCGCGGGCGAGCAGGTCGGTCCAGCCGTCCCGGTCGTAGTCGGTGCGGTCGCGCATCAGCCGGTCGCCGAGCGCGGACGGGCCCTCCAGCCACTCGCCGCCCCAGCTGCCGCCGCCGGCCAGCCGGGGCAGCGCGCCTGGGCCCGAGGTGTCGGCGGAGTACGCGAGCAGGCAGCCGCCGGGGCAGCCGGCGCTCTTCGCGGTGCTGCCGTCCTCGGTGTACGTGACGGTGCCGCCCGCCGGAGTGGCGACCAGCAGATCGGGCGCGCCCTGGCCGGCGGCCGGGGTGGAGCGCCGGTAGGGGACCCGCTCGCCCGGCTCCTCGACGCCGTTGTCGTTGGCGTCGTACCACTCCGTCTCGGTGGTGACGGCGGACTGGATGTTGCCGAGCGAGAGCAGCCCGGCCCGCCCGGCGACCGGGGAGCCGTACGGGGTGCCCGCGCCCAGGGTGTACGCGGTGGCGCCGCCGCCCCTGCCCGGGTAGCGGGTGAGCGCGCCGGTGCGGTTGTCGCGGGCGACCAGGTCGGCGGTGCCGTCGCCGTTCAGGTCGCCGGGGGCGGCCAGGGTGACGGCGGACCAGTCGGTGCCCGCGCCGAGCTCGGTGCGCCCGGCCAGGTCGAACGGGGCGGTGGTGTCGGTCGTGCCGCCGGCCTTGGTCCGGCCGCTGTACAGGTAGAGCCGGCCGCCCTCCACGGTCAGCAGGTCGTTGCCGGGCCTGCCGTCCAGGTCGCCGGTGGCGAGCACCTGCGTGGTGGCGGACCAGTCGGCGGCGGTGGGGTGGACGAGCTGGCGGCGGGCGGCCGGGTTGGGCCGGCCGAGGCCGTCGTTCGGGTAGACGAACAGCTTCCCGGCGTCGGGGCCGGACGCGCCGCGCACCACGTAGTCCTCGTAGCCGTCGACGTCGGCGGTGGTGGCGCGGTTGCCCGCCAGGTCGCCCCGGTGGGTGACCAGCGCGCCCGCCCAGCCGCCGCCCAGGTCGACGGGGGTGCCCGCGACGCCGCTGCCGGTGCCCGGGTACAGCCGCAGCACGCCCTGCGGGGAGACGGCCACCACGTCCGGGTAGCCGTCACCGTTGAGGTCGCCGGGCAGGTCGTGGCCGGCCGGGGTGGTGGTGGCGCTCGCGGGCCGGACGAAGTCGGCGGGCCGGGTGGCGATCAGCTGCACGCCGTCGGCCGGGTCGGAGCTCCGGTTGCCGGCCTTGTCGTAGGCCACCACGTGCAGCCGGGCGTTCGGCCAGGAGGTGGGGGTCACCGTGACGTTCGCCGCGCCGTTCACCGCGTCCGCCCAGGTGCCGTTCTGGCAGCGGGTGTTGGAGACCGACACGGGCTGCTCCAGCGTCCAGCAGAAGCCCGCCAGGTTGCTGTCGGAGGCGGTCAGCCGCAGCGTGCGGGCGACCCGCGCGGGCACCTCGGCGACGTCGATCCGCTTGCCGTCGGCCGGGGCGACGCCCACGGCGGTCGGCGCGGAGCGGTCGACGGTGAAGCCGCACTGGGTGGTGGTCGCGGACTGCGCGATGCCGTCCCTGGCCTGGGCCGCCCAGCGGTACTTCACCCCGTCCTGGAACAGGTTCGCCGGTACCGTGTCGGTGGCCCAACTGCCGCTGCCCACCACGGTGTCGAAGCTCTGGACGTCCCCGCCGGCGTCCTTCCAGACGCCGAAGTGCGCGGTGGTGTTGGTGCCGTCCGGGTCGGAGACCTTCGCGGTCAGCACGAGGTCGTTGTTGCCGACCACCGGCCAGCTCGCCGGGTCGGTGACGCAGGGCACCGGCTTGCTGCCGCTGCCGCCCGGCGTCCACGGGCCCTCGTAGGCGGCGGACTCGTCGACCACGGGCGCCCGGTTGTAGGTCACCTCCAGGTAGGGGTTGTTCTTGAACCGCTTGTAGCTGTTGACGTTGCCCTCCATCGAGGACTCCGCCGCCAGGTTCAGGGTCAGCGCCGCGCCGTCGTTGTCGGCCACCTGCTGCACCCAGGACCGCAGGCCGTCACCGGAGAAGTCGTGGCCGAGGTCGTTGGGGCAGTAGGTGTCGTTGCCGCCCGCGAAGCTGTCGTGGTTCACCCGGGCCGCCCGGGGCAGGCCCCAGTTCCAGGTCGGGTCGTGGTCCCAGGCGCCGACCACCCACAGGTCGGTGTACCCGGCGGCGGAGGCGGAGCAGCCCCAGGAGTGGGTCTCCACGGTGTGCAGGGTGGCGCCGAGGATCTGCGCCCCCTTCAGCCCGCCGGTGCCGACGGTGAAGTAGGTCTGGTGCTTCGCGTCCCCGGAGTAGCCGGCCCGGAACTCGTCGGTCGGGTTGTCGGACGTCCAGCCGGCTCCGGCGACGAAGGAGCTGTTCGGGTACGAGGAGGCGGTGAAGGCCCACTTCTGGCGCGAGCCGCCGGTGAACACCGGGTCGATGACCAGCGGGAACCGGGCGTCGGGGGAGGTCAGCAGGGCGTGGTCGGGGGTGATCCGGATCGCGCCCGGCTCCACCTGCACGCCCATCCGGGCGGAGTGGACGTCGCGCTCGGGCTCGGGCCCGGCCGGGTCCGCCGCCAGGGCGGCCCGGGCCGCCCTGGGCGGGTCCTTCGGCGCCGGGGTGTCCCACATGGTGGGGGCCGGGGCCTGGAAGACGGTGCGCCCGTCGCGGTCCCGGGCCCGGATGCCGCCGTCGTCGGCGGTGGACAGGTCGAGGCCGTCGGCCGTGGTGAGCAGCCGCAGTTCGGCCAGCGCCGGATCGGCCGCCGCCTGCCGGGTCTTGACGACGAGCTGCTCGGAGAAGCCGTCGACGTCGGCCCGCACCTCCAGGTCGACGCCGGGCAGCACCTCCGGGTAGCGGGCGGTGCTGCCGTCCACCACGGGCGTCGGCAGCGCGGTGGGCCAGCCGATCGCGAGGGTGTGGCCCTCCCGGGTGAGGCTGGCCAGCGGGGCGGTGCCGCCGCCGGAGAAGACGATCGGGAAGGTCGGCGCGGCGGGCGCCAGGGTGCCGTCGGGCCGGGCGCGCAGCGTCGCGTCGGGCGTGCGCCAGGCGCCGTCGACCTTGGCCCGGACGGGTTCGACGTGGCTGCGCCGGGTGAACGTGCCGTCGGGGTTGGCCAGCGTCTCGTCGTACTCGTCGAGGAGTTCGGGGATCTCGACGGGTCGGCCGGTGCGCTCGGCCTCGGCCAGCGCCCGGTCCTGCGGCGACTGCGCGGCGGGTGCGGGAGCGGTGAGCGGTGCGTTCGGTTCTGCGGCCGCGGCGGTGCCGACCGCCAGGGGCGCGGCCAGCAGGGTGCCGGTGGCGAGGACCGCCAGCAGACTTCGGCGTCTGGAAGCGGATCCCCGGGATGTGTACATGCGGAATTACCCCCCTCGGAGCGTGTGGTGGTGCCGGGGGATGGTAGCCGGGTCGGATCGCTTCCGAACGACTGGTAGGACGTCAAATCACCTTGTAGGTCTGGGGAGTTGAGCGAACGATTCGGACGATCGGGGGCGAAGTGTCGGTAAGCGAACTCATCGCATGGTGTCCTATGTCACACCTTCTTGTCGGTGGACGAAGCATGAGGGGAGGATCACGCACGTCTTTGTGGCGGCGTTGGTTCACCATGGGGGGAACTTTGCTCGAACACCGATTCAGATCCGTTGGCCGACGAGGCCGTTCGGCGGCCGGGGGAGTGCTCTCCGGAGCCCTGCTGCTCGGCCTGCTGGCCGCCCCGGCGGCACAGGCACTGCCCGGCCTGCCCGGGTTCAAGGTCCGTCCGGTGCAGCAGCCGGTCTCGGTCGACGTCCACGACCTGGCGGTAGCGGCCGCGGCCCGGGCCGCCGCGCGCACCGACGCCAACTGGCAGCCCGCCGAGGCGGACTGGCCCGCCGCGGCCGACTCCCGGGTCGACCTTGCGGCCGCGTCCGGCGCCGGGGCCGGCAGCGGCGCCGCCCGCCGGGCCGAGGGCACCCCGGTCAAGGTCGGCGCGGCCCCCGGCAAGGCCGCGCCGGGCGCGGTCGCGGTCCGCGTCGCCGACCGCACGGCGGCCCGACGCGCCGGCCTGGACGGCCCGTTGCTCGGCATCCGGCGGGACGACGCGGCCACCGCCGGCGCCCCCGTCACGGTCTCGGTGGACTACGCGTCCTTCAAGGGCGCGTACGGCGCCGACGCCGCCACCCGGCTGACCCTGGTCGCGCTGCCCGCCTGCGCGCTGACCACCCCGGAGCGCGCCGAGTGCCGCACCCGGACGCCGCTGCCCACCGCCAACGACCCGGTGGCGGGCACGTTGACCGCGCAGGTCGACGCCGCCCCCGCGGCGGCGGCGCCCGAGCGGCCGGCCACCGGCACCACCGGCCGGGCGCCGTCCGCCGAGCAGGCGTCGTTCACCCAGCAGGACGGCGCCGCCCAGCCGATGACGGTCCTGGGCGTGACCGCCGAGTCCTCGCCGTCCGGCCCGATGGGCGACTACCGGGCGACCTCGCTGGCCGCCACCGGCTCCTGGGCCCAGAGCGGCAACACCGGCGCCTTCACCTGGAATTACCCGATCGACCTGCCCCAGGCCCCCGGCGGCTTCGTCCCCAAGGTGGCGCTCGGCTACAATTCGGCCGCCACCGACGGCCGGACGGCCTCCACCAACAACCAGACCTCCTGGATCGGCGAGGGCTGGGACTACGACCCGGGCTTCATCGAGCGCAGCTACACCGGCTGCGCGGGCGACCAGTACCAGGGCAACAACGCGGCCAAGACCGGCGACCTGTGCTGGAAGTCCGACAACGCCACCATGTCGCTGAACGGCAAGTCCACCGCCCTGGTCAAGGTCGACGACCGGACGTGGCGCCCGGCCGCCGACGACGGCTCGCGGATCGAGCGGATCCGGGGCGAGGCGATCGGCAACGGCGACGACGACAACGAGTACTGGAAGGTCACCGACACCTCCGGCAACCAGTGGTGGTTCGGCCGCAACAAGCTGCCCATCGCCACCAAGTCCGGCGAGGACACCAACTCGGCCTGGACGGTGCCGGTCTACGGCAACCAGAGCGGCGAGCCCGGCCACGCCGCGGCGTTCGCCGACTCCGCGAAGACCCAGGCGTGGCGCTGGAACCTGGACTACGCCGTCGACGCGCACGGCAACGCGATGGCGTTCTACTACGAGCGCGAGACCAACGCCTACGCGCAGAACCTCAAGACCACCACCGGTGCCACCGCCTACACCCGCGGCGGCTACCTCAAGCGGATCGACTACGGCCTGCGCGGCGACCTCGGCGCCCCCGCCGAGCCGGTCGGCCAGGTCGTCTTCGGCACCGGCGAACGCTGCCTGACCACCTGCACCGCCTTCGACAAGGCGCACGCCACCGACTGGCCGGACGTCCCCGTCGACCAGGACTGCGCGGCGGGCTCCGCCTGCGCCAACGTCTCGCCGACCTTCTGGACCCGCAAGCGGCTGACCACCATCAGCACCTTCGCCCGGCTCGGCGGCGCGCTCACCCCCGTCGACCAGTGGACGCTCACCCACTCCCTGCCGCCCACCGGCGACGTCTCCACCCCCTCGCTGTGGCTCACCTCGATCGCCCGCACCTACCAGGCCGGCGCCCTGCCGGACGTGACGCTCCCGCAACCGGTGAAGTTCACCGGGGAGCCGTACGACAACCGGGTCGACGGCGCCGAGGGCCGCCCGCCGATGCACAAGTACCGCCTCACCAAGGTCACCAACGAGACCGGCGGCGACACCCTGATCGCCTACCGGCCCAACGAGTGCACCTACGGCGCGACCCCGGCCCCGGAGTCCGACGACAAGGCCTGCTACCCGTCGTACTGGACGCCGCCGAACCAGGCCCAGGTGCTCGACTGGTTCCACAAGTACCTGGTCGCCTCCGTCACCGAGGACGACACCACCGCCGGCTCCGGCTCCGAGTCCAAGGTCACCAGCTACGAGTACCTGGGCGGCGCCGCCTGGCACCGCGACGACTCCGAGTTCACCCCGGACACCGACCGCACCTACAACCAGTTCCGCGGCTACGCCAAGGTCCGGGTCCGGGTCGGGACCACCGCCCCCACGCTCACCGAGACCGAGTACTACCGGGGCATGGACGGCGACCTGCTGCCCGGCGGCGGCAAGCGCTCGGTGAGCGTCAACGGCACCGCCGACCAGGACGGCTACGCCGGGCAGACCGCCCGCACCTCCGTCTTCGACAAGGACGGCGGCACGGTCACCTCCGAGACGCTCACCACCCCGTGGCTCGGCGACCCCACCGCCACCTACACCCCGAAGAGCATCCCCGGCAAGGACGGCAAGCCCGGCACCGACCTGCCCCCCGTCCGGGCCCGGTTCTCCGGCACCGCGACCGAGCAGACCCGCACCCTGCTGAGCGGCACCACCTGGCGCACCACCCGGCTGACCCGCAGCTACGACTCCGACTTCGGCCGGGTCACCGCCGTCAGCGACGAGGGCGACACCGCCGTCACCGGCGACGAGTCCTGCACCCGCACCGCCTACACCGCCACCGACCGGACCAACTGGCTCAACGACTACCCGGCGGCGACCACCGTCGACTCCACCACCTGCGCCACCCCGCCCGCCCCGGCCACCGCCGTCAGCGCGAACCGCACCACCTACGACGGCCAGGCCCAGGGCGCCGCCCCGCTGCCCGGCCAGGCGTACGCCACCGGGCAGGAGGAACTCCAGCGCTACGACGGCACCACCGCCGTCTGGAACACCACGCTGCGCGCCGCCGCCCACGACCGCTACGGCCGCACCACCTCCAGCACCGGCGAGGACGGCCGCGCCACCACCACCGCCTACACCCCCGCCGACGGGCAGCAGCCCACCACGGTGACCGTCACCGACCCGGCCGGGCACACCACCTCCACCGGCTACGACGGCCTGCGCGGCCTCCCCCTCACCAGCACCGACACGGCCGGCCGCACCGCGAGCAACGGCTACGACGCCGCCGGCCGGCTCACCGCCGCCTGGAGCGCCGGCCGGGCCACCACCCAGCCCGCCAGCGCCACCTTCAACTACGCGCTCGCCAAGGACGCGCCCACCGCCGTCACCGCCAAGGTGCTGCTGGAGAACGGCACCTACCGCACCGCGACCACCCTGTTCGACTCCTTCCTGCGGGCCAGGCAGACCCAGACCGAGGCCACCACCGGCGGCCGCACCCTCACCGACACCTTCTACGACACCCACGGCCGGGACTGGAAGACCAACGCCGACTACTGGAACAGCCAGCCGGTCTCCACCACCCTCCAGTCCGTCGCCGACAACCAGGTCCCCGCCCAGACCGTCACCGAGTACGACGGCCAGGGCCGCACCACCGCCAGCGTCCTGAAGTCCTTCAACACCGAGAAGTGGCGCACCACCACCGCCTACGGCGGCGACTGGACCTCCGTCCTGCCGCCCGACGGCGGCACCGCGACCCTCACCCGCACCGACGCCCGGGGCCGCATCGTCGAACTGCGCCGCTACAAGGACCGCACCCCGGTGCCCGGCGCCGCCGCGAGCCAGTACGAGGCGCTCACCTACACCTGGAACACCGCCGGCAAGCTGACCGGGGCCACCGACGCCACCGGCCGCAACAGCTGGACGTACGCCTACGACCTGCGCGGCCGGGAGACCCGCAGCACCGACCCCGACAAGGGCGCCACCGACTCCGGCTACGGGGCCGACGGCCGCCTCGCCACCACCACGACCAGCGCCGGGACCCTCGCCTACACCTACGACGAGCTCGGCCGCACCCGCACCACCCGCTCCGGTTCGGTCACCGGCCCGGTGCTCACCGAACTGACCTACGACACCGCCCCCGGCGGCACCGGCCTGCCGGCCGGCTCCACCCGCTACCGCACCGTCAACGGCACCACCTACGCCTACCGCACCGCCGTCACCGGCTACGACGCCGCCGGCCACGCGAAGGGCACCACCACCACCGTCCCCGCCGTTCCCGGCGAGGAGGAGCTGGCCGGCGACTACACCGTCGCCCGGACGTACACCCCCGCCACCGGCCTGGAGGAGACCACCGACCTCTCCACCACCAACTCCAGGGCCACCGCGGCGCTGCCCGCCGAGACCCTGACCGACCGCTACGACGCCTACGGCCAACTCGCCTCGGTCTCCAGCTCGCTGGGCACCAGCTACCTCGGCGGCACCCAGTACTCCGCCTACGGCCGGCTGCTCCAGGCCCAACTCGGCACCACCGGCGGCCGGGTGGTCCGCACCCTGACCTACGACGACCCCACCCGCCGGCTGGTGAACGTCACCGACGACCGCGAGGCCGCCGGACCGCAGACCCTCACCAACGCCACCTACACCTACAACCCGGCCGGCGACATCACCCGGATCGCCGACCGGCAGGACGACACGGCCGTCACCGACGACCAGTGCTTCCGCACCGACTGGGCCCGCCGCCTCACCGAGGCCTGGACCTCCGGCGACGGCTGCACCACCGACCCGTCCAGCACCGGCGGCCCCAACCTCGGCGCCACCGACCCCTACTGGTCCAGCTGGACCTTCGACGCGGCCGGCAACCGCGCCACCGAGACGCTCCACAAGACCGGCACCGCCACCGCCGACACCCGCTCCACCTACACCTACCCGACCGCCACCGGCGCGGCCCGGCCGCACGCCGCCACCCAGGTGGCCACCACCGGACCGGTCGGCTCCACCACCGCGTACGGCTACGACGGCCGGGGCAACCTGACCAGCACCACCACCGGCCCCACCGTCAAGCAGACCCTCGGCTGGGACCAGGAGGGCCACCTGGCCACCTCCACCCCCGGCCCGACCCCCGGCACCACCACCAGCTCCGACGTCTACGACGCCGACGGCACCCGCATCCTGCGCCGCGACCCCGGCAGGACCACCCTCTACCTGCCCGGCGGCCAGGAACTCGCCCTGGACACCGCCACCCGCGCCGTCACCGGCACCCGCTACTACACGCTGCCCGAGGGCAGCGCCGTCCGCACCAGCGGCGACGGCAAGGTCCGCTACCTGCTCGACGACCACCACGGCACCGACAGCCTGTCCGTCAACGCCGCCACCATGGCCTACAACCGCAAGAAGTCCCTGCCCTACGGCGGCCGGCGCGGCGCCGCCCCCGCCGGCTGGCCGGGCGAACGCGGCTTCGTCGGCGGCACCACCGACCCCGCCGACGGCTACACCCACCTCGGCGCCCGCGAGTACGACCCGGCCACCGGCCGCTTCATCAGCCCCGACCCGCTGACCGACCTCACCGACCCCGACCAGATGGGCGGCTACGGCTACAGCAACCAGAACCCGGTCAGCAACAGCGACCCGACCGGCAAGATGCGGATGCTCCCCTACACCGACGACTCCCCGGTCCGGCCGGGCACGCCCCCGTCCCCGTCCTCGACCACGCCCTCGACCTCGGCCAAGACCCCCACCTCGTCCCCGGGCGCGCCCCCGCCCGGCTACACCGGCCACAGCGTGGTCACCGGTCCCTGCGTGACCGAGTACCTCTCCATCGGGGGTTGCAGGAACGTGGCGGACGTCCTGAACCACATGAGCTTCACCCCGTGGGGCCGCAACAACGAGCTCAACGGCGCCGACGCCCTGGCCCGGCTCGTCGTGGGGTACGACGCCTGCGAGCAGGGCGAGCTGCAAGTGATCTGCTACGGCGCGACCCCCGCGATGACCGATCAGCCGATGACGGTCGGAGACGTGTTCTTCTACCCGGGCAGCAAAACCCAGCTCGACCAGAGGCTCACCTACGAGAAGAAGGTCCGCGACGCGATGACCGCGAAGAAGGGAGCGGACTACACCGAGACCTACGGTCCCAACCTGCTCAAGCACGAAGCGGTCCACTCCGAGCAGTGGTCGCGCGGCAGTGCGCCGGGCTTCATCAGCAACTACTCGGGAGACTCCCTGCTGTCCTCCCTCCTGACCTTCAGGCTCCACCCCCCGAAGGGCGAGCGGATGTCCAGCCCCGCGACGAAGAACCAGTTGGAGATAGAGGCGAACCTCTACGCGGGCGGGTACCTGCCACTGCCGAAGGACCCGGCCTGGAGCTTCATTCCGAGGCCCGACGTCCCCTGACGGAGGCAGCAGGAAGCGGCGGGCCGCCGCCCCGGAACGACTCCGGGGCGGCGGCCCGCCGCCTTTCCGTCAGGCCGCCTCCCGCGCGGCCTCCGGCTCCGCCCGCACGCCCAGGTCGCGCAGCACCGCCTCGGCGGCCCGCCGGCCGGAGACCAGCGCGCCCTGCACCGTCCCGGTGTCCCGGTGGTCGCCGCACACGTACAGCCCGGCCAGCAGCCGCACCGAGCGGCGGAAGTGGTGCGGCGGGGGCATCGCGACCACCGCGTCGGCGACGTGCCGCACGGTCAGGAACTCCCACCCCCCGGTGGCCGTCCCGTACAGCTCGGCCAGCCGCCGCCGGACCACCGGCTCGTCCCCGGCCGGGCCGCCGGAGTCGAAGGCGCGGCGGCCGAGCACCGTGGTGGCGATCAGCGCCCGCCCGTCGGCGGCGTACGAGGGGTCGGCGTCGCTGAGCACCAGCGAGTGCGAGATCCCGGAGCGCTCGGCGTCCAGCAGCAGGACGGCCTCGCCCAGCGGCGAGCGCTCCGCCGCGTGGTAGTAGGTGGTGACGGGGTGGAACCCGGGCTGCCGCAGGCCCGGCAGCAGGTTGGCCGCCGTCGCCGCGTCGGTGGCGACGACCACCGCGCGCGAGCGGATCCGGCCGTGCGCGGCGGTCTCCACGCCGTCGGTGCCGACCGCGGTCACCTCGACGCCCAGCCGCAGGCTCCGCTCCGGGAGCCGGGCGGCGAGCTGCGCCGGGACGGCCCCGACGCCCGCCGCCGGCACGCACAGCCGACCGCGGGCGTACGCGCGCAGCACCAGGTCGGCGACCCGGCTGGAGGTGCCGAGCGCGGGGTCGGACAGCAGGGCGCCGAGCAGCGGGCGCAGGAAGGCGTCGACGGTGCGGGCGGGCAGGCCGCGGTCGGCCAGCGCCCGGGCGGCGGTGGCCTCGGGGCGGGCGAGCAGCCGCTCGGTGGGCGTCGCGGCCAGCCGGGCCAGCGCGGCGGCCAGCCGGGCCTTGTCGAGCGGGGTGCCGAGCGGCCCGCGGGTGGCGGCCTGCCGGGCGGGGGTCAGCCGCGGGTCGCCGACCCGGTAGCCGCGGCCGCCGCTGTGCACCAGGACGCCGGGGGAGAGCGGGCGCAGCTCCAGCCGGTCGAGGTCGAGGCGGCGGGCCAGCTCCGGGTAGGCGGTGTTGAGCAGGTGACCGCCGTGGTCGAGGCGGAAGCCGTCGAGTTCGCGGGTGGCCATCCGGCCGCCGACGCGTTCGGTGGCCTCCAGGACCTGGACGTCCAGGCCCTGGGCGGCGAGCGCGGTCGCCGCGGTCAGTCCGGCGACGCCGGCGCCGACGACGATCGCGTCGGGGTCGCCGGACGGGCCGCGCTGGGCGCGGCCGGTGAAGTCCTGTGCGGGCACGAGTGGGTGCTCCCTCCCTGGCGGAGCCCCTCCGCGGCCGCCGCGCGCGGCGGTGCCCGCGAGCGGGTGGGTGCCGGGGCGGGCAGCGGGGGGACGGACGTGGTCCGCACTGGTGATGCCCCGTCATCCGCCGGTCCAGACAGCCGGTCGGCGCCGAATCGGGCCGTCGCACCGGTGCGGCGACGCAGCGGCACCGGACGGTCACCCACCGTGCGCCAAACGGGGCGCGCGGGGCGGAGCCGGGAGCGCACCGTCACCGCCCGCGCCCCGCGCGCCGCCCGGTTGCACCCGTGCGCCCCCTGCTGACGCCCCGTCAACCCCCGCCAGGCTGCGGCTCCACCACGGCCCCGCCCCGACCCGAGCCGCCGACCCGAGCCGCCGACCGAGCCGCCGACCGAGCCGCCGCCGCCCGGGCGCTACCGCTCCGCAGTCGCTACCGCTCCCCGAGCGCCGCCGCGACGATCGTCCCCACGTCGGGGTCGCGGAACACGAACCCCGCGTCCGACAGCGCCTTCGGCACCACCCGGTGACTGCCCACCACCTCGACGGCCATCTCCCCGAGCGCGGCGCGCAGCGCCCACTCCGGCACCGCGAACACCGCCGGGCGCCCGAGCTGCCGGGACAGCTCCTCGGTCAGCTCGCGGTTGGTGACGGGCGCCGGCCCGGTCAGGTTGACCGGCCCCGACAGCTCCCGGCGCTCGATCAGGAAGCGCAGCGCGGCCACCTCGTCGGCCAGCGAGATCAGCGACCAGTACTGCCCGCCGTCCCCGAGCCGCCCGCCCAGCGCCAGCCGGAACAGCGGCAGCAGCCGGGCCCCGGCCCCGCCCCCCGCGTCCAGCACCAGCCCGGTGCGCGGGTGCACCACCCGGATCCCGGCGTCCTCGGCGGGCCGCGCGGCCCGCTCCCACTCCCGGCAGACCTCGGCGAGGAAGTCGCTGCCGGCCGGCGCGCCCTCGTCGATCAGCTGGTCGCCGGTCTGCCCGTAGTAGCCGACGGCGGAGGCGCTGACCAGCACCCCCGGCGGCTCCTTCAGCCGGGACAGCGCGGCGGCCAGCGTCTCGGTGCCCAGCACCCGGCTGTCCCGGATCTCCCGCCGGTACGCGTCCGTCCAGCGCCGGTCGCCGACGCCCGCCCCGGCCAGGTGGACCACCGCGTCCACGCCCTCCAGCGCGGCCGCGTCGATCTGCATCAGCAGCGGGTTCCAGCCGACCCCGACCGTCCCGTCCGGCTGCGGCCCGGTGCGCGAGCGCCGCCGCACCAGCCGCAGCACCTCGTGCCCGTCCGCCAGCAGGGAGTCCACCAGCGCGGACCCGATCAACCCCGTGGAACCTGTCACCGCGATTCGCATGCCCGCCATCCTCCCAGCCCGCCCCGGCCCGCCCGCTCAGAAACCCCGTACGGGGCCGCACCGGGCCGCGTCTACCATGGCCCGCATGCCCTCCCACGATGTGATCATCCGTCCGGCGCGGGACGAGGACGAGCCTGCGATCCGCGCCGTCGACCACGCCGTCTGGTCCCCGCTCAGCGAGGTCGCCCCGCGCCCCCCGCAGGACGCCCCGGTGTTCGACGAGGCGCACCGCCCCGGGCAGTACCTGCTGGCCGAACTCGACGGCCGGGTGGTCGGTTACGTCCGCCTGGTCCGGGAGATCCCGCTGCCCTCCAACGCGCACGTCCGCCAGATCCAGGGCCTGGGCGTGCTCCCCGAGGCCCGCGGCCGCCGGATCGGCGACGCGCTGCTCGCCGCCGCCTGCGCGACGGCCCGAGCCGACGGCGCCCGCCGGATGACCCTCCGGGTGCTCGCCCACAACACCCCGGCCCGTCGGCTGTACGAACGGGCCGGCTTCCGCGTCCTCGGCGTGCTGCCCGAGCACTTCCTGCTGGACGGCGGCTACGCGGACGACGTCTGGATGGGCCGCGAGCTGGACTGAGCCGCCCGCCGGGCCCGGGCCGTCCCACCCGGACGGCCGCCACCCGGACGGGCACCCCGCCGCCCGGTCAGTCCCCGTACAGCTCCCACAGCCGCGGGTAGCGGGCGGCCATCACCGCCTTGTCCGAGAAGTCGAAGGACACCCCGTACGCGGCCGCCGGCTGACGCACCCCCAGGTCCGGCAGCGGCAGCCCGGTGAGCCGCTCGTACGCCTCGTCGGCGGCGTAGCCCAGCTCCTCCCCGTCGCCGTCCTCGTCCTCGTCGAAGTCCGGCACCAGCTCGGCCAGTGCGTCCGGCTCGTGCACCGCGCCCTCGAAGACCTCCCGGCCCTGGCCGATCAGCCAGCACCGGAAGTAGTCGAACGCGTCCTCCGAGGCCCCGTCGAGCAGCAGGTACGCGGCGCCCCACAGCTCCACCGTGTACGCCCGCTGGAACCGCGCCTCGAACTGCCGGGCGAAGTCCAGCACCTCGTCCGGGGTGAGCCGCAGCAGCTGCTCGACCAGCGCCTCGGCCTGCTCGTCCGGATCGCCCGCGGCCGCTTCCCGGGCGCCGTCGACCAGTTGCCAGAATCCCGTCTCGTCCATCACCGCTCCAGCCTCCACGATCGCCGCCCGGCCCGCACCCGTTCGACACCGCCGGGCGGGTCGGAACGCGCGGGAGCCCCGCACCGTCCGGGGACGGTGCGGGGCTCCCGGCGGGGTGCCACGGGCGGGCTGCGCCTTACAGGCCGAGCTCGACCTCGAACTCGCCGGCCTCCAGGATCTCCTTGACCGCGACCAGGTAGCGGGCGGCGTCCGCGCCGTCCACCAGGCGGTGGTCGTAGGAGAGCGACAGGTAGGTCATGTCGCGGATGCCGATGGCGGTGCCGCCGTCGGCCTCGATGACCACCGGGCGCTTCACGGTCGCGCCGATGCCCAGGATCGCGACCTGGTTCGGCGGGACGATGACGGTGTCGAACAGCGCACCGCGCGAACCGGTGTTGGAGATGGTGAAGGTCGCGCCGGACAGCTCGTCCGGGGTGATCTTGCTGTCGCGGACCTTCGAGGCCAGCTCCGCGGTCTTCTTCGAGATGCCGGCGATGTTGAGGTCGCCCGCACCCTTGATGACCGGGGTCATCAGACCCTTCTCGGAGTCCACCGCGATGCCGATGTTCTCGGTGTCGAAGTAGCTGACGGTGCCCTCGGCCTCGTTGATCCGGGCGTTGATGACCGCGTGGGCCTTCAGCGCCTGGGCGGCCGCCTTCACGAAGAACGGCATCGGGGACAGCTTCACGCCCTCGCGGGCCAGGAAGGAGTCCTTCGCCTTCGCGCGCAGCGACATGATCCGGGTGACGTCCACCTCGACCACGCTGGTCAGCTGGGCCTGCTCGTGCAGGGCCTTCAGCATGTTGTCGCCGATGACCTTGCGCATGCGGGTCATCTTGACGGTCTGGCCGCGCAGCGCGGACGGCGCGGCGGCGGCCTTCGCCGGGGCGGCGGCAGCGGGGGCGGCGGCCGGGGCCGGAGCGGCCTTGGCGGCCTCGGCGGCGGCGATCACGTCCTGCTTGCGGATGCGGCCGCCGACGCCGGTGCCGGCGACGGAGGCGAGCGCGACACCGTGCTCGGCGGCGAGCTTGCGCACCAGCGGGGTGACGTAGGCGTCACCGGCGTCCGCAGCCGGAGCGGCGGCGGCCGGAGCGGCCGGGCGGCCACCGGGGCCGGGGCGGCCGGAGCCGGAGCCGGCGGCAGCCGGGGCGGCGGGAGCCGGAGCAGGGCAGCGGCGGCCGGGGCCGGGGCCGGGGCCGGAGCAGCCGGGGCCGCGGGGCAGCCGGGGCCGCGGGGCAGCCGGGGCCGGGGCGGCCGGAGCAGCAGCCGGGGCCGGGGCGGCGGCCGGCGCCGGGGCGGCCGGAGCCGAGCCCGCGGCACCGATCAGCGCGAGCTGGGCGCCGACCTCGGCGGTCTCGTCCTCGCCGACCAGGATCTTCACCAGGGTGCCCGCCACGGGGGAGGGGATCTCGGTGTCGACCTTGTCGGTGGAGACCTCCAGCAGCGGCTCGTCGACCTCGACGGTGTCGCCCTCGGCCTTCAGCCAGCGGGTGACGGTGCCCTCGGTGACCGACTCGCCCAGCGCGGGCAGCAGCACCGGGGTGGCGTCGCCGGACGGCGCGGCGGCGGCCGGGGCCTCGGCGGCCGGGGCGGGGGCCGCGGGGCCTCCTCGGCGGCGGGGCGGCCTCGGCGGCCGGAGCCGGAGCGGCCTCGGCGGCGGGCGCCGGGGCTGCGGCCGGGGCGCCGGAGCCGTCGTCGATGACCGCCAGTTCGGCGCCCACCTCGACGGTCTCGTCCTCGCCGACCTTGATCGAGGCCAGGACGCCGGAGGCCGGCGCCGGGATCTCGGTGTCGACCTTGTCGGTGGAGACCTCGAGCAGCGGCTCGTCGATCTCCACGCGCTCACCCTCGGCCTTCAGCCAGCGGGTGACGGTGCCTTCGGTCACGCTCTCGCCCAGCGCGGGCAGTGTTACTGAGACCGCCATGGTTCCAGCGACTCCTATCAAGTCTTGCGTACAGGAATGAACGGGGACGGGGGCGCGATCAGTCGTGCGCGTGCAGCGGCTTGCCGGCCAGCGCGAGGTGGGCCTCGCCGAGCGCCTCGGACTGGCTCGGGTGCGCGTGGATGAGCTGCGCGACCTCGGCGGGCAGGGCCTCCCAGTTGTAGATCAGCTGGGCCTCGCCGACCTGCTCGCCCATGCGGGCGCCGACCATGTGGACACCCACGACGGCGCCGTCCTTGACCTGGACCAGCTTGATCTCGCCGGCGGTCTTGAGGATCTTGCTCTTGCCGTTGCCGGCGAGGTTGTACTTGAGGGTGACGACCTTCTCCTTGCCGTACTGCTCGACGGCCTTGGCCTCGGTCAGGCCGACGGAGGCGACCTCCGGGTTGGAGTAGGTCACCCGCGGGATGCCGTCGTAGTCGATCGGGACGACCTTGAGGCCGGCGATCCGCTCGGCGACCAGGATGCCCTCGGCGAAGCCGACGTGGGCCAGCTGCAGGGTCGGGACCAGGTCGCCGACGGCGGAGATGGTCGGCACGTTGGTGCGCAGGTACTCGTCGACCAGGACGTAGCCGCGGTCCATCGCGACGCCCTGCTCCTCGTAGCCCAGGCCGGCCGAGACCGGGCCGCGGCCGATCGCGACCAGCAGCACGTCGGCCTCGATGGACTTGCCGTTCTCGGTGGAGACCCGGACGCCGTCGGCGGTGTACTCCACGCCGGAGAAGCGGGACTTCAGCTCGAACTTGATGCCGCGCTTGCGGAAGGCGCGCTCCAGCAGCTTGGAGGAGTTCTCGTCCTCCAGCGGCACCAGGTGGGGCAGGCCCTCGACGATGGTGACGTCGACGCCGAAGGACTTCCAGACCGAGGCGAACTCGCAGCCGATGACGCCGCCGCCCAGGATGATCGCCGACTTCGGGATGTAGTCGAGCTTCAGCGCGTGGTCGGAGGAGATGATCCGGTTGCCGTCGATGTCCAGGCCCGGGATCGAGCGCGGCACGGAGCCGGTGGCCAGCACGATGTGACGGCCCTCGATGCGCTGGCCGTTGACGTCCACCGAGGTCTGCGAGGAGAGCTTGCCCTCGCCCTGGACGAAGGTGACCTTGCGGGAGGCGACCAGGCCCTGCAGGCCCTTGTACAGGCCGGCGACGACGTCGTCCTTGTACTTGTGGACGCCGTTGATGTCGATGCCCTGGAAGGTGGCGAGCACGCCGAACTCGGCGGCTTCCTTCGTCTCGTCGGCGACCTCGGCGGCGTGCAGCAGCGCCTTGGTCGGGATGCAGCCGCGGTGGAGGCAGGTGCCGCCCAGCTCGCCCTTCTCGATCAGTGCGACGCTCAGGCCGAGCTGGGCGCCACGGAGCGCCGCGGCGTAACCGCCGCTTCCGCCTCCGAGAATGACTACGTCGAAAACGGTGCTGGCGTCGTTCGCCACGTCACGTCCTCCATGCAAAAGGTGCGGATCGCCGGGCCGGTCGCGGTCCGGTGGGTGAGTGCCCTTGTAAGGGCGCCCAGTCGTGCCGGAAATACATCTTTGCACTTGTTGGTGGCAGGTGGCGTCGGCGGGTGCCCCGAGGCGCCCCCGGTGCGGCCCGCGCGGCGGCGGTATGACCCGTTCTCGGAGGTATCGTCGCAGCTCACGGCCGGGAAAACGGCAAGCGGAGGTACTCCGTCCGGGGGTCTTCACCGGCTCTGTTCCGCCCTGCGGAATCAATTTTCGCCGGAGGCGAACACGTCCTCGAATTGGCGCCGGGTGCTACCGGCTGGTAAGGCGCGAGGGGCCCGGCACCCACCGGTGCCGGGCCCCTCGCGTCAGCGGGTCACTCGCCCGCGGCGGTGTCCTCCGCGAAGCGGACCAGGGTGCGCACCGCGCTCGCGGTGCCGCCCTTGGGGGTGTAGCCGTGCGGGCCGCCCTCGTTGAACGCCGGACCGGCGATGTCCAGGTGCGCCCAGGGGGTGCCCTCGGTGACGAACTCCTGCAGGAACAGGCCGGCCACCAGGCCGCCGCCCATCCGCTCGCCCATGTTCGCCAGGTCCGCCACGGTCGACTCGACCATGCCCTTGCGCAGGTCGGCCGGCAGCGGCATCGGCCAGGACGCCTCGCCCACCGCGCCCGCGGTCTCGTGCAGGCGGGTGCGCAGCGCCTCGTCGTTGGCCATCACGCCGAAGGTGCGGGTGCCCAGCGCCAGCACCATCGCGCCGGTCAGGGTCGCCACGTCGACGATCACGTCCGGCTGCTCCTCGCCGGCCCGGACGATCGCGTCGGCCAGCACCAGCCGGCCCTCGGCGTCGGTGTTCAGCACCTCGACGGTCTTGCCGCCGTACATCCGCAGCACGTCGCCCGGACGGGTCGCCGAGCCGGACGGCATGTTCTCCGCCAGCGCCAGCCACGCCGTCACGTTGACCTGCAGGCCCAGCCGCTTGGCGGCGACCACGGCGGCGAACACCGCGGCGGCGCCCGACATGTCGCACTTCATGGTCTCGTTGTGGCCGGCCGGCTTCAGCGAGATGCCGCCCGAGTCGTAGGTGATGCCCTTGCCGACGAACGCCAGCGAGGCCCTCGCCTTCGGGTGGGTGTACGCCACCTTCACCAGCCGGGGCGGGTTCGCCGAACCGACGCCCACGCCCAGGATGCCGCCGAAGCCGCCCTTGGCCAGCGCCTTCTCGTCCAGCACCTCGACCTTCAGACCGTGCTCCTTGCCCGCCGCCTGCGCGATCGCGGCGAAGGACTTCGGGTTCAGGTCGTTCGGGGCGGTGTTGACCAGGTCACGGGCCCGGTTCATCTCCTCGCCGATCGCGGTGGCGCGCTCCACGGCGGCCTTGGCGTCCTTCGAGCCCTTGCGCTCCACCAGCAGCACCAGTTCGGCCACCGGGGCCTTGGCCACCTCGGCCTTGTAGCTGCCGAAGGAGTACGAGCCGAGCAGGCCGCCCAGCGCGACCGCCTCGACCTCCTCGGCGGAGGCGGCCGGCAGCGCCAGCGCGACCTTCTTCGAACCGGCCAGCGTGCGGGCGGCCACACCGGCGGCCCGGCGCAGCTCCTCGGCGCCGAACGCGCCCTCGGGGGCCGCGCCCAGGCCCACGGCCAGCACCAGCGGCGCCTTGGCCCCGGCCGGAGCGGGGAGCTTGACCGCCTCACCCTCGGCACCGGTGGCGCCCAGGGTGGTGAGGACCTCGGCCAGCTTGCCCTCGAACGCCTCGGCGACCGCCTCGGCGCCCGGAGCGACGACCAGGCCCTTCGGTCCCTTCGCCACACCGACCACCAGGGCGTCCGCCCGCAGGCTCACGGCGGAGGAGGTGCTCACAGACAGTGCAGTCACGACAAATGCGTCCTGTTCTTTCGCGGTCAACAGCCGGTGGCGGCTCCGTTGCCGACCGGCGAAACACCAGGCGGACTCCGCGGCGAAACGGGGCGCAGGGCCAGGGTGCTCACCGCATGGTAGTCCGCATGCTGGGATCGCGCCGCCCCGCCTGCCCCGTGCACGAACCGCCGCGACCCGTGACGGTGCGTGAGTTCGCGTACGGGGGCGGAACCGACGCCAGGTCACAGCACGGCGGCCGCCACCAGCACCGCCGTCGCCGAAGTCTCCACCAGCGCGCCCAGCACGTCCCCGGTCACGCCGCCGAACCGGTGCACGCACCGTCGCAGCAGCGCGCCCGCGACGAGCGGCCCGAGCACCGCCGCGACGCCCCACCGCCAGTGCAGCGCCGCCGCCGCGCCGGCCACCGCCAGCGTCACCGCCGCCGCCGCCGCCGGCCGCACGGTCGCGGCCACCACCGCCCCAGCCCGCCCGGCCGGGCCGCCGGCACCGACCGCAGGCAGCCCCAGGCCAGCGCCGCCCGCCCCGCCGTCGCGGCCACCACCGCGGCCAGCGCCCCGCGGCCCGGCGACACCGCGAACTGCCCGGCCAGCGCCGCGACCTGAGCCAGCAGCAGCAGCACCAGCGTCAGCACGCCGAACGGGCCGATGTCCGACTGCTTCATGATCCGTAGCGCGTCCTCGGCGGGCTTCCCGCTGCCCAGCCCGTCCGCGACGTCCGCCACCCCGTCCAGGTGCAGCCCCCGGGTCAGCAGCGCGCCGACCGCCACCGCGGCCACGGCGCCCAGCAGCGCCCCGCCCCGCCAGGCCGCCAGCGCGCCCGCGCCACCGGCCAGCGCGCCCACCACCAGCCCCACCACCGGCGCCAGCACCATCGCGGCCCCGCCCGCGGCCCGGTCCCACCGGTGCACCCGCACCCGCAGCACCGTCAGCGTCCCGAACGCGAACCGCAGCCCGTCCCCGACCGGGCCCCCGCCCCGCCCGCCGTCCGCCCGATGCCCCGTCAGGGGCGCGGAGGGCGGCGCGGGTTCGGGAGGCGGCGTCGCGGAGCCCGGTGCCGACGGACTCCCCGGCTGCGCGTGCCCCGGCCGGGCCTGCTCGTCGTTCATCCCGCGCCCCGACGGAGTCAGTAGCGGTCCAGCAGGTCCGCCGCCGTCGGCAGCTTGGCCGGGGCCCGCGGCGGGAGCGGCTTGGCGCTCGGCACGGCGGTCGGCTCGGCCAGGGTGTCGCCGGCGGCCTGGAGCAGCGGCAGCGCCAGCACCGCGCCGACGCCCTCGCCCATGGTGACGCCCGCGTCCTGCAACGGCGTCAGGGTCAGCCGGTCGTACGCCTTGGCCTGCGCGGGCTCGCCGGTCAGCGAGCCCGCCCGCCACCACTCGGGGGCCCGGAAGGCGATCCGCTGGGCGACCAGCGCGCAGGCCGCCGAGACCACCCCGTCCAGGACGACCGGGAGCTTGCGGACGGCGGCCTGCAGCAGGAAGCCGGTGATCGCGGCGAAGTCGGCGCCGCCGGTCGCGGCGAGCAGCGCCAACTGGTCGCCGAGCACCGGGCGGGCCCGGCGCAGCGCGTCCCGGACGGTGGCGCACTTGACCATCCAGGTGCGGTCGTCGACGCCCGAGCCGCGGCCGGTGACGGCGGCGGCGTCGGTGCCGCACAGCGCGCCGATCAGCACGGCGGCCACCGTGGTGGAGCCGACCCCGAGGTCGCCGAGCAGCACCAGGTCGGTGCCGGCGTCGGCCTCCTCGTCGGCCACCGCCACGCCGGCCCGGAACGCCCGGACGGCGTCCTCGGCGCTCAGCGCGTCCTCGACGTCGATCCGCCCGGAGCCGCGGCGCACCCGGTGGCGGACGACCTCCTCGGGGAACTCGTTCGGATCGGCGTCGACCGCGATGTCGACCACCCGGACGTCCGCGCCGTAGCGGCGGGCCAGCACCGCGACCGGCGCGGTGCCGTCCAGCACGGCGCGGACCCGGTCGGCGGTGCCACCGCGGGAGTCCAGGGTGGAGACGCCCAGCGAGGCGACGCCGTGGTCGGCGGCGAACAGCAGCACCCGGGCGGCGGTCAGCGGGCGGACCTGCTCCTCGCCGCGGGTGGACGCCAGCCAGGCACCCAGCTCCTGGAGCCGGCCCAGGCCGCCGCGCGGCACGGGCAGTTGCTGCCAACGCTCCTCGGCGCCGCGCCGCGCACCCTCGTCGGGCCGTTCGACGAGCGAGGAGAAAGTGTCGAGATCCACGGTGGTGTCCATCGCTCGGCAATCTACACGGCCGCCGCTTTGATGGTCAGCACCTGTCCGGCCACCACCAGCAGCACCTGCTCGGAGGCGTCGGCCACCGCCATGTTGAGCCGCCCGAGGGTGTCCCGGAAGCGCCGTCCGGCCGCGGTGGCGGGGACGACGCCCATCCCGACCTCGTTGGAGACCGCGACCACCTCCCGCCGCGTCCCGCCCCAGGCCGCGGCCAGCGCCGCGCAGCGCGCCTCCACCGCCTCCTGGCCGCCGGCCGGCCAGCGCGCGTCGTCCCAGGCGCCGCACTCGTCCATGACGGCGGTCAGCCACAGCGCCAGGCAGTCGATCAGCACCGGGGCGGGGTCGGAGCCGTCCGCCAGCACCTCCTCCAGCGCGCAGGTCTCCGCGGTCCGCCAGGAGGACGGCCGCCGGGCCCGGTGCAGGTCGACCCGGCGGGCCCAGTCGGCGTCGCCCTCCCGGCTGCCGGAGGTGGCCACGTACAGCACGTCGGGGCGGTCGGCGAGCAGCAGCTCGGCCCGGGTGGACTTGCCGGAGCGGGCGCCGCCGAGGATCAGGGTGCGGGGGAGTGCCATGCGATCATCCTGCCGGACGGAGCTTCGCCCCCCGACCGGGTGGGCACGCTACCGTCACAACCCCAGTGGCACGACTCGCGGAGGAGCCCGGCATGGTGTGGACCTGGCGGTACGAGAAGAGCGACGGCACCGTGGTGGAGCCGGCGAACGGCGCCGAGGAGTTCTCCAGCCAGGGAGACGCGGAGACCTGGATCGGCGAGGAGTGGCAGGCGCTGCTGGAGGGCGGGGCGGACCGGGTCGTCCTGGTCGAGGACGGGCGGGACGTCTACCCGATGAGCCTGCACGAGGACTGAGGCCCGGGGCCGCCCCGGCGGCTACTTCTCGGCGACGACGTGCAGCAGCGCGGCGACGTGCCGGTAGGGGTCCTGCCGGCCGGCCCGCTCCTCGGAGTCCAGCAGCTGGGCGAGCTGCCGGCCGTCGACCGGGGCGGCCTCGTCCGGCATGGTGTCGGTGAAGACCCGCACCCCGTACCAGTGGCGGACCGGGACGGCGAAGCCGGCCAGCGTGCCGGAGAGTTCGGCGAGGCGGTCCGCGCGGGCGGGCAGGCCGAGCCGGTTGGTGTAGCGGGTGGAGTCGAAGGACTCCTGACAGGCCCGCCAGTCCCCGGTCAGCCCGGGCCGCATGGCCAGCGCGTCCCCGTTGCGGACCAGCAGCGAGAGCAGGCCGCCGGGGGCCAGGATGCGCGCCACCGAGGCGAGCATCGGCTCCGGGTCCGGCAGGTACATCAGGGGGCCGTGGCAGAGCACCAGGTCGAAGCTGCGCGGCCCGAACCAGCGGCCGACCTGGTGGCCGTCGCCGGTGAGCAGCTGGACGCGCTCGCGGACCTCCGGCGACTCGGCGGCCAGCGCCTGGTGCGCGATGCCCAGGGTGACCGGATCCGGGTCGATGCCGGTGACGAAGTGGCCGGCCCGGGCCAGCCGCAGCGCCTGCACGCCCTCGGCGCAGCCGACGTCCAGCACCCGCAGCGCGACGCCGCGGGTGAGCTGCTCGGCCAGCTGCCGGGTGACCAGCTCCTGGCGGACCAGGTTGTGCAGCCCGCCGTGCCGCTCCAGCCACTCGCCGGCCCCGCTGTGGTACGGCCCCCCGCGGGCCGGGAGCCGCCCGTGCCGGCCCTGCGGCAGGTACCCGTACGCGGGCCCGTGCTGCGCGGGGACGCCCGGTGCGCCGAAGGCCCCGACCGGCTGCTGCGCCGGCGGGGCCCAGTACGGCGGGACCGCTTCCGCGGTCAGGGCCGCTCGCCCCGCTTGACCATCGGCTTGGGCAGCCGCAGCCGGCGCATCTGCAGGGTGCGCATCAGGCCGTACATCACCGCGCCGCGGGTGTCCTGGCCGGGGAAGCGTTGAGCGAGGCCCTTGCGCAGCTGGAAGCCGATCCGGACGAAGTCCAGGATGACGACCACGAAGAAGACCATGAACAGCAGCGTGGAGAGCAGCTGCAGGTAGTTGACCTTGGTGATGCTGAGCACCAGCACCACGACCGCGTACGGCAGGAAGAACTCGGCCGCGGCCCACCGGGAGTCGATGAAGTCGCGGACGTAGCGCCGCACCGGCCCCTTGTCGCGCGGCGGCAGGGCGCGCTCGTCGCCCTCCAGCAGCGCGGTGCGCTGCTTCTCGCGCTCCACCCGGACCCGCTGGCGCGCCTGCTTGGCGGCCTCCTTGCGGTCCTTGGGGACGGTGACCCGGGTCTTCCGGTGGGCCTCGGCCTCACTGCGCTTGGGCGTGGGCCGACCCTTGGGAGCCTGCGGGTCGCGGGGCGGCTTCTCGTCCTCCTTCGTCATGGTGACGGTGGAGGAGGAGGCGGCGGATTCATCAGAGCGGCGTCGAAACACACTCCCAGCGTACGGGTTGACCGGCGGGTTTCCGGCCCTGCCCCGGACGCGAAGCGATATCGATCGTGAGGACGATGCCGAACGCCCGCCCGCTGTAGCAGCATTGTTGCAGGCCGGTGGACTGCGCCGGGGGCCGCACCGCGCATACACTCGACCTGTCACGAGACGCAAACCCAGGCCCGAAGAAGGGGGCTATCGAGGCCCATGAGCGACGGAATCATGAAGCGTATGGGGCTGATCTTCCGCTCCAAGGCGAACAAGGCCTTGGACCGGGCGGAGGACCCGCGCGAAACGCTCGACTACTCCTACCAGAAGCAGCTGGAACTGCTGCAGAAGGTGCGCAGGGGCGTCGCCGACGTGGCCACCTCCCGCAAGCGCCTGGAACTCCAGCTGACCCAGCTCCAGCAGCAGTCCTCGAAGTACGAGGACCAGGGCCGCAAGGCGCTGTCCCTCGGCCGCGAGGACCTGGCCCGCGAGGCGCTCAGCCGCAAGGCCAACCTGCAGACCCAGATCACCGACCTGGAGACGCAGTACCAGGCCCTGCAGGGCGAGGAGGAGAAGCTCACGCTGGCCTCCCAGCGCCTGCAGGCCAAGGTGGACGCCTTCCGCACCAAGAAGGAGACCATCAAGGCCACCTACACGGCCGCCCAGGCGCAGACCCGGATCGCGGAGTCCTTCTCCGGCATCTCCGAGGAGATGGGCGACGTCGGCCTGGCGATCCAGCGCGCGGAGGACAAGACCGCGCAGATGCAGGCCCGCGCGGGCGCGATCGACGAGCTGCTGGCCTCCGGAGCGCTCGACGACGCCAGCGGCCTCGGCCGCAAGGACGACATCGAGGCCGAGCTGGAGCGGGTGGCCGGCGGCAGCGACGTCGAGCTGGAGCTGGCCCGGATGAAGGCCGAGCTGACCGGCGGCAGCCCCGCCTCCCAGCCGCAGGCGATCGAGCAGGGGAAGAACGACACCCCGCCGCCGCCCACCATCAACTACCAGAAGTAAGCGGAGCCAGGGGAGACGCACCAGCATGATCATGCGGGTCTTGGGTGAGGGGCAGTTCGAGGTCGCCGAGGGCGACCTGAACCGGCTGAACCAGCTGGACGACGAACTGCTCCAGGCCGTCGAGGCGGGCGACGAGGAGGCCTTCCGGGCCGCGCTCGGCAGCCTCCTCGCGGCCGTCCGTGAGGTCGGAACGCCGCTTCCGCCGGAGTCGCTGGAGCCGTCGGACCTGATCCTGCCGGACGCCGAGGCGTCCCTGGAGCAGGTCCGCGAGCTGCTGCGGGACGAGGGCGACGGCCTGATCCCCGGCCTCCCGGAGTAGTTCGGGCGCGGTACGTGACGAAGGGCGGGCACCCCCACCGGGGGGTGCCCGCCCTTCCCACGTGCGGCGAATCGTTACGGCAGGGCCAGCATCCGGTCCAGCGCGGCCTTGGCGTGCTTCTCGGTCTCGGCGTCCACCGTGATCACGTTCGGCACCCGGCCCTCGACCAGCGACTCCAGCGCCCACACCAGGTGCGGCAGGTCGATCCGGTTCATGGTCGAGCAGAAGCACACGGTGCGGTCGAGGAAGACGACCTCCTTGTCCGGGTGCGCCTTGGCCAGCCGGCGCACCAGGTTCAGCTCGGTGCCGATCGCCCACTTCGAGCCGGGCTCGGCGGCGTCCAGCGCCTTGATGATGTACTCGGTCGAGCCCACCATGTCGGCCGCGGTGACCACCTCGTGCCGGCACTCCGGGTGCACCAGCACCGTCACGCCCGGGATGCGCTCGCGGACCTCGTTCACCGACTCCACGCTGAAGCGGCCGTGCACCGAGCAGTGCCCGCGCCACAGGATCATCTTCGCGTCCCGCAGCTGCTCGGCGGTCAGGCCGCCGTTCGGCTTGTGCGGGTTGTAGAGCACGCACTCGTCCAGCGGGATGCCCATCTCCAGCACCGCGGTGTTGCGCCCCAGGTGCTGGTCCGGCAGGAACAGCACCTTCTCGCCCTGCTCGAAGGCCCACTCCAGCGCCCGCTCGGCGTTGGAGGAGGTGCAGATGGTGCCGCCGTGCTTGCCGGTGAACGCCTTGATGTCGGCCGAGGAGTTCATGTACGACACCGGCACGGTGACGTCCGCGACGCCCGCCTCGGTCAGCACGTCCCAGCACTCGGCGACCTGCTCGGCGGTGGCCATGTCGGCCATCGAGCAGCCGGCCGCCAGGTCCGGCAGGACGACCTGCTGGCGCTCGGAGGTGAGGATGTCGGCGGACTCGGCCATGAAGTGCACGCCGCAGAAGACGATGTACTCGGCCTCCGGGCGGGCCGCCGCGTCCCGGGCCAGCTTGAAGGAGTCGCCGGTGACGTCGGCGAACTCGATGACCTCGTCGCGCTGGTAGTGGTGGCCCAGGATGAAGACCCGGTCGCCGAGCTTCTCCTTCGCGGCGCGGGCGCGCGCCACCAGGTCGGGGTCGGAGGCGGCGGGCAGGTCGCCGGGGCACTCGACGCCGCGCTCGCTGTTCGGGTCGGCCTCGCGGCCGAGCAGCAGCAGGGCGAGCGGCGAGGGGGTGGGGTCGACGCCGTAGGTCTCGGTGGTGGTGGTCACGGGCGGCTGCCCTCCTGGTGCGGCCGGATTGACACCAGCCTTCTCGTCTATCTGACGCTATCTATGATAACCGGTTGTCGTCAGCCTGACGATGGCCGCTTCGTCGATGTGACGAGAACCGCTCACCAGGATGGATGCTTCCGGCGCGAGGACCCGCCGCACCGTCCGGTTGGCTGGAGGCATGAAGGCAATCGCGATCAACCGCTACGGCGGCCCCGACGTGGTCGAGTACACCGAGCTCCCCGACCCGAAGGTCGGCCCCGACACCGTACTCGTCCGCACCCGCGCGGTCGGCGTCAACCCCGTCGACTGGAAGATCCGCGAGGGACACCTCGACGGCGTCCTCGACGCGCACTTCCCCCTGGTCGTGGGCTTCGACCTGGCCGGCACCGTCCAGGCCGTCGGCGGCGCCGTCACCGAGTACGCCCCCGGCGACGAGGTGATCGGCTACGTCCGCAAGGACGTCATCGAGCACGGCACCTACGCCGAACTCGTCGCCGCCCCCGTCCGCACCCTGGCCCGCAAACCCGCGGCCCTCGACTGGGCCGAGGCCGGCGGACTCCCCACCGCCGGGCTCACCGCCCAGCAGACCCTGGTCGGGGCGCTCGGGCTGCGCCGCGGCGAGACCGTGCTGATCCACGCGGCGGCCGGCGGCGTCGGCTCGATCGCCTGCCAGGTCGCCACCGCGCTCGGCGCCCGGGTCATCGGCACCGCCGGGGAGCACAACCACACCTTCCTGCGCGGCCTGGGCGTCGACCCCGTCACCTACGGCCCCGGCCTCGCCGAACGCGTCCGCGCCCTGGCCCCCGAGGGCGTCGACGCCGCGCTCGACCTGATCGGCGGCGACGCCGTCGAGACCTCCGCCGGCCTGCTCAAGGACCCCACCCGGATCGCCTCCGTGGTCGACTACACCGTCACCGCCCGCGGCGGCCGCTACGTCTTCACCCGCCCCGACCCCGAGGACCTCGCCGCCGTCGCCCGGCTCGCCGACGAGGGCCTGCTCACCGTCCCCGTCGCCTCCACCTTCCCGCTCAGCCAGGCCGCCTCCGCCCAGGCCCTCAACGCCGAGGGCCGCACCCGCGGCAAGATCGTCCTGCTGGTGGACTGACCCGGTTCCGGCCGTCCGCGACAATGGGCTCCGCAGAGTCGTTCCTCCCACGGCTCACCACCCTCACCCGCACCACCGTGGAGCCCCGCCATGAGCACCCACCGGCCGCCCGACCTCGGGCCCGTCCGGCCGGACGGGCCCGGCCTCGACGACACCGACCGCCTGCTGCTCGAACACCTCAGCCGCGACGGCCGCGCCTCCTACGCCGAGATCGGCCTGCTCACCAACCTCTCCGCCACCGCCGTCCGCCGCCGGATCGACCGGCTGCGGGCGCGCGGCGCGGTCCGCGGCTTCACCGTCGTCCTCGACCCCGACCTGCTCGGCTGGCGCACCGAGGCCTTCGTCGAGGTCTACTGCCGCCCCCGCACCTCGCCCGAGGAACTGCTCGCCTCGCTGCGCCAGTTCCCCGAGGTCGCCGCCGCCTGGACGGTCACCGGCGACCCCGACGCCCTGGTCCACCTGCGCGCCGCCGACACCCGCCACCTGGAAGCGGTCATCGAGCGCATCCGCAAGGAGCCCGGCGTCCAGCGCAGCCGCTCCTCGGTCGTCCTCTCCCAGCTCATCTGACGCAGCTTTCCTGCGCGCCCCCGCCCGAACACGCAGGAAACCGGCCCCGGACGGCCGCGTTCCGACGCGCGCCCGCACACCCCCGCTGCCTACGCTGATCATGACCCCAGCACCGCCCGCAGCGAAGAGGACACCCGTGTACGCAGCCCCCGACCGCATGCACAAGCCGGACAACCAGCTGGTCGACCTCGTCTTCGACTACATGCGCGAACGCCTGCAGTACGACCCCGTCCCGCTCGACCACCCCGGCGACGGCGCCCACCTGCGCGAGGCGCTCGCCGGGCTGCTGAACGACCACGGCAACCACCCCGCCGACGTGCTCAAGCTCTACGACCACGAGCTCTCCCGCGCCGTCATCTCCGCCGACAGCCCCCGCTACCTCTCCTTCATCCCCTGCGCCCCCACCAAGGCCGCCCTGCTCTTCGACATGGTCGTCTCCTGCGCCTCCCTGCAGGGCATCTCCTGGCTGGAGGCGGCCGGCGCGATCGCCGCCGAGAACCAGGTGCTGCGCCTGATAGCGGACCGGGCCGGCCTGCCCGCGAGCGCCGGCGGCACCTTCGTCTCCGGCGGCTCGGCCGGCAACCTCTCCGCGCTGGTCGTCGCCCGCGACACCGCCCGCCGCCGGCTGGCCCAAAAGAATGAGCACGGTGGCCCCGAGGCCCGGCTCCGGATCGCCGTCGCCGACCAGGTGCACTCCTCGGTCAAGAACACCTTCAACATCATCGGCGTCGAGCCCTTCCTCGTCCCCGCCGTCGACCGCCGCCTCACCGGGGACGCCCTGCGCGCCACCCTCGCCGCCGACCCGCACCCCGAGACCGTCATCGCCGTCGTCGGCACCGCCGGCACCACCAACGAGGGCATCGTCGACGACCTGGCCGGCATCGCCGAGGTCGCCCGCGAGCACGACCTCTGGTTCCACGTCGACGGCGCCTACGGCGGCGCCGGGCTGTTCGCCCCCTCGGTCCGCGCGCGCTACGACGGCATCGAGCACGCCGACAGCTTCGTCGTCGACCCGCACAAGTGGCTGTTCGCCCCGTTCGACTGCGCCGCCCTGCTCTACCGCGAACCGCGCCTGGCCCGCGCCGTCCACACCCAGGACGCCTCCTACCTCGACGTCCTGCACACCGAGGGCGACGAGTGGAACCCCACCGACTACGCCTACCACCTCACCCGGCGGGCCCGCGGCCTCCCGCTCTGGTTCTCGCTCGCCGTCCACGGCGTCCAGGCCTACACCGACGCCGTCGAGGCCGGCCTGCGCCTCGCCCGCGCCACCGCGCAGCTCATCCGCGACACCGAGCACCTCGAACTCCTCCACGACCCGCAGCTCTCCGCCGTCTGCTTCCGCCGCAAGGGCTGGACCCACGACGACTACTACCGCTGGTCCCGGCAGCTCCTCGCCGACCAGGTCGGCTTCGTCACCCCCACCGGCTGGGACGGCGAGACGGTCGCCCGCTTCGCCTTCCTGCACCCGGGCACCACGATGGAGATGGTCCAGGAGATCCTCGACACGATGCAGTGAGCGGGCCCGCGGGCGCCTACAGGTAGCCCCCGTTGGGGACGTACGGCATCGGCGGGCGCATCCCGCGCAGGCCGAGGTAGCCGCGGGTGGACAGCGACAGGCCCAGGTCCAGGCCCACGTCGACGGCCCACTCCTGCTCGGCGGTCAGGAAGGAGACGTTCGCCTCCGTCCCCGCCGGGACGCGGGCCAGCGCCTCGCGCAGCAGCCGGACGGCGATCCGCTTGGAGGTCGCCGCGACCAACTGCACGTCGCCGCCGTCCCGGTAGCAGTAGCCCGTCCCGGCCAGGGTGTCCGCGACCAGCAGCTCCTCGAAGTGCGCCAGCATGAACGGGTGGTCCGGGCCGTGCGCCGCGCCGCGCACCCGGCGGTCGACCGAGTCCAGCAGGTGCAGGTGCGTCGGGTTGCCCGCGTGCACCGGGATGTCGCCCGGGTCCAGCAGCCGCTCCCGGTCCACCTGCCCGGTCAGCCGCATCGTCGGGTGCAGGGTGAACCCGGCCCGCCGGTAGCGCCGGGCCGCCGCCGGGGACGGCGAGGCGCACAGCATGCCGCGCAGGCAGCCCCGCCCGTACGCGGTGGCCCGCTCCAGCAGCAGCCGGCCCACCCCCCGCCCCTGCGCGGCGGGGAGCACCACGAACAGCACCAGCACCCACACCCCCTCCCGGCGCAGCGACAGCGCCGCCCCGACCGCCTCGCCGTCCTGCTCGGCGATCCAGCACCCCTCCGGGTCGGTGACCGCCAGGTGCCGGGTGCGGGCCGGGCCGCGGACCCGGCGGCGCCCGTCCGCCGGTGTGTCCGGATCGTCGGGCGGCCGGTTGTCCAGGTCACGGAAGGCCGCCCGGGCGATCCGGTCCACGGCCTCGGCGTCCTGCGCGGTGTCCTTGAGCTGACGAATGATCACCTGTCACATCCTGCTGCGCCCGCTGCGCGGACGGTAGCGCTTTGCGGAAGTGGGCGGTGACCCGTCCGGCCCGGTGTGCGAGCATGGGGTACGTGGGGGAGTGGGCGACGAAAACGTCCCCCGAACGCACCACCTCCCGGAAATGAATCCGGGAGGCCGCTGGTTGGCACTGGCGGATCACAGTCGTCACAGACCGGGAGTAAGCATGACCGTCCAGGACGAGACCACCGTCGAGAGTGGCATCCTCCTCACCGACGCCGCCGCGGGCAAGGTCAAGGGCCTGCTGGAGCAGGAAGGCCGCGACGACCTCGCGCTGCGCGTCGCCGTGCAGCCCGGCGGCTGCTCGGGCCTGCGCTACCAGCTGTTCTTCGACGAGCGTTCGCTCGACGGCGACGTCGTCAAGGACTTCAACGGCGTCAAGGTCGTCACCGACCGGATGAGCGCCCCCTACCTGGGCGGTGCCACCGTCGACTTCGTGGACACCATCGAGAAGCAGGGCTTCACCATCGACAACCCGAACGCCACCGGCTCCTGCGCCTGCGGCGACTCGTTCAGCTAAGCCCTGAACACCGGCCGCCGAGGGCGGCTCCCCCGGGCCGGGGGAGCCGCCCTCGCGGCGTTCGTCAGCGCGGGTCGCCGCCCGCGACCCCGCTCTGCACCGGCAGCTGCTCGCCCGTCGCGGTGTCCACCACGCCGCCGCCGGTCATCGGCTTCGACAGCGTGACGCTCGCCTGCTGCTCCTTCATCAGCTGCGGACACGCCTTGCCCGGCTCCGCGGTCTGCGTGATCACCACCCGCAGCTTCACCACCGGCGGGGTGTCCTCCTCGACCCGGACCCCGTACTTGTCGCAGACCCCGGCGGTGAAGAACACCGTCAGCGTGGTCGGCCCGTCCTGCCGGTAGCCGGACGCCGGGATCTTCACCGCGGTCGGCGGGCGCTCGCCCACGGCTATCCCGGGCGTGGTCGGCTGCGCCGCCGAGGGCTGCGGGCTCGCGTCCGGGGCCGGGCTCGACGCGGCCGGCTGCGAGGGCGACGCGGAGGGGGTGGCGGACGGCGAGGCGGCGGGGCTGCCCGGCACCGGGCTGGTGGTCGCGCTCGGCGAGCCGGTGGCCGCGGTGGTCGGGCCCGAGCTGCCGCACGCGGTGAGCAGGCCGACCGCGAGGGCCGCGCCGGCCAGTGCGGCGGCCGCCCGGCGGGCGCGGGGGGCCTGGGCGGAGACGGCTGCGGTGCTGTCGTCCATGATCTGTGTTCCTCCCGAGGGTCGTGCGGCGCCGTGAGCGACATCGCGCCGATTTGACGTGCCCCGGAGGAAACCGGTTCCGCCGCTACCCGCCGTACTCCGGCATGCCCGCCACCACCCGGCGCGCCGCCACCGGCACCCGAACGACCGCCGCGTTCGGGGCGGAGACCGTCGGGAGCGGCCCGGAGACCGGCCAGAACCGGCCCAATCGGCGCGAGGAATCCAGCAGCTCGGCCAGCGTCTCGGGTTCGGCGTCCGCACGGCGGCGACCCGCGGCCCGCCCGGAGGAGTGATCGATCACCATGTGCTAACCAGCTCCGATCGCCGTGCCGCGGCCACGGCGCCGCGGACTGGACGGGGGCCGCGTCCGGCCCCCGTACTGGCGACCCTAGGCCGCCGCGCGTCCGGAAGACAGCCTTACCGATCGGTAGCACCCCCCGGGTCCGGGTACCGTAGGCGCGTTGCTGCCCCCAAGCTCCGGCCAACGCCGGGCCGCCAGAGGAGACCTCGTGCGCATCGCCGTCGCCGGCTCGATCGCCACCGACCACCTGACGACCTTCCCCGGACGCTTCTCCGACCAGCTGGTGCCCGAGCAGCTGCACACGGTGTCGCTGTCCTTCCTGGTCGACACCCTGGACATCCGCCGCGGCGGGGTCGGCCCGAACATCGCCTTCGGCATGGGCGTCCTGGGCCTGAACCCGGTCCTGGTCGGCGCGGCCGGCGGCGACTTCGCCGAGTACCGCAGCTGGCTCGACCGGCACGGCGTCGACACCGACTCCGTGCACATCTCGGAGACCCGGCACACCGCCCGCTTCATGTGCACCACCGACCAGGACCACAACCAGATCGCGTCCTTCTACACCGGCGCGATGGCCGAGGCCCGCAACATCGAGCTCCAGCCGATCGCCGAGCGGGTCGGCGGCCTCGACCTGGTCCTGATCGGCGCGGACGACCCGGCCGCGATGGTGCGGCACACCCAGGAGTGCCGCACCCGCGGCTACGCCTTCGCCGCCGACCCCTCCCAGCAGCTGGCCCGCCTGGAGGGCGAGGACATCCGGCAGATCGTCGACGGCGCGGCCTATCTCTTCACCAACGAGTACGAGGCCGCCCTGATCGAGTCCAAGACCGGCTGGTCCTCGGACGAGATCCTGGACCGCGTCGGCACCCGCGTCACCACCCTCGGCCCCAAGGGCGTGCGCATCCAGCGCCGCGGCGAGCCCGACGTCGTGGTCGGCTGCCCGGCCGAGGAGCGCAAGGCCGACCCCACCGGCGTCGGCGACGCCTTCCGCGCCGGCTTCCTGGCCGGCCTCTCCTGGGACCTCGGCCTGGAGCGCGCCGCCCAGGTCGGCTGCATGCTCGCCACCCTGGTCATCGAGACCGTCGGCACCCAGGAGTACGAGCTGCGCGGCGGCCACTTCCTGGAGCGCTTCGAGACCGCCTACGGCGCGGAGGCCGCCAAGGAGATCAGCACCCGCATCGCCCTCTGAGCGAACGGGCATGCGCCACCGGGGGCTCGGGGAACGTCGAGCCCCCGGCGGTGCGCTCCCGCCGTTCTAATCGAGCCCCCGGATCACCAGGTACGCCGTGCCGCGGGTGCCCCCGTACTCCGTGGCGGAGGCCTCGCCCGCGTAGGTGTGGCCGCACATCCCGCACCAGGCGGGGATGTCGTGGCGGGCCGCCTCGTCGTCGGAGAGGACGGCGACGAGGCCGCCGGGGTCGACCTCGCCGATGTGCTTGGCGAGTTCGATGACCGGGATCGGGCAGCGCCGGCCGAGGGTGTCGAGGACCAGCGCCCCGGCCGGGCCGGTCGCGGAGCCGGGCGCGGGGAGGTCGAGCCCGAGCGGGGCGCGGACGTCGGCGACCACCCGGGGGAGGACGTCGAGGAAGGCGTCCACCTCGGCGCGGGTGGTGCCGGCGGGCAGCGAGACGCGCAGGTTGCCCTCGGTGAGGACGCCCATCGCGGCCAGCACGTGGCTGGGGGTCAGCGTGCTGGAGGTGCAGGAGGAGCCGGAGCTGACCGCGAAGCCGGCCCGGTCGAGCTCGGTCAGCAGCACCTCGCCGTCCACGTACAGGCAGGAGAAGGTCACCAGGTGCGGCAGCCGCCGCTCCGGGTCGCCGACCACCTCGACGGCGGGGACCAGCTCCGGGACGCGGTGGCGGATCAGGTCGACGAGTGCGCGCAGGCGGGCGTTCTCGGCCTCGGCCCCGGCCCGGACGGCGCGCAGCGAGGCCGCGGCGGCGACGATCGCCGGGACGTTGGGGAAGCCGGGCACCCGCCCGCCCTCGCGGTCGTCGGCGGGCAGCGGCGAGGAGTACCGGACGCCCTTGCGGACGGCGAGCACCCCGACCCCGGCCGGGCCGCCCCACTTGTGGGCGCTGGCGGCCAGCAGCGACCAGCCGGCCGGGACGGGCAGCCGGCCGGCGCTCTGCGCGGCGTCCACCAGCAGCGGGACGTCGCCGAGCAGCGCGGCGGTCTCGGTGACCGGCTGCAGGGTGCCGACCTCGTGGTTGGCGGACTGCAGCACGGCGAGCGCGGTGTCGGGCCGCAGCGCGGCGGCGAACTCCCCGGCGGACACCCGGCCGTGGCGGTCGACCGGGACGGCGGTGACGGCGCCGCCGTCGGCCTCCCAGCGCTCGGCGGTGTGCAGCACGGCGGAGTGCTCGACCGCGGAGTGCACCAGGTGGGCGCCGCGGCGGCGGTGGCCGCGCAGGGCGCCGAGCAGGCCCAACTGGAGGGCCTGGGTGCCGGAGGAGGTGAAGGAGACCTCGTCGGCCCGGGCGCCGAGCACCTCGGCGACGGTCTCCCGGGCGGCGTCCAGCAGCATCCGGGCCTGCCGGGCGGAGCGGTGCAGCCGGGCGGGGTCGGCCCAGCCCTCGTCGAGGGCGGCGAGCAGGGCCTGCCGGGCGACGGGGTGCAGCGGGGCGGTGGAGGCGGCGTCGAAGTAGGGCACCCGGTCACCGTAGACGACGCGGGCGGCGCCCCTTACGGGGTGATTCCTCCCGCCCGGCGGGGGAGCCGACGGCCCGTCACCCGCGTGTCGCAGTACGGTCGCCCGTTCGGCCGTGGGAGGCTCGGATGTCCGCCATGACCTGCGACTCCGTCCGCCCTCCGGAGGCGGTTCACCCCTCGGGGGCTGATCGGGTAGCCGGGCGGCGCGTTACCGGGGGCTGCCCGTGAGCGCCGCATAAGGATGGAGTAGCGTTTGGCCCGCATAAGCATTCAAACCGTGCCCGTGGCCGGACCGCCGAGGAGACCCGACAACAGTCTCCTCCCGGTGGTGCGTTCGCGGGCGAGACTTCGGGAAGGCGCTACGTGAGTCCCAACGGCTCCGACCGCTCGCCGCGGCGCACGATGCGGCGGAAGCTGCCTCAGGCGCTGGCACTGGGCCTCGTCATCGCGACCGCCACCGGCTGCTCGGCCAACGACCTGCCCAGGCTTGGCCTCCCCAGTCCCGTCACCAAGGAAGGCCCGCTGGTCCTTCACATGTGGCAGGGCTCGTGGATCGCGGCTCTGGTTGTTGGCGCACTGATGTGGGGTCTGATCCTCTGGAGCGTGTTCTTCCACCGGCGCAGCCGCACCAAGGTGGAGATCCCCGCTCAGACCCGGTACAACGTGCCCATCGAGGCGCTGTACACCGCGGTCCCCCTCGTCATCGTCTCGGTGCTCTTCTACTTCGTCGCCCGCGACGAGGCCACCCTGACGAAGGTCGACGCGAAGCCCCAGCACACCATCAACGTGGTGGGCTTCCAGTGGAGTTGGGCGTTCAACTACGAGAACTCCGAGATCCCGGACCCGGCGAGCACCACCGCCGCGTACGAGGTCGGCAGCACCAAGGAGCCTCCGACGCTCTACCTGCCGATCAACGAGACCGTGAAGTTCCGGCTGACCTCCAACGACGTCATCCACGACTTCTGGCCCGTCAACTTCATGATGAAGATGGACGTCGTGCCCGGTGTGGTCAACGAGTTCCAGGTCACCCCGACCGCGCTCGGCACCTACCGCGGCAAGTGCGCCGAGCTCTGCGGCACCGACCACTCGCGGATGCTGTTCAACGTGAAGGTCGTGTCGGCCGCCGACTACGAGCAGCACCTCAAGGACCTCCGCGACAAGGGCCAGGCCGGTGCGGTTCCCGCAGGCATCCTCCCCACCACGGGAAGTAGTGAAGAGAAGTGACCATCCTCAACGAGCCCGCCGCGGCCGGTGGGGGAGCCGGGGCCGTCACCTCGGGGACTCCGCGGGTGCGCAAGCCGGGCAACGCGATCATCAAGTGGCTCACCACCACTGACCACAAGACGATCGGCACGATGTACCTGGCGACCTCGTTCGCCTTCTTCCTGATCGGTGGCGTGCTCGCCCTGGTCATGCGTGCCGAGCTGGCCCGCCCGGGTACCCAGATCCTGTCGAACGAGCAGTTCAACCAGGCGTTCACCATGCACGGCACGATCATGCTGCTGATGTTCGCCACGCCGCTGTTCGCCGGTTTCGCCAACTGGATCATGCCGCTCCAGATCGGCGCCCCCGACGTCGCCTTCCCGCGCCTGAACATGTTCGCCTACTGGCTGTACCTGTTCGGCTCGATCATCGCGGTGGCGGGCTTCCTGACCCCGCAGGGCGCGGCCGACTTCGGCTGGTTCGCCTACTCGCCGCTGTCGGACGCGGTCCGCTCGCCGGGCATCGGCGCCGACATGTGGATCATGGGTCTGGCCTTCTCCGGCTTCGGCACCATCCTCGGCGCGGTCAACTTCATCACCACGATCATCTGCATGCGCGCGCCCGGCATGACGATGTTCCGGATGTCGATCTTCGTCTGGAACGTCCTGCTGACCGCCGTGCTGGTCCTGCTGGCCTTCCCGGTCCTCGCGGCCGCGCTGTTCGCCCTGGAGGCGGACCGGAAGTTCGGGGCGCACGTCTTCGACCCGACGAACGGCGGAGCGCTGCTCTGGCAGCACCTGTTCTGGTTCTTCGGCCACCCCGAGGTGTACATCATCGCGCTGCCGTTCTTCGGCATCGTGTCCGAGATCATCCCGGTGTTCAGCCGCAAGCCGATGTTCGGCTACTCCGGCCTGATCGCCGCGACCATCGCCATCGCCGGCCTCTCGGTGACGGTGTGGGCGCACCACATGTACGTGACCGGACAGGTCCTGCTGCCGTTCTTCTCGTTCATGACCTTCCTGATCGCGGTCCCGACCGGTGTGAAGTTCTTCAACTGGGTCGGCACCATGTGGAAGGGCTCGCTGAGCTTCGAGACCCCGATGCTCTGGACGGTCGGCTTCCTGGTCACCTTCCTGTTCGGCGGTCTGACGGGCGTCCTGCTCGCCTCCCCGCCGATCGACTTCCACGTCTCCGACTCGTACTTCGTGGTCGCGCACTTCCACTACGTGGTGTTCGGCACCGTCGTCTTCGCGATGTTCGCCGGCTTCCACTTCTGGTGGCCGAAGATGACCGGCAAGATGCTGGACGAGCGCCTGGGCAAGATCACCTTCTGGACGCTGTTCATCGGCTTCCACGCGACCTTCCTGGTGCAGCACTGGCTGGGCGCCGAGGGCATGCCGCGCCGGTACGCCGACTACCTGGCCTCGGACGGCTTCACCACGCTGAACACCGTCTCGACCATCGGCTCGTTCCTGCTCGGCCTGTCGATCCTGCCGTTCCTCTACAACGTCTGGAAGACGGCCAAGTACGGCGAGAAGGTCGAGGTCGACGACCCGTGGGGCTACGGCCGCTCGCTGGAGTGGGCGACCTCCTGCCCGCCGCCGCGGCACAACTTCACCACCCTGCCGCGGATCCGCTCCGAATCCCCGGCGTTCGACCTGCACCACCCGGAGATCGCCGCGCTGGACTACCTGGAGAACCACGGTGAGCCGGCCAAGCACTTCGAGGGTGTGACCCCCGCGCAGTACGACCGTCCGTCGCTGGGCAAGGGCAAGAATGAGGGTGACGCCCGATGAAGGAACAGGGAAAGATCTTCGCCGGTCTGGCCGTGTTCGTGCTGGCGATCGCGATCACCTACATGATCTGGACCGGTAAGTCGGACCACGGCCTGGAGGCCGCCGGCACCACCGCGCTGTTCCTGGCCTTCGGCCTGTGCGCCTTCATCGGCTTCTACCTGGCGTTCACCGCCAAGCGGGTGGACACCGGCGCGGGCGACAACCCCGAGGCCCAGGTCTCGGACGACGCCGGCGAGGTGGGCTTCTTCGCCCCGCACAGCTGGCAGCCGCTCTCCCTGGCGATCGGTGGCGCGCTGGCCTTCCTGGGCGTCATCTTCGGCTGGTGGCTGCTGTACTGGTCGATCCCGATCATCCTGATCGGCCTGTTCGGCTGGGTCTTCGAGTTCTACCGCGGCGAGAACCAGAACCAGTAGGTTCCGGATCGCGTCGGCCGCACGGCGGGCCGGGTACTCCCCTCGGGGGGTGCCCGGCCCCCGTCGTTCCCGGGGACCACCGGGCGGCCGTCCCCCGCCCGGGTTACCCGGAGTGCCGACCGGGTGACGCCTTCCTACGCTCTGAGGCAGGTTCGTACCCCCTGGGAGGTTCCGTTGAAGGGCTCTCGGATAGCCAGCAGTAGCCGCACCGCACTGGCCGCCATGCTCGTCCTGGCACCGGCCGCGGCCTGTTCCTCCGGCGGCGGGTCCGCGGAGAAGGACTCGCCCCACCAGATCGACGTCGCCCCGCTGATCCACACCTCGGCCGCCGGGGAGGAGGCCGACCCGGCGAAGGCGTTCAGCGTCACCACGGACGGCAGCGCGAAGCTCGGCACCGTCACCGTCACCGGTCCCGACGGGAAGCCGGTGGCCGGTGAGCTCGCCGCCGACCAGCAGCACTGGCAGACCACCGATCCGCTCCGGGCCGGCGCCGCGTACACCGTCAAGGTCGCGGCCGAGGACGGCACGGGCGGCCACGGCGAGGCCGACTCCACCTTCACCACCGCCGACGCGCAGCACGTCGTCACCGCCGAACTCGGCCCCGACAGCTCGGGCAGCGGCGTCTACGGCGTCGGCCAGCCGCTCACCGTCAAGCTCTCCGAGGCGGTCACCGACCCGGCCGCCCGGCAGCAGATCGAACGCGGCCTCACCGTCACCTCGCAGCCCGCCGTCACCGGCGCCTGGTACTGGGTCGACGACGAGAACCTGCACTTCCGGCCGCAGGAGTACTGGCCCGCCAACACCACCGTCAAGCTCGCCTACGACCTGCCGGGCATCCGGATATCCGACGGCGTCTACGGGGGCGGGGAGCAGACCCTCGCGCTGCGCACCGGCGACCGGGTCGAGGCGCTGGTCGACGCGGGCACCGACCAGCTGACGTACAAGCGCAACGGCGAGGTGGTGAAGACCATCCCGGTCACCACCGGCAAGCCCGGCTTCGACACCCGCAACGGCGTCAAGGTGGTGCTCGGCCAGGAGTCCGACGTCCGGATGAGCAGCGAGACGATCGGCATCGCGGCCGGCAGCAGCGAGGCCTACGACCTGGACGTGAAGTGGGCCACCCGGGTCACCTGGAGCGGCGAGTACGTCCACGCCGCGCCCTGGTCGACGTGGGCGCAGGGCAAGGAGAACGTCAGCCACGGCTGCACCGGGATGAGCACCGACGAGGCGAAGTGGTTCTTCGACAACACCCGGGTCGGCGACATCGTGCAGGTGGTCAACAGCAAGGGCCACGACATGGAGCCGTTCGGCAACGGCTTCGGTGACTGGAACATCGGCTTCGACGAGTACGTGAAGCACAGCGCGCTGGGCAAGCCGGTCAGCACGGCGGCCCCGGAGGGGACGGTGAACGCGACGCCGGGCCCGGGCACGGGCCCGAGCGCGTCGGCGAGCGCGAGCCGGTGACGCGCGGCAGGGTCCGCCCGGGGAGCAGCTGCTCCCCGGGCGGACCTCGCCGTCGTCGGCGTCCTGCCGCCGGGCCGGCCCGGCGGGTCAGCGGTAGGCCACGCCGAGGGCGGTGACCACGGCGGCCAGCGCCTCGTCGCGGGTGAGGCCGAGGCGGGCGGCCCGGGCCGCGTACTCGGCGGCGGCGCCGGCGGCCAGGCGGTGCGCGGCGTCACCGGCGGGGGCGACGGTGGTGCCGGCCCGGCCGTGGGTCTCGACCACGCCGTCGGCCTCCAGCTCGCGGTAGGCGCGGGCCACCGTGTTCGCGGCGAGGCCGAGCCGCTCGGCGAGGGCCCGGACGGTGGGGAGCTTCAGGCCCACCGGGAGCTCGCCGGTCCGGGCCAGGGCCGCGATCTGCGCGCGGATCTGCTCGTAGGGCGGGGTGGGGGACTGGGAGTCGATCACCAGGTGCACCCGGCCAACATAACAGGGCGCCGCGGCCGGACCGCCCCGGTATGCCAGAACCCCCACCGGCCGGAGCCGGTGGGGGTTCTGACGTGGCGTGACAGCTACGCGGGATCAGTGGTGGCCGTGGCCGCTGGTGATCTCGTGGTACTCCTCGGTGGTGGGCTTGGCGATCTGGTTGCCCTCGCCGTAGAAGCCCTCGGAGAGCTTCACCCGGGTCTTGGTGATCACGCCGGCCTTGCGGGCCACCCCGTTCTCGTCCGTCTCGGCGGGCAGCTCCAGCGGCTGGGGCTGCTCGTGGGCGGTGAGGCTGTGCAGGTCCTTCTGCGACAGCGGGGTGTGCACCTCGACGAACTCGCCGTGCGGCAGGCGCTTGATGACGCCGGACTCGCGCCCGTGCAGCACCTTGTCCTTGTCGCGGCGCTGGAGGCCGAGGCACCAGCGCTTGGTGACGATGAAGGTCAGGACCGGCACCACGAAGAAGCCGACGCGGACCGCGTAGGTGATCGTGTTGATCGACAGGTGCAGGTGGGTGGCGAACAGGTCGTTGCCACCGCCGACCAGCAGGATCAGGTACAGCGAGATCCAGGCCGCGCCGAACGCGGTGCGGACCGGGGCGTTGCGCGGGCGGTCCAGGATGTGGTGCTCGCGCTTGTCGCCGGTGACCCAGGACTCGATGAACGGCCAGACCGCGATGGCGACCAGCACCAGCGGGAAGACCGCCAGCGGGACCATCACGCCGAGGTTCAGCGTGTGGCCGCCCCAGACCGAGATCTCCCAGCCCGGCATGATGCGGATCAGGCCCTCGGAGAAGCCCATGTACCAGTCGGGCTGGGCGTCGGTGGACACCTGGTCCGGACGGTACGGGCCGACGGCCCAGATCGGGTTGATCGTGGCGATCGCGGAGATCGCCGCGATGATGCCGAACACCAGGAAGAAGAAGCCACCGGCCTTGGCCATGTAGACCGGCATCAGCGGCATGCCGACGACGTTCTTCTCGGTCTTGCCCGGGCCCGCCCACTGGGTGTGCTTGTGGTAGAAGACCAGGATCAGGTGCGCGACCAGCAGGCCCAGCATGATGCCCGGGATGAGCAGCACGTGGATGGTGAAGAAGCGCGGGATGATGTCGGTGCCCGGGAACTCGCCGCCGAACAGGAACATCTGGATGTAGGTGCCGACCAGCGGCACCGCCAGGATCGCGCCCTCCATGAAGCGGATGCCGGTGCCCGACAGCAGGTCGTCCGGCAGCGAGTAGCCGAAGAAGCCGTCGAACATGCCCAGGACCAGCAGCAGGAAGCCGAAGACCCAGTTGATCTCACGGGGCTTGCGGAACGCGCCGGTGAAGAACACGCGCATCATGTGCACGAGCATCGCGGCGACGAAGACCAGCGCGGCCCAGTGGTGGATCTGGCGGATCAGCAGACCGCCGCGGACCTCGAAGCTGATGTCCAGCGTCGAGGCGTAGGCCTCCGACATCCGGATGCCGTTCAGCGGCAGGTAGCTGCCGTGGTAGACGGTCTCCGCCATGCTCGGGGTGAAGAACAGCGTCAGGTACACACCCGTGAGGATGATGATGATGAAGCTGTAGAGGCAGATCTCGCCGAGCATGAAGGACCAGTGGTCCGGGAAGATCTTGCGCAGGTTGGCCTTGGCCAGGGAGTAGATCCCGACCCGTCCGTCGACCCAGTCGGCGGCCGCCTCGGCCTTGTTCGCCGGGTTGCCCCGGGTACTGGCCGGCTTGGAGGCACTGTTCTTGGTGCCGCTTGCGGAACTCATCGCGGACGCTCCCAGTAGCTCGGGCCGACGGGCTCGTCGAAGTCGCCGGTGGCGATCAGGAAGCCCTGCTCATCGGTGGTGATCTTCAGCTGCGGCAGCGGGTGGCCGGCCGGGCCGAAGATGACGCGAGCGCCGTCCGCCAGGTCGAAGGTCGACTGGTGGCAGGGGCAGAGCGCGTGGTGGGTCTGCTGCTCGTACAGCGAGATCGGGCAGCCGACGTGGGTGCAGATCTTCGAGTAGGCGAGGATGCCCTCGAAGCCCTTGTCGCGGGACTCGGCGTCCTTGATGTCGCCCGGGGCGATCCGGACGATCATCAGCGCGTCCTTGGCGATCTGCTGCTGGAAGTCCTCGGCCGACTCCTCCAGGCCCTCCGGCTTCGCGAAGGTCAGCGAGCCCTGGACGATGTCCTCGGGCTTCATCGGCTCGTCGGTGTTCATGTTGACGAGCTTGATCGGGCTGCTCTGCGTCGCCTTGTCCCAGCCGGTGTGCAGCAGCTTCTTCTCCGGCAGCGGGCCGAGGTCGCGCAGCAGCACCACGCCGGACAGCGGCACCAGGGCCATCGAGCCGATCAGGGTGTTGCGGATCATCTTGCGGCGGCCGAAGCCGGACTCCGCGGCACCGGTCTTGAACTGCTCGATGACGTCGTTGCGGACGTCGTCGTCGGCCTCGATCGGGTGGCGCTCGGCCGGCAGCTCGTGGTCCGACATCAGGGTGCGGGCCCAGTGGACCGCGCCCGCGCCGATGCAGAACAGCGCCACGCCCAGGGTCATGCCCAGGGCGAAGTTGAGGGCGCTGACGTGACCCAGCGGGAAGATGTAGACGATCTTGTCGGCATCGATCGACGCGTAGGACGCGATGAAGCCGATGGTCGCCAGCATCGAGACCACGAACATCAGCGACACCTGGCGCTCGGCCCGCTTGGCGGCCCGCTCGTCGATGTCGGTCCGACGCGGTTCGTGGGCCGGCAGGCCCGGGTCGGCGAACGGGTCGTCGTGGGAGACGAGGGCCGTGCCGTGGGAGGCGTCGTGGGCCTCCGGCAGGTTCTCTGACATGTCGTGGCTCATGACTTCTTGGCCTTGGTGGTGTGGGCGGCGACCCAGATCGCGATCAGGATCAGCGTGCCGAGACCGAAGATCCAGCCGAACAGGCCCTCGGTCACCGGACCGAGGCTGCCCAGGGTGAGGCCACCGGGGCTGGCTTCGTCGTTCGTGTGGCGGACGAACGCCACGATCTCGCGCTTCTGCTCCTCCGGCATGGTGGTGTCGGGGAAGGAGGGCATGTTCTGCGGGCCGGTCTGCATGGCCTCGTAGATGTGCTTCGCGTCCACGCCTTCGAGCGACGGGGCGTACTTGCCGTTGGTCAGCGCACCGCCCTTGCCGTTGAAGTTGTGGCACTGGGCGCAGTTGGTGCGGAACAGCTCGCCGCCCTTGGCGACCTGCTCGGCGTTGGTCACGTCGTTGCTGGACGGCTCGTACTGCTCGGGGGTCGGGGTGACCGGGCCGGGGCCCAGCGAGGCCACGTAGGCGGCCAGCTGGTCGATCTCGGCCTGCGAGTAGATGTTCTTCTTGCGCGGCACCTGGGCGCCCGGCTGCTGGGCCGGCATGCGGCCGGTGCCGACCTGGAAGTCGACCGCGGCCGAGCCGACGCCGACCAGCGACGGGCCGTCGGAGGTGCCCTGGCCGTTCAGGCCGTGGCAGGAGGAGCAGCCGACGGCGAAGAGCTTCTTGCCCTCGTCGATGGCGAGCGACTGCGCGGAGCTGTCGGCCTGCGCCTTCTCGGCGGGCGCGAAAGCGGCGTACAGCCCCCCGGTGGCCGCCAGGGCGAGAAGTAGGACGACGACCGCCGCCAGTGGGTGGCGCCGTCGTGCGGAGAGCTTTTTCACGGAATAACCCCGGTGTCAGGATCTGGTCGGCAGCAGCCTGCCCCCGACTCCCACGCGTCGACGTGACGCGGGGTCAGGGGCGGGGCGGCTGCTACTTGATCAGGTAGATGGTCGCGAACAGGCCGATCCACACGACGTCGACGAAGTGCCAGTAGTACGACACCACGATCGCCGCGGTTGCCTGCTCGTGGGTGAACCGCCGCGCCGCGTAGGTCCGTCCGAGGACCAGCAGGAAGGCGATCAGACCACCCGTCACGTGGAGTCCGTGGAACCCGGTGGTCAGGTAGAACACCGTGCCGTACGGGTCCGAGGACAGCGAGAGGCCGTCCTTCTTGACCAGCTCGGTGTACTCGAAGATCTGGCCGCCGATGAAGATGGCGCCCATCACGAAGGTGATCGTGAACCACGAGCGGAGCTTCTTCACGTCACCGCGCTCGGCGGCGAACACGCCGAGCTGGCAGGTGAGCGAGGAGAGCACCAGGATCGTGGTGTTGACCGAGGAGAACGGCACGTTGAGGGCATGGGCCTTCTCGTGCCAGAACTCGGCGCCCTTGACCGAGCGGAGGGTGAAGTACATCGCGAACAGGGCCGCGAAGAACATCAGCTCCGAGCTCAGCCAGACAATGGTTCCGACGCTGACCAGGTTCGGCCTGTTGACCGCTCCGTGCGCGTGTCCGGTTTCTGTTGCTGTTGCTGTCGCCACGACGGACATTATGTCGGTCCCTTATTCCGTCTTCACGCCGGGGGGTCTCCCTCGGAGTGTCCGGTGCGTGAGGTATGCCCGCCTCGCGCACCGCCCGTTTTCTGACGGTTGTTCGACCGGGTGAGCGCACTGCGCCGGGGGAGTGAGTCCCGGGCGCGGCGGCTTGAGCGAGATCGCGTCGGGGTCTCCGCAGGAAGCGCGCGCGGGAGTAGCATCCGTCCAAGGACGTGGCCCGGGTCACACTGGGCCGTTCGGTCGGGGCCGCCCGGCACGGGCACACATATAAGAGGACGAGCACCAGGAAGCAGGGGCCATGGCGCAGCACTCCGACGAGACGCTCACCGTTCTCGTCTACAGCGACGACCGCAACACCCGTGAGCAGGTGACCCTCGCCCTCGGCCGGCGGCCCGCCGCGGACGTCCCCGCCCTCGAGTACCTGGAGTGCGCCACCGCCCCCGCGGTGCTGCGCGCGCTGGAGAAGGGCGGCATCGACCTCTGCGTGCTGGACGGCGAGGCCGTCCCGGCGGGCGGGCTGGGCCTCACCCGGCAGCTGAAGGACGAGATCTACGGCTGCCCGCCGGTCCTGGTCGTCATCGGTCGGCCGCAGGACTCCTGGCTCGCCGCCTGGAGCCGGGCCGACGCCGCGATCTCGCACCCCGTCGACCCGGTCGCCCTGGCCGACGCCGCGGTCACCCTGCTGCGGGCCCGGCTGGCCCGGCGGGCGCCCGCCGGGCGCTGACCGTCCCGCCGGTGCGTCTCAACTGGAGAGAAGGGGACGGCAACCCCGGGCGGCCGTCCCCGCTCGCTCGATAGGCTGACGTCGTTTCTTCGGGATTCCTCCGGGACGATGACGAGAGCTGGAGTCAGCCATGGTGAACGCGCACTCTGCGAACGGCGGTAGCGACCCCGCGCAGGTGGTCCGCACCTGGCCGGACCTGCTGAGCTCGCTGCTGGGGGGCAACGACCTGTCCCAGGCCGACACCGCGTGGGCGATGGACCGCATCATGAGCGGCGAGGCCAGCCCCGTGCAGGTGGCCGGCTTCCTGATCGCCATGCGCGGCAAGGGCGAGACGGTCGAGGAGATCGCCGGCCTGGTCGAGGCGATGTACGCGCACGCGCTCCCGCTGGACGTCCCCGGCCCCGCGGTGGACATCGTCGGCACCGGCGGCGACCGGGCCAAGACGGTCAACATCTCCACCATGTCCGCGGTGGTGGCGGCCGCCGCCGGCGCGAAGGTCGTCAAGCACGGCAACCGGGCCTCCTCCTCCGCCTCCGGCTCCTCCGACGTGCTCGGGCGGCTCGGCGTCAACCTGGAGCTCTCCGCGGAGCGGGTCGCGGCGGTGGCCGAGGAGGTCGGCCTGACCTTCTGCTTCGCCGCGAAGTTCCACCCCTCGATGCGGCACACCGCGCAGGCGCGCGCCGAACTGGCCGTCCCCACGGTCTTCAACATCCTCGGCCCGCTCACCAACCCGGCCCGGGTCACCTCGCACGCCGTCGGCTGCTTCGACACCCGGCTGGCCGGGCTGATCGCCGGCGTGCTGGCCCGGCGCGGCGCGCAGGGCCTGGTCTTCCGCGGCGACGACGGGCTCGACGAGCTGACCGTCACCACGACCTCGCACGTGTGGGTGATCCGCGGCGGCGAGGTGACGGAGACCGCGTTCGACCCGCGGGACGTCGGGATCGAGCTGGTCGGCATCGAGGCGCTGCGCGGCGCCGACCCCGAGTACAACGCGGACGTCGCCCGCCGGGTGCTGAACGGCGAGCGCGGGCCGGTGCGGGACGCCGTCGTGCTGAACGGCGCGGCCGCGCTGGTCGCGCTGGAGCTGGGGGAGGCCCCGCTCACCGAGCAGATCGCGGCGGCGATGGTGCGGACGGCGGCGGCGATCGACTCCGGGGCGGCGGGGGAACTGCTCAAGCGCTGGGCGGAGGCGACGCAGGCGTAGGGAAGCACTGCCGGGGGGGCCGGGCGGCGCCTCCCGCGCCGCCCGGATTCCGTCTCGGGATGCGGACGGGTGTTGAGACGGGGACGGTGTCGTGTAGTGTCTTCGCCAGGTCATGAGTGACAGCGCGAAGCCCCAGCTGGCTGTCCGGCAACCCTCCGTCCGTGGCGGGGTGCCCTGGGTGAGGACCGGGCTGCGCGGCGACAGGTCCGCGTGGCAAGCGCGGACTTCCGGTGTCGCTCCTCCGGGGTCCTTACCCCGTGGAGGAGTGCACCCATGTCTGTGAACACCGAGATCTGCGAGCCGCTGGCCGTGCTGGGCGCGGACGTCGAGGTTCCGCTCGCCTCCGGGGACAAGGTCGGCTACGCGGCGCTGGACTACGCGGCGAGCGCCCCGGCGCTGAAGCGGGTGTGGGACGACGTCGCGGCGTACGCGCCGTACTACGGGTCGGTGCACCGGGGGGCCGGGTACCTGTCGCAGCTGTCGACGGACCTGTTCGAGCAGAGCCGCCGGACCGTCGCCGGGTTCCTGGACCTGCGGGACGGGGACCAGGTGGTCTTCACCCGGGCGACCACCGACTCGCTGAACCTGCTGGCGGGCGCGGTGCCGGCCGGCACCGAGGTGTTCGCGTTCGAGACCGAGCACCACGCCTCGCTGCTGCCGTGGCGGCGCGAGGGCCTGTCGGTGCGCTACCTGCGGGCGCCGCGTTCGCACGCGGAGGCGGTGGCGGCGCTGGAGGAGGCGCTGCTGGGCGCGGCCGAGGGCCCGAAGCTGTTCTGCGTGACCGGCGCGTCGAACGTCACCGGCGAGCTGTGGCCGATCAGGGAGCTGACCGCGGTCGCGCACCGGTACGGCGCCCGGGTGGTGCTGGACGCCGCCCAACTGGCGCCCCACCACCGGGTCTCGGTGCGGGAGTTGGACGTCGACTGGGTGGCGTTCTCCGGGCACAAGCTGTACGCGCCGTTCGGCGCCGGCGTGCTGGCGGGCCGCGCGGACTGGCTGGACGCGGCCGAGCCGTACCTGGCGGGCGGCGGCGCCAGCCGGACGGTGGCCCGCGAGCTGGACGGCTCGGTCGCGGTGCAGTGGCACACCGGCCCGGCGCGGCACGAGGCCGGTTCGCCGAACGTGATCGGCGCGTACGCCATCGCCTCGGCCTGCCGGGCGCTGGACGAGGCGGGCTTCGAGGCGCTGGAGGCCCGGGAGCGGGCACTGGTGGCCAAGCTGACCGAGGGCCTGGCGCGGATCCCCGAGGTGCGGGTGCTCAGCCTGTTCGGCGAGGGCTCCGACCGGGTCGGCGTGGTGTCGTTCGTGGTGCGCGGTTGGAACAGCTCGCACTTCTCGGCCGCGCTGTCCGCCGAGTACGGCATCGGCGTCCGGGACGGGCTGTTCTGCGCGCACCCGCTGGTGCGCACCCTGCTCGGCGGTGACGAGGAGGCGGCTCCGGGCGAGTGCGGGGCGCCGGAGTCCTCGCTGCCGGGGGAGCGCAGCCTGAACGCGATCCGGGTCAGCTTCGGCGCCGGGACCCCGGTCGAGCACCTCGACCGGTTCCTGGCCGCCGTCCGCGAGCTGGTCAGCGACGGTGCGAAGTGGAGCTACCGCAACGAGGGCGGCCGCTGCGTCGTCGACACCGAGCAGCGCTGAGGCCCAGCCGGGCAGCGTTGAGGCTCAGCCGTCCAGGCCGAGCGAGAACGCGGCCTCCAGGTCGTGCTGGGAGTAGGTGCGGAAGGCGATGTGGGTCTCGGTGTTCGTCACGCCCGGGACCTTGTTGAGGCGGCCGGGGATCACCTCGGCCAGGTCCTCGTGGCCGCGCACCCGGACCATCGCGACCAGGTCGTAGGTGCCGGTGACCGAGTAGACCTCGCTGACGCCCTCGATGGCGGCGATGGCCTCCGCGATCTCGGGGATCCGGTCGACGTCGGTGTTGATGAGGACGATCGCGGTGATCACTGAGCAACTCCTGTTCGAGAAGGTGCGCCCAGGGTATCGCCCGCCGGACGGGCGGCCCAGGCGAACAACCAGCCCGTCACGAAGCCGATCACGTGCACCAGGTAGGCCACCCCGTCGCCGCCGGAGGTGACCGACCAGAACTGCAGGACGAACCACAGGCCGAGCACCAGCCAGGCCGGGAAGCGCAGCGGCAGGAACAGCAGCAGCGGCACCAGCGCGGTCACCCGGGCCCGCGGGTGCAGCCGCAGGAACGCCCCCAGCACCCCGGCGATCGCGCCGGACGCGCCGACCAGCGCCCGCACCGCGTCCGGGGTGCCCGACTCGGCCAGCGCGTAGCCGTAGGTGGCCAGGACGCCGATCGCCAGGTAGCCGACCAGGAAGCGCACCCGGCCCAGCCGGGCCTCCACCGCCGGGCCGAAGACGAACAGGAACAGCAGGTTGCCGATCAGGTGCAGCCAGCCCGCGTGGACGAACAGCGCCGTCACCGCCGACAGCTCGGGGATCTTGCCGGGGGTGGCCGGCAGCACGCAGCCGGGCGCGGCCGGGGGCAGCGCGGAGAGCTGGGCGGCCGTCAGGGGGCGGCCGTCCAGCAGCTCGGCGGGGACGGCGCCCCAGCGGTGCTCGTAGCGCTGCTCGGCGCAGGCGCGCGCGTCGCCGCTGCCGTACAGCGGGTTCAGGCCGGCCGGGCCGACCAGCATGACCAGGGCGGCCAGCGCGATCAGCAGGTACGTGGCGGCCGGGGTGCGGGCGGCCCGCTCGGCCGCCGGCGAACCGGCCCGGGCGGGGGCGGAGAGCACCATGCCGGTCAGCATTCCTCGGGGGCGCACCCGCGACACCGGGCGCTGCTCCGGCCGGGTGAGCGTCCGGGCTGTGGACCGGTGATCCGCCCGCCCGGCCCCAGGCAATAGGCTGGAGGCCCGGAACCGGGACCAGCCGAGAGGGACCACTCATGAGCATTGCCGCGCCGACCGCCGAGACCCGCTGGCGCTGCACCCTGTGCGGCAACCTGACCCGCTTCGACGTCACCCGTTCGTCCCGGGTGACCGACTTCCTGCACTTCGACCTCTCCGGCGAGTCCAAGGTCGAGGAGACCCAGGTGCTGGCCGAGACCATCGAGTCGGTGCGCTGCCGCTGGTGCAACGCCGTGGACCAGGTCGAGCTGGTGGCCCGTCCGGGCGCCGAGGAGGCCCCGGAGGGCGACGCCCAGCAGGGCTGACGCGACTTCGACCGCCCCGCGTTCCCGTCCGCCCCGGACGGGGGCGCGGGGCGGACTCGTCGGCGGGGTGCTGTCGGTGCGGCACGGTAGACGGGACAATTGGCAGCAGCGGCGGACACCAACGCCCCGCCCGGCACCCGCCGGAGGGGCCCGCCCGGGATCAGGATCGGAGCCGAGGACAGTGGCGGAGGCAGCGAACGCGCCCGCGGACACGGACGGGACCGCGCCCGCCCCGGCCCCGGAGCCGCACGGCGGCACGGAGACGGCCGGACGCCCCCTGCCGGAGGGCGTGCGCCGACGGGTGGTCGGCATCGCCTCGGACGCGCTCGGCGGCATCGCGGCCGGCGAACTGCCCGCCTCGCTGCGCCCGTACGCCAAGTTCACCCCGGCCCGGCGGGCCAAGTACGCGGCGACCGCGCTGGCCGCCGCGCTGGAGTCGGACCCGGCCTTCCGGGTCCGGATAGCCGAGCGGCTGCGGCTGGGCCAGCCCGACCTGGTGCAGGCGCTGGAGGCGGGCACCGCCCCGGCCGCCGCCGACCCGATGGACGTCGCGGCCGCCGCCTACCTGGTGCGCCCGTCCGGCTGGGCCCGGCTGGTGGAGGAGGCCGGCGAGGAGGCCGAGCGGGTCGACGCCGAGGGCGCGGCCGCCGAGGCGGCCCGGCTGGCCGAGCGGCTCCAGGGGGAGCTGGCGGAGGCCCGGGCGGGCGCCCGGGCCGAGCTGGAGCGGCACCGGGCCGAGGCCGAGGGGGTGCGCAAGGAGGCGGAGTCGCTGCGCAAGAAGGTCCGCTCGCTGGAGGCGGACACCCGCCGGGCGCAGGCCGAGAGCCGACGGCTGGCCGGGGAGCTGGAGGCGGCCCGGGCCGCCGCGGCCGTCGAGCGCAGCGCCGCCGAGGGCGAGGCCAGGCGGCTGCGGCACCGGGTCGCCGAGCTGGAGGCCGCGGTGGAGAGCGGGCGGCGCACCGCCCGCGAGGGCCGCAGCGTCGAGGACATGCGGCTGCGGCTGCTGCTGGACACCGTGCTGCAGTCCGCCCAGGGCCTGCAGCGGGAGCTGGCGCTGCCGGTGACGGCGCTGCGCCCGGCCGACCTGGTGGAGGCGGTGGAGCCCGGTTCGGCCTCGCCGCACGACGTGGCCCGGCGCGGCCTGGCCGAGGACGACCCGGCGCTGCTGGACCAGCTGCTGGCCATCCCGCAGGTGCACCTGGTGGTGGACGGCTACAACGTGACCAAGACCGGCTACCCCCAACTGCCGCTGGAGCAGCAGCGATTGCGGCTGCTGGGCGGGCTGGCCATGCTGGCCCAGCGCACCCAGGCCGAGGTGACCTGCGTCTTCGACGGCCAGGACCTGGACGTGCCGGTGATCATGGCCCCGCCGCGCGGGGTGCGGGTGCGCTTCAGCCGCACCGGGGAGACCGCGGACGAGCTGATCCGCCGGCTGGTGCGGGCCGAGCCGCAGGGCCGCCCGGTGGTGGTGGTCTCCGCGGACCGGGAGGTCGCCGACGGGGTGCGCAAGGCCGGTGCCCGGCCGGTGGCCTCGGTGCTGCTGCTGAACCGGCTGGCCCGCAGCTGAGACGGGGTCAGGGGGCCGCCGGGCGGCCGGAGTGTGACGGTCCGGTGAAAGGGGGCGGGTGGTCGAGACCGGAAGCCCCCCGGGAGTGGACGCGGAGGTGGGGACTTCACTAGGGTCTGGCGTCAAACCTATATTCCGGACCATCACTCGTTGGGGTGAGTCCAGCAGGAAGAAGGAGCACCCCCTTGGCCTCCCACCGCCGTCCCAAGCAGCCGAGCCGTGCGCGGATCTCCGTGTTCACCGCCGCCGCCGCGACCGCGGTCGCCCTGACGGCCCAGGCCAGTGCGCACGCCGCCCCGGCCCAGCCGAACAAGGACGAGGTCAAGGCGCAGGTCGACAAGCTGCTGGAGGAGCAGGAGCAGGCCGCCGAGAAGTACAACGGCGCCAAGGAGCGGGCCGACCAGCTGCGCAAGCAGGCCACCGACCTGCAGGACCAGGTGGCCCGCGGCCAGGAGCAGCTGACCGAGCTGGCCTCCGGCCTCGCGGCGGTCGCCGGGGACCAGTACCGGCAGGGCGGCGTCGACCCGTCGATGCAGCTGATGCTCTCCTCCGACCCGGACCAGTACCTGACCAAGGCGTCCTCCTTCGACCAGGCCGCCAGCACCCAGGCCGAGACGCTCAAGTCCCTCAAGGACCAGCAGCGCCGCCTGGACCAGCAGAAGCAGGAGGCCGCCCAGGTCCTGCAGGAGCTGGACAGCCAGACCCAGGCGCTCAACGACGCCAAGAACGACGTCAACGCCAAGCTGGCCGAGGCGCAGAAGCTGCTCTCCAAGCTCAACGCGGCCGACCGGGCCGCGATCCTCCAGGGCGGCAGCGGCACCGCCTCGCGCAGCGCCTCCCGGGTCGACCCGTCCACCCTGCCGGCGGCCAGCGGCTACGCGGCGGTCGCGGTGAGCGCGGCGCTCGGCAAGCAGGGCTCGCCGTACGTGTGGGGCGCCACCGGTTCGAGCACCTTCGACTGCTCGGGCCTGATGGTCTGGGCGTACAAGCAGGCCGGCGTCTCGCTGCCGCGCACCTCGCAGTCGCAGGGCAGCTACGGCGTGAACGTGGGCACCGACTGGCACAACGCGCAGCCCGGTGACCTGGTCATCTACTACGGCGACCGGCACCACGTCGGCATGTACATCGGCAACGGCCTGGTGGTGCACGCGCCGCGCACCGGCGACGTGGTGAAGACGATGAAGGTCGACACCCTGCCGATCTCCACCATCCGCCGGGTCTGACGGACCGACGAACCGGACAAACGCCCCACGGGGCGACAACTGACGCATCGTGACACGCCCGGACGGGTCGGGATCCCGCTGTGATCCGCAACACGTCCGGGTGTGGCGTTTCTCGACCACATCGTGAGAATTACTACGCTGAGTGTAATGAATCGGTCACCTTCGGTCATATTTGGCAAGGTATTTGATTCAGAATCAGATTTTTTTCCGACAAGGATTTGAACGGATCACGGATCGGTTACTAGGGTCGTGCCTCGACCACCGCAGTGTCGATCGCCCAAGGGGGGCGGCGGCGGAGGTCGCCGCCGAGTCCGTGAAGCAGCGGGCAGACCGTCACCACCGGGTCTGCCGACGGGGATACCCCTGCGGGGGTGCTGTCGAACGGAGCCGGGGAACCACGTTCCCCCGGGGTGAATCGGCGCCGGGTCGGCCGCGGTGCGCGGGCGGTGAGGCGTCGTAGGGCATGTCTTCCGGCCCGAACCCGTCAGCTCACCCGGTAGGCGGTGTGAGGAAGAAGGAGTCCGCCTTCGTGGCGTCCCATCGCCGTCCCAAGCCCGTCGGCCGTGCCCGGGTCTCGATTCTCACTGCCACCGCCGCCGCTGCCGTGGCGCTGTCCGCCCAGGGCGGGGCGCACGCCGACCCCGCGCCGACCAAGGACCAGGTCAAGCAGCAGGTCGACCAGCTCAACGAAGAGGCCGAGGTCAAGACGGAGGCGCTCAACGCCTCCGTCGAGAAGCAGCAGGAGCTGCAGAAGCAGGTCGGCCAACTGCAGGACCAGCTCGCCCGGCAGCAGGAGCAGGTGACCACCGCCCAGGAGGGCCTGGCCGGCATCGCCGCCGAGCAGTACCGCACCGGGAGCATGCCGCAGACCATGCAGCTGATGCTCTCCAGCAGCCCGGACGCCTTCCTCGGCAAGGCCGGCACCATGAACGCGGTCGGCTCCACCCAGGCCGACCTGCTCAAGACCTTCAAGGGCGAGCAGGCCAAGCTGGACGCCCAGCGCAAGGAGGCGGAGGCCAAGCTCGCCGAGCTGGACGCCACCACCAAGTCCCTCCAGGCGGACAAGGAGGAGGTCCGGGGCAAGCTGGCCAAGGCCCAGGACCTGCTCAACACGCTGACCCAGCAGGAGCGCGAGCAGCTCGCCGCGGCCGAGGCCAAGGCCGCCGAGGACGCCAAGGCGAAGGCCGACGCCGCCGCCCCGGAGCGGGCCTCCCGGGACACCTCCCGGCAGGAGCTGAACGCCCCGGCGTCCTCCAGCTTCTCGGGCAACGCGGTCGGCGCGGCCGTCTCCAAGCTGGGCAGCTGGTACTCGTACGGCGCGGCCGGCCCGAGCACCTTCGACTGCTCCGGCCTGATGCAGTGGGCCTACAAGCAGGCCGGGGTGTCCATCCCGCGCACCTCGCAGGCGCAGGCCTCGGCCGGCACCAGCCTGGGCACCAACATCGCCAACGCCCGGCCCGGCGACCTGATCATCTACTACGGCGACCAGCACCACGTCGGCATGTACGTCGGCAACGGGCAGATCATCCACGCCCCGCACACCGGCGCGCAGGTCCGCTACGAGTCGGCGACCGTCATGCCGATCAACAAGATCGTCCGGATCTGACGGCCCCCCGCGACCCGCGGCCCGGTACCCCGCACGGGGTGCCGGGCCGTTCTCGTGCTGGTGTCCGATTCGCGGTCAAATATTCGTGACTGTCGGGGTTTGGACTGGATCGATCCGACTCGCTAACCTCTGCCCCCGGGCCCCCGCGAGGACGGCCGTCCGACGGCGGGCGGCGGCGGAGGCCGGCCGCAGATCGGAGCCGTCGCGCGTGTCCGTGCACCGTCGCACCCCACTGCCCGGCGTCCAGCGCCTCGCCCGCGCCCTGGCGCTCACCGCCGCCGCCACCGGCGCGCTCGGGCTCACCGTGAGCGGGGCCGCCGCCGCGCCGCTCAGCCCGGCCGATCCGGTGGGCCGCAGCGAGGTCAAGGCCCGGGTCGACCAGCTCTACGAGGAGGCCGAGCAGGCCTCGGAGAAGTACAACGCGGCCCAGGAGCAGCAGAAGCGGCTGCAGACCGAGGCCGCCGGCCTGCAGGACCAGGTCGCCGCCGGGCAGGAGGAGCTCAACCGGATGCGCGGCGACCTGGCCGCCGTCGCCGCCGCCCAGTACCGCTCGCAGGGCATGGACCCCGCGGTCCGCCTGATGCTCGACCAGGACCCGGCCGGCTACCTCACCGGCGCCCGCTCGCTGGAACAGGCCACCGCCCGGCAGGCCGACAGCCTGCGCGAGCTGGCCGAGCGGCAGCGCCGGCTGGACGAGCGGCGGCACGAGGCCGGTGCCAAGCTCGCCGAACTGGAGCAGGCCCGGCAACTGCTGGCCGCCGCCAAGGACGACGTCCGCGACCGGCTGGCCAAGGCCCAGCGGCTGCTGAACGGCCTCGCCCCCGCCGAGCGGGCCAGGATGGCCGCCGACGACGCCCGGGAGGCCCGGCAGCGCGCCACCCGGGGCACCGACCGGCTCGACCTCGGCGACCAGCCGCCCTCCTCCGACCGGGCCGCCGCCGCGCTGGCCGCCGCGATCTCCAAGATCGGTTCCCCCTACGTCTACGGATCGACCGGGCCGGGCACCTTCGACTGCTCCGGTCTGATGTACTGGTCGTGGCGGCAGGCCGGAGTGACCCTGCCGCGGACCTCGCAGGCACAGGCCTCGGCCGGCCGGCGGGTGAGCCTCGCCGACGCCCGGCCCGGAGACCTGGTGATCTTCTACAACGACAGGCACCACGTCGGCATGTACGCCGGCGGGGGCGTCGTCGTGCACGCGCCCTACCCGGGCGCCCGGGTCCGCTACGAGAGCGTGAGCGCGATGCCGGTCAACACGGTGGTGCGGGTCTGAGCCTCGTCGACGAACCCCTGGTCACCGACCTGCCGCCGGACGCCGGGCCGCCGCGGGCCGGCGCCCCGCTGTCCCGGCGCGCCGCCCTGCTGCTGGCCGCCGCCGGGGCCGCCCAGCTGTCGCTGCCCCGGGCGCTGCCCGCCCCGGCNCGCCCGGCCGCGCCCCGGCCGGACGGGGACCGGCCGCCCGCCGGGGTGCGGGAGGTCGTCGTCCGGCTGCTGTCGCTGCGCGGCCGGGCGGTCGCCGACCGGGACACCGCGGCGCTGCTGGCGCTCGGCGCGGCGGGCGCCGAGGAGGCCGACCGGGACCTGCTGACCCGCACCGCCGCCCTGCGCTTCACCGAGTACGCGCTGCGGCTGACCTCGTTCGCCGAGCCGCCGCCGGGAGCGGACCGGTTCACCGTCGGCGCCGAGCTCGGCTACCGGCTGGGCGGCGTGGACGACTACCCGGCGCTGCTGGAGCGGCAGGTCGAGCTGGTGCGGGAGGCGGACGGCTGGCGGGTGGCCCGGGAGACGCCGACCGGCGCGGCCGCGCCCTGGGACCTGGGCACCGTCCGGGCGGTGGAGGGCCGGCGCAGCCTGGTGCTGGGCCTGGGCGAGGGCGCCGAGCTGACCGCCCTGGCCGGGCTCGCGGACCGGGCGGTGCCCGCGGTGGAGGCGGTCTGGGGCCCGTCCGGGGCCCGGCTGCTGCTCGAACTGCCGCTCACCGAGCAGCAGTTCGCCCGCCGGATGGACGTCTCCGCGGACGCCTACCAGGGCATAGCCGCGGTCACCCTGGCGGTCGGCGGCGCCCCCCTGCACACCCCCGCCGACCGGATCGTGGTCAACCCCGAGGCCTACCGGCAGCTCAGCGACCTCGGCCGCCGGGTGGTGGTCACCCACGAGGCCACCCACGTCGCCACCCGGGCCGACACCAAGGCCTGGACGCCGCTGTGGCTCTCCGAGGGCGTCGCCGACTACACCGGCTATCTGGACTCCGGGCGCACCGCCCGGCAGATCGCCCCGGAGCTGGCCAAGGACGTCCGGGCCGGCCGGGTGCCGACCGCGCTGCCCGCCGACGCGGCGTTCACGGCCGGGTCGGCGGGCATCGCCCAGGCCTACGAGCTGGCCTGGCTGGCCTGCGAGCTGATCGCCCGCACCTTCGGGCAGGACCGGCTGGTGGCGCTCTACCGCACCGTCGGGGCCTTCGGCGAGGGCGGCCTGGAGCGCGCGATGAAGGCCCAACTGGGGATCGGCGTCGCGGAGTTCACCAAGTCCTGGACGGCCGAGGTGGCCCGGCTCCGGGAGTGATCCGGCGCCCCGGCGCGGCCCGCGCGCTGAGCCGGCCCGCACACTCGACCGGCCCGCACGCTCGACCGGCCCGCGCCCTCAGCCGGCCAGCGCCCGCTCCAGGCCGGCCGCGTCCAGGAACGCGGTGTGGGTGCCCGCGACGGTGCAGGTGTACGCCCCGGCCGCCGCGCCGGCCCGCATGCACTCCTCCACCGGGCGGCCCGCCAGCCGGTGGTGCAGGAAGCCGGAGACGAAGGCGTCGCCCGCGCCGTTGCTGTCCACCACCGGCGCGCCCGGGTCGACCGCCGGGAAGTGCCGGGGCGCGGCGTCCGCGCGGGTCAGCAGGAAGGCGCCGGCCGCGCCCGCGGTGGCCACCACCAGCTCGGCCCGGCCGCGCTCCAGCACCGCGCGCATCGCCGCCTCCGGGCGGCCGTCCAGCCCCGCGGCGGAGAGGAACACCACGTCCGAGCGCAGGGCGTAGTGCAGGTGGTGCCCGTCGGCGCCGTCCCAGGCGTGCAGGTCGGTGGAGCTGCTGCGGCCCAGGCGCTCGATGTCCGGGTACATGTCCCGGTTGACGTTCGTGATCGACAGGTGGACGTGCGCCGAGCGCTCCAGCAGCGGCAGCCAGAACGCGCGCGGCAGCCGGGCGTCCGCCGGGTGCCGGGCGTCGTAGAAGGAGAACCGCAGGCCGTCCCGGTCGACCAGGTTGACGCTGCGCGGGGTGCCGGCCGGGGCGGGCAGGTGGCTGAAGTCCAGGCCGCGGCGGGCGTACTCGGCCAGCACCAGGGCGCCCTGCGGGTCGTCGCCGAGGAAGTCGGCGAACTTGGTGCGCAGACCGAGCGCCAGGCAGGCCAGGGCGACGCCGTTGCCGGTGTGCGCGGGGTAGTCCAGCACCGCGGGGACGCCCACCGAGTCCCGGCCCGGCGGGACCTCCAGCCGGTCCACCCGCACGATGGTGTCCACGCCGACGCCGCCGACGATGAGGATGTCGTAGTCGATCATCCGGCGATGGTGGCAGCACGCCGCCCGGTCCTGCAAGGAGTTTCAGAAACTTGCAGAACCGGGCGGCGGGAGGTCGGCGGCGTCAGCCCCGGTCGGCCGGGGTCAGGTCGTCCAGCAGGTCCTGCTCGTAGGCGATGCCCGGGCGCACCGGGTACTGCGGGGCCACCTGCTCGGCCGGCAGCACCACCGTGGTCAGCGCCTCCCGGCGCCGGGTGGAGCGCCACAGCCGGTACGCCGAGAGCACCGTGCACACCACCAGCAGCAGGTTGCGGGCGGTCAGCACCAGCACCCCGCCCAGCTCGCTGTGGTTCACCGCGCCGAACATCACCGGGAACTCCACCGTGGTCAGCACCGACGCCGCCAGCACCGGCAGCGCCACCGGCCGCTGGCTGCTGCCGCGCACCGTCAGGCAGACCGCGACCAGGCCGACCACCCAGATCATGTACTGCGGGGAGATCACCCGGCTGGTCGTGACGAAGATCAGCAGCGCGCACAGCGCCGCGTCGAAGGTGGTCGCCGACGTCCAGCGGGCCGCCCGCAGCCGCCACACCAGCAGCCAGCCGAAGCCCGCCACCGACAGCCCGACCATCACCTTGGAGATCACCGGCACCCACGGCCCCAGGAACTCCGTCGAGCCGTAGTTCATCGTCACGGTGCCCTGCCAGGACCCGGCCAGCCGGGCGAAGTGCAGCGGCAGCGCGCCCACCGACTCGATCTCGATGCCGCGCTCCGACTGGAACTTCAGGAACTCGAACGCCCCGTTCATGCCCGCCGTCAGCAGGAAGCCCAGCGCGGCCGCGAACGCCAGCGCCGAGGTCCACACCCGCCTGGTCCGCCGCCCGCGCGGCGAGCCGATCAGCGCCAGCAGCGGCCACACCTTCAGCAGCCCGCCCAGGCCCAGCAGCACCCCGCTCAGCGCCGGGCGCCGCAGCATCACCAGCAGGCCCGCGACGGCCAGCGCCGTCACGATGATGTCGTAGCGGCAGTACGCGGTCGGCCCGAGCAGCGGCACGCCCACCACCCAGTACCAGCCGCCCAGGTAGCTGCGGCCCCGGCGGACCCCGGCCCGCATCAGCAGCGCCATCGCGGCCGCGTCCACCACGCCGCAGATCACGAAGAACGACACCAGGTACGACCAGGGCAGCAGCCCCGGCGCCAGGATCACCAGCGCCGCGCCCGGCGGGTACTGCCAGGTCACGTCGTCCAGCGGGAAGGTGCCGGTGCGCAGCACCTCGTACCAGCTGTGGTAGATCACCGAGATGTCGGAGCTGACGTCGCCGATCCGCACCACGTTGACGACCATCAGGACGATCAGCGTCCGGGTCGCGACCCAGCCGGCCGCCAGCGCCCACAGCGGACGGCGGCTCGGCGCGGCACCGGCGGGGGACGCCGGAGCCACCGGCTCCGCGCCGCCGGCCTCCTCGGCCTGGGCTGACTCCACTGCGCTCCTTCAGGTCGTCGCGTGCGCGTCGGGACACCGGGCGCGTCGGGGTCCCACCGGTATGAAGGACCGACGCCCCGCCCGAAAGGTTGCGACGGCGGTCCCAACCTTCACCGAACCGTGTCCGAGCCCTCCTTGCGGGGCCCGGGCCGGACCCCGCCGCGCTGCGGGGCCGTGTTCCCGGTGGACGGACACGGTGACCTATCGTACGGACCGTGCACAGGTAGTCCGAGCACCCCCCGACCGAGCGAGCCGAGGCATGCACAAGACACTCATCGTCACGAACGACTTCCCGCCCCGGCCGGGCGGCATCCAGACGTTCGTCCACAGCATGGCCGTCCGGCAGCCCGCCGGCTCGGTCGTGGTGTACGCCTCCACGTGGAGGGACGGCCGCGAGGTCGCCGAGTTCGACGCCCGCCAGCCCTTCCCGGTCGTCCGCGACCGCACCCGGATGATGCTCCCCACCCCGCGGGTCACCCGCCGGGCCGCCGAGATCCTGCGCGCCGAGGGCTGCACCTCGGTCTGGTTCGGCGCCGCCGCCCCGCTCGGACTGGCGGCCCCCGCGCTGCGCCGGGCCGGCGCCGAGCGGCTGCTCGGCATGACCCACGGGCACGAGGCGGCCTGGGCCGGGCTGCCGGTCTCCGCCCAACTGCTGCGCCGGATCGGGGCCGGCACCGACGTGCTGACCTACCTCGGCGAGTACACCCGCGCGCGGATCGCCCGGGCGGTCGGGCCGGCCGCCGCCCGGCGGATGGTCCAACTGCCGCCCGGCGTCGACGAGTCGACCTTCCGGCCGGACTCCGGCGGCGACGCGGTGCGGGCCCGGCTCGGGCTCAGCGGGCGGCCGGTGGTGGTGTGCGTCTCCCGGCTGGTGCCGCGCAAGGGGCAGGACACCCTGATCCGGGCGCTGCCGCAGGTGCTGGCGGTCCAGCCCGATGCGGTGCTGCTGATCGTCGGCGGCGGGCCGTACCGGGCCGACCTGGAGAAGCTGGTCGACGCGGTGGGCGTGCGCTCCTCGGTGGTCTTCACCGGCGCGGTGCCCTGGGAGGAGCTCCCGGCCCACTACGGGGCCGGCGACGTCTTCGCGATGCCCTGCCGCACCCGCCGCGGCGGCCTGGACGTCGAGGGCCTGGGCATCGTCTACCTGGAGGCCTCCGCGACCGGCCTCCCGGTCGTCGCCGGGGACTCCGGCGGGGCGCCGGACGCGGTCCGCGAGGGCGAGACCGGATACGTGGTGCCGGGCCGGGGCGGGGAGTCGCTGCTCGCCCAGCGGCTGGTGCGGCTGCTCGGCGACGGGGACCTGCGCCGCGAGATGGGCGAGGCCGGGCGGAAGTGGGTGCACGGGGCCTGGCGCTGGGACATGCTCGCGGAGCGGCTCACGGGGTTGCTGCAGGAGCGCTGACGCACCCCCGCCGCAGCCCCGCGGGCCGGTCCTACCGGGTGTACTCGGTCCTACCGGGTGTAGAGGCCCTCGATCTCGGCGGCGAAGTCCTTGAGGACGACGTTGCGCTTGAGCTTGAGGGAGGGCGTCAGGTGGCCGCCGGCCTCGGTGAAGGTGGTGGTGAGGAGGCGGAACTTCTTGACGGCCTCGGCGTGCGAGACGGCCTGGTTGCCGTCGTCCACCGCGGCCTGGACGGCCGCGAGCAGGTCCGGGTCCTCGCGCAGCTGCTCGACGGTGGCGTCGGCGGGCTTGCCGTTGAGCGCCTTCCAGCGCGGGAAGAACTCGTCGTCGACGGTGACCAGGCAGGCGATGAAGGGCTTGCGGTCGCCGACCACCATGACCTCGCCGACGATCGCGTGGGCCCGGATGCGGTCCTCGATCACGGCGGGGGCGACGTTCTTGCCGCCGGCGGTGACGATGATCTCCTTCTTGCGGCCGGTGATGGTCAGGTAGCCCTCGTCGTCGAGGGTGCCCAGGTCCCCGGTGGCGAACCAGCCGTCGCGCAGGGCGTCGGCGGTGGCGGCGGGGTTGTTCCAGTAGCCGGTGAACACCTGCGGGCCCTTGAGCAGGACCTCGCCGTCCGCGGCGATCCGGATCGCCGAGCCGGGCAGCGGCTGGCCGACGGTGCCGATCTTGGGCTTGTCGTGGGGGTTGAAGGCGGTCGCGGCGCAGGACTCGGTGAGGCCGTAGCCCTCCAGGACGACGAACCCGATGCCCCGGTAGAAGTGGCCGAGCCGCTCGCCGAGCGGGGCGCCGCCGGAGATGGCGTAGCGGCAGCGGCCGCCGAGCGCGGCCCGCAGCTTGCCGTAGACCAGCCGGTCGAAGACCGCGTGCCGGATCCGCAGGCCGAGCGAGGGGCGGCCGGCGTCCAGGGCGCGGCTGTAGGCGACGGCGGTGTCGGCGGCGCGGTCGAAGATGCCGCCCTTGCCGTCGGCCTGGGCCTTGGCGCGGGCGGTGTTGTAGACCTTCTCGAACACCCGGGGGACGCCGAGGATCAGGGTCGGCTTGAACGAGCCGAGCTCCTCGGTGACGTTCTTGATGTCGGAGACGTGGCCGAGCCTGACCGGGGCGATGGCGGCGGCGATCTCGGCGATCCGGCCGAGCACGTGGGCCAGCGGCAGGAACAGCAGGACGGAGGACTCGCCGGTGCGGAACAGCTCGGGCATCCGGGCGGTGACGTTGCCCAGTTCGGCGAGGAAGTTGCCGTGGGTGAGCTGACAGCCCTTGGGGCGGCCGGTGGTGCCGGAGGTGTAGACGATGGTGGCGATCGAGTCCGGCCCGGCCAGGGTGCGGCGCTCGGCGATCGTCGCGTCGTCGACGCCCGCGCCGGCCCGGGTGAGGGCGGCGATGCCGTCCCGCTCGATCTGCCAGGCGTGCTTCAGCTCCGGCAGCCCGTCGCGGACCTCCTCGACCACGGCGGCGTGGGCGTCGGTCTCGGTGACGACGGCGAGCGCGCCGGAGTCGCCGAGGATCCACCGCACCTGCTCGGCGGAGGAGGTCTCGTACACCGGGACGGTGATCGCGCCGGCGGTCCAGATCGCGAAGTCGAGCAGCGTCCACTCGTAGCGGGTGCGGGACATCACGGCGACCCGGTCGCCGGGGCCGATGCCGGAGGCGGCCAGGCCCTTGGCGACGGCGTGCACCTCGGCGAGGAACTGGGCGGCGGTGAGGTCCTGCCACTGCCCGGCGGACTTGCGGCTGAGCACAGCGACGCCCGGGTGCCGCTCCGCGTTCTGGTGGACCAGGTCGGCGAGGTTGCCGTCGCTCGGTACCTGGTAGCGGGCCGGAAGGCTGAACTCGTCGAGCAAGACTGCTCCTCGTCTGCGACGCTGCGGGACGACTGGACGTTACTGCCGGGTAGGCGCGTTCGGCCAGGGGGGTCGGCCCCGGTGTTCCGATCGTCACACCGCAGGTCGGAAGTGCGGGGGGACCGGATCGAACCCTACGGCAGTGCGGAGGTGACCCGCCGGTAGGTGCCCGCGCGGGAAGCGTGCGGCCCCGCCCGCGATAGCCTCTGCTGGGCGCACAGCAGCACAGGGAGATCGCGGAGGCCGCAATGGCGGAGCACACCAGGTCGAGCATTGTCATCGACGCCACCCCGGCCGAGGTCATGGCGGTGATCGCCGACTTCGCCGCCTACCCGCAGTGGACCGGCGAGGTCAAGGAGATCGACGTCCTGGAGTCCGGCCCCGACGGCCGCGCCGCCAAGGTGCGGCTGCTGCTGGACGCCGGCGCCATCCGCGACGAGCACACCCTCGCCTACACCTGGGACGGCGACCGCGAGGTCAGCTGGACCCTGGTCAGCAGCCAGATGCTGCGCGCCCTGGACGGCTCGTACGCGCTCGCCCCCGCCGGCAAGGGCACCGAGGTCACCTACCAGCTTGCCGTGGACGTCAAGATCCCGATGCTCGGCATGATCAAGCGCAAGGCCGAGAAGGTCATCATCGACCGGGCGCTGGCCGGACTGAAGAAGCGCGTGGAGGGCTGACCGGGCCCGTGGCCACCCGCACCGTACTGGTCAGCGGCCCGGAATCCGGCCGGATCGCCGCCGCCACCGCCCTGCACCACGCCCGCCGGGGCAGCGACACCCTGCTGCTGGCCGCCGACGACCCGCACCGCGCCGTCGACGACCTGCTCGGCGTCCGGCTCGGCCCCGAACCCGTCGACCTGGAAGCGCACCTGGCCGCCGTCCGGCTCGACGAGCAGGCCGCCTTCCGGGCCGCCCTCGACGGCTACCGCGACCGGCTCGCCCCCGCCCTCGACCTGATCGGCGCCCAGCCGCTCGACCCCGAGGAGCTCGCCCCGCTGCCCGGCACCCGCGCCCTCGCCCTGCTGCGCGCGCTGCCCCGGGCCAAGGCCGAGGTGCTGGTGGTCGCCGCCCCGCCGCCCGCCGAACTGATCGGCACCCTCGCGCTGCCCGCCCAACTGGAGCGCTACCTCGCCCGGCTGCTGCCCGAGCAGCGCCAGGCCGCCCGCGCGCTGCGCCCGCTGCTGGCGGGCCTGGCCGGCGTCCCGATGCCCACCGACCGGCTGTTCGAGGCCCGGGCCGCCGCCTCCGCCGCGCTCGCCGAGGCCGCCGCCGCGATCGCCGCCCCCGGCACCACCGTCCGCCTGGTGCTGGACGCCGCCCGCCCCGCGCCCCGCGCGCTGGCCCGGATCCGGGCCGGACTCGCCCTGCACGGGCTCCCCCTGGACGCGGTGGTCGCGCACGGCGCGCTGCCCGCCGCCGCGGCCGGCTCCGCCGACCCCTGGCTGGCCGCGACGGCCGCCCGGCAGGACGAGCAACTCGACGCCGTCGCCGAACAGTTGGGCGACGTCCCGGTGCTGGTCGCCCGGCAGCCCGACGGCGGCCTGGAGGCGCTGGCCGAACGGCTCTACGCCGCCGGGGCCCCGCACCCGCCCGCGCCCGCCGACCCCCGGGTCGAGGACCTGCTCGCCGCCGAGAACCGGCTGGTCTGGCACCTGCCGCTGCCCGGCGCCGACCGGGGCGAACTGGAACTGCTGCGCCGCGGCGACGAGTTGGTGGTCGGCGTCGGAGGTTACCGGCGAGTCCTGGCACTCCCGTCCGGTCTGCGCCGTTGCACGGTCAGCGGGGCCGGACTGGCGGACGGGGTGCTGTCGGTGCGGTTCGCGCCCGACCCCGCGCTCTGGCCGCGCGGGTAGCCGGGGCGCACGGCAGCAGGGGCGCACGGGCAGCCGGCACGGCCGGACGGACGGACGGATGAGGAGTGGCGCGGTGAGCACCGAGCAGCAGCAGGAACAGCGGCGGGAACGGCAGCAGGGGCAGCAGCAGGACGGGGAGCAGGGGTCCGGGCAGGGCGCCGAACGGCCGGACGGGGCGGGGGAGTTCGCGCCGCTGGTCGAGGAGGTGCGCCGGTTCGCCACCGCGCTGGGCGCCAAGGCCGTGGAGGTCGGCGGCCGGCTGCGCGAGTCCAACCCCGAGGTGTACGGCCACCTCGCCGCCGCCGGCGGCGAACTGCTGGCCGCCTACCGGGCCGCCGTCGCCGGGCACGAGCGGAACTGGTCCGCGCCCCAACACGCCGAGACCGAGCGGGTGGACCTGGACGGACCTGCCGAGGCGTCCGACAAGTAATCAATCCGGCCGAACGGCGCGGTCGCGCTGCGCTTCCGGCCAACTACTCACCGGTACCGTTGGTATGACTTCTGAAGGCACCATGACCAATGGGTCTGGAATTGCCTTCGAATAATGTACGCCAGGCTGTATACGTGGGTGCCCCTCAGCGGGTACGGTTCCGCTGAGCGGGAACGAGTGAATAGCTGAGGGACACATGGCTCTGACCATCGGCGTGGACGTCGGCGGTACCAAGATCGCAGCAGGCGTGGTCGACGAGTCCGGCGAGATTCTGGCCAAGACCCGGGTGCCGACCCCGGCCGACCCCCAGTGGGCGGTCGACGCCATCGCCCAGGGCGTACGGGAGTTGAAGGAGCAGTACCCCGACGTCACCGCGGTCGGCGTCGGCGCGCCCGGGTTCGTCAGCCGGGACCGCTCCACCGTCCTGATGGCGCCCAACATCGCCTGGGAGAACGAGCCCCTCAAGCAGCGGGTCGAGGAACTCACCGGCCTGGAGACCGTCGTCGAGAACGACGCCAACTGCGCCGCCTGGGCCGAGTTCCGGTTCGGCGCCGCCGCCGCGTACGAGGACATGGTCCTGATCACCGTCGGCACCGGCCTCGGCGGCGGCATCGTCCTCGACGGCCGGCTGCACCGCGGCCGGTTCGGCGTGGCCGGCGAGATCGGCCACCTGAACATGGTCCCCGACGGCCTGGAGTGCGGCTGCGGCGGCCACGGCTGCTGGGAGCAGTACGGCTCCGGCCGCGCGCTGCGCCGCTACGGCCGCGAGCGCGCCGCCGCCGACCCGATCGCCGGCAAGCGGATGCTCGAACTCAACGACGGCGTCGCCGAGACGATCCGCGGCATCCACATCACCGAGGCCGCCGAGGAGGGCGACGCGCTGGCGCTGTCCTGCTACGCGGAACTCGCCGACTGGCTCGGCCGCGGCATGGCCGACCTCGCCGCCCTGTTCGACCCGGGCGTCTTCGTCCTCGGCGGCGGCGTCTCCGACTCCGGCCACCTGCTGCTCGACCCGGTCACGGCGAGCTTCCAGCAGTACCTGACCGGCGGCCCGGCCCGGCCCCGCGCCAACGTGGTGCTGGCGTCGATGGGTTCGGCCGCGGGCATCGCGGGCGCGGCCGACCTGGCCCGCATCTAGCCCCCGGCACCGGAACGCGCGGCAGGGCCGCGGCGGGAGGGCGGACCACCGCCCCCGCCGCGGCCCTGCGGCGTCCGCCGCCGGGCCGCGGTGCCGGGTGCACGCTTCGCGCCCGGTGTCCGCACGTTTCCGCAACCATCCACCCGGCGCCGCCTGTTACTGTCGGTCAGGTGACGGACACTGAGGTTGCGCCGGCGTCGTCCGGGGCGGAGCCGGACGGCGCACGGCGGGTGCGGGTGCTGAGCTACAACGTGCGGTCGCTGCGGGACGACCGGGCCGCGGTGGCCCGGGTGATCCGGGCCTGCGAGCCGGACGTGGTCTGCGTGCAGGAGTCGCCCCGGTACTGGAAGACCGAGAAGGCGGCGGCCTGGCTGGCGCACCGGACGGGCCTGGTGATCCTGGCCGGGGGCGGGCGGGTGGCGGCGGGGCCGCTGCTGCTGGGCAACCTGCGGGTGGACCTGCTGGAGCTGCGGGACGTGCTGCTGCCGAAGACCCGCGGGCTGCACGCGCGCGGGTTCGCGAGCGCCCTGCTGCGGATCGGCGGGAGCCGGCCGTTCTCGGTGACCAGCTGCCACCTGAGCCTCGAACCGGCCGAGCGGCTGAGGCAGTTCGACCTGCTGCGGGGCCAACTGCGGCCGGGGGAGCTGGGCGTGATCGCCGGAGACTTCAACGAGCCGCCCGAGGGCCCGGGTTGGCGCGCGCTCGCGGCCGAGCTGACCGACGCGCACGCCAAGGCGCCCTGGGGCGGGACGTACACCTCGGTGCCGAAGCAGCCCTACCAGCGGATCGACGGGGTGTTCGTCACGCCGGACGTCGAGGTGCTGGGCTGCGGCGTGCCCTACCCGCTGCCGGGCGTCAGCGAGGCGGACCTGCACGCCGCCACCGACCACCTGCCGGTGCTGGCGACGCTGCGGATCCCCGCGCCGGAGCGCACCGCGGCGGAGTGAACCGAGCCCGGCCGGGCCGGGGGCGGGGCGGACGGCCGACCCCCGGCCGGGGCCCGGTCGTTCAGACGACGGCGCCGCCGTTCGGGTCCTCCGGCTCGTCCTCGTCGCGGTCCTTCATCCGGGCGACCAGGGTGCCGAAGCCGCCGAGGAAGGACAGCAGCCCGACCCAGGCCGGCCAGCCGGAGACCTCGTGCCAGACCACGGCGTCGAACAGCAGCAGCGCGGGACCGCCCAGCACGGCCAGCCAGGCGAACTTGGCGGTGGTGTCGGCGGCGGGCAGCGGCGGGGGCTCCGGCGGCACGAAGTGGCCCTCGTCCGGGTCCTCGGCGGGAGCGTAGTCGCGCGGCCCGTCGCCCGGACGGGGGACCGGACGCGGGGTGAAGTCGCCCAGGCCGCCGTTGGTCGTGGTGGGCGCGGTCGGGCGGGGGTGCTGCTCCCGCTCGGTGCGCGCCCGCAGGTTCTCCACCTCGGGCCAGGCCGGATCGGTGAGGTCGACGGGGTCGTCGAACTGGGCGACCAGCGCGGCGAAGATCGCGTCCTGCTCGGCCTGGCTGCCCGCGGCGGGACGGCGCGGCGCGGCCGCGGGCGCGGAGTCGGCCCCGGCGGTCTCGGCGGCCGCCGGCCCGGGCGCCCCGGCGTCCTCGCGGGGCAGGTCCTCGTCGTCGTTCGCCTTGCTGGTCTCGTTCACATTCGGCCTTTCAGCCCGAGTTGTTCCCGGCGTCGACCGCCGCTGCCGGGGCCAGCCGCCGGACGAAGTCGAGGCTCGCCCCGAAGACCAGACCGGCGTCGTGGTCCAGCGTGGCCACGTGGAAGCTGCGCTCCAGCGGCAGCTCCGTCACATCGGTCGAGGATATCCGGGCGAGCACCATGGCCGAGTTGCGCGGCGAGACCACGTGGTCCTGCGGACTGTGCATCAGCAGAACCGGCTGGGTGACCGCCGGCATTCCCGCCTGGACGTCCCTCCACAGCCGGGCCAGCGACCAGGCGGCGTGCAGCGGGACGCGGTCGTAGCCGACCTCGCCGGCGCCGGGCAGGGCGATGTCGCCCGCCACGCCGGGGAGGGACGGGAGCAGGTGGCGCACCAGTGGGAGAAACACCGTCGCGGGGTTGTCGGAACGCACCGACGGGTTGACGAGCACCAGTCCGCGGACGCGGCCGCCGTGCCGCGCGGCGAGCCGCAGGGCCAGCGAGCCGCCCATCGAGAGCGCGCAGACGAAGACCTGCTCGCACTCGGCGGCGAGCTCCTCGAAGGCGGTCTCGACGGTGGCGTACCAGTCCTCCCAGCGGGTGGGCTGGAGGTCCTGCCAGCGGGTGCCGTGGCCGGGCAGCAGCGGGACGGAGACGGCCAGGCCGGCCTCGGCGAGGTGTTCGGCCCACGGGCGCATGGACTGGGGCGAACCGGTGAAACCGTGAATCAGCAGCACACCGACCGGACCGCCCGCTCGGCGGTACGGCTCGGCTCCCGGCAGCAGCGGCATGCGGCACTCCTGGAGGTGCGGGCAGGGTGAGGGTGGCTCGATGGTCCCACGGGCGGGATGCCCCGTACAGGGGCCCGGTGCGCGGACGGACGGTTCGCCGGTGCACCGGGCGGCAGACGGGGGCATTAGGATCGTCCGGTCCGCACCACAGGAGGCTCCGGTTGTTCTACCGACTGATGAAGATGATCGTCGCGCCGCTGCTGCGGATCTTCTTCCGGCCGTGGATGGAGGGCGAGGAGAACATTCCGGACGAGGGTCCGGCCATCCTCGCCAGCAACCACCTTTCGTTCTCCGACTCGTTCTTCCTGCCGGCGCTGCTCAAGCGCCGGGTGACCTTCATCGCGAAGGCCGAGTACTTCACCACGCCCGGCATCAAGGGCCGGCTGACCGCCGCGTTCTTCAAGGGCGTCGGCCAGCTGCCGGTGGACCGCTCGGGCGCCCGCGGCGCCGGTGAGGCGGCGATCCGCAGCGGCATCGCGGTGGTCGAGCGGGGCGAGATCTTCGGCGTCTACCCGGAGGGCACCCGCTCGCCCGACGGCAAGTTGTACCGCGGCAAGGTCGGCGGCCTGGCCCGGGTCGCGCTGGCCACCGGCGCGCCGGTGATCCCGGTCGCGATGATCGACACCGAGAAGGTGCAGCCGCCCGGCCAGGTGATGCCCAACTTCGGCGTCCGGCCCGGCATCCGGATCGGCCGCCCGCTGGACTTCTCCCGCTACCAGGGCATGGAGAACGACAGGTTCATCCTGCGCTCGGTCACCGACGAGGTGATGTACGAGATCATGCGGCTGTCCGGCCAGGAGTACGTGGACATCTACGCGACCGCCGCCAAGCGGCAGCTCGCCGAGGAGAAGAAGGCCGCGGACGCCGACCGCAAGGCCCAGCAGAAGGCCGAGAAGGCCGAGGCGGAGGCCGCCAAGGCGGAGGCCGGGGCCGAGGAGAAGAAGGCCGAGGAGCAGACGGCCGACGAGAAGAAGGCCGAGGAGAAGAAGGCTGCGGACGGGCCGAAGGACGCCGGGGCCTGACGGCCCGTCACAGGGGGGCTTGGCTGGTGGAGGACCACAGACCCGTCGGGGTGGCGGAGGACCGCGGACCCGCCGCGGCCGCGCGCCGCGCGCCGCAGGGGGCCGGCCGGCCGGCGCCGGCCGGGCTGGCGGCGTCCGTGGTGGCCGGCGGGATGTCGGTGGAGCTGCCGCTGTGGCGCGCCATCGGGTACTTCCGGGTGCTCGCCCTGGCGTACGCGGTGCTGCGCTACCTCACCGCGTACCGGGAGTTCCTGCACCCGGTCTCCGGCTGGATCTTCCTGGGCGCGCTGAGCCTGTGGACGCTGGCCTCCACCCGGGCGTTCGCCGGGCCGCAGCGGTGCACCTGGCCGGTGCTGGGCACCGACCTGACGGTCGCGGTGACCGGCATCGTGATGAGCGGGATCATCGACACCCCGGCCCGGATCCACGCGGGCGCGCCCACCCTGCCGACCATCTGGGCGGCCGGCACCGTGCTGGGCTTCGCCGGCCGGGGCGGCTGGCGGGCGGCCGCGTTCGCCGGGGCGGTGATCGGCGCGGCCAACATCCTCGGGCACGGCGGGGTCAGCCCCGACAACCTGCACAACATCGTGCTGCTGCTGGTGGCCGGCTGCGCCATCGGCTACGTGATCGAACTGGCCCGGGCCAGCGAGGCGGTGCTCACCCGGGCGCTCCAGGTGGAGGCCGCCACCCGGGAGCGCGAACGCCTCTCCCGGGACATCCACGACGGGGTGCTCCAGGTGCTCGCCCTGGTGCACCGCCAGCAGGGCGACACCGCCGAACTCGGCCGCCTGGCGGGCGAGCAGGAGCGCGCGCTGCGGGCCCTGATGACCGGCGGCCGGCTGCCCGAGCCGGCCGAGCCGGACGGCGAGCAGGACCTGCGTCCGCTGGTCTCCCGGCACGCCGACGAGCGGATCACCGTCGCCGCGCCCGCCACGCCCGTCCTGCTGCCCGCCGCGGCCGCCGCCGAACTGGCCGCCGCGGTCGCCGCCGCGCTCGACAACGTCCGCCGGCACGCGGGGGAGTCGGCCCGGGCCTGGATCCTGGTCGAGGACGAGCCGGAGGCGGTCACCGTGTCGGTGCGCGACGACGGCCCCGGCTTCCCGGCCGGGCGGCTCGCCGAGGCGCAGCGGGACGGCCGGCTCGGGGTCGCCCAGTCGATCCGCGGCCGGATGCTCGACCTCGGCGGCAGCGCCGAGCTGTACTCGGCGCCCGGGGAGGGCGTCGAGGTGGAACTGCGGTGGCCGAGGAGTGGGCATGACGACTGAGCAGCCGGTGCGCGTGATGGTGGTGGACGACCACCCGATGTGGCGCGACGGGGTGGCCCGGGACTTGGCGGAGGCCGGGTTCGCCGTGGTCGCCACCGCGGGGGACGGCGAGGAGGCGGTGCGCCGGGCCCGGGCCAGCACCCCCCAGGTGGTGGTGCTGGACCTCAACCTGCCCGCGCTGTCCGGTGCCGAGGTGTGCCGCCGGGTGGTGGCCGCCGACCCGGCGGTGCGGGTGCTGGTGCTCTCCGCCAGCGGCGAGCACGCCGACGTGCTGGAGGCGGTGAAGTCCGGGGCGACCGGCTACCTGGTGAAGTCGGCCGGCCGGGAGGAACTGCTCGACGCGGTGCGCCGCACCGCCGTCGGCGACCCGGTGTTCACCCCCGGCCTGGCCGGCCTGGTGCTGGGCGAGTTCCGCCGGCTGGCCTCCGAGCCGGGCACCCCCGCCGAGCCCGCCGCCCCGCAGCTGACCCCGCGGGAGACCGAGGTGCTGCGGCTGGTCGCCAAGGGCCTGTCCTACCGGCAGATCGCCGACCGCCTGGTGCTCTCGCACCGCACCGTGCAGAACCACGTCCAGAACACCCTGGGCAAGCTGCAGCTGCACAACCGGGTCGAGCTGGTCCGGTACGCGATCGAACGGGGGCTGGACGAGGAACTGGGCTGAGCGCCACCGGGGTTCAGGCCGAGCAGCGGTCCCCGGCGGAGGTGGTGACCGGCTTGAAGGTGTCGCGCAGCTCCTTGTCGGTGAAGTCCGGGCCGAAGCCGAAGGACGTGCGCAGGGCGTTCATCCAGTCCGGGTCCTGCAGGTAGTCGTTGATGGCCCCGCGCAGCAGCTCGCAGGCCTTCCGGTGCCCCTTCGGCAGCACCATCATCAGGAACTGGGTCTTGCCGATGTGGGCGTCCCGGGCCACCCGGTAGGCGCGCTGCCCGCCACCGCCCGAGTTGGCGGCCACGCCCTGCAGCACCAGGTAGTCGGAGAGCACGGCGTCCGCGGTGTCGTCGTCGACCCGGGCCAGGCACTCCCGCAGGTCGGTGCCGGTGACGGTCACCCGGGGACCGATGTCCTTGAGCTGCGCCTCGGCGGTGGTGCCGCCGGTGACGCACACCCGCAGCGGCTTCAGGTCCTCGGACTTGGCGACCGCCCGGGTGTCGCCGGCCTTCAGCAGCACGCCCAGCGGGGTCTGCAGGTAGGGGCCGGCCAGGTCGTAGTCCCGCTTGAGGCTGTCGCGCTCGGAGACGTCGGCGACCACCAGGTCGACCTTGTTGTGGTTGGCCTTGCCGTCGGTGAGGGCGTCCTCCCAGTTGGCGGTGGTCACCGTCAGCGAGGTGTAGTCGAGCTTGCGGGAGCCGAGCACCTTCATGGTCAGGTGCGGCTCGAAGCCGTCGTACACGCCCTTGTCGGTGAACTCGGACATGCCGGGCCGGTCGGTCTTGAAGCCGACCTTGACCGGCAGGCTGTCGAACGGCGGATCGTCGCCGCCGCCGGAGCAGCCGGACGCGGCGGTGCCGAGCAGGAGCAGTCCGGCCGCCAGGTGGACGGCGGGGCGCGGGACGTGCACGGGGGTCTCCTAGCGGGTGAAGCGGATGCTCGGGATGTCGATGGTCTGGGTGCAGTTGGCCATGCCCGCCAGCCGCAGCGTCAGGCGCACGGCGGACCGGCCGGAGGGCACCGGGACGGAGGCCTTCGCGCCGAGGGGCCGCGGGCCGCTGCTGCCGCCCTGGTCGGTGCTGAGCTCGGCGGTCAGGTCGTTGCAGGCGCCGGTGTCCGGGTTCGCGTCCCGCAGCGTCAGCTCGGCCTCCAGCCGCTTCGCGCCCGCCGGGACGTCGACCGTGGCGAAGGCCGTGCCGCCCGGGTCGACGGTGTGCGCGGTCCAGATCGCCTTCTGGTCGGGCAGCGGCGCCGGGCCGCCGGGCCAGGACACCGCCGTCACCAGGCCGGCCGTCACCAGCAGGGCCAGGCCGACGGCGGCCGCCACCACCCGGCGGCGCTCCCGGGGCGGCGGGAGGACCGGCGGGTCCGTCTCCCGCAGCGGCGGCGGGCCGCTGCGGGACTTCTCCACCTCCTGCCGGGCGTGCCACGCCAACTGCTGCTCCTGCCGGGCCGACAGGTCCTCCAGCAGCAGGGACGGGCTGCCGATCACCAGGGCGTGGGTGGCCATCTCGACCAGCCGCCGCCCGTCGGCCCGCACCGGCGTCACCGGTGGGAAGCACAGCACGCCCGCGATCACCACCAGGTCGGCCCGCTCGTGGACGGTCAGCCCCGGCGCGCCCTGCACCCGGGCCAGGAAGGCCACCCAGTCGCCGCGCAGTTGCGCCCCGGCGACGCCGACCAGCCAGTCGTGCAGGTGGCCGATCGCGGCGGACGGCTGCCCGTGCTCCTCGGCCAGGAACTTGGCGATCCGGGCGGCGGACACCGACAGCTCGTGGTGCTGCACCTGGACGGGGTAGTTGGTGGTCTCGGCCAGGTGCCGCTCCAAGTCCGGCAGCACCGGGGCGAGTTCGTGCCAGCCCGCCAGGATGCGCTGCAGCATGCGCCGGGTCTCCCAGGTGCAGCGGTCCATCGTCACTCCTCCGGGTCGGGGTCCGGGTCGAGGTGCGGGCCGGGCGCCAGCAGGGCGCCGAGCCCGTCCAGGGCCCGGTGCGGGCCGCACAGTTCGCGGGCCCCGGCGAGCAGGGCGCGCAGCGCGGCGGCGGGGCTGCGGTGCTCCAGGCAGGCCGCGGCGAGCGCGCGCAGGTGCACGGGGGCGAGCGCGTGGTAGGGGACCCGGAGTTCCTGGCCGGGGCCGAGCCGCTCGTTCACCGCCCGCACCAGCTCCAGCCGCACCGCCGGGTCCTGCAGCGGGAACGGCTCGCCCAGCAGCCGGGCGACCGCGCCCGCGGTCACCGCCGGAGGCGCCGGCGGGGCGGGCGGCCGCGGGGGCAGCAGCGGCAGCAGCGCGGACAGCGGGGTCAGCCAGCCGCCCACCGGGTCGTCGCCGTCCGCGGTGGCCTTCACCACGCCGACCACCCGGCCCCGCCCGTCCAGCGCCATGCTGCCGCTCAACCCGCGCTGGATCCAGCCGTGTTGGACGCGCAGCCCGAGCCCGGAGGGCCCCGCCACGGTCAGCCGGGCGGACTCCGGGCCGACCTCGCCGGTCACCGGGTTCACCGCGAAGCCGTGCACCAGGACGGCCGCGCCGCCCGCCGGGTCGCGCTCGGCGAGCGCGACGGCGGGGCGCCGGCCAGGCCGGGCGCGGTGAGCAGCGCGAGGTCCGGCGGCGGGTAGGCGGCGGCGCCGGGCGCCGGGTCGGGCGGGAACAGCCGGGCGGTGCGCACCGGGTGGGCGGCCGCGCCGTGTCGGACGGTCAGCTCCGGGTGGCCGTGCACCACGTGCGCGCAGCTGACCAGCAGGCCCGCGCCGAGGTGGAAGCCGCTGCCCAGGAAGGTGCCGGCCGGGTCGGAGAAGCGGACCGCCGCGCTGTCCGGGCTCACGCGGCGGGGCGGTCGTCCGGCCGCTGCCAGCTCAGCCGGACCACCAGGCTGGCCTCGCCGGAGGCTTCCGCGAGCACGCCGATCAGGCGGCCGGACTTCACCGCCAGGGTGAGGCCGAACTCCACCTCGAAGCCGTCCGGTTCGCCCGCCTCGCGCGCCGTCTCGCGCGCCCAGCGCCCGACCGCGCGCACCGTGCGCCGCACCTCGCCGAGGCCGTGCGTGACGGCCGAGGCGGCCGCCCCCGCGTCCCCCGCCGGGCGGCCCGGGCCCGGGCGGACCGCGGCGTGCAGGACGGTGCCGTCCTCCAGGGCGATCTCCACGGTGCCGGGCACCGGTGCGTTCGTCATGCATCCCCCAATTCATGACCGGCGAGCACGATATGAATACCAGTCGGGTAGGGAGAGATCCAGGCCTTTCCGGAAGCCCGGGCGCAGCGGCGGGGGAGCGGCCCGGGCGGCGGGTTTCAGCCGCGCACGGCCGCGGCGGCGCCCAGCAGTTCGGCGACGATCTCCACGCCCTCCCGGGTGAGCACCGACTCGGGGTGGAACTGCAGGCCGGCGAAGCCGGGGCCGCGCAGCGCGTGCACGTCGCCGGTGCGGGCGTCCCGGGAGACCTCGATCCCCTCGGCGGCCAGCCGCCGGGCCGCTGCGTCGTCGCAGCGGGCGGTGAAGGTGTTGTAGAAGCCGATGGTGCGGCGGGTGCCGAACAGGTCGACCGCCTCCTGGGCGCCCTGGTACGGCACCGCCTTGCGGGCCAGCGGCAGCCCGAGCCGCGCGGAGAGCAGCTGGTGGCCGAGGCAGACCGCGAGCAGCGGCGCGGTGCGCTCCCCGGAGCGGACGGCGGCCAGCGCGTCGGCGACCACCGGGCGCAGCAGCGCCATCTTCGGGTCGGCCGGGTCGGCCGGGTCGCCGGGGCCGGGGCCGAGCACCAGCGGCCCGCGGTGCGCGGCGGCCCGTTCGCGCAGCCCGGGGGCGTCGTAGCGGACCACGGTGACGGTGTGGCCGAGCGAGCGCAGCAGGTGGGCGAGCATCGCGGTGAAGGTGTCCTCGCCGTCCACCACCAGGGTGTCGGCGCCGGGCAGCGGCGCGGCGGGCTGCTGCATCCGCAGCCAGAACGGGGCCAGGCCGGCCCGGCGGGAGTCCAGCGCGGCCTGCACCCGGTGGTCCTCGGCGAGCCGGGGCCGGGCGGCGGCCTCCCGGGCGGGCCGGGCCGGGCGGGCGCCGATCGCGGAGAGCACCCCGGCGGCCTTGGCGTGCGTCTCGGCGACCTCGGAGTACGGGTCGGAGTGCCGCACCAGGGTGGCGCCGACCCGCACCACCAGCGAGCCGTCGGCGGGGTCGATGTCGGCGGCCCGGATGCAGATCGGCGAGTCCAGCTGCTGGCCGCCGCTGGCCGAGCGGCCGATCAGGGCGAGCGCGCCGGAGTAGTAGCCGCGCCCGCCGCGCTCGTACCGGTCGATCACCCGGGTGGCGTTCTGCACGGGGCTGCCGGTGACGGTGGCGGCGAACATGGTCTCCCGCAGCACCTCGCGGACGTCCAGCGAGGTGCGGCCGCGCAGTTCGTACTCGGTGTGCGCCAGGTGCGACATCTCCTTCAGCCGCGGGCCGAGCACCTGCCCGCCGAGGTCGCCGACCGCGCACATCATCTTCAGCTCCTCGTCGACCACCATGGTGAGCTCCTCCAGCTCCTTGGGGTCGCGCAGGAACTCCAGCAGCGAGTCGGCGTCCGGGCCGCCGGCCGGGTAGCGGTAGGTGCCGGAGATCGGGTTCATCACCACGGTGCCGCCGGACTGCCGGACGTGGACCTCGGGCGAGGCGCCGACCAGCACCCGGTCGCCGGTGTGCACCAGGAAGGTCCAGTACGCGCCGCGCTCGTGCTCCAGCAGCCGGCGCAGCAGGGTCAGCGCGGTGGGGGTGGAGTATCCGGCCAACTCGGCCCGGAAATCGCGCCGGATCACGAAGTTGGCGCCCGCGCCGCGCCCGATCTCGTCCTCGATCACCCGGCGGACGATCTCCGCGTACTCCTCGTCGTCGATGTCGAACTCCCCGCCGCGCAGCTCCACCGGGGCGTCGGGCAGCGCGGCCAGCACCTCGGCCAGCGGCAGCGCGTACTGCTCCCGGACGGACAGCGCCCGCAGCGGGGTGCCGTCCTGGCGGGCCGCGAAGCCGCGTTCGCGGATCTGCGCGTACGGGACGAGGGCCAGCAGGTCGTGCCGCGGGCCGCCGTCCGGGGCGCCCGCCGGGACGGGCAGGTCGGCCAGCGCCGCGTGCTCGGAGACCTCGCCGACCAGCAGTTCGACGGTGTCGGGGGCGAGCCGGGGCGCGCGCCGGTGCAGCAGGGCGAAGGCCGGGGCGCCGGGGGCGGCGAGTCGGGCGAGCAGGGCGGTGGCGGTGGTGGTCACGGCTGCGGTGTTCCTTCCGGGAGGGGGCGCTGCGGGGGTTCCGCCGCCTCCGGGAGGCCGTGACGCTGCACACACACGCCGACGGCCGCCCCGGAGGGCGGCCGTCGTTCGTCGCTAGGGACGCGCGATCAGTGGGCCGCCCAACGGGCTGGCCCACCACCAGGAGAAGGTGTGCGTCGCGGTCACGGAGCCGACCATAGCCCACCGGCGGGCGGTGCGGGGAGGGATCACCGGGATGTCCATTTCCCGTCTCACCCAGCGGGCGGAACCCCCGCACCGCCGGTGCCACCCCGTAGCCTTGCCCCGTGACCGTGACTAACCACTCCTGGCAGTCCCTGCCCGCGGCGCAGCAGCCTGAATGGCCGGACCAAGAGGCTCTGCGCAAGACCCTTGCCGAGCTCGCCTCCTATCCGCCCCTCGTCTTCGCGGGCGAGTGCGACCAGCTGCGCGCCCGGCTCGCGGCCGTCGCGCGTGGTGAGGCGTTCCTGCTCCAGGGCGGCGACTGCGCCGAGGCGTTCGACGCCGTGTCGGCCGACCAGATCCGGAACAAGCTGAAGACGCTGCTGCAGATGGCGGCGGTCCTCACCTACGCGGCCTCGGTGCCGGTGGTGAAGGTCGGCCGGATCGCCGGCCAGTACTCCAAGCCCCGTTCCAAGAGCACCGAGACCCGCGACGGCGTGACGCTGCCGACCTACCGCGGCGACTCGGTCAACGGCTTCGAGTTCACCGCCGAGGCCCGCATCCCGGACCCGGAGCGCCTGAAGCGGATGTACAACGCCTCCGCCGCGACGCTCAACCTGGTGCGCGCCTTCACCACCGGCGGCTACGCCGACCTGCGCCAGGTGCACGCCTGGAACCAGGACTTCGTGCGCAACTCCCCGGCCGGCCAGCGCTACGAGCAGCTGGCCCGGGAGATCGACCAGGCGCTGGCCTTCATGAACGCCTGCGGGGTGGCCCCGGAGGAGTTCAAGACGGTCGAGTTCTTCTCCTCGCACGAGGCGCTGATCCTGGACTACGAGACGGCGCTGACCCGCACCGACTCGCGCACCGGCGAGCTGTACGACGTCTCCGGCCACATGGTGTGGATCGGCGAGCGCACCCGGCAGCTGGACCACGCGCACATCGAGTTCGCGTCGAAGATCCGCAACCCGATCGGCGTCAAGCTCGGCCCCACCACCACGGTGGACGACGCGCTGACCCTGATCGACCGCCTCGACCCGGAGCGCGAGCCCGGCCGGCTCACCTTCATCACCCGGATGGGCGCGGGCAAGATCCGCGACCACCTGCCGACCCTGGTGGAGAAGGTCACCGCGTCCGGCGCCCAGGTGGTGTGGATCACCGACCCGATGCACGGCAACACCTTCGAGGCCTCCAGCGGCCACAAGACCCGCAAGTTCGACGACGTGCTGGACGAGGTCCGGGGCTTCTTCGAGGTGCACCGCGCGCTGGGCACCCACCCGGGCGGCATCCACGTGGAGCTGACCGGCGACGACGTCACCGAGTGCGTCGGCGGCGGCGACGAGGTGCTGGTCGACGACCTGCACCAGCGCTACGAGACGGCCTGCGACCCGCGGCTCAACCGCAGCCAGTCGCTGGACCTGGCGTTCCTGGTCGCCGAGATGTACCGCGGCCAGTGAGCGGCCGGTGACCCGAGGGTCCCGATGTGACGAAGGCCCCTCCGCTTCCGGGTGATTCCGGGCGGAGGGGCCTTTTTCGTACCCGGAGCGCCAGGTAAGGTAAGGCTCAGTAAACCGCACCAATCGTGGAAGGGGCCGCACATGTACGTGTGCATGTGCCACGCGGTCACCGAGGCCCAGGTCAAGCAGAAGATCGACGAGGGGGCCAACACCCCGCGCCAGATAGCCCAGGGCTGCAAGGCCGGCACCGACTGCGGTTCCTGCGTGCGGCGCATCCAGGCGCTGCTCGGCGAGCACGGCGCCCGCCCCTGCCCGACCGCCCGGCTGGCCGAACGGCTCGGCCTGGCCGACCCGGCCACCGCTCCCGCCGTCGCCCCGAAGGCCGCCTGACCCCCCCGTTCGGCCCAGCCCTCCGGCCCGGTTCTCCGGCTCAGCTCTCCGGCTGCTCGATCAGCTGCGCGATGTAGAGCGCCTCGCCGAGCTTGTCCAGCAGTTCCAGCTGGGTGTCCAGGTAGTCGATGTGGTGCTCCTCGTCCTCCAGGATGGCCTCGAAGATGTTCGCCGAGGTGACGTCGTTCTTGGCGCGCATCACCACGATCCCGCGCCGCAGCCGGTCGATCGCCTCGACCTCGACCTGCCGGTCGGCCTCGAACATCTCCTTGACGGTCTGCCCGATCCGGACGTGGAACAGCCGCTGGTAGTTCGGCAGGCCGTCCAGGAAGAGGATCCGGTCGGTCAGGATCTCGGCGTGCTTCATCTCGTCGAAGGACTCGTGCCGGGTGTACTTGGCGAGCTTGGTCCAGCCGAAGTTCTCCTGCATCTTCGCGTGCAGGAAGTACTGGTTGATGGCGGTGAGTTCGGCGGTCAACTGCTCGTTGAGGAACTCGATGACCTCGGGGTCGCCCTGCATGGCCTGCCTTCCTGTCCGCATTCCGGTCGGTGTCCGGATGCCCCGAATCGTGGCAGTTGAACGGGTGCGCTTCCAGTAAGTTCACGCTTACAGCCGCCCCGGAGATCGCCCTTTCCGGCCCGTCGGAACCGCTCTGAGCTGCGGTGACGTCGAAAGCATTGGGCCGTTCGGGGGTATCTCGCCCGAACGCCCGCGCGGATTCGCCCCGTGTTCCCCCCCTCCGCCGCGGCGGATTTCCCCGGGGGCGCGCAACGGGGGCGCCCGTGGTGCGGCGCCCGCCGTCTGTCACCATGGGGACCATGGGTCAGCGCGAACCGGAACAGCAGCCGACGACTGACCCGAGGCTCCCCCCGGGGCAGCGGCCGCAGCGCGGCTGGCCGGTCCTGCACTACGGGCCGGTGCCCCGGTTCAAGCCGCAGAGCTGGGACTTCCAGGTGTTCGGGGCCACCGCCGACGCGGAGAAGGCCAGGTGGGACTTCGCCGGCTTCCACGCCCTGCCCAAGACCACCGTCCGCGGCGATCTGCACTGCGTCACCAAGTTCTCGATGCTCGGCAACGAGTGGACCGGCGTCGCCGCCAAGACCGTCCTCGACCTCGTCCCGCCCGACCCGTCGGTCACCCACGTGATGGTCTGGGCCGAGTACGGCTACAGCGCCAACCTGCGGCTGGCCGACTTCGCCGACCCGTCCACCGTCCTCGCCACCCACCACGACGGCCGCACCCTCACCCTGGAGCACGGCTTCCCGGTCCGCCTGGTGGTGCCCCACCTGTACGCCTGGAAGGGCCCCAAGTGGGTGCGCGCCGTCGAGTACATGCGGGCCGACCGGCGCGGCTTCTGGGAGGAGCGCGGCTACCACAACCTCGCCGACCCCTGGCGCGAGCAGCGCTACTCCTACCAGGAGCAGCCCGGGGACGGCCCGCTGCGCTGAACCCCCGGGGCCGGGCGTCAGAACAGGCTGATGGTGATCGTCACGGTGCTGCCCTGCTTCGCCGGGGTGTTCGCCGCGGGGGACTGGCCGGTGACCTTGCCGAGCGGGATCAGACCGGCGATCTCCGGCACGAACCCGGCGTCCTGCAGGGCCTTCGAGGCGTCCTCCTTGCCCATCCCCTTGACGTCCGGCACCACGTGCATGCCCTTGGAGACGGTCAGCGCCACCGGCGAGCCGGGCGACTGGCTGCTGCCGGCCGCCGGGTCGGTGGAGATCACCGAGCCCTTCGGCACGGTGTCGCTGTACTCCTCGCGGCTGGTGCCCGCCGTCAGCCGGGCGTCGCCCAGCGCCTTGGCGGCGTCCGCCTGCGGACGGCCGGTCACGTCCGGCACCGCCACCCGCTCCGGGCCGCGCGAGAGCAGCACCTTCACCCCGTCGCTCTTGCGGACCTTGGCGCCCACCCCCGGGTCGGTGGAGATCACCGAGCCGTTCGGCACCGACTCGCTGAACTGCTCGCTGAACGAGCCGTGCAGGCCCTGCCGGTCCAGCGTCGCCGCCGCCTGCTCCCGGTTCTGCCCCAGCACGCTGGGCACCGTCGCGTACACCGCGCTGGACAGCGCGTACGTCACGCCGCCCACCACCAGCAGCAGCGCGACCAGCACCGCCGACCAGGCCGCCGGGTGGCGGCCGAAGGCCGAGCGGGGGGAGCGGCGCGGCCGGCCGCGCGGCGGGTCGTCGTTCACCACCGGGCGCACCGGCGGCAGCAGCTCCGGCGGGACCTCCAGCACGCTGGTGCGCTCCAGCGGCGGGAGCTGCTCGAGCACCGCGGTGGCCTCGCCCGGGCTGTAGCGCGGGGTGGGCCGGGTCGAGGCGGGCGGCTCCGCGTCCAACTGCTCGACGGGCAGCGAGCGGCGGGCCCGCTGCACCGCGGCCAGCAGCTCCACCGCGTCCCACGGCCGGGCCTGCGGGTCCCGGGAGGTCGCCGCCGCCACTATCGCGTCCAGCTCCGGGCCCACCGCGGGCGCGGTCAGCGACGGCGCCGGGACGTCCTCGTGCAGGTGCCGGTACATCACCTGGGCGGCGTGCTCCCCGGTGTGCGGCTTGGCGCCGGTCAGCATCTCGTACAGCAGGATGCCCGCCGCGTAGACGTCCACCCGCTGGTCGGTGGGCTCCTGGCGGATCTGCTCCGGCGCCAGGTAGGAGACGGTGCCCAGCAGCTGGCCGGTCTCGGTGGCCGAGGCGCCCGTCGCGTCGCCGCCCTCCAGCACCCGGACCAGGCCGAAGTCGGCGACCTTCACCATGCCGTTGTCGGTGATCAGCACGTTCTCCGGCTTGACGTCCCGGTGCACCAGGCCGGCCCGGTGCGCCGCGCCGAGCGCCGCCAGCACCGGCTCCAGCACGTCCAGCGCGGCCCGCACCGACAGCGCCCCGCGGTCGCGCAGCACGTCGCGCAGGTTGCGGCCGGGCACGTACTCCATCGCCATGAACACGGCCCGCGGGTCGGCGCCCTGGTCCAGCACGTTCACCACGTTCGGGTGGGCAAGCCGGGCCACCGCCTTCGCCTCCCGGATGAAGCGGGCCGTGAAGTCGGCGTCCCCGATCAGCGAGGGGTGCATCAGCTTCAGCGCCACCGTCCGGTCCAGCCGGGTGTCGGTGCCCCGGTAGACGGTCGCCATGCCGCCGACCGCGATCCGCTGCTCAATCCGGTAGCGGCCGTCGAGCAGCACGCCGTGCAGGGGGTCGTCGAGGGTCATGTCCACCAGAGGAGTGTAGGGGTCGGACCGGTCGCCCACCGGGAGCGGCCGGATGTCGGGGCGGACCGGCGACCGGCCCGTGCCCGCAGGGACGCCCCCGGGGCGGTGGTCGGTTCGCCCCGGCGGGCGCGGCTCAGAACGCCGGACGCTCGCGGGTGTCGGCCAGGCCCGCGGTGGGGGAGGACGCCTCGGCGTAGTAGCGGCGCGGGATCCGCCCGGCCCGGTGCGCCAGCCGTCCCGCCTCGACCGCCTTGCGCATCGCCTCCGCCATCAGCACCGGGTCCTGCGCGCGGGTCACCGCGGAGGCCAGCATGACCGCCGAGCAGCCCAGCTCCATCGCCAGCGCGACGTCGCTCGCGGTGCCCGCGCCCGCGTCCAGCACCACCGGGACGTTCGCGGCCTCCACGATCAGCTGGAAGTTGTGCGGGTTGCGGATGCCCAGGCCGGAGCCGATCGGCGAGCCCAGCGGCATGATCGCCGCGCAGCCGACGTCCTCCAGCTTGCGGGCCAGCACCGGGTCGTCGTTGGTGTACGGCAGCACGGTGAAGCCGTCGTCGACCAGCGTCTCGGCGGCGTCCAGCAGTTCGATCGGGTCGGGCAGCAGGGTCCGCTCGTCGGCGATCACCTCCAGCTTCACCCAGTCGGTTTCGAGCGCCTCCCGGGCCAGCCGGGCGGTCAGCACCGCCTCGCCCGCGGTGTAGCAGCCCGCGGTGTTGGGCAGCACCCGGATGCCGTTGCGGGAGAGCACCTCCAGAACCGAGCCCTGGGTGGCGGTGTCGACCCGGCGCATCGCCACCGTGGTCAGCTCGGTTCCGGAGACCTTCAGCGCCTGCTCCAGCACCTCCAGGCTGGGAGCGCCGCCGGTGCCCATGATCAGGCGGGAGGAGAAGGTGGTGCCGGCGATGACCAGCGCGTCGTCAGCCATGGTTCAGCCTCCCTGGACGGCGGTGAGGATCTCGACCCGGTCGCCCTCGCCGAGCGCCGTGGCGGGCCACGAACTGCGGGGCACCACGGCCTCGTTGACGGCGGCGGCGACGCCGGTGTTGGCGGCCGACACCTCGGCGACCACCACGTCCAGCGTGGTGGCGGCGGGCAGGGTGCGCGGCTCGCCGTTGACGGTCAGGGCGATGGTGTTCATGCGGGGACCTTGGGGGTGAAGCGGTCAGGGGTGAAGTCGGCGGCCAGCGGCGGGAGTTCACCGGTGGCCAGGTAGTCGGCGAGCAGGTCCGCGGTGACCGGGGTGAGCAGCACCCCGTTGCGGTAGTGCCCGGTGGCGGCGGCCAGGCCGTCCAGCGCGGTCGGCCCGAGCAGCGGCGCGTTGTCCGGGGAGCCCGGACGCAGCCCCGCGCCGATCTCCAGCAGCGGCAACTCGGTGATGCCGGGCACCAGTTCGTGCGCGTCCCGGAGCAGCTCGTAGACGCCGCCCGCGGTGACGGTGGTGTCGTGGCCCAGCTCCTCGGTGGTCGCGCCGACCACCAGCTCGCCGTCGGCCCGCGGCACCAGGTACAGGTGCTGCCCGCGCACCACCGCCCGCACGTTGCGGGACAGGAACGGGCCGTGCGCGGTGGGCATCCGCAGCCGCAGCACCTGGCCCTTGACCGGGCGCACCGCCGGCAGCACCCCCGCCGGCAGGCCCGGCAGCAGGTGGCTGCGCGACCCGGCGGCCAGCACCGTGCGCCCGGCCGCCACCCGCTCGCCGGTCGACAGCCGCACGCCCGCCGCCCGGCCGTCCTCGACCAGCAGCTCGGCGGCCTCCGCCCGGTGGAACACCACGCCCGCGCGCTCGCAGGCGACGACCAGCGCGGCGGCCAGCCGGCGGCCGTCCACCTGGTGGTCCCCGGCGACGTGCAGGCCGCCGCGCACCCCCGGGGCCAGCATCGGCTCCAGCCGGCGGCACTCGCGGCCGGTCAGCCACTGGGACGCCAGGCCCAGCCGGCCGTGGAAGGCGTGCAGTTCGCGCAGCTCCTCGCGGTCGTCGGAGTCCAGCGCCACCGCCAGCGTGCCGGTGGCCCGGTAGCCGGTGTCCAGCCCGGTCAGCTCGGTCAGCTCGGCGGCGAACGCGGCGTACCGCTCGTTCGACGCCATCCCCAGGCGCAGCAACGGCTCCTCGCCGTACTGCAGTTCGGTCACCGGGGCGAGCATGCCCGCGGCGACCCGCGCCGCGCCCCCGCCCGGCCACGGATCGACCAGCGCGACCGCCAGGCCGCGCTGCGCCGAGCGCCAGGCGACGCCCAGCCCGATGATGCCCCCGCCGACCACCAGCACGTCCAACGCGCGGGAATGTGCCACAGCGGCTCGATCTCCCTTCGCCGGCATGACCCGGATCAGGTTCGGACGGTCGCGGGCCGCCACAGCCCGCCTCTCAGCCCGGTGCACCGGGCTCCCGTGTGAAGTGAAGTCACCCCCACCTTAACGCCGGGCCGCCGCGCACCCGAAGGCGCGGGCCCGGGGCGGACACCCGGCGGTGGGTAGGGTGGACGGCGTGGCTGAGCTGAGGGCAACGGACCGGGTCGTCGTGGTCGGAGCGGGCATAGCGGGCGCCCAGGCCGCCCTGAACCTGCGGCAGGGGGGCTGGCGGGGCCCGCTCGCCCTGGTCGGCGAGGAACCGCACCTCCCCTACGACCGCCCGCCGCTCTCCAAGGACGTCCTGCTCGGCAAGGCCGACGCCACCGCCTTCGAGATCGACTGGCACGGCCTCGACGTCGAGCTGCTCACCGGCCGCCGCGCCACCGGCCTCGACGACGGCGTCCTGCGCACCGACCGCGGCGAACTGCGCTACGACGCCCTGGTGATCGCCACCGGCGCCGCCCCGCGCACCCTGCCCCACCTGCCCGGCGCCCGCACCCTGCGCACCGTCGACGACGCCCGCGCGCTGCGCGCCGCCCTCACCCCCGGCCGCCGGACCGTGCTGGTCGGCGCGGGCTGGATCGGCGCCGAGACCGCCACCGTCGCCCGCGGGCTCGGCTGCGAGGTCACGGTGGTGGAGGCCGCCGCCACCCCGCTGGCCGGCGCGCTGCCCGCCGAACTCGGCGCCCTGATGGCCGACTGGTACGCCGCCGCCGGCGTCGAGCTGCGCTGCTCCGCCGCGGTGGCCGGCGCCGCCGCCGGCGGGGTGCTGCTCACCGACGGCACCCACCTGCCCGCCGACGAGGTCGTGGTCGGCATCGGCGCCCGCCCCGCCACCGACTGGCTGGCCGACGGCCCGCTCGCCCTCGACCCCGACGGCACGATCCCGGTCGACGACCGGCTGCGCACCGCCCTGCCCGGCGTCCTCGCCGCCGGGGACTGCACCTCCTACCCCTCCGCCCGCTCCGGCACCCGGCTCGCCGTCCAGCACTGGGACCACGCCCTGCACTCCGGCGCCGCCGTCGCCGCCTCCCTGCTCGGCACCCTCGACGCCCCGTACGACCCCGTCCCGTACTTCTGGTCCGAGCAGTTCGGCCGGACGGTCCAGTACGCCGGCCGGCACGCCGGGGCCGACCACCTGCTGTGGCGCGGCTCCCCGTCCGACCCCGACTGGACGGTGCTGTGGCTGCGCGACGGCGTCCCGGTCGCGCTGCTCGCCGTCGACCGCCCGCGCGACCTGGCCCAGGGCCGCCGCCTGATCGAACGCGGCACCGCGCTGGACCCGGCGCGCGCCGCCGACCCCGCCGTCCAGTTGAAGGCCGCCGCCCGATAGCGCCTAGGCTGGGGGAGTGAGCGAGATTGATCCGAAGATTGACGCCCTGGTCCCCGCCTGGCTGTACCTGCCCGACATCTCGGAGCGGTGGGGCGTGGTGATCACCGAGGTCCGCGACATGGTGCGCAACCGCACCCTGCTGGCCGTCCGCCGCGGCCCCAACAAGTCCCTCCAGGTCCCCGCCGACTTCATCGAGGACGACGGCCCGGTCAAGCACCTGGTCGGCACCCTCACCGTGCTGCGCGACTGCGGCTTCTCCGACCAGGAGATCCTCGAGTGGATGTTCACCGAGGACGACTCCCTGCCCGGCAGCCCGATCCAGGCCCTGCGCGAGAACCGCGGCACCGAGGTGAAGCGCCGCGCCCAGGCCATGGCCCTGTGACGGCCGCGCCCACCGCCCGGCAGCGGCTGGCCGACGCCCGGCTCTACCTCTGCACCGACGCCCGCCGGGCCCAGGGCGACCTGCCCGAGTTCCTGGACGCGGTGCTCGCGGGCGGCGTCGACGTCGTCCAGCTCCGCGACAAGGCCCTGGAGGCCAAGCAGGAGCTGGAGCACCTGGAGGTCTTCGCCGACGCGGCCCGCCGCCACGGCAAGCTGCTGGCCGTCAACGACCGCGCCGACGTCGCGTACGGCGCCCGGCCCGACGTGCTGCACCTCGGCCAGGACGACCTGCCGGTCGCCGTCGCCCGGCGCATCCTCGGCGAGGACGTGCTGATCGGCCGCTCCTGCCACGCCGAGGACGAGGTCGACACCGCGTTCACCGAGCCCGGCGTCGACTACTTCTGCACCGGCCCGGTCTGGCCCACGCCCACCAAGCCCGGCCGGCCCGCCCCCGGCCTCGACCTGGTCCGCCACGCCGCCGCGCGCCGCCCCGAGCGCCCCTGGTTCGCCATCGGCGGCATCGACCAGGACAACCTCCAGCAGGTCCTGGACGCCGGTGCCACCCGGATCGTCGTGGTCCGCGCCCTCACCGCCGCCGAGGACCCCGGCGCGGCCGCGGCCGCGCTGGCCGCCCGCCTGCGCTAGGCGCCCTCCGGGCGGGGCGCTCCTCCGCCGGTCGAGCGCCCCGCCCCGCCGGACCCCGCACGGGGCGGAAGCGGAGCACGGGAGAGATCCGGTTGCGGGGCAGGTCCCGCCGGCGACCGGAACCCCGCGCGGCCGTCCCGTCGCCGCGGCCGGGCGGCACGGCCGTCCCCGCTCCGGCGGAACGCGGGGGCGCCAGGCCCCCGGGCGGGAACCGGGCGGCCCGGTTCGCCCTCCGTGCAGGCATGGAGCCCCTCGCGCCACCCGCCCGCCGCACCCGCCGGGCCGCCCTGCTCGTTCCCGCGCTGCTCGCGGCGGCGGCCGTCGCCTTCCTCGCCCAGCGGCCGTTGGGCCGCGGCCACCGCGCCGGGTGGAACGGCTGGGTCGGCACCGTCAACGGCATCGTCTTCCTGGCCGCGGCCGCCCTGCCGGCGGCGGTGCTGGCGGCCTGGCTGCTGGCCCGCCGCCGCCGGGCGGCCGGGGTCGAGCCGGGGTGGGCTCGGCGCTCGGCGCTGGCCGAGGTCGGCGCGGTCTACGGGACGGCGCCGTGGGTGTGGATGATCCTGCTGCCCGGCGCCGACCCGGGCGGTCCGCGCCGCCGGGTCAACCTGGTGCCGCTGCACGACATCGCGGAGGTCGTCGCGGCCGGCCCGCCCGCCACCGCGGTGGCCCAGATCGGCGGCAACCTGCTGGTGTTCGCCGCGCTCGGCTTCCTCGCCCCGGTGCGGTTCGCCGCGCTCGCCTCGGTGCGGCGGGTGCTGGCGCTCGGCGCGGCCTGCTCGGTGCTGGTGGAGCTCGCCCAGTACGTGCTGCGGCTGGACCGGGTCTCCTCGGTCGACGACGTGCTGCTGAACGCGGGCGGGGCCGCGCTGGCGGCGCTGGCCGCGCGCCGCTGGTGGCGGCGGGCCTGACCCCCGTCAGTACTTGCGGACCGTCGCGGCGTCGGCCAGCGCCCGGAGCACCTCGCGGGTCGGGCCGTCGGCGATCGGGGCCGCGTCCAGGGCGTCCAGCGCCTCGGCGAGCAGCGCGTCGATCCGGGCCTCGACCAGGTCGGGGGCGCCGCTGAGGGTGATCAGGTCGCGCAGGTCGGCGATCTCCCCGGCGTCCAGGCCGGGCGCGCCGAGCCGGGCGTCCAGGTGGGCGGCGTCGGCCGGGCCCAGGCCGCGCATGGCGTGCGCGACCAGCAGGGTGCGCTTGCCCTCGCGCAGGTCGTCGCCGGCCGGCTTGCCGGTGACCGCCGGGTCGCCGAAGACGCCCAGCAGGTCGTCGCGGAGCTGGAACGCCTCGCCCAGCGGCAGGCCGAAGTTCCCGAGCGCCTCGACCAGGCCGGGGGCGGCGCCGGCCAGCAGCGCGCCGACCTGGAGCGGCCGCTCGATGGTGTACTTCGCGGACTTGTAGTGCAGGACGGTCCGGGCCCGGTCGATCGCCCCGCCGTCGGTGGAGTCGCCCGCGACCGGCTCCAGCACGTCCAGGTACTGGCCGAGCATGACCTCGGTGCGCATCAGGTCGAACGCGGGCTTGGCGGCCGACACGGCGGCCGTCGGCAGCCCCGAGCGCTGGAACAGCTCGTCGCACCAGATCAGCAGCAGGTCACCGAGCAGCACCGCCGCGGACGCCCCGTACTGCTCGCGGTCGCCGCGCCAGCCGCCCGCCCGGTGCAGGTTCTCGAAGCGGCGGTGGACGGCGGGCAGGCCGCGGCGGGTGTCGCTGCGGTCCATCAGGTCGTCGTGCACCAGGGCGCTGGCCTGCAGCAGCTCCAGCGCGGCCGCCGCCCGCTCGATCCCGGGCTCGTCCGCGGCGCCGCCGGCCGCCCGCCACCCCCAGTAGCAGAACGCCGGGCGCAGCCGCTTCCCGCCGTCCAGCAGGAAGTCGCGCAGCGCGTCGGAGACCGGCCCGAGCTGGTCGGAGATCCCGGAGAGCAGGGCCGCCCGCTCGACCATGAACGTGCCGAGGGTGCGGTTCACGCGGTCGCGCACGTCCTCCGCGTCGACGGGGTTGCGGGGAAGGCGGATGGAGGAGGGCACCTGAGACTCCGGATCGATGGGGCTGACAGTCAGATTAACGCTCCGCGCAGGGTGGGCCGTTCCACCCGCTCTCCGGCGGCCCGCGACCGGGCCCGCCGGGGGCCTTCGACCGGGCCCGCGACCGGCTGGCCGAAAATCTCAAGTGACGTCTCAGGAGATGGACGTTGTTTGTCCGGGCCGCGCCGCCGACGGATAACCTGCCAGCATGGCACTCGGGATTCCCACCACCAGAAACGACCGCGCGCAGACCGTGCGCGACCTGCTGGCGGCCGGCGACCGCTCCTTCTCCTTCGAATTCATGCCGCCGCGCAACGAGGAGGCCGAGCGCAAGCTCTGGGACGCGATCCGCCGGGTCGAGTGCCTGGAACCGAACTTCGTCTGCATGACGTACGGCGCGGGCGGCTCCTCGCGCGGCCGCACCGTCGACCTGGTCGGGCGGATCGCCACCGAGACCACGCTCACCCCCGTCGCCCACCTCACCGCCGTCGACCACTCGGTGGCCGAGCTGCGCAACATCATCGGCCAGTACGCCGACCAGAACGTGCGCAACGTGCTCGCGGTGCGCGGCGACCCGCCCGGCGACCCGCTGGGCGAGTGGGTCCGCCACCCCGAGGGCGTCACCTACGCCGCCGAGCTGGTCGAGCTGATCAAGGGCATCGGCGACTTCTGCGTCGGCGTCGCGGCCTTCCCGCAGATGCACCCGCGCTCGGAGAACTGGGACGAGGACATCCGGCACTTCGTCGCCAAGTGCCGGGCCGGCGCCGACTACGCGATCACCCAGATGTTCTTCGAGGTCGAGGACTACCTGCGGCTGCGCGACCGGGTCGCCGCGGCCGGCTGCGAGACGCCGATCATCCCGGAGATCATGCCGGTCACCAACAGCCGCCAGCTGGTGCGCTTCCCGCAGCTGTCCGGCTCCGCCTTCCCGGACGACTTCCGCCGCAAGCTGGAGGCCGTCGTCGACGACCCGGCGGCCGTCCGCGCGGTGGGGCTGGAGCACGCCACCACGATGGCCGAGCGGCTCCTCGCGGAGGGCGCCCCGGGCCTGCACTTCATCACGCTGAACCACTCCACCTCGACGCTGGAGATCTACCAGAACCTGGGCCTGCACACCCGCTGATCCGGCTCCGGCGGCGGGGAGTCCGCCGCGCGGGGCGGAGGCCTGCGCACGCGCTGGTCCAGGCCCGTCGAGAAGGCCGTGCCCGGGATGAGGTGGTGTCCGTCCGGAGGCTGTACAGTCGCCCGCAACCGCGCGGTGATGGTGGCGTCTGGAGGTTGCGGGGATGGGCATCGGATACCTGCTCCTCTATGGCGCGCTGGCCCTGGTCGCGCTCTGGCTGACCGCCGAACTCCTGCTGCAGAACCGGGCCCCGCTGCACTGGCGGGCGCTCGCGCTGCTGGGCTTCCTCGGCGTGGTCGCCGGGATGCGGGCCTCCTCGGTGCCGGTGATAGTGGCGGGCGCGGCCGGCTTCGGGCTCGGCCAGCTGATGGTGACGGGCGCGGTCAGGCGCGGCCGCCCGGTGGGCTGGTCGCTGCGCCGCTCGGACGGCCGACTGCCCGGTTCGCTGGCGAAGGTCCCGCTGCTGGCCGCGGCCACCGGCGGGACGGCCGCCGCGGCCGCCGCCCCGGAGCCGGTCGTCCCGGTCGGCGAGGTCGGCCCGGTCGAGGACGAGCCGTACGAGGCCCACGACCCGTACGCCGGGCAGTTCGCCGGGTACGAGGAGTTCCAGCAGCTCGACGCGGGCGTCTACGCCGACGACCAGAGCGCCTACCAGGTCCCGCAGCAGCCCCAGTACGGCTACGTCCAGCAGCAGGACTACGGCTACCAGCAGCAGTACGTCCCGCAACAGCCGCAACCGCAGCCGCAGTTGCAGCTGATCGGCTACGACCAGTACGGGCAGCCGGTCTACCAGGACCCGTACACCCAGCAGCAGTACCAGCAGCCGTACGTCCCGCAGCAGCAGCCGCAGCAGGACCAGAACTGGTACTACCAGCAGCAGTACTGACGCCCCGTCAGGCTGGGCCGAGCAGTCCGGCGGTGATCGAGGCGGACATCCCGACCCGGGCCAGCCCGCCGCCCGGGTGGGCGTGCGCGCCGATCAGGTACAGGCCGGGCGGGCCGGGCTCGTTGGCCGGCGCGAGGTGTCCGCCGGCCAGCGAGGGCGGCGGGACGGAGGCGGTCAGCCGGGTCTCCCGCCAGCGCAGCCGGGGGCGCAGGTCGAGGCCGGACGCGGCCAGGTGGGCGAGCAACTCCCCGGCGTAGGCGTCCCGTTCGGCGTCGCCGAGGGTGAGCCCGGCGGGCACGGTGACGGTCAGCACGGCGGCCTCCGCGTCCGGGCCGGGCACCAGCGACGGGTCGTCGGGCCGCAGCACCTGCACGGTGGGGCGGTCCGGCAGCACGCCGTCGGTGAAGACCGCGCGGGCCTCGGCCGCCCCGTCCGCCGCGTGCACCACGGTGCGGTGCGCGGTGCCCGCCGGGCGGGCGCCGTCCAGCGCCAGCAGCACGGTGAACCGGCCCGGCGCAGGCGCGGCGGGCCCGGCGCCGCCCAGGCCGGGCACGGAGCAGAGCACCGCGTCGGCCGTCAGCACCCCCGCGTCCGTGCGCACGCCCACCACCCGCCCGCCGTCCCGCTCCAGGGCCCGCACGGGGGTGTCGAAGCGGAACTCCGCGCCGCGCTTCCCGCACCGCTCGAACACCGCGTCGGCCAGCGCCCGCAGCCCGCCGTCGACGTACCAGACGCCGAAGGACTGCTCCATGTACGGCAGCACGGTCGCCGAGGCGGGCGCGGTGCGCGGGTCCAGGCCGTAGCGCAGCGCGTACTCGCCGAGCAGCGCCGCCGGGCCCGGCCCGCCGCCCAGCTCGCGGGCCGCGTCCGCCAGGGTGTGCCGTCCGCGCGGCAGCAGCCGGGACAGGCCGCGGCGCGGCGGCACCGGGTACGGGTCGGCCGGGTCGACGGCCGGGCGCGGCTCCTCCAGCAGCGGGCGGCGGGTCGCCTCCCACACCGTGCGGCCCCGGTTGACCAGTTCGCCCCAGCGGGCGCCGGCCCCCGCGCCGAACGCCGCGTCCAGCGCCCGGACCACGCCGTCCCGGGAGGCGTTGGGCAGCAGCAGTTCGGTGCCGTCCGGGAACAGGTGCCGGCTCTCCGGATCCACCGGCCGCAGGGCGACCAGCTGCTCCAGCGGCTCCCGCCCGGTCTTCAGCGCCAGGTCGCGGTAGACGGCGGGCAGCGCGAGCAGCCCCGGCCCGGTGTCGAACCCGAAGCCCTCCCGGCGGTGGTGCCCCACCTGCCCGCCGTGCGTCCCGGCGGCCTCCAGCACCGTCACCCGGTGCCCGAGGGTGGCCAACCGGGAAGCGGCGGCCAGACCGCCCATGCCTGCGCCGACGACGATGATCCGAGCCATGGCAGAAGATCCTATGCGCCCCCGGGCCCTAGTCGGCCCCGCCCGCCGGGGCTAGCCGGCCGCCACCGCCCCGCCGGCCCGCCGACGCGCCCGGCGCTCCCGGCGGCGCAGCCAGAAGCGCCGGATGCGGGTCACCGCGAACCACACCAGCAGCACGCCGAGGGCCAGCAGCACCGCCGCCGCCGAGGCGGCCAGCCAGGGGTGGAAGATCGCCAGCGTCACCAGGCCGGCCACCGAGAGGTCCTCGGCCAGGCTCAGCAGGACGTTCGAGGCCGGCTCGGGCGAGGTGTTGGCCGCCATCCGCAGGCCCGCCTTGACGCAGTGGCTGAGCAGCGCCGTCGTCCCGCCGACCGCCCCCGCCGCGACCTCGCCCAGCGACCCCGGGTCGTGCGCGGCCAGCAGCGCGCCCACCGTCGCGCCCGCGACCGGGCGGACCACCGTGTGCACCGCGTCCCAGAGGCTGTCCACGTACGGGATCTTGTCCAGCACCGCCTCGCACAGGAACAGCGCCCCGGCGGCCAGCAGCACGTCCGTGCGCCCCAGCACCGGCGGCACCGAGTCCGCCCCGCCGAAGCGGCCGAACAGGCCGAGCAGCAGCACCACGGCGTACGCGTTGATCCCGCTCGCCCAGCCGCTGGTGAAGATCAGCGGAACGGCCCCCACGGCGGCCCCCTTCGACGCGTCCGCCCGGCCCTCGGGCGGGACGCGGCCACCGTACCGGGCCGGGCCCGGGGCGGGGGAGGGCGGTCGAACGGCGGGCGGCTGAGTATCCGTACTCAGATCACCGGTTGAGTACCCGCACGGATACCCGGCGGCCCCGGCGGACGGCAGAGTGGTGGGCACCGGGAAGGCCGCCGCCGGGCGGAGCCACCCGGAGCGCTCGGGGCCCGACCGTCGGGTTCAGGGGGAACGACGGTCGACACCACGGCCCGGAGCGCGACCAACGGCCGGAACGGGGGCCGGGCACCGCCGACACGGGGCGGCGGAGCCCGGCCCCTCCCCCTGGGGGGAATCCGGGGAGACCGGCCGTGGGGGACGACTGGAACGGGGTCGGGGGACCCCGAGTTGTCAGACCCCCCGTTCACGATGGATGCATGCGCGGACCGACCGGTCCGGGCAAGGTCCGGAGTGAACGGGGGAGACCCATGACCATCAGCCGTCCTGAGCCTGTCGTCCGTCCTGCCGTCGATCAACCCGCCGTCGAGCAGCCCACCCTGCCCGCCTCCCGCGGCAGCGACGTCCACCCGGTGCTGCGCCGCGGCTCCGCCGCGCCGGCCGCACTCGAACTGCTCCGGCACGCGCACCGCACCCTGGTGCACGCCCGCGGCCGACAGGACCCGCTGGAGCGCTACGCCACCGCCCACCTCGCCGCGCTGCGCGCCACCGCCGCCGTGCTCGCCGTCCGCGGCCGCCCGGTGCGCCACCCGCGCCGCCGCCAGGCGATCCGCCCGGCCTGGGAGCTGCTGCCCGAGGTCGCCCCCGAGCTCGCCGAGTGGGCCGCCTACTTCGCGGCCGGGGCGCGCCGCCGGGCCGCCGCCGAGGCCGGCATCGCCGGTGCCGCCGGCGAACGGGACGCGGACGACCTGATCCGCAACACCGCCCTGTACCTGCGCATCGTGGAGCGGATCCTGGCCCTGCACCCCTGACGTCCGGTACCTGCCGTCCGGCGCTGCGCCGCGCCCCGGCCGGTCGATCCCGGCGGATAAGGTGGAGGCGTTCCCGCCGTGGAAGACCTGCCAAGAGGGGTGCCGCCTTGTATCCGACTCGTCCCCGCAGTGCGCTGCGTACCGCCGTGGTGTGGGAGGTGGTGCGGGAAGCGCTGGAGCGGCGCTCCGCCGAGCTCGGACGGCCGGTCCTGGAGGTCGTCGACACCGGCGGCGGCACCGGCAACTTCGCCGTGCCGGTGGCCAGGCTGGGCCACCGGGTCACCGTGGTCGACCCCAGCCCCGACGCGTTGTTCGCCCTGGAGCGCCGGGCCGCCGAGGCCGGCGTCACCGAGCTGGTCCGGGCCGTCCAGGGGGACACCCAGACGCTGCCCGAACTCGTCCCGGCCGGATCGGTCGACGCGGTGCTCTGCCACGGCGTCCTGGAGGTCGTCGACGACCCGGCCGAGGCGCTCGGCAACCTGGTCGCCACCCTCGACAAGGGCGGCCTGGTCAGCCTGCTCGCCGCCAACCGCAACGGCGCGGTGCTGGCCCGCGCGGTGGCCGGCCAGTTCACCGAGGCCCGCACCGCGCTGGACGCCCCCGACGGCCGCTGGGGCGCCGGGGACCCGATGCCCCGCCGCTTCACCGGCGAGCAGCTGGACGCGCTGGCCACCGGCGCCGGGCTGCGGGTCGCCTCGGTGCACGGCATCCGGGTCTTCGCCGACCTCGTCCCCGGCGTCCTGGTCGACACCGAGCCCGGCGCGCTCGACGCCCTGCTCAAGCTGGAGCTGGCCGCCGCCGAGCAGCCCGCCTTCCACGCCGTCGCCACCCAGCTCCACCTGCTCGCCGAGGCGATCTGATCCGCCGCGGGGGGCACCAAGCGGGCCCTCCGCTCGTTGCAGGGGTGCGGGCCGCCGGAGCGGTGGCCCGAGCCACGCCTGATTGACCACGCCGAACCGCGGCCGTGGACCGTATGATCTGGGTAAAGCCGGTAAGCATGACGGCCAGACCGGTGGGGCATATGGACCACACAGGCCCGAGCCAGGGGTGGCGGACCGGTCGCCCCGCGACCGACGAGTAGGAGGACTCCGTGCCGCTCTCGGAGCACGAGCAGCGACTGCTCGAGCAGATGGAGCGAGCGCTGTACGCCGAAGATCCCAAGTTCGCGTCAGCGCTCGAGGGAACCGGCCTGCACACCTACACCCGTCGGCGGGTCTACCTGGCCGTGGCGGGATTCGTGGCAGGCATCGCGCTGCTCATGGGCGGCCTGGTCGCCCAGGTCATCTGGGTCAGCGTGGTCGGGTTCCTGGTGATGCTCGGTTGTGCGGTCCTCGCGGTCACCGCGTGGCGCCGCGGCCCGGCCGGGCACGGCCCGCGACAGAGCGCGGGACCACGCCGGAAGTCCGGCGTCGTCGATCGAATGGAACAGCGCTGGCAGCGCCGCCGCGACGAACAGAGCGGCCTCTAGCAGCACCCACCACAACGTGGTCCGCCCGGCGGGGGAGTTCCCCCGCCGGGCGGACCTTTCGCGTGCGCCCGTCCGGGCCGCCGGGCCGCCGGGCCGACGATCCGCCGGCCCGCCGGACGACCAGCCCGCCGGACGACCAGCCCGCCGGACGACCAGCCCGCCGGACCACCGGGGCGCGGCGGTCCGGCGGGCCGCGGGGCTACCCGTCCTTCTTCTTCCGCCCGAGCCGCCCCAGCCGTCCGAGCCGCCGGAACGGCCCGGCCAGGGCGGCCCGGACCGCCGCCATCCGTTCGGCCGTGCGCTCCCGGCGGGCCGCGGCGCGGTCCTGGGCGCGCCACCACAGCCGCACCGCGGAGGCGGGCAGCAGCAGCGCGCGCAGCCGCCGGGTGCGGGTGGCGCGCACCCGCAGCGCCTCCCGGGCGGCCCGGACGTCGCCGCCCAGCTGCGCGGGCGCGTCGGACTCGCGGGCGTACATGACGCGCTCGGTGGCGAGGGCGACCCGGCCCGCGGCGGCCGCGGAGTCGGCGTCCAGCCGGGCGTCCTCGGCGAGCCGGCGCACCGCGTTGCGCGGGGTGCGGGCGTCGTCCGGCGGGATGCCCAGGTCCCAGGCGGAGTCGACCAGTTCGGCCCAGGCGGCGAGCACCTGCTCGTCGGTGAGCCGCGGCCCGTCCGCCCCGGACAGGTGGCGGCCGGCGCCGAGGCGGCGGCGGCGCAGCCTGGTGCGCCAGAGCATCGGGAAGGCCAGCGCCGCCAGCAGCAGCACGCCACCGAGCACGGCCACCAGGACCGGCCAGGACTCCCACCAGGGCGTCGTCGTCGTCCGGTGCTCGACCAGCGCGGCCTCGTCGCCGCACTCGCCCGGCCGGTGCTGCTGCGGGGGGCAGTCGCTGGAGGCGGACGGCTGGGCGGAGGGCTGCGCGCTCGGCGCGGCACTGCTGGGCGCGGTGCTGGGCGCGCTGCTGGGCGCGGTCTGCTGGACCGAGTACAGCGGGGCGGAGCCCCGGTTCGGGGTGGGCTCGAAGCGCATCCAGCCGTAGCCGTTGAAGTACAGCTCCGGCCAGGCGTGGTAGTTGGAGCTGCGCACCACCCGGTCGGTGCCGTTGCCGGAGCCCGGGGTGAAGCCGATCGCGACCCGGGCGGGGATGCCCAGGGAGCGGGACATCGCGGCCATGGTGGCGGCGAAGTGGACGCAGAAGCCCTCCTTGTCCTGGAGGAACTTGGCGATGGCGTCCGGCCCGGTCCGCGAGTCGATCTTGGTGTTGTAGGTGAAGCCGCCGCTGGTGAAGTACTGCTGGAGCGCGACGGCCTGGTCGTACGGGGTGGTCTTGCCCTTGGTGACGTCCTTGGCGGTGTCGGCCACCACCGACGGCAGGTTGGGCGGCAGGCCCAGGTAGCGCTTGCTGACGTCGGCCGGGGGCGCCCCGGCGCCGCGCAGCTGGGCCGCGGTGGCGTTGACGGCCACCGAGCCCACCGTGTAGCTCAGCCCCTTGCTCTTCTGACCGTTGACGCCGCTGACGGTGCGCCCCACCGGGTCGAAGCGCCAGTTCGAGCCGTTCGGCAGTTCCACCCAGGACATCGGGTAGGGCATCGGCAGCCAGGTGGTGCTCAACCGGTCGGAGACCGTGATGTTGGTGCGGACCGAGGTGGTGGGCAGGTTCAGGCCCAGCCCCTCGGGCGCGGGCATGCTGCTCGGCAGCGGCTGCGGGTTCTGTTCCCCGGCCACCCACTCCTGGCCGTTGAACTCGCTGAGCTCGGCGATCCGCAGGTAGAGCTGGTCCGCGTCGGGCGAGTCGGTGGAGAAGGTCAGCAGCTCGGTGTCGTCGCTGGAGCGCAGGTTGGCGGTGAGCGCGACGACCAGGTTGAGCGAGCGCTCGTCGTTGCCGCCGTTCCCGTTGCCGGTGCCCTCGCCGTGGTGGCCGCCCAGGCTGTCGAACAGGCCGCCGCCGACCGCGGGGGCGAGCGCCGGCACCAGCACCGCGACGGCCAGCGCGATCACGCCGATCCGGCGGCCGCCGTTGGACAGCGCGACGGCGGAGCGGCCGGTGCCGTGGAAGACCCGGCCCCAGCGGGTGAGCCGGTCCTGGCCCTCGGTGTAGAGCAGCGCCAGGTACCCGGCGGCCGCGAACAGGAACCACAGCCACATGCCGCCCGGCGACTCGGCCAGGCCGCCGGCCACCGAGTACAGGGCGAGCAGCGGCAGGCCCGCGGCCGCGGCCCGGCGGTAGGTGACCGCCAGGGCGTCGACCAGCACGGCCACCAGGGCGACCGAGCCGACCACGATCAGCCGCAGGCCGTCGGTGGCCGGGGCCGGGATCGCGTACGCCTGGATGTCGGTGCCGCCCCGGCTGAGCAGCGAGGAGAGCGCGTCCAGTGCGCCCGGGCCGGGCAGCAGGCCGGCGCTCATCGAGGACTGCACGGTGGTGAGCATCAGTACGTACAGCACCACGACGAGCTGCAGCGGCGGCACCAGGGCCCGGGGCAGCGGCAGGGCGCGCAGGCCGGCGCCGGCGCCGGCCGCGACGGCGACCATCAGCAGCCCGTGCGGGGCCAGTGCGAAGGCGTCCTGGAACAGCGGGGACAGGCACAGCGCGGCCAGGGCGGTGGCCAGGGCCGCGCAGAGCGTCAACTTGGCCCGGGTGGTCAAGCGCCGACCTCGTCTCGGTAGGGAACGGTGTTGTTCTGGGTGCGGTCCGCGGCCCGCCACAGGGCGGGCAGCGAGTCGCCGGCCCGCACCGGCAGCACGGTCCAGCCGGACTCGCGCAGCCGGGCCACGCGGCTCTCGACCTGCTCGTCCGCGCTGTCCGGCAGCAGGTGGCGCAGGCCCGACCAGGTGCCGGTGTCCAGCAGCAGCACGACGGCGCCGCCGGTGCGCCGGCGCAGCCGGGCCAGCCGCTCCACCTGCTCCTCGTCCAGCTCGCCGACGACCGCCACCAGCAGGCCCTCGCCGCCGAGCCGGAGCACCTCCTCGGCCCGGGCCAGGGTGCCGCCGTCGGAGTGCTCGACCACGGCCAGCGCGTCCAGCAGCATGCCGACCGACTCGGCCGCGCTGGTGCCGCCGCCACCGGGGCCGGTGTCGGGCACCGAGGAGCCGGTGTCGGTGAGCAGCCGGGTGCGGTAGCCGCGCTGCACCAGGTCGACCGCGACCGAGGCGGCGCAGGACACCGCCCACTCGAACGAGGACGCCGGGCCGGAACCGCGGTGCGCGGTCTCCCGGGTGTCCAGCAGCACGGTGGCGCGGGCCTGCAGCGGCTGCTCCTCGCGGCGCACCATCAGCTCGCCGTACCGGGCGGTGGACTTCCAGTGCACCCGGCGCAGGTCGTCGCCGTGCCGGTACTCGCGCGGGATGACGTCGTCGTCGCCGGCCAGCGCCAGGGAGTGGCTGTTGGAGTCGCCCTGCCCGCCGGACTCGCCGGGCAGCCGGACCCCCGGCAGGTCCTGGACCTGCGGGACGACGGTCAGCACGTCCGCGGCGCTGAACGCGCGGGTCAGCTCGCACATCCCGAACGGGTCGGACAGCCGCAGTTGCAGCGGGCCCAGCGGGTAGCGGCCGCGCAGGTCGGAGCGGACCCGGTAGGACACCTCGCGGAAGCCGCGCGGCTCGACCCGGTCCAGCACGAAGCGCGGGCGCGGGCCCAGCACGTACGGGACCTTGTCCTCCAGCAGCAGCAGGCCGGTGGGCACCCGGGAGACGTTGTCCAGCCGCAGGTGCACCCGGGCCTCCTGGCCGGCCGCGGCCCGGTGCGGGCTCAGCCGGCGGCCGGAGGCCACCCGGTAGCGGGTGCGCACCAGCAGCGCGGCGGCCGCCAGCGGCAGCGCCGCCAGCAGCACGCCGACCTGGAGCAGCGCGGCCTGGCCGAACACGAACGCGCACACCGCGGCCGTCAGCCCGGCCGCGAGGAAGGAGCGGCCCCGGGTGGTCAGTCCGCGCAGCGCGGCGCGCACCCCGGAGGCGCGGGCGGTGCGGGCCACCTCAGCGGCCCTGCGGGCGCGGGATCGGCAGTCGGGCCACCAGGTCGAGCACGACCTGCTCGACCGTGCGGCGGCTCAGCTGGGTCTCCGAGGTCGGCAGCAGGCGGTGCGCCAGCACCGGGGCGGCGAGCGCCTGGATGTCGTCCGGGAGCACGTAGTCGCGGCCGTCCAGGGCGGCGTGCGCGCGGGCCGCCCGGACCAGGTGCAGGGTGGCCCGCGGGGAGGCGCCGAGCCGCAGCTCGGGGCTGGTGCGGGTGGCGGCGACCAGGTCGACGGCGTAGCGGCGGACCGGGTCGGAGACGTAGACGGTCTTCACCAGGTCGATCAGCTTGAGCAGGTCGGAGGCGTGCGCGACCGGCTGCAGGTCGTCCAGCGGGTTGGCCGCGGAGTGCAGGTCGAGCATCGCGAACTCGGCCTCGGCGCTGGGGTAGCCGATCGAGATCCGGGCCATGAAGCGGTCGCGCTGCGCCTCGGGCAGGGCGTAGGTGCCCTCCATCTCCACCGGGTTCTGGGTGGCGATCACCATGAACGGCGAGGGCAGCTCGTGCGTGGTGCCGTCGATGGTGACCTGGCGCTCCTCCATCGACTCCAGCAGCGCGGACTGGGTCTTCGGCGAGGCCCGGTTGATCTCGTCGCCGACCACGATCTGCGCGAAGATCGCGCCGGGCCGGAACTCGAAGTCCCGCTGGTGCTGGTCGAACACGTTGGTGCCGGTCACGTCGGACGGCAGCAGGTCGGGGGTGAACTGGATGCGGCGCACCGTGCAGTCCACCGAGCGGGCCAGCGCCTTGGCGAGCATGGTCTTGCCGACGCCCGGCACGTCCTCCAGCAGCAGGTGGCCCTCGGCGAGGAGCACCGTCAGGGCGATCCGGACCGCCTCCGGCTTGCCCTCGATCACGCTTTCCACGGACTTCCGGACCCGGTCGACCACCGCCGCCAGCTCCGCCATCCCGGCCGGTTCCCGCCGGTCGTAGCGGCCAGACTCCGGCTGCTCCGTGCCCTGTCCGTTGATGGTCGTCACCCGTAAGCTCCCATGTGCACAGTCGCCGGGCGGCTGGTTCGAGCCCGGCCCACCCCGAATACTTGGCGCATTCTTCCCTGTCGCACGGCCAGAAGTCACCCGGCCGGGCGACAACGCGAAGGCTGTCCCGGTTTGGGACGGGGAGCGGCCCCCGCCGGTTTCGGCGCGGCGGGCGGATCTCACGGGGCGGACGCCCCGGCGGCCGGCCGCCCCCGCCGTCCGGCCCGGCCCGCCGGGGACGTTCGAACGGCTTCGCCCCGGTTCGCCCGGCGCACCCGCCGGGCCCCGCGCCCCACCCCCTTCGGCCGCCCGGCACCGGCCCGACCTGCGCAAACCGATACGGCCGGCCGGGTGGTGCGCCGGAGCGGGGCGTTGACTGGCCGGGCGCGGGCGATAGGCTGCAGGCGCAGTGGAGCACGGCGGACGGCGCCCGGCGACCGGGCGGGCGGGCCGCCCTCCGCGCCGGGCCGGCCGGCCCGCACGCAGCCCGTGGCCTCCTCCCGCTCCGTGCCCACCTGGCGCACCTTCCCCGGTGCCGGGCGGTCGCTCCTTCCCCCGAGCGAGCGGGCGGGGACCACGGGCGGCGTGCGTCCCGGCCGGCCCGGTGCGCGAGAATGGCCCGGCCACACCGCACCTGAGGAAGGGCCCCGCCCCCGTATGAGTACCGACAGCCCCGCCCCCCGGCACGTCCCGGTGATGCTGGAGCGCTGCCTGGACGCCCTCGCTCCGGCGATCTCGGCGCCCGGCGCCGTCGTGGTGGACGCCACCCTGGGCCTGGGCGGCCACAGCGAGGCCCTGCTGACCCGCTTCCCGGACGTCCGCCTGATCGCCGTCGACCGCGACCCGCAGGCCCTGGAGCTCTCCGCCGAGCGGCTCGCCCGGTTCGGCGACCGGGCCACCCTGGTGCACGCCGTGTACGACGAGATCCCGCGCGTCCTGGCCGAGGCGGGCGTCCCCGAGGTGCACGGCGTGCTGTTCGACCTCGGCGTCTCCTCGATGCAGCTGGACGAGGCCGACCGCGGCTTCGCCTACGCCCAGGACGCCCCGCTGGACATGCGGATGGACCAGACCCGCGGCATCTCCGCCGCCGAGGTGCTCAACACCTACGGCCACGGCGACCTGGCCCGGATCCTCAAGGTGTACGGCGAGGAGCGGTTCGCCGGGAAGATTGCCTCCGCCGTTCTGCGGGAACGCGAGCGGGAACCGTTCACCACGAGCGCTCGTCTTGTGGAGTTGGTCCGCAACGCCATCCCGGCGGCCACCCGGCGCACCGGCGGCAACCCGGCCAAGCGGACCTTCCAGGCGCTGCGGATCGAGGTCAACGGCGAGCTGGAGGTGCTGGACCGGGCCATCCCCGGCGCGCTGGACGCCCTCGCGGTGGGCGGCCGGATCGTCGTGATGTCCTACCAGTCGCTGGAGGACCGCCTGGTCAAGCAGTACCTCCAGGCCGGTGCCACCTCGACCGCCCCGCCGGGCCTGCCGGTGATCCCCGAGGATCTCCAGCCCTGGCTGAAACTCCTCACCCGCGGTGCCGAACTGGCCACCGAGGAGGAGATCGAGGAGAACCGGCGCGCCGCGCCCGTGCGGCTGCGGGTGGCGGAGAGGATCAGACGGACCCGGAGGTAGCCAGCCGCCGGGAACAGCGGAGCGAAGGGGAGTGGAGCGGTGCCGGTGGCCGGCGAGCGGACCCGGGGGAGCGTCCCCGGGCAGGGGGGCAGGGCGCGGATCACCGTCCGGCCCGGGGCGCGCTCGATGCGGGGGCGCACCCCGTTCGCGGTGCTGGTGGTCGCCCTGCTGTCGGCCGGGCTGCTCGGGCTGCTGATGCTCAACACCGCCCTGAACGAAGGGTCGTTCACGCTCTCCCGGCTCAAGCGGCAGACCACCGAGGCCACCGACCAGCAGCAGACCCTGCAGCAGCAGATCGCCGAGCAGTCCGCGCCCGACGCGCTGGAGCAGCGGGCCCGCGAGCTCGGCATGGTCCCCGGCGGCGACCCGGCCTTCCTCAACCCGGACGGCACGGTCACCGGCAAGGGCAGGCCCGCCGAGGACAAGCCGCCGGTGCCCCGGCCCAGCGCCGCCGACCCCTCCGGGTCCGCGTCCGCGTCCGCCGCCGGGTCCGCCTCGCCCGCGCCGGGCGCGAGCCCCGCCCCCGGCATCGACCTCGCCCCCGCCCCGCCGGCCGGCTCCTCGCCCGGCGCCTCCGGCAACCCGTCCGCGTCCGCCGGGGCTGGCGGTGAGCCGCCCGCCCGGCGACGCCCCCGCCCGCGCCGCACCCCGCCCACCGGCTCGGGCCGTTCCGGCGCGGGCTCCGGCCGTCCGGCCGCCGGCTCCGGTTCTGGCCGTTCGGCCGCCGGCCGCTCCGCCGCGCCCCGGCCGGGCTCCGGCACGTCCGGCTCCGGCCGCCCGCCGAGCAGCCGCCGCGCCGCCGGGTCGGCGAACCGCGCCGCACCGCCGACGGCGCTCAGGCCCGCCCGTCCCGGCCGCGGGCCGCCGCCGGGCACCGCGAGGTCGCCCGCCGCGCCCCAGCGCCCGCCCGGCCCGCCGCCCGGCCCCGCCGCGCCGCCCCGCCCCGTCCGGGCCGCGCACCATCAAGCTGGCCGACCCGCGCCGCCGGCTGCGGCTGGTGACGGTCTGTCTGCTGCTGGTCTTCGCGGTCTTCGCGGGCCGGCTGGTGCAGTTGCAGCTGCTGGACTCCGACGCGCTGGCGGCCGCCGCGGGCGCCAACAAGTACGTGCGGGTGGCGCTGCCCGCCGAGCGCGGCTCGATCACCGCCGCGGACGGCACCGTGCTGGCCACCTCGGTCGACGCGTACGACATCACCGCCGACCCGACCATGTTCACCCCGGAGTTCACCCACCTGCCGGACGCCCCGGAGCAGGCCGCGGCGCTGCTGGCGCCGATCCTCGGGCAGCCGAAGGAGAAGCTGGCCGAGAAGCTGCACCCGAACAGCAAGAACCCGAAGAGCCAGTACGCGCTGCTGATGGCCCGGCAGTCCCCGGAGGCGAAGAACCAGATCGCCGACCTGAAGTCCTCGCTGACCAAGCAGGTGGACACCGCCGCCTGCCGCGCCCAGGCCCAACTGCTCAAGAAGCCCGCCGACAAGGGCGGCCGGCAGTTCCTCGACCCGGCCTGCGTGAACCCGCTGGCCGGGCTGTTCTGGGACCAGTCGACCCGGCGCAGCTACCCGGCGAACGGCCTGGGCTCCAACCTGGTCGGCTTCGTCAACGCCGAGGGCGTCGGCACCGGCGGCCTGGAGCTGCAGTACCAGCAGCAGCTGGCCGGGCAGGACGGGCACTCCACCTACGCCTCGGCGGGCGGCAACCGGGTCGCCACCGCGGGCGGCGCCCGGCAGGACCCGGTGCCCGGCAGCGACCTGCGGCTGACCGTCGACCCGGACATCCAGTGGGCCGCCCAGCGCGCCATCACCGACCAGGTCGCCAACGCCGGGGCGGAGAAGGGCTACGTGATCGTCCAGGACGTGAAGACCGGCCAGGTGCTGGCGATGGCCACCTCGCCCGGCTTCGACCCGAACGACCTGGCCTCGGCCCGCGCCGACCAGCTCGGCAACGCCGCCCTCCAGGACGCGTACGAGCCGGGCTCCACCGCGAAGCTGATGACCATGGCGGCGGTGCTGGACACCGGGAAGGCCGACTGGGACACCCACGTGGAGGTGCCCAACACGCTGCAGCGGGCGGACCGGGTCTTCCACGACGACGTGGACCACGAGACCTGGTACCTGACCCTGGCGGGCGTGCTCGCCAAGTCCTCCAACATCGGCACCATCGAGGCGGCCGAGCACCTGGGCGCCACCCAGGCCGAGTCCAACAAGGTGCTGGCCGACTACCTGGACCGGTTCGGCATCGGCAAGCCCAGCGGCCTGGGCTTCCCCGGCGAGACCCGCGGCATCCTGGCCAAGCCCGAGGACTGGAACGGCTCGCAGCAGTACACCATCCCGTTCGGCCAGGGCCTGTCGGTGAACGCCCTGCAGGCGACCTCGGTGTTCTCCACCATCGCCAACGGCGGCGTGCGGGTCGCCCCGAGCCTGCTGGCCGGGACCACCGGGCCGGACGGGAAGTTCACCCCGGCGCCCGCCGGGGCGCAGAACCGGGTGGTGTCCGAGCAGACCGCGAAGACGCTGACCGAGATGCTGGAGTCCGTCGTCACCGACGAGCAGGGCACCGGCAACACCGCGAAGATCCCGGGCTACCGGGTGGCCGGCAAGACCGGCACCGCGAACCGGGTGGACCCGAAGACCGGCAAGTACTCCGGGTACACCGCCTCCTTCATCGGCTTCGCACCGGCCGACCAGCCCCGGGTGACGGTCTCCTGCGTCATCCAGGACCCGGTCAACGGCCACTTCGGCGGGCAGCTGTGCGGGCCCGTCTTCAAGCAGGTGATGGAGTTCACCCTCAAGACCCTCCAGGTCCCGCCGAGCGGCAGCGAGGCGCCGAACCTGCCCGTCGACTGGAAGCCCTGAGATGAGCGACACCCCCCGGCGCGCGCAGCGCCCTGTGAGCAGCGTCACGGAGCAGGCCCGGTTTGGCCCCGGGGGGCGCGGGGCCGATAGCCTTCCGGCCGTGCCGAAACCCGATCAAACCCCCGCGAGCCCGCCCCGTCCCGGCCGTACCGCCGCGCTGCCCCTCGCCGAGGCGGCCCGGCTGCTCGGACTGGCCCCCGTCGAGGCCCCCGAGAGCGCCGCGCGCGAAGTCACCGGCGTCACCCACGACTCCCGGGCGGTGCGGCCCGGCGACGTGTACGTGGCCTTCCCCGGCGCCAACCACCACGGCGCGGCGTTCGCCGACGCGGCCGCCGCGTCCGGCGCGGTCGCGGTGCTCACCGACGCCGCCGGGGCCGAACTCGCCGCCGGCACCGGGCTGCCGCTGCTGGTGGTGGACAGCCCGCGCGAGGTGATGGGCGCGCTGGCCGCCGCGGTCTACGGGGCGCCCAGCGAGGGCATGCTGATGATCGGTCTGACCGGCACCAACGGCAAGACCACCACCTCGTACCTGGTGGAGGGCGGCCTGCGCGGGGCCGGCCGGCTGGCCGGCGTGATCGGCACCGTCGAGATGCGGGTCGGCGAGGAGCGGGTCAAGTCCGAGCGCACCACCCCCGAGGCCACCGAACTGCACGCCGTGCTCGGCGTGATGCGCGAGGCCGGCGCGGACGCGGTGGTGATGGAGGTCTCCAGCCACGCGCTGGTGTACGGCCGCACCGACGGCGTGGTCTACGACGTCGCGCTGTTCAACAACCTGACGCCGGAGCACCTCGACTTCCACCCCGACATGGAGGACTACTACCGGGCCAAGGCCCGGCTGTTCGAGCCCGGCAAGTCCCGCCACGGCGTGGCCAACCGGGACGACTCCTACGGCCGCCGGCTGGCCGGCGAGGCCCGGATCCCGATGACCACCTTCTCCGCGTCCGGCGACCCGGCCGCCGACTGGCGGGCCGTCGACGTCCAGCCCGGCCCGTCCGGCTCGACGTTCCGGGTGGTCGGCCCGAACGGCGAGCAGGCCGACGCCTCGGTGCCGCTGCCCGGCCCGTTCAACGTCTCCAACGCGCTCGGCGCGATCACCGTGCTGGTCACCGCGGGCGTCGACCTGGCCGCCGCGGTGGCCGGGGTGGCCGCCGTCCCCGGGGTGCCCGGCCGGATGGAGAAGGTCGAGGCCGGCCAGGACTACGTCGCCGTGGTCGACTACGCCCACAAGCCGGACGCGCTCAGCTCCGTGCTCGCCTCGCTGCGCGAGGTCACCAAGGGCCGGCTGCACGTCGTCGTCGGCTGCGGCGGCGACCGCGACCCGTACAAGCGCGCCCCGATGGGCGCCATCGCCGCCCGGCTCGCCGACACCGCCGTCCTCACCAGCGACAACCCGCGCTCCGAGGACGCGCTGACGATCCTCGCCACCATGCTCACCGGCGCCGCCGAGGTGCCCGAGCAGGAGCGCGGCGAGGTGCTCGCCGTCCCCGACCGGAGCGAGGCCATCGCGCTCGCCGTCGCCCGCGCGCACAGCGGCGACACCGTGCTGGTCGCGGGCAAGGGCCACGAGCTGGGCCAGTACGTGAAGGGCGAGGTCCGCCCGTTCGACGACCGACAGGTCCTGCGGACCGCGATCGAGCAGCTCATGGAGGTAGACCGGTGATTGCCCTGACCCTGGCCGAGGCCGCGCAGGCCGTCGGCGGCACCCTCGACAGCGCCGACCCGCAGGCGCCGATCACCGGCGCGGTGGTCACCGACAACCGGCAGATCGAGCCCGGCGGCCTGTTCGTGTGCGTGCACGGCGAGCGCGTCGACGGCCACGACTTCGCCGCCGCGGCCGTCGCCGACGGCGCGGTCGCGGTGCTCGCCACCCGGCCGGTCGGCGTGCCCGCGATCCTGGTGGACGACGTGGTGGTCGCCCTCGGCCGGCTCGCCCGTGCCGTGGTCGCCCGGTCCGCGGACGTCCGGATCGTCGGCCTGACCGGCTCGGCCGGCAAGACCTCCACCAAGGACCTGATCGGCCAACTGCTCACCAAGCACGGCGAGACGGTCTTCCCGGCCGGCTCGCACAACAACGAGATCGGCCACCCGCTGACCGCGCTGCGGATCAGCCCGACCACCCGTCACCTGGTCATGGAGATGGGCGCCCGGCACAAGGGCGACATCGAGTACCTGACCGGCATCACCCCGCCCACCGTCGGCCTGGTCCTCAACATCGGCACCGCCCACCTCGGCGAGTTCGGCTCCCGCGAGGCCATCGCCGAGGCCAAGGGCGAGATGGTGGAGGCGCTCTCGCCCGAGGGCGTCGCCGTCCTGAACGCCGACGACCCGCTGGTGCGCGCGATGAGCAGCCGCACCAGGGCCCGCGTCGTGCTGTTCGGCGAATCACCGGACGCGCACGTCCGGGCCACGGACGTTCGCCTGGACGCCACCGGGCGGCCGCAGTTCACGCTCAGCACCCCGGCCGGTTCCGCACCCGTGCAGCTGCGCCTGTACGGTGAGCACCACGTCTCGAACGCCCTCGCCGCCGCCGCGGTGGCGGTGGAGCTCGGGATGCCCGTCGACCGCGTCGCCGAAGCACTCAGCGAGGCGGGTGCGCTGTCCCGCTGGCGCATGGAGGTGGTCGACCGGGCCGATGGCCTCACCGTCGTCAACGACGCCTACAACGCGAACCCGGAGTCCGTGCGGGCCGCGCTGCGGGCTCTCGCGACGATGGCGGGCACCGGCCCGGAGCGCCGCCGCACCTGGGCGGTGCTCGGTGAGATGCGGGAGCTCGGCGAGGACAGCCTCGACGAGCACGACACCATCGGACGGCTCGCGGTACGGCTCGACATCACCAAGCTGGTGGCGGTCGGCGGACGCGAGGCGGCCCGGATGGAACTGGGCGCGAGGAACGAAGGTTCGTGGGGTGAGGAGTCGGTGCTGGTGTCCGACGCGGACGCGGCGATCGAGCTGCTGCGCAGTCAGGTGCGGCCGGGGGACGTGGTCCTGGTGAAGGCCTCCCGTTCGGTGGGTCTGGAGAAGGTCGCCGAGGCGCTGCTCGCGGACGGTGCCGCGAAGTGAAGCAGATCCTCTTCTCCGGCATGATCGGCCTGGTGCTGACCCTGCTCGGCACCCCCGCGCTGATCAAGTTGCTCGCCAGGAAGGGCTACGGCCAGTACATCCGGGACGACGGCCCCAAGGCGCACCACAGCAAGAAGGGCACGCCCACGATGGGCGGCATCGCCTTCATCCTGGCCACCCTGATCGCCTACTTCGCGACCAAGGCGATAACGGGCGAGATGCCCAGAGCCTCCGGCCTGCTGGTGCTGTTCCTGACCACCGGCCTGGGCCTGGTCGGCTTCCTGGACGACTACATCAAGGTGGTCAAGCGCCGCTCGCTGGGCCTGCGGGCCAAGGCGAAGCTGCTCGGCCAGTCCTTCGTCGCCCTCGCCTTCGCCATCCTGGCGATGCAGTTCAGCGACAGCCGCGGCCTGACCCCGGCCTCCGACCACCTGTCCTTCGTGCAGGACTTCAAGTGGTCGATCGGCCCGGTGCTGTTCGTCATCTGGGCCTACTTCATGATCGCCGCGATGTCGAACGGCGTGAACCTGACGGACGGTCTGGACGGCCTGGCCACCGGTGCCTCGGTGATGGTCTTCGGCGCCTACACCTTCATCGGCCTGTGGGAGCACGGCCAGAACTGCGCCTACGCGATCAAGGCCACCGCCTCCTGCTACGACGTCCGCGACCCGCTGGACCTCGCCGTGGTCGCCGCCGCGCTGATGGGCTCCTGCTTCGGCTTCCTGTGGTGGAACACCTCGCCCGCGAAGATCTTCATGGGCGACACCGGCTCGCTCGCCCTCGGCGGCGCGCTGGCCGGCCTGGCCATCGTCTCCCACACCGAGCTGCTGCTCGCGATCCTCGGCGGCCTGTTCGTGATCATCACCCTTTCGGTGATCATCCAGGTCGGCTCGTTCCGGATGACCGGCAAGCGCGTTTTCAAGATGGCACCGCTCCAGCACCACTTCGAGCTCAAGGGCTGGAGCGAAGTCCTGATCGTCGTCCGGTTCTGGATCATCCAGGGCCTGTGCGTCGCGGTCGGACTCGGACTCTTCTACGCGGGATGGGTGACCAAGTGAACAACCCGGAGTGGGCCGGACTGCCGGTCGTCGTCGCAGGACTCGGCCTCTCCGGGATCAGCGCCGCCCGGGTCCTGCACGGACTCGGCGCGCGCGTCACCGTCGTGGACGGCGGGGACGGCCCGGGCCTCGCCGCCAAGGCCGCCCCCCTGGCCGAACAGGGCGTCACCGTTCGCCTCGGCGACGGTGCCACCCTGCCCGGGGGCACCGCCCTGGTCGTCACCTCGCCCGGCTGGGCCCCCGACAGCCCGCTGTTCGCCGCCGCCGCCGAGGCCGGCGTCCCGGTCTGGGGCGACGTCGAACTCGCCTGGCGGCTGCGCACCCCGCACCCCGCCACCGGCGAGCCCGCCCCCTGGCTGGCCGTCACCGGCACCAACGGCAAGACCACCACCGTCCAGATGCTGGCCTCCATCCTCACCGCGGCCGGCCGGCGCACCGCCGCCGTCGGCAACGTCGGCGTCTCGGTGCTGGACGCCGTGCTGGCCGAGGAGCCGTACGACGTGCTGGCCGTCGAACTCTCCAGCTACCAGCTGCACTGGGCGCCCTCGCTGCGGGTGCACTCCGGCGCGGTGCTCAACCTCGCCCCCGACCACCTCGACTGGCACGGCTCGATGGAGGCGTACGCCGCCGACAAGGGCCGCATCTACGAGGGCAACCAGGTCGCCTGCGTCTACAACCTGGCCGACCCCGCCACCGAGGCGCTGGTCCGCGCGGCCGACGTCGAGGAGGGCTGCCGCGCCGTCGGCTTCGGCCTGGAGGCCCCCGCCGTCTCCAACCTCGGCGTGGTCGACGGCCTGCTGGTGGACCGGGCGTTCGTCGCCGACCGGGCCGCGTCCGCCGCCGAACTCGGCGCCGTCGCCGACATCGACCCGCCGGCCCCGCACAACATCGCCAACGCGCTGGCCGCCGCCGCGCTGGCCCGCGCCTACGGCGTCGACCCCAAGGCCGTCCGGGACGGGCTGCGCGCCTTCACCCCCGACAAGCACCGGATCGCGCACGTCGCCGAGGTCGACGGCGTCACCTACGTCGACGACTCCAAGGCCACCAACACCCACGCCGCCGCGGCCTCGCTGGCCGCCTACCGGCCCGTGGTGTGGATCGCCGGCGGCCTCGCCAAGGGCGCCACCTTCGACGAGCTGGTCGCCGCCGCGGCGCCCCGGCTGCGGGCCGCCGTGCTGATCGGCCAGGACCGGCAGCTGATCCGCGAGGCGCTGGAACGACACGCCCCGCAGGTCCCGGTCCTCGAGCCCGCACCGGGCCAGACTGGCGCCGGGGCGATGGCCGCGATCGTCGCCGCCGCGGCCGCCGCCGCGCAGAAGGGCGACACCGTCCTGCTGGCGCCCGCCTGCGCCTCGATGGACATGTTCACCAACTACGGTGAGCGCGGGGACCAGTTCGCCGCCGCCGTCCGGGCGCTGCTGCCCTGAGCGACGCACCACCGGGCCGCGCCCGCCGGCGGCTCACCGCCCCGGGCGCGGCCTCGCCGTCGGAGGACCCCGGCGCGTTCCCGTCCGTGCCCCGAACCGTGACCCGAACCGTGAGGAGCCCGTGGTGCCGACCAGGGAGAAGGAGCCGCCGCAGGGCCTCCAGCTGATCTCGGCGACCACCACCACCTTCAAGTCCGCCGGGCCGGTCGCCCGCTTCCGGGCCGCCCGGGAGCGCTTCGGGTACCTGATGGCCCGCCCGCTGACGCCCTACTACCTGATCCTCGGCGCCTCGCTGCTGCTGGTGGTGCTGGGCCTGGTGATGGTGTTCTCCGCCTCGCAGAGCGTGGTGGTGGAGTACGGCCTGCCGATGACGTTCTTCTTCCGCAAGCAGCTGGTCGCCCTGCTGCTCGGCGGCGCGATCGCGGTGGCGCTGACCAGGGCCCCGGTCCGGGTGCTGCGCACGGCCGTCTACCCGCTGCTGTTCGGCGTGGTGGGCGCGCTGGTGCTGGTGGCCGTTCCCGGGGTGGGCGTGCGGATCAACGGCAACCGGAACTGGATCAGCCTGGGCTTCTTCCAGATCCAGCCGTCCGAGTTCGCCAAGCTCGCCCTGCTGCTGTGGGCGGCCGACCTGCTGGCCCGCAAGCAGCGCACCCACATGCTCGACCAGTGGAAGCACCTGCTGATCCCGCTGGTGCCCGGCACCGTCGTGCTGATGATGCTGATCATGATCGGCGGCGACATGGGCACCACCATGGTGCTGATCGCCATGCTGTTCGGCCTGCTCTGGATGGTCGGCGCCCCGCTGCGGCTGTTCGCCGCCACCCTCGGCATCGCGGTGGTCGCCTGCACCGCGCTGATCATCACGGTGCCGCACCGCCTCGGCCGGCTCTCCTGCGTCGGCGTCACCAAGCCGGACCCGAGCCTGGACTGCTTCCAGGCCCTGCACGGCCTGTACGCCCTGGCCGCGGGCGGGCCGTTCGGCTCCGGGCTGGGCGCCGGGGTGGAGAAGTGGGGACAGCTGCCGGAGGCCCACACCGACTTCATCTTCGCCGCCACCGGCGAGGAACTCGGACTGGTGGGGACGCTGTCGGTGCTCGCGCTCTTCGCGGCACTAGGCTACGCGGGTATCCGAGTGGCCCTCGGCACCACGGACCCGTTCGTGCGGTACGCGGCGGGCGCCGCCACCACGTGGATCATGGCTCAGGCCGTGGTCAACCTGGGGTCGGCGCTGGGACTCCTGCCCATCGCGGGCGTCCCGCTGCCGCTGTTCTCGTACGGCGGTTCCGCGATGCTGTCGGCCATGTGCGCCGTCGGGCTGCTGCTGTGCTTCGCACGCAGTTCCCCGGCGGCGAAGGCAGCGCTGGCTGCCCGGCCCCGCAGATGGCGAAAAGGGGCCAACTCCCGGTTCGGGCCAGTCCTGGACCGGGTGCTGCCAGGTAGGAAAACCACAGCGCGCAAGGCCGCCCGGCCGCCGCGCAGGGAGCGGTGAATTTCGGTGCATGTCGTACTCGCCGGCGGCGGGACCGCCGGTCACATCGAGCCGGCCATGGCGCTCGCGGACGCGCTGCGCAGGCACGACCCGTCCGTCGGGATCACCGCCCTCGGCACCGAGCGCGGCCTGGAGACCAGGCTGGTCCCGGAGCGCGGCTACGAGCTGGCGCTGATCCCGGCCGTGCCGCTGCCCCGCAAGCCCACCCCGGAACTGATCACCGTGCCGGGCCGGCTGCGCGGCACCGTGCGCGCCGCCCAGGAGGTCATCGAGCGGGTCAACGCGGACGCGGTGGTCGGCTTCGGCGGCTACGTGGCGATGCCCGCCTACCTGGCGGCCAAGCGGGCCGGCGTGCCGATCGTGGTGCACGAGGCCAACGCCCGCCCCGGCCTGGCCAACAAGATCGGCGCCCGCTACAGCGACTTCGTCGCGGTCTCCACCCCGGACTCCAAGCTGCGCGACTCCCGCTACATCGGCATCCCGCTGCGCCGCACCATCGCCACCCTGGACCGCGGCACCGTCCGCCCGGAGGCCCGGCACTACTTCGGCCTCGACCAGCGGCTGCCCACCCTGCTGGTCTCCGGCGGCTCGCAGGGCGCCCGCCGGCTCAACGAGACGGTGCAGGCGATCGCGCCCCGGCTCCAGCAGTACGGCGTGCAGATCCTGCACGCGGTCGGCCCGAAGAACGAGCTGCCGACCATCGACGACATCCCGGGCATGCCGCCGTACCGGGCGCTGCCGTACCTGGACCGGATGGACCTGGCGTACGCGGCGGCCGACATGATGCTCTGCCGGGCCGGCGCGATGACGGTGGCCGAGCTGGCCGCGGTCGGCCTGCCGGCCGCGTTCGTTCCGCTGCCGATCGGCAACGGCGAGCAGCGGCTGAACGCCCAGCCGATGGTGAAGGCGGGCGGCGGCCTGCTGGTCGACGACGCCGAGCTGACCCCGGACTGGGTGCTGAAGAACGTGCTGCCGGTGCTGACCGACCCGGCCAGGCTGTGGGAGATGTCGCGCGCCGCCGCCGAGTTCGGCCGCCGGGACGCCGACGACCTGCTGGTGCAGATGGTGTACGAGGCGATCGAGGCCAGCCGCAGCGGCCGGCGCCGTGGCTGACGAGGAGTACGAGGAGGAGCTCGGGGAGGACGGCGAAACCGCCCGTCCGACCCGGCTCCGGCTGTCCCGGCGAGGCGTCGTGGTGCTGGTCGCGCTGGGCGCGCTGGTGCTCGGCGGCCTCGGCTGGACGGTGTTCCTCTCCTCGGTGCTGGACGTCCGCGGGGTGGCCGTCCAGGGCCTGGACTCCGGCCGGCTGACCCAGCAGGACGTCGAGCGGGCGCTCGGCGACACCGCCTCCGGCCCGCTGGCCCGGGTCGACCTGGACGCGGCCCGGGCCGCGGTGGCCAAGGTCCCCCGGGTCGCCTCGGTCGAGGTCTGGCGCGGCTGGCCGCACACCCTGCGGGTGAAGGTGACCGAGCGCCGACCGGTGGCGGCGATCCAGCGCGACGGCGGCGGCTTCGTCCAGGTCGACGCCGAGGGTGTGGAATTCGCCACTGAGCCCGGGCCCCCGCCCGGGGTCCCGGTGGTGGCCCTCGAACTGAGCGGTCCGGCCCAGGACGCGGTGGCGGTCATCGACCGTCCGGCCCTGGTCCGCTCGGCGATCACGGTGGCCGCCGGACTGCCGCCGGACGTGGCGAAACAGGCCGGTTCGCTCACGGTCTACTCCTACGACGACATCCGGCTGCGGCTGGCCTCCGGCGCGACGGTCCGCTGGGGCAGCGCCGAGGACACCCCGCGCAAGGCGAAGGTGCTGACCGCACTGCTCGGTCAGAAGGCGTCGAATTACGACGTGAGTGCGCCGGATGCCCCGGCGGTGTCGGGTTGATCCGGTAAGTTCTGTCCCCGGGGGCGGTATTGACGGAGCCACGGCTCCGGTCCGACCCTTGGTGGTCACCCCGGTTTCACCGAGGGGTCGATGATCACATAGGCTCAAAAGAAAAAGGGAAGCTCGGCGTGTTCGTTGAAACACGCGCCGGTTGCGACCTACTGTCCTGTGTCAACGAGCTGTGCTCGACACCGAGGTGACACGGGCACAGCCATAACCCTCAACCTCAAGTTTAGGGTTCGGGTTGGAACCACGTGCTTCCCACCCATCGACATCCGTCGGCCTTCACAATCCAGGGGAGCCGACCCGGAAATTCGAGGCGAGAGGCCCCGACGTGGCAGCACCCCAGAATTACCTCGCGGTCATCAAGGTCGTCGGCATCGGCGGCGGCGGAGTCAACGCCATCAACCGGATGATCGAGGTCGGGCTCAAGGGCGTCGAGTTCATCGCGATCAACACCGACGCCCAGGCGCTGCTGATGAGCGACGCCGACGTGAAGCTGGACGTCGGCCGCGAGCTCACCCGCGGCCTCGGCGCCGGCGCCAACCCCGAGGTCGGCCGGAAGGCCGCCGAGGACCACCGCGAGGAGATCGAGGAGGTCCTCAAGGGGGCCGACATGGTCTTCGTGACGGCCGGCGAGGGCGGCGGCACCGGCACCGGCGGCGCGCCCGTGGTGGCCAACATCGCCCGCTCGCTCGGCGCCCTGACCATCGGCGTGGTCACCCGCCCGTTCACCTTCGAGGGCCGCCGCCGGGCCAACCAGGCCGAGGACGGCATCGCCAGCCTGCGCGAGCAGGTCGACACCCTGATCGTCATCCCGAACGACCGGCTGCTGTCGATCTCCGACCGCCAGGTCTCGGTGCTGGACGCCTTCCGCTCCGCCGACCAGGTGCTGCTCTCCGGCGTCCAGGGCATCACCGACCTGATCACCACCCCGGGCCTGATCAACCTGGACTTCGCCGACGTCAAGTCGGTCATGTCGGACGCCGGTTCGGCGCTGATGGGCATCGGCTCGGCCCGCGGCGAGGACCGCGCCAAGGCCGCCGCGGTGATGGCGATCTCCTCGCCGCTGCTGGAAGCCTCCATCGACGGCGCCCGCGGCGTGCTGCTCTCCATCTCCGGCGGCTCCGACCTCGGCCTGTTCGAGATCAACGAGGCCGCCCAGCTGGTCAGCGAGGCCGCCCACCCGGAGGCGAACATCATCTTCGGCGCGGTCATCGACGACGCGCTCGGCGACGAGGTCCGGGTCACCGTGATCGCCGCCGGGTTCGACGGCGGCCAGCCGCCGGCCATCGTCCGCGAGCCGGTGGTGAAGTCCACCTCCTCCTCCGCCTCCACCGCGTCCTCGACCCCGGCCGCCGGCTCCGACCGCCCGGCCGGCCGGCCGTCCTACGGCTCGATCGGCTCGGTCACCCGCCCCGAGGAGCCGGCCCGCCCGGCCGAGACCCCGGCCCCGGTGACGGCCACCGCCCCGCCGGTGCCGCCGCAGGTCCAGCCGGTGCACCGGCCGTACGTCGAGAGCCCCGCCGAGGAGCTCGACGTGCCGGACTTCCTCAAGTGATCCACGCGTTCTCCCGACACGGTGCTCACTTCGCCTCCACCACCCGGTGGGGCGGGGTGAGCACCGCGCCGTACGGGGAGCTCAACCTCGGCGGCGCAGTGGGCGATTCGCCCGAATCCGTCAAGCAGAACCGTTTCCTCGCGGCCCGGGAGCTGGGGCTGGATCCGGCCGATGTGGTCTGGATGAACCAGGTGCACGGCGCCGAGGTGGAGGTGGTGACCGGGCGCCAGCCCGAGGGCACCGCCCCGACCGTCGACGCGGTGGTCACCGACCGCCCGCTGGCCCTCGCGGTGCTGACCGCCGACTGCACCCCCGTGCTGCTGGCCGATCCCGCCGCCGGGGTGGTCGGCGCGGCGCACGCCGGACGCCCGGGCCTGGCCGCCGGGGTCGTCCCCGCGGTGCTCGCCGCGATGCGCGCCCTGGGCGCCCGGCCCGAGCGGATCCGCGCCGCCGTCGGCCCCGCGGTCTGCGGCCGCTGCTACGAGGTGCCGGAGGCGATGCGCGCCGAGGTCGCCGCGCTCGTCCCGGCCGCGCGGGCCGAGACCTCCTGGGGCACCCCCGCGCTGGACGTCCCCGCGGGGGTCGCCGCGCAGCTCGCCGAGGGGGGCGTGCAGGATGTGGTCCGATCATCCGTCTGCACCCTCGAATCACCGGACCACTACTCCTACCGTCGGGAGCAGCGGACCGGCCGACTCGCGAGCTACGTCTGGCTGGGGCCCTCACACTCATGACGAACGACATCTACGGTCCGTTCCCGGGCGGAGCCGCCTTCGCCGCCGCGCTGACCGAGGGGCAGCGCGCCCGCTACGAGCAGCTCGGCGCCAACCTCGACGTGGTCGAGCGCCGGATCGCCGACGCCTGCGCCGCGGCCGGCCGGCCGCGCGCGGAGGTCACCCTGATCGTGGTGACCAAGACCCACCCCGCCGAGGACACCGCGCTGCTCGCCGGGCTCGGCGTCACCGACGTCGCCGAGAACCGCGACCAGGACGCCGCCCCCAAGGCCGAGTCGTGCGTCGAACTCCCGCTGACCTGGCACTTCGTCGGCCAGTTGCAGACCAACAAGGCCCGCTCGGTGGTCCGTTACTCCGACGTCGTGCACTCGGTGGACCGCGCCCGGCTGGTCGACTCGCTGGCCGCGGCCGTCCGCAGCGCCGAACGCCCGCCGCTGGGCTGCCTGGTGCAGGTCGCCCTGGACAAAGAGGCGGGCGAGGGGGAGCACCGGGCCGGGGTGGCCCCCGCCGAGGTGCGCGCACTGGCGGAGAAGATCGCCGACACGCCCGGGCTGCGACTGGACGGTGTGATGACGGTCGCACCGCTCGCGGGCCCGCTGGCGGGCGACCCGGCGCGCGCCTTCGCGCGGCTGGCGGAAATCGCAAGCGACGTACGCGCGACCCATCCGGCTGCAACCATGGTCTCGGCAGGGATGAGCGGGGACTTGGAGCAGGCCATCGCCGCCGGAGCGACACACGTACGCGTCGGTACGGCGGTGCTCGGAGTGCGGTCACCGCTCGGGTAACGTCACCGAGTAAGTAGATCAGACTGCAGGACAAAATAGGACAGAACCTAGCAGATGATCAGTCTGCTGGTAAACCGTGGATCGCATCCGAGCGCACACTCCGCGGTCTGACGGACCGTCGGCCTGACAGGTCGTAAGAGGACCGCGGCATCCGCAGGGCGACACGGTGGGCGCATGAGCGGAGGAGACAGCAGCATGGCCGGCGCGATGCGCAAGATGGCGGTCTATCTCGGTCTGGTCGAGGACGAGACCTACGACAGCCAGGGGTACGACCCCGACGACGACTACGACGCGGATCCGGAACCGATCCGCACCGGCCGGACCGAGGACCTCCGGGCCGCGGCCCCCGCCCCCGCCGCACCCGCCCCGCAGCCGGCGCCCGTGGCCCACATCGCGCCCCAGCCGGTGCCCGCCGCGGTGCCGATCCGGCAGGAGCAGCCGCGGATGGCCCCCGTGTCGTCCATCACATCCGAGCGCCACCGCAACCTGGAGAAGAGCACCCCGGTGATCATGCCCAAGGTCGTCAACGAACGAGAGCCCTACCGCATCACCACGCTGCACCCGAGGACCTACAACGAGGCCCGTACCATCGGGGAACAGTTCCGCGGCGGCACCCCCGTGATCATGAATTTGACCGAGATGGACGACACGGACGCCAAGCGGCTCGTAGACTTCGCCGCTGGACTGGTCTTCGGTCTGCACGGCAGTATCGAGCGCGTGACGCAGAAGGTGTTCCTGCTGTCGCCTGCTAACGTCGATGTCACGGCGGAGGACAAGGCTCGGATCGCCGAGGGTGGGTTCTTCAACCAGAGCTGACCCGAACCCACGACCACACGTGTGGGTCTGTTGACAGAGCGTCACTGACGGAACGTCGGCCAGGGAGAGGGAGACGCGATGGGGATCTTCGGTTCGGTGCTCTACTGGGTGCTGACCGTGTTCCTGCTGATCCTGCTCTTCCGGCTCGTCATGGACTGGGTGTTCCAGTTCGCCCGTTCATGGCGTCCTGGGAAGACCATGGTCGTGGTGCTGGAGGCCACGTACACTGTCACAGATCCGCCACTCAAGCTTCTTCGGCGTTTCATCCCGCCGTTGCGTCTCGGGGGCGTGGCGCTCGACCTGTCCTTCTTCGTACTGATGATCATTGTGTATGTCCTGATCTCGCTCGTGCAGCGCCTGTCGTTCTGAACGATGCGACAGGATGCCGGTCCGACGATCACGTTGAGGTGAAGAGATGCCATTGACCCCCGAGGACGTTCGGAACAAGCAGTTCACGACCGTCCGGCTGCGCGAAGGCTATGACGAGGACGAGGTCGATGCCTTCCTCGACGAGGTCGAAGCCGAGCTGACCCGCCTGCTGCGCGAGAACGAGGACCTGCGGGCCAAGCTGGCCGCCGCCACGCGTGCCGCCGCGCAGAACCAGGCCAACATGCGCAAGGAGCAGCAGGCCCCGCAGGACGGCGGCCGCCCCGGCGCCCCCGTCCCCGCCGCCATATCCGGCCCGCCGGTGCCCGGCCAGCAGGGCCCCGGTCCGCAGCAGCTCGGCGGCCCGCAGCAGCTCACCGGCCCCCAGCAGGGCATGGGGAACCAGCAGGGCATGGGCAACCAGCAGGGCATGGGCAACCAGCCGCTCGGCCTGCCCTCCGGTGCCCCGCAGCTGCCCGCCGGCCCGCAGCAGGGCATGGGCAACCAGCAGGGCATGGGCAACCAGCAGGGCATGGGGAACCCGATGGGCAACCCCATGCAGCAGCAGATGGGCCAGACCATGGGCGGCCAGCAGCAGCTGGTCCAGCCGATGGGCGGCCAGATGCTGCAGCCGATGGGCAACCCGATGCAGCAGCAGATGGGCCAGACCATGGGCGGCCAGCAGCTGCAGCCGATGGGCGGTCAGCAGCTCCAGCCGATGGGTGGCCCGATGGGCAACCCGATGCAGCAGCAGGCCCCCGGCGGCGACAGCGCGGCCCGCGTCCTGGCGCTCGCCCAGCAGACCGCGGACCAGGCCATCTCCGAGGCCCGCTCCGAGGCCAACAAGATCGTCGGCGAGGCCCGCAGCCGCGCCGAGGGCCTGGAGCGGGACGCCCGCGCCAAGGCCGACGCCCTGGAGCGGGACGCCCAGGAGAAGCACCGCGTCGCGATGGGCTCGCTGGAGTCCGCCCGCGCCACGCTGGAGCGCAAGGTCGAGGACCTGCGCGCCTTCGAGCGCGAGTACCGCACGCGCCTGAAGTCCTACCTGGAGACCCAGCTGCGCCAGCTGGAGTCGCAGGCGGACGACTCGCTCGCCCCGCCGCGGATCCCCGCCACCGCTTCGCTGCCGCCGGCCGCGTCGTCGATGGCGCCCGCCGGTGCCAGCGCGATGTCCTCCCCGGCGCCGTCCTTCGGCTCCTCCCCGTCCTTCGGCGGGAACCAGTCGTTCGGCGGCTCCTCCTTCGGCGGCTCCTCCGGTGCCCCGTCCTTCGGCGGCGGCTCCGCGAGCAGCAACGGGGCGATGGCCCCGGCGGGCATGACCCAGCCGATGGCGGCCGTCCGTCCGCAGCCGCCGCAGCCGATGCAGCAGGCTCCCGCGCCGATGCGGGGCTTCCTGATCGACGAGGACGGCGACAACTAGCAGGACCGCAGCGCGCAACCGAAAGGGCGCCCTTGGCCATCGCGGCCGGGGGCGCCCTTCGCGGTTGCGGCGGCGCGGTGCGGACGGGGAGCTCCCGCCGTCCTCCCCGCGCCCCCGGCCGTCGCTCGCGGCGGCCGGGGGCGCGGGGAGGGGCGGAGCGGCTACGCCTTGCGGAGGGTGAACTCCAGGGCGAGGTCCTCGTCGCCGAAGCGCGGGGCGTCGGGGTCGGTGATGGTCAGGCCGATCGTCTCGGCCAGGACCTCGGCGGCGATCAGCGACTGGTGCTCGGTGAGGCCGGCCAGGACGTCCTGGTCGGTGCTGGCGAGCTGGAGGTGGATCCGGTCGGTGATCTCCAGGCCGGAGTTCTTCCGGGCCTCCTGGATCTGCCGGACCGCGTCGCGGGCCACGCCGAGGCGCTTGAGCTCCGGGGTGATCGTCAGGTCGAGGGCGACGGTGGCGCCGGACTCGTTGGCGACGGCCCAGCCCTCGCGCGGGGTCTCGGTGATGATCACCTCCTCGGGGGAGAGCGCGACCGGCTCGCCGTCCAGCTCCACCGAGGTGGTGCCGGTGGCGCGCAGCTCGGCGGAGAGCCGGGCGGCGTCGGCGGCGGCGACGGCCTTGGCGACCTCCTGGACGCCCTTGCCGAAGCGCTTGCCCAGCGCCCGGAAGTTGGCCTTGGCGGAGGTGTCGACCAGCGAGCCGCCCACCCCGGCGAGCGACTCCAGCTCCAGGACGTTGAGCTCCTCGGAGATCTGCGCCCGCAGGTCGGCGGGGAGCTCCTCCCAGCCCTGGGCGGCGATCAGCGCGCGCAGCAGCGGCTGGCGGTTCTTGACGCCGCTGCCGGCCCGGGTGGCGCGGCCGAGCTCGACCAGGCGGCGCACCAGCGCCACCTGCTTGGCCAGCTCCGGGTCGACCAGGCTCTCGTCGGCGACCGGCCAGCTGCTCAGGTGGACGGAGACCGGGGCGTCCGGGACGACCGGGACGACCAGGTCCTGCCAGACCCGCTCGGTGATGAACGGGGTGAGCGGGGCCATCAGCCGGGTGACGGTCTCCAGCGCCTCGTGCAGGGTGGCCAGCGCGGCGGCGTCGCCCCGCCAGAAGCGGCGGCGGCCGCGCCGGACGTACCAGTTGGACAGGTCGTCGACGAAGCCGGACAGCAGCTTGCCGGCCCGCTGGGTGTCGTACGCCTCGTAGGCGGCGTCCACCTCGCGCACCAGGGTGTGCAGTTCGGACAGCACCCAGCGGTCGAGCACCGGGCGGTCGGCCGGGGCCGGGTCGTTCGCGGAGGGGGCCCATTCGGCGATCCGGGCGTACACGGCCTGGAAGGAGACGGTGCTCCAGTAGGTCAGGAGGGTCTTGCGGACCACCTCCTGGATGGTGCCGTGGCCGACCCGGCGGGCCGCCCAGGGAGAGCCGCCGGCGGCCATGAACCAGCGCACCGCGTCGGCGCCGTGCTCGTCCATCAGCGGGATCGGCTGCAGGATGTTGCCCAGGTGCTTGGACATCTTGCGGCCGTCCTCGGCCAGGATGTGGCCCAGGCAGACGACGTTCTCGTAGGAGTTCTTGTCGAACACCAGGGTGCCGACGGCCATCAGCGTGTAGAACCAGCCGCGGGTCTGGTCGATCGCCTCGGAGATGAACTGCGCCGGGTAGCGCTTCTCGAACAGCTCCTTGTTGCGGTACGGGTAGCCGTACTGCGCGAACGGCATCGCGCCCGAGTCGTACCAGGCGTCGATCACCTCGGGCACCCGGACCGCGGTGGCGGAGCACTGCGGGCAGGGGAAGGTGACCTCGTCGATGTACGGGCGGTGCGGGTCCAGGCCGGACTGGTCGGTGCCGGTCAGCTCGGAGAGCCGGGCGAGCGAGCCGACGCAGGTCAGGTGGTCGTCCGTGCAGCGCCAGATCGGCAGCGGGGTGCCCCAGTAGCGGTTGCGGGACAGCGCCCAGTCGATGTTGTTGTTCAGCCAGTCGCCGAAGCGGCCGTGCTTGACCGTCTCCGGGAACCAGTTGGTGGCCTCGTTCTCGCGGATCATCGCGTCCTTGACGGCGGTGGTCCGGATGTACCAGGACGGCTGCGCGTAGTAGAGCAGCGCGGTGTGGCAGCGCCAGCAGTGCGGGTAGCTGTGCTCGTACGGGAGGTGGCGGAACAGCAGGCCGCGGGCCTGGAGGTCGGCGACCAGGGCCTCGTCGGCCTTCTTGAAGAACACCCCGCCGACCAGCGGCACGTCGGCGGCGAAGGTGCCGTCGGTCTCCACCGGGTTGACCACGGGCAGGCCGTAGCGGCGGCAGGTGGCGAGGTCGTCGGCGCCGAACGCGGGCGACTGGTGGACGATGCCGGTGCCGTCCTCGGTGGTGACGTAGTCGGCGGTCAGCACGTAGTGCGCGTCCGGGATCTCGATCAGGTCGAAGGGGCGCCGGTAGGCCCAGCGCTCCATCTCGGCGCCGGTGAAGGACTCGCCGGTGGCCTCCCAGCCCTCGCCGAGGGCCTTGGCGAGCAGCGGCTCGGCGACCACCAGGCGCTCGTTCCCGTCGGTGGCGACCACGTAGGTCACCCCGGGGTGGACGGCGGCGGCGGTGTTGGAGACCAGCGTCCACGGGGTGGTGGTCCACACCAGCAGGGCGGCGGTGCCCGCCAGCGGGCCGGAGGTGAGCGGGAAGCGGACGAACACCGAGGGGTCGACCACGGTCTCGTAGCCCTGGGCCAGCTCGTGGTCGGACAGGCCGGTGCCGCAGCGCGGGCACCACGGGGCCACCCGGTGGTCCTGGACCAGCAGGCCCTTGTCGAAGATCTGCTGCAGCGACCACCACACCGACTCGACGTAGGACGGGTCCATGGTGCGGTACGCCTCGTCGAGGTCCACCCAGTAGCCCATCCGGGTGGTCAGCTCGGCGAACGCGTCGGTGTGCCGGGTCACCGACTCGCGGCACTTGGCGTTGAACTCGGCGATGCCGTACTTCTCGATGTCCGGCTTGCCGGAGAAGCCCAGCTCCTTCTCCACCGCGAGCTCGACCGGCAGGCCGTGGCAGTCCCAGCCGGCCTTGCGGGCGACGTGGTAGCCCTTCATGGTGCGGAAGCGCGGGAAGACGTCCTTGAAGACCCGGGCCTCGATGTGGTGCGCGCCCGGCATGCCGTTGGCGGTGGGCGGGCCCTCGTAGAACACCCACTCGGGGCGGCCCTCGGACTGCTCCAGGCTGCGCCGGAAGATCTTCTGGTCCTGCCAGAAGGAGAGGATGCGGTGTTCCAGCGCGGGCAGGTCTACCTGCGGCGGGACGGCGTTGTACGTGGGCGACATGGGGGCGTCTACCTCCGGCGGATGCGTGGACTGGCTCCGACGGAGGGACGAGACGGCGAGCCGCCCCGCGGTACCACCCTCCTTGACCGCGCGCGCTGCGGCCCTCTCTTTGGGTTTGCGGCCGGTTCTACTGGGCCCTGGACCGGGCCGTTCTTCCGGCGGCTCCGGGGTGATCTTCCCGCCGCGCACACCCCCGGGCTCACACCGCCCCCGGGTCGCTCCTGGCTGCGTACGTCGGTACTCGTCCCATCTGCGCCTTGCAGGGCCCAGTGTATCGGCCCCCGCAAGCCGTTTCGCGCACCCGCGAGCCGGGGCCGGAGTGGTTAGCCGGGGGCGATCTGGGCACAACTTGTGCAGCGCGGACCCGGCGGCGGCTGCGCGGGTGGGATCGGCCAGGTGCTTCGGTATGTCCCGTTGTGGCCTGATTCGATGGGGTTTATCGTTCCGGGACCGGCAAGATCGTCGGGAACCGACGCTTCTGATCATTCGTGAATGAGGTCGAAAGCCATGGCGGAGAAGGCGACAGGAACCGTGACCAAGAGGTCGCGCGAGGCCGTGGCGGGCGACCCAGGGGAGGGGACCGTGAGTACTGCGCGGCGAAAGACCGGCACCGCCGGACACACCGCGGCGAGCAGCCGCAACCACGTGCCGGCCGGCAGCGGGGCCCGCGGCGGCGCCGAGTCGGTCGACCCGGCCGAGCTGCCCGTCCGCCCCGGGGAGGACCCGTGGACGGCCGAGGAGGTCGCCGAACTCCACGACGAGCTGGCCTCCGACATCGTCCGGCTGCGCGCCGAGATCGAGGCCTCCGAGGCCGCCATCGCCGGCCTGATGCGGGACTCCAACGACGGCGCGGGCGACGACCAGGTCGACGCCGGCACCAAGAACATCAACCGGGAGAGCGAGCTGTCGCTCGCCAACAACGCCCGTGACAGCCTCGCCCAGACCGAGCGCGCCCTGGCCCGCCTGGAGGGCACCGCCTTCGGCCGCTGCGAGTCCTGCGGCCAGCCCGTCGGCAAGGCCCGCCTGCAGGCCTTCCCGCGCGCCACGCTCTGCGTCAGCTGCAAGGCCAAGCAGGAACGCCGCTGACCGGGAGTGCCGGTCGAACGGCGTCCGCGGCCGGACAATCCCGGCCGCGGCGGCCAACGGGGCGGGCGGTGCCGTACCCTCGTCCCCAAGCACGTCGACCGGCATTCCACCCGGCGCATTCCACACGGCAGCGGAGCGGATCATCAGCACGCCAGGTTCCCACCAGACCCAGGACGACGCCGTCCCCACCGCCCCTCCCGCCGGGGCGGGTGAGCCGGTGACCGACCCGGCCCCCGGAGCGGACCGGCCGCAGGACGCCGGAGCGACGGCCGCCGAGGGCGGCCGCGCCGTGGTCCGCCGCCGACGGATCAGCGTGCTGCTGGCCGTCGCGCTGCTCGCCTACCTGATCGACCTCGGCTCCAAGCTGCTGGTCGTCGCCAGGCTGGAGGGCCGGAGCAGCCCGATCGGGGTGATCGGCGACTGGATGACCTTCCAGGTGATCCGCAACCCCGGCGCCGCGTTCGGCATGGGCCAGGCCATGACGCTGCTGTTCACCGCGATCGCCGCCGGCGTCATCGTGGTGATCTGGCGGATCGCCCGCCGCCTGTACAGCCTGCCCTGGGCGATCGCCCTCGGCCTGCTGCTCGGCGGCGCGCTCGGCAACCTCACCGACCGGCTGTTCCGCGCCCCCTCGGTGCTGCGCGGGCACGTGGTCGACTTCATCTCGGTCCAGCACTTCGCGGTCTTCAACCTCGCCGACTCGGCGATCGTCTGCGGCGGCATCCTGGTCGTCCTGCTCTCCTTCCGCGGCTCCAACCCGGACGGCACCACGCACGGCGGGCCGGCCGCCAAGGCCGAGCCGGCCGGGGAGAAGGCCGCGGAGCCCGACGGCGAGGGCTGACCGCCCCGCACGTTCCCGCCCGGGTGCCCGCCGGACCGTCGAGGTCCGGCGGGCATCCGCGTGTCGGGGGCGTTCCGGCGGGCGCCGGTGTGTCGGGGGCGCCCCGCTGGGCACAGTGTCGGGGAACGGGACGGCGGGCCGGGGAGGGCGCGTGGGGTGGGACGGGGTCTTGCTGCTGTGGTGCGCGGCGTGGGGCGCGGTGGCGCTGGTCGGGGCGGTCCGCTCGCTGGCCGGCGTGACCGAGGCGCAGCGGACGGTCCGGCTGGCCGGGCGGATCCGGGCGGTCGGCCCGGTGCGGGACGGCGGCTCGCGGATCGGCGGCATCCCGGTGACCGTCGTCTACCGGGACCCGGCCTCGGGCCGGGAGGTGGTCGTCGAGGGTGACGACGGGCGCGGCGAGACGCTCACCGCGGTGTGGGTGGGCCGGGAGATCGGGGTCAGCCACCCGCGCGGGCGGCCGCAGGAGCACCGGTTCGCCAACGCCCCCGAGCGGCCCGCCCGGGGCCTGGCCGGGCCGGCCGGCGCGCTGTTCGCGCTCTACGCGGGCCTGGTGGCGCTGGCCGCCGTCCGCTGGGCCTGGCCGTGGGCGCTGGTCGGCACCGCCGGGCCGTGGGCGCTGCTCGGGCTCTGGTACCTGCCCGGGGCCGTCCGGGACCGGCGGGCGAAGCGGGCCCGGCTGGCCGGGACGGACGCGGTGCCGGGGCGGATCGTCGCCGTGTTCCGGGACGTCCGGGTGGACGAGGACGACGGTTCGACCCTCACCACCCTCACGCCCGTCCTCGCGTTCACCACCCGGGACGGCACCGCCGTCACCGCGCACTGCACCGCGCACCTCGCCGACCCGGCCCGGGCGCGCGGGCGCGAGGTGACGGTGCACCACCCGCCCGGGGACCCGGCCGGGTTCACGCTGGACCCGGCGGCCGACCGGCGCTCGTGGGGGTGGGACCTGGCGGTGCACGTCATCGTGCTGGTGCTGCTCGCGGCGACGGCGGCGACCGGCGTCGTCCTGCTGCGGCGGTGAGGGTCAGGCACTGAGCGTCAGGCGGTGAGGGTCAGGCGGTGAGCAGCCGGGTGATCTCCTCGGCGAGCTCCGGGCCGAGCCGCCCCCAGCCGTCCTTGTAACCGTAGACCGAGGCCAGCGTGCGGGCCTCGTAGTCGCCGTTCAGGACCTCGATGTCCTCGGGGGTGATCAGCGCGGGGTGGGCGACGCCGACGGCGGAGGAGACCTTGGTCAGCTCCCGGCGCAGGGTGCGCAGGTAGTGCGCGGCCCGGGTGGCCTTCGACGCCGGGTCGATGCCGCGGGCCAGCCACGGGTCCTGGGTGGCGATGCCGGTGGGGCAGCGGTCGGTGTGGCACTTCTGGGCCTGGATGCAGCCGATCGACAGCATCGCCTCGCGCGCCACGTTGACCAGGTCGGCGCCGAGTGCGAAGGCCACCGCGGCGTTCTCCGGCAGGCCGAGCTTGCCGGAGCCGATGAAGGTCAGCCGGTCGGTCAGGCCCAGCTCGGCGAAGGTGCCGTAGACCCGGGAGAAGCCCATCCGGAACGGCAGCGACACCGAGTCGGCGAAGATCCGCGGCGCCGCGCCGGTGCCGCCCTCGCCGCCGTCGACGGTCACGAAGTCCACGCCCCGGTCGCCGCGCGCCATCATCGACGCCAGCTCCCGCCAGAAGCCCAGCTCGCCCACCGCGCTCTTGATCCCGACCGGCAGGCCGGTCTCGGCGGCCAGCAGCTCGACGAAGTCCAGCATCGAGTCGGTGTCGCCGAACGCGCTGTGCCGGGACGGCGAGGCGCAGTCCTTCCCGACCGGGATGCCGCGGATGGCGGCGATCTCCGGCGTCACCTTCGCGCCCGGCAGCATGCCGCCCAGGCCCGGCTTGGCGCCCTGGGAGAGCTTGATCTCGATCGCCCGGACCGGGGCGGAGGCCACCACCTCCCTGAGCCGGGCCAGGTCGAATCCGCCGTCCTCGTTCCGGCACCCGAAGTACGAGGTGCCCAGTTGCAGCACCAGCTCGCCGCCGCCCTTGCGGTGGTACGGGGACAGGCCGCCCTCGCCGGTGTTGTGCAGCGCGCCGGCCTGCGCCGCGCCCTCGTTCAGGGCGGTGATCGCGGCGCCGGAGAGCGAGCCGAAGCTCATCGCGGAGACGTTGACCACGCTGCCCGGGCGGAACGCCTTCGCCCGCCCGCGCGGGCCGCCCAGCACCTTGGCGGAGGGCAGCGGGGCCTGCGGGTCGTGCGCGTCCGGCAGCGGGCCGGCGAAGGTGCGCTGCTTCAGGTAGGCGTGGCCCTGGACGTGCGCGACGTCGACCTCGGTGCCGAAGCCGAAGTAGTTGTTCTCCTCCTTCGCGGAGGCGTAGATCCAGCTGCGCTGGTCGCGGCTGAACGGGCGCTCCTCCTCGTTGGAGGTCACGATGTACTGCCGCAGCTCCGGGCCGATCCGCTCCAGCAGGTACCGGGCGTGCCCGGCCACCGGGAAGTTGCGCAGCAGCGCGTGCCGCTTCTGCAGCAGGTCGCGGGCCGCGAGCGCGGCCACTGCGGCAGCGGCGGCGGCGCCTATCGTGCGGGCCTTCATGGGCTTGGTCCCCCCTCGGCTCCGGCCCCGTCCCCGTCGACCGGGCCGTCAGTGGTGGTGCGGCTCCGATGCTAGGACGTGCCCGCGGCGGCCCCGGGGCGGGGTACCGGACGACTCCGGGCGGGGTGCGGGGGCCCCTCCCGGCGGGGCGCGGGGTGACTCCGGGCGGGGCGCGGGGGCTCCGGGGCGGGGTGCGGCGGGCCCGGGGGCGGCCCCCGGTGGGGCGGGGGGCCGGTGCGGGTCGGGCATACTCGGGTGGGTGAGCATCGCAGCGCAGACCCGTAGCCTCCCCGTACCCGACGGCCTGGAGGGCGAGCGGCTGGACGCCGCCCTGGCCCGGATGTTCGGGTTCTCCCGCACCAAGGCCGCCGAACTCGCCGCCGAGGGCAAGGTCACCCTGGACGGCGCGGCCGCCGGGAAGTCGGACCGGGTCACCGCCGGGTCCTGGCTGGAGGTCGAGATCCCGGCCCCGGCCGCGCCGGTGCAGGTCGTCGCCGAGGCCGTCGAGGGCATGCGGATCATCCACGACGACGACCACGTCGTCGTCATCGACAAGCCGGTCGGCGTGGCCGCGCACCCCAGCCCCGGCTGGACCGGCCCCACCGTGATCGGCGGCCTGGCCGCGGCCGGCTACCGGATCTCCACCTCCGGCGCCGCCGAGCGCCAGGGCGTGGTGCACCGGCTCGACGTCGGCACCTCCGGGATCATGGTGGTCGCCAAGTCCGAGCGGGCCTACACCGACCTGAAGCGGCAGTTCCACGACCGGGTCACCGAGAAGAAGTACAACGCGCTGGTCCAGGGCCACCCCGACCCGCTCTCCGGCACCGTGGACGCGCCGATCGGCCGGCACCCCAGCAGCGACTGGAAGTGGGCCGTCACCCGCGACGGCAAGCCCTCCGTCACGCACTACGACCTGATCGAGGCGTACCGGGCCGCGTCCCTGCTGGACATCAAGCTGGAGACCGGCCGCACCCACCAGATCCGGGTGCACATGTCCGCGCTGCGCCACCCCTGCGTCGGCGACCTCACCTACGGCGCGGACCCGACGCTGGCCAAGCGGCTGGGCCTGACCCGGCAGTGGCTGCACGCCGTCTCGCTGGGCTTCGAGCACCCGGAGGACGGGCGCTGGGTCGAGTTCACCTCCTCCTACCCCGAGGACCTGCAGCACGCGCTGGACACCATCGCGGAGGAGAGCTGAGATGGGCGCCCCGCTGACGGGCCCCGCGATCCGGGTGGTCGACGGGGACGCGGACGCGGCGCTGGCGCGCGGCGTGCGGCACGAGGTGTTCGTGGTCGAGCAGAACGTCCCGCCGGAGCTGGAGTACGACGAGTACGACGCGACCTCCGCGCACCTGCTGGCCGTCGGGCCGGACGGGGCGGCGCTCGGCACCGCCCGGCTGATCCACGGCGCCGAGGCGCTGGAGATGACCGGCGGCATCGAGGGCCGGGTGCTGCTCGGCCGCCTCGCCGTGGTCGCCGCCGCCCGCGGGACCGGGCTCGGTGCGCAACTGGTGCGTGCGATCGAGGAGTTGGGCCGCGAGCACGGGGCGCGCGAGGTGGAGCTGCACGCGCAGGTGCAGGCGCTCGGGTTCTACGAGCGGCTCGGGTACGTGGCCGAGGGGCCGGTGTACGACGACGCCGGGATTCCGCACCGGACGATGACCCGGGTGCTGTAGCGGCGGTTCGCGTCCGGCGGGGCTGCGTACGGCTGGGCTGCGTCCGGCGGGGCCGTGTTCGGCGGTTTGCGTCCGGCGGGGTCGTGTATGGCGGGGTCGTGTTCACCACCGGTGGGCGGGGCCCCGCCGTTCACTCGGTGCGCACCCGGGGCAGGGACTCCGGGTGGTGGTCGCGCAGGTACGCCAGCAGGTGCTCGCGGACGGCGAGTCTGAGGGCGGCGGTGGCGTCCGGGTCGCGGGCGGTCATCGTGGCGCGCACCACCACGGTGGACGGGGTGGTGTCGGAGACGGCGAGGGACCAGTCCCGGCCGTCCCACAGCTCGCTGCCGGCGAGGTAGCGCTCCAGTTCGGCGCGCAGGGCGCCGACCGGGGTGCGGTGGTCGAGGTGCAGCAGCAGCCAGGCGAGCAGGCCGGGGTCGCGGCGGGTCCAGTTCTCGTACGGCTTGGAGACGAAGTAGGAGACCGGCACGACCAGCCGGCGCTCGTCCCACAGGCGCAGCACCAGGTAGGACAGGGTGATCTCCTCGACGGTGCCCTGCTGGCCGTCCAGCACCACGGTGTCGCCGATCCGGACGGTGTCGCTGAAGGCGATCTGCAGGCCGGCGAAGAAGTTGCCCAGGGCGGACTGGGCGGCGATGCCCGCGATGATGCCGATGATGCCGGCCGAGGCGAGCAGGCTGGTGCCGACGGTGCGCATCGCGTCGAAGGTGAGCAGCAGCGCGCCGCCGGTGACCACCCAGACGACGGCGGCGCCGACCCGGCGGACCAGGTCGAGTTGGGTGCGCACCCGCCGGACGCGGGAGGCGTCCTCGGTGACCGTCTCGTAGCGGCTCAGGACCGCCGCCAGCGCGGCGGCCAGCACCCGGACGGTCAGCCAGCCGACCGAGCCGATCAGCACCAGCAGGACGCCGTGGCGGATCGCGTCGTCGTCGGTGTGGAACATCCGGCGCACCGGCCGGGTGGCGAGCAACAGGGCCGACAGCAGCACCAGTTGGAGCGGGACGCGGCAGCGGCGCAGCTGGGCCCAGACCGGGGCGTCGGGGTGGCGGGCGGCCAGGCGCTGGAGGATCTGGTCGACCAGCCAGCCGGCGAACAGCGTGGCGAAGAGCGCGGTGAGCAGGCTGGCGAGCGGCCAGAACACGGGTCACCTCGGGCGTCCGGCGGTGGGGGATTCGCACCATATCGCGGTGGGTTACGGCGGTTCGGGAACCCGGGCGGGGAGTTGGTCGTCGGGAACATCGGGAACATCGGGAACGCCGGGAATATCGGGAACGTCGGGAGCGGGGAGTGCTCGGCGGGCGGGTGCGGTGGACGTCGGCGGTGGCCTGATGACTTCCTTACCGGCCGCCCGGTTAGGATCACCTGCCATGGGCTTCGGTGGGGCGTGGCGCGGCTGGTGGACCAGGCGCAGGGCGGTGCTGGCCGGTGGCGTGGCGACCGCGCTGCTGGTCGGCGGCGGGGCGGTCGCGTTGGCCGGGCAGCCGGAGCGGGTGCACCGGGAGGACCGCTTCCTGGAGATGCCCGAGGTCGCGGGCAGCGCCGAGAGCGTCCGGATCGACACCTCGTTCTTCACCGCCGGCGGCTCCGGGCCGCGCCCGGCGGTGCTGCTGGCGCACGGCTTCGGCGGGTCGAAGGACGAACTGCGCCCGCGCGCCGAGGAGTTGGCCCGCCAGGGGTACGCGGTGCTGACCTGGTCGGCGCGCGGCTTCGGGAAGTCCACCGGGCAGATCGGGCTGAACCAGCCCGAGCGCGAGGTCGCGGACGTCTCGCGGCTGGTGGACTGGCTGGCGCAGCGCCCCGAGGTGCGGCTGGACGGCCCCGGCGACCCCAGGGTGGGCGTCACCGGCGCCTCGTACGGGGGCGCGGTCTCGCTGCTGGCCGCCGGGTACGACCACCGGATCGACGCGATCGCCCCGCAGATCACCTGGTTCGACCTGGCGGACGCGCTCTTCCCGCAGGCCGCGCAGGGCGGTTCGGCCGCCGACGGGGTGTTCAAGAAGCTGTGGGCCGGGATCTTCTTCACCACCGGCTCCTCCACCGCCTTCGGCGAGGCCGCCGGGGAAGGCTCTGGGGAAGGCTCCGGGGGCGGTGCGGGGGCGGGTTCGGGCTCCGGTGCGGGCCCCGGCGGGGGCTCGGCCGCCGCCCCGGCGCCGGGTCCGGTGGGCTGCGGGCGGTTCCGGGCGGAGCTGTGCGCGATGTACGACCGGGTCGCGGCGGCCGGGCGGCCGGACGCGGACGCGGTGAAGCTGCTGGAGCACTCCAGCCCCGCCTCGGTGGCCGACCGGATCAAGGTGCCGACGCTGGTCGTCCAGGGCCAGCAGGACTCGCTGTTCCCGCTCGACCAGGGCGACCGGATCGCCAGGGCGGTGGCCGCGAACGGCGCACCCGTCGCGGTGGACTGGTTCGGCGCCGGGCACGACGGCGGCCAGGAGACCAGCACCCGGGCCGATGCCCGGATCAGCGCCTGGTTCGACCACTACCTCAAGGGCGACGGCACCGACACCGGCCCCGCGTTCCGGGTCACCCGCACCGGCGGCGTCGACTCCACCGGCTTCCAGGCGGTGCTGCGCGGCGCGGACGCCGACGCCTACCCCGGCCTGGACGGCACGGCGCGGCGCGAAGTCCCGCTGAGCGGCCGCGAACAGCAGGTCGCCAACCCGCCCGGCGGGTCGCCGCCGAACATCTCGACCCTGCCCGGCATCGGTGCGCTCGCCCAGCTGTCCTCGGTCGGCGCGGGCCTGTCCATCGACTTCCCCGGCCAGTACGCCTCCTTCGAATCGGCCCCGCTGGACGGCGCCCTGGACCTCACCGGCGCCCCCACCGTCTCGGTGCGGATCGCGGCGGACGCGCCCGAGGCGGTGCTGTTCGCGAAGCTGTACGACGTCGCCCCCGACGGCAAGCAGACGCTCCCGCAGCAGCTGGTCGCACCGCTGCGGGTGACCGGCGCGGACGCGGCCGGCGGGCGGACCGTGCGGATCACGCTGCCCGCCGTGGAGCACCAGTTCCCGGCCGGGCACCGGCTGCGCCTGGTGCTGGCCGCCACCGACCTGGCGTACGCCTCGCCCGCCCAGCCCGCCACGTACACCGTCTCGGCGGCCGGGGCGCTGAGCGTGCCCACCGTCACCGAGCTGCGCACCGAGTCCGCGCCGGTGCCGGACCGGACGTGGGCCCTGCCGCTGGTCGCGCTGGCCGTTGCCGCGCTGCTGGTGTTCGCCCGCCGGCGCCGGGACACCGCCCCCGCGCCGGACCCGGAGCTCACCGGTGTGCCGCTGGTGATCACCGGCCTGTCGAAGAAGTACAGGGGCTCGACCGACCGGTACGCGGTGCGCGACCTGTCCTTCCGGGTGGAGACCGGGCAGGTGCTCGGCCTGCTCGGCCCCAACGGCGCGGGCAAGACCACCACGCTGCGGATGCTGATGGGCCTGATCCGCCCCGACGCGGGCGAGATCCGGGTGTTCGGCCAGGCGATCCGGCCGGGCGCGCCGGTGCTCTCCCGGGTCGGCGCGTTCGTCGAGGGCGCGGGCTTCCTGCCGCACCTGTCCGGCCGGGCCAACCTGGAGTCGTACTGGTCGGCCACCGGCCGCCCCGTCGAGGACGCGCACTTCGCCGAGGCGCTGGAGATCGCCGGCCTCGGCGAGGCCCTGGAACGCGCGGTGCGCACCTACTCGCAGGGCATGCGGCAGCGCCTGGCCATCGCCCAGGCCATGCTGGGCCTGCCCGACCTGCTGATCCTGGACGAGCCCACCAACGGGCTCGACCCGCCGCAGATCCGCGAGATGCGGGAGGTGATGGTCCGGTACGCCGCCGCCGGGCGCACCGTCATCGTCTCCAGCCACCTGCTCGCCGAGGTCGAGCAGTCCTGCACCCACCTGGTGGTGATGGAACGCGGGCAGCTGGTGGTCGCCGGGCCGACCGCGGAGATCACCGGCGCGGGCGAACAGCTGCTGGTGTCCGTCGAGGACGGCTTCGAGGGCGCCGACGCGGTTGCCGGGAAGCTGGCCGAACTCGCCGGCATCGCCTCCGCCGAGGCCGTGGACGCCGGGCTGCTGGTGCGCCTGGACGGCCTGCCCGCGAGCCGGCTGACCGCCGAACTGGTGCGCCTGGGCGTGCCGGTGACCGGCATCGGCCCGCAGCGCCGACTGGAGGACGCCTTCCTGTCCCTGATCCGAGGAGCGGCGGCATGAGCGGCCCGAGCGGTACGAGTGGCCCGAGCGGCATGAGCGGCTCCGGTGGTACGAGCGGTGCGAGCGGCATGAGCGGCCCCGGGGGTACGAGTGGTGCGAGTGGTGGCGTGAGTGGCACGGGGACGGTGACCGGTCCTGCGGGCGGCACCGCGGGGGACACCGCCGCGCCCGGCTACCGGCCCGGCCGGACGCTGCCGCTGCGGGTCGAGGCGATGCGCCAGCTGCGCCGCCGCCGCACCCTGGTGGTCGGCGGGGTGCTGGCCGCGCTGCCGTTCGTCCTGCTGGCGGCGTTCCAGCTCGGCGGCACGCCCGGGCGGGAGAACCGCACCACGTTCATCGAGCTGGCCACCGCTTCCGGGGTCAACTTCGCCACCACCATGCTGTTCGTGGGCACCGGCTTCCTGCTGGTCATCCCGGTCGCGCTGTTCTGCGGCGACACGGTGGCCTCCGAGGCGAGCTGGTCCTCGCTGCGCTACCTGCTGGCGGCGCCGGTGCCCAGGGCCCGGCTGCTGGTGCGCAAGTTCACCGTGGCGATGGTGTTCTCGGCCGCAGCGGTGGTCCTGCTGCCCGCGGTGGGGCTGGTGGTCGGCACCGCCGCGTACGGCTGGGGCGACCTGAAGCTCCCCACCGGGGCGAGCCTGACCGCCGCCGAGGCGCTGCCCCGACTGGCGATCGCCGTGCTGTACGTGTTCCTCGCCGAGGTCGTGATCGGCGCGCTGGCGTTCTGGCTCTCCACGGCCACCGACGCCCCGCTCGGCGCGGTCGGCGGCGCGGTCTTCGCCTCCATCATCACGGGCGTGCTGGACGCCGTCACCGCGCTGGGCTCGCTGCGCGAGTGGCTGCCCGCGCACTGGCAGTACGCCTGGGCGGACGCGCTCCAACCGCAGCTGGAGTGGGGCGGCATGGTGCAGGGCGTGGTGCTGTCGCTGTCGTACGCGGTGGTGCTGCTGGCGCTGGCGTTCCGTGGGTTCGCGGGGAAGGACGTGGTGTCCTGAGGCGGGGTGGGCTGGCGGCCGGGGGCCGGGGGCCGGGGGTCGGTGTCGCGTCGTTGGTGTCGCGTCATGTGTGCTGCGACATCGGTGCGGTGTCATTGGTGATGGGTCATCCGTGTTCCGGCATCTGTGTCGCGACACCCGTGTTGCGGCACCTATGGCGTGACATCGATGTTGCGTCATTCGTGTCGTGACACCGGTGTGGTGTCATCGGTGTCACGACGTCGGTGCCGCGTCATTGGTGCTGCGACATTGATGACGCGTCATCGGTGGCGGGTCACCGAGCGCCGTCACGGACCAGGAGCAGGTCGAGGTCGAGGGCGTGGGCCCGGGACGTCCAGATCGGCAGGTGCTCGGTGAGGAACCAGGACGCCTCCTCCAGGTCGTCCTCGTCCAGCGCCTCGACGTCCTGCTCGTGGATGGACTCCGAGGCCAGGGCGGCCAGTTCGACCAGCAGGTCGGCGGTGTCGGTGCGGGCGGCGAGGGTCGGGTACGGCCAGGGCCAGTCGTAGGTGGCGTCGGCCGGGAAGGGCCAGGGGCGGGACCACAGGGCGGTGAGGGCGGGGAGCTCCAGGGCGGTGAAGACCTCCGTCAGTTCGTCCCAGTGGCGGCCGGGGACGGAGACCGCGCCCAGGGGGGTGCCGAGGGCGCCGGCGAGGGTGGGGAGCAGGGCGGTGTAGCGGGAGTCCGCGTCGGGGCGCAGTCGGCCGGAGAGCAGCTCGGCGAGCGCGGCGGAGGGGGCCACGCCGGGGAGCGTGCGGTCGCCCGAGCCGGGCAGGCGCAGCAGTGCGGCGGCGTCCACCGCGAAAGCGGAGAAGTACTGTTCGGCCATGCCCGCATTCTGCCCCGGATGTGGGACAACTTCCCCACGGGAGCGGGGAATCGGGACCCGGAACCCGTGGGCGGGCTGGTGGGTGGGCTGCGGGCTGTGGTTGTGGCGGGCTGTGGGGGCGGTGGGTCAGGAGAACCGGAACAGCTGGGACCCGTCGCCCGGGTTGCAGGTGGTGACGGTGAGTGTTTTGCCGCTGCCGTTGTCGGTCAGACAGCCCTGCGGACCGTAGCCGAACTTGAGCTGGAAGTTGCCGGAACCGGCGTCGGCGGGGGACCAGCTGGTCATGTCGCCGTAGGAGCTGGCTCCGGCGAGTTCGGCGATGTTGGGGCTGCCCGCGTACCGGGCGCCCAGGCTGATGCCGCTGTCCCCCTTGCACGCGGTGAAGGTGGTCGCGCCGCTGGCGGCGGACCTGACCCAGCCGTAGGAGGTGTAGCCGCCGGAGACCACGGGGACGCCCGCGCTGACGGCGTTGGAGCCGAGGCCGACGGCCCGGCCGCTGCCGGTGTTGACCAGCCGGCCCCAGTTGCCGCCGCCGCAGCCCGAGGCCGGGCCGGCCGGGGTGGTGGGGGCGGTGGGGGTCTGCTTGGGCGGGTTCGGGGTGCTGCCGCCGACCGTGCTGCCGGTGCCGCCCCCCGAGGTGGTCGAGCTGCCGCCGCCCGTGCTGCCGCCACCGCCACCGCCACCGTTGGATGTGCCGTTGGATGTGCCGCTGGAGGTACCCGGATTGCTGCCGCCGCCGCTGCTCCCGCTGCCGGTGCCGCCGCTGCCCGCGCTCGCACCGGTGCCTGTACCGGCGCCGGTGCCGCCGCCCTGGTTCGGGTCGGTGCCCGGCGGGACGGGGTTGCCGGCCGGGTCGGTGGCGGGGGCGGAGGACGGCGGCGGGGTGGGGGAGGACTGCTCGGTGCCGGAGGCGGCGGGGGACGGGGAGGCGTCGGAGCCGGTGGCGGTGGTCGGGCCGTTGCCGGGGGTCTGGGACGGGTCGGCGGTGGTGTGCGCGTTCCGGTCCCGCTGCCAGGGCAGCAGGTCGAGTTGCTGGGCGGTCACCCCGCTGCCGGTGACCAGCACCACCGGCAGGATCAGGGTGGCCAGTCGGCGGCGCCCGGAGCGCTTCTCGGCAGTCGGGGCGGGCTCGGTGGCCGGGACCGCGGCGACCGGTGCTGCGGCGACCGGGGCCGCGACGAGCGGGGCCGGGACGAGCGGGGGCGCCTCGACGGGCTCGGGCAGGGAGAGCACCGCGCCGAGGCCGGTCGGGGTGGACATTGCCTGCCGGGCGGCGACGGCCATCGCCGCCGCGTCCGGGTAGCGGTCCTCCGGCTGCTTGGCGAGCGCCTTGGCGACCACCGCCCGCACCGGCGCGGGTACGTCCTCCGGGAGGTCGGGCACCGGCTCGCGGACGTGCTTGAGCACCACTTCGAGCGGCGTCTCGCCGGTGAACGGCACCGCGCCGGCCAGCAGTTCGTACAGCACCACGCCGACCGAGTAGAGGTCGGACACGGCCGAGGCGTCCTTGCCCTCGGCGCGTTCCGGGGCCATGTACAGGGCGGTGCCGATCACCGCGTGGGCGGTGGTGATCCGGGTGTCGGCCAGGGTGCGGGCGATGCCGAAGTCGGTGACGGTGACCCGCCCGTCCTGGTCGACCATCAGGTTGGACGGCTTGATGTCCCGGTGCACGATGCCCTGCCGGTGCGCGGCGTGCAGCGCGTCCAGCACCTGGGCGGCGACGTCCAGCGCCCGGTCGGGCGGGAACGTCCTGCGCTCGCGGACCCGGTCCAGCGGCTTGCCCGCCAGCAGCTCCATCACGATGTACGCGGTCCTGGCGTCCGGCTCGGTGCCGTCCTCGCCGTAGTCGTGGATGTGCACCACGCCGCGGTGGTTCATCGCGGCCAGCACCGTCGCCTCGCGGCGGAACCGGGCGGCGAAGACCTCGTCCTCCATCAGCGCCGGAAGCACGATCTTCACCGCGACCTGACGGCCCAGCACCTGGTCCTCGGCCCGCCAGACCTCGCCCATCGCGCCGCTGCCGAGCCGCTCGGAGAGGGCGTACCGGCCCCCGAGCACCGTCCCCCGACCCCACATGTCCCCGCAGTCCCCCGACCATGTTGTACGACGTGTCAGTAGTGATTCTGACCGTTCGAACGCGTGGAGGGAAGCCAGTGCCGACCCCCGTCCCGCCCGACCGCCGCGACTCTACACCCGTTGCGTGGCGCAACTTGCTTGCGGGGAGGCGGAGATGAGGCGTGGTCAGGGAGCGCAGAGGGAGCCTTCGACGGCCTCCGGGGCAACGAAGCGGAGGCGCACCTGAGTGGAGGGAACGCGTTCGACTTCCCGTCCGGCGCAGGAGAGGAAGGAGGACATGCCGTTCTGGTCGCCCAGGTAGACGATCCGCTCCCGGTGGTGGACCTCGTCGAGGTCGGTCCAGGAGGCGTCGGCGGCGACCGGGCGGGCTCCGACGAGGTAGCTCAGCATGGTGACGGTGCCCCGGGTGCGCAGCGCTGTTCCGTCGGCGTAGGCGCGGTCGCCGAGGTACGGCCCGAGGGTCAGGCAGCCGACCACGGCGGCGATCAGGCAGACGAACGCCACCGGCAGCCCCTTGCGCAGGAGGTGGTAGGCCCCGGGGCCGAAGATCAGGACACCGGACAGCATGCCGGAGACCAGCAGGGTGGAGTCGAACGGATCGGGGCTGCCGGGCAGCACCAGCACCAGGCCGAGGCCGGCGGCCAGCCCCAGGCCCCAGACGGCGGGGTGGGTGCTCAGCAGACGGCGGATCCGGGCCGGGACGGCCCGGCGGCCCGCGATCCCGGCCGAGAAGCCCATCGGCAGGACGAGGATGGCGAGCAGGGCGAGGACCGGGCAGGCCCGGATGAGCAGTGTCTGCTTGTCGATACCCACCCCCTCCGGGGTCGGACCGAGCGCGCGGAAGTACTCGCCGAGCGCGTAGTCCGCGAGGGCGAGGACGACCATGGTGAGCAGGGCGAGGACGGCGGCGATCTGTTGCAGGGCCTCCTTGGCGCTGAATGGTCCCGGTGGGGCGGTGGCGGGGGTGGAGCCGGGGGAAGGGTCGGGTTCGGTCGGGGTGGAGGCTGCCGTGGTCGGTCGTGTGATGGTCATGGCTGCTCTCCGGGCGTTCGTGGACGGATGGGCAGCGTAGGCGTCACCGCCGACAGCGGTGGAGCCCCGGAGAGCGCGGCGGCTCGGCGGCAGCCGAACCGCGCTTCCCGGGGCGGGGGCGGGAGCCGGCTCCGGTCAGCGGCGCAGGCGGGCGTCGGCGGCCAGGGACTCGACCAGGGCGTCGACGCTCGCGGGCGGGAGACCGCGGGAGACGAACCAGGCGCCGACGTTGCGCACGTCCCGCTCCAGGAAGGAGAGGCCGCGCGGGTTGGCCACCACGTCGACGATCTGCGGCACGTCGATGATCACCAGGCGGCCGCGGTGCACCAGGATGTTGTAGGCCGAGAGGTCTCCGTGCGCGTAGCCGTCGTAGGCCAGCAGCCCGAGGCTGTGGCCCAGCTGCGCCCACAGGCCCTCGATGTCGGCCTCCTCGGCGCGCAGTTGGGCCAGCCGGGGTGCGGCCGTGCCGTTCTCGTCGCCGACGAACTCCATCAGGATCTCGGTGCCGGTGATCTGCACCGGGTACGGCACGGCGACGCCCGCCGACCAGAGCCGGCACAGCGCGTTGAACTCGGCCGCCGCCCACTGCCCCGCGATGGCCTCCTTGCCGAAGGCGGTGCGCTTGGCCATCGCCCGGGTGATCCGGGACTCCTTGTGCTGGCGGCCCTCCAGGTACCCCGAGTCCCGGTGGAACATCCGGTGCTGGGCGTCCCGGTACCGCTTGGCGGCCATCAGGGTGCGGCGGCCGGTGTCGGGGACGGCGCGCTCCAGCAGGAAGACGTCCGCCTCCTTGCCGGTCTTCACGATGCCCAACTCGGTGTCGACGGCCGCGAGTTCGGTGACGACCCAGTCGGGGCGCGGCTCGGGGCCCTTCTCGGTCGGGGTGGACTGGTCCCACGTCGACCAGCGGTCGCCCGCGGGGGGCCCGTCGGTCACGGGGGCGGTGAACTGCTCCTCGGGGGCGGCGTCGGCGTCGGCGGTGGCGTCGAAGTCGGGCCCGGTGGAGGCGAAGTAGTCGTACTCGGGCTGGGAGTCGTCGAAGCGGTCGGCCCGGCGGCCGCGACGGGAAGCACCCTTGGGGCGGATGCGGGAGAAGGAATCGCTGTCGGCAAAGCGCTCGCGCACTGCGGTGGCTCCTGGGGAGTGGCCCACCGGGGCGCGGAGTGACGCGCCGTCAGCCGGTGGGGCGAAGACGGGGGGAGGCGTATGGCGCGCACACGAAGGCGCGCCGCGTCACGGCGGCAACCATCGGTCTGCACCTCCTCTCGTCGGGCCCACGAGCGCACGGCGGCGCGGCGGGGCGGTTGTCACCTTAGGTTCCGGGGCGAACGCGGCGCAAAGGGTTTTTCGGGGCGGGTCGGTGGCCGGGTCGGGCGGCTGCGGCCGGGTGGGCGTTCCCCGCCCCCTTGGTGGGCGGCGTGGCGAGGCGATTCGTTCCCTGTTTTTCGGTAGCTTGGGGTCGGATAAGGAAGGATAGGGAATGAACGATTTCTACTCCGTCGAGGACGTGGCGGAGCTGCTCGGGCTGCACGTGAAGACCGTGCGGGGCTACGTGCGGGACGGGAAGCTCAAGGCGGTGCGGATCGGGAAGCAGTACCGGATCGCCCGGGCGGAGGTGGAGGCGTTCACCGGGGGCGGGGTGCCGGCGGGGCCGGCGCGGGTGGAGGTCTCGGCGGTGGTGCAGGTGGACGGGGTGGGGGCGCGGGACGCGGACCGGCTGGTGACGGGGGTGCTGGCGGCGGCGTCGGCGTGGTCCGGCGGGCCGCGGCCGCTGTGGGTGCAGGCGGTGCGGGAGGAGGAGCGGGGCGCGTTGCGGTTCGTGGTGCTGGGCCCGCCGCGGCGGGTGTCCGACGTGCTGGCGCTGGTCGACGAGTTGACGGGAGGACTGCGGTGACGGAGATCAGGGAGCTGGGCGGGGTGCCGGTGATGGTGGTCCCGGCCGAGGGCGAGGCGGTGGTGGGGGAGCGGCAGGCGCTGGACCTGCTGGGTGACGCGTCCTACCGGGGGGCGTCCTGGGTGGCGCTGCCGGTGGAGCGGCTGGGCGTGGAGTTCTTCCGGCTGCGCAGCGGCGTCGCGGGGGCGGTGGTGCAGAAGTTCGCGCAGTACCGGACGGGGCTGGCGGTGGTGGGGGACGTCGCGGGGCACGTGGCGGGGTCGGACGCGCTGCGGGACTTCGTCCGGGAGAGCAACCGGGGCCTGCAGTTGTGGTTCGTCGCGGACCTGGCGGAGCTGGGCGGGCGGCTGTCCGAACCGGGGGTTATCCGGGGCAGTTGACTTCGACGCGAGGGCTTCCGGTGACAGGTGACATGTGCAATTGTACATGTCACCCGGCCGTCGGGGGCACCTCGACGGCCTCCCACCCTCCGCCGCGGCCCCCCAATCGCGGCGTCACCTCGGCCCGGAGGCCCCCACGTGCGAACCTTCCGGAAAGCATGCGCGTCCGCAGGACGGACGCTGAGCCTGCTGTTGTCCCTCTGTCTGACCCTCGGCTTCCTGGGCGCGCTGGCGCCCGGCGCCGGGGCCGCCCCCCAGGCCGAGCAGAAGCCGGCCAAGTCCGACCGGGCGAAGGCGGCGAAGTCGGCGCCGCGCGGCACCGAGGCGGCCGAGCGCCGCAAGGACTCGGACCGCGACCTGCGGGCGGACGCCAGCAAGCGGCCGCCGCTGGTGGCCAAGGGCGCACCCGGCGCCGCGGCGGCCGCCGCCCCGGCCGCCGCCGCGACCTGCAACGCCTCGGACTTCACCAGCCGCACCGGCAGCGCCCTGGTGGCGCAGATCAAGTCCGCCTCGGTGGACTGCGTCAACTCGCTGTTCACCCTCAAGGGCAACGACGCGAAGCTGGCCTTCGGCGAGTCGCAGATGGTCGGCGTGGCCAACGCGCTGCGCGACCTGTCCGCAAGCTACCCGGGCAACGACTCCACCTCGGCCACCCAGATCGTGCTGTACCTGCGGGCCGGCTACTACGTGCAGTGGTACAACCCGGACGCGGTCGGCAGCTACGGCAGCAGCCTGAAGAGCGCGATCGAGGGCGGCCTGGACGCCTTCTTCGGCAGCGCGCACTCGCAGGACGTGAACGACGCCAACGGCGCCACGCTGTCCGAGGCGGTCACCCTGATCGACAGCGCGGCCGAGAACGCCCGCTACCTGAGCGTCGTCAAGCGGCTGCTGAACGGCTACAACAGCGGCTACGACTCATCCTGGTACATGCTCAACGCGGTCAACAACACCTACACGGTGCTGTGGCGCGGCCACCAGAACACCGACTTCCTCCCCGCCGTGCAGGCCGACCCGAGCGTGCTCGACACCCTGCAGTCCTTCGCCTCCCGCAACAACGCGCTGCTCGGCGGCGACAACGGCTACCTGGTCTCCAACGCGGGCCGCGAGCTGGGCCGCTTCCTCCAGTACCCGGCGCTGCAGGCGAAGGTCCGGCCGCTGGTGAAGGGCCTGCTGGACCAGAGCTCGATCACCGGGCGCACCGCCGGGCTGTGGGTCGGCCTGGCCGAGATGACCGACAGCTACGACAAGGCGAACTGCTCGTACTACGGCACCTGCGACCTGGCGAACCGGCTCCGGGCCGCGGTGCTGACCGTCAACTACACCTGCAGCGGCAGCATCAAGATCATCGCCCAGGCGCTGACCGCCGACCAGCTGACCACCGCCTGCACCAGCCTCAGGGGCCAGGACGCCTACTTCCACAGCGTGGTCAAGGACGGCGGCGCGGTGGCGAACGACAACAACTCCACCATCGAGGTGGTGGTCTTCCACTCCAGCAGCGACTACCAGACCTACGCCGGCACCATCTTCGGGATCTCCACCGACAACGGCGGCATGTACCTGGAGGGCGACCCGGCCGCGGCGGGCAACCAGCCCCGGTTCATCGCCTACGAGGCCGAGTGGGTCCGTCCGGACTTCCAGATCTGGAACCTCAACCACGAGTACACCCACTACCTCGACGGCCGCTTCGACATGGCCGGTGACTTCGACGCCGGCATGACCACCCCCACCGTCTGGTGGGTCGAGGGCTTCGCCGAGTACGTCTCCTACTCGTACCGCAAGGTCGACTACACCGACGCGATGACCCAGGCCGGCCTGCACACCTACGCGCTGTCCACCCTGTTCGACACCACCTACGACAACGCCGACCAGACCCGGATCTACAACTGGGGCTACCTGGCCGTCCGCTACATGCTGGAGCAGCACCGCTCGGACCTGGACGCGGTGCTCGCCAAGTACCGCGCCGGTGACTGGAACGGCGCCCGCACCCTGCTGAAGACCACCATCGGCACCCGCTACGACGCCGGCTTCAACACCTGGCTGACCGCCTGCAACACCGGCTCCTGCGGCGGCGGCACCACCACGCCCACCGACCCGGGCAGCGACTGCAGCGCCACCAACCAGCAGCAGCTCGACCTCGGTTGCAGCCGCAAGAACGCCGCCGCGGCGGCCGGCGACTACTCCTACTTCTACGTGTGGGTCCCGGCCGGTACCGCCAAGCTGACCGTCAGCTCCAGCGGCGGCACCGGCAACGCCGACCTCTACTACAACGCCGCCACCTGGGCGACCACCGGCGCCAGCACCGCCAGGTCGACCGGCAGCGGCAACACCGAGACCCTGACGATCGCCAACCCGCCCGCGGGCTGGAACTACGTCAGCCTCTACGCCGCCGGGAACCAGCCCTTCGCCGGCGTCACCATCAGCGCCTCCAACGGCTCCTCCACCACCCCGCCCGGCACCGGCGGCACCGAGTGCACGGCGGCCGACACCCGCCAGCTGGACAAGGGCTGCGTCCGCAGCAACGTCACCGCCACCGCGGGCAACTACGCCAGCTTCTACCTGTGGATCCCGGCCGGCACCGCCAGCCTGAAGGTCAACGCCTCCGGCGGCACCGGGAATGCCGACCTCTACTACAACGGCAGCACCTGGGCGACCACCGGCGCCAGCACCGCCAGGTCGACCGGCAGCGGCAACACCGAGACCCTGACGATCGCCAACCCGCCCGCGGGCTGGAACTACGTCAGCCTCTACGCCGCCGGGAACCAGCCCTTCGCGGGCGCCACCGTCTCCGCCTCCTTCTGATCCACCGGCCGGAGCACCGCACCACGCACCGAACGGCCCGGCCCACCACCCGGTGGGCCGGGCCGCCGCGCGTCCCCGGATGGGCGATCATGGAGGGTCCGCACCGGCGCGCCAGCGCACCGCCCGCAGCACCGAGGAGCCCGACCCGTGGCCGAGATCGTCCTGTTCCACTCCGCGTACGGCCTGCGCCCCGCGGTCACCGCGGCCGCCGACCGGCTGCGCGCCGCCGGGCACACCGTGCACACCCCCGACCTGTACGAGGGGCGGGTCTTCGACGAGCTGGAGGAGGGCATGGCGTACCGCGACGAGGTGGGCAACGACGAGCTGCTGCGCCGGGCCGTCGGCGCCGTCGCCCCGCTGCTGCCGGTGGCGGGCGGGCTGGTGTACGCCGGGTTCTCGCTCGGCGGCTCGCTCGCGCAGAACCTGGCACTGGCCGACGAGCAGGCCCGCGGCCTGGTGCTCCTCCACGGCACCTCGGACCTGCGGGAGGACGCCGCCACCGAGATCCCGGTGCAGCTGCACGTCGCCGAACCCGACCCGTTCGAGTCCGACGACTGGCTGAACACCTGGTACCTGTGGATGACCCGGGCCGGTGCCGACGTCGAGGTGCACCGCTACCGGGGCGCCGGGCACCTCTACACCGACCCCGAACTGCCCGACCACGACGCCGAGGCCGCCGAGCGGACCTGGGCCGCCGCGCTGGCCTTCCTGGCGGAGATCGACGGGCAGGGCTGAGCGCCCTCAGGACGCGAACACCACGGTGCGGCGGTCCGCGTCCGGCTCCAGGAAGGCCAGCAGCCGTTCGCCCTCCCGCTCCAGCTCGGCGCGGCCGCCGTGCGGCAGCAGCGGGGTCAGGGTGAGGACGGCCGCGCCGCCCGCACGCCCGTGCTCCCAGACGCCCGCCACCAGCCCGTCCACCAGGTAGGAGGCCAGCAGCGTCCCGTTGACCGCCCGGTAGACCTGCCGGTGGATCGCGGCGGGCAGCATCCGGGTGCGGTCGGCGTGCGAGAGCAGCGCGGCGTCCCACTTCGGCAGGAAGCGCACCGGCAGTTCGCCGCCGGGGTCGGACGGGGGCGGGGCGCCGGGCAGGTCGAGCAGTTCGCGGCCGTCCTCGGCCAGGTAGCGGACCGGCTCGCCCAGGGCGGCCAGCGCCGGGTCGACCTGGGCGAGCCGCAGGCCGGTGAAGTGCGCGACGTCGGCGCGCGAGGCCGGGCCGTAGCCCGCCAGGTAGCGGCGCACCAGGCGGGCGGTGGCGGCCGGTTCGGGCGGCAGCTCGCCGTCCCACAGCACCAGCCGCGGCTTGCCGTGCGCCCGCCAGTGCCCGGACGGGGCGACGTGCACCAGCGGGAGCAGCGCCCGCGGGTAGTGCAGCAGGTCCGCGGTGCGGACCCGGCCGCCGGACGCCTCGGCGGTGTGCCCGCGCAGCTCGTCGGCGCTGCGCGGGACGGCGGCGAAGGCCCGCAGCGAGGCTTCCAGGGCGGCCTCGTCCAGGTCGGCGTCCCGGTGCCGGCCGCGCAGCTCGGTCAGCCACCGGCGGCGCCAGGCCGCCGCGAGGTGCCCGTAGTCGGCACCGGCCACCAGGTGCAGGGTGCCGCGCATCAGCGTCGACTTGACCACCGTGCCGTCCAGCAGCGCGGCCTCCAGCTCCCGGTGCCCGAAGCCGGGCAGCCGGGCCCACAGCGCCAGGTGCGGGGAGGGCGAGTACTGGGCCTGCAGGGCGGTCAGCCGGGCCACCGCGGCGGCGGCGGTCGGCCGCTCGGCGCGGTGCAGCAGCTGGCGGCCGAAGTAGGAGACGGTCAGCTCGCGGTCGGAGAGGGTGCGGACGGCGGGCATCGCCTGGCCTCCTGGGCGGTCGTGCGGGCGGGGGTGCGGGCGGGAGTGCGGGACGGCTCCCGGGCGGTTCGCGGGGCGGGCCGCGGGCGGTTCCCGGGCGGTTCGCGGGGTGGCCCAACCTAACAGCCCGTCAGGACGGCGGAGGGTCCGTGAAGGGTCGGCGCGGGGGGACCGGGAGGGGCGCGGAGGGGACTAGACTCGGTGGCGCGAACCCGGAAGCCGTGGTCCGAGCCCTGGTGGTGGCTCGGGCCGCACGTGTTTCAGCCCTCTCCCAGGACCCCGGAGGCCCCGCCTTGAGCGACCAGCCGTACGCGCACCTGCACGTCCACACCGAGTACTCGATGCTGGACGGCGCCGCCCGGCTGAAGCAGCTCTTCAAGGAGGTCGAGCGGCTCGGGCAGACCCACGTCGCGATGACCGACCACGGCAACATGTACGGCGCCGCCGAGTTCCACAAGCAGGCCACCGCGGCCGGCATCACCCCGGTGATCGGCATCGAGGCGTACGTCGCCCCGGACTCCCGGTCCAACACCAAGCGCGTCCTGTGGGGCCAGCCGCACCAGAAGAAGGACGACGTCTCGGCGTCCGGCGCGTACACCCACAAGACCATCTGGGCCCGGAACAAGGAGGGCCTGCACAACCTCTTCAAGCTGACCTCGCGCTCCTACGCGGAGGGCTGGCTGGTGAAGTGGCCCCGGATGGACAAGGAGATCATCGCCGAGCACGCGGCCGGCCTGATGGCCACCACCGGCTGCCCCTCCGGCGAGGTGCAGACCAGGCTGCGGCTGGGCCAGTTCGACGAGGCGGTCCGGTCGGCCGCCGAGTACCAGGAGATCTTCGGCAAGGAGAACTACTTCCTGGAGCTGATGGACCACGGCCTGGACATCGAGAAGCGGGTCCGCGACGGCCTGATCGAGATCAGCCGGAAGCTGAACATCCCGCCGGTGGTCACCAACGACTCGCACTACACCACCGAGGGCGACGCGGGCGCCCACGACCTGCTGCTGTGCGTGCAGACCGGCAAGAACCTCTCCGACCCGGACCGCTTCCGGTTCGACGGCACCGGCTACTACATCAAGTCGGCCGCCGAGATGTACGGCCTGGACTCCTCGGACATCTGGCAGGAGGGCTGCCGCAACAGCCAGCTGCTGGTCGCCCAGCGGGTCGACACCGAGGGCATGTTCACGTTCAAGAACCTGATGCCCCGCTTCCCGATCCCGGAGGGCTTCGAGTCCGAGGCGGACTTCTTCAAGTCCAAGGTCTGGGAGGGCATGGACTGGCGCTTCCCGAACGGCTACGACGAGGAGCACAAGAAGCTCGCCGAGTACGAGATGGACACCATCATCCAGATGGGGTTCCCGGCGTACTTCCTCGTGGTCGCCGACTTCATCATGTGGGCCAAGAGCCAGGGCATCGCGGTCGGCCCCGGCCGCGGTTCCGCGGCCGGCTCGCTGGTCGCCTACGCGATGGGCATCACCGACCTCGACCCGATCCCGCACGGCCTGATCTTCGAGCGCTTCCTCAACCCCGAGCGCATCTCCATGCCCGACGTCGACATCGACTTCGACGAGCGCCGGCGCGGCGACGTGATCCGCTACGTGACCGAGAAGTGGGGCGCCGACAAGGTCGCCATGATCGTCACGTACGGCACCATCAAGGCGAAGGCCGCCATCAAGGACTCCTCCCGGGTCCTGGGCTACCCGTACGCGATGGGCGACCGGATCACCAAGGCGATGCCGCCGGACGTGATGGGCAAGGGCATCCCGCTGTCCGGCATCACCGACTCCTCGCACCCCCGCTACGGCGAGGCGGGCGAGATCCGCGGCCTATACGAGAACGACCCCGACGTCCGCAAGGTGATCGACACCGCGCGCGGCATCGAGGGCCTGATCCGGCAGCCCGGCGTGCACGCGGCCGGCGTGATCATGTCCGCCGAGCCGCTGACCGACCACATCCCGGTCTGGACCCGGCACACCGACGGCGTCACCATCACCCAGTTCGACTACCCCACCTGCGAGGGCCTCGGGCTCCTCAAGATGGACTTCCTCGGACTGCGCAACCTGACGATCATGGACGACGCCGTCAAGGCGATCGAGAAGAACAAGGGCGTCAAGATCGAGCTGCTGGAACTGCCGCTCGACGACAAGCCCGCCTACGAACTGCTCGCCCGCGGCGACACGCTCGGCGTCTTCCAGCTCGACGGCGGCCCGATGCGCTCGCTGCTGCGCCTGATGAAGCCCGACAACTTCGAGGACATCTCCGCCGTCCTGGCGCTGTACCGACCCGGCCCGATGGGCGTCAACTCGCACACCAACTACGCGCTGCGCAAGAACGGCCAGCAGGAGATCACCCCGATCCACCCGGAGCTGGAGAAGCCCCTGGAGGAGATCCTCAAGCCGACCTACGGCCTGATCGTCTACCAGGAGCAGGTGCAGAAGGCCGCGCAGATCCTGGCCGGCTACTCGCTCGGCCAGGCCGACCTGCTGCGCCGCGCGATGGGCAAGAAGAAGAAGGAGATCCTGGAGGCCGAGTTCGTCCCGTTCCAGAAGGGCTGCCGGGAGCGCGGCTACTCGGACGCGGCGATCCAGGCGGTGTGGGACGTCCTCGTCCCGTTCTCCGGCTACGCCTTCAACAAGGCGCACACCGCCGGCTACGGGCTGGTCTCGTACTGGACGGCCTACCTGAAGGCCAACTACCCGGCCGAGTACATGTCGGCGCTGCTCACCTCGGTCAAGGACGACAAGGACAAGTCCGCGGTCTACCTCAACGAGTGCCGCAAGATGGGCATCCAGGTGCTCCCGCCGGACGTCAACGAGTCCGACGCCGACTTCACCCCGCACGGCAGCGAGACCGTCCGGTTCGGCCTGACCGCGATCCGCAACGTCGGCGGGCCGGTGGTGGAGTCGATGATCCGCACCCGCAAGGCCAAGGGGAAGTACGCCTCCTTCCCGGACTTCCTGGAGAAGGTCGAGTCGGTGGTGTGCAACAAGCGCACCGTCGAATCGCTGATCAAGGCCGGCTCCTTCGACTCGCTCGGGCACACCCGCAAGGGCCTGACCGCCCAGTTCGAGCCGATGATCGACAACGTGGTCGGCATCAAGCGCAAGGAGGCGGAGGGCCAGTTCGACCTGTTCGGCGGCGACTCGGTCTCCGACGAGCCGTCCTTCGGGCTGGACGTGGTGTTCTCCGAGGAGGAGTGGGACAAGTCCTTCCTGCTCACCCAGGAGCGCGAGATGCTCGGCCTCTACGTCTCCTCGCACCCGCTGAACGGCATCGAGCACGTCCTCGCCGACAAGGCGGACTGCGCGGTCGCCGACCTCGCCGAGCGGCCCGACGGCACCATCGTGACCATCGGCGGCATCATCTCCGGCCTCCAGCGCAAGATGACCAAGCAGGGCAACGCCTGGGCGATCGCCACCGTCGAGGACCTGGCCGGCTCGATCGACTGCATGTTCTTCCCCGCCAGCTACCAGCTGGTCTCCTCCCAACTGGTCGAGGACGCCGTGGTGTTCGTCCGCGGCAAGCTCGACAAGCGGGAGGACGTGCCGCGGCTGATGGGCATGGAGCTGTCGGTGCCCGACCTGAGCAACGTCGGGGCGCAGCTGCCGATCGTGATCACCGTGCCGGAGAACAAGCTCACCCCGCCGATCGTCACCCGGCTCGGCGAGGTGCTGGGCAGCCACCGGGGCAGCACCGAGGTGCACGTCCACCTGCGCGGCCGGACCAGGACGGTGGTGCTGCGCCTCGACCGGCACCGGGTGAAGTCCGACCCGGCGCTGTTCGGCGACCTCAAGCAGCTGCTCGGGCCGAGCTGCCTGGCCAGCTGACGGCCCGTCCGGCCCGTCCGGCTTCGCCTTGCGGGACGGCCCGGCCCCGGCGGAGTGTGGTCTCCGCCGGGGCCGGGCCGGTCGTTCCGGGCCGTCGGGTCAGCTCTCCTTGACCACCACGGTCTTGGCCGCCTTGTCGTGGAAGCACTGCTGGAGCGGCTTGTCCCACAGCTGGGACAGGACGTTGACCAGCATGAACAGCCCGCCCAGGTAGGGCACCAGGAACGGGCCGCCGTAGACGCCCGCCCTGGTCCACAGCTCGTTGTCGGTCGGGCGGCCGCCGTGCGCCGCGCTGACCACGCGCAGCCGCATGGCCTTCTTGCCCACGGTCTGGCCCTGCTGGGTCAGCAGCATGGCGCCCTCGTAGGCCACGAAGACCGCCGCGGCCAGCACGTAGTACAGGAAGTCGCCCATCGTGACGATGCCTATCACCACGAACGGCACCAGGAGGACCGCCGCGTCGATCAGGCGGGCCAGGAAGCGGTCCAGCGGCGCGGCCAGCACCCGGGTGCCCGGGGCGGGCTGGACGCCGGGCGGCGGGGTCGGGCCCAGCCAGGCGGGGAGCCCGCCCTGCGGGTACTGGCCGTGATCGTAGCCGGGAGGTGTGCTGCTGCTCATGCGTGCGACTCCAGCTCAAATGTGGGAAATCCTGGAGTCGTTGTACCGGTTCCGGGTGAATTCGGGAACGGCCGTCGGGTGATCGTTACTCAGCGCCAGCGGTAACGGTGCCGCAGCGAGTCCACCACCAGCTGGAACCGGGCCCGGTCCAGCGCGCAGGCCTCCCGGCGCATCCCGCCGTCGCGCACCCGGAACACCCGGTCCAGCGCCACCCAGGAGTCCCGGCCGCTGCGGTCCCACGGGCCGGCGCCCAGCGGCACCCAGTCCCGGTCGTCGTCGTGGCCCTTGCTGGACAGCATCACCGTCAGCAGCGAACCGCCCGCCTCCCGGGCCACCACCAGCACCGGCCGGTCCTTGCCCCGGCCGTCGTTCTCCTCGTACGGCACCCACGTCCAGACGATCTCGCCCGGGTCCGGGTCGCCGTCGTGGTCCGGCGCGTACTCGGTGCGCACCGGGCCGACGCCCTCGGCCCGGACCTCCACCGTGGCGTCCGGGCCGAACCGGCCCGGCTGCTCCTGCTGCTCGTTCAACTGATGCATGGCGGCAGGCTACCGACCGCCCCGGCCCGGCGGGAGGCCGGAGGGGAGATCGGGTGCGCGGAGCTCAGGCGGAGCGCAGTTCGGCCGGGACCGCCGCGTGCAGGGCCGCCGTGAAGGCCGCCACCGCCGGGTGGGCGGCGCCGCCCGAGCGGAACGCGGTGCGGGTGCGCCGGTACAGCGGCAGCCGGGTCAGCGTGACGCCCGGCGGGCACCGGTCGACGCCCAACTGCGGGACCAGCGCCACCCCCTGCCCCACCGCGACCAGGGCCAGCTGCGCCGCGAAGTCGTCCACCCGGTGGCGCACCCGCGGGCTGAACCCGGCGGACTGGCACACCCGCTGGACCATCGCGTGGCAGAGCGTGCCGACCGGGGAGGTGATCCACGGGCTGTCCCGGTGCCCGGCCAGGGGGCCGCCGGAGCGGGCCGCCAGGTACAGCGGCTCGGCGAACACCGGGCCGGTCAGCGCGATCCCGTCCTCCGGCTCGCCCGGCACCAGGTCGTACTCGTGCACCAGCGCCACGTCCAACTCGCCCGCGCGCAGCGCCCCGGCCACCGCCGCCGGGTCCACCTCGCTCACCATCGGCTCCAACTCCGGGTGCCGGGAGGCCAGTTCGGCCAGCGCAGCCGGTACCAGGGCGCGCACCGCGGACGGGTAGGCGCCGATCCGCAGCGGCCCGGCCGGCCCGGTCCGGGCGTGCGCCAGCTCGGCGTCCGCCCGCTCCAGCAGCTCCAGCACCGCCTCGGTGTGCCGCACCAGGTTCCGCCCCGCCGGGGTCAGCGCCACCCGCCGCCCGGTCCGCTCCAGCAGCGGCACCCCCGCCTCCCGCTCCAGCACCGACAGCTGCTGGGACACCGCCGAAGGGCTGAACGACAACGCCTCGGCGACCGCCGCGATCGTCCCCTGGTGGGCCAGTTCGCGCAGCAACCGCAGCCTTCGCACATCGAGCATCGGACCAGCTTACGAGAGGCATCGGAAACGTGAACTGGACCTGCACGGTCGCCGCCCGGCAGGCTTCCCGCATGGAACTCCACGGCATCCACGTCCCGCTGGTCACGCCCTTCACCGCCGACGGCGCCCTCGCCCTCGACGCCCTGGAACGGCTCGCCCGCGACAGCCTGGAGGCCGGTGCGGCCGGCCTGGTCGCGCTCGGCACCACCGGCGAGCCCGGCTCGCTCACCGACGCCGAACAGGACGCGGTGGTCGAGGTCTGCCGCCGGGCCGCCGACGCGTACGGCGCGGTGCTCACCGTCGGCGCCGGGCACGGCGGCACCGCCCGCACCGCCGCGGCGCTGGCCGCGCTGGACGGCCGGGCCGACGCCGCGCTGGTCGCCGTCCCCGCCTTCGTCCGCCCCGGCGAGGCCGGCGTCCTGGCCCACTTCCGGGCCCTCGCCGAGCACGCCCCGCTGCCGCTGGTGATCTACCACATCCCCTACCGCACCGGGCAGCCGCTGGGCGCCGCCGCCCTGCTGGACCTGCTCGCGCTGCCCGGCGTGGCCGGGGTCAAGTACGCGCCCGGCGGCATCGACGAGGAGACCGTCGCACTGCTGGCCGCCGGACCGCGCGGCGTCCTGGCCGGTGACGACCTGTTCCTCTCCCCGCTGCTCGCGCTCGGCGCCGACGGCGGCATCCCGGCCTCCGCGCACCTGGAGACCGCCCGCTTCGTCGCCCTGCACCGGGCCTGGCAGGACGGCGACGCCGCACTCGCCCGCAAGCTCGGCGCCGAACTCGTCGAGGTCTCCCGGGCCGCCTTCGCCGGCCCGAACCCGACCGCGCTCAAGGCGCTGCTGCACCGCGCCGGGCGCATCCCGACCCCCGCGGTGCGGCTGCCGCTGCTCGCGCACGCCTGAGCGGCGGCCGGTCGCACGCAGGATTTCCGGTGGGAAGGGGCCTGCGCAGGAGGGATTTCCGCCTCGGACGGCAAGCGTTCACGCTTTGGGACGACCCCACCGAAACCCGCTCTGACAAGGCATGATGGGCCGGGACAACCGGCACAACCGGTAGCAGGAGGAGAGACGGATGAGGATCGGCATCGTAGGTGCCACCGGTCAGGTCGGCGGCGTGGTCCGCGAGATCCTGGCGCAGCGCGCTGACTTGACCGGCGGACTGGGCCCGGTGGAGCAGCTGCGGCTGTTCGCCTCGGCCCGCTCGGCGGGGCGCGCCCTGCCCTGGAAGGACACCGAGGTCACCGTCGAGGACGCCGCCACGGCCGACTACAGCGGTCTGGACATCGTGATCTTCTCGGCGGGCGGCGCCACCTCCAAGGCGCTCGCCCCCAAGGTCGCCGCCGCCGGAGCCGTCGTCATCGACAACTCCTCCGCCTGGCGCCGCGACCCCGAGGTCCCGCTGGTCGTCGCCGAGGTCAACCCCGACGCGATCGCCGACCGCCCCAAGGGCATCATTGCCAACCCGAACTGCACCACCATGGCCGCGATGCCCGTGCTGCGCCCGCTGCACGAGGAGTCCGAGCTGGTCGCCCTGGTGGTCTCCACCTACCAGGCGGTCTCCGGCTCCGGCCTGGCCGGCGTCTCCGAACTGCACGAACAGGCCCGCAAGGTCGTCGACGGGGCCACCGCCCTCGTCCACGACGGCGCGGCCGTCGAGTACCCGGCGCCCGGCGTCTACCAGCGCCCGATCGCGTTCAACGTCGTCCCGCTCGCCGGGTCGATCGTCGACGACGGCAGCAACGAGACCGACGAGGAGCAGAAGCTCCGCCACGAGAGCCGCAAGATCCTCGGCATCCCCGAGCTGAAGGTCTCCGGCACCTGCGTGCGCGTCCCGGTCTTCACCGGCCACTCGCTCCAGGTCAACGCCCGCTTCGCCCGCCCGCTCGCCCCCGAGCGCGCCGTCGAGCTGCTGACCGGCGCCCCCGGCGTGGTGCTGACCGACATCCCGACCCCGCTGCAGGCCGCCGGTCAGGACCCGAGCTACGTCGGCCGGATCCGCGCCGACGAGACCGTCGAGCACGGCCTGTCGCTGTTCCTGTCCAACGACAACCTGCGCAAGGGCGCGGCGCTCAACGCCGTGCAGATCGCCGAGCTGGTCGCGGACGAGCTGCGCGGCTGACCCGCGCGCCGACGGGCCCCGGGCGGACCGCCCGGGGCCCGTCGTGCTGCTGCGGGGCCGATGCGCGGGCGCTAGCCGTTGTCGCGCAGCGCGCCGATCGAGTCGACGTACTTGATCAGCAGCCGGGCGAACTCCAGCCGCTCGCGCTCCGGCCAGTCCCGGGTGATCCGCTCGAAGGCGGAGCGCTGGTGCGCGCGGAAGCGGGCCAGCACCAGGTGGCCCTCGTCGGTGAGTTCGAGGATCGTGCGGCGGCCGTCCCGCTGCGAGGCGGCCCGGCGCAGGTAGCCGGCCGCGATGCAGTCGGAGACCATCCGGCTGGCCACCGACGGGTCCACGGCGAGCCGCTCGGCGACCACGCCCACGGTGACCTCCTGGCCGTCGTGCTCCGGGCCGTCCAGCACCACGTTGAGCACCAGCGTCCGGGTCATGTCCTTGCGGGACACCTGCTGCTCGACGCTCAGGGCCGCGGTCCGGCGCAGCCGGGAGAAGGCCGGGCCGACGTCGTCGAGCAGGCCGGACGGCTGCCGCGGGTCGTCGGTCGGGGTCTCCATGCCGCACATCCTAGGGGAGCCGGGCGGCGCCGCCCGGGGGCGCTCACTGGCCCGGGTGCGCGCCCGCTCCGTCGACCTCCACCGGCAGCGGCGGCGACAGCGCGGACGTCGTCCACTTGTCGCCCGGCGCGTACCACTGGTACGTCCCCGACGTCCGGGCCGGCACGCTCAGCGCCAGCGTGCCGGTGGCGTCCGCGGTGGTGGCGGCCAGGGTGGTCCAGGTGTCGCCGCCGGCCGGGCGGAACTGCAGGTAGGCGACGGCGCCCTGCTGCGGGATCTCGCTGTTGTCGTCCCAGTCGGCCCGCTGCAGCCGGGCCCGGACGGTGACCGCCCCGCCGGCGGCCGCGCGGGCGGGGGCGGCGGCCAGGTCGAGCCGGGCGGTGCGCTTGAGGGAGAAGCCCGCGGCGTTCTTCGAGAGGTAGCGGTCGCCGTCGTTGGCCCGGATCCGCAGGTCGACGAACCAGCTGCCGGCCTGGTCGTCGAAGAGCGCCCGGGCGGTGGCCGCGACGGTCGCCTCGCCGCGGCAGCGGGCCGTCGTCCCGTCCGGGCCGAGCGGCGTGCAGACCATCCGGCCGACCTTCAGCGCGGCGTAGTTGGGCCCCCACAGGCCGACCGGGTCGACCGAGCGGATGCCCGAGTCGTCGCGCGCGGTCACCTCGACCGTCACCGTGCGCGTCTCGGCCGCGCCCAGCTCGACCGTCCGGCCGCCGTCCACCGAGACGGACAGCAGCTCGGTGTCCCCGCTGGAGGACTCCGGGGCGGTCGCGGGCACCAGCACCACGGCGAGCGCGCCGACCGCCGCCACCGCACCCGCCACCACCGCTCTTCTCCGCACGGTGACCCAGTATCCAGGGTCGGACGCCCGGAGCGCGGCGCGGTTCGGCGGGCGAACGGCGGGTAAAGGTGTGCCCAACGGTCGCCGGGCCGCCGGGCGGAGCCCCACCGCCCGGGCCGGGCCGAGGAGGAGGTGCCGGAGATGGACCGCTGCGTCGTCCTGGTCGATGCGGGCTACCTGCTGGGCGCGGCCGCCAGCCTGCTCGCCGGGGAGCCCGGCCGCTCCCGGATCACCGTCGACCACCAGGTGCTGATCGGCGCGCTGCGCGAGCGCGCCGAGGCCGAGACCGGCCTGCCGCTGCTGCGGATCTACTGGTTCGACGCGGCCGTCGACCGCCGCCCCGCCCCCGAGCACCGAAGACTGCGGGTGCTGCCCCGGGTCACCGTCCGGCTGGGCGCGCTCACCCGGGCCGAGGGCCGCTGGGTGCAGAAGGGCGTGGACGCGGCGATGCACGCCGAACTCAGCGAACTCGCCCGCAACCACGCCTGCGCCGACGTGGTGCTGGTCACCGGCGACGGGGACCTGCTGCCCGGCGTCGCCTCCGCCAAGGAGCACGGCGTCGCCGTCCACCTGTGGGCGCTGCAGGCCGCCGACGGCGACTTCAACCAGTCCGAGGAACTGGTCGGCGAGGCCGACGAGCGCCGGGTGCTCGACCGGCAGTGGATCGAACGCTGGGCCCGCCCGAAGGAGGCCCACCCCGAACCCGCCCCCGCCCCGCGGGCGCTGCCGCCCGTCGCGCTGCCCCCGGTCGCGGTGCTGCCCGCCCCCGGGCTGCCCGCCGCGCCCGCCCGCCCCCGTCCCGTCCCGCTGGTGCCCGCGCCCGCGGCCGCCGCCGCCGCCCGCAGCGCCCCGCTGCGGGTCATCCCCACCCCAGGACCTGGCCGGCCGCGCCGCCACCGGCCCGCCCGCCGCCGCCCCCCCCCGTCACCGCCGGTCCGGTGCTGCGCTGGTCCTCCGACCGCGGCTGGGTCGACCGCGCCGACACCGCCACCGCCGCCGACGCCCTGCCCACCCTGGACCGGCTCACCACCTCCGCCCAGCGCTGGGCCGACCGCGAGGAGGACATCACCAGCGTCGGCGGCGACCCGCAGGAGGTCGGCCAGGTCTTCGCCCGCCGCTGGCTCGACCGCCTCGCCGCCGCCGAGCACCCCGAGCTGCTGTGGACCGACCACCCGCGCATCCCGCACCGCCTGGACGGCGAACTGCTCCGCTACGCCGCCCGGTTCGGTCTGCTCGCGCACAAGGAGGACCAGATCGACGAACAGGACAGGTACGCGATCCGCGAGGGCTTCTGGAAGGAACTCGCGGCCCGCGTCCCCGACGCCCGGCAGCCCCCGGAGGCACTGCGGGACAGCTGACGCCCCGGCCGACTCCCGTACCCCGCGTGTCCGGAACGCCCTTTACGGCGCGTAGAGTCTTCCGTCGTGAGCAAGGCACCGCAGAGCTGCTGCACGGTCAGCGGCCTGGTCAAGACCTACCGGACCGGCGGCAGCGAGGTCAGGGCCAACGACGGCATCGACCTCGCCGTCCACCGCGGCGAGGTCTTCGGCCTGCTCGGCCCCAACGGCGCCGGCAAGTCCACCCTGGTGCGCCAGCTCACCGGCCTGCTCCGCCCCGACGCCGGGTCCGTCGACCTGCTCGGCCACGACGTCGTCCGGCACCCCGAACGGGCCGCCCGGCTGCTCGGCTACCTCGGCCAGGAGTCCACCGCGCTCGACGAGCTCACCGTCGCGCTGGCCGCCGAGACCACCGGACGGCTGCGCGGCCTCTCCCGGGCCGCCGCCCGCGCCCAGACCGCCGACGTCGTCACCGAACTCGGCCTCGAAGCGCTCGCCCACCGCCCGCTCGCCAAGCTCTCCGGCGGGCAGCGCCGGCTCGCCTGCTTCGCCGCCGTCCTGGTCGGCGAGCGCCCGCTGCTGGTCCTGGACGAGCCGACCACCGGCATGGACCCGGTCGCCCGCCGCGCCGTCTGGAGCGCCGTCGACCGCCGCCGCGCCGAGCACGGCACCACCGTGCTGCTGGTCACCCACAACGTCATCGAGGCCGAGACCGTCCTCGACCGGGTCGCCGTGATCGACGCCGGCAAGGTCATCGCCTGCGACACCCCCGGCGGCCTGAAGGCCCTGGTCGACGGCCACGTCCGGCTCGACCTGGTCTGGCGCACCGACGCCCCGCTCGCCGTCCCCGCCGTGGCCGCGCTCGCCGACCGCGCCGAACGCACCGGGCGCCGCTGGACCCTGCGCACCACCCCCGACGAGGCCCGCGAACTGGTCGCCGCCGTCACCACCGGCCCCGCCCTCGCCGCGCTCGACGACTTCACCCTCGCCACCCCCACCCTGGAGGACGCCTACCTCCGCCTCGGCGGCCGCACCGGAGGACTCGCCCGATGACCCTGCTGGACGCCCCCGCCGTCGCCACCGCGCCCGCGCCGCTCGCCCCCGCCGCCCGGCTGCTGCCCGCGCTGGCCGCGGTCTACCGCGCCCAGCTGGCCCGGGCCAAGGTCTCCCGCATCCCGCTGCTGTTCGTCGCCACCTTCCAGTCCGTCGGCATCCTGGTCATGATGCGCGGCGTCGTCGACCCCGGCGACAACCCCTCCGCGCACGCCGTGGTGGCCGGCTCCGCCGTCCTGGTCGTCGCCTTCGTCGCGCTCAACCTGCTCGCCCAGTACTTCGGCAGGCTGCGCGCCACCGGCGGCCTCGACCACTACGCGACCCTGCCCGTGCCGCCCGCCTCGGTGGTGCTCGGCACCGCCGCCGCGTACGCCTCCTTCACCGTGCCGGGCGTCTTCGTCACCGCGGGCATCGGCAGCTGGATGTTCGAACTGCCGGTCGCCCGGATGTGGATCCTGCTCGCCGTCATCCCGCTCTCCGGCGCCGCCCTGGCCGGGCTCGGCGCCGCGCTCGGGCTGCTCGCCCCCCGCCAGGAACTCGCCACCCTGGCCGGCCAGCTCGGGATGTCCGCCGCCCTGCTGCTGGGCGTGCTGCCCGCCTCCCGGCTCCCCGAGCCGGTCCAGTGGCTGCGCGACCTGCTCCCCTCCAGCTACGGCGTCGACGCCTTCGCGCTCACCTTCGCCCCGCACCCCGACTGGGCCCGGATCACGCTCGACCTCGGCGTCTGCGCCGCCGTCGGCCTGGTCTCGCTCACCCTCGCCACCTGGGCCTACCGGCGCGCCGCGCGGTGACCCCGGCGGGTTCGTGCCGGAGCCGTTGCCCGGCAGAGATCGACAGCCTTCCGGTCGTCCGTGAAACGATGGGACCGTGACCGTACCGAACACACCTGCGGGCAGCACGCCCGGGCCGGACCCCTACCCGCCGGTCTTCCCGCCGCCGCAGCCGCCCGCCCGCGCCCAGCGGCCGCCGCTCGGCCCCGAACTGCGGATCGGAGCGGTCATCACCGGCGCCGGGGTGGTCCTCGGCGCCGTCCTCGGGCTGCTCTGGCTCTGGCTCGCGCCGCGGGTCGGCTACGCCGTCCAGGACAACCACATCCTGTACCGGGACCCGGAGGGCGAGGAGCTGATCGGCTCGGTCGGCGTCTTCTCGCTGCTCGGCCTCGGCTTCGGGCTGCTCACCTCGCTGGGCGCCTTCCTGTGGACCAGGGCCCGCAGCGGCGGCATCGCCGTCGCCGTCGGCCTGGCCGCGGGCGGCCTGCTCGGCTCGGTCATCGCCTGGCAGCTCGGCATCCACCTGGGCGCCACCAGCGACCTGCGGGCCCACGCGCGCGCCGTCGGCGACGGCGGCACCTTCGACGGCCCGCTCGAACTCACCGCGAAGGGGGCGCTGATGGTCTGGCCGATGACGGCCATGATCGTGCTGCTGTTCCTCTCCGCGACCTTCGGCAAGCGCGAGCCCGACCGGCCCCCGTACTGGGCCACCCCGGGGCCGGTGCAGGCGCCGGGGCAGGAGCCGGGGCAGCAGGGGCCGTCGCTGCAGAAGCCGGTCTCCCCGGAGCCGGAGCAGCAGGGGCAGCAGCAGCCGGGGCAGCAGGAGCCGGAGCCGGTGCAGCTCCGCAAGCCGGTGCAGGAGCCCCCGGCCGCCGAGTAGCGCGCCGCGCCGCCGCCCTCAGTCCTTGGCGATGGGCGCCGTGAGCGCGGCCGTGAGGCGGACCAGGTCGGCCGGGGCGAGTTCGACCTCGGTGCCGCGCTTGCCGGCCGAGACGAAGACGGTCGGGTGGTCGAGGGCACCGGAGTCGACGACGGTGCGCAGCTTCCGGCGCTGGCCGAGCGGGGAGATGCCGCCGACCACGTAGCCGGTGGAGCGCTCGGCGGCGGCCGGGTCGGCCATCACGGCGCGCTTGGTGCCGAGCGCGGCGGCGAGCGCCTTCAGGTCGAGCCGGCCGGAGACCGGGACGACGGCGACGGCGAGCGCGCCGTCGGCCTCGGCGAGCAGCGTCTTGAAGACCCGGCCGGGGGAGACGCCCATCGCCTCGGCGGCCTCGGTGCCGTAGGAGGCGGCGGCCGGGTCGTGGGCGTACTCGTGCAGGGTGAACGGGACGCCGGCGGTGTCCAGCGCGACGGTGGCGGGGGTGCCGCCGGCGGTCTTCTTCCTGGCCAAGGGGGTGGTCCTCCGTGCTCCCGGGGCGCGGCCCCCGGTGCGGTTGTCGGGCGCGGTCCTCAGTTGGGGCTGAACGCCTGGCGGGTGAGGTCGACGGCGGGCAGCGAGGGCAGTTTCGCGAGGACCGCGCTCTCGTGGCGGAGCAGGGCCAGCTCGCGGGTGAGCCGCTGCGCGGTGTCGGGGCAGGCGAGGAGCTCCTGCTTGACCTTGGTGGGCAGCGAGGTGGCGGCGGCGACCAGGTAGGAGAGCACCTGCGGGTCGTCGGGGAGCTCGGGCTCGCCGCTGATCGAGGCCTCGCGGGCCCCGGCCAGGCGCTTCTGGTAGGTGCGGAAGGCGCGCTCGACGCCCGCGGCCAGCGCGCCGGAGCCCTCGCCGGACTCCTCGGGCAGCACGGAGACCTCGCCGACCAGGTAGGGGCCGGTGGCGTCCAGGGCGCGCAGCCGGAACCGGGTGGTGCCGGTGACGAGCAGTTCGTAGCGGCCCTCGGGCTGGTCCCGGACGGAGGCGATGTCGGCGACGCAGCCGACCGGGTAGAGCGCCTCCAGCGGGTCGCCGCCGGGCGTCCCGATGCCGTCCAACGGGCCTGCCGGTTCGTCGAGTTCGCGGACGGGCGCGGTCTCCCGGCCGTCCTTGACGGCGACCACGCCGAAGCGGCGCGGCTCGTCCTCGGGCAGCTTCTGCAGGTCGGCGACCAGGTGGCGGTAGCGCTCCTCGAAGACGTGCAGGGGCATCACCAGGCCCGGGTACAGGACCGTGTTGAGCGGGAAGAGCGGGAGCCGATCAGTCACGGCGGACAGCGTAGTTGGCCGCGGGCCGCCGCCGCGCCGCGGTCGTCCGCCGCCGGGGGCGTCAGCCGCGCTGGAGCAGCCTGGTGACGCCCGCCACGGTGGTGGTGGCGAGCACCCAGCCGGTCAGCACCAGGGCGGTGGCGACCCACTGGCCGGGGCGGTCCGGGTTCCAGCCGTTCTGGCCCAGGTCGACCAGCGGGAGGACCTTGCCGGCCGCGTACAGGGCCGGGTTCCAGAGCACCTTCTCGTCGGCCTTGACCGGCGCGGGCTCGTGCGCGGCGAAGTACGCGGTGCCCAGCGCCCAGGCCAGCACCAGCCAGGCGGCGGCCCGGCCGGGGCGGTAGCCGTAGCCGATGGCGGCGTCCTGGAGGTGGCCCCAGATCCGGCCGGGCAGCGGCAGGGTGCGTCGGCGGCGGCGCTGCTTGGCGTACAGGACGGTGCGGGCGTCCTCGTCGGCGCCGTCGCGGCGCAGGGCGGCGGCGAGCTGCTCGTACGCCTCGGGGCGGAACTCCGGGCCGGAGTCGACCCAGGCGATCCGGCGCTCCAGCGGGAAGGGGCGGGCGGGGCGCAGCGACTCGTAGGTGAAGCCGGTGAGCGAGACGTGGTGCGCGGTGGGCCAGGCGGAGGGGGCGTCGACCAGGTTGCCGATCCGGGCCCGGTTGAGGCTGACGGCGCCGGTGGGCGGGGTGTCGCAGGTGAAGCGCAGTTCGGGGGTCTGGATCCGGCTGAGCGCCAGTTCCTCGTCCTCACCGAGGTGGAACTCGGCGGCGGTGATCAGGACGGCGTTGTCGAACCGGCCGTCGGAGAGCCGGATCCTGCCCCAGGAGCGGAAGGGGGTGTGGGTGGTGGCCGCGTAGGCGCCGGTGAAGGTGGACTCGCCGTAGCCGGAGCCGTAGACGCTGCGCGAGCCGGTCCAGTTGGCGTCCTCGGAGCCGGACAGGTACAGGGTGTGGCCGACGGTCATCCGGGCCGCGTTGACCGCGTTCGGGTTGTGGGCGCCGACGGCCCGCAGCGTGCCGCCGCGCAGCGAGAGCCGCCCGCCGATCCGGGCCGAGCGCAGGCTGAGCTCGCCGAGCAGGTCGAGGCGTTCGGCCTCGCAGTCCTGGTTGATCGCGATCCCGTCGGCGGAGACCGCCCGCCCGTACGCGTCGGGGCCGACGGCGGACTGGTTGAGCAGCAGGTCGGTGCCGATCCGGGCGTCGGTGAGCCGGATGCCGTCGGGTATGCCGCAGCGGGCCAGGTGGACGTCGCCCTCGCTGGCCAGCCGGGAGGCCTCCAGCCGGGGCAGGGCGCAGGAGACGATCCGCAGGGTGCCGGCGGTGGCCTCGGAGAGCAGCAGCTTGCGTTCGAAGCGGCAGAGCTGGAACTCGACGTAGCAGCCGATCCGGCCGCCGGCCAGGGTGAACTCGCCGGTGATCCGGGCGCCGGTGAGCTTGAGCGCGGTGACCTTGCCGGGCGCGGCCTCGGGGCCGTGCAGCAGCAGCCGGGCGATCACCTCGGCCCGGACGGTGCGCTCCGGGCCCCAGTCCTCGGCGGTGAACGGGTCGTCCGGGCCGTGCCCCCCGTCCCCCTCGGGGCGGACGGCGTGCCCGGCGGGGGCGGGGAGCAGCAGCTCGACGGGGCCGTCCCCGGCCCGCAGGTCGTACACCTCGCCGTGCCGGAAGGCGTCCCACAGGCCGCGCTCGGTGTCGGTCCAGTCGTCCGGTGCCTGCTCCACCGCGCCCCCCGATGATCTTGGCTTCGTCCCACCTTTCGTATCACGGACTGAAATGCCGGGCTGTGGGTTTTCGCCACTCCTTACACTTGGCCCTGTGATCTCTCGAATCGACCTCCGCGGCTCCTCCACGGACCCGCGAGACGTGCTGCCCCGTGCCGAGTTCGACGTCGAAGCCGCCCTGGAGAAGGTCCGGCCGATCGCGGAGGACGTCCGCCATCGCGGGGTCGCGGCGCTGATCGAGATCACCGAGCGCTTCGACGGCGTCCGGCTGGAGTCCACCCGCGTCCCGGCCGGGCAGATCGCCGAGGCCCTGGAGCAGCTGGACCCGAAGGTCCGCGCCGCGCTGGAGGAGTCGATCCGCCGGGCCCGCGCCGTCCACTCCGACCAGCGCCGGGTCGGCCGCACCACGCAGGTGGTGCCCGGCGGCACCGTCACCCAGCGCTGGGTGCCGGTCGACCGGGTCGGCCTGTACGTGCCCGGCGGCCTCGCGGTCTACCCGTCCTCCGTGGTGATGAACGTGGTGCCCGCCCAGGAGGCCGGGGTGGCCGGCATCGCCGTCACCTCGCCCCCGCAGAAGGCCTTCGGCGGCCGGGTCCACCCGACCATCCTGGCCGCCTGCGCGCTGCTCGGCGTCGACGAGGTGTACGCGGTCGGCGGCGCCCAGGCGGTGGCGATGTTCGCGCTCGGCACCGAGGAGTGCGCGCCGGTCAACCTGGTCACCGGCCCCGGCAACATCTACGTCGCCGCCGCCAAGCGCCTGTTCGCGGGCCGGATCGGCATCGACTCGGAGGCCGGTCCGACCGAGATCATGGTCCTCGCCGACGACACCGCGGACGCCGCGGAGGTCGCCGCCGACCTGATCAGCCAGGCCGAGCACGGCCCGACCTCCGGCTCGGTGCTGGTCACCGCCTCGCCCCTGCTGGCCGACGCGGTGGAGGCCGAGCTCAAGACCCAGGTCGCCCGGACCAAGCACTCCGAGCGGGTGGCCGAGGCGCTCGGCGGCCCGCAGTCCGGCATCATCCTGGTCGACGACCTGGAGCAGGGCCTCGCGGTGGTCAACGCCTACGCCGCCGAGCACCTGGAGATCCAGACCGCCGACCCGCACGCCGTCTCCGAGCGGGTCCGCAACGCGGGCGCGATCTTCCTGGGCCGCTTCACCCCGGTCTCGCTGGGCGACTACGCGGCCGGCTCCAACCACGTGCTGCCCACCGGCGGCTGCGCCTGCCACTCCTCCGGCCTGTCCGTGCAGACCTTCCTGCGCGGCGTCCAGGTCGTCGAGTACGACCGCGAGGCGCTGGCCGGCATCGCCGCGCACGTGGTCAACCTGTCCGAGGCCGAGGACCTGCCCGGTCACGGCGACGCCGTCAAGGCCCGTTTCATCGGAGATGAACAGAATTGGCACAGCGACTGGACGGTACCCGGCGCGTGACGAAGATCGACGACCTCCCCGTCCGCGACGAGCTGCGCGGCCAGTCCCCGTACGGCGCACCGCAGTTGGACGTGCCCGTCCAGCTCAACACCAACGAGAACCCGTACCCGCTGCCCGAGCCGCTGGTGGCCCGGATCGCCGAGCGGGTCGCCGAGGCCGCCCGCCACCTCAACCGCTACCCGGACCGGGACGCGGTCGAGCTGCGCACCGGCCTGGCGGCGTACCTGAGCGACACCACCGGCTTCGCCGTCGCCAAGGAGCAGGTGTGGGCCGCCAACGGCTCCAACGAGGTGCTCCAGCAACTGCTGCAGACCTTCGGCGGGCCCGGCCGCACCGCGATCGGCTTCGAGCCCTCGTACTCGATGCACGCCCTGATCGCCCGCGGCACCGGCACCGGCTGGGTCTCCGGCCCGCGCAACGCCGACTTCACCATCGACCTGGACGCGGCCCGCACGGCGATCGCCGAGATCCGCCCCGACGTGGTGTTCGTCTGCTCGCCCAACAACCCGACCGGCACCGCCGTCGCGGCCGAGACCGTGCTCGCCCTGTACGAGGCCGCCCAGGCCGCCGGGCCCAGCATGGTGGTGGTCGACGAGGCGTACGTCGAGTTCTCGCACCGCGCCTCGCTGCTGCCGCTGCTGGAGGGCCGCCCGAACCTGGTGGTCAGCCGCACCATGTCCAAGGCCTTCGGCGCGGCCGGACTGCGGCTGGGCTACCTCGCCGCCGACCCGGCCGTGGTCGACGCGGTGCAGCTGGTCCGGCTGCCCTACCACCTGTCGGCCGTCACCCAGGCCACCGCGCTGGCCTGCCTGGAGCACACCGACACCCTGCTCGGCTACGTCGACCGGCTCAAGTCCGAGCGCGACCGGGTGGTCACCGCCCTGCGCGGGCTGGGCCTCGACGTCACCGACTCCGACGCCAACTTCATCCAGTTCGGCCGCTTCGCCGACACCCACGCGGTGTGGCAGGCGATCCTCGACCAGGGCGTGCTGATCCGCGACAACGGCGTTCCCGGCTGGCTGCGCGTCACCGCCGGCACCCCCGCCGAGAACGACGCGTTCCTGAGCGCCGTCTCGCTTGCAACCAAGGAGCTGTAACCCGCATGTCCCGCATCGGCCGCGTCGAACGCACCACCAAGGAGACCTCCGTCCTGGTCGAGATCGACCTCGACGGAACCGGCAAGACGGACGTCTCCACCGGCGTCGGGTTCTACGACCACATGCTCGACCAGCTCGGCCGCCACGGCCTCTTCGACCTCACCGTCAAGACCGAGGGCGACCTGCACATCGACACCCACCACACCATCGAGGACACCGCCCTCGCGCTCGGCGCCGCCTTCAAGCAGGCGCTCGGCGACAAGGTCGGCATCTACCGGTTCGGCAACTGCACCGTCCCGCTGGACGAGTCGCTGGCCCAGGTCACCGTCGACCTCTCCGGCCGCCCGTACCTGGTGCACACCGAGCCCGAGAACATGGCCCCGATGATCGGCTCGTACGACACCACGATGACCCGGCACATCCTGGAGTCCTTCGTCGCGCAGGCCCAGATCGCCCTGCACGTGCACGTGCCGTACGGCCGCAACGCCCACCACATCGTCGAGTGCCAGTTCAAGGCGCTCGCCCGGGCGCTGCGCTACGCCTCCGAGCGCGACCCGCGCGCCGAGGGCATCCTGCCGTCCACCAAGGGCGCGCTCTGATGGCGACGGTCCTGATCTTCCTCGGGATCTTCTTCGCGACCGGCGTCTGGTCGTTCTGGAAGCAGGAGAAGCCCAAGAGCGTCGTCCTCGTCCTCGGCTTCGCCTCGGTCATGTGCCTGGCCGCCGGCATCCTGCGCTTCTAGGAGACCCCACCGATGTCCAAGAACGTCGTGGTGCTGGACTACGGCTCCGGCAACCTGCGCTCCGCCCAGCGCGCCGTCGAGCGCACCGGCGCCACCGTCACCGTCACCTCGGACTTCCAGCAGGCGCTGGACGCCGACGGGCTGCTGGTGCCCGGCGTCGGCGCCTTCGAGGCCTGCATGCGCGGCCTGAAGGCCGTCCGCGGCGAGCAGGTCATCGGGCGCCGGCTGGCCGGCGGCCGCCCGGTGCTCGGCATCTGCGTCGGCATGCAGATCCTGTTCGAGAAGGGCGTCGAGCACGGCGTCGAGACCGCCGGGTGCGACGAGTGGCCCGGCACCGTCGAGCCGCTGGACGCCCCGATCGTCCCGCACATGGGCTGGAACACCGTGGACGCCCCCGAGGGCACCCGGATGTTCGCCGGGATGGACCCCGACACCCGGTTCTACTTCGTGCACTCCTACGGCGTGCGGCACTGGGTGCTGGAGACCCACTCCGAGAAGATCCGCGCCCCCAAGGTGATCTGGGCCACCCACGGGCAGCCCTTCGTCGCCGCCGTGGAGAACGGCCCGCTGTGGGCCACCCAGTTCCACCCCGAGAAGTCCGGCGACGCCGGCGCCGCCCTGCTGGCCAACTGGGTCGACACCCTCTGACGTCCCTCCGAAGACTGAGAGTCCTTCAGAACATGACCAACCGCCTCGAACTGCTGCCCGCCGTCGACGTCCGCGACGGCCAGGCGGTCCGCCTGGTCAAGGGCGCCTCCGGCACCGAGACCTCCTTCGGCGAGCCGCTCGCCGCCGCCCTCGCCTGGCAGAACGCCGGCGCCGAGTGGCTGCACCTGGTCGACCTCGACGCCGCCTTCGGCACCGGCAGCAACCGCGAGCTGCTCCGCGAGGTCACCGGCCGCCTCGACATCAAGGTCGAGCTGTCCGGCGGCATCCGCGACGACGAGTCGCTCGCCGCCGCGCTGGCCACCGGCTGCACCCGGGTCAACCTCGGCACCGCCGCCCTGGAGGCCCCCGAGTGGGTCGCCAAGGTCATCGCCGAGCACGGCGACAAGATCGCCGTGGGCCTCGACGTGGTCGGCACCACCCTGCGCGGCCGCGGCTGGACCCGCGACGGCGGCCAGCTCTACGACGTGCTGGCCCGCCTCGACTCCGAGGGCTGCGCCCGCTACGTGGTCACCGACGTCAACCGCGACGGCACCCTGACCGGCCCCAACCTCCAGCTGCTGCGCGAGGTCTGCGCCGCCACCGACAAGCCCGTCGTCGCCTCCGGCGGCGTGTCGTCCCTCGACGACCTGCGTGCCATCGCCACCCTGGTGCCGGAGGGCGTCGAGGGCTCGATCGTGGGGAAGGCGCTCTACGAGCAGAAGTTCACCCTTGAGGAAGCCCTGGAGGCTGTGTCCCGATGACCGACGAAACCCCGGCCACCACCACCGCCCGCCCGTCCGGACGTTCCCCCTACGCGGACCAGTACGGATTCTCCCGGGCGGTGGTGGCCGGGGACTTCGTCCTGGTCGCGGGCTGCACCGCCTACGACGACGTCGACGCCGTCGTCGAGGGCGACCCGTACGAGCAGGCGCTGGCCGCCTTCCGGACGGCCCTCGACGCGCTCGACGGCTACGGACTCACCGCCGCCGACGTGGTCCGCACCCGGATGTACCTCACCCACGTCCGGGACTGCGACGAGGTCGGCCGCGCGCACAAGGAGATCTTCGACGCGGTCCGCCCGGTCACCACCATGGTGGTCGTCCAGGGCCTGACCGACTCCCGGATGATGGTCGAGGTCGAGGTCGAGGCCCACCGGCCCGGCCTGGCCCGTACTTTGGAAGGCACCCCGCAGTGACACTCGCAGTACGCGTCATCCCCTGCCTGGACGTGGACGCCGGACGCGTCGTCAAGGGCGTCAACTTCCAGAACCTGCGCGACGCCGGGGACCCGGTCGAGCTCGCCAAGCTCTACGACGCCCAGGGCGCCGACGAGCTGACCTTCCTCGACATCACCGCCTCCTCCGGCTCCCGGGAGACCACCTACGACGTGGTCCGCCGCACCGCCGAGCAGGTCTTCATCCCGCTCACCGTGGGCGGCGGCGTCCGCGCCGTCGAGGACGTCGACAAGCTGCTGCGGGCCGGCGCCGACAAGGTCGGCGTCAACACCGCGGCGATCGCCCGCCCGGAGCTCGTCCGCGAGATCGCGCAGCGCTTCGGCCGCCAGGTCCTCGTCCTGTCGGTCGACGCCCGGCGCTGCCCCGAGGGCACCGAGACCGCCTCCGGCTTCGAGGTCACCACCCACGGCGGCCGCCGCGGCACCGGCCTCGACGCGATCGAGTGGGCGGTGCGCGCCGCCGAACTCGGCGCCGGCGAGATCCTGCTCAACTCGATGGACGCCGACGGTACCAAGGACGGCTACGACCTGGAGATGATCCGGGCCGCCCGCAAGGCCGTCTCCATCCCGGTCATCGCCTCCGGCGGCGCCGGCAAGCTCGCCGACTTCGCCCCCGCGGTCGACGCCGGGGCCGACGCCGTCCTCGCCGCCAGCGTCTTCCACTTCGGCGACCTGACCATCGGCCAGGTCAAGGACGAACTCCGGGCCACCGGGCACCCCGTCCGCTGACGGGCTCCCGCCCGACCCCGCCGGTGCGGCCCCGCCGCTACCGGCGGGGCTCCGGCTCCAGCAGCGCGAACTGCGCGCCGAACGGGTCCGCCAGCACCGCGATCCGGCCCACCGACGGCACCCGCTCCGGCGGCACCACCACGCTCCCGCCCAGCCGCCGCACCTCGTCGGTCGCCAGCAGCGCGTCCGCCACCGCGAAGTGCACCAGCCAGCCCACGTCCACCCGCGGGTGCACCCCCGCGACCCCGCCGAACTCCTCCCCGCCGTCCGCCGGACGCAGCACCGTGTACTCCGTCCCCGGCAGCTGCGAGTCCCGGCTCCGCCAGTCGAACAGGCCCCGGTAGAACCGCAGCGCCCCCGGCGCGTCCGAGGTGCGCAGCTCGGCCCAGCACAGCGCGCCCGGGCCGCCCACCGCCTCCAGCCCCGCCGTCCCGCCCGCCTGCCACACCGCGAACCGGCCGCCCGCCGGATCGGTCAGCTGCGCGAACCGGCCCTGCCCCGGCACCTCGGTGGGCCCGACCCGGACGGTGCCGCCCGAGCGCCCCGCCGCCGCCGCGACGCCCGCCGCGTCCGCCGCGCCGAAGTACACCGTCCAGGCGGGCAGCGCCTCCGTCTCCGTCAGCGGGCCGACCCCCGCCACCGTCCGGCCCGCGCGGCGGAACAGGCCGTAGCCGTTCGGACCGGACGGGTCCAGCTCCCAGCCGAACAGCGAGCCGTAGAACAGCCCGGACTCGGCGAGGTCCGGACTGCCCAGGCCGATCCAGTTCGGCGAACCGGGGCGGAAGTCGCTGCTCACCATGCTCGTGCGCTCCTGGGTGCGGGGGAGGGGGTGCGGGTACGGGTGCGGGGGAGGGGCCTGTCGGCCAGGCTGGCACATCCACCGGCCGCACCGGCCGGACCGACGCGCCGTCAGGCCCCCGGCAGCGGCAGCACGTGCGTCAGCGTCTCCACCGCCTCCGGCACGCCCTCCGCCGCCACCGCGGCCCGCGCGCCGCGCCCGTACAGGAACAGCACCAGCTCGCCCGGCTCCCCGTGCACCGTCACCACCGGCGCGCCCCGCCGCCGCACCAGCGCCTCCCGGCCGTCCGGGTGCACCAGCCGCAACGAGACCGGCGCCTTCGCGTCACCGAACCGCGCCACCGCGGGCACCCGCCGCCACAGCGCCTCCGCCAGCTCCGCCCCCACCGGCTCCGGCTCGAACGGCACCGCCCGCCGGACGTCCTCCGCGTGCACGAAGAACTCCACCAGGTTCGCCGCCCCGTCCACCCCCGGCAGGTTGAACGGCGACCACGCCGGCGGCCCCGACCGGAACGACTTCACCAGCCCCTCGTACCCCCGCGCCGCCACCTTCCCCTGCACCCGCTCCGTCCACCCCGCCAGCGCCCCCACCCTGATCCCCGCCGCCGCGTCCGGCCGCCCCTCCCGCACCACCAGGTGCGCCGCCAGGTCCCGCGTCACCCACCCCTCGCACAACGTCGGCCCCTCCGGCCCCGCCGCCGCCAACAACCGACTCAACCGGGCCCGTTCACCCTGCACAAGACTCACCATGCGCCCAGCGTACGGGGTCAGCGCAGCGGGCCGGTCAGCTTGCGGTCGCGCTGCTGGTTGCTGACGGTCACGGTGCAGCTGGCGTCGCGGTAACCCTGTTGGTAGTACTTCGTCAGCGGGACGATCGGGCTGTTGTTGTACAGGTCCAGGCCGCCCTGCTGCTTCTGCACCCCCCGGAGCGAAGGGGCGCAGAGCTCCAGCAGGGCCTTGTTGATCGAACGGTCGTCGGCCAGGCCGTCGGGCATCACGACGTTGGCTGTGGTCTCGGCGTCGTGCGGCTGGTCGCACGGGACGACGGTGCTGTCCTTCACCTCGCTCATCCACGGCATCAGCAGGCAGGTGCCCGGCGGGTAGAACGGGTACGGGTACGTCTTCGACGGGCTGGGGCTCGGGGTCGGGCTGGGGGAGGGGCTCGGCGGGGGCGGCGCGGCGGCCGGCCGCTTCGGCTCGGGCCACAGCAGCACCGCCGCCACGACGGCGAGCGCGGCCACCAGGCCCGCCAGGAATGCCTTCTGTCGTCCACTCATGCCAACCCCCTTGATCCAAGAACATTCTGATGGCACAACAGCTGCCACGTCAGTCCTTTTCGGACATTCGTTTGCTCATCCTTTGCATGCTGATCAGTAGGATGACCGGCCTGTCAGAGGGATGTCAGCGGGAAACAGGAGAAGGGCAACTGTCATGGGGGACAGCGGGTTTCGAGTCGAGCCCAGTGCGCTCGACCGGTACTCGTCGCTGCTGGCCGAGCAGGCCGAGCAGTTGGGCCGGATCGCGGAGGCGACTGCCGCGATCACCATCTCGTCGGACGCGTTCGGGCACCTGCCGAACGCCCAGCACCTGGCGTCCGCGTACCAGGAGCACGCCGTCGCCAGCCGGGAGAACGTCGGGCTGATCGGCAGTGCGGTGGACGGCAGTTCGCAGGGGCTGGCGGGGGTGTCGCGGAACTACACCGACCACGAGGACCACGTGGTCGGCACCATGGGGGGCGGTAGGTGATGGCCAACACCACGAGGAGCGGTTCGCGCGGCGGCGGCAGCGGCGGTTCGCGGAGCGGGGGTTCGGCGGGCAGGCCGACGGTGAGCGACCCGCGGGAGGCCCTCGCCCGGCCGCGGCAGCCGGAGCCGGCCCCGGCGCCCCGGCCGGACCGGGGGGCAGCGGTCCGGCGCCGACGGTGGGCGCCCGGAGGAGATCCGGCCGGGCGCGAACCGGCCGGGGCCGGGCCGCAGCCGGCCGCCGGGCAGCAGGCGCCGCACCCGGCTCCGGAGCCGCAGCCGGCCCGGTCGGGGGCCGAGCAGCAGCCGGCGGAGGACGGGGGCGACGCGGCGGCGGAGCCGGAGGGCGCGGACCGGACGACGTGGTTCGGCGGGATGCTCGGCGGGGCGCGGGAGGCGGCGCAGAACGCCGCCACCAACGCGGCCGGGAACTTCGGGGGCCGGGCCGGCGACTGGGCCGCGGACCGGGTGTTCGGGTCCGCCGAGGAGCCGGCCCCGCTGCTCGCGGGGGTGGTCGGGAGCGCGCAGGAGGGCCTGCGGCCGACGACGGCGGACCAGCCGGACGGGCTGGACGGGCTGGACGACGGGGTCACCGCCCGGCCGGGATCGGGCGCGGAGGGGTGGAGCACCCTGCCCGCGTACGTGCAGCCGGGGTCGGGCGGCCTCCCGGGGGCGGTGACCGGCGGCCGGGGCGCCCAGCCCGGGTACGTGCCGTCGGGGGTCGGTCCGGCTGCGGACGCGGGGAGCGAGGCGTACGCGTGGGCCCGGGCGCAGGTCCGGGAGCAGATGCAGCAGTTGGAGGAGGCGCAGCACAAGTCGCGGGGCGGCCTGAGCGGGGCGCTCGACGACCTGGTGGTGCAGGCACTGGAGGCGTCCGGGCTGCTGGACATGCTGGAGAAGGTCACCGGCAAGCTGGACGAGCTGAACGGCGCCACGATGGAGTGGCAGGCCCAGGCGAGCGCGGTGCGCGCGGTGGCGGCCGAGCTGCGCTCGGGCGTGGTGCCGGTCGCGGAGAGCTGGTCGGGGTCGGCGAGCGACGCGTTCGGCGGTCACATGGGCGAGGTCGCGGACGCGCTCGACCAGACCGCCGAGGAGATGATGCAGACCGCGCGGATCATCAACTCGGCGGCGCAGGAGTGCGCGACGGCCGAGGGCATGGTGATCGACATCATCACCGAGGCGATCGAGTCGCTGATCGTGTCGCTGGCCGCGGAGGCGGTGCTCTCGGTGGTCACCTTCGGCGCGGCCGCGCTGGTCGGCGCGCTGATCGACGAGGCGGAGATCGGTGTCTTCGTGGCCCGGGTGGCCCGGGTGTCCACCAAGCTGGCGAAGGCGCTGGAGGAACTGCTCAAGGCCCTGCAGGAGATGGGCCGGGCGGTGAAGGCGACCCGGAAGCTCGGCGACATCGCCAAGGTGATGGAGCGGATGAAGAAGGTCGAGAGCTCCTTCAACAAGCTCCGGGAGCTGGGGGAGGGCGAGAGCCGGATCGCCGATCTCGCCAACAAGGCCGTCCAGAAGGGCGTCGAGAAGGGCACCCAGAAGGCCGAGTCCTGGTCCCAGGGCCAGGTCGAGGACTGGATGGGCATGGACGGGGGCGACCGGGACGGCGTCCAGGTCGGCGACGGCACGCTCAAGGGCAACCTCAAGGCGGCCGGGCAGACGGCGGTCGGGGTGGCCAAGGACGCCTGGCACAGCGACGCCAACCAGGACGCGATCAAGGGGGAGTTCCTGAACGACGTCGGCCCGGACCAGGAGCCGGCCCCCTACCGGGTGGACCGCTCGCGGATCCAGACCGCGTTCGGCTGAGCCGCGCCGCGCCGCCGGTCCCCACCCCCGGGTGGGGACCGGCCGGCGGGCGGTCAGCGGCCCCCGGCCACCAGGCGGAAGGCGTCGAGGTCCTCGTCGCTGTCGAAGGCCAGCGCGATCCAGGAGCCGTCCGCGAACAGCAGGTCCTGCCGCCGGGCCCAGACGTCGTTCGGGGTGTCCGGGCGCAGCCACCAGCTGCCGGCGGGCAGTTCGATCAGCGGGGTGGTCCGGTACTCGGAGAGGGACTGGCCCGAGGTCCAGCGGCTGAGGACCAGCAGCCGGCGGTCGGTGACCAGCATGGTGAACAGGGCGTGGTCGGCCTTGAGCTTCTCGCCGGCGGTGGTGCGCACGGCCCGCCACAGCAGCCAGGCGGTGGAGCCCTCGGGGCCGTGCCAGGACCCGCCGTGCAGCGGGCGGCGGACCGCCCGGTAGGCACGCCGGGTCAGCGAGAGGCCGTAGGGGCGGCGCCCGTAACGGCTCGGTCCGAAGACCTCGACCACCCAGCGCGGCAGGAAGTACAGCCACAGGCCGCGCCAGATCGATCTGAAGAAGTTCATCGTCCAGACGAGAGGGGCGAAACCGGCCGCGCGAACGGTGTCGCGGTCCCACCAGAGCGGCAGTAGACGGTCCAGTTCCACCGCCCACGTGCCGATCATCGGCTCGCCCGGATAAAGGTACTGACCTGCGGTTCTCTGGAGCTGGTAATTCCCGTACGCGACCGCCGGAAGCGGTTGTCGGTGATATGCGCTCATTCGACCGTTCCCCCCATTTCCCCGTGCACTTCGGATTTCGGCGGGGATCAAACTACCGGGTGGGAGAAGTGATTTCGACCGGGTTCCGGGAGACGGTCCGGCGGCCCGGTCGGGCCTGCGAGAATGGGGCCATGTCGATCACTCCCGCCGCCCCCGGCAGCACCGCACTGGACCCGGCGGTCGCCGCCCGACTCAAGCGCACCCCGGACGGCCTGCTGCCCGCCGTCGCCCAGCAGTACGACACCGGCGAGGTGCTGATGCTCGGCTGGATGGACGACGAGGCGCTGCACCGCACCCTGACCACCGGCCGCTGCACGTACTGGAGCCGCAGCCGGGCCGAGTACTGGGTGAAGGGCGACACCTCGGGCCACGTCCAGCACGTCAAGCAGGTCGCCCTGGACTGCGACGGGGACACCCTGCTGGTCAAGGTCGACCAGGTCGGCGCCGCCTGCCACACCGGCGACCGGACCTGCTTCGACGCCGACGTGCTGCCGCTCGCCCAGTAGCCTGTCCCCCGATCGTCACTCCGCCCGTCCGCTCCTCTCATCCGATCGGTGCCCCATGGAACTTGAGGCTTTCCGCACGCTCGCCGCTGACACCCGGGTCATTCCCGTCACCCGCCGGCTCCTGGCGGACGGCCTCACCCCGATCGGCGTGTACCGCAGCCTCGCCGCCGAACGGCCCGGCACCTTCCTGCTGGAGTCCGCCGAGCAGGGGCGCAGCTGGGCCAGGTACTCGTTCGTCGGGGTGCGCTCCGGCGCGGTCCTGACCGTCGGCGAGGACGGCGGCGCCCGCTGGCTCGGCGAGCCGCCCGTGGGCATCCCCACCAGCGGCGACCCGCTGGAGGTGCTGCGCGCCACCCTCACCGCCCTGCACACCCCCCGGCACCCGGACGACGGCCTCCCGCCGCTCACCGGCGGCCTGGTCGGCTACCTCGGCTACGACATGGTGCGCCGGCTGGAGAAGCTCCCGAACCTCACCCCGGACGACCTGCGGCTCCCCGAGCTGACCCTGCTGCTCGCCACCGACCTGGCCGTCCTCGACCACGCCGACGGCACCGTGCTGCTGATCGCCAACGCGGTCAACCACAACGACCTGGCCACCGGCGTCGACGAGGCGCACGCGGACGCCGTCGCCCGGCTCGACGCGATGGAGGCCGACCTGCGCCGCCCCGTCGACCCCGGGCTGGCCACGTACACCCCGACCGCGGTCGACGCGCGCTCGCCGTTCGGCGGCGAGCCGTACCGCAAGGCCGTCGAGGTGGTGAAGGAGCGGATCCGGGCCGGCGAGGCCTTCCAGGTCGTCCCCTCGCAGCGCTTCGAGGCGCCCTGCGCGGCCTCCGCGCTCGACGTCTACCGCGTCCTGCGCACCACCAACCCCAGCCCCTACATGTACCTGTTCCGCTTCCCCGGCCCGGACGGCGGCGCGGAGGGCGGCTTCGACGTGGTCGGCTCCAGCCCCGAGGCGCTGGTCAAGGTGGCCGGCGGCGAGGCCATGCTGCACCCCATCGCCGGCACCCGGCACCGCGGCGCCACCCCGCACGAGGACGCCGAGCTGGCCGCCGAGCTGCTCGCCGACCCCAAGGAGCGGGCCGAGCACCTGATGCTGGTCGACCTCGGCCGCAACGACCTCGGCCGGGTCTGCGCGCCCGGCTCGGTCGAGGTGGTGGAGTTCATGACCATCGAGCGCTACAGCCACGTCATGCACATCGTCTCCACCGTCACCGGCGAGGTCGCCGAGGGCCGCAGCGCGCTCGACGTGCTCACCGCCTGCTTCCCGGCCGGCACCCTCTCCGGCGCGCCCAAGCCGCGCGCCATGCAGATCATCGAGGAGCTCGAACCCACCCGCCGCGGCCTGTACGGCGGCTGCGTCGGGTACCTGGACTTCGCGGGCGACTCCGACACCGCCATCGCCATCCGCACCGCGGTCATCCGCGACCGCACGGCGTACGTCCAGGCCGGTGCGGGCGTGGTGGCCGACTCCGACCCGCACGCGGAGGACACCGAGTGCCGCAACAAGGCGGCCGCGGTCCTCCGCGCGGTCGCCGCCGCGAACACGCTGCGCTGAGGCCCCGGGGCCGGTCCGGTCGGCCTTGCAACGGCCGAGCAGCTCCAGCCGTTCGGCGCTGGGGGTGCCGGGGTCGGCGCGGTAGACGACGAGGAGCTGCCGGGCGTCGGGGCGCAGCAGCTTCTCGTAGCGCAGGTCCAGCGCGCCGACGACCGGGTGCCGGAACCGGGTGCGGCCGACGGTGCGGCGGCGGACCTCCCGCCGGGCCCACAGGGTGCGGAAGCGCTCGCTGGCGGCGGTGAGTTCGTCGATGGTCTCCAGGAGCCCGGGGTCGGTGTCGTCGAGGGCGAGGGCGGCGCGCAGCCCGGAGACGGCCTTGGCGGTCATGTCGTCCCACTGCGGGTACAGGCGGCGCATCCCCGGTTCGAGGAAGGCGGCGCGCAGCGGGTCGGCGCCGACGGCGAAGAACGGGCAGAGGGCGGTGGCGAGGCGGTTCGCGGCCACGACGCGCCCCGAGGCGGCCTGGGCGTAGGCGGGCGTGGCCGGCCAGCTGTCCAGCAGCGCCTGCAGGTCCGCGTCCGGCGGGGCGGCCCCGGGGCGGCGGCGGGCGGCGGGCGCGGCGGGGCGGGCCAGCCGGTGCAGGTAGGCCGCGGCCTCCCCGTCCAGCCGCAGCGCGGCGGCCAGGCCGTGCAGGACCTGGTCGGAGGGGTGGCGGTTGCGGCCCTGCTCCAGGCGCAGGTAGTACTCCGGGCTGATGCCCGCGAGCTGGGCGACCTCCTCGCGGCGCAGGCCGGCGACCCGGCGCCGTTCCCCCGGCGGCAGCCCGACCCGCTCCGGGGTGAGCCGGGCGCGCCGGGAGCGCAGGAAGTCGCCGAGGGTGTCCGGCATCGGGTTCATGCCCCGACGCTAGCGGGCCACCAGGCCGAGCCGCAGGAGGCTTTCGGCGGTGGCGACCACGGCGTCCTCGTTGCCGCGCGGGGCCCAGCCGAGCTCGGTGCGCGCCTTGCTGTTGTCGGCCCGCCGCACCACGCCCAGCTGCGGCGCCAGCTCCCGCAGCCCCGGGTTGACGACGGCCAGCGCGCGGAGCAGCCAGGCCGGCGCGGTGCGGGTGGGGGCACCGGCCGCGGCGTCGCCGAGGCGGGCGCGCAGGACGGCCGCGATCCGGTGGAAGGAGACGGGTTCGCCGGCCAGGGCGAGGTAGCGCTGCCCGGCCGCCCCGGGCGCGGTCATCGCCCGGACGTGCAGGTCGGCCACGTCGCGCACGTCCACGGTGTTGGTCCAGACGGGCGGCGCGGCCCGCAGGGCGCCGCCGAGCATCGCGTGGACGATCCGGATCGAGCTGGAGTAGTCCGGCCCCAGGACCGGTCCGAAGATCCCGACCGGGTTGACCACCGTCAGCTCCGGGCCCCGCCCCTCGGCGGCGAACTCCCACGCGGCCCGCTCGGCGAGGGTCTTGGACTTGACGTAGGGGGTGACGCCCGGCCCGTCGAGGTCCGTCCAGTCGGCCTCCGTGAAGACCCGCCCCCGGGCCGGGTGGCCGTACCCGACGGCGCCGAACGACGAGGTGAGCACCACCCGGCGCACCCCGGCGTCCCGCGCCGCCCGCAGCACCCGCAGCGCGCCGTCCCGCGCGGGGACGATCAGGTCGTCCTCGTGCCGGGGGGCGGCGGCGGGGAACGGCGAGGCCAGGTGCAGGACGTAGTCGGCGCCGACCGCGGCCGCGGCCCAGCCCTCGTCCCGGGTCAGGTCCGCCTCGACGTACGAGAGCGCCGTCGGACCGGGGACCCCGGCCACCGCGAGCATGGACTCGACGTCGCCGCGCCGGGCCGCGGACCGGACCGTGGTGGTCACCGAGTGGCCCGAGGCCAGCAGCCGGGCGACGGTGTGCGCGCCGAGGAAACCGGTTCCACCGGTGACGAGTACGTGTGCCATGCCCCCACCCTCGCCCCCGGGCGCCGCCGGTGCCAGGCCCCGCCGACCCTGGTACCCGCAGGGACAGGCGGCGCGGCCGCCGGGGCGTCCGGAGGGGTGGTGCCGGTGCCGGGGGTGAGGTCGGGGACACTGGGGGAGTGAGTGAGACGTCTGCTTCGCCTTCCGGTGCTCCCCCCGCTTCGAGATCCCGCGGCACGTTGGGGCTGATGCTGCTGCTGACCGCGGTCGGGGCCGCGCTGGTGCTGACCGCGGCGGGCCGGACCTGGGTGCAGGGGGTGGCGCTCGGGATGGGCGGCAGCCGGGTCCCGGTGAGCGCCAGCGGGAGCAGGCTGACCGCGCTGCCGACCGGCACGGCGCTGGTGGCGATGGCGGCGGCCCTCGCGGTGTTCGCGGTGCGCGGCCGGACGCGGGTGCTGGTGGGGGCGCTGACGGTGCTGGCGGGGGCGGGGGCCGTCGCGGGCGCGGTGATCGGGTACACCGACACCGCGGGCCTGCACGCCGTCGCGGCGGGGCAGCTCGCGCTGAGCAGCGGCCGGGCCGCGGAGGTCAGCCGGACGGCCTGGCCGTGGGTGGCGCTGGCGGGCGGGGTGCTGCTGGCGGCGGCGGGTGCGCTGACGGCGCGCTTCGGCAGCGGCTGGCCGGCCATGGGCTCGCGGTACGAGGCGCCGACCCGGAAGGCCCCGGCGCGGGCGGACAGCCCGTCCGACCTGTGGAAGGCGCTGGACCGGGGCGAGGACCCGACCGGCTGAGTGTGCGCGGGACCACGGCCGCCCCGGCTTGGGGCTGCCGTGTTCGGCCCGGCACAATGGGAGGCGTCAACCCGTCGAGCGCCGCCCAGGACCGCCCGACCGGGCCCCGGAGAAACAAGGAGCACCAACAAGATGGCTGCAGCAGCGCACGGCCACACCCCCGCCGCGTGGACCGGCGTGGTCATTGCTTTCGTCGGCTTCTGCGTGTCCGGCGTGGCGATGATCATTCCGAACGTCGTGCTGGTCATCGCGGGCCTCGCCGTGGTTCTGATCGGCGGCGTGGTCGGCAAGGCCATGTCGATGGCGGGCATGGGCAAGCAGCCCAGCAAGAACTTCGCCCCGGCCACCACCGAGGAGCGCACCGCGGTCGCCGCGGGCTGACCCCGGCGCGCGACGCGCCGAACCGGACGGCGGGCCGCCGCGGCCCGCCGTCCGGCGTTTTCCGGGCCGGGGCCGCCCGGCGGAGCCCCGCGGGCGTCTCGGGCCGGGCGGCCCGCCCGGGCGGGGCACAATCGTCCCCGTGAACGCTCCCGCCGCCCGCCGCCGGCCGTCCCGTCCCCCGCCGGCGGGGGGTCGGCGGCGCGCCGGCTGCTGCGCCCGCTGGCCGCGCTGACCGCGGTGGCGCTGCCGACGGCCTTCGTCGCCCTGGTGGACCCGAACGAGCCCGGCCACTACCCGGCCTGCCCGGTGCTGCGGGCGACCGGCTGGTGGTGCCCGGGGTGCGGCGGGCTGCGCTGCGTGCACGCGCTGGCCAGGGGGGACGTGCTCACGGCGGCGCACGACAACCTGCTGGTGGTGGTGCTGGCGCTGGGCCTGGCGGTGCTCTGGCTGGGCTGGGCGGCGGGGGCGGTGCGCGGCCGGCCGGTCCGGCGGCCGCGGCTGACGGCCGGGCGGACGCGGGTGCTGCTCCTGGTGGTGCTGCTGTTCGCGGTGGTGCGGAACCTGCCGGTCGGTGTCGGGCTGGCCCCGCCGGGGGTGTGAACGGGGCGCACGGGCGGCTCGCCGGGCGGTCCGCTGGGCGAGACGCGCGCCGGTGGATGCGGAGTGCGCCCCCCTCGCCCGATACCATCGAACTGCCGGGGTCGCGCTCGACGCTCCCGGCCTCACCACCGAAACACGATGGGGGCGCACGCGTGACTGTGCTCGACGAGATCATCGACGGGGTCCGGCAGGACCTCGCCGAGCGACAGGCCCGGGTCTCCCTGGACGAGCTCAAGCAGCTCGCCGCCAAGGCGCCCGAGGCGAAGGACGGCGTGGCCGCGCTGCGCGGCGACGGCGTCCGGGTGATCTGCGAGGTCAAGCGCTCCAGCCCCTCCAAGGGCGCGCTGGCGGCGATCGCCGACCCGGCCGCGCTGGCGGTCGACTACGCGGCCGGCGGCGCCGCCGCGATCAGCGTGCTCACCGAGCAGCGCCGCTTCGGCGGCTCGCTGGCCGACCTGGACGCGGTGCGCGCGGCCGTGCCCACCCCGGTCCTGCGCAAGGACTTCATCGTCACCGCCTACCAGCTGTGGGAGGCCCGCGCGCACGGCGCGGACCTGGCGCTGCTGATCGTCGCCGCGCTGGAGCAGCCGGCCCTGGTCTCGCTGATCGAGCGGGCCGAGTCGATCGGCCTGACCCCGCTGGTCGAGGTGCACGACGAGGAGGAGATCGCCCGCGCGGTGGACGCCGGCGCGCGGATCATCGGCGTCAACGCCCGCAACCTGAAGACCCTCGAGGTCGACCGGAACACCTTCGGCAACGTCGCGGACGCCATCCCGGCGCACATCGTGAAGGTCGCCGAGTCCGGGGTGCGCGGCCCGCACGACCTGATCACCTACGCCAACCAGGGCGCCGACGCGGTGCTGGTCGGCGAGTCCCTGGTCACCGGCCGGGACCCGAAGGCCGCGGTCGCCGACCTGGTCGCCGCCGGGGCGCACCCGGCGCTGCGCAACAACGGGCGGGGCTGACCTCCGCCGTGTCGATCGCCTCCCGTCTCGCCCCCGGCTGCCGCCCGCGCGGCTGCCGCGCGCCCGCGCGCCGGGCGCTGGGGCGGCGGGTGCGCTACGTGATCGGCTGCGAGCCCGGACAGGTCCCCGGACGCCGATGGCGCGGCCCCCGCGGCTAGTTCCTCCGCCAGGAGGACCAGGGTCCCCGACCGGGGGCCCGGCACCCGCCGCAGGGTCCACTTCCACGCCGTCAATCCTTCACCCGAGGACGGATCATGTCCGAGCACTACCTTCCGGGCGCCCAGGTGCCCGACGCACGCGGTTACTTCGGCGCCTACGGCGGCCGCTTCATCCCGGAGGCGCTGGTCGCCGCCGTGGAGCAGGTCGCCGAGGAGTACGAGAAGGCCAAGAACGACCCGGCGTTCGCCGCCGAGCTGGACGCCCTGCTCAAGGACTACACCGGTCGGCCGAGCCCGCTGACCGACGTCCGCCGCTTCTCCGCCGAGGCGGGCGGGGCGCGCATCCTGCTCAAGCGCGAGGACCTCAACCACACCGGCTCGCACAAGATCAACAACGTGCTGGGCCAGGCGCTGCTGACCCGCCGGATGGGCAAGACCCGGATCATCGCCGAGACCGGCGCCGGCCAGCACGGCGTGGCCACCGCCACCGCCTGCGCACTGTTCGGCTTCGACTGCACCATCTACATGGGCGAGGTCGACACCCGGCGCCAGGCGCTGAACGTCGCCCGGATGCGGATGCTGGGCGCCGAGGTGATCCCGGTGACCTCCGGCAGCCGCACCCTGAAGGACGCCATCAACGAGGCGTTCCGCGACTGGGTCGCCAACGTGGACTCCACCCACTACCTGTTCGGCACGGTGGCCGGACCGCACCCGTTCCCGATGATGGTGCGCGACTTCCACCGCGTCATCGGCGTCGAGGCCCGGCAGCAGGTGCTGGACCGCACCGGGAGGCTCCCGGACGCGGTGGTGGCCTGCGTCGGCGGCGGCTCCAACGCGATGGGCATCTTCCACGAGTTCATCCCGGACGCGGACGTCCGGCTGGTCGGCTGCGAGGCGGCCGGCGAGGGCGCCGAGACCCCCAAGCACGCCGCCACCCTGACCAAGGGCGACCCGGGTGTGCTGCACGGCTCGCGCACCTACGTGCTCCAGGACGAGGACGGGCAGACCATCGAGTCGCACTCGATCTCGGCCGGCCTGGACTACCCGGGCGTCGGCCCGGAGCACGCCTGGCTGAAGGACACCGGACGGGCCGAGTACCGCCCGGTGACCGACGCGCAGGCGATGGAGGCGCTGCGGCTGCTGTCCCGCACCGAGGGCATCATCCCGGCCATCGAGTCCGCGCACGCCCTGGCCGGCGCGCTCGAACTCGGCCGCGAGCTCGGCCCGGAGGCGACGATCCTGGTCTCGCTCTCCGGCCGCGGCGACAAGGACATGCACACCGCTGCCGAGTACTTCGGCCTCTACGACGCCGAAGGGACCAACTGACCATGGCCGACAGCAAGCTCACCACCGCGCTGGCCGCCGCGAAGGCCGAGGGCCGGGCGGCCCTGATCGGCTACCTGCCGGCCGGCTTCCCGACCGTGGACGGCGGCACCGCCGCGATCAAGGCGCTGATCGAGGGCGGCTGCGACGCCGTCGAGGTCGGCCTGCCGCACTCGGACCCGGTGCTGGACGGCGCGGTCATCCAGACCGCCGACGACATCGCGCTGCGCGGCGGCGTGAAGATCAAGGACGTGCTGGGCACCGTCGCCGAGGTCGCCGCGGCCCACCCGGCCGTGCCGGTCCTGGTGATGACGTACTGGAACCCGGTGGACCGCTACGGCGCGGCCCGGTTCGCGGCCGACCTGGCGGCGGCCGGCGGCGCGGGCTGCATCCTGCCGGACCTGCCGGTGGAGGAGTCCGAGGAGTGGCGCAAGGCCGCCGCCGAGCACGGTCTGGACACCGTGTTCGTGGTCGCCCCGTCCTCCACCGGCCCGCGGCTGGCCGAGGTCACCGCGGCCGGCTCCGGCTTCGTGTACGCGGCCGCCGTGATGGGTGTCACCGGCACCCGGGCGGCCGTCGGCAACCTGGCCGAGGACCTGGTGGCCCGCACCCGCGCCACCACCGCGCTGCCGGTCTGCGTCGGCCTGGGCGTCTCCAACGCCGACCAGGCCGCCGAGGTCGCCGCCTTCGCGGACGGCGTGATCGTCGGCTCGGCATTCGTCCAGCGCCTGCTGGACGCCGAGCGCACCGAGGACGGCGTGGCCGCGGTCCGCGCGCTCGCGGGCGAGCTGGCCGAGGGCGTCCGCCGCAGGTAGCGGCACCGGTTCGAGGGCCGTCCGGGGAGCAACTTCCGCTCCCCGGGCGGCCCTTCGCGTCGGCGGGGGAGGGCGCCGAGCGGGCCCGGAGCGGAGGGCCTACTCCGGCAGGGTGAAAAACCGGCGGGCGCGGGTGCTCCCCGGCGGGGCGGCGCCGTTGAACCCTCCGGCGGGTCGTCGGCGAAAGGGCATCCGGATGGCACGGGTTCACCGGGCGGTGCTGCTGCGGGCGCTGGCGGCCGGTCTGGCGCTGGCCGCCGCGCTGGTCGGAAGCGGCGGTGTGGAACGGGAGTTGGCCCGCCGGGGGGCCGAGCGGGCGGTGCTGTGCCAGCAGCCGGACGCGGGCTGCGAGGCACCGGGACGATGATCCGGAAAATCGGACGTATGACCGTTTAGGGTCACTCATACGGCTTAACTCGTGAATGTGGAGGAACCACCCGCCATCCCCTACGGTTCATCAGCAGGAAACGGTGGAGCGCGTCCGAGGGGGAACTGATGGCCAGTCAGCAGGCCGACCGGGGCCGGGTGAGCGGGGTCCGCCGGGCGGTGGACGGCGCGGCGGCCGAGTGGTTCGGGCTGGCGGTGCGGCTGGGCCTGGCGGTGGTGTGGGGCTGGGCGGGCCTGGCCAAGGTCTCCGACCCGGCGGAGGCGGCGCAGGCGGTGCGGGCCTACGAGATCCTGCCCGAGTCGCTGGTGAAGCCGGTCGGCTGGGGCCTGCCGTTCCTGGAGCTGGCGCTGGCGCTGCTGCTGGTGCTCGGCCTCGGGACCAGGATCGTCGCGATCGTCTCGGCCGCGCTGCTGCTGGTGTTCATCGCCGGCATCTCCTCCGCGTGGGCGCGCGGCATCTCGATCGACTGCGGCTGCTTCGGCGGCGGCGGCGCGGTGGACGAGTCGCAGACCGAGTACCTGCAGGAGATCCTGCGCGACTCCGGGTTCCTGCTGCTGTCGGCGTGGCTGGTCTACCGCCCCCGCACCAGGCTCTCGCTGGACGCCTGGCTGGCCGCCTGACCCCGCCGCGCCCCCGCACCCGGCCCGATCCGCCCTTCCGCGGACCCCGACGACCCCGACCCCTGGACTGGCAAGAGCACCCCATGAGCGAGAAGAACCGAGAAGGCAAGCGCAACGCCCGGGACAAGATGATGGAGGCCCGGGCCGCCGAGGAGGCCAAGGCGCGGCGGACCAAGAAGCTGGCGGTCGGCGGCGTGGTGGTCGCGGTGATCGCCGCCGCCGTGGTGATCGGCGTGGTGGTGCAGAACCAGCGCTCCAAGCCGGAGACGCCCACCGCCGCCCCGGCCGGCACCGTCGGCGACAAGAACCTGGTCGTCCCGGTCGGCTCGGCCGACGCCCCGTCCACGCTGACGGTCTACGAGGACCCGCGCTGCCCGGCCTGCGGCAGCTTCGAGCGGAGCTTCTCGCCGACCGTCGACCAGCTGGAGGACGCCGGCAAGATCGTCGTCCACTACCACCTCGTCTCGTTCATCGACCGCTCGCTGGGCGGCAACGGCTCCAAGTACGGCGCCAACGCGCTGGGCTGCGCGCAGGACGCCGGGCACTTCCGCGACTACCACGACGTGCTCTACCGCAACCAGCCGGAGGAGACCGAGGACTCCTTCGGCAGCAAGCAGACCCTGATCGACCTGGCCAAGCAGGTCCCGGGCCTGGACACCCCGGAGTTCCGGGCCTGCGTCAACGACAACACGTTCGGCGGCTGGGTCTCCGCGGTGCAGCAGGACTTCGACAAGTCCAGCTTCAAGTCCACCCCGACGGTGCTGCTGAACGGCGAGGCGGTCTACCCGAAGAAGGGCGACGAGCAGATCAGCCCGGAGAACCTGGTCAAGTGGGTCGACGCGGCCAACCAGGGCAAGCAGCTCGGCACCCCCGGCTCGCACGGACAGAGCCCGGCGCCCAGCTCGACCGCCGGTGAGTCCGACAACCCGCCCTCGCCCTGACCGGCGGCCGCCGCGTGACGCTACCGTGACCCGCTCCGGTGCCGGTGTGACCGGTGGGACACGGTAGCGTCGAGAGTGCCATGGATCTCGCATACATTCCGAGCCCGTCGCGGGGCGTCCTCAACCTGGGGCCCGTCCCGCTGCGCGCCTACGCCTTTTGCATCATCATCGGTGTCGTCGTGGCCGTGTGGCTCGGCAGCAGGCGCTGGGTCGCCCGCGGCGGCGGCCGGCACACGGTCGGTGACATCGCGGTCTGGGCGGTGCCGTTCGGCCTGGTCGGCGGTCGGCTCTACCACGTCATCACCGACAACCAGCTGTACTTCGGCGAGGGCAAGCACCCGATCGACGCGCTGAAGATCTGGGAGGGCGGCCTCGGCATCTGGGGCGCCATCGCCCTCGGCGCGGTCGGCGCCTGGATCGGCGCCCGCCGCCGCGGCGTCCCGCTGCCCGCCTACGCCGACGCGATCGCCCCCGGCATCGTGCTCGCCCAGGCCTGCGGCCGCTGGGGCAACTGGTTCAACCAGGAGCTGTACGGCCGGCCGACCACCCTGCCCTGGGGCCTGAAGATCGACAAGACGCTGGCGGACGGCACCGTCGTCCAGGGCGTCTACCACCCGACCTTCCTGTACGAGTCGATCTGGTGCGTGCTGGTCGCGGTCCTGGTGATCTGGGCCGACAGGCGCTTCACCCTCGGCCACGGCCGGGCGTTCTGGCTGTACGTGGCGGCCTACACCTTCGGCCGGTTCTGGACCGAGTGGCTGCGGATCGACGAGGCGCACCGCTTCTTCGGCCTGCGCCTGAACGACTGGACCGCGATCCTGGTCTTCCTCGGCGCGATCGCCGCCTTCGTGCTCTCCGCCAGGCTCCGCCCGGGCCGCGAGGACCCGGACTCGATCGACCCGCAGGCCACCGAGGAGCGCGCCGCGGCCGCCGCCGCGGCGGCCGAGGCCGAGCAGCCGCAGGGCGACGCCCCGGCCGTGGCGGACTCCGGCGCCGCGGCGGACTCCGGGCAAGCCGGGGCCCGGGCGAGCGCCGAGGGCTCCGAGAAGCCCTCCTGAGCCGAACCGCCCGACCCCCGTTGGGGCCGCCACCGCCGAGACCGGCGGAGGCGGCCCCAACTGCCTTTGGACAGGCTTACTTTGCTGGAAAGCAGCAGGTCAAAACGGGTACGTTCGAGGGGCGCCAGCAAGCCCGGCCGACGCGCGGCCCGGGGGGATCCGCCGTGCCCGGAAGGGGAGCCGCCAGCATGAGCACCGTCACCGCAGAGCCGCAGACCGAGGGGCCGCAGCCCCGGATACCCGACGCCGACCACCACCGGGACGTCAACGGCGGCTGGCTGCGCCCGGCCGTGTTCGGCGCGATGGACGGCCTGGTGTCGAACTTCGCGCTGATGACCGGCGTGGTCGGCGGCGCCGCCGCCCCGAGCACCGTGGTGCTCACCGGCCTGGCCGGCCTGGCGGCCGGCGCGTGCTCCATGGCGGCCGGCGAGTACACCTCGGTGGCCTCCCAACGCGAGCTGGTGGAAGCCGAGTTGGAGGCCGAGCGGATCGAGCTGCGGCGCAACCCGCAGGGCGAGCTGGCCGAGCTGGCCCAGCTGTACGTGGCCAAGGGCGTCGACCCGGAGCTGGCCCACGAGGTGGCCCGGCAGCTGTCCGCCGACCCGGAGACCACGTTGGCCGTGCACGCCCGGGAGGAGCTCGGCGTCGACCCGGACGACCTGCCCTCGCCGCTGGTCGCCGCCCTCTCCTCGTTCGGCTGCTTCGCGCTCGGCGCGCTGCTGCCGGTGCTGCCCTACCTGCTGGGCGCGGCCTCGCTGTGGCCGGCCGCCCTGCTGGCGGTGCTCGGCCTGTTCGGCTGCGGCGCGGTGGTGGCCCGGGTGACGGCCCGCAGCTGGTGGTTCTCCGGCCTGCGGCAGCTGGTGCTGGGCGGGGCCGCGGCGGGGGTCACCTACCTGCTGGGACGGCTGATCGGCGGGGCCGTCGGCTGACGCCGGCCGACCCGCCGACGCACCGGTCGATCGACCCGCCGATCGACCGGCACCCGAACGGCCTTGTACGAAAATCCAGACCTCTGTATAGTTATGCCATGGAACGCGTGATGTTCCGCACATGGGCCTGAGCCTGCGCCTTGCCCTAGTCTCGACATCCGGCTGTCGACCCCCGGAATCAAAAGCGGGGGCGGCGTCGACTTCGAAGAATCCCAGGTGGGGCTCCTGAGGCGCGTGTGGCGAGGGCGTTTCGCCCCTGTTTCGCGCCCTTCGGCACAGGGCACACTGGAGGGAACGCGCGACGCTGCGCCTTCCCCCCATCCGCCCCCTGACCTGGGGATCAGTCCGGGATGTGGACGCAGGAATCCACTTCCCGGTACAGGCGGCATCATGTAACCTGCACCGACAAATCGCATCAGGGCCAACGTCGTCCCTTTGCATGAAGCAACTGTTTACGACGACGGGAGAGCCGATGCTGTCTGCATCCATGCACTCCGGCCACGAGGACGCCAAGGCCACCGGCCCCTACGCCCTCGTTCCGGACGCGCGTCCCCAGGCCCAGGGTCTCTACGACCCGCGCAACGAGCACGACGCCTGCGGCGTCGGCTTCGTGGCCACGCTGACCGGCATCGCCGACCACAAGATCGTCGAGCAGGCGCTGACCGTCCTGCGCAACCTGGAGCACCGCGGCGCCACCGGCGCCGAGCCGGACTCCGGTGACGGCGCGGGCATCCTGACCCAGGTCCCGGACGCGTTCCTGCGCGCGAACGTGGCCTTCGAGCTCCCCGCCGCCGGCTCCTACGCCGTCGGCATCGCCTTCCTCCCGGACAGCGACGAGGAGGCCGCCGCCGCGGCCACCCGGATCGAGGTCATCGCGGCCGAGGAGGGCCTGACCGTCCTCGGCTGGCGCGACGTCCCGGTCACCCCCGACCTGCTGGGCGCCACCGCCCGCGGCGTCATGCCGCGCTTCCGCCAGCTCTTCGTGACGCACGGCGAGCGCACCGGCATCGCGCTGGACCGGGTCTCCTTCGTGCTGCGCAAGCGCGCCGAGCGGGAGGCCGGGGTGTACTTCCCCTCCCTCTCCTCGCGCACCCTGGTCTACAAGGGCATGCTGACCACCGGCCAGCTGGAGCCCTTCTTCCCCGACCTGTCGGACCGGCTCTACGCCTCCGCGATCGGCCTGGTGCACTCGCGCTTCTCCACCAACACCTTCCCGAGCTGGCCGCTCGCCCACCCGTACCGCTTCGTCGCGCACAACGGCGAGATCAACACGGTCAAGGGCAACCGCAACTGGATGACCGCCCGGGAGTCCCAGCTCGCCACCGACCTGATCCCCGGCGACCTGGACCGGATCTTCCCGATCTGCACCCCGGACCACTCCGACTCGGCGTCCTTCGACGAGGTCCTGGAGCTGCTGCACCTCGGCGGCCGCTCGCTGCCGCACTCGGTGCTGATGATGATCCCGGAGGCGTGGGAGAACCACGCCACCATGGACCCGGCCCGCCGCGCGTTCTACCAGTACCACTCCAACCTGATGGAGCCCTGGGACGGCCCGGCCTGCGTCACCTTCACCGACGGCACCCAGATCGGCGCGGTCCTGGACCGCAACGGCCTGCGCCCGGCCCGGTACTGGATCACCGAGGACGGCCTGGTCGTGCTCTCCTCCGAGGTCGGCGTGCTCGACATCGACCAGGAGAAGGTCGCCAAGAAGGGCCGCCTGCAGCCCGGCCGGATGTTCCTGATCGACACCGCCGAGCACCGCATCGTCGAGGACGAGGAGATCAAGGCCGCCCTCGCCGCCGAGCACCCCTACGAGGAGTGGGTCGCCGCCGGGCAGATCCAGCTCGCCAAGCTCCCCGAGCGCGAGCACATCGCCCACACCCACGCCTCCGTCACCCGCCGCCAGCAGACCTTCGGCTACACCGAGGAGGAGCTGCGGGTCATCCTCGCGCCGATGGCCAAGACCGGCGGCGAGGCGCTCGGCTCGATGGGCACCGACTCGCCGATCGCCGCGCTCAGCGAGAAGCCGCGCCTGCTGTTCGACTACTTCACCCAGCTGTTCGCCCAGGTCACCAACCCGCCGCTGGACGCGATCCGCGAAGAGCTGGTCACCTCGCTGCACAGCAACCTCGGCCCCGAGGGCAACCTGCTGGACGCCTCCCCGGCGCACTGCCGCTCGGTCGGCATCACCTTCCCGGTGATCGACAACGACGAGCTGGCCAAGCTGGTCCACGTCAACGCGGACGGCGACCAGCCCGGCCTGAAGGCCGTCACGCTCTCCGGCCTGTACAAGGTCGCGGCCGGCGGCCAGGGCCTGGCGGCCCGCCTCGCCGAGATCGCCGCCGAGGCCGACGCCGCGATCGCCGACGGCGCCCGCATCGTCGTCCTCTCCGACCGGCACTCGGACGCCGAGCACGCGCCGATCCCGTCGCTGCTGCTCACCTCGGCGATCCACCACCACCTGATCCGCACCAAGCAGCGCACCCAGGTGTCGCTGCTGGTCGAGGCCGGCGACGTCCGCGAGGTGCACCACGTCGCGCTGCTGGTCGGCTACGGCGCCGGCGCGGTCAACCCGTACCTGGCCATGGAGTCGGTCGAGGACCTGGTCGCCCAGGGCGTGTTCGTCCAGAACATCGAGCCCGAGAAGGCGATCAAGAACCTGATCAAGGCGCTCGGCAAGGGCGTCCTGAAGGTGATGTCCAAGATGGGCATCTCCACCGTCGCCTCCTACCGCGGCGCGCAGGTCTTCGAGGCCATCGGCCTCTCCCAGGAGCTGGTGGACGCCTACTTCGCGGGCACCACCACCAAGCTCGGCGGCATCGGCCTGGAGCAGATCGCCAAGGAGACCGCCGCCCGCCACGCCAAGGCGTACCCGGCCTCCGGCATCTCCGCCGCGCACCGCGCGCTGGAGATCGGCGGCGAGTACCAGTGGCGCCGCGAGGGCGAGCCGCACCTGTTCGACCCGGAGACGGTCTTCCGCCTCCAGCACTCGACCCGCACCAAGCGCTACGACATCTTCAAGCAGTACACGGACCGGGTGAACTCCCAGTCCGAGCGCCTGATGACGCTGCGCGGCCTGTTCCGGCTGGACGGCCTCGGCCGGGCCCCGATCTCCGTCGACGAGGTCGAGCCGGTCTCCGAGATCGTCAAGCGGTTCTCCACCGGCGCGATGTCCTACGGCTCCATCTCGATGGAGGCGCACGAGACCCTCGCCATCGCGATGAACCGGCTCGGCGGCAAGTCCAACACCGGCGAGGGCGGCGAGGACCCGGAGCGCCTGTACGACCCGGCGCGCCGCTCGGCGATCAAGCAGGTCGCCTCCGGCCGCTTCGGCGTCACCTCCGAGTACCTGGTCAACGCCGACGACATCCAGATCAAGATGGCCCAGGGCGCCAAGCCCGGCGAGGGCGGCCAGCTGCCCGGCCACAAGGTCTACCCGTGGGTGGCCAGGACCCGGCACTCGACCCCGGGCGTCGGCCTGATCTCCCCGCCGCCGCACCACGACATCTACTCCATCGAGGACCTGGCTCAGCTGATCCACGACCTCAAGAACGCCAACCCGGACGCCCGCATCCACGTGAAGCTGGTCTCCGAGGTCGGCGTGGGCACCGTCGCGGCCGGCGTCTCCAAGGCGCACGCCGACGTGGTGCTGATCTCCGGCCACGACGGCGGCACCGGCGCCTCCCCGCTGACCTCGCTCAAGCACGCGGGCGGCCCCTGGGAGCTCGGCCTCGCCGAGACCCAGCAGACCCTGCTGCTCAACGGCCTGCGCGACCGCATCGTGGTGCAGACCGACGGCCAGCTCAAGACCGGCCGCGACGTGGTCATCGCCGCCCTGCTGGGCGCCGAGGAGTTCGGCTTCGCGACCGCCCCGCTGGTGGTCTCCGGCTGCATCATGATGCGGGTGTGCCACCTGGACACCTGCCCGGTCGGCGTCGCCACCCAGAACCCGGTGCTGCGCGACCGGTTCTCCGGCAAGCCCGAGTTCGTGGTCAACTTCTTCGAGTTCATCGCCGAGGAGGTCCGCGAGATCCTCGCCGAGCTCGGCTTCCGCTCGATCGAGGAGGCCGTCGGCCACGCCGAGCACATCAACGCCCAGGCCGCCATCGACCACTGGAAGGCCGCCGGGCTCGACCTGGCCCCGCTGTTCCACGTCCCGGCGCTGCCCGAAGGCGCGGCCCTGCACAACACCACGGGCCAGGACCACGCGCTCGACAAGGCCCTCGACAACCAGCTCATCGAGCTGGCCGAGGACGCCCTGGAGCGCGGCGAGGCCGTCCGCATCCAGCTGCCGATCCGCAACGTCAACCGCACCGTCGGCACCATGCTCGGCCACCGGGTCACCAAGAAGTACCGCGGCGAGGGCCTGCCCGAGGGCACCATCGACGTCACCTTCACCGGCTCGGCCGGCCAGTCCTTCGGCGCCTTCGTGCCCAAGGGCGTGACGCTGCGCCTGGAGGGCGACGCCAACGACTACGTCGGCAAGGGCCTGTCCGGCGGCGTGCTCGTGGTCCGTCCCGCCCGGGACGCCGCCGCGATCGGCGCCGACGCGCAGAACCACGTCATCGCCGGCAACACCATCGGCTACGGCGCCACCTCCGGCCGCGTCCACCTGCGCGGCAAGGCCGGCGAGCGCTTCGCGGTCCGCAACTCCGGCGCTACCCTGGTGGTCGAGGGCGTGGGCGACCACGGCCTGGAGTACATGACCGGCGGCCGGGTGCTCATCCTCGGCGAGACCGGCCGCAACCTGGCGGCGGGCATGTCGGGCGGCATCGCCTACGTGCTCGACCTGCGTCCGGCCAACGTCAACAGCGGCATGGTGGGCATCGAGGCCCCCAGCGCCGCCGACCGCGACTGGCTGCGCGAGACCGTCCAGCAGCACTACGAGGAGACCGGCTCCACCGTCGCCGCCGAGCTCCTGGCCGACTGGGGCAGCGGGGTCTCCCGCTTCTCCAAGATCATGCCCACCGACTACAAGGCTGTGCTCGCCGCCAAGGACGCCGCTGAGCGCGATGGCCTCTCCGAGGTGGAGACCACTCGCAAGATGATGGAGGCGGCAAATGGCTGACCCCAAGGGCTTCCTGACCACGCCCAAGCAGCTGGCGGAGCGCCGCCCGGTGGACGTCCGGCTCCGTGACTGGAACGAGGTCTACGTCGAGCGCAGCCTCCTCCCGATCATCACCAAGCAGGCCGGCCGCTGCATGGACTGCGGCATCCCGTTCTGCCACAACGGCTGCCCGCTCGGGAACCTCATCCCCGAGTGGAACGACCTCGCCTACCGGGACGACTGGTCCGGCGCGATCGAGCGGCTGCACGCCACCAACAACTTCCCGGAGTTCACCGGCCGCCTGTGCCCGGCTCCGTGCGAGTCGGCGTGCGTGCTGGGCATCAACCAGGACGCGGTGACCATCAAGAACGTCGAGGTCACCATCATCGACAAGGCCTGGGACCGCGGCGGGGTCACCCCGCAGGTGCCCGAGCGCCTGTCCGGCAAGACCGTCGCCGTGATCGGCTCCGGCCCGGCCGGCCTGGCCGCCGCCCAGCAGCTCACCCGGGCCGGCCACACCGTGGTGGTGTACGAGCGCGCCGACCGGATCGGCGGCCTGCTGCGCTACGGCATCCCCGAGTTCAAGATGGAGAAGCGCCACATCAACCGCCGCATCGAGCAGATGCGCGCGGAGGGCACCCGCTTCCGCACCGGCGTCGAGGCCGGCGTCGACATCAGCGGCCAGGACCTGCGCTCGCGCTTCGACGCGGTCGTCATCGCGGCCGGTGCCACCACCGCCCGCGACCTGCCCGTCCCCGGCCGGGAGCTGAACGGCGTCCACCAGGCGATGGAGTACCTGCCGCTGGCCAACAAGGTCCAGGAGGGCGACTACGTCGACTCCCCGATCTCGGCCAAGGGCAAGCACGTGGTCGTCATCGGCGGCGGCGACACCGGCGCGGACTGCGTCGGCACCGCGCACCGCCAGGGCGCCCTCTCGGTCACCCAGCTGGAGATCATGCCGCGGCCGTCCGAGGACCGCCCGGCGGGCCAGCCCTGGCCGACCATGCCGATGACCTACAAGGTCACCTCGGCCCACGAGGAGGGCGGCGAGCGGATCTACTCCGTCTCCACCACCCACTTCGCCGGTGACGAGGACGGCAACGTCCAGGAACTGCACCTGGTCGAGGTCGAGTTCAAGGCCGGCAAGTTCGAGCCCGTCCCCGGCAGCGAGAAGGTCATCCCGGCCCAGCTGGTCACCCTCGCGATGGGCTTCACCGGCACCGACGTCAAGAACGGCCTCGTGGAGCAGCTCGGCGTCGACCTCGACGCCCGCGGCAACGTCGGCCGGGACGGCAAGTTCGGCACCAACGTCGACGGGGTGTACGTTTGCGGTGACGCCGGTCGCGGCCAGTCCCTGATCGTCTGGGCGATCGCGGAGGGCCGTTCGGCCGCCTCGGCGGTCGACAGGTACCTGGGCGGCAAGACCCCGCTCCCCGCCCCGATCAAGCCGACCGACCGCTCGCTGGTGGTCTGACCGACCGCCGCCCCGAGAACGCCCACGCCCCCCGCGAGGGGGGTACGGCCGACAAACACCGACCCGCCAGAGCCGCCGGGACCCGGTCATCACGACGCCTGCCCACTCCCCGACCAGGTAAGGGCAGGCGTCGTTGTCCGTTTCCGGGGGGCATGCACTACCAGGGGCTCGGGGAACGGCGGGGCCGTGCTGCTGCGTGGTCTTCGACCGAACCGGAAGCCGATGCGCGCCACGGCAGTGCACCGTCAGCAGACCGGGCCTCGCCGTTCCCCGAGCCCCTGACGGGGCTTCAGGCCGTCGGGACCTTGTCGAGGAAGCCGACCACGGTGGCGATCCGGCCGTCCGGGGTCGCGGTCAGCACGTCGAAGCCGATCACCAGGGGCTCCGTGGCGCCCGCCGGGGCCAGCTCCCAGGTGAAGCGGGCCACGTCGTGGTGGGCGTCGACCGGGCCGAGGGTGAAGACCAGGCCGGCGAACTGGGCCTGGACGGCGGCCAGGGTGGCGTCGAACTGCTCGTGGCCGCGGGCCTCGACCAGCGGGTCGGTGTAGCTGCCGTCGGCGGCCCAGGTCTCCTCGACCAGCTTGCGGCGGGCGGCCGGGTCGGTCTCGTTCCAGGCGGCGAGGTAGCGCTCGGCGAGGTTCTGCAGGTCCATGGGGGGCTCCTTCTGAGCGGTGGTTTCCCTTGCGGGACAAGAAGTTACGGAGATCGGGAGCCCGGGGAATCAGTCGCGGATAGGTAGGGTCGACCCATGCTGTACGGACGGGGGACGGAACGGGCGGCGGTCGACCGGCTGCTCGCGGAGGCCGACGGCGGGCGGGCCGGGGCGCTGGTGCTGCGCGGCGAGCCGGGCATCGGCAAGAGCGCGCTGCTGGAGGCGGCGGCCGGTGCGGCCGCCGGGTGGCGGGTGCTGCGGGCCGCCGGGGTGGAGTCGGAGGCCCGGCTGCCGTACGCGGTGCTCAGCCAGCTGCTGGCCCCCGTGCTGGAGCGGACCGGCGGCCTGCCCGGGCCGCAACGCGCCGCGCTGGAACGGACGCTGGGGCTGGCGGACGGCCCGCCGGGCGACCGGCTGCTGGTCGGCCTGGCGCTGCTGACCATGCTCGGCGACCTCGCCGAGCGGCAGCCGGTGCTGGTCCTGCTGGACGACGAGCAGTGGGCCGACCCGGAGTCCGCCGCGGCGCTGCGGCTCGCCGCCCGCCGGCTGGGCGCGGAGCGCGTCGCGCTGCTGCTGGCCACCCGGGAGGACGGGCCGGACCCCACCGGGCTGCCCGACCTGCGGGTGGCGCCGCTCGCCGACCCCGACGCGGCCGCCCTGCTGGCCCACCTCGTCCCCGAACTCGCCGACCCCGCCCGGGTGCTGGCCGCCGCCCGGGGCAACCCGCTGGCCCTGCGCGAACTCCCGCAGGGCGACGGCGCCGGCGCCCTGCCGCCCGACGGGCGGCTGCGGCTCGCCTACCACGGCCAGGTCAGCCGGCTGCCCGGCCGCACCCAGCGCTGGCTGCTGCTGGCCGCGCTGGAGGAGACCGGCGGGACGGAGGTGCTGCTGCGGGCCGCCGCGGAGAGCGGACTCGACGTCGCGGACCTGGCCCCCGCCGAGGCCCAGGGCCTGGTGCGGGTCGACCTGGCCGCGGGCCGGACGCGGTTCCGGCACCCGCTGCTGCGCTCCGCCCTGGTCGACCGGGCGCCGCTCGCGGACCGGCTGGCCGCGCACCGGGCGCTGGCCGCCGCGTACGGGCCCGGCGAGCCGCTGCGGCGCGCCTGGCACCGGGCGCTGGCCGCCACCGGGCCGGACGCGGAGGCCGCCGCCGACCTCGCGGCGGCCGCCGCCACCGTCGCCGCCCGCGGCGGCCACCAGGGCGCCTGCGCCGCGTACGAGCGGGCCGCCCGGCTCAGCCCCGACCCCGTGCTCGCCCGCCGCTGGACGGTGGCGGCGGTGGAGGCCGCGCTGGAGGCGGGCGAGGTGGAGCGGGCCGAGCGGCTGGCCCGCGCCGCCGACCGCCCCGACGCCGACCCGGTCACCCGGGCGCACCTGCTGTTCGCCCGCGGGGTGGCCGAGTTCTGGCGCGGCGAGAACCGCTCCGCGCACCGGCGGCTGACCGACGCCGCCGCCCTGGTCGCGCGCGAGCACCCCGGCCCGGCCGCCCGCGTCCTGGTGCAGGCCGTGCACGTCGCCTGGTACGACGAACTCCCGGCCGTGCGGCGGGCCCTGGCGGCGCTGGCCGCGCTCCCGCTGCCGGACGGCGACCCGCTCGGCCCGGTCGTCCGCTACCTGGCCGCCGCACTGGGCGGTGCGGACGGCCCGGACGGCGTGGACGGCGTGAACGGCCCGGACGGCGTGAACGGTTCCTCGCTGCTCGAGGCGGAGCGGGCGGCCCGGGCGGCCGGCGCGGCCGTGCCCGTCGACCTGGTGCTGCCCTGCGGGGCCGGGCTGGTGCCGGGCCACGACGCCGAGGTGCTGGACCTCTCCCGCCGCCTGGTCCGCGAGGCCCGCGAGAGCGGCGCCTTCGGGACGCTGCCCACCCTGCTGTTCTTCCTCGCCGAGGCCGAACTCTTCGACGGCCGGCCCGCGTCGGCCGCCGACCACGCCGCCGAGGCGCTGCGGCTGGCCCGGGACAGCGGGCAGCCGCTGTGGACCGGCCAGCTGCACGGCTTCCTGGCCCACCTGGCGGCCGTCCGCGGCGAGGCCGGGCCCTGCCGGGAGCAGGCCGCCGCGGCCTTCGCCCGGGGCGGCGCCGGCATCCCCTGGGCCCGCTGGGCGCTCGGCCTGCTCGACCTCGGCGCGGGCCGGGCCGAGGACGCCCACGGGCAGTTGGCCGCGCTCACCGGCGGCGCGCACGGCTACCAGGTCTCCGCGGTCCGCGCGGTGCCCGACCTGGTGGAGGCCGCGGTCCGGCTGCGCCGCGGCGAGGAGTGCGCCGAGCCGCTGGCCCGCTTCGAGCGGTGGGCGCGGCGCTCCGGCCGGCCCTGGGCCCGCGCCCTGGTGGACCGCTGCCACGCGCTGCTCGCCCCCGACGAGCTCGCCGGGGACCTCTACCTGCGGGCGCTGGCCCGGCACGCCGAACAGCCCCGCCCCTGGGAGCAGGCCCGCACCGAGCTGCTGTACGGCGAGTGGCTGCGCCGGGTCCGCCGCCGGGCCGAGGCCAGGGGGCCGCTGCGCTCCGCCGAGCTGGAGCTGCGCCGACTGGGCGCCGAGCCCTGGGCCGAGCGGGCCCGGCTGGAGCTGGCCGCCACCGGCGCGCCCGCCGCCGCCGGCCCGGCCCGGACGGTGGCCGGGCTGACCCCGCAGGAGTCGCAGATCGTCCGGCTGGCCGCGCAGGGCCTGTCCAACCGGGACATCGCCGCGCAGCTGTTCCTGAGCGCCCGCACCGTCGGGCACCACCTGTACAAGGCCTACCCGAAGCTCGGGGTGAGCTCCCGGACCGACCTCGCGGAGGTCCTGCCCGCGCTGTCCTGAGCGGAGTCGAAACCCGCGGCAGTACAACGGATTGGCCAAATGCCGGAAGGACCTCGCGGAGTGTCGCCGCCCAGTGGCAGACTGCTTCCCACGAGGTCCACTTGGCGTTCCCGGGCGGAGGATTTGCATGACGGGCCTGCAGACGGGCAGCGGTGCGACCGCGCGTCGCATCCAGTTGGGCGCCCAGCTGCGGCGCCTGCGCGAGGCCCGCGGCGTGACCCGGGAGGACGCCGGCTACTCGATCCGGGCCTCGGAGTCGAAGATCAGCCGGATGGAGCTCGGCCGGGTCGGCTTCAAGCAGCGCGACGTGGCGGACCTGCTGACGCTCTACGGCGTCGACGACGAGGAGTCCCGCACCGCCCTGCTCGGCCTGGTCGGCGGCACCAACGCCCCGTCCTGGTGGCACGGTTACGGGGACGTCGTGCCCGGCTGGTTCCAGACGTACCTCAACCTGGAGGACGCGGCCAACCTGGTCCGCAGCTACGAGGTGCAGTTCGTCCCCGGCCTGCTGCAGACCCCCGAGTACGTGCACGCGGTGATGCGGGCCGGCAGCCCCGCCGCGTCCGACGAGGAGATCGGGCGCCGGGCCGCGGTCCGGCTGCGCCGCCAGCAGCGCTTCCTCGCCGAGGGGGCGACGGCCCGGCTGGAGCTGATCGTCGACGAGACGGCGCTGCGCCGCCCGTGCGGCGGGCCGGAGGTGATGCGGGCCCAGCTGCGCCGGCTGTCGGAGCTGTCGCTGCGCCCGACCATCAGCCTGCGGGTGCTGCCGCTGGGGATGGGCGCGCTGGCCGCCGACAGCGGGGCGTTCAGCGTGCTGTGCTTCCCCGAGCCGGACTTGGCGGACGTGGTCTACGTCGAGCAGTTCACCACCGCGCTGTACCTGGACAAACCGGCCGAGGTGGCCGAGTACGCGACGGCGCTGGAGCGGGTGTCGGCGGCGGCGCTGGGCGAGGAGGAGACCAGGGGACTTCTCGCGGAGATCCTCCGGGGCACCTGACACCCAATTAAGATGATGATCCGTCAGTAGGTGTACGCCAGCGCCGAAGGGGATCGGATGTCCTTGATCGCGGAACTCGCCCAGCAGTACATCGACGGCAGGTGGCGGCCCGGCACCGGCTCCTGGGACATCGTGGACCTGGACCCCTTCAGCGGGGAGAAGCTCGCCTCGTTCACGGTCGCCACCGCCGAGGAGATCGACCAGGCCTACCGCGCCGCCGAACGCGCCCAGCCCGCCTGGGCGGCCACCAGCCCGTACGAGCGCCGCCTGGTCTTCGAACGGGCGCTGCGGGTGGTCGAGGAGCGCGAGGCGGAGATCCTCCAGGTGATGACCGCCGAGCTCGGCGGCACCCTGATGAAGTCCGCCTTCGAACTCTCGCTGGTCAAGGACATGCTGCGGGAGGCCGGTTCGCTGGCGCTGCGCGCCGAGGGGCGGATCCTGCCCTCGCCGGTGCCCGGCAAGGAGAACCGCCTCTACCGGCTGCCGGTCGGCGTGGTCGGCGTGATCAGCCCGTTCAACGCCCCGGTCTTCCTCTCGCTCAAGGCCGTCGCCCCGGCGCTCGCCCTCGGCAACGCGGTCGTCCTCAAGCCGCACCAGGACGCCCCGGTGGCCGGCGGCACCCTGATCGCCAAGGTCTTCGAGGAGGCCGGGCTGCCGGCCGGCCTGCTGAACGTCGTCCTCACCGACATCGCCGAGATCGGCGACGCGTTCATCGAGCACCCCGTGCCCAAGGTGATCGCCTTCACCGGCTCCGACGCGGTCGGGCGGCACGTCGCCGCCGTCGCCGCCGGCCAGCTCAAGCGCACCGTCCTCGAACTCGGCGGCAACAGCGCGCTGGTGGTGCTCGACGACGCCGACCTCGACTACGCGGTGGACGCCGCCGTCGCCAGCCGCTTCGTCCACCAGGGCCAGATCTGCATGGCCGCCAACCGGATCCTGGTCGACCGGGCGCTGTTCGCCGAGTTCAGCGAGAAGTTCACCGCCAAGGTCGCCGCGCTGTCGGTCGGCGACCCCGGCGACCCCGCCACCCAGCTCGGCCCGCTCATCAACTCCAACCAGGCCGAGGCGATCACCGCCGAGGTCGACCGCGCGGTGGCGGCCGGGGCCCGTGCCCTGCTGCACGGTTCGACCGTCGGCACCCTGGTCCGCCCGACCGTCCTCACCGACATCCCCGCCGGGGACCCGATCCTGCGCCGCGAGGTGTTCGGCCCGGTCGCGCTGCTGATCCCCTTCGACGGTGAGGACGAGGCCGTCCGGATCGCCAACGACACGCCCTTCGGCCTGTCCGGCGCGGTGCACACCGCGAACACCGAGCGCGGCGTGCGCTTCGCGCAGCGGATCGACACCGGCATGATCCACGTCAACGACGGGACGATCGCGGACGAGCCGATCGTGCCGTTCGGCGGCGAGAAGGGCTCCGGCGTCGGGCGGTTGAACGGCGACACCAGCGTGGACGCGTTCACCACGGTGAAGTGGATATCGATCCAGCACGGGCGCTCGCGCTTCCCGTTCTGAGCCGCGGGGGAGGGGGCCGGACGCCCCGGCGTCCGGCCCCCTCCCCCGCGTCCGCTCAGGGCCGGGCCGGCTGCGGCAGTTGCGGCAGGCCGTCGGCGAGGCCGAGCACGACCCGGGTGCCGAGCGGGCGGGCGAGCCGGAACTCGACCGGGGCGGCGCCCCGGCTCGCCGGGCACGCCTCGCCGGGGGCGGTCCGGCGCGGGGTGGTGTGCCCGATCAGGACGACCACCAGGTCGGTCTCGTAGACGCTGCCGGGGTCGACCGCGGCGCAGCCGGAGGGGACGTACCCGGTGAGCAGCAGGCCGTCGGGGGAGACCGCGGACAGGGACGCGGGGGTGCCGTCGGCGCTCCACGGGCCGGCCTCGGTGGGCCCGGGACGGGGGAGGGACCGGCCGGCCTGCGGGAGGACGGCGGGGTAGCGGAACGGTTCGGCGTAGCCCGCGACGGTGAACTCCCAGACCGGGACGGTGGCCGGGCCCCGGCTGGTGGCGACCTCGCGGGTGCCGGGGCGGACGGCGGTGACGGTGAGCGCGGGGCACGCCCCGGCGCAGCCGGGGGCGCCGCCCGGGATCGCGTCGAAGGCGGCCCGGGCGGAGCGCTGCGGGAGGGTGAGGGCGGAGCCGTCGGCGAACCGGACCTCGGTGAGCCCGGAGACGGAGACCGGCAGGGCGGCCTCCAGGTCGAACCGGTGGCCGTCGTAGGCGGCCTTGTCGGCGCCGCTGTGGAAGGCGTCGGAGGGCAGCCACTCGGTGGTGTCCTCGACCGGGTAGTAGCCGTGCTCCCACGCCTGCCGGAGGTCGGAGCCGGGCCAGGCCGCGGCCACCTCCGCCGCCCGCTCGGCGGCCGCGCCGCTCGCGGGCCGCGGCTCCGGCCCGGCCGGGACGGTCGTGGCGGGCGCGGCCTTGCCGTCGCCGCCGCCGACCGGGTGGCTCGCGCACCCGGTGAGCAGCAGGGCCGCCGCCGCGCCCGCCGCCAGTGCTGTCCGTACGCGCATCTTCCGTCGTCCCCCCGGGCGTGTGGTCCCGGCGCCGACGGCCGGACGGGGCTTGGACGGGGCCGGGCGGCGGCCGGTTCCCGGTGCGGCGCGGGCCGCCCGGGGAGCGGTCCCCGGGCGGCCCGGACGGTTCGACGGAGCGTCGGGTGCTAGAAGACCGGGACGCCGGCCCGGACCAGGCGCCAGCTGCCGTTGGCGCCGCCGGAGAAGTCGGCCGGGTCGATGACGCCCTTGGCCTTCACCCAGGCGATCATCGTGTTGCGGATCTCGTCGGAGTTCGCCCACACCTGCTGGGCGGCGGCGACGTGCGGGAAGTTGCCGCCGCCGGCGGCGCGGTAGTTGTTGACGGCGAGGACGAACGTCGCCGCCGGGTCGACCGCCGCGCCCTGGTGCGACAGGTTGACGATCCGGCTGCCGACCGGCTGTGCGATGTCGATGTCGTAGGACAGGCCGTAGATCGAGTCGTAGTTGTAGTCGGGGGTGTTGTCGGCCTGGTTGGTCAGGGTGGCCGGGTCGATCGGGGCGCCGGGGGCGACCTGGGCGTAGTACTTGGCGGAGTACTCCAGGTAGTCCTTGAGCTGGGCGCCGGTCAGGATCCGGGCCTCCAGGGTGTTCTCGTAGATGTACAGCCCGGCCGCGTCGCGCAGCTTGACCTCGCCGGCCGGGATGACCGCGGTGCGGTTGAACGGCGCGGCCTGGGCGAGCACCGGCAGCGCGGCGTACTGGCCGCCGGCCAGCGCCTCGCGCACCGCGTCGGCCTGGACCCGGCCGATCAGGTCGATGATCGGGGTGTCCTTGAACCGGGACTCGGCGATGGAGAGGGTCTCCTTGCAGGTGCCGATGACCTGGTTGACGTAGGCGACGACCTTCTGGTGCTGGTCCTTGACCAGCTTGACGATCTTCGGGTCCTCGGCGACGGTGTTGGAGTTCAGCAGCCGGGCGCTGACGCCGGTGACGCTCCACCGGCCGCGGGCGAACTCGACCTCGAAGTCGAAGCAGGTCAGCCGCTCGCCCCAGAGCGCGGGCTCGGAGAGCACGACGTTCTTGCCGGTCTTCTCGTTGACCACGATCCGCTGCGGGACCTCCTTGTGGGCGTGGCCGACCAGGATCGCGTCGATGCCGGGCACGGTCGCGGCGGTCTCGGCGCCCGCGTTCTCCGAGTAGGGCAGCTGGTCGCCCCAGGAGGAGCCGCCGTCCACGCCGGTGTGCGCGGTGAGCACGACCACGTCGGCGCCGGCCGCGCGCACCTTGGGGACCCACTTGGCGGCGATCTCCGGGATGCCCGGGAAGGCCAGCTTGCCCTGCACGTTGCCCTTGTCCCAGATGGCGATGCCGGGGTTGGTCAGGCCGAGGATGCCGACCCGGAGCGGGCGGCCGTGGCCGAGGTGCAGCTCGCGGATGACGTACGGCGGGAAGGCCGGCTTCTCGCTCTTGGCGTCGACCGCGTTGGCGCCCAGCAGCGGGAAGTGCAGCTGGTCCTGGTAGGCGCGCAGCAGCGGGATGCCGTAGTTGAACTCGTGGTTGCCGAGCGCGGCGGCGTCGTAGCCGATGGCGTTCATCGCGCTGGCCATCGGGTGGCGCGGGGCCTTCTTGCCGGTGATCGGCTCGATCCGGGCGAAGTAGTAGGAGAGCTGGGTGCCCTGGATGGTGTCGCCGGCGTCGATCAGCAGGGTGCGGCCGCGGCCCTTCTCCCGGCGGACCTGCTCGACCAGGGTGGAGATCTTGGCCAGGCCGACGTCGTTGTGGGCGGCGTCGTCGTACTCGGAGTCGGTGAAGTACTCCCAGTTGAGGACGTGGCCGTGCAGGTCGGTGGTGCCCATCACGGTGAAGGCGGCCTTGAACGGGGTGGGCCCCTTGCCGCGGGCGTCGTCCCGGTCGTGGTCCGCGGCGGCGGCGGGGGCGGCCGCGAGGCCGCCGGCCAGGGCGGCGCCGGCCGCGGTGGCGGCGGAGCGGGTGACGAAGTCACGGCGGTTCAGGGGCATCGAGGACTCCAAGTCGGGCGGTACGGGCGGTCAGCGGGCGTCCGGGCCGGGGCAGGTGACACCCCGCCACCCGTGGTGACGCGCGTAGAAAACGCGTCTGGCAGTCTGCCGCTTTCCGGCCGCCGGGGCCAGACCCTCCGGCCATCCAACAGGTGAGACGTGGGTGACCTCCGCGTGACGCGGCCCGCCCGGCCGCACGCGCGTGCGTCAATCCGGGCCCCGGGCGCTCACCCCGCGCGCCACCCGCCGCGCGCTGCGGGCCCGTTCACCAAATCTTTCGCCAACTGCCATGGGAGGACTGGCCGGAACAGCGCTGTTACGACCCGGTAATGCCTAGGCTCTGCTGTATGCGCCGAGCAAAAATCGTTTGTACTCTCGGGCCTGCCGCCGACTCGTACGACCAGATCAAGGCCCTGGTCGACGCGGGCATGGACATCGCCCGACTGAACCTCAGCCACGGCTCCCACGCGGAGCACGAGGATCGTTACCACCGGGTCCGCAAGGCCTCGGACGAGTCGGGCCGCAGCGTCGGTGTGCTCGCCGACCTCCAGGGCCCGAAGATCCGGCTGGGCACCTTCGCCGACGGGCCCGTCCTGCTGGAACGCGGGGACGAGTTCACCATCACCGTCGACGACGTCCCCGGGGACCGCGAGATCTGCGGCACCACGTACAAGGGCCTGGCCGCGGACGTCTCGCGCGGCGAGCGGATCCTGGTCGACGACGGCCGGGTCTGCCTGGAGGTCACCCACGTCGAGGGCCCCCGGGTGCACTGCATCGTCATCGAGGGCGGCCTGGTCTCCGACCACAAGGGCCTCAATCTCCCCGGCGTCGCCGTCTCGGTGCCCGCGCTCTCCGACAAGGACGTCGAGGACCTGCGCTGGGCCCTGCGGACCGGGGCCGACATCATCGCGCTGTCGTTCGTGCGCAGCGGGCGGGACGTCGAGGAGGTGCACCGGATCATGGCCGAGGAGGGCCGCCGGATCCCGGTCATCGCCAAGATCGAGAAGCCGCAGGCGGTGGAGAACCTGGAGTCCATCGTGGACGCCTTCGACGGCATCATGGTCGCCCGCGGCGACCTGGGCGTCGAACTCCCGCTGGAGCAGGTGCCGATCGTCCAGAAGCGCGCCGTCAAGCTGGCCAAGCGCAACGCCAAGCCGGTCATCGTCGCCACCCAGATGCTGGACTCGATGATCAACGCCTCCCGGCCGACCCGCGCCGAGGCCTCCGACGTCGCCAACGCGGTGCTGGACGGCACCGACGCGGTGATGCTCTCCGGCGAGACCTCGGTCGGCAAGTACCCGGTCGAGACGGTCAAGACGATGGCCCGGATCGTGGCGGCCGCCGAGGAGGACGTCCTCGCCGCCGGCCTGCCCGCGCTCACCGCCAGCAGCAAGCCCCGCACCCAGGGCGGCGCGGTCGCCCGGGCCGCCGCCGAGATCGGCGACTTCCTGGACGCCAAGTACCTGATCGCGTTCACCCAGAGCGGCGACACCGCCCGCCGGCTGACCCGCTACCGCTCGCCGATCCCGGTGCTGGCGTTCACCTACGAGCCCGCCGTGCGCAGCCAGTTGGCGCTGACCTGGGGCGTGGAGACCTTCCTCGGCCCGTTCGTCACCACCACCGACGAACTGGTCGCCCAGGTCGACTCCGCGCTGCTGAGCCTGGGCCGCTGCAAGCCCGGCGACGTCGTGATCATCACCGCCGGCTCCCCGCCCGGCCTGGCCGGCTCCACCAACCTGGTGCGCGTCCACCACGTCGGCGAGCTGGACAACTGACGCCCGCGCCGCGCGGCCCCGGCCCGGAACGGGCCCCGGCCGCGCGGCCGTCCGACGGCCTGTCAGGCCCGCCGCTCCGCGCCCTGACGGGTTGTCGGTAGCATGCCCCGGGTGGGGTTCCGGGGGTCGGGGCCGCACCCGGGGACCAGGGGGAAGACGCAGTTTGATACGCCGCCGCCGCACCGCCGTGCTCTGCGCCGCGGCCGTCCTCACCGCGGGCTGCACCCCCTTCGGCGCGGACACCCTGCGGGCGGTGGAGTCCGGCCCGGCCGAACCGCCCGCCCGCACCGTCGCGGTCGACCGGACCGCCTGGTGGGGCAGCAGCTCCTACCGGCTCACCGAGGTGACCACCACCCGGCAGCCGGACGGCCGCACCGCGGTCGAACTCGTCCTCGGCGTCGTCGTCGAGTCACCGGTGCCGGTCGCCGCCGCACCGCCCAGGGCCACCCTGGAGTCCGACGGCGTCGCCGTCAGCGGCGCGCTGGAGATGACCCCGCCGCCCTACGGCCGGGCCTCGCTGACCGCCACCGTGCAGGACGTCGGCACCCCCGGGCAGCCGCTCGACCCCGACCGCCTCGCTCTGGTGCTCACCGCCCCCGGCGCGGCCCGCGCGGTGCTCCCGATCGGCACCCGGTCCGGCCAGGACCCCACCGACCTGCGCCCCGTCCCGCTGCGCGCCTCCACCCAGACCGTGCACACCGGCCGCTACCGGCTCACCCTGGCCGCCGCCCGGCTGCGCGCGGACTGCACCGGCGACACCGGCCCCGCGGCCACCGTCGTGCTCGGCACCGTCCCGGTCGTCCCGCGCCCGCTGCGCGCCCTGAAGCCCGGTCAGCACACCGCGCAGATCCTGTTCGAGGCCCCGCCCGGCACCACCGGCGACAGCCTGCTGCTGCACCTGACCCTGCCCGACGGACGGCGGATCGCCCCCAGCCTGCCGATCGGGGCCACCCCCTACCCCGACCCGAGCGGCCGGGTGAACCTGGCGGCCTGGTTCGACTTCTACGGCGACACCGCCGGTACGTACACCCTGGAGGCGGCGGACCGCGAGGACCCGGAGGACCCGGAGGTGCTCACGCTGGTCGCCGGGTGAGACCGGCCCCCGCCGGGCGCGGAACGCAGAACGGTTCCGAGGCCGGGTGGCCTCGGAACCGGAGCGGAGCACGTGCCCCGAGTGGGATTCGAACCCACACCGGACGGTGTTTGAGACCGTTGCCTCTGCCGATTGGGCTATCGGGGCCCAGCGGATCGGAGGCCGGACCCCCCACCCGTGGTGAACCAAACATACCGTGTCTGGGTAGGCTCATGCATGCAGCACCCCGCCGGACCGAGGAGCCCCGTGAGCACCGCCGACGAGCAGGCCCAGCCGCTTGACACCGACCCGCCCCAGATCACCCGAATCGTCATCGCCGAGGACGAGGCACTGATCCGCCTCGACCTCAAGGAGATGCTGGAGGAGGAGGGCTACACCGTCGTCGGTGAGGCCGGAGACGGCGAGACGGCGGTCAGGCTGGTCGAGGAGCTCAAGCCCGACCTCGCCATCCTGGACGTGAAGATGCCCGTCCTGGACGGCCTCTCGGCCGCCGAGCGGATCCACGAGCAGCACCTCGCCCCGGTGCTGATGCTCACCGCGTTCTCCCAGCGCGAGCTGGTCGACCGGGCCCGGGACGCCGGCGCGATGGCGTACATCGTCAAGCCGTTCAGCAAGAGCGACCTGGTGCCGGCGATCGAGATGGCGGTCTCCCGCTACACCGAGATGCGCACCCTGGAGCAGGAGATCGCGGACCTCTCGCAGCGGCTGGAGACCCGCAAGCTGGTCGACCGCGCCAAGAGCGTGCTGCAGACCAAGTTCGGCCTGAACGAGCCCGCCGCGTTCCGCTGGATCCAGAAGACCTCGATGGACCGCCGGATGACCATGGCCGCGGTCGCCGAGGCCGTGATCGAGGAGGGCGCCGCCCAGGACCGCAAGAAGGCCGAGGCCGCCGAGGGCTGAGCCCCGCCCCCGCCGCGCGTGCCGGTGCCCCCGTCCTCGGCCGAGGACGGGGGCACCGGCACGCGCGCGGTCAGTCCTCGCCGAGGTACTGGCGGCGCACCGACTCGTCGTGCAGCAGCTCCGTGCCGGTGCCCGACAGGGTGATCCGGCCGGTGGTCATCACGTACGCCCGGTCCGAGAGCGAGAGGGCGGCCTGCGCGTTCTGCTCCACCAGCAGGATGGTGGTGCCCGCGGCCTTCAGCTCCACGATGGTCGCCATGATCTTCTGCATCATCAGCGGCGACAGGCCCATCGACGGCTCGTCCAGCATCAGCAGCTTGGGCCGGGACATCAGCGCCCGCCCCATCGCCAGCATCTGCTGCTCGCCGCCGGAGAGGGTGCCCGCGGCCTGCTTGCGGCGCTCGGCCAGGATCGGGAAGAGCGTGCAGGCCCGCTCCACGTCCTCGGCGATGCCCGCCGCGTCCCGGCGCAGGAACGCGCCGAGCAGCAGGTTCTCCTCGATGGTCATCCGGGGGAAGATGTGCCGGCCCTCGGGGGAGTGCGCCAGGCCGAGCGCGACGATCCGGTGCGCGGGCACGGTGTCGATCGCCGCGCCCCGGAACAGGACCTTGCCCGAGGTCGGCCGCAGCAGCCCGGACAGGGTGCGCAGGGTGGTGGTCTTGCCGGCGCCGTTGGTGCCGATCAGGGTGGTGACCTCGCCCTCCGCGACCGTGAACGAGATGCCCTTGACGGCCTCGATCTTGCCGTAGGCGACACGGAGGTCCTCGACCTCCAGCAGAGCGGTCACTGGCCGTCCTCCTGAGCTGCGGTGGTTCCTTCGAGCGGGGCGCCCAGGTACGCGGCGACCACCCGCTCGTCGTTCTGGACGGTCTCCCGGTCGCCCTCGACGATCTTCCGGCCCTGCACCAGCACCGCGGTGCGGTCGCACAGGTTGAAGATGAACTTCATGTCGTGCTCGATCACCAGCACCGCGATCCCCAGGTCCCGGATCGCGAACACCAGCTCCTCGGCGGCCCGGGTCTCCTGCGGGTTCATGCCCGCCGTCGGCTCGTCCAGCAGCAGCAGGCCCGGCTCGGACGCCAGCGCCCGGGCGATCTCCAGCTTCCGCTGCTCGCCGTACGGCAGGTTGCGGGCCAGGTGGTCGGCCTTCGCGCCGAGGCCGCAGAACTCCAGCAGCTCCCGGGCCCGCTCCCGGCTCTCCGCCTCGGCCCGCCGGTAGCGCGGGCCGCGCAGGATCGCCGAGAACAGCCCCTCCTCGGTGCGGGTGTGCCGCCCCACCAGGACGTTCTCCAGCGCCGTCATGTTGGCGAACAGCCGGATGTTCTGGAAGGTGCGGGCGATGCCCGCCTGGGTCACCAGGTGCGGCTTCGGCGGCAGCACCGTGCCCTTGTACGTCACGGTGCCCTCGGTCGGGACGTACAGCCCGGTCAGGCAGTTGAAGAAGGTCGTCTTCCCGGCGCCGTTCGGGCCGATCAGGCCGACGATCTCGCCCTGGCGGACCGTCAGGTCGACGTCGTTCACGGCGGTCAGGCCGCCGAAGCGCATCACCACGCCGGAGGCCTCCAGCACGGGGGCGGCGGGCGGTCCGGACGCCGGGACGGCGGCGGGGGCGGTGTCGGTGGTCACGGCGCTCACGCCCCCGTCTTGGTCGGTACGTCGTCGATCGGGGCGGCCTGCGCGGGCAGCTGCGCCTCGTGGAACTCCAACTGCTGCCGGCGGCCCGCGATCAGGCCCTCCGGGCGGAAGCGCATCAGCAGGACCAGCGCCGTGCCGAACGCCAGCAGCTGGTACTGCTGCAGGAACTCCAGCTTCGCCGGGATCAGGAACAGCAGCGCCGCGCCCACCAGCGGGCCGCTGATGGTGCCCATGCCGCCGAGGATCACCGCGGCCAGCAGGAACGCCGAGTTGGGCGGCGTCGGCCCGCTGAACAGGTACTGGTCGGGCGAGATCGCGCCGGACACGTGCGCCTGCACCGCACCGGCCAGGCCCGCCAGGGTCGCGCCCAGCGCGAAGGCGATCAGCTTCACCCGGAAGCCGTTGATGCCCATCGCCTCGGCCGCCGTCTCGTCCTCCCGGATCGCCACCCAGGCCCGGCCGATCCGGGAGTTGGCCACCCGTCCGAACACCGTCACCACGATCGCGGTGGCCACCAGCATCAGCAGCAGGTAGTTGCCGTTCTTGCCCAGGTGCAGCAGCCCGAAGTCGTGCGCCTCGCCGAAGTCGAAGCCGAACAGGCTGACGTCCGGGATCGCCGCGATGCCGTTCGGGCCGTTGGTCAGGCTCGGGCCCGACGTGCCGTCCAGGTTGTTCATCGCGATCCGGAAGATCTCACCGAAGCCCAGCGTCACGATCGCCAGGTAGTCGCCGCGCAGCCGCAGCGTCGGGGCGCCGATCACCACGCCGAACACCAGCGCCGCCAGCGCGCCGATCAGCACCGCCACCGGGAACGGCAGGTGCAGGTCCCGGAAGACCGAGAACCTCGACCCCGACACCAGCGCGGCCGCGTAGGCGCCCACGCCCAGGAAGGCCACGTAGCCGAGGTCCAGCAGGCCCGCCAGGCCGACCACCACGTTCAGGCCGAGCGCGACCGTCGCGAAGATCAGGATGTTGGTGCCGATCAGCACGTACGTCTCGCTGCTCTGGGTGAACGGGAACGCGCCCGCCGCGGCGAACGCCGCGCCCGTGGTCACCGCCCGGTGCCGGGAGGTCAGTTCGCGCAGCCGGCCCACCGCGCCGGACGCCAGCAGCGCCGCGGTGCCGAAGGCGGTCAGCAGCAGGAAGCCGATGAACAGCTCCCCGTACTCGGTGGAGACGCCGAACTCGACCACGCCCAGGCCCACCGCGAACACCGCGGTCACCACCAGGATCTCCGCCCAGCCGGGCAGCGCCCGGGCGGCGGGCAGCGGGCGCTCGATCCGGCCGATCCGCAGCCAGCCGTCCAGCAGCCGCCACAGCCGCAGCAGCGCGATGGCCGCGGGCAGGGCGACGAAGAACCACAGGTTCTCGGTGAAGACCGGCCGGATGCCGGGCGGCACCGCGTGCAGCGCCCAGCCCTGGCCGAAGCCGACCCGCAGCACCACGGAGACCACCAGGGCCGCGTACAGGCCCCAGTGCAGCTCGGGGTGGCGGACGGTGCGCCGGCGGTCCAGCGGCAGGCCGAGCGCGCCGACGACGGCGAGCAGCGAGCCGACCGCGGCCAGCCAGCCGCCCGGGTCCAGGTTGACCAGGCCGTCCAGCTCGACGGCGATGGCGCCCGCCGAGTACCAGCACACCGCGAGGGTGCCGAGCGCGGCGAACAGCACGCCGTTGGCGCTGCCCGACGGGTTCAGCCAGCGCAGGCCCCGCAGTCCGTGCCGGGCCAGCGCCAGCAGCGCGGTCAGCACGCCGCCGACCAGCGCCAGCCACTGCAGGCCGGCCGGGGAGGCGTAGTACGTCAGGTCGCCGGGGAAGTCCGCCGTCCAGGTCCAGGACATCGCCGAGGAGGCGGCGGCCAGCACCCCGCCGGCCACCACCGCGCCGAGCGCGGGGAGGGCGGGCAGCGGCAGGACCCGGGTGGTCTCGTGGGTGGTCTCGTTCATCGTCCTCACACCCGATCCGCGACGCGCTCGCCGAGCAGGCCCTGCGGCCGCACCAGCAGGACCACGATCAGCAGCACGAACGCCCACACGTTGGCCCAGGCGCCGCCGCCGAGCTGGTGCATGCCCGGGACGTCCTGCACGTACGCGGTGGCCATCGACTCGGCCACGCCGAGCACCAGGCCGCCCAGCATCGCGCCGTAGATGTTGCCGATGCCGCCCAGCACGGCGGCGGTGAACGCCTTCAGGCCGGCCAGGAAGCCCATCGCGAAGTCGACCTGGCCGTAGCGCAGCCCGTGCGCGACCGCCGCGACGGCCGCGAAGCCCGCGCCCAGCGCGAACGCGACCACGATGATCCGGTCGGTGTCGATGCCCATCAGCTTGGCGGTGTCCGGGTCCTGCGCGGTGGCCTGCATGGCCCGGCCGGTGCGGGTCAGCCGCACGAAGGCGGCCAGCACCAGCATGCACAGCGGCGCCGCCACCAGCAGGAACAGGTCGTTGCGCTGGAGGTGGAAGGAGCCCAGGCCGATCGGGTCGCCGGCGAACTGCGGGAAGGACAGCGCCTTCTTGCCGTTCGGGTAGAACGCCCACACCACCTGCTGCAGCGCGATCGACAGGCCGATCGCGGTGATCAGCGGCGCCAGCCGGGGCGCGGTGCGCAGGGGCCGGTAGGCGAACCGCTCGGCGGCGGTGGCGGTGAGCACGGAGGCGATCACACCGCCGAGGATCATGACCGGCAGGGCCAGCCAGAGGGAGGTGCCGTGCGGCAGCGCCGCGTAGGCGGTCAGCGCGCCGAAGCCGCCGATCATGAAGATCTCGCCGTGGGCGAAGTTGATGAGCTGGACGATGCCGTAGACCATCGTGTAGCCGATGGCGATCAGGCCGTACATCAGGCCGAGCATCAGTCCGTTGGCCAGGTTTTGCGGCAGTTCGTGCACCGCGGGCCTCCGTGGATAGGGGGGTACGAGGAGGCGGAGGGCACTCGTGGTGCCCTCCGCCGACACGGCTGTCTCTTGCGGGGGGTGGTGCGGTGCGGATCAGCCGCTGTAGGTACCGCTCTTGACCTTCTTCCACGCGCCGTCCTGGACGCTGTACACGGTCAGCTGCTTGTTGGTGGTGTCGCCGTACTCGTCGAAGGCGACCGGGCCGGTGACGCCGGTGAACTTCACCTTGCCGAGCTCGCCCAGCACCTTGGTGCGCAGGTCGGACGGCACCTTGCCGCCGTTGTGCTCGACCGCGGCCTTGACCGCCTCGATGATCGACCAGGCGGCGTCGTACGAGTAGCCGCCGTACGCCGCGTACGGGTCCTTGTAGCTGGCCGCGGCGTAGTTGGCGACGAACTCCTTGGCGGTGTCCAGCTCCTCGACCGGGACGCCGACCGAGGTGGCCAGGTCGCCCTCGCCGTTGCCGTTGGCGAGCTTGATGAACTCCGGGTCGTAGATGCCGTCGCCGCCGAACAGCGGGACCTTCGCGCCGCCCTTCTTCAGCTGGTCGCTGAGCGGGCCGGCGTCCGGGTACTCGCCGCCGTAGTAGACCGCGTCGGCGCCGGCGCCCGCGACCTTGGTGGCGATGGCGGAGAAGTCCTTGTCGCCCGGGTTGATGTGGTCGGTGCCGACCACGGTGCCGCCGAGCTTCTTGAACTCGTCCGCGAAGATGGCGGCCAGGCCCGCGCCGTAGGTCTTCTTGTCGTCGACGACGTAGACCTTGGTCTTCTTGGCGTCGTTGTACAGGTACTGGGCGGCGAACTTGCCCTGCACCACGTCGGTGGTGGCGGTGCGGAAGTACGACTGGTACTGGCGGACGAACTTGCCGCTGCCCCAGTCCGGGCCCAGCGACAGGTCGGGGCTGGTGTTGGCCGGCGAGACCTGGGCCAGCTTGGCGTCGTCGAAGACCTTCTGCATGGTCAGCGAGACGCTGGAGTTGAGCGGGCCGACCACGCCGACGACGCCCTTGCTGTCGACCAGCGCGGTGGCGTTCTGCTTGCCGGTGGTCGGGTTGGCCTGGTCGTCCTTGGCGTCGATGGAGAACGTCACGCCGGGGACGTAGTTCTTCTCGTTGGCCTGCTTGGTCGCCAGCTCCACCGAGTTCCGGATGCCCAGGCCCAGCGCCGACAGGCTGCCGCTGATCGGCGCGTCGACGCCGATCACCACCTTGACGGCGGACTTGCCGTCGCCGCTCGCGTTGTCCGCGCCGGAGTCGGACTTGCCGCCGCGCGAACCGCAGGCGGACAGGGTGAGCGCCGCGGTCACTGCAATGGTCACGGCGAGAAGTGAGCTCTTTCGCACGACGAGGGTCTCCTTCTGGATCTGGAGGACACGCGCACAGGGCTGGCGGTGCCGGATCGCGACGGCCCAGCCCGAAAACCGGACGGAGCGGTAACTGGGCGTGACTCTAGACCGCCGCTGCCGACTCGGGCAGAGGGGCGGGGGAGGCTGTGATTCTCTTGTTATGACCACGGCGGATGTTGATCTCACATCATGGTCGAAAACCCCAGGTGGAGGCCGGAATTCCGGGCTCCGTCCCGATGAGCGGATGCTCCCCTTCCTCAACTCCCTGGTCACGACCAGGATCTCCGATTATCGGACGGGTTTGTCCGGCGTCGGAGGGGTGGTCGCGAGCGTCCGATAATCGGTGCCGCCGCAGGCCGTGTGCAGCGCCGACGAGAGACTCGGGGCGGAGGGGCCGTCCAGGAGCGGGCTCACCGTCTCCATTGCGCGCGTGTTACGCAGCGTTACATCCAGAAGCGGCAGGGGCGTGTCCGTCGGCATCGCCGAACAGTCCGTCACCCGCAGCCCCAACCGCAGCGACACCGCCCCGCCGGGCGGCACCGTCCGCGGCAGCCAGCCCGACACCAGCACGGTCAGGCCCCGCAGGCCCTGCCGCACCCCCAGCACCTCCACCGGACCGGGCCCGGTGTTGTGCACCGCCAGCTCCAGCGCGAAGGACTCCTGCCGGGCCGGGACCGGGCCGACGTACTCGAACCGGGTGGACTGCGAGGGGAAGGGCAGCACCTGCCGCTGCGGCGGGGGCGAGTTCGCCGCCTGCTCAGGGTAGTTCGCCACCTGCCGGGCCGTCAGCACCGCCGCCCCCAGGAGCAAGAAACTTGCCAGCAGCCACCTCTGACGAGCGGTCAGGAGCCGCGGCGGGCCGTCCGGAGCCGGCCCGGGGCGCAGCACCAGCGGCGCCCAGGCGCCCTCGCCCGGCTCGACCGGGCCGACCGACCCGCAGACCCCCCGCGGCGGTTGCGGTGATTCGCGCTCTGCGGACATGGCGGCGCCCCCTCGTCCAGCCGAGACTGCCCCTGACGGGGAACGGCCAAACCACGAGGGGGCGCGGAGGAGGAGCGTGCGCCTGGAAACGTGCGCCTAGAGGTCGCGCAGCATGCAGGTCAGCCGGCAGGAGGTGATCCGGCGGCCGGTGTCGTCCGTCACCGCGATCTCGTACGTCGCCGCGGTGCGCCCCTTGAACACCGCCGTCGCCACGCCCGTCACCAGGCCCGAGGTCGCCGAGCGGTGGTGCGTCGCGTTCAGGTCCACGCCCACCGCGTAGCGGCCCGGCCCGGCGTGCAGCATCGCGCCGATCGAGCCCAGCGTCTCGGCCAGCGCCGCCGACGCCCCGCCGTGCAGCAGCCCGTACGGCTGCTGGTTGCCCTCCACCGGCATCGTCCCGACCACCCGGTCCGGCGAGGCCTCGACGATGGTGATGCCCAGCTTCTCGCCCAGGTGCCCGCCGGAGAAGGTCTCCTGGCTCACCCCCAGCTTGGCGAAGTGGTCCAGCACGTCCTGGGGCACTTTCAGTACGGGCGACGCGTCGGTCATGGTGCTCCCTGCTTCCGGGTTCGCTTCGTTGCGCGTCGATCGTACGACTGTCTACCGGGCGGTAGGGGAGGTCCTCCGCGCCGCACCGGGGATGTCCTGGTCACGCCCTAGGATCGGGGAGGCAGTGCAACCGGCAGGACGGGATCGGGACGTGGCGACACAGGGTGCGGGTAAGAGTGCGGCCGGACGGCCCCGGCTGATGCTGCTGGACGGGCATTCGATGGCCTACCGGGCCTTCTTCGCCCTGCCGGTGGAGAACTTCTCCACCGCCACCGGCCAGCACACCAACGCCGTCTACGGCTTCGCCTCGATGCTGGCCAACACCGTGCGGGACGAGCGGCCCACCCACCTCGCGGTGGCCTTCGACCTGTCCCGGCAGACCTTCCGGGCCGTCGAGTTCCCCGAGTACAAGGCCAACCGCTCCGCCACGCCGGACGAGTTCCGCAGCCAGATCCCGCTGATCGGCGAACTGCTCGACGCCATGCGGGTGCCCCGGATCACCGCCGAGGGCTTCGAGGCCGACGACGTGATCGCCACCCTGGCCACCGCCGCCGCGGCCGCGGGCTTCGAGGTGCTGATCGTCACCGGCGACCGGGACTCCCTGCAGCTCGTCACCGAGGACGTCACCGTCCTGTACCCCACCAAGGGCGTCTCGGAGTTGACGCGCTACACCCCGGAGAAGGTCGCCGAGAAGTACGGCGTCCGCCCCGACCAGTACCCGGACCTCGCGGCCCTGCGCGGCGACCCGTCCGACAACCTGCCCGGCATCCCCGGCGTCGGCGAGAAGACCGCCGCCAAGTGGGTCAACCAGTACGGCTCCTTCGCCGAACTGGTCGAGCACGCCGACGAGGTCAAGGGCAAGATCGGCGAGAAGCTCCGCGAGCACCTCGACTCCGTCAAGCGCAACCGCTTCCTCACCGAGCTGGTGCGGGACGTCGAACTCCCGCTCGGCGTCCCCGACCTGGAGCGCGCCCCGTTCGACAAGGACGAGGTCGCCCGGCTGATGGAGGCGCTGGAGTTCCGCAACCCCAACTTCCGCGACCGGGTGGCCGGCATCGACCCGGCCGGCGCCGAGTCCGCCGCCGTCGAGGTCCCGGCCGGCCCCGCCGTCGACGGCGACCTGCTCACCGGGCCCGGCGCGCTCGCCGCCTGGCTGGAGCAGCACACCGGCGAGGACGCCCGCACCGCGCTCGCCGCCGACTACACCTGGGCCCTGGGCACCGGCAAGGTCGACCAGATCGCCCTGGCCACCGGCACCGCCGCCGCCTGGTTCGACCCCGCCGCGCTCGCCGAGGACGACGACCGCGCCCTCACCGCCTGGCTCGCCGACCCCAAGCGCCCCAAGGCGCTGCACATCGCCAAGCAGGTGATGCGGGCCTTCGCCGAGCAGGGCTGGCAGTTCGCCGGCGTCACCGCCGACACCGCGCTCGCCGCCTACCTGGAGAAGCCCGGCCGCCGCGCCTTCACCCTCGACGTCCTCGCCGAGGAGTACCTGGGCCGCTCGCTCGCCCCCGCCGCCCAGACCGAGACCGGCCAGCTCAGCTTCGACTCCGACGAGCCCGACCCGACGGCCGGCGCCCAGGCCCTGATGACCCGGGCCCGCGCCGTCCACGACCTCGCCGTCCTGTTCGACACCCGGCTCGCCGAGGTCGGCGCGGTCGAGCTGTTCCACGACATGGAACTGCCGATCGCCGAGCTCCTCGCCCGGATGGAGCGCCACGGCATCGCCGCCGACCGCGAGTGGCTCCGCGGCCTGGAGTCCCAGTTCGCCGCCGAGATCCAGCGCTGCGTCGAGGAGGCGCACGCCGCCGCCGGCCGCGAGTTCAACCTCGGCTCGCCCAAGCAGCTCCAGGAGGTCCTGTTCGGCGACCTCGGCCTGCCGAAGACCAAGAAGATCAAGACCGGGTACACCACCGACGCCGACGCGCTCACCTGGCTCGCCACCCAGACCACCAACGAGCTCCCGGTCATCCTGCTCCGCCACCGGGACCAGGCCAAGCTGCGCACCACCGTCGAGGGCCTGCTCAAGACCGTCTCCCCGCAGGGCCGGATCCACACCACCTTCAACCAGATGGTCGCCGCCACCGGCCGCCTCTCCTCCCAGGACCCGAACCTGCAGAACATCCCGGTCCGCACCGAGGAGGGCCGCGCCATCCGCCGCGCCTTCGTGGTCGGCGAGGGCTACGAGACGCTGCTCACCGCCGACTACTCGCAGATCGAACTGCGCATCATGGCCCACCTCTCCGGGGACGAGGCCCTGATCGAGGCCTTCACCACCGGCGAGGACCTGCACACCACCGTCGCCTCCCAGGTCTTCTCGGTCGCCCCCGGCGACGTCGACGCCGAGATGCGCCGCAAGATCAAGGCCATGTCGTACGGCCTCGCCTACGGCCTGTCCGCGTACGGCCTCTCCCAGCAGCTCGGCATCAAGCCCGCCGAGGCCCAGGGCCTGATGGACACCTACTTCGAGCGCTTCGGCGGCGTCCGCGACTACCTGCACGACGTGGTCGAGGAGGCCCGCGCCGTCGGCTACACCGAGACGCTGCTCGGCCGCCGCCGCTACCTGCCCGACCTCACCAGCGACAACCGGCAGCGCCGCGAGATGGCCGAGCGGATGGCCCTCAACGCCCCCATCCAGGGCTCCGCCGCCGACATCGTCAAGATCGCCATGCTCCGGGTCGACGAGGCCCTGCGCGCGGCCGGCCTCACCACCCGGATGCTGCTCCAGGTGCACGACGAGATCGTCCTGGAGGTCGCCCCCGGCGAGCGCGAGCAGGTCGAGGCGCTCGTCCGCGAGCAGATGGCCGGTGCGTACCCGCTGCGCGCCCCGCTGGACGTCTCGGTCGGCGCCGGCCCGAACTGGGAGACCGCCGCGCACTAATCACGTTGCGGGCGTCCGGCCGGTCCGCCGAGACTGGCCGGATGCCCGCCACCACCACCTTCGCCGACAAGCCCACCCTGGTGGGCGAGAAGGTCCTGCTGCGGCCCGTGCGGCCGGAAGAGGACCTCCCCATGCTCCGCGCCGTGATCGACGACCCGGACGTGCTCCGCTACACCTCTGACGCCCACACCCCCGCACCCCCGGTCTGGGACGAGGCGAGGGAGCGCCGCGTCGTCGACTGGTACACCACCCGCAACGAGCAGACCGACCGCCTCGACCTGATCGTGGTCGACCGCGCCACCGGCCGCGGCGTCGGCGAGATCGTCCTCAACGAGTGGGACGAACCCAACCGCGCCTGCAACCTCCGGATCGCCCTCGGCCCCGACGGCCGCGACCGCGGCCTCGGCACCGAGGCCGTCCGCCTGCTCACCGACCACGCGATCCGCGCCCTCGGCCTCAACCGGGTCTCGCTCTCCGTCTACGCCTTCAACGGCCGGGGGCGACGGGCCTACCAGAAGGCCGGGTTCCGGGTCGAGGGGGTGCGGCGGCAGGTGCTGCGGTACGGCGACGAGTGGATCGACGACATCGACATGGCGGTCCTGGCGGAGGACTGGGCCTGACCGCACCGCCCCCGTGGGCCGCCACTATGCTTCGCGCACCGAACGACCGGTGCGAACGCAGAGGTGGGACCGTGAAGGCGTGGCAGGGGAAGGGCCGTCGGGCCGGGATCGTGGCGGCGGTGGCCGCCGCGGCGGTCGGCGGGGCGGTGTGGGCGGCGGTGCCGGGTTCCGGCCCGCGCCCGGACCCGGCGCCGCAGGCCGTCCCGGCGGCCCCGGTGGCGAGCACCGCGCCCAGCGCCACACTCAGCGCCGCGCCCGGCGCCACACTCAGCGCCGTGCCCGGCGACACCGCGACGCCCCCGCCCGCACCGTCCCCGGCACCCTCGCTGTCGCCGTCGGCCGCACCCTCGCCGAGCGCCGACCGGGTGCCCGGCCCGACGTCGAAGCCGACCGCCGGGAAGCCGAAGGCGTCGAGGACGCCGATCACCGAGGTCGTCCCCGGCACGCACTGCAACTGCGACGACACCCCGCCGAGCCGGAACCCGGACTGCCACCACGACGCCCAGGGCCGGTTGATGGCGTGCGGGCCGATCCTCACGGGGATCCCGCTGCCCGGCCCGGCCGCGGGGCTCCCCTCGCAGCCCACCTCGCCGTTCCCGGCCCACCCCTGACCGGCCGTCACCTGCGCGGGTTGGCCCGGCGGGTGGCCTCCGCCGTGGTGGGGTCCTCGGGCCAGGGGTGGCGGGGGTAGCGGCCGCGGAGGTCGGCGCGGACGGCGGGGTAGCCGGTGCGCCAGAACGAGGCGAGGTCGCCGGTGACGGCGGCCGGGCGGCCCGCGGGGGAGAGCAGGTGGACGGTGAGCGGGACGCGCCCGCCGGCCAGCGCCGGGGCGGCGGCCCAGCCGAACAGCTCCTGGAGCTTCACCGCCAGTACCGGCCGCTCGGGGTCGCTCGCGTAGTCGACCCGGATCCGGCTGCCGGTGGGCACGGTGATCCGCTCCGGGGCGAGTTCGTCGAGCCGTCCGGCCTGGCCGCTCGCCCAGGGCAGCAGGCGGGTCAGCGCGGCGGCGGTGTCGATCCGCTCCAGGTCGGCCCGGCGCCGGGCCCGGGAGAGCTCGGGCTCCAGCCACTGCTCGGCGGCGGCCAGCAGCGCGGCGTCCGCGACGTCCGGCCACGGCTCGCCGATCGCCCGGTGCAGGAAGGCGAGCCGTTCGCGCAGGCCGCTCGCGGCGGGCGGCCAGCGCAGCAGTACGGAGACGCCCTCCCGTTCCAGGCCCTCCAGCAGCGCGGCCCGCAGCAGCGCCGGGTCGGGCGCCGTGAGCGGGACGGCGGCCAGTTCGATCGCCCCCAGCGACTCCACCCGCCGGGCGGCCACCTCCCGCTGCCGCACCGACCAGTGCACCTCCTCGCGGGCCGCCAGCAGCGGCGCGGCCGCCCGCCGGGCGGTCGCCTCGTCCACCGCGACCGCCCGCAGCACCCGGGCGGAGGGCGACCCGGCGGGCCGGTCGGCCACCGCGACGGCCANCCAGCCGCCGGCCGGCAGCCGCGTCCCGGGCGGCAGCTGCGCGGCCGTCCCGGAGGCCATCAGGTACGCCCCCTCCCCGCCCTCCCGGGCCCGCGCCACCCGCTCCGGGTACGCCAGCCCGACCACCAGCCCGGCCGCGACGGCGTCCGACGGCCCGGAGGCCGCGCCGGACACGGCACCGGCCGCAGCGGCCTCCCGGCCGGAGCGCGCGCCACCGGCGGCCCGCCGTTCCGCCGCGCGGTCGCCGCCGTGCGGTCCGGCGGTCGCGCCCGTTCCGCCCGATGCGTCCGTTCCGCCCGGTGTGCCCGTCCCGGTCGTCGTGCCCGTCCCGCCCGCCGTGCCCGTTCCGCCCGGTGTGGTCCGCCGTCGGGTCGTGCCGTCGCGGTCCATCCCGGTCGTCGGGTCCGTCCCGCCCGCCGTGCCCGGCTGGCCGGTCGTGCCGTCGCGGTCCGTCCGGGTCGTCGTGCCCGTCCCGCCCGTCGTGCCCGTCCCGCCCGCCGTGCCCGGCTGGCCGGTGGTGCCGTCGTGGTCCGTCCGGGTCGTCGTGCCCGTCCCGCCCGCCGTGCCCGGCTGGCCGGTGGTGCCGTCGTGGTCCGTCCCGGTCGTCGTGCCCGGCCCGCCCGCCGTGCCCGCCGTGCCGTCGTGGTCCGGGCCGTCCGTCGGGTCCGTGTCGCCGCCCGGGCCGGTCAGGGCGCGTTCGAGGCGGCGGGTCTCCTCCTGCCAGCGGCGGGCGTACGGGTCGGCGGGGGAGCGGCGGACGGTGCGGTGGATCTCGGCCAGGTCGTCGCCGAGGGCGCGCGGGGGCTCCTCGGAGAGCAGGGCGACGAGTTCGGCGGCGCGGCGCGGGCCGACGGCGGGGCGCCGTCGAGCAGGGCGCGGGCGAGGCGGGGTGCAGGCCGGTGCGGGCGATGGCGCGGCCGCGGTCGGTGGGGCGGCCGTCGGGGCCGACGGCGGCGAGGGCGCGCAGGACCTCGCGGGCGTCGGCCATCGCGCCGGCCGGCGGCGGGTCGGGCAGGGTGAGGCCGGTGGCGTCGGGGTCGCCCCAGCAGGCGGCCTGGAGGGCGAAGGAGGTGAGGTCGGCGAGGGCGATCTCGGGGGTGGGGAAGCGGGCCGCGCGGGCGTCCTCGGCCTCCGACCAGCAGCGGTAGACGGTGCCGGGGGCCTCGCGTCCGGCCCGGCCGGCCCGCTGCCGGGCGGCGGCCAGCGAGGTGCGGACGGTGACCAGGGCGGACAGGCCGCGGGCGTGGTCGGTGCGCGGCTCCCTGGTCAGCCCGGAGTCGACCACGACCCGCACGCCCGGCACGGTCAGCGAGGACTCGGCGACCGAGGTGGCCAGCACCACCCGCCGCCCCCCGCCGGGGCCCAGCGCCGCGTCCTGCACGGCCTGCGGGGCCCGCCCGTGCAGTTGCAGCACCTCGACGCCGTCCAAGACGCCGTCCAACTGCCCGGCCACCCGGGCGATCTCGCCGACGCCGGGCAGGAAGCACAGCACGTCCCCCGCCCGCTCGGCGAGCGCCCGGCGCACCGTCGCCGCGACGTGCGACAGCAGCGCCGGGTCGACCCTGGTGCCGTGCGCGGGCCGGACGGCGGACGGCGGCGGGGCCCAGACCGTCTGCACCGGGTGCGTGACGCCCTCGGCGGCCACCACGGGCGCCCCGCCCAGCAGTTCGGCCCAGGCGTCGGTGTCGGCGGTCGCGGAGGCCAGCAGCAGGCGCAGTTCGGGGCGCAGCGCGGCCCGGACGTCCAGCAGGAAGGCCAGCGCGGTGTCGGCGTCCAGGTGCCGTTCGTGGCACTCGTCGAGCACCACCGCGTCCACGCCCGGCAGTTCGGGGTCGCGCTGGAGGCGCTGCAGCAGGACGCCGGTGGTGACCACCTCGACCCGGGTGCCGGGCCCGGCCCGCCGCTCGCCGCGCACGGTGAACCCGACCCGGGCGCCGACCGGTTCCTCCAGCAGCCAGGCCATCCGCCGGGCCGCCGCCCGCACCGCGAGCCGGCGCGGTTCGGCCACCAGCACCCGGCGCGGCTCGCCCCCGAGCAGGCCGGCCAGCGCGAGCGGCACCAGGGTGGTCTTGCCGGTGCCGGGCGGCGCGGACAGCACCGCCGTGCCGTGCCCGTCCAGGGCGGCGGCCAGGGCGGGGAGCGCCGCGCCGACGGGCAGGTCGAGCCCCCCGGTCCGCACCGCGCTCAGCCGTTCCGGCGGGCGACGAAGATCGCCGTGCCGGGGATGTGCTCGCCGCGCAGCGGGCTCCAGCCGCCCCACTCCTGCTCCAGCCCCTCCGGCCACTCCGGCTCCACCAGGTCGAGCAGGGTGAACCCGGCCGCGACCAGCTCCCGCACCCGGTCGCCGACGGTGCGGTGGTGCTCGACGTAGGTGGCGACGCCCTCCTCGTCCTGCTCGACGTACGGGGTGCGGTCGAAGTACGAGGAGCTGGCGGTCAGGCCCTCCACCCCGGGCTCGTCCGGGAACGCCCAGCGGATCGGGTGGGTCACCGAGAACACCCAGCGCCCGCCGGGCCGCAGCACCCGGTGCACCTCGCGCATCAGCCGCCCGGTGTCGGCGCTGAACGGCACCGCGCCGTACGCCGAGCAGGCGTGGTCGAAGGAGCCGTCGGCGAACGGCAGCACCGCCGCGTCCGCCTGCACCACGGCGACGGGCTCCAGGCCGCGGCCCAGGTCGATCCGGCGGGAGTGCTGCAACTGCCGGTAGGAGATGTCGAGGGCGACCGGGCGGGCGCCCTGCGCGGCCAGCCAGCGCGAGCACTGCGCGGCGCCGGAGCCGATCTCCAGCACGTCCGCGCCCTTCAGCCCGGCCGGGTCGCCGAGCAGCCGGGCCTCGGCCTCGTCGACGCCCTCCGGGCACCAGGTGAACCGGTCGTCGCCGAGGAACTCCCCGTGCTCGTCCTGGTAGTCGTCGGCGTTCCGGTCCCACCAGTGCCGGCTGGCCCGGCTCGACTCCTGCTCGCCGGCCTCCCGGCGCAGCGCCTCGTCGCCGTCCTCCTCCTCGTCCGGCTGCCCGGGGGAGGAGGGGACGTCGTACCCGGCCGGGTCGTAGTCGAAGGGCTCGGCGTCGCCGGGGGTGGAGTGGGTCATGGAATCCGTCACCTGGTGCATCGGGGAGGACCCGGCGGGCGCCGGGTCGGGCGGGCCCCTGGCGCAAGCCGGGGCGGGACGTCAAGTAGGCTATGGGCTTGCGGAAGCGCTGCTGCTGCGGAGCCGGGCCCGTACGGGGACCGGGTCGGGCCGTGGCATCCGGGGTAGGGCCCGTGCTCCAGCCGCCGTCAGGCGCGCCACCGGAGGATATGGCCTGATCCGTCCCGGCCTCCACCGTCTCGTCGGCTTCGACGTTGACCGTGCCTGGGTGTCCCCGTATGCTACAAGTTGCGCTGCGGGCCTGCGCGCCTCGGACGGAGCAGGTCGCGCTCGCATCTGTCGAAGACCCCACGGTCGTCAGACGGACACCGGGACCCTGTCGTTTGCGGGAGTCCTTCCGGTGGGCCGTTCTCTGGCCTGCACGGCTTTCGGTGGGAGCGATCAGGGCCCTCCGCGTGGCATTACCTACGACTTCATGTCCGTACCGGAGCCCTTTTCCTAATGACGAGCCCCACCGACACCTCTGTCAGCACCACCCCGCAGGTCGCGGTCAACGACATCGGCGACGCGGACGCGTTCCTCGCCGCGATCGACGAGACCATCAAGTACTTCAACGATGGCGACATCGTCGAGGGCATCATCGTGAAGGTCGACCGTGACGAGGTGCTCCTCGACATCGGTTACAAGACCGAGGGTGTCATCCCCTCCCGCGAGCTCTCGATCAAGCACGACGTTGACCCGCACGAGGTCGTCAAGGTCGGCGACGAGATCGAGGCCCTGGTTCTCCAGAAGGAGGACAAGGAGGGTCGCCTCATCCTGTCCAAGAAGCGTGCGCAGTACGAGCGCGCCTGGGGCACGATCGAGAAGATCAAGGAAGAGGACGGCATCGTCACCGGTACCGTCATCGAGGTCGTCAAGGGTGGTCTCATCCTCGACATCGGCCTCCGCGGCTTCCTCCCGGCCTCGCTGGTCGAGATGCGTCGCGTCCGCGACCTCCAGCCCTACGTGGGCAAGGAGCTCGAGGCGAAGATCATCGAGCTGGACAAGAACCGCAACAACGTGGTCCTGTCCCGCCGCGCCTGGCTGGAGCAGACCCAGAGCGAGGTCCGCCAGACCTTCCTCACCACCCTGCAGAAGGGCCAGGTGCGCTCCGGCGTCGTCTCCTCGATCGTCAACTTCGGTGCGTTCGTCGACCTCGGCGGCGTCGACGGTCTGGTGCACGTCTCCGAGCTGTCCTGGAAGCACATCGACCACCCGAACGAGGTCGTCGAGGTCGGCCAGGAGGTCACCGTCGAGGTTCTCGACGTGGACATGGACCGCGAGCGCGTCTCCCTGTCGCTGAAGGCGACCCAGGAGGACCCGTGGCAGCAGTTCGCCCGGACCCACCAGATCTCGCAGGTCGTCCCGGGTAAGGTCACCAAGCTGGTTCCGTTCGGTGCGTTCGTCCGCGTGGACGAGGGCATCGAGGGCCTGGTCCACATCTCCGAGCTGGCCGAGCGCCACGTCGAGATCCCGGAGCAGGTCGTCCAGGTCGGCGACGAGATCTTCGTCAAGGTCATCGACATCGACCTCGAGCGCCGCCGCATCAGCCTCTCGCTGAAGCAGGCCAACGAGTCCCTCGGTGCCGACCCGGCGTCGGTCGAGTTCGACCCGACCCTGTACGGCATGGCCGCGTCCTACGACGACCAGGGCAACTACATCTACCCGGAGGGCTTCGACCCCGAGGCGAACGACTGGCTGCCCGGCTTCGAGAAGCAGCGCGAGGAGTGGGAGCGGCAGTACGCCGAGGCCCAGGCCCGCTTCGAGCAGCACCAGGCCCAGGTCATCAAGTCCCGCGAGGCCGACGCGGCTGCCGCCGCCGAGGCCGGCGAGGAGGCCCCGGTCTCCGGTGGCGGCTCGTACTCCTCCAGCAGCGACGAGGGCTCCGGCGCGCTCGCCTCGGACGAGGCCCTGGCCGCGCTCCGCGAGAAGCTGGCCGGCGGCCAGAGCTGAAGCACTGCGCTTCGGCGGCTGCCTAGCTGACTGAACAGCGACCCCCCGTCCCAGGGTTTCCCTGGAGCGGGGGGTCGCTGCTTTCTGCCCGCCCACCCACGGGTGGGTGCACAGGGCGTGGTGCTTAAGTGGCGTTTATGTGAAGGGAATTGTGAGATGAGGCTCATCGTCCGGCTATAGGACGAAAGCGTACTCACCCATACATTGAGGGGACTTGTCCGAAAGGCTCCCCGCATGCGCAGCTCCCGCTCCACCGCAGCAGAGGTCCAGGTCTCCCAGGTTCCCGGTCGTTTGGCCGCTCTGGGGCGAGTGTGTTTCCGGCACCGTCGTTGGGTGCTGGCGTTCTGGGCGCTGGTGCTCGCGGTGGGGGTGGTGATCGGCGGGCGGGTGTTCGAGGGCTCGGTGGCCGGGACCGGCAACGGCGGGTCGGAGTCGGCGCGCGGGACGGCCGTCGTGCAGGCGGCGGACCCGGTGCAGGGCACCGTGACCGCGGTCGTGGACGGACCGGCCGTCGGGGCCGCGGACGTGAAGGCGGCCGTCGAGCGGGCGAGCGCGGAGGTGGCGCAACTGCCGGGCGTGGTCTCGGTGGCGGACACCTACTCGACCGGCGGGCAGCTGACCGCGAGCGACGGCAAGGCGTCGCTGGTGAGCGTGCGGATGGCGGACGGGTCGACGGCGAAGCAGCTGGCGGCGGTCACCGACCGGCTGGCGGGGATCGACGCGGACGGTGCGCACACCGTGGTCGGCGGCGACCTGGTGCTCCAGCAGGAGGTCAAGGACCAGACCGCCAAGGACACCCGTTTCGGCGAGATCGTCACGCTGCCGTTGACGCTGGTCGTGATGGTGCTGGTGTTCGGCGGGCTGGCCGCGGCGGGCCTGCCGGGCATCGGGGCGATCGCCTCGGTGGGCGGCGCGCTGCTGGCGATGTTCGGGTTCAGCAAGCTGATGGACATCGACACCTCGGTGCTGCCGATCGCGACCGTGCTGGGCCTGGGCCTGTCGATCGACTACGCGCTGCTGATGGTGAACCGGTTCCGGGAGGAGCGCGGCCACGGCGCCGACATCGCGCAGGCGGTGGAGCGGACGGCGGCCACGGCCGGCCGGACGGTGGCGTTCTCGGGCCTGACGGTGGCGGTCGCGCTGAGCGGGCTGTTCGTGTTCACCAGCCCGGTGTTCCGGGCGGTCGCGGCGGCGGGCGTGAGCGTGGTGGTGATCGCGGTCGCGGCGGCGCTGACGCTGGTCCCGGCGCTGCTGGGCTTCATGGGGTCGAAGATCAAGGCGCCGACCGCGCCCGTCCCGGACGAGGGCTTCTTCTCGCGGACGGTGCGCCGGGTGCAGCGCCGGGCGGTCCCGGTGATGCTGGCCTGCGTGGCGCTGCTGCTGGCGGCGGGCGCGCCGTTCCTGGGCTCGCACTTCCGCAACTCGGGCGCCGACGTGCTGCCCGAGAGCTTCTCGTCCCGGCAGGTCGCCGAGAGCGTCGAGGCGCGCTTCCCGGACCAGGCCCCGGCGGCCGTCCAGGTGGTCGTCGAGGGCTCGCGGCAGCAGGCGCAGCAGTACGCGGACCAGGTCGTCCCGGCGCTGCCGGGCGTGGCGGGCGTCCGGGCGGTGACGTCGGTCTCGGACGGCGTGCAGACCGTGGACGTGCTGGTCAAGGGCGACCCGCAGGGCGCGGAGGCCAAGCGGGTGGTCGGCGAGCTGCGCGCCGAGCGCGGCGGGCTGGACACCCACGTGACGGGCGACGCGGCCTCGCTGGTGGACTTCCAGCACGAGATCGGCTCGCGCGGCCCGTGGGCGCTGGGCCTGGTCGCGGCCGGGACGCTGGTGCTGCTGTTCATGATGACCGGCTCGGTGGTGCTGCCGGTCAAGGCGCTGCTGATGAACGTGCTGTCGCTGGGCGCGTCGCTGGGCGCGCTGACCCTGGTCTTCCAGCACGGGTACTTCAGCTCGCTGCTCGGGTTCACGCCGACCGGCGGCCTGGAGACGGTGATCCCGGTGCTGGTGTTCGCCTTCGCGTTCGGGCTGTCGATGGACTACGAGGTCTTCCTGCTCTCCCGGATCAAGGAACTGCACGACCAGGGCCACGACTGCGCCAAGTCGGTGGAGCTGGGCCTCCAGCGCAGCGGCCGGATCATCACCTCGGCCGGGCTGCTGATGGTGATCGTGTTCGCCGGGTTCGCCGCCGGGCAGATGCTCATGGTCAAGCAGATGGGCATCGCGCTGGCCGTGGCCGTCGCCGTGGACGCCACCCTGGTCCGCACCCTGCTGGTGCCCGCCACCATGACGCTGTTCGGCCGCCTCAACTGGTGGGCGCCCGCCCCGCTGCGCCGCCTGCACCGGGTCATCGGCCTGGACGAGCACGTCGAACTGCCGCCGCTGCGTCCCGTGGTGCTGCCCGCGCCACGCCTGGCGAAGCGCCCCGGCCTGGTGGGCGCGCCGTAGGCCCGGTCGTACGCTGGGCCGCATGCGACTGACGAAGTACGGCCACGCCTGCGTCCGGATCGAGCACGCCGAAGGGGCGGTGCTGATCGACCCCGGGATGTTCACCGGCCCGGTGGCGCTGGCGGGCGTGAACGCCCTGCTGATCACCCACGAGCACGCCGACCACTTCACCGAGGGGCAGGTCCGGGCCGCCGTCGAGGCCAACCCGGGCCTGCGGGTGTACACCAACTCCTCGGTGGCCCGGCAGCTGGAGGGCATCGGCGCGAAGGTGACGGTGGTCGGCGACGGCGACGCGTTCGACCTGGACGGGCTGCCGGTGACGGTGCACGGCGAGTGGCACGCGGAGATCCACCCCGACATCCCGCGCATCCCCAACGTCGGCTTCCTGCTCGGCGGCCGGGCCTTCCACCCGGGCGACGCGCTGACCGTCCCGCCGGACACCGTCGACACCCTGCTGCTGCCGCTCGGCGCGCCCTGGCTGCGGGCCGGCGAGCTGGTCGACTACCTGCGCGACGCCCGGCCCCGGCAGGCGGTGGCGATCCACGAGGCCACGCTCAGCGAGGCCGGGCAGGCGGTCCACGGGCGGCTGCTCGGCCCGCAGGGCCCCGGCACCGGCGGCGTGGAGTACCGGACGCTGACGGCCGGGGAGTCCCTCGACCTGGTCTGACCCGGCCGCCCGCACCGGGCCGGGGGCGGGCCGGTAGCCTGGCGGCATGCTGAGGATCGGACTGACCGGCGGGATCGGCGCGGGCAAGAGCGAGGTCTCCCGCCGACTGGCCGCGCACGGCGCGGTGATCGTCGACTCGGACGTGATCGCCCGCGAGGTGGTCGCCCCCGGGACGCCCGGACTGGCCGCCGTGGCCGCCGAGTTCGGCCCCGGGGTGCTGCTCCCGGACGGCACGCTGGACCGCCCCGCGCTCGGCCGGGTGGTCTTCGCCGACCCGGCCCGGCTGGCGAAGCTGAACGCCGTCGTGCACCCGCTGGTGCGGGCCCGCTCCGCCGAACTGGAGGCCGCGGCGGGCCCGGACGCGGTCGTGGTGCACGACGTCCCGCTGCTCGCCGAGAACGGCCTCGCCCCGCTGTACGACCTGGTCGTGGTGATCGACGTGCCGGACGCGGAGCGGCTGCGCCGCCTGGTCGACCTGCGCGGCATGGCCGAGGACGAGGCGCGCTCCCGGATGGCCGCCCAGGCCGGCCGCGCGGAGCGGCTGGCGATCGCCGACCTGGTCCTCGACAACAGCGGGGACCTGGCGCAGCTGGCCGCCCGCGTCGACGAGCTGTGGCGGGAGCTGGAGCGGCGCCGGGGCTGACGGCGGGTCAGGACGCCGGGTCAGGACGCCGGATCAGGACGCCGGGTCGGAGCGGCGGGTCAGGGCAGCAGGTTGAACACCGTGTCGCTGTACTTCGTGCTGCTGCTGCCGGTGCCGGGCTGGGCGCGCAGGTAGGTGTTCTTGCCCTGGTAGTCCTTCAGGTCGGACGGGACGGAGACCTCGACCGAGAAGGCGCCGTCGGCGTCGGACTTGGTGTCCCGCAAGTCCCGGTGCTGGTACTCCAGGCCGTCGGTCTTGACCACGAAGGAGACCCGGACCACGGTGTCGGGCGGGAACCCCTGCCCGGTGAGCACCGTCCGCGTCCCGCCGCGCCCGGTGTCCGGCGAGGCCAGCAGCACCCGGACGGCACTCGTCGCCGGGCCGGTCGGCGCCCCGCTGGGCAGCGCGTCGACGGCCGGTGCGGTGGCCGAGGGGGCGGTCGAGCGGGCGGCTCCCGGTGCGGTCGCCGTGACGGTCACCGTCGCGGTGACGGTCGCGGTCGGTCGCGGTCCGCCGTCGGGGGCGGCCTGCGACTGGGTGAGGTAGCCGCCCGCGAACCCGGCCCCCAGGGTGGCGACGCCCACCAGGGCGGTCACCACGGCGCTCCAGCCCTGGAGGTCGAGCCGGCGGGGCGGGGGCGGCGCGCCCGGGACGGGCGGCGGCGAGGTCGGGTACGGCGGCGTTCCGTCGGGTGAGGTCGGCGCGGTCAAAGAGATCCCCCGTGATGATCGGCGAAGTCCTGGTTACCACAGCGCGGCGGTTCGTGTCCTGGTCGGTTCGTCCCCGCACCGATCCGGCGCGCAAACGTGCCCGCCCGCCCCCCGGCGCGCCGCACCCGGGCACCGCGGTACGGCCGCCCGGGTGCGGCGCCCGGGTGCGGGGCTCCGGCCGGGGCGCGATGGTGGACGGGGGAGCGCGCGGGCCCGGCCGGGCCCGGTGCGGGTCGCGACGGGAAGCCGGTGGTGATGAGTCCCGGGAGAAGAGCGGCCGCGCTGCCCTGCGGGCGGCGCGCGAAGTGGGTGGTGCTCGGCCTGTGGCTGCTGGTGCTGCTGGTGGCCGCGCCGCTGGCGGGCAAGCTGAACGGCGCCGAGGACAACCAGGCGTCCAGCTGGCTGCCCGCGAACGCCGAGTCGACCCGGGTGCTGGACGCCCAGCTGCGCTTCCAGCCGGTGCAGACCGCCGACGCGGTGGTGGTGTACCAGCGCGAGAGCGGCATCACCGTCGAGGACCGGGCCAAGGCGGCGGGCGACGCCCGGCAGTTCGCCGACGCCCCGCACGTCACCGCGCCGATCGTCGGCCCGACCGAGTCCGGGGACGGCAGGGCGCTGCAGACCGTGGTGCCGGTGGTCACCGGCGACAGCGGGTGGAACGACCTCGGCCCGGCCGTCGACAGCCTGCGGGCCACCGCCGCGTCCGGCGCGCAGCCCGGCCTGGCCACCCACGTCACCGGCCCGGCCGGGATCGGCGCCGACCAGTCCAAGGCCTTCGAGGGCATCGACGGCACCCTGCTGTACGCCACCGTCACGGTGGTGGTCGTCCTGCTGCTGCTCACCTACCGCAGCCCGGTGCTGTGGCTGCTGCCGCTGCTGTCTGCGGGCGCGGCGCTGACGGTGGCCGAGGGCGCGGTGTACCTGTTCGCCGCGCACGCCGGGCTGACCGTCAACGCGCAGAGCGCGGGCATCCTGATCGTGCTGGTGCTCGGCGCGGGCACCGACTACGCGCTGCTGCTGACCGCCCGCTACCGGGAGGAGCTGCGCCGCCACCGGGACCGGCACGAGGCGATGGCCGCCGCCCTGCACCGGGCCGGTCCGGCGATCCTGGCGAGCTCGGCGACGGTCGTCGCGTCGATGCTGTGCCTGATGGTCGCCGAGATGAACTCCACCAGCGGCCTGGGCCCGGTGTGCGCGATCGGCGTGGTGGTGGCGCTGGTGGCGATGCTGACGCTGCTGCCCGCGCTGCTGGTGGCGTGCGGGCGCTGGGTGTTCTGGCCGGTGCGCCCGGAGTACGGCACGCCCGAGCCGACCGCCACCGGCCGGTGGGCGCACGTCGGCGGCTGGATCGCGGGCCGGCCGCGCAAGGTCTGGGTGGGCACCGCGCTGGCGCTGGCCGCCTGCACGGCCGGCCTGGTGTCGCTGAACGCGAACGGGCTGAGCGCCGCGGGCACCTTCACCGGCAAGCCCGACTCCGTCACCGGCCAGCAGGTGCTGGCCGCGCACTTCCCCGGCGGCACGGGCGCCCCGCTGTCGGTGATCAGCGCCGCCGCCCCGCTGGACGCCGTCCGGCAGGCCGCCGCGGGCACGCCCGGCATCGCCGGGATCGGGCCGCCGGTGACGGCCGGCGGCGAGGCGTACTTCCCGGCCGTCCTGGCCGACCCGCCGGACTCCGCGGCCGCCAAGGCGACCGTCGACCGCGTCCGGGCGGCCGTGCACGCGGTGCCGGACGCCGACGCGCAGGTCGGCGGCTCCACCGCGGTGGTGCTGGACGCCGGGCGGGCCGCCGCGCACGACAACCGGGTCGTCATCCCGCTGGTGCTGGCGGTGGTGCTGCTGATCCTGGCCGCGCTGCTGCGGGCGGTGGTCGCGCCGCTGGTGCTGATCGCCACCGTGGTGCTGTCGTACGCGGCCGCGCTCGGCATCAGCGCGTTCTTCTTCGCGCACGTCTTCCACTTCGAGGGCCAGGACCAGGCGTTCCCGCTGTTCGTGTTCGTGTTCCTGGTGGCCCTCGGCATCGACTACAACATCTTCCTGATGACCAGGGTGCGCGAGGAGTCCGGCCGCCTCGGCACCCGGCGCGGCGCGGTGGCCGGCCTGGCCGCCACCGGCGGCGTGATCACCTCCGCGGGCCTGATCCTGGCCGCCACCTTCGCCGTCCTCGGCACCCTCCCCGTGGTCGGCTTCGCCGAGATCGGCTTCGCGGTCGCCCTCGGCGTCCTCCTCGACACCCTGGTCGTCCGCTCGGTCCTGGTCGCCGCCCTCACCGCCGACCTCGACCACCGCATGTGGTGGCCCACCCGCCTCACCCGCCGACCGCCCCACCCCCCGACCATCCCGCCGGACGAGGCCGTCCCCTGACCGGGCGGGTGCGCGGCCCGGCTCGGGGTCTCGAGGGGCTCGGGGGTGCGAGGGGCTCAGGGGCCGGTGGCGATCGGGAGGGCGGTTTCCGGGCGGCCCCAGTCGGACCAGGAGCCGTCGTAGACGGCGGGGGCGGGGTGGCCGGTGAGGTGGGCGGCGAAGGCGAGGACGCAGGCGGTGACGCCGGAGCCGCAGGAGGTGATCAGGCGGGGGCGGCCGCCGGTGGCGGCGGTGAGGCGCTCGTGCAGGGCCGGTCGGGGGAGGTAGCGGCCGTCGGGGGTGAGCAGGTCGGTGAAGGGGAGGCTGGTGGAGCCGGGGAGGTGGCCGCGGCGCAGGTGGGGGCGGGGTTCGGGGGCGGCGCCGGTGAAGCGCTCGTGGGCGCGGGCGTCCAGCACGGCGGTGTCCGGGTCGGTGAGGGCGGCGGCCACGGCGTCCCGGTCGGCGAACAGGCCCGGGCGCGGCCGGGCGGTGAAGTCACCGGCGGGGCAGGGGAGTCGGGGCCCGGTGTCGACGGGGTGCCCGGCGGCCCGCCAGGCCGGCAGCCCGCCGTCCAGGACGGCGGCCCGGTCGAGGCCGACGGCGCGCAGCATCCACCAGGCGCGGGGGGCGGAGTACACGCCCGCGCCGTCGTACACCACCACCGTGGAGCCGTCGTCGACGCCCAGGGCGCGCAGTTCGCGCTGGAGGTCGGCGGCGGAGGGCATGGTGTGCGGCAGCGCGGAGGCGTGGTCGGACAGCGCGCCGTCCAGGTCGAACGCGCGCGCCCCGGGGATCCGGGCGTCCGGGTGCCGGTGCGCGCCGACGCCCGCGTCCAGGACCACCAGGCCGGGGCGGCCCAGCCGGGCAGCCAGCCACCCGGCGTCGACCAGCGGCGGGACGGCGGGCGGCGGGGCGGCGGCCGGGGAGGCGGCGGACGGCGGTGCGGTCATGGCGGGTGCTCCCTCTCGGCGGTGCGGCGAGCCCGGGATCGCACCGCCGCGGCGGTCGCGGGGCCCGTCAGGGCTTGCGGGCGACGCCGGCCCAGATGGCGACCTCGTGGTCGGTGTCCTGCGGGGCCTGGTCGGGGCGCCAGAGCGGGGCGGTGACCAGGCCGGGCTCCAGCAGTTCGAGGCCGTCGAAGAAGCGCAGCACCTGCTCGCGGCTGCGCATGCTGAGCTGTGCGGTCGCCGACCGGTAGACGGCGGGGCCCTTGGCCGCCTCCTGCGGAGGGGCGAAGTCGCCGGTGGCGTGCGAGAGCGCCAGGTAGCTGCCGGAGGGCAGCGCGTCGACCAGGGTGCGGACGATCGCGTACGGGTCGGCGTCGTCGTCGATGAAGTGCAGGATCGCGAACAGCTGGAGGGCGACCGGCCGTTCGAGGTCGAGCAGCTCGCGGACGGCCGGGTCGGCGAGGATCGCCCCGGGCTCGCGCAGGTCGGCCTGCAGGACGCTGACGGTGCCGGGGCGGGCGCCGGAGAGCAGGGCCCGGCCGTGCACCAGCACGATCGGGTCGTTGTCGAGGTAGGCGACCTTCGCGGACGGGTCGACGGCCTGGGCGATCTCGTGGGTGTTCCCGGCCGAGGGGATGCCGGTGCCGATGTCGAGGAACTGGCGCACGCCCTGCTCGGCGAGGGTGCGCACGGCCCGCTGCAGGAACGCCCGGTTGGCCCGGGCGCTGATCCGCACCAGCGGGCTGAGCGCGAGGACCTGCTCGGCGGCGGCCCGGTCGGCGGGGAAGTTGTCCTTGCCGCCGAGGTAGTAGTCGTACATCCGGGCCGGGTGCGGCACCTCGGGGCGCAGTTCGGCGGAGGGCGGCGTGGCGGTCGGCGTGCTCTGGTCGCCGGACATCCAGTCGAGCGAGATTTCCTGATGGTCGGTCATGTCCGGCTCCCCGTCGGTGGAACGCGCTTTCGGGGGCAGCATAGACGGCCCGCCGGGCGGTGCGGCGGCGGGCCGGGAAAGAAGTGGATCACTCCTCGGCGTCCGGGCCGGGCCCGGGTTCGGGGCCGGTGTCCGGGTCCCGGGTGAGCAGGTAGCGGGCGCCGGGCCCGGCGGCGCCGGCCCGGTCGGCGGCGTTGTAGAGGCCGCAGCGGGTCAGGGAGAGGCAGCCGCAGCCGATGCAGCCGGTCAACTTGGCGCGCATCAGCTGGAGTTCGTCGATCTGCCGGTCGATCCGGTGCTGCCAGGCGGCGGCCACGGCGTCCCACTGGCGGGTGCTGGGGGCGCGGTCCTCGGGGAGCCGGGAGAGCGCGGCGCGGGCCTCGTCGAGGCTGAGCCCGACCTGCTGGGCGGCCCGGACGAAGGCGATCCGGCGCAGCGCGGAGCGCGGGTAGCGGCGCTGGTTCCCGGCGGTGCGGGTGGAGTGGATCAGCCCGAGGCTCTCGTAGTAGCGCAGCGCGGAGGCGGCCAGGCCGCTGCGCTCGGCGAGTTGGCCGATGGTGAGGACGTCGTGCCGGGAGGGGGCCATCGCCCGAGGGTACGGGGCGCGGCCGCTTGACTTCAAGCGAGCTTGAAGTTGGAGGCTGTTCCCCATGACGAGCGAAGCGACCCGCACCGCGGCGGGGTACCCCGACCTGCCGCGCCTGATCTCCCTGATGGTCGGCGACGAGAAGCACTCCCCGGCCGCCCACTCCACCCTGGACGCCCTGTGGGTGCTGTACGACCGGGTGCTGGACGTGCACCCGGGCAACGTCGACGCGCAGGACCGCGACCGGTTCCTGCTCTCCAAGGGTCACGGCCCGATGGCGTACTACGCGGTGCTGGCCGCCAAGGGCTTCTTCCCGGTGGAGCTGCTGCCCAGCTTCGGCGCCTACGACTCGCCGCTGGGGCACCACCCGGACCGGGTGCTGGTGCCCGGCGCGGAGATCGGCTCCGGCTCGCTGGGCCACGGCCTGCCGCTGGCGGTGGGCACCGCGCTGGGCCTGCGGGCGCAGGGGCTGGAGCGCCCGGCAGTGTGGACGCTGATCGGGGACGCCGAGTTCGACGAGGGCTCCAACCACGAGGCGGTGGCCTTCGCCGGGGCGGTCGGCCTGGAGCGGCTGAACGTCGTCGTGATCGACAACTCCTCGGCCACCCACGGCTGGAGCGGCGGCATCGCGGCCCGCTTCGCCGGCGAGGGCTGGTCGACGGCCACCGTCGACGGCCGCGACCACGAGCAGCTGTACCGGGCGTTCACCGCCCCGCACCCGGGCCGCCCGCACGCGGTGGTGGCCCGCACCGAACCCAAGAACAGCTGAGGACAGGGGAGAAGAGACCGTGCGGAACACCCTGCGGGACGCCCACGAGGCGACCATGCGCGAGCAGTTCGCCGCCACCGTCACCGAGTTGCTGGAGCGCGACCCGCGCACCGCGCTGGTGCTCGCCGACATCGGGGTCGCGCAGTTCCCCGAAGCGGCCCGCGCCCACCCCGACCGGGTGGTCAACGTCGGCATCCGCGAGCAGCTGCTGATCGGCGTCGCGGGCGGCCTGGCGCTGACCGGGATGCGCCCGATCGCCCACACCTTCGCCAGCTTCCTGATCGAACGGCCCTTCGAGCAGGTCAAGTTGGACCTGGTGCACCAGGACGTCGGGGCCGTCCTGGTGTCCGCCGCGGGCTCCTACGACTGGCCGGCCGGCGGCCGCACCCACATGTCCCCGGGGGACGTCGCCCTGCTCGACACCCTGCCCGACTGGCACGTGCACGTCCCCGGCCACCCCGCCGAGGCCGACCTGCTGCTGCGCCACGCGGTCGCCGCCGGCGACACCCGGCAGTACGTCCGGCTCTCCGCGCACCAGAACGCCGAGCCCCGGCCCGTCGCGCCGGGCCGGTTCCTGGCCGTGCGGCAGGGCTCCGGGGCCGCCGGCGTGGTGCTGGCGGTCGGCCCGATGCTGGACGCGGTGCTGGCGGCCACCGAGACGCTGGACGTGACGGTGCTGTACGCGGCCACCGTCCGCCCGTTCGACGGGGCCGGCCTGCGCGCCGCGCTGGGCGAGCGGGCCGACGTGGTGCTGGTGGAGCCCTACCTGGCGGGCACCTCGGAGCGCGCGGCGCACCACGCGCTGGCCGAACTGCCGCACCGCGTCCTGTCCCTGGGAGTGCCGCTGGCCGAGCACCGGCACTACGGCTCGGTCCCCGAGCACCTGGCCGCCTACGGCCTGGACGCCGCCGGGCTGCACGCCCGGATCGCCGAGTACCTCTGGTAGGGCCGCGCCGGGCGGTGCGCACCACCGCCCGCTCAGGCGGTGCGCACCACCGCCACCGCGTCCGGGCCGAGCAGCACCGCGCCGCCCGGCCCGGCCGCCACCTCGCCGAACGAGGCCGCCACCTCGCCGAACGGGGCCTCCAGCGGGACGGGCAGCGGCCCGCCGTCGCCGCCGAGCCGCACCAGCACCCGGTAGCGGCCCCGGTGCACCGCCAGCCAGCCCGCCGCCGCGTCGTGGCGCACCCGCACCGCCGCCAGGTCGCCGTCCGCCAGCTCCGGGGCGGCCCGCCGCAGCCGGATCAACTCCCGGTACCAGGACAGCAGTTCGGCGTGCGGGGCGCGCTGCGGCTCGGACCAGTCCAGGGTCGAGGCGGCCACCGTCTCCGGGCTCTGCGGGTCCGGGACATCCTCGGCCCGCCAGCCGTGCCCGGCGAACTCCCGCCGCCGCCCCTGCCGGACGGCCTCGGCCAGCTGCGGGTCGGTGTGGTCGGTGAAGTACTGCCAGGGCGTGCCCGCGCCCCACTCCTCGCCCATGAACAGCATCGGCGTGAACGGCGAGGTCAGCACCAGCGCCGCCGCCGCGGCCAGCCGCCCCGGCGGCAGCGACGCGGCGAGCCGGTCGCCGGTGGCCCGGTTGCCGACCTGGTCGTGGGTCTGCGCGTAGCCCAGCAGCCGGTGCCCGCGCTCCGGCGGGAACGGCCGGCCGTGCGAGCGCTCCCGGAACGAGGACCAGCTCCCGTCGTGGAAGAAGCCCCCGGTGAGGGTCTTGGCGAGCGCCGCGTACGGGTCGGCGGCGAAGTCCGCGTAGTAGCCCTGCGACTCGCCGGTCAGCAGGCAGTGCAGCGCGTGGTGGAAGTCGTCGCTCCACTGCGCGTCCAGGCCCTGGCCGCCCGCCTCCCGGGCGGCGGTGGTGCGCGGGTCGTTCAGGTCCGACTCGCCGACCAGGAACAGCGGGCGCCCGGTCGCCGCCGCCAGCTTCCCCACCTCGGCGGAGAGCTCCTCCAGGAAGTGCCGGGCCCGGGTGTCCACCAGGGCGTGCACCGCGTCCAGCCGCAGCCCGTCGATCCGGTAGTCCCGCAGCCAGGCCAGCGCGCTGCCGACCAGGAACGCCCGCACCTCGTCCGAGCCCGGCGCGTCCAGGTTGACCGCCGAACCCCACGGCGTCTGGTGCCGGTCGGTGAAGTACGGGCCGTACTGCGGCAGGTAGTTGCCCGAGGGGCCGAGGTGGTTGTGCACCACGTCCAGTATCACGCCGAGCCCGCGCCGGTGCGCCGCGTCCACGAACCGCTTCAGCCCGTCCGGCCCGCCGTACGGCTCGTGCACCGCCCACAGGTCCACCCCGTCGTACCCCCAGCCGGAGCGGCCCGGGAACGCGCACACCGGCATCAGCTCGACGAAGTCCACGCCCAGGTCGACCAGGTGGTCGAGCCTCTCGGCGGCCGCGTCGAACGTGCCCCCGGGGGTGAAGGTGCCCACGTGCAGCTCGTACACCACCGACCCGGGCAGCGGGCGCCCCCGCCAGGCCGTCTCCGACCAGGCGAACGCGCCGTGGTCCACCGGCCGGCTCAGCCCGTCCGGGCCGAACGGCTGCCGGGCCGAGCGCGGGTCCGGCAGCGCCCGGCCCCCGTTCAGCCGGAACCCGTAGTCGCCCTCCGGCGCCTCGCCGCACCACCAGCCCGGCCGGTCCGGATCGCGCTCCAGCAGGTACGGGACCGCCCCGACCTCGACCTCGACCACCTTGGCGTCCGGCGCCCACACCCCGTACCGCATCACGACCCCTCCGAGAGCAGTGCCACCGGCGACTGCCGGAACAGATACGACAGTTCGACCGGGCCGCCGGTGAAGCGGCGCTCCGTCAGCAGGTCCGTCCAGCGGCCCGGCGGCAGCTCCAGCACCGTCTCCCGCCAGCCGCCCGCCCGGTGCAGCCCGTACGGCAGCCTGGTCGCCGCGCCCAGCACCCGCTCGCCGCGCCCGAACGCCACCAGGTGCTCGGCGGCCGGGCCGTCCGCCGCCAGCGGCCGGTACGAGCCCAGCGCGCCCGAGCGGCGCAGGTGCAGCGCCGTGGTGGTCAGGTGCAGCTTCTCCCGGGCCAGGTCGCCCGGCCGCGGCTCCGGCGAGTCGGTCAGCCGCACCGCCAGCGCCCCCAGGTCCACCGGCGCCCGGTTGTCCGGGTCGACCAGCGTGTACAGCGGCTCCTCGCCGCCCTGGAACACGTCCGGCACGCCCGGCACCAGCAGGTGCAGCAGCGCCGCCGACAGCGAGTTCACCCGGGCGAACGGCGCGATCAGCCCGGCGAACCCGGCGATCCGCGGACACAGCCCCGGATTGGCCAGCGCCCCCCGCACGTACTGCGCCAGCCAGCCCTCGAACCCCGCGTCCGGCTCCTTCCACGAGGTGCGCCGCTTCGCCTCCCGCACCGACTTCAGCACCACCCCCAGCAGCCGCTCCCCGGACAGCGGCCACCCCGCCAGCAGCGTCTGCCACAGCAGCCACGCCGTCGAGCGGTCCGCGCACGGCCCCGCCGCCAGCGTCCACGCCGCGCACTCCGCCGCCCACACCTCCGGCAGCTCCGCCAGCACCGCCAGCCGCGCCCGGGCGTCCGCGCTGCGCTTGGTGTCGTGGGTGGACAGCGCCGTCATCGCCGCCGGCCACAGCCGCTCCTGCCCGGCGCACCAGTGGTGGAACTCCTCCACCGACACGCCCGGGCGCTCCGGCAGGCCGCCCACCTCGTTCAGCGACAGCAGCGCGTTGAACCGGTAGAACGCGGTGTCCTCCACGCCCTTGGCCGCCACCGCCGACGCCGTCTGCCCGAACCGGTGGCAGAACTCGTCCTTCGCCGCCGACCGGCCCAGCCCGCCCAGCGCCAGCGCCCGCACCAGCAGCTCGGTGTCCGAGGCGTCCGCCGGGGCCGCCAGCGCCGCCCGGGCCTCCGGCGGGGCCTCCTCGCCCGGCACCACGTACGGCCGGTACACCGGGTAGCCGGTCAGCACCTGCTCCAGCGCCCGGCGCACCGCCAGCGGCGAGTGGTCCGCCAGCTCCGGGCCCTCCGCGCAGATCCGCCCCACCAGGCGCACCAGCCGCTCGGTCTCCGCCGACAGCGCCCCGCCCGGCGCGACCATCCCGGCCCGTCCCGCCCGGCCCGCGCCCGCCGGGTCGACCGCCTCGCCCACGTCCCGCCGGTAGGCCGCGAACAGCTTCTCCGCGCCCCGCCGGTCGGTCAGCACCCCGTCGATCCGGCGCAGCGCGTCGTACCCCGTCGTCCCCGCGCACGGCCAGTCCGCGGGCAGCGCCTCGTCCCCGGTCAGGATCTTCTCCACCACCGTGTACGCCCCGCCGGTCGCCTCCGCGAGCCGCCGCAGGTACCCGCGCGGATCGGCCAGCCCGTCCGGGTGGTCGATCCGGAAGCCCGCCAGCACGCCCTCCCGGTGCAGCCGCAGCAGCACCCCGTGCGTCGCCTCGAACACCTCCGGGACCTCCACCCGGACGGCGATCAGGTCGTTCACGGTGAAGAAGCGCCGGTAGTTGAGCTGCTCGTCGGCCAGCTGCCACCAGCACAGCCGGTACCACTGCCGCTCCAGCAGCTCCGCCAGCGGCAGGCCCTCCGTGCCGGGCCGCAGCGGGAACTCGTGCTCGTGGTAGCGCAGCACCCCGCCGTCCACCACCAGCTGCTCCAGCACCGCGCCCAGCCGGTCGCCCAGCAGCGGCAGCAGCAGCCGGCCCCGGTCCGGCGCGTCCACCGGGCCCGGCTGGGCCGCCCAGTCGATGTCGAACCAGGCCGCGAACGGGTCGTCCGGGCCGTTCTTCAGCACCTCCCACAGCGGGCCGTTCAGCCGCTCCGGCACCGGCAGCGCCATGTGGTTCGGCACCACGTCCGCGATCAGCGCCAGCCCGTGGGCCGCCGCCTCCGCGGCCAGCTCGCGCAGCGCCCCCTCGCCGCCCAGCTGCTCGCTGATCCGGCTGTGGTCGAGGGTGTCGTAGCCGTGCGTGGAGCCGGCCACCGCCTCCAGCAGCGGCGACAGGTGCAGGTGCGACACGCCGAGCGCCGCCAGGTACGGCACCGCCCGGCGGGCGTCGTGCAGGGTGAACTCCGGCTGCAGCTGGAGCCGGTAACTGGCCGTCGGGATGCCGGCAGTCTCGGGGCGTGCGGCGGCTGACGTCATACCCGCATGCCTACCCTGGCCGCCCCGGCCCTACCGCCCGCACTGCGCCGAACGGGCGCGGGGGCGGGCCGGGGGGCGGACCGCGGGGCGCTCAGACCGGATCGGGCGCCGCCACCCCCTCGCCCGCCAGCGCCCGGGCCGCCGCCAGCTCCGCGGCCTCCCCGGTCAGCGCCGCCGCCACCATCGCGTACGCGTCCGGCCCCACCGGCACCCGCACCGGGCCCGCCGGCGCCGCCACGGCCCGCAGCACCAGCTCCGCGAACGCCTCCGGCCGGTTCAGCCCGACGTCCCCCGCCATGCCGCGCAGCGCCCGGTGCATCGGCTCCAGCGTCGGCCCGTACTCCGGCAGCTTCGCCGCCGTCTCGGCCAGCGAGTTCCCGTACGCGGTGGCGAAACCGCCCGGCTCGACCACCGTCACCCGCACCCCGAACGGCGCGGCCTCCGCGGCCAGCGTCAGGCTCATCCCCTCCAGCGCGAACTTCCCCGCCACGTACGCCCCCAGGCCGGGGAAGCCCATCCGCCCGCCCACCGAGGAGACGTTCACCACGTGGCCGCCGCCCTGCTCCCGCATCAGCGGCAGCACCAGCCGCGCCAGCCGCCAGGGCGCCACCGCCAGCACCTCCAGCTGCTCGCGCAGCTCCGCGTCCGAGACCTCCTCCACCGCCCCGAACAGGCCCACCGCGGCGTTGTTCACCAGCACGTCCACCCCGCCCAGGCGCTCGCGGGCCAGCTCCACCGCCGCCGCGCAGTCCGCCGCGCTGCGCAGCTCCAGCCGGGCCGGCACCACCTGCCCGGGGAACTCCGCCGCCAGCGCGTCCAACGGCGAGGCCCCCCGGCTGGTCGCCACGATCCGGTCCCCGGCCACCGCCACCGCCCGCGCGAGCGCCAGCCCCAACCCCGACGAACACCCGGTCACCAACCACCGACGAGACACTTCGTACCCCCTCTGATCTGCGACGTCACGCTGCGGAGGGAATACCCGCATCAGGGGCCCGGGGAACTGTCGGCAGACGGGCATGCACCACCAGGGGCTCGCAGACTGGGCCTCGCCGTTCCCCGAGCCCCTGGCAGGGGCTCTCGCCGTTCCCCGAGCCCCTGGAGGGGGCTAGGCCGGGCGCTGGAGGACCATCAGGGCGCGGTCGGGCAGGCGGAGGGTGTCGCCGGCCTTGACCCGGGGGCCGGTGCCGCGCGGGGGCAGGACGGGGAGGGAGGTGTCGACGACGACCTGCCAGGCCTCGCCGTGGTCGGCCGGGACGGTGAAGGAGAGCGGCTCGAAGTGGGCGTTGAACATCAGCAGGAACGAGTCGTCGACGATCTTGCCGCCGCGGCGGTCGGGCTCGGAGATCGCGTTGCCGTTGAGGAAGACGGTCAGCGACTTCGCGTACGAGGTCGACCAGTCCTTCTTGGTCATCTCCTCGCCGGCGGGGGTGAACCAGGCGATGTCGGTGAGGTCGTCGTGGGTGCCGGAGACCGGGCGGCCGTGGAAGAAGCGGCGGCGGCGGAAGACCGGGTGGTCGCGGCGCAGCCAGATCATCGCCTGGGTGAACTCCAGCAGAGAGGCGTCCGCGCCCGCCCAGTCCACCCAGGTGAGCTCGGAGTCCTGGCAGTAGGCGTTGTTGTTGCCGCGCTGGGTGCGCCCGGCCTCGTCGCCGTGGCAGAGCATCGGGACGCCCTGGGAGAGCATCAGGGTCGCGATGAAGTTGCGCTGCTGGCGCTCCCGCAGCTCCAGCACGGCCGGGTCGGTGGTCGGACCCTCGGCGCCGCAGTTCCAGGAGCGGTTGTGCGACTCGCCGTCCCGGTTGTCCTCGTGGTTGTCCTCGTTGTGCTTGTCGTTGTAGGAGACCAGGTCGCGCAGGGTGAAGCCGTCGTGGCAGGTGACGAAGTTGATCGAGGCGATCGGGCGGCGGCCGTCGTCCTGGTACAGGTCGGAGGAGCCGGTCAGCCGGGAGCCGAACTCGGCCAGGGTGGCCGGCTCGCCGCGCCAGAAGTCGCGGACGGTGTCCCGGTACTTGCCGTTCCACTCGGTCCACAGCGGCGGGAAGTTGCCGACCTGGTAGCCGCCCTCGCCCAGGTCCCACGGCTCGGCGATCAGCTTGGCCTGGGAGACCACCGGGTCCTGCTGGACCAGGTCGAAGAACGAGGAGAGCCGGTCGACCTCGTGGAACTGCCGGGCCAGCGTCGCCGCCAGGTCGAAGCGGAAGCCGTCCACGTGCATCTCGGTGACCCAGTAGCGCAGCGAGTCCATGATCATCTGGAGCACGTGCGGGCTGCGCATCAGCAGCGAGTTGCCGGTGCCGGTGGTGTCCTCGTAGAAGCGCTGGTCCTTGGCGAGCCGGTAGTACGAGGCGTTGTCCAGGCCGCGGAAGGAGAGCGTCGGACCCAGGTGGTTGCCCTCCGCGGTGTGGTTGTAGACCACGTCGAGGATCACCTCGATGCCGGCCGCGTGCAGCGCCTTCACCATCGACTTGAACTCCTGCACCTGCTGGCCGCGGTCGCCGGTGGAGGAGTACGAGGAGTGCGGGGCGAAGAAGCCGACGCTGTTGTAGCCCCAGTAGTTCGCCAGCCCCAGGTCCCGCAGCCGGTGGTCGCGGACGAACTGGTGCACCGGCATCAGCTCGATCGCGGTCACCCCCAGCTTCGCCAGGTGCTCGATCACCGCCGGGTGCGCCAGGCCCGCGTACGTGCCGCGGATCTCCTCCGGGATGCCCGGGTGCAGCCTGGTCAGGCCCTTCACGTGCGCCTCGTAGAGCACGGTGCGGTGGTAGTCGGTGCGCGGCGGCCGGTCGGTGCCCCAGTCGAAGTACGGGTTGATCACCACCGAGTGCATGGTGTGCGGCGCCGAGTCCAGGTCGTTGCGGCGCTCGGGCGCGCCGAAGTGGTAGCCGTACACCGACTCGTCCCAGTCGATGTGCCCGCTCATCGCCTTCGCGTACGGGTCCAGCAGCAGCTTCGAGGCGTTGTGCCGCTGCCCCAGGCCCGGCTGGTACGGGCCGTGCACCCGGAAGCCGTAGCGCTGGCCCGGCTGCACGCCGGGCAGGTAGGCGTGCCGGACGAAGGCGTCGGTCTCGCGCAGCTCGACCACCGTCTCGGTGCCGTCCTCGGCGAGCAGACAGAGCTCGATCCGGTGCGCGCTCTCGGAGAACACGGCGAAGTTGGTGCCCGCGCCGTCGTAGGTGGCGCCGAGCGGGTAGGGCTGCCCCGGCCAGACCTGCATGTGTCCTCGACTCCCTCGTGCCTGACGCGAAGTGGCGCTCCCCCGGGGGTTTCCCGGTGGAGCGCCCGGCCATGTGCGGGGCGGCAACCACGTGACGCACGGCACACCCGCATACTCCCCGGCGGCGGCCCGAACTCCTCGCCCATCCGCGCGTGGTTCGCCCGAACGGGTGTCCCGGCGGCCCGGACCGTCGGCGCGGCGTGGCCGGCCGGTGACGGACCGTCGGGAGCCGATCCGCTTGCTGTCAAGAGGGCTGCGGCCCGGTGGCGGTGGGCGATACCCTTGATCGTCCGGACCGCGAGCCCCGGGCCCGCGCGGCGTGCGACCGGGGCCGCCGCGGTCGAGCGACACAGCGGACGCACCGTCACCCGCAGGGCGGCGGACGAGAGGTGAGGTAGCGGATGGGGTTCCCCGCCGGCGGCGACGGCACGGACCCGCGGGCCGGCAGCAGCGAGGCCCCCACGCTGATCGTCCGCGGCGGCCGCGGCCCGCTGCCCCCGCAGGGCGGCGGCCCGCTGGAGGGGATGCCGCCCGCCTGGGCCGCCGAGCAGTGGGACGACGCCTACCGCCGGGTCCGGCTGGCCGGCCGCGCCTACGTCTGGCTCAACCTGGTCGAGCAGCGCATGCGCGCCCTGGTCGACGAGGTGCTGCGCCCGGTCTACGCGCCCGCGCACGGCGAGGAGTGGGTCACCGCCGCCGCCGGGCCGGCCGGCGAGGAGTGGGTGCACCGGGCCGCCGCCGTCCGCGAGGTCTCCCGCCGCAAGGGCTACCTGCTGGACCCGCTGGACGACGACCCGCTGGTCTTCCTCACCCTGCCGCAGCTGCGCGAGCTGATGGTGCAGCACTGGCCGTGCTTCGAACCGCACCTGGTGGACCGCCGGGAGGTCGAGCTGGCCCTGGACGAGCTGGAGGTCGCCCGGCACGTGGTCTCCCGCAACCGGGCCCTGTCGCAGACCGTCCTCGACCAGACCGAGCGGGCCGCCGCCCGGCTGCTCGCCCTGCTGGACGGCGCGCACGGCGGCGTCCCCGCCGACGTGGTCGAGGAGCTGGTGGCCGGCCGCTACGCCGACGTGGTCGCGGTCCACCCCGACCGGGTCCGGCTCCAGCGCGACCTGCCGGTCGAGGACCTGCTCGACGGCGCCCGGCGGCTGGACGCGGTCGGCATCGGCCTGGGCATGCTCTGCCAGAACTACACCGGCAAGCGGCTGGTCCGGCTCGCCTCCGAGGGCTGCCGGGTGCGGCTGCTGTTCCTCAACCCGGCGAGCAGCGCGGTGCGCCGGCGCGAGCGCGAACTGGGCATCGGGCGCGGCGAGCTGGGGCGCGCCGTGGAGATGAACATCATGCACGTGCGGCGGGTGCGGGCCCGGCTGCGCGACCAGGGCAGCTTCGAGATCCGGGTGTTCGACGAACTGCCCCGGTTCACCGCGTACCTGGTCGAGGGCCAGCGCACCACCGGCGCCGGCGGGCGCCGCAGCTCCACCGACCTCGGCGTGGTCCAGCCCTACCTGCGCAAGGCCCGCGGCATCGAGTCGCCCGCGCTGGTGCTTCGCGGCGGCGCCGGGCAGGAGTCCGGCGGCACCGAACCCGGGCTGCTGGAGGTCTACCGCGAGGAGTTCGAGGGGCTGTGGGGCGACTCCCGGCCGGTGTCCTGACCGGCGTCCCGACCGGCGTCCCGACCGGAGTGGCCGCCCGTCCGGCGGGCAGGAGTGCCGTGGCGCTGTCACTGCGGCGCGCGATGATGGACGGACCTTGGCAGTGCTGACGGAAGGACACACCCCATGACCTGGTGGAAGGGGCCGCTCACCGGTTTCGACCTGGAGACCACCGGCACCGACCCGGAGGAGTCACGGATCGTCACCGCCGCCGTGGTCGACACCCTCGGCGGCGGCGTCCAGGGCGCCACCACCTGGCTGCTCGACCCGGGCGTGCCGATACCCGCCGAGGCCGCCGCCATCCACGGCATCACCGACGCCGAGGCCCGCGCGCACGGCCGCCCGGCCGCCGAGGCGGTCGAGGAGATCGCCCGCGCCCTGGTCGAGCGGCTCGCCGCCGGGCGGCCCGTGGTCGCCTTCAACGCCCCGTTCGACCTCTCCCTGCTGGACGCCGAACTGCGCCGGCACGGCCTGCCCGCGCTGGCCGACCGGCTCGGCGGCCCGGTCACCCCGGTGGTCGACGCGATGGTCGTCGACCGCGCGCTGGACAAGTACCGCAAGGGCTCGCGCACCCTGCAGCGGGTCTGCGAGGTCTACGGCGTCGAACTGCGCGACGCGCACGAGGCCGGCAGCGACGCGCTGGCCGCCGTCCGGGTCGCGGTCGCCCTCGGCCACCGGTACCCGGCGCAGGCCGGCGACCTGCCGCTGGAGGAACTGCACCGGCGGCAGGTCGACTGGCACCGGGCCTGGGCCGCCGACCTGCAGAGCTGGCTGCGCCGCAAGGACCCGGCGGCCGTGGTCGACCCGCGCTGGCCGCTCAAGGCCGCCTCCTAGCGTCCCGGCGGGCGCCCCGACGGTCCGTCAGGACTGCGGGAAGTCGAAGGTGTAGCCCTGGGCGACCATCCACGGCAGCAGCTGCTTCAGCGCCGCCACCGTCTGGCTGCGGTCGCCGCCGCCGTCGTGCATCAGCACCACCCCGCCCGGGCGCAGGTCGTGCTGCACGGTGGAGACGATCGCCTGCACGCCCGGGCGCGACCAGTCGCGCGGGTCGACCGACCAGCCCAGCGACTTCATCCCCAGGTCGGCACCGATCCGCTCGTTCTCCGCGGTGAAGTCGCCGCCCGGGGCGCGCCACCAGCTGATCTGCGCGCCGTTGCCGGCCGCCGCCTCGATGTCGGCCTTGGCGTCGCGGATCTCCGCGACCTGCTGCTCGTGCGACTGGGTGTGCATCGGCTGCGGGTGGTCCACGGTGTGGTCGCACAGCCGGTGGCCCTCGGCGAGGATGCGCTGCACCGCCGCCGGGCGGGTCCTGGCGTTGTCGCCGATCTCGCAGAACGTCGCCTTGGCGTGGTACTGCGCCAGCAGGTCCAGCACCTGGCCGGTGGCCGGGCCGGGGCCGTCGTCGAAGGTCAGCGCCACCGTCCGGCCGCCCGAGGCGGTGTGCCGCAGCACGTGCGGGGCCGGGGCGGGCGCGGTGGCGCCCGGCGAGGAGGCGGGCGCGCTCGGCGTGCCGCTCGCGGTGGGCTGCGAGGGGGCGGCGCTGCTCCGCGGCGCGGACGGCGAGGCGTACGGGGAGGCCGGGGCGGTGGTCGCGGACGGGGCCGGGGTGCGGGTCGGCGCGGCCGGGTCCGACGCCGCGTCCTCGCCCGGGGTCGGCCGCGCCGCCGCCGAGGAGCCCCGCCCGCCGGGCCGGTCGTGCTCGCGCCCGGCGACGCCGGGCGGGGCGCGGCGCCGCCCGCCGCGGAGGTGGCGCCCGGTGCGCCGCACGCCACCAGCAGGGCGGACGTGCCGAGCAGCGCGGAGGCGCCGAGCAGGAGGGAACGACGGGGGGCGGGTATGCGGGACTTCACCACGGGGCGACTCCTGACGTCGTACCGGCCGCCTTGCGGCGGGGCGTCCGGTACGACGCCGGGCACGAGCGGGGTGGTTCCGTCCGGAGGTGTGCCACGCCACAGGCGGGCGGCGGGGGCCGCGCCGCGGGGGCGGACACCGGACGGAAGCGGGCAGAACGGGAGTTGAACGGTCAGAACGCGAACCAGCGTACTGCCGTCGCCCCGTCACGCAGCGAGTCCACCCGGCGACGGAACTCGGCCGCGGCGGCCGGGTTCCCGGCCGCCTGCTGGGCGACCCACGCGGCGCTCGCGGTCTCCCGCGCCCCGCGCAGCACCGCGAAGCCGGGCCACTCGCGCACGTCCCAGCCGTAGGCGGCGTCGAACGCGGCGACCTCCTCGGCCGGTACGCCGTAGCGGTCCTGACTGAGCGCCAGCACCACCAGGTCGTGCTCGCGCAGGTCGGAGGCCATGTACTCCAGGTCGAGCAGCACCGGGCCGTCCGGGGTGACGTGCACGTTGCGCGGCAGCGCGTCGCCGTGGATCGGTCCGGGCGGCAGGACGGGCGACAGGCCGGCGATCTCGGTGACAAAGGTCTCTTTTCGGACACGGAGGAACGCCGTGTCGGCCGGGTCGACGTGCCCCTCGGCGGCGGCCAGCCAGCTGTCCACCGGCGCCAGCAGCTCGCGCCGCCCCAGCGGGACGGGGGCCGGGCCGAGCGCGTGCAACGCGCGCAGCAGCGGCGCCAGGTCGACCGGCCGGGCCGGGCGGACGGCCGGTGCCAGCCGGTGCCACCACGTCACCGGGTGCTCGCGCACCACCGCGACGGCGCCGTCGGCCGGGCGCACCACCGGCACGCCCGCGCCGTCCAGCCAGCCGGCCAGCGCGAGTTCGCGCTCCGCCCGGCCCGCTCCGCCCGGGGTGCGGCCCACCTTGGCCACCAGCCCCTCGGCGGGGAGGTCGAAGACGGCGTTCTGCCCCAGCGCGAGCAGCGCCGCCCCGGCCGGGTCGATCCCGGCCGGGGCGCAGGCTTCCTGGAGGAGGGCCAGCGCCCTCGGTTCGTCGAAGATCACCCGCCCATTGTCCGGGTGGTGCCCGGCGGGACGCGCGGACGGGGCCCGGGGAGCCGCCGCTCCCCGGGCCCCGCGACCCCGGCCCCTTAACCGGTGCGCTCCGGCGGGTTACCGGTGCGCTCCGGCGGGCAGCAGTTCGGCGCCGCCCGCGGCCGATTCCTCGACCGGGCCCTCGGCCCCGATCCGGGGCAGCCAGCCGAGCCAGCCGGGCAGGTACCAGTTCCGCTCGCCGAGCAGCGACATCACGGCGGGCAGCAGGACGGCGCGGATGACGGTGGCGTCGATCAGGACCGCGACGGCCAGGCCCACGCCCATCTGCTTCATGGACTGCATGGAGAGGGTGCCGAAGACCGCGAAGACGCCGACCATGATGACCGCGGCGCTGGTGACCACGCCGGCGGTGGTGCGGATGCCGTGGGCGACGGCGGCGGTGGTGCTCAGGCCGCGGTCCCGGGCCTCCTTGATCCGGGAGACCACGAAGACGTGGTAGTCCATCGAGAGGCCGAAGAGGATGACGAAGAGGAACAGCGGCACCCAGCTCTCGACCGCCCCGACGCCGGCGGTGCCGATCAGGGCGGCGCCGACGCCGTGCTGGAAGACCAGCGCGAGCACGCCGTAGGCCGCGCCGACGGAGAGCAGGTTGAGCAGCACCGCGGTCAGCGCCACCGTCAGCGAGCGGAAGGAGAGCAGCATCAGCAGGAAGGCGAAGGCGACCACGAAGCCGAAGACCGGCAGCAGCGAGTCGGACATCTGCCGGTTGAAGTCGACCGACCCGGCGGTGCTGCCGGTGACCGGGGCCTCGGTGCCGGGGACCTTGCCCACCGTGGCGGGCACGACCTCCTCGCGCAGGGCCTTCAGCGCGGCGGTCGAGGCGGCGTTGTTGCCGCTGCCGTAGAGCGGGATGTCGACCGTCGCGACGTTCTGCTCGGGGTGCAGGGTGACCTCGGTGGGGCCGTGCATCCTGCCGGTGGCCAGGGCGCGGGACTGCAACTCGGCGAGGGCGGCGGTCATCTCGGGGGAGGTGATGTCCCGGGCCTTGACCACCACGGTGGCGGGGGAGGGGCTGCCGGGGAAGGCGGCCTCGACCCGCTGCGAGGTGGCGACCAGGGCGTTGCCCTTCGGCAGCTGCTGCTGGAAGGTCAGGTTGGCGGTGCGCATGGTCAGCAGCGGGGCGGCGACGGCGAGCAGGACGGCGGTGGCGAGCACGGCGGCGGCCAGCGGGCGGCGCAGCACCGGGGTGAGCACCGCGTTCCAGAACCGGCTGCCGTCCCCGGCGTCGCGCCGCAGGCGGTGCAGGAACGGGACGCGGCCCTTCTCGACCCGGTCGCCCAGCATCGAGAGCAGCGCGGGCAGCACCGTCAGCGAGCCGAGCACCGCGGTGACCACGACCAGGATGGTGGCGAAGGCCATGGCCTGGAAGTCGGCGATGCCGGTGAGGAACATGCCGGCCATCGCGACCACCACGGTGATGCCGGAGACCAGGACGGCGCGGCCGCTGGTGGCGGCGGCGATCCGCAGCGCGGTGGCGTGGTCGCGGCCGGCGGCCCGCTCCTCGCGCTCGCGGCGCAGGTAGAACAGGCAGTAGTCGACGCCGACGGCGAGGCCGACCAGCAGCATCACGGAACTGGCGTCGTCGCTGGTGTGCAGCAGGCCGGAGGAGAGGGCGACCAGGCCGCCGGCGGCGACGAAGGCGGTGATCGCCAGGACCACCGGCAGCACGGCGGCGACCACGGCCCCGAAGGCCACCAGCAGGATGCCCAGGGCGAGCGGCACGGCCGTCCACTCGGCGCGGGCGAAGTCGTTCTTGAACTGGTCGCTGAACCACTTGCCGGAGCTGGCCTCGCCGTACTCCTCGATCACGAAGTCGGGGTGCCGGCCCTGCGCGCCGGCCACCGCGTCCATCACCGCGGGCACGTTGGCGACGGCGGCCTCGCTGTCCGCACCGTCGACGGTGAACCGCAGCAGCGCCGAGTGCCGGTCCGCGGAGACCGCGCCGGTGTCGTACGGGCTCAGCGGCTCGCTGGTGCGGCCGGTGCCCCGGACGGCGGCGGAGACCTGGTCGACGGCGGCCCGGAAGGCCGGGTCGTCGGCCGTCAGCGACGCGCTCTGCACCAGTACGGTCTCGCCGGCCGGGGACTTCAGGCCCGCGTCGTCCAGGATCCTGGCGGCCCGGGCGACCTGGCCGGGCATCGACTCGGCGTCGGTGACCTTGTCGGAGCCGTGCACGCCGCCGAGGTAGGAGACGAGGACGACGAACAGGAGCCACCCGAAGACCGCGGTCTTCCGGTGGCGGGCGCTCCAGGCGCCCATGGTGGCGGCGATTCCCTGCTTCACTGCTGGTTCCCCCAGGGGTGTCGGACGGTCGCGGACCGCCCCGGTCAGTGGGCCCCGGAAGCGGGTTCCGGCGGCACAACACACGCTAGGAAACGGCGCCTTGACGGACCATCCGGCTAGTCACCGGTTTCCCCCTGGCCCTGCCCCCAGGGGGAGCAGGGGGTTAACCCCACCCCCGGGGTCGGGGTCTCCTCCTCGGGGACGGGGCGGAGTCCACCCTGAGGGGGAGCGGTCTCCACCCGGAGCACGAGGTGCCGGGCCCTGCGGCCGGGTGACGATGGTGCGGGGGAGGCTCCGTGGCCACCCCTAGGGGGCAGACGCGAAACCCACTTGCCGGGCGGCAAGTAAGGTCCCGTAGGATGCTCGCTAGTCCTTACCTGCCGACCGGCTAGATCCTCCTGAGGGTCCGCCCGCCGGTCCCCGCCGTTGCCCGGTCCCCGTCCCCCGGCGGCGGTGAACCATGCCCAGGAGGCATTTCGAGCATGTTCCACCGACTTGGACACTTCGTCGTCAAGCGGGCCTGGTGGGTGATCATCGCCTGGGTCGTCGCGTCCTTCGCCCTGGTCTCCTTCGCCCCGAAGATGAGCGCCTCGACCGACGAGTCAGAGTTCCTGCCGAAGCACTACGAGGCGATCCGGGCCTCGGTGCTCCAGGAGGAGAAGTTCCCGGCCGAGTTCACCCCGGGCGCCATCCTGCTGTTCGAGCGCACCGACGGCGGCGCGCTGACCGACACCGACAAGGCCGACATGGCCAAGGTCAGCCAGGGCCTGGCCGACCGGCACATCAAGCTGGTCGAGCAGATCATCCCGCCGTCGGACAAGAGCACCTCGAAGGACGGGCACTACGCCATGTCGATGGTCTCCATCGACAAGACGAAGATGCAGACCGACGAGTACGGCGAGGCCGCCAAGGAGCTGCGTACCGAGGGCAAGAAGCTCGCCGAGGGCACCGCGCTCAAGTACCAGGTCGGCGGCCAGGCCGCGATGGCCCTGGACCAGAAGGAGTCCTCCAGCGCCACCGACGCGATCACCATGGTCGCCACCGTGGTCCTGATCGTGGTCATCGTCGGCGTCATCTTCCGCGGCGTGCTGGTCGGCTGGCTGCCGGTGCTGCTCTCGCTGCTCCCGATGATCGCCGCCTCCGGCCTGATCGCCTTCGTCACCAAGCTGTTCGACCTGAAGAGCTCGCCGATCGCCTCCGCGATCCAGATCGTGGTGATCCTCGGCGTCGGCACCGACTACTTCCTGTTCCTGATGTTCCGCTACCGCGAGCGGCTGCGCGCCGGTGACGACCGCAAGGCGGCCGTGGCCAACGGCGTCGCCCGGGTCGGCGAGGCGATCGCCTCGGCGGCCGGCGCGGTCACCGTCGCCTTCGCCGTGCTGCTGCTGTCCGAGCTGGGCATGTTCACCGCGCTCGGCCCGGCGCTGGCCATCTCGGTCATCGTCACCGCGCTGGCCTCGCTCACCCTGACCCCGGCGCTGCTCGCGGTCATCCCCGCCAAGGCCACCTTCTGGCCCGGCAAGAAGTGGATGCAGGAGCCCACGGGCGCCCGCTTCCACAAGCTCGGCAAGACCGTCGGCCGCCGTCCCGGCCTGGTCGCCGCCCTCTCCGGCGGCCTGCTGGTGGTCCTCTCGCTGGCCGGCCTCGGCTACCAGGGCACCTTCGACATGGCCAAGAGCATGATGCCGAAGGACAAGGAGTCCATGGTCGTCATGGACTCGCTCAGCACCGCCTTCTCGGCCGGTGCGGCCGACCCCACGCACGTCTTCCTGACCACCGCGAACAGCGGCGGCGGCAAGCTCGACGCGGCCGCGCTGGACGGCTTCGGCGCCAAGCTCGGCCAGGTGCCCGGCGTCTCCGGCGTCGGCGCCGAGCACAAGACCAGCGAGGACGGCACCACCGCCGACTTCGTGGTCACCCTGAAGGACGCCGCGGCCAGCAACGAGGCGATCGACACCGTCACCGGGCTGCGCTCCACCGCGCACGCCGCCGCCCCCGGCGGCACCGAGGCGCTGATCGGCGGCACCTCGTCGGTGTACAAGGACATCAACCTGGCGATGGCCCACGACTACAAGCTGGTCTTCCCGGTGGCGGGTCTGCTGATCCTGCTGATCCTGGGCCTCCAGCTGCGCAGCGTGGTCGCGCCCTGGTACCTGATGGCCTCGGTCGGCCTCGGCTTCGCGGCCACCCTGGGCGCCACCACGGTGGCCTTCCTCAAGGTCGGCTCGGAGTCCGGCCTGATGTTCATGCTGCCGATCTTCATCTACCTGTTCGTGGTGGCGATCGGCACCGACTACAACATCCTGATCATCGCCCGCCTGCGGGAGGAGGCCCGCGAGGGCCGCAGCCCGCGCAAGGCGGCCGAGGAGGCGCTGCGGCACGCCGGTCCGACCGTCGCGGCGGCCGGCTTCATCCTGGCGGCGTCCTTCGCCACCTTCATGCTGGCGGGCAACGTGCTCTTCGCCGAGCTGGGCTTCGCCCTGTCCATCGGCATCGCGCTGGCGGCCTTCGTGATGGCGATGTTCTTCACCCCGTCGATCACCGCGCTGCTCGGCAAGAAGGCCTGGTGGCCCGGTCACGGCGCGATGCCCGACCACGGCCCCGAGGCCGTCGGCGAGCGCGCGCCGGAGCCGGCCGGCCGGGCCTGACCCGGCGGGTGCGGTAGCCGACCCGGGGGGCATGCGGTCCGAGAGGACCGCATGCCCCCCGGGCGCGGCCGCGAAACACGGTGTGACCAGCGCAACCTTTGCCGCCATTGACGAGGGCCGACGTGCTATTGTCGAAGCAGTTGCAGTATTGGTTCCCATGAACGTGTGTGTGCGCCTGCTGGTTCCAACCGACAGGCGCATTTGTTTTGTCCGGTGTTTAGTCTCCGGATGGGGATCGCGGCTACGTGGGGCGCACGAGGTGTGCGTCCCAATGCCCCAGTGAAAGTGGAGACGGTTATGGCTACCGGCACCGTGAAGTGGTTCAACAGCGAAAAGGGCTACGGCTTCATCGAGCAGGACGGCGGCGGCGCTGACGTCTTCGCCCACTACTCGAACATCCAGTCCACCGGCTTCCGTGAGCTGATCGAGGGCCAGAAGGTCGAGTTCGACGTCACCCAGGGCCAGAAGGGCCCGCAGGCGGAGAACATCCGCACCATCTGAGTCCCGGCTCACGCCGACTCGTAGATGTCGCAGGCGAGGGCCCGTACCTCCACCAGGTACGGGCCCTCGTCCATGCCGCCCGACGGCCGGGGCGGCCCCGCGCAACCCCCTCCCGACGGCCGACCCACCCCAGCCCGCCGCGCCCCCGTGCGCGCGCCGGTTGACGGCCACGGAGAGTGGAACACGCATGCCCGAACAGTCCCGCCCGCGCACCGAGCAGTCCCGCACCGGACAGTCCCGCAGCGCCCGGCCCCGCACCGAACAGCCCCGCGGTGAGCAGCAGCCCCGCGAGCCCCGCGGCGAGCGCTCGCGCACCCGCTCCGGCGGCGGGCGGCCCCGCACCGGCGGCGCCGCGCCGCGCACCGAGCAGCCGCGCCGTCCGCGCCGCGCGCCCGCCGCGCCCGCGCCCGCCGAGGACTTCACGCCCGTGCAGGGCACCCCGTCCCGGCCGGCGGCGAGCTTCGCCGAGCTGGAGCTGTCCGCCGGGCTGCTGAAGGAGCTCGGCGCGCAGGGCGTCACCGAGCCGTTCCCGATCCAGGCCGCCACCCTGCCGGACGCGCTGGCCGGGCGCGACGTGCTCGGCCGCGGCCGCACCGGCTCCGGCAAGACGCTCGCCTTCGGCCTGCCGCTGCTGGTGCGCACCGCGGGCAAGCGGGCCTCCGCGCGGCGCCCGCTGGCGCTGGTGCTGGTGCCCACCCGCGAGCTGGCCCAGCAGGTCACCGAGGCGCTCGCCCCGTACGCCGGGGTGCTGAACCTGCGGATCACCACCGTGGTCGGTGGCATGTCGATCACCCGGCAGTCGAACCAGGTCCGGCGCGGCACCGAGGTGCTGGTGGCCACCCCCGGCCGGCTGGACGACCTGATCCAGCGCGGCGACGTGTTCCTGGACGACGTGGCGATCACCGTCCTCGACGAGGCCGACCAGATGGCCGACATGGGCTTCCTGCCGCAGGTCGTCAAGCTGCTGGAGCAGGTCGCCGAGGGCGGGCAGCGGATGCTGTTCTCCGCCACCCTGGACCGCAACGTGGACCGGCTGGTCAACCGCTTCCTCACCGACCCGGTCACCCACTCGGTGGACCCGTCGGCCGGGGCGGTCACCACCATGGACCACCACCTGCTCCAGCTGGAGCCCGCCGACAAGGCCGAGACCACCGCCCGGATCGCCGCCCGCGAGGGCCGGGTGATCATGTTCGTGCACACCAAGCACGGCGCGGACCGCCTCGCCAAGCAGCTGCGGGCCCACGGCGTGGTCGCCGCCGCGCTGCACGGCGGCAAGTCGCAGCCGCAGCGCAACCGGGTCCTCGACCAGTTCCGCGAGGGCGAGGTCACCGCGCTGATCGCCACCAACGTGGCCGCCCGCGGCATCCACATCGACGGCCTGGACCTGGTGGTCAACGTCGACCCGCCGATCGACCACAAGGACTACCTGCACCGCGGCGGGCGCACCGCCCGGGCCGGCGAGTCCGGCACCGTGGTCACCCTGGTGCTGCCCGAGCAGCGCCGCGAGGTCAACCGGCTGATGAGCATCGCCGGAATCCGGCCGACCGTCACCAAGGTCCGCCCCGAGGACGGCGAGCTCGGGCGCATCACCGGCGCCCGCACCCCGTCCGGCGTGGCCGTGGCCCTGCCGGTGCCGACGGCCGCCGGCGCCGCGGCGCCGGCCCCGCAGCAGCCGGCCGCCGGGTCCGCCGAGAACGGCGGCGGCCGTGGGCGCGGCCGCGGGCGCGGCGGGGCCAAGCCGGTGGACGGCGAGGCGCGCCGCCGCCCGGCGAAGCGGGCCGACGCGGGCCTGCCCAAGGACGTCGACATGAGCGGCAACCCGCGCCGCCCCCGGCCCAAGCAGCGCCCCGGCGGCGGGAGTTCGCAGATGGCGGCGGGCTTCATCGGGAAGTCCTCGGGCCGGGCGAAGCCGGGCTCCGGCTCGAAGACCGGCTCCAACTACGGAACCGGCCGCCAGCGCCGCAAGGCGGACTGACGGCCGGTGCCGGGTGCTGCGGGGGCTGGGCGCGGACGCGCTCAGCCCTTCGGCGTGGAGAGCGCCCGCACGGCCGCGACCAGCGGGGCCAGTTCGGGGCGCAGTTCGGCGCCGTCCAGCGCCTCGGCGAGGGCCCGGTCGTTGGTGGGCCGGGCCCGGGCCAGCAGCTCCAGGCCGGCCGGGGTGACGTTGGTGTAGATGCCGCGCCGGTCGGTGGGGCACAGGTAGCGGGCCAGCAGGCCGCGGTCCTCCAGCCGGGTGACCAGGCGGGTGGTGGCGCTCTGGCTGAGCACCACGGCGTCCGCGAGCTGGTTCATCCGGAAGTGGCCGCCGTCGCCGTCGTGCTGGTCGGAGAGCACGTCCAGGACGGAGAACTCGCGGACGCTGAGCTCGTGCCCGGCCTGCAGCGCGCGTTCGACGTGGGCCTCGATCCGGCCGTGCAGGGCGGTGAGGGCGCACCAGCCGTGCGCCAGGCCGGGGTCCGGGCGGGTCATGGCCGGGGGCTCCCTTCGTCGGTGTCCTGGGTCCTGTCGGGGACAAGCTTATTCGAGGAGCGCAAATTCCCGCGCCTGCAAGTATCCGGCGGCCGGGACGGGACGCGAGGGGAGTCGGCATGGAGCGCGGCGCACGGCTGGACGCGCAGGAGGCGGCGCTGGACGCGCTGCTGGCGGTGCTCGGGCTGGAGGTCCGGACCGAGCCGGACGAGCGGGTCGCGGCGCTGGCCGCCCGCGCCCCCGGGTACGAGCAGTACCACCGGATCGGGCACAAGCGGCAGGCCGCCTACCGGCACCTGGCCGCGGACCGGGCGGCGGCCCGCGCCCACTACGGGCCGGTGCTGGCGGCGCTGCTGACCGACGACGACCCCTCCTCGCCGCGCTGGCTGGCGCAGGTGCTGCTGGCCGCGGGCGGGCGCCGGCGGCTGCAGGAGGAGCTGGTCGCGGCGGTGGAGGACGGCGGCCCGCTGCGGCGGGCCTGCGCGGTCGGCGCCTGGCGCTGGGCGGACGCCCCGTACGGGGACCTGGCGGAGCGGTTCCGGGCGGCGGCGGGCGCCGCCGCCGACCCGTGGGTGCGCGAACGTCCGGCGGATTCGCCCGGTACCCCGGACGGGTGACGGCGTGTTAGCTTCTTTACCGTCACATGACCTTTCCATGACCGTTTCACGGGGTTGCGCCGGTCCGATTCCCGGGCCGGCGCAATGCCGCACCCCTCGGAAGGACAGGACCGTGCTGGACCGGGACAGGCAGAGAGCGGCGCCCTTCCTCCTCCCCGGCGAGCTCCTGCGGGCCGCCGCGCCGGTCTCGCTCGCCCCCGGCGTCCCGCACCCCCCGCTCGAACTGCTGCCGCCGCGCCGACCCGGCGAGCTGGAGCGGAAGCTCGCCCGCCCGGTCGGGGTGCTGCGCCGGGTCTACGCGGCCCTCAACCCGGTCTCGGCGGCCGCCGGGGCGGTCGGCGACCGGATGGCCGACGCGGTGCCCGACGCGGCCTGGCACGGCCGCGGCATGAACGGCGGCTGGACGTCCGCGGCCGGCTGGTTCGTGGCCCGCTGGCACGAGGACGGCGCGAAGGGCGACTGCCTGCTCGCCCTCACCGACCGGCGGCTGCTGCTGCTCGCCGACCGCGCCAAGCCCTGGCAGCTCGACCCCGCGTACGCCCCGCACCTGGAACTGCCCCGGCACGAGATCGCCGGGCTGCGCCGCAACCCCAGGGGCGTGCTCCAGCGCGGCCGGATCGACCTGCACTTCCCGGACGGCTCCTGGGCCGGGCTCACCACCCCGCTGCCCTCCACCGCGGACGAGATCGCCGCCGCGTTCTGACGCCCGCGCCGGGGCCCGCGCCGAGCGTTCCGGGGCCCGCGCCGAGCGTTCCGGGGACGGGCCGCGGGTGCTCAGGCGTGGAACGCCGCGCCGGTGTTCTTCCCCCGGGGCTGCTGCGCGGGCGGTACCGGCCGGGCCCCCGACTTCTCCACCGCCTCGGCGCGGGCGGCGTGGAACGCCTCGGCCGGGTCGCCCTGCTCCGCCCACACCCGGGCGCCGCACCAGGGGCCGATCAGCCGGAACTGCTCCAGTGCGGCCCCGTACAGCCCGGCCCGGCCGAGGTAGTGGGCCAGCAGGTGCCGCAGCCCCGGCAGGCGGGTGTCGGCGGGGTCGACCTCGGCCAGCGCCCCGGCCACGGCCTCCAGCCGGGCCTGCGCGGCGGGCCCGACCGGGAGCCCGGCGCCGCGCTCCTCCAGCTCGGACAGCGCGTGCAGGTAGAGGCCCGGGAGCGGGCTGTGCGGCGGGGCGCCGTCCGCGGCCTGCTCGGCGAAGCGCATCATCTGCCCGTTGGTGCCGTACCACTTGGCGCACCAGTACTGCATGCCCTGCCAGTGGCCCTCGTAGTGGTGCGGGGCGCGCGCCACCAGGCCCTCCCACAGCGGGCGGAAGCGCTCGGGGCCGAGCTGGGCGCCGCGCGCCGCCGTCACCATGACCACCCACGGCGCCGGGTTCCGCTCGTCCAGCAGCGCGGCCCGCCGGGCCGCCTCGATCGCGGCCGGCAGCAGCTCCCGGAACCGGGCCATCCGCTCCGGCGGCACCTCCTTGGCGTACCCGCCGCCCCGGATCTCCCAGGCGCGGTGCACCAGCAGGTCCGCCTCCAGGGCGGCCGCGTCGCAGCTGTCCGGGTCGGCCGCGCGCCAGGCCGTCAGCCAGGCGTCGTCCTCGCGCGCGACGGCGCGCAGCAGTTCGAAGCGCGACCAGTGCTCGTCCCAGTCGCCCGCGGCGGCCGCCAGGTGGTCGGCGGCGGCCCGCCAGTCGCCGCCCCAGAGGGTGTTCGCCAGCGCCTGGCGGGCCTCCGCCGTCCGGGCGGGCATCGGCGGCCCGGAGCGGCTCGGGTCGAGCGCCTCGCGGGGCGCCAGGCCGTACGCGGCGGCGTCGAACGAGGCCGGGACCCGGTAGCGGGCGGACGGCTTCGGGGCGGCGGGGGCGTTCTTCTTCTCCCGGGCGCCGCGTATCAGGATGATCACCAGGACGGCGACGAGCGGGGCGATGAGGTGTGTCACGGGGGGGAGATCATCCCGGCTCGAACCATCGATAGCAAGGAGATTCCCGACGGCCGGGGCAGGGTGGCTGACCAGCTGAAACGGGCGGCCGGCGCGGGGCTGCGGCGCTGTGGCCGGTCAGGCGCCGTGGCCGGTCAGGCGCTGTGGGCGGCCGGGGCGGTGGGGGCGAGGGCGGCTGCGGCGTGCCGGGCCAGGACCAGGCGGGCGAGTTCGGGGCAGGCGCCGAGGACGGGGGCGAGGTGGTCGGCGCGGTGGGCGGTCGCGGCGGCGGCGATCCGGTCCGGGAGGAGGCCGGGGGCCAGCAGGTAGGGCGCGACGGCGGTGTCGCGGACGGCGGGGACGGCGCGCAGCGCGGCCAGCGCGTCCTCGACGGTGGGCGGGGCCGCGGAGGCGTGGGCGGTGGTGACGGCGGCCCAGCCCGGGTGCGGCGCCACTCGGCGGCCACGGCGCGGGTGGTGGCGTTGGCGGCCGGGTCGGAGGAGCCGGCGGCGGCCAGCACCACGCCGGTGCGGGCCCGGACGGCCGGGTCGGCGACGTCCAGGCCGGTCTCGGCCAGTCGGCGGTCCAGGGCGTCCAGCAGCAGCGGGGAGGGGCCCAGGACGTCCGCGACCGGGATCGCCGAGCCGGCGGCGCGCAGGGCGGCCGGGATGTCGTGCTTGGCGTGGAAGGCGCGGTTCAGCAGCAGCGGCACGGCGATCGCGTCGGTCAGGCGCGGGGCGACCTGGGCGATCCGCGGGGCGCAGTGGTCCAGGTAGGCGGTGGTGACCGGGAGCCGGGGCGCCAGCGTGCGGACGGCGGCGGCCAGGGCCTCGACGGTCGCGGCGTGCCGCGGGTCGCGGGAGCCGTGCGCGAGCAGCAGCAGCGGAGGCGGGCCGGGCGTGCCGCGCGCGGGCACGGTCGCGGTGCCCGGCTGCGCGAGGTGCTCCGCCGCCGCGCGCGGTTCCTCGCGCCCCCGGCGGGGCGGGGAGAGGGGGTGCGGCAGGTCGCCGCGCTCCTGCCGACGGGCGGGGCGGGGCCGCGGCGGTTCCCCGCGCCCCTGGTGGGGCGCGGGGGTGGTGCCGGTCATGGTGCGGGGTGCCATGCGGTCAGCGGGAGTTGACGAGCAGGCCGCGGCTGCGCAGGACGCGGCGCTCCAGCGGGGAGAAGAACAGCAGGTCGATGGCGACGCCGACGAACAGGATCAGCAGGATGCCGAGCAGCACGCCGGACATGTTGGTGAACTCGCGCTGGTTCTCCAGGTAGCGGCCCAGGCCCAGGCCCAGGTCGGGGGAGGAGGCGATGAGTTCGGCGGCCATCAGCGAGCGCCAGGAGAACGCCCAGCCCTGCTTGAGGCCGGAGAGGTAGCCGGGGAGGGCGGCGGGCAGCAGGATGTGGCGGGCGCCGCGCAGGCCGCTCGCGCCGAGGGTCTGGCCGGCCCGCAGGTAGATCGGCGGCACCTGGTCGATGCCGCTGATCAGGCCGTTGGCGATGGACGGGACGGCGCCGAGCAGGATGACCGCGTACATCGCCGAGTTGGTGATGCCGAGCCAGATGATCGCGGCGGGCACCCAGGCCACCGAGGGCAGCGACTGGAGGCCGGACAGGACCGGGCCGATCGCGGCCCGCACCGGCTTGACCCGGGCGACCACCAGGCCGATCGGGGTGCCGATGGCGACGGACAGCACGAAGCCGGACAGGCCGCGCCACACGCTGGTCCAGATGATCGAGAACAGCGTTCCCGAGTACCAGAGCTCGGTGAGCGAGTGCCAGACGTCGGCGGGGCTGGGGAGCTTGTCGGGGGTGGTGAGTTCGAGGCTGTAGGCGAGCTGCCAGACGGCCAGCACCAGCACCACGCCGAGCAGCGGCGGCAGCGCCTTCTGGCGCAGCACGGTGGTGAGCGGGGTGCGCTGGGTCTGGACGGTCTCCAGGGCGTCGAGGCCGGCCTCGACGCTCGCGGAGTCGGCGGACTCGTCCTTGGCGAGGGGGACGGCGGCGGTGTCAGTGCTGGACATGGCGGCGGATCTCCCCACGCAGTTCTTCGGTGATCTCGATGGACAGGTCCGCGACCCCGGCCGACTCGATCCGGCGCGGCTGCGGCAGGTCGATCCGCCACTCCTTGGCGATCCGGCCCGGGCGGGAGGAGAGCAGCACGACGCGCTGGGCGAGGCGGACGGCCTCGCGGACGTTGTGGGTGACGAACAGGACGGCGAGCTGCTTCTCCGCCCAGATCCGGGTGATCTCGTCGTGCAGGACGTCGCGGGTGATGGCGTCGAGCGCGGCGAACGGCTCGTCCATCAGCAGCACCTGGGAGCCCTGGGCGAGCGAGCGGGCCAGCGCGACGCGCTGGCGCATGCCGCCGGACAGCTCGTGGACGCGCTTCTTGTAGGAGCCGCCCAGGCGGACGAGTTCGAGCAGCCGCTCGGCCTCGGGGCGGCGCTCCTCCTTGGGGACGCCGGCCAGCCGCAGGGCCAGTTCGATGTTCTTGCCGGCGGTGAGCCAGGGGAACAGCGCGTGGTCCTGGAACATCAGCGCGGGGCGGCCGCCGGGCACCTCGATGGTGCCGGAGGTCGGCTGGTCCAGGCCGGCCACCAGGTTGAGCAGGGTGGACTTGCCGCAGCCGGAGGCGCCGAGCAGGGTGACGAACTCGCCGGGCGCGACGGTCAGGTTGATGTCCTCCAGCACCGGTGCGGCGGTGCCGGGGCGGCCGAAGGTCTTGTGCACGTGCGAGATCCGGACGGCGGTGTCGCCGTCCGGGCGGCCCGCGCCGGGGGCGTCGGGCGAGGTGGTCAGTGCCGTGGTCACGGGCACCTCCTGCGGGTGTGGTTCCGGGCAGGGCGGGGATCGGTGTCCGGGGTCCGGCCCCGCGCCCGCCCGGTGAGTGGGCATCGGTTGGGCGGGCGCGGGGCGCGGACCTCGGGGCCTGGGAGGACTTACTTGGTGCCCAGACCGGCGTCTTCGACGGCGGGCTGGTTGTTCTCCTTCAGCACCTTGTTGAGCAGGGTCAGGTCGTAGATCCCGGCCAGGTTGGGCTTCTTGAGCAGCCCGGCGGTGACGGCGTGGTCGGCCTCGGACTGCAGGGTGTTCGCCAGCGGGTCGTCGATGAAGTCGATGTCCTGCCAGGCCGGGTCGAGGATCGAGGCGTCCAGCGCGTTGCCGGCGTCGGCCTTGATCTGGGCGTTGGCGACGTCCTTGGCCTGGGCCGAGTTGGCCTTGATCCAGGCGTTGGTCTTCACCGAGCCGCGCAGCACGGCCTCCACCACGTCCGGGTGCTCCTTGAGGAACTTCTGCGAGACGATCAGGTTGGTGATGACGAACTTCTTGTCCGGCCAGACGTCCTTCTCGTTGAGCAGGACCTTCGCGCCGAGGGTGACCAGCTTGGAGGCGGTCGGCTCGGGCACCCACGCGCCGTCGATGGAGCCGGACTTGTACGCGTCGGGGGTGACCTTGTTGTCGGTGCGCAGCACCTTCACGTCGCCGTCGCCGGTCTGGGCGTCGACCTTGTAGCCCTTCTCCGCGAGGAAGTTGAGCAGGGCGACGTCCTGGGTGTTGCCGAGCTGCGGGGTGGCGATCTTCTTGCCCTTGATGTCGTCCAGGGTCTTGATCTTGTCCGGGTTGACCACCAGCTTGACGCCGCCGGAGGCCGAACCGCTGATGATCTTCAGCGACTTGCCGCCGGACTGGGTGTAGCCGTTGATCGACGGGGAGGGGCCGATCCAGCCGATGTCGATCGAGCCCGCGTTCAGCGCCTCGATCTCGGCCGGGCCGGCGTTGAAGACCTGGGTCTTGATCTGGGTGCCGCCCAGCTCCTGCTGGATGATGCCCTGCTTGAGGCCGACCAGCGCGGTGCCGTGGGTGAGGTTGGCGAAGTAGCCGATCTTCACGGTGTCCGCGGAGAGCTTCGCGCCGCTCGCGGCGGGCTTGGCGGAGGCCTTGTCGTCGCTCTTGGAGCCGTACGAGCAGGCCGACAGCAGGCCGGCGGTGGTCAGCACGGCGACGGCGGCCACGGCGGCACGTCTGATCCGGCCCGCGCGGGGGCGTGCGGAGGTATGGGTGAGCTCGGTGCTCGGTGCCATGAGAGGTGTCCCGTTCGAAGAGAAGGAAAGTACGTGCGTGCCTGCGGTGCTTGCGGAGCCGGGCCGCCTCCGCCGTTCCTGCTGTGGGAAGGAACGGCGGCAGCGGGCCCGGTGACAGGGGCTCAGCGCCCCTGTCCGCCCCCACATCGCGTCAGGCCGCCCTGGCCGCTGCCGAGGACGCCGCTGCCGATGCGGCCGCCTTCCTTGTCCATGCCCGAGAACGCCTCGCTGGGCATCAGACCCAGTCCTCCTCTTGGGAAGCGTCGGTGGTGCTGACGGTGTCGAACGCCTCGCCCGCCATGCCGGCGGTGAGCGTGGTGCCGTCGGACGGGTCGATCAGGACGAACGAACCCGTGCGGCGGTTGTCGGTGTAGTCGTCGAGGGCCAGCGGCTCGGCGGTGCGCAGCACCACGTGGCCGATGTCGTTGACGTTCAGCCCCTCGGCGCCGGAGCGCCGTTCGAGGGTGTCGATGTCGATCCGGTAGCCGATCTCCTTGACCAGCGCGCGCACCGTGCGGGTGGTGTGCTTGAGCAGCACCTTCGCCCCGACGTGCAGCGGACGCTCGTTCAGGTGGCAGACCGTGGCCTCGACGTCCTTGGTGGGGACGGGCACCCGGCCGGCCGCGATCAGGTCGCCGCGGGAGATGTCGATGTCGTCCGCGAGGCGGACCGTCACCGACTGCGGGGCCCAGGCGATCTCGGTGGAGGTGCCGAGCGCGTCGATCGCCGCGACGGTGGAGGTGTGGCCCGAGGGCAGCACCGTCACCGCGTCGCCGACCCGCAGCACGCCGGAGGCCAGCTGGCCCGCGTAGCCGCGGTAGTCGTGGAACTCCTCGCTCTGCGGCCGGATCACGTACTGGACCGGGAAGCGGGCCGGCTCGGCGCTCGGGTCGGTGCCGACCGGCACCGTCTCCAGGTGCTCCAGCAGCGTCGGGCCGCCGTACCAGTCCATCGCGGCCGAGGGCTCGACCACGTTGTCGCCGGCCAGCGCCGAGATCGGCACCGCCACGACGTCCTTGACCCCGAGCGAGGCCGCGTACGCGGTGAACTCCTCGGCGATGGCCGCGAACACCGGCTCCGCGTAGTCGACCAGGTCCATCTTGTTGACGGCCAGCACCACGTGCGGGACGCGCAGCAGGGCGGCGACCGCGGCGTGCCGGCGGGTCTGCTCGACCACGCCGTTGCGGGCGTCGACCAGCACCACGGCCAGCTCGGCGGTGGACGCGCCGGTCACCATGTTGCGGGTGTACTGCACGTGCCCGGGGGTGTCGGCGAGGATGAACCGGCGCCGGGCGGTGGCGAAGTAGCGGTACGCCACGTCGATGGTGATGCCCTGCTCGCGCTCGGCGCGCAGGCCGTCGGTCAGCAGCGCCAGGTCGGGGGCCTCCTGGCCGCGTCGGCGGGAGGCGTGCTCGACGGCCTCCAGCTGGTCGGCCAGCACCGACTTGGAGTCGTGCAGCAGCCGGCCCACCAGGGTGGACTTACCGTCGTCGACGCTTCCGGCGGTGGCGAAGCGCAACAGCGAGGTGGCGGTGCCGGTCTGGGTCAGGCCGGCCTGGGTGGTGCTCATGCTTAGAAGTACCCCTCGCGCTTGCGGTCTTCCATGGCGGCCTCGGACATCTTGTCGTCGGCGCGCGTCGCCCCGCGCTCGGTGAGGCGGGAGGCGGCGATCTCGGTGATCACGGCCTCGATGGTGTCGGCGTCGGAGTCGACCGCGCCGGTGCAGGACATGTCGCCGACGGTGCGGTAGCGCACCAGGCGGGTCTCGACCCGCTCGCTCTCCTTCGGGCCGCCCCACTCGCCGGCGGTCAGCCACATGCCGTCGCGCTTGAACACCTCGCGGTGGTGGGCGTAGTAGATCTCCGGGAGCTCGATGCCCTCGCGCTCGATGTACTGCCACACGTCCAGCTCGGTCCAGTTGGAGAGCGGGAAGACCCGGACGTGCTCGCCGACCGCGTGCCGGCCGTTGTACAGCGACCACAGCTCGGGGCGCTGGCGGCGCGGGTCCCAGGCGCCGAACTCGTCGCGCAGCGAGAAGACGCGCTCCTTGGCGCGGGCCTTCTCCTCGTCGCGGCGGCCGCCGCCGAACACGGCGTCGAACTTGTTGGACTCGATGCCGTCCAGCAGCGGGACGGTCTGCAGCGGGTTGCGCAGCCCGTCCGGGCGCTCGCGCAGCACGCCGCGGTCGATGTAGTCCTGCACCGCGGCGACGTGCAGCCGCAGGTTGTGCTTGGCGACCGCGCGGTCCCGGTAGGCCAGCACCTCGGGGAAGTTGTGCCCGGTGTCCACGTGCAGCAGGGCGAAGGGCACCGGCGCGGGCGCGAACGCCTTCAGCGCCAGGTGCAGCATCACGATGGAGTCCTTGCCGCCGGAGAACAGGATCACCGGCCGCTCGAACTCGCCCGCGACCTCGCGGAAGATGTGCACCGACTCCGCTTCGAGGGCGTCCAGGTGGGACAGCGCGAAGGGCGTGTCCTCGGCCCGGAACAGGCGCTGGGTGGTGACGGTCATGCCAAGCCCCTCTCGGTCAGGAAGGCGTGCAGTTCCCCGGCGGACTCGGCCACCGAGCGGCCCTGCGTCTGGAGCCGCAGCTCCGGCTTCTCGGGGGCCTCGTACGGGTCGTCGACCCCGGTCAGCCCGGAGATCTCACCGGCCGCCTGCTTGGCGTACAGGCCCTTGACGTCCCGCTCGGAGCAGAGCTCGACCGGGGTGGCGACGTGGATCTCCAGGAACTCGGTGCCGTGGGCGGCGTGCCGCTCGCGCACCGCGGCGCGGGAGTCGGCGAACGGGGCGATCACCGGGGCGAGCACCTTGACGCCGTTGGCGGCCAGCTTCTCGGCGACGAAGCCGATCCGGGTGACGTTGGTGTGCCGGTCCTCGCGGGTGAAGCCGAGGCCCTTGGAGAGGAACTCGCGGATCTCGTCACCGTCCAGCACCTCGACCCGGTGGCCCTCGGCGCGCAGCCGTTCGGCCAGCGCGAACGCGAGGGTGGTCTTGCCCGCACTGGGCAGGCCGGTCAGCCACACGGTGGCGCCGCGCTCGCGGCCCGCGGCCAGAGTGTCGGCGGTGGTCACGGTGGTTACTCCTGAAGGTCGGTGACGGTGGTTCGGTGGGTGGCGCGGATCAGAGGTGGATGCCGCACTCGGTCTTGCCGGAGCCCGCCCAGCGGCCGGCCCGGCCCTCCTCGCCCTCGCCGGGCTTGGCGGTGCAGGACAGCGGCGAGCAGCCGATCGAGGTGTAGCCCTCCCACAGCAGCGGGTTCAGCAGCACCCCGTTGGCCTGGACGTACGCGTCCACGTCGGCCTGGGTCCAGCGGGCGATCGGGGCGATCTTCACCTTGCGGCGCTTCGGGTCCCAGGCCACCACGGGGGTGTTGGCGCGGGACGGCGACTCGTCGCGGCGCAGGCCGGTCGCCCAGGCGTCGTAGCCGCCCAGGCCGCGGTTCAGCGGCTCGACCTTGCGCAGCGAGCAGCACTGGTCCGGGTCGCGGTCGTGCAGGTTCGGCCCGTACCGGGCGTCCTGCTCGGCCACGGTGAGCTTCGGGGTCAGCGTGATCACGTTGACCGGCATGGTCGCGGCGACCGCGTCCCGGGTGCCGATGGTCTCCGGGAAGTGGTAGCCGGTGTCCAGGAAGACCACGTCCACGCCGGGCAGCGCGGTGGAGGCCAGGTGGGCGACCACCGCGTCCTCCATCGAGGACGTCACGCAGAACCGCTTGCCGAAGGTGTCGGCCGCCCAGCGCAGGACGTCCTGCGCGGTGGCCTCCTCCAGCTCGCGGCCCGCGGCGACGGCTATCGCCTCGTAGTCAGTCGCGGTCGTCATGTCCGTTACCCCCGTCGGTCGTTGACAGCAGTCCGAGGAACTTCAACTGGAAGCCCCGGCGGCACGCCCGGCATTCCCACGCGCCGTGGCCGCTCTCGGACGGGCGCAGGTCCTCGTCCCCGCAGTACGGGCAGTAGAAGGGCGCGGCACGTTCGCTCACGACAGCTGCTCCTCGGTGGCCCGGACCGTCCACTGGGCGAAGCGCTCGCCCTCCTGGCGGTCCGCCTGGTAGCGGGTCAGCACCCGCTCGACGTAGTCGGGCAGTTCGGCGCTGGTGACCTTCAGGCCGCGGACCTTGCGGCCGAAGCCGGCGTCCAGGCCGAGCGCGCCGCCCAGGTGCACCTGGAAGCCCTCGACCTGCTCGCCGTTCGCGTCGACGACCAGCTGGCCCTTGAGGCCGATGTCGGCGGTCTGGATGCGGGCGCAGGCGTTCGGGCAGCCGTTGATGTTGATGCTCAGCGGCTCGTCGAACTCCGGCAGGCGGCGCTCCAGTTCGTCGATCAGGGACTGGCCGCGGCCCTTGGTCTCGACGATCGCCAGCTTGCAGTACTCGATGCCGGTGCAGGCCATCGTGCCGCGGCGGAAGGTGGACGGGGTGACCCGCAGGTCCAGTGCCTCCAGGCCGGCCACCAGGGGGGCGACCTGCTCCTCGGCGACGTCGAGCACGATCATCTTCTGCTCGACGGTGGTGGCCAGTCGGCCCGAGCCGTGCTCGGCGGCCAGGTCGGCGATCTGGCCGAGCAGCTTGCCGTTGACCCGGCCGACCCGCGGGGCGAAGCCGACGTAGAAGTTGCCGTCCTTCTGCCGGTGCACGCCGACGTGGTCGCGCCAGCGGTTGCTGGGCTCCTGCGGCGCCGGGCCGTCGACCAGCGCGCGCTTCAGGTACTCGTCCTCCAGCACCCGGCGGAACTTCTCCGGGCCCCAGTCGGCGACCAGGAACTTCAACCGGGCGCGGTTGCGCAGGCGGCGGTAGCCGTAGTCGCGGAAGATCCCGATCACGCCGGCCCAGACGTCCGGGACCTCCTCCAGCGGCACCCAGGCGCCGAGCCGCACGCCCAGCTTCGGGTTGGTGGACAGGCCGCCGCCGACCCACAGGTCGAAGCCCGGGCCGTGCTCGGGGTGGACCACGCCGACGAAGGCGATGTCGTTGATCTCGTGCACCACGTCGAGCAGCGGCGAGCCGGAGATCGCCGTCTTGAACTTGCGCGGCAGGTTGGAGAACTCCTTGCTGCCGATGTAGCGGCGGTGGATCTCGTCGATCGCCCAGGAGCCGTCGATGATCTCGTCCTCGGCGATGCCCGCGACGGGGGAGCCGATCACCACGCGCGGGCAGTCGCCGCACGCCTCGGTGGTGGACAGGCCGACGGCCTCCAGCTTCTGCCAGATCGCCGGGACGTCCTCGATCCGCACCCAGTGGTACTGGACGTTCTGCCGGTCCGTCAGGTCGGCGGTGCCGCGGGCGTACTGCTCGGAGACCTCGCCGATCGCCTTCAGCTGGGCCACCGTCAGCTGGCCGCCGTCGATGCGCACCCGCATCATGAAGAACTCGTCCTCGAGCTCGTGCGGCTCCAGGACGGCGGTCTTGCCGCCCTCGATGCCCTGCTTGCGCTGGGTGTACAGGCCCCACCAGCGCATCCGGCCGCGCAGGTCGTTGGGGTCGATCCCGGCGAAGCCGGTGTGGGCGTAGATCGTCTCGATCCGCGTCCGCACGTTGAGACCGTCGTCGTCCTTCTTGAACTGCTCGTTGCCGTTGAGCGGCGTGAAGTGCCCCATGCCCCACTGGCCCTCGCCGCGGTGGCGGGTCACCTTGCGGGCGGCGGGGCGGGCCGCGGGGGCGGCGCCGTCCTGAGGCTCGACCGTTTCGGGAGTGCGGGCCATGGTGTCAGTCCTTTGAGCGGCTTGGCAGGTGCGAGGTGCTGGCGGTCCCCGGACGCGCTCCGCTCCCACCTGCGGCGTTCTACGCAGGCGGCGGGAGGGGTGACGCTGGCCGGGCGGGTCTTGCGCACATCCGCGACGGCGGGGATGGCGCCGGTGCGGTGCGGCGTACGGAGGGCTCAGGTCACCGGACAGATGGCGCTGGACACGCGAAGGAGGTCGACGTGGAGTCGGCCAACTAGGGTGGTTCCGGCGCTAGACATGGCAAGAGATTCGCACGGCGAGCGACTCGCGGTCCACTAACGTCCGAATCCTGGACTCCAGCGTTCCGCATGGTGGGACGAAGCCCGAACTGCCGCTGCTCCGGGCCCCGCCCGCCGCCGGTTCGGGCCGGTGGCGCACCGGCCGCGCGGCCCGGGCCGATACCGTAGGGGCGTGCAAGGAGCAGGCAGTACCCCCCACCCGGCCCAAGGACCCGGGCCGGCCGGCGATCGGGCCTCCCGCCGACGCGGCGGACGGCGCCGCGCCGCCAAGCGAACCACCTGGTACGGCACCCTGTGGGCGCTGGTGAAGGACACCACCAACACCTGCGTCGAGTACCGGGTCACCGGACTCGCGGCGGAGGCGGCCTTCTTCACCCTGCTGTCCATCCCGCCGCTGCTGCTCTGCCTGGCCGGCACCCTCGGCTACCTCGACGACATCCTCGGCGCCGGCACCATCGACAAGCTCAAGAACGACATCGTCTCAGCAGCTGGGACGGTGCTCTCACAGAGCTCCATCGACGAGATCGTCCAACCCCTGCTGCAGGACGTCTTCGACAGCGCCCGGCCCGACCTGATCTCGATCGGCTTCCTGCTCTCGCTCTGGTCCGGCTCCCGGGCGCTGTACATCTTCATCGACACCATCACCGTCATGTACGGCCTCGACGGCAAGCGCGGCCTGGTCAAGACCCGGCTGATGTCGCTGGGCCTCTACCTCGGCGCCCTGGTCATCGGCTCGCTGGTGCTGCCGCTGCTGGTCGCCGGGCCCGGCCTGCTGATCAACACCTTCCCGAGCTGGGCCGGGGCGATCACCGGGGTCTACTGGCCGGCCGCGATCATCCTGCTGGTGGTCTTCCTCACCACCCTCTACCACGTGGCCGTGCCGGTCTCCACGCCCTGGCGCGAGGACATCCCCGGCGCGCTGGTCGCCCTGCTGGTCCTGGTGGTGTGCAGCGTCGCCCTGCGGCTCTACCTGGTCAGCTCGGTCGAGGGCCACTCCGTCTACGGCTCGCTCGCCGCCCCCGTCGCCGTGCTGCTGTGGATCTTCGTGGTGGCGCTGGCCGTGCTCATCGGCGCCGCCATGAACGCCGCCATCGACCGCCGCTGGCCCACCGTCGAGACCGCCGACGCCCGGGCCGAGAACGAGCGGATCGCCGAGGACGCCGCCGTCCAGCGCGGCCGGGAGGCGGCCGCCCGCCGCGCCGTCGAACGCGCCGAACGGGCCCGCCAGTTCGGCCTGGCCGACGGCCACGACGAGGAGCTCTTCGACGAGGACGACGACCACCCCGTCCCCAGCGAGTACCCCGAGCGCTGGGCCGGCTTCCTGCCGCCCCGCGACGTCCGGCGCCGGATCGCCGGCCGGATCGGCACCGAGCGCCGCCGCCGCCCGGGCCGGTGAACCGCGCCCCGGGAAAACCGGTGGCGCGGCCGGCGGGCGGCCGCTAGCGTGGCGTCCGCCGATCGAGCGCACCCCGGGCGGGGTGCGCGAGGCGAGTCCGGAGAAGGAAGGAGGTGAGGGCCGTGAGGCCGGTTCACGCAGGTGTTTTCCCCCGCGTTCGGAAGTCCACCGAGTCCGTCACCCCCTGGCTCCCGGTCCGCCGTCTTCCGGCGTCGCCCACGCGCTGACGCCGACCGGCCGGGGCCGCCCGTTCCCCCGAAGGGTCCCCGTTGATCACCGTGCACGACCCCGTCACCGCTCCCGACCACCCCGTCACCGCTCCCGACCACCCCCGCACCGCTTCCGCGCACCCGCTCGCCGGGCTCGGCTGGACGGACGGGCGGGCCGCCGCGTTCGCCCCGCTCGCCGCGTCCGGGCTGCTCCCCGGGCGGATCGTCCGGATGGACCGCGGCAGCTGCGAGGTGCTGCTCGTCGACCCGGAGACGGGTGGGCCCGCCGTGCGGCGCGCCGCCACCCGCCCGGTCATGACGGCCGACACCGCGCACAACCCGTGCACCGGGGACTGGGTCGCCTACGACCCCGCCGCCCGGCCCGCACCCGCCCTCGCGACGGTGCTGCCCCGCACCACCGCGATCATCCGCAAAGGCGCCCACAAGCGCTCCGAAGGCCAGGTCCTGGCCGCCAACGTCGACACCGTACTGATCGCCGTCTCGCTCGCCGCGGAACCCGATCCCGGCCGGATCGAGCGCCTGCTCGCCCTCGCCTGGGAGTCCGGGGCCGAACCGCTGATCGTCCTGACCAAGTCCGACCTGGTCCACGACGGCGACTTCGTCCGGGCGGACGTGGAGTCGATCGCACCCGGTGTCACCGTCCTGACGGTCAGCGCCGGAACCGGCGCGGGGATGGACGCGCTGCGCGCCCGGGCCACCGGCTCCTGCGCCCTGATCGGCCAGTCCGGCGCCGGCAAGTCCACCCTCACCAACGCGCTCACCGGGACGGCCGCGATGACGGTCCAGCAGGTCCGCTCGGTGGACGAGAAGGGCCGCCACACCACCACCGTCCGCGAGCTCGTCCCGATCCCCGGCGGCGGCGCCGTCATCGACACCCCCGGCCTGCGCGGCGTCGGCCTCTTCGGCGGCGAGGGCATCGACCAGGCCTTCGCCGACATCAGCGCCATCGCCGCCGACTGCCGCTACGCCGACTGCTCCCACCGCACCGAGCCCCGCTGCGCGGTCCGCGCCGCCCTCGCCGACGGCACCCTCCCCGAGCGCCGCTGGGAGAGCTACCTCAAGCTCCAGCGCGAGAACGACTGGATCGCCGCCCGCACCGACGCCCGCCTGCGCGCCGAACGCGCCCGCCACCGCAAGAACCTCACGAAGGCGGCCCGCTCCCACCCCAGGCCCTGACCCCGCGCGCCGACGGCCCGGGCCCGCCCCTCGCGGGGTGCGGGCCCGGGCCGTCGCGTCACCGGCAGGGCGGTGCTCAGGCGAAGGGGAACCACCCGAAGGGGAACCAGCCGCCGCACTCGGCCGACTTGTCCGGGCGTACGGAGTTCTTGTTCATGCGCACTCCAGTTCATGGACGCGGTGAATGGTGTTCGCACGCTATCGACGCCGGAACGCCGCCACCAGAGGAACCCGCGCATCCGGTTCGGGAGAACCCGCCCCGATGCGGAACGGCCGGTTCGGCGCCCGCCACGGCGATGTCCGATTCCCGCCAGTCGGCGCCCCGGGGATCGCGCAGACTGGAAGGCGTGATCGACGACGAGACCAGGTACCGGGCCGTGGACAGCCGGGACGCCCGCTTCGACGGGGTGTTCTTCACGGCGGTGCGGACCACCGGCATCTACTGCCGTCCGAGCTGCCCGGCCACCACCCCCAAGCGCACCAACTGCACCTTCTACCCCACCGCGGCCGCCGCCCAGGGCGCCGGCTACCGGGCCTGCCGCCGCTGCCGGCCGGACTCCGTGCCCGGCTCGCCCGAGTGGAACCACCGCGCCGACCTGGTCGGCCGCGCCATGCGCCTGATCGGGGACGGCGTGGTCGACCGCGAGGGCGTCGCCGGCCTGGCCTCCCGGCTCGGCTACAGCTCCCGGCAGCTCCAGCGGCAGCTGACCGCCGAACTCGGCGCCGGCCCGCTCGCGCTGGCCCGCGCCCAGCGCGCCCAGACCGCCCGGCTGCTCCTGCAGACCACCGAACTGCCGGTCACCGACGTGGCGTTCGCGGCCGGCTTCGCCTCCGTCCGGCAGTTCAACGACACCATCCGCGAGGTGTACGACCGCACCCCGTCCGCGCTGCGCACCGAGCACGGCGGCCACCGCCGCAGCCCCGCCGGGGGCGGCACGCTCGCCCTGCGGCTGGCCTACCGGGGCGCCGCCGACACCGGCCACCTGCTCGACTTCCTCGCGCTGCGGGCCGTCCCCGGCGTCGAGGAGGTCGTCCCCGGCCCGCTCCCCGGCGTCCGCACCTACCGGCGCACGCTGGCCCTCCCGTACGGGCAGGGCCTGGCCGAGGTCGACGGGCTCGCCCCGGGCGACCGCCCCGACCGCGGCTGGCTGGACTGCCGGCTCACCCTCACCGACCTGCGCGACCTGACCACCGCCGTGCACCGGCTGCGCGCCCTGTTCGACCTGGACGCCGACCCGGACGCGGTGGACGCCCGCCTCGCCGCCGACCCGCTGCTCGCCCCGCTCGCCGCCGCCCGCCCCGGACTGCGCTCGCCCGGCCACGTCGACCCGCACGAACTCGCCGTCCGCGCCGTGCTCGGCCAGCAGGTCACCGTGGCCGCCGCCCGCACCCTGGCCGGCCGGCTCGCCGAGCGCTACGGCACCGCGCTGCCCGCCCCCGACGGCGGACTGCGCCTGCTGTTCCCCACCGCCGCCGCGCTGGCCGCCGCCGACCCGGAACACCTGGCGATGCCGCAGGCCCGGCGCCGCGCCCTGCTCGGCCTGTGCGCGGCGCTCGCCGACGGCACCGTCCGGCTCGACCCCGGCGTGGACCGCGAACAGGCCGCCGCCGAACTGCTCGCCCTGCCCGGCATCGGCCCGTGGACGGTCGGCTACCTGCGGATGCGCGCCCTCGCCGACCCGGACGTGTTCCTCCCCACCGACATCGGCGTCCGCGACGGCCTGCGCGCGCTCGGCGAGAGCGGCGAACCGCGGGCCGCCGCCGAACGCTCCGCCCGCTGGGCGCCCTGGCGCTCCTACGCCCTGCACCACCTGTGGTCGGCCGCCGCCGACCGGACCCGCGCCACCGGCAGCCCTGCCACCGGCAGCCCTGCCACCGGCCGCCCTGCCACCGGCACCCGCGCCACCGACACCCGCACGACCGTGAAGGACCAGCCGTGACCAGCACCGCACCGACCACCGCACCGACCACCGCGCCCACCACCGTGTTCACCACCATGGACAGCCCGCTCGGCACCCTGCTGCTCAGCGGCACCCTCGACGCCGACGGCGCCTTCGCGCTGAGCGCCGTCACCGCCCCCGGCCAGAAGGGCGCGCTCGCCGAACCCGCCGCCCACTGGCGGCCCGACGCCGACGCGCTCGCCCCCGCCGTCGAGCAGCTCACCGCGTACTTCGCCGGCGAGCGCACCGCCTTCGACCTGCCGCTCGCCCCCCTCGGCACGCCCTTCCGGCAGCAGATCTGGGACGCCCTCGACGACATCCCGTACGGCACCACCCTCACCTACGGCCAACTCGCCGATGCCGCAGGTCAGTCGCCCCAGGCGGTGCGCGCGGTCGGCGGCGCGGTCGGCGCCAACCCGCTGCTGATCGTCCGCCCCTGCCACCGGGTGCTGGGCGCCAACGGCAGCCTCACCGGCTTCGCCGCCGGCATCGACGCCAAGCGCTGGCTGCTCGCGCACGAGAGCGGCGACCGGCTGTTCTGACCCGGGAAGGGCCCCGGCGGGCCTCGGCGCGTCGGGCCTCAGCGCGTCGGGTCGGTGCCCGCCAGGGAGCGGGCGAGCAGGTCGAGGCCGGGCAGGGCGCGCATGACCGCCTCGCGGTCGACGGGGGACAGACCGGCCAGGGCGGCGGCGAGGCGGCGCTCGTGGGCGCTCTGCCAGTCGCGCAGCTGCTGGTGGCCGGCCTCGGTGAGGGCGATCCGGGCGGTGCGGCGGTCGCCCGGGTCGGGCTGGCGGTCGACCAGTCCGGCGTCCAGCAGCTTGGAGATCAGGCCGCTGACGGTGTTGGGGGCCAGCCGCTGACGGGCCGCCAGTTCGCCCACCCGCAGCGGGGAGGCGGCGAGGGTCTGGAGCAGTTCGACCTGGGCCATCGGCAGCGCCTCCCAGGGGAACTCGGAGCGGATCGAGCTCCGCAGCGCCCGGCGCAGCCGGGTGATCACGTCGGTGAGCTGCTGCGCCCCGGCGAGTGCGTCGGTGCCCGCGCCCTCGGCACCTGGCGGGTTCGGAACGGGCTGGGGCTGCGAAGACATGCCGGACAGCGTAGCGTCCGGCAACCGGCGGACCGCCGGGAGTCCACCCGTCGACCGGCCGAAACGCACGGCTGTCCGACCGGGGGAGCGGCGGCGCCGGGCGGCCGCCGGAGCCGCTCGCCCGGGATCGCCCGGGAAGATCGCTCGGGAGAGATTGTTCGGGGCCGGAACCACTCCTTGAGCGAGTATGTCGGAAGCAGATATGTTCGGCGCATGGCTGAACCCGTGGCCGCCTCCCGGCTGCTCGACACCCTGCAACTCGCCGAACGCCCCCGCCCCCGCGCCGTCGCCCGCTGGCCGCACGCGCACTGGCTGGCCGTCGGCACCGTCTGCCTGGGCGCGTTCCTCGGCCAGCTCACCGCCAGCGTCACCGCGCTGGTCTTCCCCGCCCTGGAAGCCCGCTTCGGCGCCTCCTTCGCCGCCGTCGAATGGGTCTCGCTGGCGTACCTGCTGGTGCTGGTCGCGCTGCTCGCCCCGGTCGGGCGGCTGTCCGACCTGGTCGGCCGCAAGACCGTGTACCTGGGCGGGTTCGCGGTCTTCGCGGCCGCCTCGCTCGGCGCCGGACTGGCCGGGAACCTGGGCGTGCTGGTCGCCTGCCGGGCGGTGCAGGCCGTCGGCGGCGCCATGATGCAGGCCAACAGCGTCGCCCTGGTCGCCCGCGGCGTCCCCGGGCGGGCGATGCGCCCCGCGCTCGGCGTGCAGGCCGCCGCCCAGGCGCTCGGCCTGGCGCTCGGCCCGACCCTCGGCGGCCTGCTGGTCGCCCACGCCTCCTGGCGCTGGGCGTTCTGGGTCAACGTGCCGATCGGCGTGCTCGGGATGCTGGCGGGCTGGTTCCTGCTGCCGCGCACCTTCCCCGACGGCCGCCGCCCGGCCCGGACGGCGCGGCCCGAGGGACGGTTCGACCTGGCCGGACTGCTGCTGCTGGCCGTGTCCTCCACCGCGCTGCTGCTCGCCCTGTCCGCCGCCTCCGGCCTGCCGCTGCCCGGTCGGGCGGTCGTCGCGCTGCTCGCCGCCGCCGCCGCGGGCACGCTCGCCCTGGTCCGGCAGGAACGCCGCGCCGACCGCCCGCTCGTCCCGCCCGGCCTGGTCAACACCCCCGGCATCCGGGCCGGGCTGCTGGTCGCGCTGATCGGCTACCTGCTGCTGTTCTGCCCGCTCGTGCTGGAACCCGCCGTCCTCGCCGGACGCGGCACCGCCGCCACCGCCGCGGGCGCCGCGATCACCGCCCTGCCCGCCGCGTTCGCCCTCGCCGCCACCGTCGGCGGCGCCCTGCTGCCCGCCGCTGGAGCGACGCCGCCCGCTGCCGCTGCGGCGCGCTCACCGCCGCCGCCGGACTGCTCGCCCTCGCCGCGCTGCCCGCCCCCGGCCCCTGGACGACCGCCGCGCCGCTGCTGCTCACCGGCTACGGCCTCGGACTGCTGCTGCCCGCCAACAACGCCCTGGTGATGCGGGCGATCCCCGCGCCGAGCTCGGCCGTCGGCGGCGGGCTGGTCAACATGGTGCGCAGCCTGGGCACCGCGCTCGGCACCGCGCTGCCGGTGCTGGCCGTCCACCGGGCCGGGGCGGCGGCGGGCGGCCGGATCGTCCCGCTGCTGCTCGCGGCGGTCGCCGTGCTGGCCGTCCGGCTCTGCCGGGACTGAGCGGGCCCGGTAGCGCCGAGGGTGAGCGGGCCCGACACCGCCGGAGGGCGCCGTCCCGGGTGCTCCGGGGCGGCGCCCTCCGGCGCGACGTGCGGGCGGGCGGGTGCCCGGCGGCTCAGGGAACGGGCTGGGCGCCGCGCTCGGCGAGCATGTCGGTCATCAGCTGGATCTCGGCGTGCTGCGCGTCGACCATGCCCTGGGCGAGCCGCTTCTCCGGGGCGTTCGTCCCCGCGTCCACGTACGCCTGGGCCATCTCGGCGCCCGCCCGGTGGTGCTTGATCATCAGCTGTAGGAAGAACACCTCGGCGTCCCGCCCGCTGAGCGAACGGAGCTTGTCCAGCTCGGTGTTGGTCGCCATGCCGGGCATCAGCGAGCCGTCGTGCGCCTCGTAGGTGTGCCCCATCCAGGCCATCGGCTTGGCGGTGGTGCTCTGCGACAGGCCCCACTGGTCGAGGAAGCCCATCAGCATGCCGCGCTGGTTGGCCTGCGTGTTGATGATGTCGAACGCGAAGCCGCGCACCGCCTCGTCCTGGGTGCGGTCCCGGACGATGAACGACATGTCGATGGCCTGCTGGTGGTGCGTGGCCATGTCGCGGGCGAACCCGGCGTCCGCCGAGTCGGTGGCCGGAGCGGCCGGGGCCGCCGAGGCGGCCGCCGAACTGCCGGACGCGGGCGTGCCGCCCGAGACCAGCGCCGGGACGCCGAGCCCGAGCGCGACCACGGCCGCCAGCGCGGCGGGCCACCAGAACGCCCGCCGACCGCGCCGGGCGGCCGGCTGCTCCGGCCCGTACCCGTCCTCGTGCTCCGCGGACTCCTGTTCCGCGGACTCCTGCTCCGGCCCGTCGCCGGCGGGGGCCGCGGTCACATCTGCCCCGAGCTGCAGCTGGCGCCCTGCTCCAGCGTCTGCGGGCCCTGCACGAACTTGGCGAAGAAGGTCTCCACCCGCGGGTCGCTGGCGGAGTCCACCACCAGCTGGTTGCTCCACGCGGTCAGCGTGATGGTGCCCTGCTCGTCCGGGTACGGGCTCATCAGGCTGTACGGGGTGGCCTTGACCTTGTCGCTGAGGGTCTTGATGTCCTCGGGGGTGGCCTTGCCGTTGTAGGTGACCCAGACCGCGCCGTGCTCCAGCGAGTGGACCGCGTTCTCGTTCTTGACCGGCTTGTCGTAGACGTTGCCCATGCAGGTCTGCCAGACCGGGTTGTGGTCGCCGCCGACCGGCGGGGTCTGCGGGTACTTCACGTCGGTCTGGACGTGGTTCTGGCTGAGCTTGCCGAAGGTCTGCAGGCCCGGGATGTCGGCCTTCGCGGCGTCGTCCTTGGCCTTCTGCGCCGCGTCGGCCGAGGCCTTGGCCGCCGCCGCCTTCTTGTCGCTCTTGTCCTTGGCGTCCAGCGCCAGCCAGGTGCCGCCGCCGATCATGGCGAGCACCAGGGCGGACGAGATGCCGATGGTGAGGATCTTGTTGCGGCGCTCGCGGCGCTGCTCGACGGCGCGCAGCTCGGCGATCCGGGCCCGGCGGTCGGCCTGCTGGGCGGACTTGCTGCCCGGCTTGGGCTGCTTGCCGGTGGGGTTGGACTGCTTCGAGGCGGAACCCATGGGTGTCTTCCTTGTCCCCGCCGCGACGAGCACGGCGGTCTGCGGTGTGGTGGGGGCAGCGGAGCCGACGACCTCCCCGCCGGGCGGGGCGCAGGTCGGCGGTGGGTTCCGCTCAGGACCGGTGAACCTGCAGGACGTGCAGGTCGGGCGCGTGGTGCGACCCCGTCGGGACAGCGCAGGCCGAGGCGGCGGGCGTCACCGGCGGGGCGACCAACTGCGGTCGGACGGCCGTGCCGGGCTGCGGGGGCGCGTTCGGCAGGTGCGACTCGGGGCCGCAGAAGGGGTGGCTGGAGCAGCCGTGGCCGGGCCCCGGGTCCGGGACCTCCGCGGCGCACAGGATGACGTCCGCGCCCGGGACGCCCGCGGCCGACGGCAGGTGGTGCGACAGGGGCGCCGTCCCCGCGGCCGTGCGTGCTACGGCCGTACCGGCGGTGGTTGCTGCGGTGGTCCCGCCGGTCGTCCGTGCGGACGGCCCGGCGGGGGCCTGGCCCGGACGCGCGGACGCGCCGTGCGACTCCTGGCCGGGGGCGGAAGCCGGGGAACTCAGCGTCCGGGCGCTCGCCGTGCACGGCAGCATCGCGAGCAGCGCGGCCAGCAGCAGGGACCACAGCACCGCCACCGGACGGAGCACCGCGAATGCGGGCCCCCCGGGGCGGGTACGAGATCCTGGCGCGGCCATGCGCACATATTAATCAGCCGATCGGGTGAAGCGGTGCCCCTCCTGGTCTCTCATTTTCCGGCCGAACGCCCTTCACCCCTGCCCCCGAAGACCCTGTTCGGGCTCGTCCGGACCGGGCCCGTCCGCCGGTGCACCACCTGTGGCCGGAACCCTTCCCGGACGTCCGCGCGATGTTCCGAATCCCGGACACCGTCCTCGTCCTTCGGAAGAATGACCTGACGTCCGGCCCCCTCACGGATCAGGAGCGGTCAGTTGAACGAGCAGGGCGCACCCAGGCAGCCCCGTCCCGACGACGCCTGGTGGCACACCGTCTACACGGGCCCGGCCGACACCCTGCCCGACACCCCCGCCGCCGACACCGGTGCCGGGACCGTCGACGACTGGTTCACCACCGCCGCCGGACTCATCGCCCCGCAGCGCCGACCCCCGCAGGACGCCCCCGCGCAGGTTCCGGCCCCGGCGCCCGTGAGGGAGGAGGACGCGCCGGTCGGGGAGGAGCCGCCGATCGAGCCCTCGCCGCGCAGCTGGGCCGAGGCGGCCTGGCCCGACCTCCAGCCGAACCTCTCGAAAGAACCGGCGGCGGAAGCGGTCGAAGAACCGGCCGAAGAACCGACTGCGGGGCCGGTCGGGGAGCCAACGCCGACGCTGACGGACCTTCCGGCCGCTGAACCGGAACCGGCGTCGGAACCCGAGCCCGCGCCCGCGCCCGCGCAGACGGTGGCGGGCCTTCCGGTGGCCGAACCGGAACCGGCGTCGGAGCCCGAGCCCGCGCCCGCGCCCGCGCAGACGGTGGCGGGCCTTCCGGTGGCCGAACCGGAACCGGCGTCGGAGCCCGAGCCCGAGCCCGCGCCCGCGCAGACGGTGGTGGACCGCCCGCAGCCCGAGCGGGCCGCGCCCTGGCGGGGGCGTCCGCAGGAGCCCGCCGTGCCGCACGTGGGGAGCGGCCCCCGACGTACGCGCCCGAGCCCACCGCACTGGCCGCCGCCGACCCGGCCGGGCTGGCCGCCGTGGTGCCCGACACCGCCATCGACGGCGCCCAGTTCGGGGGCACCACGCTGCGGGCGGTGTCCATCCGCGGCGACTCGGCCCGCTACCGGGGCGAGCCCCGCACCGACGCCCTGCTCACCGTCCGGTTCGGCGAGGGCGAGGAGGCGCTCGTCCTGACCGTGCTGGCCGCGCCCGCCCGCCGGGCCAACGCCCAGTGGGGGTCGGCCGCGGCCGCCGAGTCCGCTCGGCAGCTGGCCGCCGCGATCGGCCGCAGCCGGGCCGAACTCGCTGCCGACCTGCGGGCCGGGGCCCGCGACCGTCTGCGCTACGGCCTCCAGCGGATCGCCCTGCGTTCGGCGGCCCAGCTGCGCAGCGCCGCGGAGGAGGCGGCGCAGGAGGCCGCGCAGGACGGCGACGCGCCGTCCGACCTGCCGCCCGAGGAGACCGCCTCGCTGCACTGCCTGCTGATGTCCGCCGACCCGGCCGCGACCCACCGCGCCGCGTTCGGCACCGGCCCCGGCGGCCTCTACCTGCTGCGCTCGGGCCACTGGATCGACGCCTACGCGGCCCGGCTGCTCCACCACCCCGACGGGCAGCCCCCGCTGCCCCCGGCGTCGATGCCCGCGCCCCGGCCGTTCCGCTTCCGCCTCGTCCCGGCCACCTCCGGCGACATCCTGCTGCTCTGCACCCCGGGCCTGGCCACCCCGATCGCCGAGGAGCCCGCGGTCGCCCACTTCCTCTCCAGCCACTGGGCCCACCCGCACCCGCCCGGCACCGTCGACTTCCTCCGCCAGATCCAGGTCCGCGCCAAGGGCTACGCGGACGACCGCACCGCGGTGGCGGTCTGGACGGACTGAGCACCCAGGAGCCGGGCCCGGGGAACAGCGGGAGCCCCGCCGTTCTCACAGGCCCAGCAGGGCGTGCGCGGCGGAGGTCGCGTGGGCGAGGGCGCTTTCGCGGGTGGTGCCGGGCAGGCCGATGGCGAGGGGGACGGCGAGGCCGTCGAGGAGGGCGCGCAGCTGGGTGGCGCGGGCGGCGGTGGGGGTGGCCGGGGGGAGGACGGCGGTTTCGCGGCCCTCGTCGAGGAGGGCGGTCAGGTCGTCCTGCCAGGGGGCCTCGATCTCGTGCTGGCCCTGGCGGAGGTCCGCGGTGCCGGGGGAGCGGCTCCACACCTCGATCCACAGGATCCAGCGCGGGTCGCCGGGCCCCTCCGGCAGGTACAGCTCCAGGTAGCGGGCGAGCCGTTCGAGGACGGGTGCCTCGCGGCGGGCGAGTTCGCGGCCGCGCCGCTCGCCGAGCTGGGCCTCGCTCCAGCGGAGGGTCTCCAGCAGGAGCTGGTCCTTGCTGCCGAAGTAGTAGAGGAGGTGGCCGGCGCTCATGCCGAGCTGCTCGCCGAGGCCGGCCATGGTGAGCCGGGCCAGGCCGTGTTCGGCGATCGCGGTGCGGGCGGCGGCGTAGACCTCTTCGCGGGGGCGCGCCGGCCGACGGGTGCGGGGCTGCGCCATCCGTACTCCTCGGTGCGTCGACTGTTCGGGTCCAGTCTCCCGCACGGGGTGGGAGGGGGGTCACCAGCCGCCGTGTTCGCGGCTCTCGACGGTCTCCCGGCGGCCGTCGGCGCGCCCGGCGCGGTAGGCGCGGCGGAGCAGGGCGGTGGCCGGGCCGGGGTCGAGGCCGGGGGCGAGGCGGAGCAGTTCGGCGGCCAGGCCGTCCAGGGTGTCGCGCCCGGCGACAGGCTCGGTGGCGGGTTCGGGAACGGGTTCGGGGGTCATGCCCCCCATCACACCGCTCCCCGGCGGGGTTCGCCCGGCCGGGGAGCGGTGGCGGGAGGTCAGGCGCCGGGGCGGCGGCCGTACTGGGTGGACCAGCGCTCGCCGGGCAGCACGAGGTCGGCGGTCTCGACGGGGCGGCCGGTGGCCTGGTCGTAGTGGGTGCGGCGGATGGCCAGGGCGGGCGCCCCGGGGAGCAGCGCGAGGGTCTGGGCCTCGGCGCGGGTGAGGCCGCGGGCGGTGACGAGTTCGACGGGCTCGCCGACCTCGATGCCGATGACGGCCATCCGCGCGGCGACGCCGAGGCCGATGTACGGGCCGGCCTCGGGCAGCACGATCAGGTGCCGGCCGGTGACGGCCATCGGCTCCCAGGAGTCGGCGAGGTACCCGGGTTCGCCGTCGACCAGGTAGACGTACGTGGTGTGCATCAGCGGGGTGCCGGCCTCGACGCCGAGGCGCTCGGCGACGTCGGCCGTGGCGGCCTCGGTGGTGGACTGGCTGCGCAGCCCGGTGGTGACGCCCTGTTCGGCGAGGAAGGCGTTGTCCGGCCCGGGCGCCCCGTCCGCGGGCCGCCGCCGCACCAGGGTGCGGTGCGCCTCCTGCTCGCGGACGAAGTAGCCGCGCCCCTGCTGGGCGAGCACGACCCCCTCCTGCTCCAGCAGCCGGTACGCGGACTGTCCGACGCCGTGGGAGAAGCCGTACTGCTCCTGGAGGTCGGCCAGGGACGGGAGTCGGCTGCCGGGCGGGTACTCGCCCGCGGCGATCCGGTCCCGGATCTGCTCGGCCACCTGCAGGTAGGCGGAGGGCCCGCTGGTGGTCATGGATCGTCCTCCGAAGGTGTGCGGGTCCAATCGACTGGTGACACAGTATCCCTCGCGCCACTACTCTATGTGTAGATGCCTAGTCTACGTGTACCCCTGGGGGAGTGGTGCAGATCAGTACGCGTGCGGCCGACCTGTGGGCGGCGATCGAACGGGCGACGGGTGCGCGGGCGGACGTGCGGCTCACCGTCAGCAGCACCAGGATCAGCGTCCCCGCCCCGCCCGAGGACGCTCCGAGCTGGGGCGAACTGCTCAAGGCCCTGCGCACCGCCGACCGCTGGGGCTCGGTCACCGCCGACGGGCGCACGGACGTCTGGGCCCAGATCGACGAGGACGGGTGATCCCCGACCGCCGGCGGAGCGGGCGCCGCCCGCGCCGACGCCGCCGGGAAGGGCCGGGGGGTGCGCCGCGCCCGCGGCCGGCGGCGCGGAAAGTCGGCCGGAAAACGGCCTCCCCGGCCGGAAACCGCCGACCGGGGAGCAGTGTTCCCACCGGCCGCGACAGTACGTGCACTGTCGGGCCCGTACCCGGCGCGAACCCGCCGGGGCGGGGGCGTCAGGCGCGCGGCTGTTGCTGAAGGACAACCTGGCCTTCATTCACCGCGTTCTGGGAGATCTGGTTCGACCAGGCTGGGACCGGGCCGACAAGTGCTGGGCAATCGCCCGCAACCACATGCGTGACATTGTCGAGGCGTTGGCCGAACGCTACGGGTCGGTGAAGGTGACGATTGACTTTCGGACGACCGGCAAGTGCGACACCCGCTGCCGCGATGCAGAGCATGACGACTGCGACTGCCAGTGCCTTGGCGAAAACCCCGGTAGCGCCGCGTATTGGAGGGGCTGGACGGAGGTGGGCGAGACAGCACTGGTCGAAGTTGGCATCGCCCGGCGAACCTTCCTGGTCACCAGGCCCTGAACACCACAGCCCCGTCTCCTTCGGGAGGCGGGGCGGTTTTGTGCGTCCGGGTTACGGGCGAGCGGCTGCGACCGCGTCGGTGTACAGCTCGGTGGTGAGGTCGCTGTCGGCGATGCCGAGCCCGTGCAGCACGGCACGCACCACGACGAGTGCGGCCGGCAGTTCGGCCGCGTCCGCGGCGGACGTCTCGACCTCCAGCCAGGTGCCGTCGATCTCAGGCACCCGGACCAGCGTGGCGAGCACCTGGCGCCCATCGGCGGTGAGGTCGTAGTTCCGGCACCGCTTCTCGAAGGCGATCCGAGGCACGTACCCGAGACCGCGGAAGATCTCGTGAGCGGCGGCCGGGTCGGCCACCTTCGTCTCGAACTCCGGCTTCGACCCGGAATCCGCATCCACGCGGGCGCCCTTGTAGGTGAGCACGGTGCGGGTGGAGTCCGGTCCGTGCACCGTCCGGATGCGCAGCTCCCGATCGGCGTCCATCAGGCCGCCCGCCGGCTCGTCGTAGTAGGTGTCCTGGTAGACGTCGACCCGATCAGGTCCGCCGGTCTTCTCCAGTGCGGCGAGCACGCTCTCGGGGTCGCGCACGATCGCTTTCAGCTCGGCTTCGATGGCCACCTGGTCCTCCGTCAGATGATGCGGGTGCTGTCCTCGACCAGGGCATCAAACAGCCTGCGGAACCCCGCCCACAAGGGGCCTCCGGGGGTACGGACCAGCTTGTACGTCGCGGACTCGTGCCCCTCCCGGCCGACGTCGAACGCGCCGACGTACAGCACCGGGCCGAGCCTGATGACCCGCCAGACCGGCAGCGTCCGGTACCGGTACACCTCCACCCCGCCACCGGCGTCCGCCAGTTCGCGCAGCCGGGCCTCCGCGGTGCGGATGCCGCTGGACAGGGATTCGGTTGATTCGCCGATCTCGACGGCCCGCTGCCGGGCGGCCGGACTGTCCGGGTCGAGCAGCAGCACGCGCAGGCGCGGCGGGGCGTCGCCGTCGCGGTCGAGGTGGGGGCGCAGGAGGCTGTTGGAGAGGCCGAGGAGGCCGAGTCCGCGGACGGCCAGGACGTCGATCTCGCCGGTGGCCCGGGCGGCGTGCTGGATCTCGGCAGCCGCGGCGTCCTGGGCGCTGTAGACGCGGACGATCTCCGGCCATGCGGCGAGGTCGAACGCCACCGCGCTCGCCCGCTGACGGGCGGCGAGGCCGAGCACCTGGCGGGCGCTGTCCGGCATGGTCAGGCCCTCCGCGATCCGCTCGAACACGTCGAGCCTGTGGACCTCTCTGCGCCCGTTCATGATCTCGTTGACACGGGACTGCGTCATGCCGATGGCCATGGCGATGCGTCCCCGGCTGGCGCCGGTGTGGTGCTGCACCCAGCGCAGCAGGGCGCCCATCTGCCGGTCGATCAGAGCATGGCGGACGTCCGAGTGCCGCCAGGCCGCATCGGGCAGCGACAGGGGCATCAGGGCGGGCGGACTGCTCACGGTCAACCTCCGGCAGAGCTATCTCACGGTGAGATCACCGGCGTGATATCGCCCTGCGTGGGCATTCAGCCGATTCTGATGATGCGGCAGATCGGCGGCCAGACATGGCGCTCGGTGCCGCCTTCGTCCGCATGCGACAGGGGATCATCATGGCCGAGAAGACCAGGCAGGGCCGCAGGCCCCGCATCGAGTGGCCGGTCGGCGATGCCGCCGATGTTCCGCACCGGCCGTGCGGCCAGTGCGCGCGGTGCGTCTCCGGCACCGACCCCGCTCTCGAACCCGAGACGGGCGCCTGCATCGTGCAGATCCCGGGCGTCATGGGCGAACGCACCTACCCGACGGTGAAGGAAGCCGGACAGGCTCTGTGGGCCGTGCTCCGGACGTTGCCGCTGGGGTGGGACCAGGCCGAGGCGTACCGGGTGTTGCTGCACGACCCCGGGTTGTTGGCGGGGCACCTTGCACGGGGGCCGCAGCGGTTGGCGTTCGTGATGGACGGGCGCAGTCGCGAGGTTCGTCTCGCGTGTGCCGGATGAACGGCGTGGACCCGGTCGCGCGGGAGGTCTTCGAGCAGGCCGCCGTCGTTGCCGCGTTGCTGGACGGGGAAGTGCCGGTGGAGCAGCTCGACTGCGGGTGCTCCCGCATCCGGGTCGACCTGGCCGGCGCAGACCGGCTGGTCGAGGGCGAGATCGTGCAGCACCTGGCACGCGCCGCTACTCGGTTCGGCGGCCACAGCTCGTCCGGCATCGACGACCGCCGGGACCTGTGGGCGGAGTTCCACACCGCCACCTGCACCGGGCAGCCGACGTGACCGCCCGCCAGACGGTGCGGGCCGTCCACCGGATCGAGGAACTGCGGCGCGGTCCGGACGGCGCGCCACTGTGGGGCATCCGCCGGCCGGACGGCACCTGGGTGCAGTCGATGGGTGAGCCGCAGTGGTACATCAGCCGTGGGGTCGCTGAGCGCGATGCCGCCGGGCTCAACCGGCACTACGGGCTGGCGTGGCTACTCGCCCCCGTCGCGGAACAACTGCCACAGCGGCACCCCTGGCGCGTCGGCGACGACGAGGTAGGCACTCGGCGAGGGGGCTCGGGCTCCGGCGGAGGGTGGAGACGGGAGGGGAGACGGGACCCCCTCCCGCGGGCTGTCGAGGTCGGGTTGCACCGGGCGCCCCCAAGTGCACGACAACCCGACCTCGATGCGGATTCTTGATCGATTGGGAGAGGCTGGGAGGCGATCTCGGAAACCTACCTCCAGATCCCGCCGCCTTCCGCCAGGAGCTGCAAGGTCCGAAATGTCATTTCGGCAGGTCGGAGCGCTTGACCTGCCGAAACATTAGGCGCGCGGCTGCTGCTGGGTGATGCAGTGGATGCCGCCGCCGTTGGCGAAGATCTCGCGGGCGTCGACCAGTTCGACGGTGCGGCCGGGGTAGGCCTTCTCCAGGATCGCCTTGGCCTGCTCGTCGCGCGGGTCGTCGAAGGCGCACAGCACGACGGTGCCGTTGGCCACGTAGTGGTTGATGTAGGAGTAGTCGACCGGTTCGCCGTCCTCGTCGAACAGCACGGTGGGGGCCGGGAGTTCGATCACTTCGAGGGTGCGGCCGCGGGCGTCGGTGGCGGCGCGCAGCAGGTCGGCGAGCTCCTGGCAGACGGCGTGGTCCGGGTGGGCCGGGTCGGGCTGGGAGTGGACCACCACGGTGCCCGGGCGGACGAAGGCGGCGACGATGTCGATGTGGCCGCGGGTGCCGAACTCGTCGTAGTCGCGGGTCAGTCCGCGCGGCAGCCAGATCGCCTTGCTGGTGCCCAGGTGGGCGTGGAGCTCCGCCTCGACCTGCTCGCGGGTCCAGTCGGCGTTGCGGCCCTCGCCGAGCTGCACGGTGTCGGTGACCAGGACGGTGCCCTCGCCGTCGACGTGGATGCCGCCGCCCTCGTTGACCAGCCGGGAGGCGAAGCGCCGCACGCCGGTCAGCCCGGCGACGTGCTCGGCGATGTCCTGGTCCTTGTCCCAGCGGGCCCAGGACTGCGCGCCCCAGCCGTTGAACACCCAGTCGGCGGCGGCGAGTTCGCCGTCCTCGCCGATCAGGAAGGACGGGCCGATGTCGCGCATCCAGGCGTCGTTCAGCGGCCGTTCGACGATCTCCACCTCGGGGGCGAGGTAGCGGCGGGCGGCCTCGCCCTCGCCGGTGTTGACCACCAGGGTGACCGGCTCGTAGCGGACGACCGTGTTGGCGACCTCCGCCCAGGCGCGGCGGGCGGCGTCCAGCTGCTCGGCGCCGTCGAAGGTCGGGTTGGCGGTGGGGAAGGCCATCCAGGTGCGCTCGTGCGGGTGCCACTCGGCGGGCATCCGGAAGCCGAGCGCGGCGGGGGTGGGGGAGCTGCTCATGAGGGGGGAGTCCTAAGCGGGGGAAGGGAGTTCTGCGGTGGGTGCGGTCAGAGGAAGTAGAGGCGGCTGAGCGAGACCGAGTCGGCGGGCGCCGAGCGCAGCGGCTCGCCGTCCAGCGAGACCAGGCCGGTCGCGGAGACGTCGACCCGCCCGATCCGGCCGTTGCGCAGCATCGAGCGCGGGCCGATGCCGCGGGTGCCGCGCACGCCCACCCGCCGCCTGCGGGTGGGGAGTTGGTCGGCCGCGACGTCCAGGTAGGCGGAGTCGGCGGCGGCCTGGGCGACGAACGCCACCGAGAGGTCCGCGGCGGTGGCGCCGTGCGCGCCGAACTGCGGGCCCAGGACGAGCGGTTCGCAGCGGTCGGTGGAGGCGTTCGGGTCGCCGACCACGCCGTACGCGGGGAAGCCGGCCTTGAGGACCAGCTGCGGCTTGGCGCCGAAGTGGTCGGGGCGCCACAGCACGATGTCGGCCAGCTTGCCGACCTCCAGCGAGCCGATCTCGTGCGAGAGGCCGTGCGCGATCGCCGGGTTGATGGTCAGCTTGGCGACGTAGCGCAGCACCCGCTCGTTGTCGTCGCCGCCCTCGGCCGTTCCGTACGAGCCGGTGCCGTCCAGCGGGCCGAGCTCGGCCTTCATCTTCCCGGCCATCGCGAAGGTGCGGCGCACCGTCTCGCCGGCCCGGCCCATGCCCTGGGCGTCGGAGGAGGTGATGCCGATGACGCCCAGGTCGTGCAGCACGTCCTCGGCGCCCATCGTCCCGGCCCGGATCCGGTCCCGGGCCATCGCGGCGTCGCCGGGCAGGTCGGGCTTGAGGTCGTGGGCGGAGACGATCATGTCGTAGTGCTCGCCCAGCGCGTCCCGGCCGAACGGGAGGGTGGGGTTGGTGGAGGAGCCGATGACGTTCTCCACGCCCGCCATCTTCAGCACGTTCGGCACGTGGCCGCCGCCGCAGCCCTCGATGTGGAAGGCGTGGATGGTGCGGCCCTCCAGCACCGCGAGGGTGTCCTCCACCGACAGGCACTCGTTCAGCCCGTCGGTGTGCAGGGCGACCTGGACGTCGTACTCCTCGGCGACCCGCAGCGCGGTGTCCAGCGCCCGGGTGTGCGCGCCCATGTCCTCGTGCACCTTGAAGCCGGAGGCGCCGCCCTCGGCCAGCGCCTCCACCAGCGGGGCCGGGTCGGAGGACGAACCGCGGCCCAGGAAGCCGATGTTGACCGGCCAGGCGTCGAAGGCGTTGAAGGCGTGCCGCAGCGCCCACGGGGAGTTGACGCCGACGCCCCAGACCGGGCCGAACTCCTGGCCGATGATCGTGGTCACCCCGGAGGCGAGCGAGGCCTCCATGATCCGCGGGGAGAGCAGGTGCACGTGGGTGTCGACGGCGCCCGCGGTGGCGATCAGGCCCTCGCCGGAGACGATGGTGGTGCCGGTGCCGACCACCACCTCCACCCCGTCCAGGGTGTCCGGGTTGCCGGCTCGGCCGATCGCCGCGATCCGGCCCGCCCGGATGCCGATCGAGGTCTTCCGGACGCCCTGCACCGCGTCGATCACCAGCACGTTGGAGACCACCACGTCGCAGGTCTCCCGGACGGCGGCGGGCTTCAGGTGCAGGCCGTCCCGGGCGGTCTTGCCGAAGCCGGCCAGGAACTCGTCGCCCGGGGCCTGCGAGTCGGACTCGACCCGGACGATCAGCCCGGAGTCGCCGAGCCGGACCCGGTCGCCCGCGCGCGGGCCGTGCACCGAGATGTAGTCGTGCGGGGTGATGGCGCTCATGCGGGGTCCTTCCGGGCGGTCGAGGGGGCCGGGGCGGTCGGGGCGGGGGCCGGAGCGGCGGGGCGCCGGGCGGTCACTGCGCGGGCCCGGCGTCGTCGAAGGCGCTGTCGAAGGTGTCGTCGGTGTCGTCGAACTCGGTCAGGTAGCCGGTCGCCCGGGCCTTCGCCAGTGCCGCGTCCTTCGCGCCCGGCGCGTCCAGCGGGCCGTCCACCAGGCCCGCGAAGCCGATCGCCACCCGGGCCCCGCCGATCGGCACCAGGCCGACCTCGACGGTGGCGCCCGGGTCGAAGCGGACCGAGGAGCCGGCCGGCACCGCCAGGTGGGTGCCGTACGCGGCGGCCCGGTCGAAGGCCAGCCGCGGGTTCGACTCGAAGAAGTGGAAGTGCGAGGTCACCGAGATCGGCACCGCGGCGGTGTTGTGCACCGGCAGCAGCAGGGTCTCCTCCACCGGCTCGTACCCCGTCCCGGCGCCGGGCAGCGCCGCGCCCGGCGCGTCCGGGCCCAGCGAGCCCGCGCCGCGGAACGGGTCGGTGACCACCGCCAGCCGCGTCCCGTCCTCGAACACCGCCTCCACCTGCACCACGGTCACCACGTCCGCGACGCCCGGCAGCACGTCGTCGGCGCCCAGCACGCCGCGCCCGGCCTCGATCGCCTCGGCCAGCCGGCGGCCGTCGCGGGCCGCCTCGCAGACGGTGTCCGCGATCAGCGCGGTCGCCTCGGGGACGTTCAGCCGCAGGCCCCGCGCCCGCCGGGCGCGGGCCAGTTCGGCCGCGGTGAAGATCAGCAGCCGGTCCCGTTCAGTGGGGGTCAGTCGCACGGTGCCTCGCTCGGAGAGGGTCGCGGGGAGGGGGTCGGTACAGATGTTAGAACGCCGTTCAAACTTAGCACCGCCGACACTCCAGGCGGCAGGGGAGGTGAAATCGGGGGCCCGGGCCGCGAGGGGTTCGCCGCTCCCCGAGCCCCCGGCGGGGCTTCTGCTTCGCCTGAGGAGGGGTTTTCCGGTGGTGGAGTGGGCAAGAGGAGAGCGAGAAGCGGTTGGCCGCCCCGGTGGGGGAGTGGGGGCGCGCCCAGGAACTACGGCGGGGGCGTACGAGGTTGATGGACGGTCAGGCAAGGTTTCCGCGGCAGCGGTCGGCTTCGTGGCGGGAGGGGGCCGAGCACCAGGGGTCGGCGCACGGCGCGCCGGCGGCGTACCAGCCCGGGTGCGCGCTGCACCGCCGGCTGCACGCCGCGCTGGACGCGGCGGACCTGCCGGCGGTGGGGGCGATCCGCCGCAGGCTGCGGACGGCGCTCGACCACTGGGGCGTCCCCGAGGAGCTGGCCGACACCGCCGAGCTGCTCGCCTCCGAGCTGGTCACCAACGCCCTGGTGCACACCGGCCGGGGCGCGGTGTTCGACGCGGTGCTGACGGAGGAGTCCCGGCTGCGGGTCGAGGTGCAGGACGGCGCGGTGCAGGTGCCCAGCCGCCGGGCCGCCTCCGACACGGCGACCTCCGGGCGCGGGCTGTTCCTGGTGGAGGCGCTGGCGGACGACTGGGGCGTGCAGCTGCGGGCGGACGGGAAGACCACCTGGTTCGAGCTCTCCGCGGCCTGAGCCCGACCCGACCCGACCCGGGCCGGAGCCGAGAGCGGCCCGAGCCCGGCCCGAGAGCGGCCCGAGCCCGACCCGGGCGGGGAATTCCGGGGCCGAACGGGGGGCTCCGGCGCGTGAATATGCCAGTGGCGATCGTGTGCGATCCTTGCCGTTCGGCGCACCGGCATTGCCGCCTTGCCGAACATACGACAGGCTAGTGAGAATGTGTGCCAGTAGGCACACACCATCATCGCGGTCCGGCCGGCCCAGTAGGGGACACGGGGAAACCAGCGGCCGCCACGCAAGGCACCGGCAGGAGAAGCATGGCCACAGAGCCCGAGGCGCCTGGGCCCGCCCGCCGCACCCCGCCCGCCCAGGCCACCAGGAACGAGACCCCGGCCAACCCGCTGCGCACCGCCCTGGGCGCGCCCGGCGAACGGGCCGGCGAGCGGGCGGCCGGACGGACCGTCCCGCCGCCGTCCGGCCGCGGCCTGCCCACCCGCACCGGGGACTCCAGCCCCGAGTGGCTGGAACCCGCGATGGCCGCCAACGGCATCGGCTCGTTCGACTGGGACATCCGCCGCGACGTCCTGGTCGGCGACCAGCGCGCCTGCGCGATCCTCGGACTGACCGGCCAGGCCTTCGACCGCACCTCCGCCTCCTTCCTGGCCCTGCTGCACCCCGAGGACGCGCCCGTGGTGCGCCGCCGGGTCGAGCGCGCCGTCGCCGAACTCGGCCAGTGCGGCGCCTACTACCGCACCGTCTTCCCCAACGGCGAACTGCACGCCGTGCGCTTCCGCGGCCGGGTCCTCGCCGACGCGTTCGGCCGCCCGTCCCGGATGGTCGGCTTCGTCTGGGACGCCACCGTCGAGCTGCACAAGCGCGAGCGCGCCGACGAGCAGGCCCTGCTGCGCGAGGAGCGCTCCCGGTTCATCAAGGAGGCCGCCCGGGCGCTCTCCGAGGCGGTCACCGTCCGGGACGTCGCCCGGGTCTTCACCGAACTCCCGCTGCCCGGCCTCGGCCCCGACGGCCTCGCCCTGGCCTCGCTGGAAGCCGGCCGGATCGCCCTGCTCGGCTCCAGCGGCTACCGCAGCGCGCTCAGCGACCAGTTCGACCGCATCCCGCTCGCGCCCAGCCACCCCGCCGCCGAGGCGATCCGGCAGCGCGCCCCGATCTTCGTCTCCAGCCGCGAGGAGTACCGCGAGCGCTACCCCGACGCCTGGGACTGGGCCGAGGACAGCGGCCGCTCCTCCTGGGCGTTCCTCCCGCTGGTCGCCAGCGGCCGCCCCACCGGCATCTGCGTGGTCTCCTTCGACGACGCCCGCGAACTCGACGCCGACGAGCGCACCCTGCTCTCCACCCTCGGCGGGCTGGTCGCCCAGTCCCTCGCCCGGGCCCGCCTGCACGACGCCGAGCACGAGCTCGCCGCCGGCCTGCAGCGCGTCATGCTGCCCCGCACCGTCCCCGCCGTCCCCGGCGTCAGCACCGCCGTCCGCTACCTCGCGGCCGGCTCCGGCCTCCAGATCGGCGGCGACTGGTACGACGTCGTCCCGCTGCCCGGCGGGCACGTCGGCCTGGTCATCGGCGACGTCCAGGGCCACGACGTGCACGCCGCCGGCATCATGGGCCAGCTGAGGATCGCGCTGCGCGCCTACGCCGCCGAGGGCCACCCGCCCGCCGCGGTGATGGCCCGCGCCTCCCGCTTCCTCGCCGACCTCGACACCGACCACTTCGCGACCTGCACCTACGCCGAGGTCAACGTCGACTACGGCGTCGTCTACGCCGTCCGGGCCGGCCACCTCGACCCCGTGGTGCGCCGCGCCGACGGCACCGCGCACCCCGTCCCGGTCTCCGGCGGCCTGCCGCTGGGCGTCGACCCCGACGAGGAGTACCGGGTCACCCGGTTCAGCCTCGACCCCGGCGAGACGGTCGTGCTCTGCACCGACGGACTCGTCGAGGCCCGCGACATGGACCTCGACACCGGGTTCGCCCGGCTCTGCGCGACCGTCTCCGGCCACCTCCCCGGCATCGACGAGTCCCCCCGCGAACCGCTGGAGGAACTCGCCGACCGGATCGCCTCCCAGGCCGCCGACAGCAGCGAGCGCGAGGACGACATCGCGCTCCTGCTGCTGCGCTGGGACGGCCCGGCGGGCGGGCGCGCCGCGCAGCAGCTGCGCCGCCGGATCGGCCAGGCCGACCTGGCCCGGATCGCCGAACTGCGCGGCGAACTCCGGGACGCGCTGCGGCGCTGGGGCGTGCCGGAGCTGATCGACACCGCCGAACTGCTCTCCTCCGAACTCGTCACCAACGCGATCCGGCACACCGACCGGGACGCGATGTTCACCGCCCGCCTCTACCAGGAGCACGGCCGGGCCCGGCTGCGCGTCGAGGTCGAGGACGAGTCCGACCTCTGGCCCACCCGCCGCACCCCCGGCGAACAGGCGTCCTCCGGCCGCGGCCTGATGCTGGTCGAAGCGCTCGCCGACACCTGGGGCGTGGAGCCCCGGGGCACCGGCAAGCGGATGTGGTTCGAACTCAGCAGCTGACATCGGGGGCTCGGGGAACGGCGAGCCCGGGTCTGTCGGCGGTGCACTGCCGTTGCGCGCAGCTGCTTCGGGTTCCGTTCACTGCACGCAGCAGCACGGAGACTCCGACGGGCTCCGGCCGTCAGCAGCATCGACTCGCCGTTCCCCGAGCCCCTCGCAGGGCCAACGCCGCTTCAGCCGAACTGCTGCTCCAGGTCCTTGAGCTTCTGCTCCAGGGAGTCGAGCCGGGGCAGCGTGACGGTGTCCTCCTCCGGGGTCAGGTCGACCACGCTGCGGTGGGCGGCGGGGGTGGCGGGGAGGCCGGTGGGGGTCGCTATGGCGGGCTCCGTCGGGGCGGTGGGGGCGGTCGGGGCGGGGGCGGGTTCGAGCTGGCGGGCGGTGCGGTGGCGCCAGCCGGCACCGGGCTGGCGGCCGATCGCCCGGATCTCGGCGCGCTCCCGGCGGGAGGCCATCCGGCGGCGCTCGCGGTCCTCGGCGGCGGTCCGCTTGTCGTCGCGGACCTCCTCGACCGCCTCGTCCAGGGTGCGCACGCCCTCCAGCAGCATCAGCGACCAGGCGGCGTACGTCTCGCGCGGGGCGCGCATCCAGCGGACCACCCGGATCTGCGGGAGCGGGCGGGGGACGAGCCCCTGCTCGCGCAGCGCGGCGACCCGGGTCTGCTTCAGGGCGCGGTCGAAGAGCACCGCCGCCGAGAGCGACATCCCGGCGAAGAACTGCGGGGCGCCGTCGTGGCCCAGGCCGCGCGGGGCGTGCACCCAGTTGAACCAGGCGGACGCGGCGGCGAACAGCCACACCAGCAGGCGGGAGCCGAGCGCCGCGTCGCCGTGGCTGGCCTCGCGGACGGCCAGCACGGAGCAGAACATCGCCGCGCCGTCGAGCCCGAACGGGACGAGGTACTCCCAGCCGCCGGAGAGCCCGAGGTTCTGGACGCCGAAGCCGACCAGCCCGTGGAAGGAGAGCGCGGCGGCGACCGCGGCGCAGCAGAACAGCAGCAGGTAGGAGGCGCCGCCGTAGAGGGACTCGGTGCGCCGCCGCCGCTCCTCGGCGCGCTCCCAGGCCGAGTCCGAGCCGCTGCCGCCGGAGGCGGTGGCGGTGGCCGAGCCGGTGCGGCTGCGGGCGAAGGCCAGCAGGGCGATGACGGCCACCAGGGCGGCCGTACCGGCGACGGCCCAGCCCAGCGGTATGTCCGACAGTCTCATGACCTGATCCAGCCTCGCTTTCCGGTCGTGATGGCGGGGACCATCATGGCGGAGAAAATCGGCGATCACGGCGGGATCGGGGCCATTACCCCGTTAGGGGGGAATTCCGGGCGGGGGAATGAATTATCGTCAGACCGGCGGTGCTATTGGGCGCGCGGGCAGCTGACGCAGAGTTCGGTCGGCCGGACGGTGTAGTAGAGGCAGCAGCTGACCCTGGTCCGGGCCCGGGCGCCGTCCGTCCCGCGGAAGCCGGGCGTGCCGACGAACGGGGCCGCGGCGGCGTCGCCGGTCAGCAGCGCCTCCAGCGCGGCCACCGCCCGGGGCTCCTCGCCGAGCAGCCCGGCGACGTACCAGAGGCCGTCCACCACGTCGTCGGTGACCAGCGCCCACAGGGTGCGCGGGCCGCGGCGCACCGCGGGGCGGAAGGAGTCGAGCAGCGGCGCGAAGTGCTCGGCGAGCGCGGTGCGCAGGGCGGCGTCGAGCGCCGGGCGGTCCGGGACGACCAGGGCGTCGGGCCGGCCGGCCGCCGGGTCGTCGGGCAGGCAGTGGAAGCCCGCCGGGCGGGCGGTGAGCTCGCCGGTGGTGCGGTTGATCGACACCCGGGACGGCGGCAGCACCGGCACGCGGCGCTCCAGCAGCCAGGGCAGCGTGAAGGCCAGCGAGACCGGCCAGGCGTAGCGGTGCAGGCTGAACCCGGCGGTGACGTCCGGCCGGGTCGGGGCGCCGTACAGGTCGAGGCCGAGCCGCTCGTCGAAGGCGATCATCGCCTCCAGCGCGGACCGGTCGCCGGCCAGCGCGGCGGCGGTGGTCCAGCCGGAGCCGGTGCGCGGGGCGGCGTGGTGGATCCGCAGGTCCGGGAAGACCCGGCCGAGGCGCAGCCAGCTGTCCAGGCAGGGCGGTGCCTCGAGGGCGGCGGGCGGGACGGCGGAGGCCGTGGAGGGGGACTGCTCGACCTGGTAGGTGGTCACGCGGGCTCCCTGGGTGGCGCTCCCGGGGCGGGCCCGGGCACGGCGAGGTGGACCTGCCCGGACTGCTGCTCACCCCGGGCAGGTAAGGCTCACCTTAGCTGATGCCGTGCCGCAGGTCGTGACCGGTGCCGCCGTCCGGGGGACCGGGTTGCGCCGGGACCTGCGCCAGCCGTCGCGCCAGCCACACCGGCACCCCGCCGAGCGCCTGCACCAGCCGGGACGCCTCCGCCCGCAGCCGCTCCGCCTCCGCCGGCTCCGACACCTCCGCCAGCGAGGCCAGGGCCGGCGCCACCCCCACCGTGAAACCCAGTTCCTCGCGCAGCCGCAGCGAGGCCGCGAACCCCGCGTGCGCCCGCTCCCGGTCGCCCGCCGCCCGGGCCAGCCCCGCCAGGTGGCGCCAGGTCGAGGAGCGCAGCAGCTCGTCCCCGCGCTCCCGGGCCCCCTCGTGCGCCCGGGCGTACGCGCTGTGCGCCGCCACCGGGTCGTGCAGCAGGTTCTCCGCGACCAGCCCCCGCCGGAAGTCCAGCAGCGGACGGCCCGGCGCCTGCGGCGCCAGCAGCGCCGAGGTCCGTCCCAGTGCGGCCTGCGCCTCGTCCAGCCGGTCCCGCCGGCCCAGCACGCTCGCCACGTACGCCAGGAACCCCCGGGCGCAGGACGCCGCCGCGCGCGCCTCGATGCCGGCGACCGACGCCTCCGCCTGGCGCAGCGCGTCCTCCGCGCGCTCCCAGTGGTCCGCGGTGAACAGGCACTGCTCGATCAGGAGCTCCGCCCGCTGGAGCGCCGCGGTCGGGTCCCGTCCGGCCTGCGGGCGGAGCAGGTCCGCCGCCTCCTGCCAGCAGCCGCGCGACCTCAGCCGCCAGACGACGTCCGCCATGCCCCCCGGGGCAGTCCCGTGCACCGACAACGCCACCTCCTTGTGCGCGCCATGCAACGACCCGCCGGCCCAAGGGCCCGCGCCGTGGCGGCAATTCAACACGCGCGGGAGCTTGTGCACCAGATCACGAGCGCGAGGAAATCCGGAACGGCCCGATCCGGACGGTGGTCGCCGGGCGGGCGCGGCGGCGGCCCGCCGCCGCGGCCTCAGGAGGTCCAGCCGGTCTCCATCAGGGCCTCGGCGGCACCGTTCGACGGCTGCGGGATGCCCGCCGCGTCCAGCGTGAACAGCGCCACCAGCAGCTGTTCACCGCGCACCACGGTCTGCCGGGAGTAACCCGAGACGGTGAACATGGCGGCCGCGACGTCCTCGCTGTGGAGCGTTTCCAGCCACAGGCACTCCACCGCCTTCACGTCGGCGGGCTCCGTCCAGGTGTCCACCCGGGCCACCATCCGGCTGCCCAGCAGCGTGGTCGAGTCCCGCTCCTGCCCCGGCACCAGCTCCAGGTCGTAGAAGCCCAGCCACTGCAGGTACCGGGCCGCCGTCAGCACCGCGTCCTGCGGCGTGCGCACCGGCTGCGGACGGAACGGCGGGCGCAGCGCCCGGGCCCGGCCCGAACCGGCCGCCAGCGGGTCCGGCGCCGCGGCGGGCGCGGCCGGCGGGACGGCGGTGGTGTACGGGCGGGCGCTCTCCACCGGACGGGCCGCCCGCGCCTCGGTGCTCTGCAGGCGCGGCACCCGGTCCACCGGCAGCCGCACGGTCGCCCCGCAGTCGCAGGTGAACTCCGGCTGCGGCCACTGGTCGCTGCGCCCGCAGTGCGGACAGCGCATGCTCAGCCAGGAGTCCTCCCAGGACCGGAACCTGACCTGCACCGGCACCCCGCCGCGCAGCAGCGGCACCCGCAGCTGCGCCCCGCACGGGCACGGCAGGCTCGGCGGTTCGTACCGGTGCTCGGCCCGGCAGGCCGGGCAGCGCAGGTGGCTGGCCCCCGACGGCGAACCGGGGGAGAAGCCGGTCGGCACCCCGGCGTCGGCGGCGGTGTCAGCGGCGTCGGCGGCGTCCTCGGGCAGCGGCATGGCGGTCACCGTCCGTTCGGATCGGGTCGGATCTGATGCGAGGAGGATTCCCTCCATCCTGGCCGATCGGGGGCCCGGCCGGTGCGGAATGAGGGATTCCTCCAGCGGAGTTGAGGTGGCGGAAAGGTGAGCGAACGGTTGCGCGCCGGGGGCGCACGCGGTCGCACGGAACGCCGGGGACGGACGGACCCCCCGGTTCCGCCCCGACCGGAACTGATCTTCCGTCAACTCCGCTCCCTGCCGGGGCGATCACGTGGCGTAGGTTTCCGGCATGACGACTTTCGTACTGACGGCGGGCGCCTGGCTCGGCGCCTGGGCCTGGGACGACGTGGTGCCGCTGCTGGAGGCGGGCGGGCACCGGGCGGTGCCGATCACCCTGGCCGGCCTGGCCGAGCGCCGCGCCGAGAGCGCCGGCCTGGAGACCCACGTCCGGGACATCGTGGCGGCGGTCGAGGCGGTCGAGGCGGCCGGTGACGGGGACGGCGGGGGCACCGTCCTGGTCGGGCACAGTTACTCCGGCGTCCCCGTCGGCATCGCGGCCGCCCGGCTCGGCGACCGCCTGCGCCGCACCGTCTTCGTGGACGCCAACCTGCCCGTGCACGGGGAGCCCTTCGTCGCCTCGCTCCCCGACGGCGGAACGGTCGTCCGGAGGGCGATAGCCGCCCACGGCACCGACTGGCCGCCGCTGCCGCCCGCCGCCTTCGCCGCCCACGGCCTCGCCCCGGACCACACCGCCGACCTGCTCGCCCGCGCCGTCCCGCACCCCGGCGCCACCCTCACCGACGTGGTCGACCTCCCCCGCCCGCTCGCCTCGCTCACCGCCACCTACCTGCACTGCCGCCGCGACGGCTCGCAGCCCCGCCCCGACGCCGCCGCGCTGACGGACGGCGGCGCCTGGCAGTCGGCCGTGCTCGACTCCAGCCACTGGCCGATGCTCTCGGTGCCCGGCGAACTCGCCGCCCTGCTGCTGGCCGAAGCCGACCGCTGACCCCCGGCGGCGCCGCCGGGCGCCGGTCGTCGGCGGGCGTCAGCCGATGCCCCAGCGGGCCAGGTCCGCCGGGGTGTCCAGGTCGTCCGGGGTGCCCGTGCCGGTGCAGTCGACCAGGGCGACCGGACGGCTCGCCAGCAGGGCCCGGGCGCCCGCGTCGCCGGTCGCGGTGGTGCGCAGGAAGGGGAAGTGCGCGGCGCCGATCAGGACCGGGTGGGCCCGGCGTCCGGCGTAGGCGCAGGCGGCGAGGTCGGTGCGGGCGGCGTGCGCGGTGCGCAGCCGGCGCACCGCCTCCGCCGTCACGCCCGGGGTGTCCACCAGCAGGACGAGGACGGCGGTGGTCTCCGGCGGCAGCGCGGCCAGCCCGGCCAGCAGCGAGGAGGCCAGGCCGGTGCGCCAGTCGGGATTGTCGACCAGTCGACACTCCCCGGTCGCCGCCCGGGCCCGCACCTCCGCCGCCGCCGCGCCCAGCACCGCCACCGCCCCGTCGCAGCCGCCGTCCGCCGCCACCGCCAGCGCGTGCTCCAGCAGCGGGCGCCCCCGGTAGGGCAGCAGCGCCTTCGGCCGCCCGCCCAGCCGGGAACCGCCGCCCGCCGCCAGCACCAGGGCCGGAACCCGCAGTCCCGCGCCGCCCCTCGCGCCGCCCGCCGCGCCGCCCGTCGTGCCGCCCGTCGCGCCGTCGGCCGCGCCGCCCGTCATGCCACCCGTCATGCGGACAGTCTGCCGCCGCGCCCCGCCCCGCCGCCTTGGACGATCCGACAGGCCGGGCCCGCCGCCCGCCCGCCGCTCCCGGCCGTTCCGTCCCTGGACCGGGCCCCGGCCGCCCCCGTTCACTGGCCCCATGGCACCGCGCACCACAGACGCCCCCGCCCCGCTGGTCGACCGCCACGGCCGGGTCCACACCGACCTGCGGATCTCCCTCACCGACCGGTGCAACCTGCGCTGCACCTACTGCATGCCCGCCGAGGGGCTCGACTGGCTCCCGCGCGACCAGGCGCTCACCGACGACGAACTGCTGCGCCTGGCCCGGATCGCCGTCCACCGCCTCGGCATCCGCACCCTGCGCCTCACCGGCGGCGAACCGCTGCTGCGCCGCGGCCTGCCCGCGCTCGTCGCCCGGCTCGCCGCCCTCGGCGCGGAACTCTCGCTCACCACCAACGGCATCGGACTGGCCCGGTGCGCCGACGAGTTGGAGCGGGCCGGACTGCACCGGGTGAACGTCAGCCTGGACACCCTGCGCCCCGAGCGGTACGCGGCGCTCACCCGCCGCGACCGGCTGCCCGACGTGCTGGCCGGACTGGCCGCCGCCCGGGCCGCCGGGCTGGCGCCGGTGAAGGTCAACGCGGTGCCGGTGCGCGGCGTCAACGACGACGAACTCGTCGACCTGGTCGAGTTCGCGGTCGACGGCGGCTACCGGATGCGCTTCATCGAGTCGATGCCGCTGGACGCCCAGGGCGCCTGGGACCGGGCCGCGATGGTCACCGCGGACGAGATCCTCGCCGTCCTCGGCGCCCGCTGGCCGCTCCTCCCGGTCGGCCGGCACGGCAACGCGCCCGCCGAGGAGTGGCGGCTGGCCGGCACCGACCACGTGGTCGGCGTGATCGCCTCCGTCACCCGCCCGTTCTGCGGCGGCTGCGACCGCGTCCGGCTGACCGCCGACGGCCAGCTGCGCAACTGCCTCTTCGCCACCGCCGAGTCCGACCTGCGGGCGCTGCTGCGCGGCGGCGCCGACGACGAGCGGATCGAGCGGGCCTGGCGGGACTGCGTGGCCCGCAAGGGGCCCGGGCACCGGATCGGCGACGCCGACTTCGTCCGACCGGACCGGCCGATGTCCGCGATCGGCGGCTGAGCGGGCGGTCGCGCACCCGCGGCCCCGCCCGGGCCGCCGCCCCCGCCCCGGCCGGCGCCCGGGTTTTCCTTCGGCAAAGAAACCGACCCCTCCGCTCCCGCGTCGGTAGGTCTGCGTAGGGTGCCAGATCGGACCTCGGCACCGGACCGGCCGGGCCTGGAACGGGGGGTGGACACCATGACGGAGTCCTGGGACGGTACGGGCCTGCCGCCCGTGGCCGCGGCGCGGGTCGCCGAGGGGCGGGCCGGCGGCACCTGGTCGTCGGCGCTGTCGACGGGCGAGTTCGCCGCGATCAGGTCGGTCGGGTTCGAACCCGTCGGCCAGGTGATGGGGTCGGCGGTCTACCGGGTCGGCCGCAGCGGGCGCTACTGGGGCTACCACGCCTGCGGCTACCGGAGCGGGTGGTTCAACGGCGGGAACCGCGCCACCGTCGCCCTGTCGGGCCGGGGCGCGCCCTCCGCCCCCCTGGTGAAGGTGCTGGACGACGCGCGCCGCGCCGCCCTGGGCCGGATGACCGCCGAGTGCACGGCGCTCGGCGGTGACGGCGTGGTGGCGGCGCGGTTGACGATGACCCCGTTCCCGGCCGCGCCGCACTGCCTGGAGTTCCAGGTGATCGGCATCGCGGTGCGCGCCGCGGGCCGGGTGCGGCCCGGCCGCCCCTTCACCTCGCACCTGGACGGCCAGGGCTTCGCCAAGCTGATCACCGCCGGCTGGGTGCCGGTGGACCTGCTGGTCGGCATGTCGATCGGGGTGCGCCACGACGACTACCGGACCGGCCTGCAGCGCTTCTCCTGGTCCAACCAGGAGGTGGACGGCTGGACGGACCTGGTCCGGCAGGTCCGGGCCGACGCCCGCACCCAGCTGCACCGGCAGGTCGCGGAGCACGGCGGCGACGGCCTGGTCCTCTCCGGCAACGGCCTGCGCGTCTGGGAGGAGCACTGCATGGTCCAGGACAAGCAGACCGACCACATCACCGAGGCGACCATGGTCGGCACCGCCGTCGCCCGCTTCGCCACCGCGCCCGCCGCGCCGCGCACCCTCACGGTCATGCCGCTGAACGGCGACGGCGACCGGCTGCGCCGCCGCCTCGCCCGGGCGGCCCGCCGGTAGCGCCCACCACCGGCCGGCGGCGCCGGGCCGCCACCGGCCCGCCACCGGACCGCACGTCACATCCGCACCGTCACGGGGAGTCCGACCAGATGAGCACCTTCGATCCCGCCGCCCAGGGCGTACCGGCCGACGCGATGCGCCGCCTCGCCGAACTGCAGCCCGGCAAGCCCGGCTCGATCTTCACCAGCGACCTGTCGGTCAACGAGTTCCTGCTGGTCCGCGAGGCCGGGTTCCAGCCGATCGGCCTGGTCCTGGGCAGCTCGATCTACCACGTCGGCATCCAGCTCGGCCGCTGGGGCAAGAACCAGGAGCTGGAGACGCTCAGCCAGGCCATGTACCACGCGCGCGAACTCGCCATGACCCGGATGGAGGCCGAGGCCGCGACCCTGGGTGCGGACGGGATCGTCGGCGTCCGGCTGAGCGTGGAGGCGCGCGAATTCGGTTCGGACATCGCCGAGTTCATCGCCATCGGCACCGCCGTCAAGGCCGACCGCCCCGCGCCCGGCGGGGTCGGCTGGCGCAACAACAAGGGCCAGCCGTTCACCTCCGACCTCTCCGGCCAGGACTTCTGGACCCTCATCCGGGCCGGTTACGCGCCGCTCGGCATGACCATGGGCACCTGCGTCTACCACATCGCGCACCAGAAGATGAGCTCGGTCTTCTCCAACCTCGGCAAGAACGTGGAGATCGAGCCGTTCACCCAGGCCCTCTACGACGCCCGCGAACTGGCGATGGCCCGGATGCAGGCCGAGGCCGAGGCGCTGCAGGCCGAGGGCATCGTCGGGGTGCAGCTCAACGCGCACAACCACCGCTGGGGCGGCCACACCACGGAGTTCTTCGCGATCGGCACCGCGGTCCGCCCGCTGCGCGAGGACCACGAGATCGAACGGCCCACCATGGTGCTCAGCCTGGACGGCTAGGGCCGGACGGGCTCCAGGTCCTAGGCTGCACGCGTCGACCGACCGCACCGAGGAGTGACATGACCGACGACGGCCAGCTCGAACCGGCCGGGCCGGACGAGGGCTCGATCGACCTGCTGACGGCCGCCCTCCGCCGGGACGCCGCCGACCTGGAGACGTACGCCCAGGTGCTGGCCGGCGCGCTCGTGGACGCGCTGCCGGCCGACGCGGTGGCGGTCGAGCGCCGACGCAGCCTGGCCGACCGGGCGGCCGGCCGCCCGGGCCGGATCGAGCGGCTGGACGTCTCGACCGACGACCGGCGGCTCAGCCTGACCGTCACCCGGGGGCGCGCGACGGCCGAGGTGTGCCAGGTGGTGCGCGGCGTCGTGCTGTCGCGGCGGCCGGTGCCGCTCGACGAGTGGACCCGGGAGCTGGCCGCGGCCATCACCGACCGGGCCCGCTCCGACGCCCGCGCCCGGGCGGCTCTGGAACGGCTGCTGCTCGGCGGCTGAGCGGCAGGCTCCCCGGCGGGGGCGCCGCCGGACCGGACGGACGGAGGGGATGCGCTGTGACGGACCTCAGGCAGTACCTGCGCGGGCTGGCGGTCTTCGCCGGTGAACTGCCGGACTTCGACCCGGACGCGGCACCGGAGCGGCCCGAGACGCTGTTCGTCGACTGGCTGACCGCGGCCGTGGACGCGGGCGTCCGGGAGCCGCACGTGATGACGCTCTCGACCGTCGGCGCCGACGGTGCGCCCTCGGCGCGGGCGCTGCTGCTGAAGAACGTCGACCGCAACGGCTGGCAGTTCGCCGCCGGTGCCGCCAGCCCGAAGGGCCGCGACCTGGCCGCGAACCCGGTGGCGGCGCTCTCCTGCTACTGGCCGCAGCAGGCCCGGCAGGTCCGGATCACCGGCCGCGTGGTGCCCGAGCCGCCGGAGAGCAGCGCCGCCGACTTCCTGGCCCGCCCGTCGGGTTCGCGCGCCGAGGCGCTGGTCGGCCGGCAGAGCCACCCCCTCCACGACCTGCGGGAGCTCGAACGCGCCACCGAGCAGGCCCGGGACCGCATCGAGCGGGAGCCCGGCCTGGTCGTGCCCGAGTGGACGCTCTACACCCTCCGCGCCCGGCAGGTCGAGTTCTGGCAGGCCGACCGGCACCGCCGCCACACCCGGCTGCGCTACGAGCGCCGGGGCGAGGACTGGACGCGCGGACGGCTCTGGCCCTGACCCGGGCACGAACGGCCGGGCCCGGTCGGTATTTGCCCAGTTGGCGAGATGGGGTCATGCCCGTTCCCGCCCGGGCCGCACGGGAACCTCATTGACATGAGCACGTAGTCGTGTCCGGTGTCGGGCAGTCCGATTGGCGACAGCCGGAACGCCTTCCGGCGGGCGGCGCGGCAGGCGAAGCTGATGACCGCCGCCGGGGAAACCGGCCGGGCGGCAGACCGGAACGGGCGTCAACCGCGGGACGCCGGACCGGAACTCCCTTGCCCGCCGGTCACATCGAGGAGAAATCGCCATGCGCGCCCACCCGGTCAAGACCGCCGCGGTCACCGCACCCGTCTCCGGTGCCGCGGTCGTCGCAGGCGGAGACGGCCTCCGCCGGGGCTGAACCCCAGGCGGACCTCCTGCTCCACCCGCCCGTCGGCCACTGCCGACCTGGGCTCCTCCTCGCGCACCGACCGCTGTTCCTGCAGGACGGCCGTCCACCGGTGCACCGCCGAGCCGCCCCGCGCGGTCGGCACACCACCCCGCCTTCTCCAGAACCCGCCACGAGGGGAACTCTGCCATGCCTTCTTCCCGCCGCTCCAAGCTCACCAGCCTCGCCCTGGCCACCGCCATCGCCGCCTCCGGCGCGGTCGCCACCACCGCCCTCACGGTGGCCACCGCCACCATCGCCCAGGCCGCCTCGTCGGTCGGCGGCCAGATCACCCGCAGCGAGGTCCTCTCCCGGGCCAACGACTGGTACAACCGCAACATCCCGTACGACCAGACCGCCACCGCCACCGACGTCGGCGGCCGCTCCTACCGCAGCGACTGCTCCGGCTTCGTCTCGATGGCCTGGCACCTGGGTAGCAGCGAGAACACCGACAGCCTCGACGTCCGCTCGCTGACCAGCCGAGTCGCGCTGACCGACCTGCAGCCGGGCGACGCCCTCGACAACGACCCCGGGGACGGCTACATCCCCAGCACCGGCCACATCGTCCTGTTCGACCACTGGGTCAACAAGGCCGCCGGCACCTTCGCCTACATCGCCGAGGCCAACACCGCCGACGACATGCAGAAGGGCACCGGCACCGTCGGCAGCGGCACCTTCGCCAACTACTTCGGCCTCCGTTACAACAGGATCGTCGACGACGCGCCGTCGGGTCTGGCTCCGCAGAGCGGCCAGATCACCTCCGTGATGATCAACGGTGTGGGGCACGTGTTCCAGGTGACGTCGGACGGGAGGATCCGGATCGATGACGGGCACTACCCCAGTGGTGGGTGGGACGGGTGGAAGTCGCTGGACGGGAGTCTGGTGGCTTCGTTGACGGCGGCGGCGGAGGGTAGTCGGGTGCACCTGTTCGCGGTGATGCAGGACGGGACGCTGCGCGAGACGATCGGTGACTACAGCACGGGTTCCTGGGGCGGGTGGCACACCATTCCGGGGAGTCTGGTCGTCGACATGGACGCGGTGACCGTGGCGGGCAAGATCCGTCTGTACGCGGTGCTGCAGAACGGTGCGCCCCGTAGTGCGGACCTCGATCCGGTGACCGACACCTTCTCGACGGGTTGGTACGACCTGACGGGCGGCAATGTCAAGCAGTTGGTGGGTACGGCGGTGGGTGACACGGTTCGGTTGTTCGCGGTGACCAACGACGGTCTGCTGCACGAGAACGACGGCGACTACGCGGCGGGCGTCTGGAGCGGCTGGAACATTATTGACGGCAGCCAGGTCAAGAAGCTCGCGGCGGCCACCACCACGGGTGGCGCGGTGCACCTGTACGCCGTCACCAACGACGGGCTCCTGCACAGCACCGACGGCAACGCGATGGGCAGCTGGAACGGCTGGGCCAGCAGGTCGGGCAGCCTCGTCGACCAGCTCGACGCCCTGGGCAGCGGCCAGAACGTCTACCTCTACGCCCACACCACCGACGGCCTCACCCACAGCCAGGACGTCTACTACAGCAACTCCACCTGGGGCGGCTGGTACAACCTCTGACCCGGACCACCGGCCCGGGGGGTGACACACCTCTGCCTCCCCCGGGCCGCCCCGTTCCCGTCCGGGCTGTTCCTGCCTCCGCTCCAGGAGAATCCGTGAAGCGTCTCATCGCCCTGGCCTCGGCATGCCTGCTGGCCCCGGCCGTTCCCACCGCCGCTTCCGCGGCCACTGCCCCCGCACCGCACGTCGTCCGTGTCATGCCGCTCGGCGACTCCATCACCTGGGGCGTGGGCAGCGCCACCGGTGGCGGCTACCGTCAGCCGCTGGCCGATCTGATCGCCCAGCAGTCCGCCTACACCGTCGACTTCGTCGGCTCGATGCGCAACGGCCCGGGCAGCGACGCCGAGAACGAGGGGCACAGCGGCTACAGCATCGACCAGGTGCGGGCGAGCGTGGACCGCTGGCTCGCCATGGCCCGGCCCGACGTCGTCCTGCTCCACGTCGGAGCCAACGACCTCGACCACGGGAGCCAGGCCGGTGCTGCGGACCGCGCCACCGCACTGGTCGACCGGATCTTCGCCGACCGCCCCGGCATCACCGTCATCATGCAGGGCGTCGTCCCGACCTCGCCGGGGCTGAACAACCAACTGACCTCCGGCCAACTCGCCCAGTACAACGACCGGATGCGTCAACTCGCGCCGGTCGAACAGCAGCAGGGCAGGCACTTCACCTTCGTCGACGGCCCCGCCCTGGCGACCGCCGGCGCGTCCGTGCCCGAGATGGTGGACGGACTGCATCCCAACGACTCCGGCTACGCGCGGATGGCCCGCACCTTCTACGGGGCCCTCCAGGCGGACTACAGCAGCGGTTGGTTCAGCGGTGGCGCCCCGATCCCGCAGGGGCCCCTGCTGGCATCGGCGATGACCGGTCACACGGCCCACCTGTACCGGGTCACCGCCGACGGCCACATCGAGACCAACGACGGGAACTACGACGCCGGAGCCTGGAACGGCTGGCAACAGCTGCCCGGCAGCCTGGTGGTCTCGCTCTCCGCCACGGCCGTCGGCGACACCGTGCACCTCTACGCGGTCACCCAGGACGGCCTGCTGCACACCGCCGACAAGAACTACGCCACCGGTGCCTGGAGCGATTGGCGCTACCTGCCGGGCAGCCGGATCGAGAGCATCACCAGTGCGGCCACCGGTACCACCGTGCGCCTGTTCGCCGTGCTGCGGGAGAACGGCGTGCCCCGCACCGCCGACCAGGACTACGGCACCGGTGCCTGGACCGACTGGCACGACCTGGGCGGCAGTCAGGTATCCCAACTGGTCGCGGCCACCACTCGCAACACCGTGCACCTGTACGCGGTCACTCAGGACGGCCTGCTGCACACGGACGACGGTGACTACGGCGCCGGCAGTTGGACCGGCTGGCACGACCTGGGCGGCAGCCTGGTCACCTCGCTCGCTGCCGCCGGCACCAACGACACCGTCCACCTGTACGCCGGAACCCAGGACGGTCTCTTCCACAGCGCCGACGGCGACTACAGCACCGGCCGCTGGAACGGCTGGACCTCCCGGCCCGGCAGCCTGGTCGCCCACCTCGCCGCCTCCGCCGACCGCGACGCCGTTCACCTCTTCGCCTCGACCACCGACGGCCTCACCCACAGCCAGGATGCCGACTACGGCAGACCCGCCTGGGGCGGCTGGTACAACCTCTGACCCCGCGGCCGCGCCGCCCGCCCGCGTGGCCGACCACTCCCTCCTCACCCAAGGACCCAGCATGCCCGGCAAGATCCGTACCGGAAAGTCCGCACTCCTCGCCGCCACGGTGCTCGCGGCACTCGGCTGCTCCCTGGTGGTGACCGCACCGGCCCAGGCCGCCTCGGTCGCCACGTGGGACAAGGTCGCCCAGTGCGAGAGCGGCGGGAACTGGAGCATCAACACCAACAACGGCTACTACGGCGGACTGCAGTTCAAGCAGAGCACCTGGGAGGCGTACGGCGGAACGCAGTACGCGGCCCGCGCCGACCTGGCCACCAAGCAGCAGCAGATCCTGATAGCCGAGAAGGTCCTGCGCGCCGCAGGCCCGGGCCAGTGGAGCTGCGCGGGTGCCGGCGGGCTGACCAACGACGGGATCGACCCCTACCCCGCCCCGCCGTCGGGTCTGGCTCCGCAGAGCGGCCAGATCACCTCCGTGATGATCAACGGTGTGGGGCACGTGTTCCAGGTGACGTCGGACGGGAGGATCCGGATCGATGACGGGCACTACCCCAGTGGTGGGTGGGACGGGTGGAAGCCGTTGGACGGGAGTCTGGTGGCTTCGTTGACGGCGGCGGCGGAGGGTAGTCGGGTGCACCTGTTCGCGGTGATGCAGGACGGGACGCTGCGCGAGACGATCGGTGACTACAGCACGGGTTCCTGGGGCGGGTGGCACACCATTCCGGGGAGTCTGGTCGTCGACATGGACGCGGTGACCGTGGCGGGCAAGATCCGGCTGTACGCGGTGCTGCAGAACGGTGCGCCCCGTAGTGCGGACCTCGATCCGGTGACCGACGCCTTCTCGACGGGTTGGTACGACCTGACGGGTGGCAATGTCAAGCAGTTGGTGGGTACGGCGGTGGGTGACACGGTCCGGTTGTTCGCGGTGACCAACGACGGTCTGCTGCACGAGAACGACGGCGACTACGCGGCGGGCGTCTGGAGCGGCTGGAACATTATTGACGGCAGCCAGGTCAAGAAGCTCGCGGCGGCCACCACCACGGGTGGCACGGTGCACCTGTACGCCGCCACCAACGACGGGCTCCTGCACAGCACCGACGGCAACGCGATGGGCAGCTGGAACGGCTGGGCCAGCAGGTCGGGCAGCCTCGTCGACCAGCTCGACGCCCTGGGCAGCGGCCAGAACGTCTACCTCTACGCCCACACCACCGACGGCCTCACCCACAGCCAGGACGTCTACTACAGCAACTCCACCTGGGGCGGCTGGTACAACCTCTGACGGTGACGGTGCGAACCGTCCCGGAACGGTTCCGGCTCCACGATCGATCGGGTCCGATGCCATCGCGCTCGGGCCCGGTCGGTATTTGCCCGCTTTGTGAGGTGCGTCATGCCGCGTCCCGGTCGGCTTGACCGGGGGGAGCGAGGCTGGTCTCCTGGTGGGCCGTCAGAGTCGCCCAGTCGCAGAGGAACACCGTGCGATCCCGCCGTACCGCCGTCGTAGCCGTCCTGTTGCTCGGTCCGCTCGCCCTCGCCGGGTGCACCAGCGGGAAGAAGGGGAGCGGTGGCGCCGGCAACAGCCCGGGGGCGGTGTCCCAGGGGACGAACCCGCTGCAGAACCCGGACGGGACCAAACCCGGGCTGGCGCCGGTCAGCAGTGACGCGGACAAGAAGGCCGGGCGGGACCTGATCGCCAAGGTGAAGACCGCCGACCCCGGCCCGAAGACCGGCTACGACCGCGACCAGTTCGGGCCGGCGTGGACCGACAACGTGGACGGCGTGCCGCTGGGGCACAACAACTGCGGGACGCGGGACGACGTGCTGGCCCGGGACGGCAAGGGCGTCGAGCACAAGGACGGCTCCGCCTGCGTGGTCACCGGGATGACCATCTGGGACCCGTACACCGGCAAGACGGTGCAGTGGACCAAGCAGCAGGCGTCGAAGATCCAGATCGACCACGTGATGCCGCTGTCCTACGACTGGCAGCAGGGCGCCGCCCAGTGGGACAAGGGCAAGCGGGTGCAGATCGCCAACGACCCGCTGAACCTGATCCCCGCCGACGGTTCGCAGAACGCCTCGAAGGGCGACTCCGGCCCGGCGAGCTGGCTGCCGGCCAACACCGCGGTGCACTGCTCGTACGCGATCCGGTGGGCCCAGGTGTCGCTGAAGTACCAGCTGCCGGTGACGCCCGCCGACAAGAAGACCATGCTCTCGCTGTGCGGCGGCTGAGCCCGCGGCGGTAGGGACGCGGAAGGGCCCGGGGCCGTTCGGGATTCCCTGGGGGAGGGGAGTCCGAACGGCCCCGGGCGTTCTCGGGGGACGGGCGCCCGGGTCGGCGGCCCGCGCCCGGGTCAGCTGCCGGACTCGGGCGTCGCGGTCAGGTCGTACATGGTGGTGCTGCCGACGGTCTTGGCGGTGAAGGTGGACTCCACCCAGGAGGCGATCTCCGAGGAGTAGTTGGAGCCGCCCATGCTGCCGCCGCCCATGCCGCCGCCACCGATGAACCAGTGCACCTTGCCCTCCTCGACCAACTGCTTGAAGCCGTCCAGGGAGAGCGACGGGTCGCTGCCGTTGAAGCCGCCCAGCGCCATCACCGGCTCGCCGCTGGCGAGCTGGTAGCTGGCCTGGTTCTGCGAGCCGACCGCGGCCGCCACCCAGGTGTACTCGTCGGCGTCCTGCTTGAGCAGCTCGGCCACCTCGGAGGAGACCCGGGCGCCGTTCAGCAGGCCGCCCATGCCGCCGGCGCCCATACCGCCCATGCCGCCGAAGCCGCCGCGACCGGTCCGGCCGTCCTCGCCGGTGGTGCCGCCGGGGAAAGTGCCGGTGCCGGTCCCGCCGTTGCCGCCGGGGAAGCCGGGCATGCCGTTGGCGCCGCCGGTGCCCGTGCCGCCGGTGCCGGTACCGCCCGGGAAGTTGGGCATGTTCCCGGTGCCGGTCCCGCCGTTCCGGCCGCCGCCCGGGAAGCCCGGGAAGGTGCCCGTCCGGTTGCCGCCCGCCCGGCCGCCGCCCCCGCCGGGGAAGCCGCCGCGGCCGCCGAAGCCGCCGCTCTGGACGGCCGGGCCCGCGGTGACGATGGAGCCGCTGTGGCCGGTGGAGACGGTGTCGAGGGCGTACGCGGTGGGCCCGGCCAGGCCCGCGGCGAGGGCGGTGAGGCCCGCGACGGTGGCGATCCGGCGTCCGGCGGGCCCGGAGATCCGGCCGGAGAAGAGCAGGCCGAGCGCGGCGAGGATGCCGCCGACCAGCACGGCGTTGCCCAGCCACGGCACGAACTCGGCGCTGCGGCCCAGCAGTTGGCGCGCCCACCAGGCGGTGACCAGGACGGTCACGGCCAGCACCGCGGCGTACGGCAGGCGGTGGCGGACCTTCCACAGGCCGTCCGCGCCCATGCCGACCAGGGCGGCGACCGCCGGGACGAGGGCCACCGTGTAGTACTGGTGGAAGATGCCGGACATGAAGCTGAAGGTCAGCGCGGTGGAGAGCAGCCAGCCGCCCCAGACCAGGAAGGCGATCCGGGCCGAGTCGGTGCGCGGGTAGCGGCGGGTCGCCCACAGGCCGAGGACCAGCAGGATCAGCGCGGCGGGCATCAGCCAGGCGATCTGCCCGCCGATGTCGCCGTCGAACAGCCGGGTGATGCCGGTGGAACCCCACATGCCACCGCCGCCGCCACCGCCACCGCCCATCCGGCCGCCGCCCCCGCCGCCGACCGAGCCGGTCTCGTCGCCGGTGATCCGGCCGAAGCCGTTGTAGCCGAAGGTCAGCGAGAGGAAGGAGTTGTCCTGCGAGCCGCCGATGTACGGGCGGGCCGAGGCCGGCATCAGCTCGACGATCGCGACCCACCAGCCGCCGGCCAGCACCATCGCGACGGTGCCGTACAGCAGTTGCAGGAAGCGCCGGCGCAGGGTGGTCGGCGCGCAGACCAGGTACACCAGGGCGAACGCGGGCAGCACCAGGAAGGCCTGGAGCGTCTTGGCGAGGAAGGCCAGCCCGAGCATCGTGCCGACGAACACCAGCCAGCGGGTGGAGGCCGTCTCGGTGGCCCGGACGACGCCGTACGCGGCCAGCGTGAGCAGCAGCACCAGCGCCGCGTCCGGGTTGTTGAAGCGGAACATCAGCGCCGCGATCGGGGTCAGCGCCAGCGCGCCGCCGGCCACCAGGCCGCCGAGCGCGGAGAAGCGGCGGCGCACCGTCGCGTACACGGTGGCGACCGTGCCGACGCCCATCAGCACCTGCGGGGCCAGCACGCTGAACGAGCTGAGGCCGAGGATCCGGGCGGAGAGCGCCATCGGCCACAGGGCCAGCGGCGGCTTGTCGACGGTGATGAAGTTCGCCGAGTCCGAGGACCCGAAGAACATCGCCTTCCAGCTGACCGAGCCGGCCTGGACGGCGGCCGAGTAGAAGGAGTTCGCCCAGCCGGAGGCGGTCAGGTTCCAGAAGTACAGGACCGCCGTCGCCAGCAGCAGGCCGAGGAACGCCGGACGCACCCAGCGGGGGTCGTCCTCGCGCCCCCGCCAGGTGCGGGCGGGCAGCGTGCGCAGCCGGCCGGCCCAGGAGGACCGGCCCTCGGGGCCGACGGGCGGCAGTGCGACGGGCGGGAACAGCGTCTCAGCGGGCCGCTCGCGTTCGGCCCCGGCGGGCGGGAGCGGCGCGGCGGCGGGCCACTCGGTCGGCCCGGCGGCGGCGTCGGCCGCGACCGCCGGTGGCGGGTAGTTCGCGGCGTCGGGCCACGGCTCGCTGGTCGGAGGAACGGAACTGGACGTGGTCATGGGCCATACGCTCCGAGACCAGGCTGAGAGGTTGATGAGAGGGGGGTATGAGGCCGCTCTAATCTCCCGGCGAACGGGTGACGTGCGCCTCGGCGGAGGGGCCCGGCGGCGGTCCGGTCGGGAGGGGCTCCCGCCCTGACGCCCCGTCAGCCCGCGGCGGGCGAAAGGTCCGTGGCGGGTGAAAGGTCCGCGGCGGGCCGGGCCGGGTGTCCGGCCGGGTCCGGGGTGGGCGGGGCCAGCCGGGTGCCGAGCCAGGTCAGGGCGGGCGGGATCTCGCGGGTCCAGGTGTGGAAGTTGTGGCCGCCGCTGTCCAGGGTGATGGTGGACAGCCGGGTCGGGGCCTTGAAGGCGGCCACCATCTCCTGGGTGGGCCGGTAGTTCTCCTCGTTGCGGCTGGTGGCCAGCAGCAGCGAGACCGGCGGCGCGGGCCGGGTGCGCAGCCGCCACAGCAGGTCGTTGTCCTGCTTGACCTGCTCGCTGCCGCCGAACAGGTCGCCGGTGGTGGGGTCGTTGTGCACCTCGTAGTAGCCGGACAGCGCGATCGCCGCCCGGTACGAATCCGGCTTGCGCACCGCGAACTTGACGGCGCAGTAGCCGCCGGTCGAGTCGCCGATCACGGCCCGCGACTCGGGCCGGTCGTCGACCCGGTAGGAGGCCGCCATCGCCTTCGGCAGGTCCTCGGTGAAGAAGGTCTCCACCTGCGGCCCGCCCGGCACGTCCATGCATTCGGTGTCCCGGTTGCCGACCAGGGTGGGCCGCATCATCACCAGCACGGTGGGCGGCATCTCCCGGGCCTCGATGGCCTTCAGGGTGGACGCCGGGTACTGGAGCAGCGAGATCAGCTTCTCCGGCGTGCCCGGGTACCCGGACAGCGCCAGCAGCATCGGGAACCGGCTGTTCGCGTACGCGGGCTGGAAGTACTGCGGCGGCAGGTAGACGTACGCGGGCGTGCCGGTCAGCCCGGAGCCGCTGCCGCGGATCTCCACCCGCTGGATCACCCCGGAGCGGTCCTGGGCGGAGCCCTGCGCGGAGTACATCTTCTGCTCGCCGGTCACCGAGACGGCCCGGCCGCCCGGCTGGTGGTCGACCACGGTGCCCGGGCTGCCGTCCAGGCCGAGCAGGTCGCTCCAGGTCGAGTAGAAGCCGAAGTACGAGTTGGCGACCAGCCCCATCGCGGCCAGCACCGCGAGCTGCGTCCCGAAGAACGCCCCGAGCCGGCCGAGCCAGGCGCGCCAGCCCCGCCCGCCGAGCCGGGGCCACAGCCACATGGTGGCGGCGAACGCGGCGACGGCCACCAGGGCGGCGATGATCTGCAGCGGGAGTCCGGTCAGGCTGGGCACCCGATGATCGTAAGGTACGCCTTCACCGAACTCCCAGCCGGCTCCCAGCCGGTTCACGGTTTCGCCAAGGGGTGCCCAAGCGGGCCCCAACCCGCGCGTACGGCACGGCCCACGAGCCGCCCGACCGGGAGCCCGCCGTCCGGGTCGCCGCCGCGCCCTGCCGGGCTGCGACGGCGGCGGCCCGCCGCACCCGTGGGGAGGGTGCGGCGGGCCGCCGGTGCGCGGTGCGGCGTCAGCCCAGGCTGCTGGAGATGGTGTTCAGCAGCGTGGAGTTGTTGTCGTCGTTCTCCAGGGCGAAGGCGAACATGCCGCCCAGGCCCTTGTTCTTCGCGTACGCGGCGCGGGCCTGGATGGCCTTGGGGTCGTCGCCGGTCCAGAAGTTGGTGCCGTCGTAGACCCAGGTGCTCTCGGTCACCGGGTCCCAGTGGGTGTTCTGGGCGGTGAGGGTGAGCTCGCGCCAGCTGGCGAGGCCGGCCTCCTGGCTGCCCGGCTTGGCCGGGGTGGCGCCGGTGGCCTTCTGGTACAGGCCGTAGTTGTCACCGGCCTGGACGCCGGTCCAGCCGCGGAAGTAGAACGGGATGCCCAGGATGATCTTGTTGGACGGGAAGCCGCCCTTGATCCCGTACTCCGGCAGGCCGGTGGTGTACGCGGCCAGCGTGGTGTCCACGTTGTACTTGGCGGTGCCGGGGGCGATCGGCGTGGTCGGGTCGGCCGGGCTGTCGTGCAGCGGGTCCTGGAGGTTGGTCGGACCGGTGGCGTCCCACGAGCCGTGCATGTCGTACGTCATGATGTCGGCGTAGTCCAGGTACGAGCCGATCTTGTCGGTCTCGATGTACTGGATCTTGTCCTGGCCGGACGGCAGCGCCGCGGTGAGCAGGAACTTCTTGCCGACGCTGGCGCCGTACGAGTCGAGCTGGCTGCGGAACTCGGCGAGCAGCGCGGTGAAGTTCTGCTTGTCGGCCGCCGAGTAGTGGTTGCCGGTGTGGCCGCCGGCCGAGCCCGGGTACTCCCAGTCGATGTCGATGCCGTCGAAGATGCCCGCGCCGCTGGCCGCGCCGCCGGAGGCGTCACCCGCGACGTTGGTCGGCAGGTTGCCCTTCAGGAACATGTCGATGCAGGAGGAGACCAGCTTCTTGCGCGAGGCGTCGGTGGCCGCCGCGTCGGAGAAGTACTTGGAGTACGTCCAGCCGCCCAGCGAGAGGGTGATCCGCAGGTTCGGGTTCTTCGCCTTGAGCTGGCGCAGCTGGTTGAAGTTGCCCTTCAGCGGCTGCTGCCAGTCGTCGGTGGAGCCGTCGACCGAGATGGCGTTGGAGTAGTCCATCTGGTAGTCGGCGTACGCGTCGGCCGCGCCGTCGCCCGCGTTCGGGTTGTCCTCGTGGCTTGCGTCCGAGGCCTTGACCGCCTCGAAGCAGTTGAGGTTGGTCGGGTGGATGTTCTCGAACGCGTAGGAGATCACGTCCAGCTTGGCGGCCGCGCCCGAGGTGTCCACGTTCTTCGGGTAGTAGGCGGCGTCGTACACCGACCACTGGTCGAAGTACGCCGACTTGAGCGGCTTCGCGGCGGGCGCGGCGGTGGTGGAGGTGGTCACCGCGGCGGACTGCTGCGAGGCGTGCCCGGCCTTGTCGTACGCCTGCACGCTGAAGGTGTACGAGGTGTTCGGCAGCAGCGAGGAGACCGCGATGCTGGTACCCATCGAGGTGCCGACCAGCTGGCCCTTCGACCACACCTTGTAGCCGACGTAGTTGTCGGTGGAGTCGGTCGAGGCGCTCCACTTCAGCACCACCGCGTTCGAGGTGGTCCTGGTGACCGAGACCCCGCCCGGCACGGTGATCTTGCCGTCGCCCGCCGGGCCGTTGCCGGTGCCGGAGCTCGCGGACGGCGACGGGGAGGCCGAGGTCGAGGTGGACGGGCTGGGGGAGGCGGAGGTCGACGGGCTCGGCGAGGCCGAGGTGGAGGTCGACGGGCTCGGCGAGGCGCTCTGCGAGGCGCTGGCGGAGGCGGTCGGGGTGGTGGTGCTCGTCCCCGGGCCGGTCAGCACCAGGTCGTCCGCCTGGTAGGCGCCGGTGCCGTACCAGCCGTGGGTGAACACCGTCACCGAGGTGGTGGACGCGCCGGTGGTGAACGTGGTGCTCAGCTGGGTGTAGGTGGTGGCGCCCGGCGTCCAGGTGGACGCGTTCACGCCGGTGCCGGTGGCGCCCAGGTACACGTAGCTGCCCTTGAGGAAGCCCGAGAGCGTGTACTTGGTGTTCGGCTGGACGGTGACGACCTGCTGGCACTGGCCGGTGTCCGAGGCGGTGGCGTTGCCGTTCAGCGCGTACGACCCGCCGTGCACGGGGGTGCCGACCACCGAGCCGTTGGTGCAGGTCCAGCCGCTCAGCGAGCCGGCCTCGAAGTCGCCGTTGGCCAGCAGGTTGACGGTGGCGGCGGAAGCCGAGCCGAGGGAGAGCGCCAGGGCGGTGGAGCCGACGGTCATGGCGGCGGCCACCACGAGGGCGCCCGCGCGGCGCCGGGAGGGAGCCCGGCGCGAGGTCGACTCGGGTGCGGGCGTGGCCCGTTCAAGCATGGAGGAACCTCCGGAGAAGTGGGGTTGTCCGGTAGGTGCGGCGGCCGTGGGGACCAGGTGGGAGCCTGCGCGCTTGGGGTGAGCGCGTCACCTAGATTGGACTGGACCATTCACCCGGGTCAAGGATTTCGGCCCACGAACCGTCAGGAACCTTTCCGATCAGTCCCGGCGGGGGGCGCGGACCGGCGTGCGCCCCCGGCTCGCAGTTGCACATGACTTGCAATTGCGTGCATATAAGCGGAAGGATGGCCCAGCTCAAAGGCCCGCACCGCACCGTCACCACCCCGGAGGGAACCCCCATGGCAGCGCCCAGCCGTCTGCGCGACCGGCTCACCCGGGAGGAGTGGATCCGGCTCGCCGGGATGGGCGGGTTCGTCCTGCTCCTGCACGTGGTGGGGTGGGTGACCCTGCTCGCGGTGATCGCGCCGAAGCACTACGACGTGGGCGGGCAGGTGTTCGGGGCCGGGATGGGGCTGACCGCGTACACCCTGGGCATGCGGCACGCCTTCGACGCGGACCACATCGCGGCCATCGACAACACCACCCGCAAGCTGATGGGGCAGGGCAAGCGCCCGCTCTCGGTGGGCTTCTGGTTCTCGCTGGGCCACTCGTCGATCGTGTTCGGCCTGTGCGCGCTGCTGGCGTTCGGCATCAGGGCGCTCGCCGGGCAGGTGGAGTCGGACGACTCGACGCTGCACGACGTCACCGGCCTGATCGGCGTCAGCGTCTCCGGGACGTTCCTGGTGCTGATCGGCCTGATCAACCTGGGCGCGTTCAACGGCATCCTGAAGGTGTTCCGGCGGATGCGCCAGGGCGACTTCGACGAGGCCGAGCTGGAGCGGCAGCTGGACCGGCGCGGCTTCCTGAACCGGATCCTGGGCCGGGTCACCCGGGCGGTGACCAAGCCGTGGCACATGTACCCGGTGGGGCTGCTGTTCGGGCTGGGCTTCGACACCGCGACGGAGGTCTCGCTGCTGGTGCTGGCGGGCGGCGCGGCCGCGTTCTCGCTGCCCTGGTACGCGCTGCTGGTGCTGCCGGTCCTGTTCGCGGCCGGCATGAGCCTGCTGGACACCATCGACGGCTCGTTCATGAACTTCGCCTACGAGTGGGCGTTCTCCAAGCCGGTCCGGAAGATCTACTACAACCTGACGGTGACCGGCCTGTCGGTGATCGTGGCGCTGGTGATCGGCGTGATCGAGCTGGTCCAACTGGCCTCGGAGAAGCTGGACATCACCGGCGGCCCGATCGGCTGGATCGGCGCGCTGGACCTGAACCTGGTGGGCTACGTGATCGTCGGCCTGTTCGTGGTGACCTGGGCCGGGGCGCTGGCGTTCTGGAAGTTCGGCCGGGTCGAGCAGAAGTGGGGCGCGGCGCTGAGCAAGCAGGCGTAGCAGCCGGACGGCGGTCAGGAGGGGGCGTCCCGGACGGGGCGCCCCTGTCCGCGTGTCCGGAACCGTCCGCGTGTCGGGAACTGTTCACGTCGGCACCCTTGTCGCGTCAACTTCTACGCGCGTATCTTCGGGACTCGGATCTACGCGAGTAGTCCGCCGGGGTCCGTTCGAGCGTCCGAACCGATCCCGGCGAACGGCCTTCTGACGAACCCTCACCACCACCCGGGGAGCCCGCGCGGCCCCGGGCCACGGCCTTGCCACGAAGGAGCCCCGCAACGGTGCCCAGCCCCACTCCCGCCCGCCGCTCCCGCCGCACCCTGCTGCGCGTCGCCTCGACGGCCGCGGTCGCCGCGTCCCTGCTGGCCGTCCCGCTGCCGGGCGCGTTCGCCGCGCCGTCCACCGGCGCGGTGATCGCCGAGGTGTACGGCGGCGGCGGCAACTCCGGCGCGACGCTGAAGAACGACTTCATCGAGCTGGGCAACCCGTCCGGTGCGGCCTTCGGCCTGTCCGGCTACAGCGTGCAGTACCTGCCGGGCAGCCCGAGCGGCTCCAGCCAGTGGGGCGTCACCGCGCTGAGCGGGTCGGTCGCCCCCGGCGGGCGCTACCTGGTCGCCGAGGGCGCGGGCGCGGGCGGCACCGCCGACCTGCCGGCCGCCGACGCGAGCGGCAACCTGGCGCTGTCCGCCACCTCCGGCACCGTCGCGCTGGTCAACGGCACCGCCGCGCTGACCTGCAAGACCGCCGCCGACTGCGCGGCCGACCCGCGGATCGTCGACCTGGTCGGCTTCGGCACCGCCGTGGTCCGCGAGGGCAGCCCGGCGGCCGGGGCGTCCAACACCGCCTCGGTGGCGCGCGGCGCCGCGCTCGCCGACACCGACGACAACGCCAAGGACCTCGCGGCCGGCGACCCGACGCCGACCAACTCCAGGGGCGAGACCACCGGCGGCACCACCACCCCGCCGACCACCCCGCCCGGCACCCCCGGCGACCTGCGCATCCACGACATCCAGGGCACCACCCGGGTCTCGCCGAAGAACGGCCAGACCGTCACCAACGTCCCCGGCGTGGTCACCGGCGTGCGCGGGTACGGCACCAAGGGCTTCTGGATCCAGGACCCGAACCCGGACGCCGACCCGGCCACCAGCGAGGGCGTGTTCGTCTACACCGGCTCCGCCAACCCGACCGTCAAGGCCGGCGACTCGGTGCTGGTCACCGGCAAGGTCAGCGAGTACTACCCGAACAGCTCGGGCGGCTCGCAGTCGGTCACCGAGCTGACCGGCCCGACCACCGCCGTGCTCTCCTCCGGCAACCCGGTGCCCGCGCCCGTCGTGCTGAACGCCGCGAACATACCGGCCGCCTACGCCCCCGACGCGGGCGGCGGCTCGATCGACGCGCTGCTGCTGGACCCGGCCAAGTACGCCCTCGACCTCTACGAGTCGCTGGAGGGCATGAACGTCCAGGTCGCCGACGTGCCGGTGGTGCAGGCCACCGACAAGTACAACGAGCTGTGGGTGGACGCCCTCGCCACCGACCCGCGCACCGCCCGCGGCGGCGTGGTCTACCTCGGCTACGACAAGCCCAACAACGGCCGGATCATGGTCCAGTCGCTGCCGCCGCTGACCGAGCAGCCCTTCCCGGTCGCCAACGTGGGCGACCGGTTGACCGGCGCCACCGCCGGCCCGCTCGACTACAACCAGTTCGGCGGCTACACCATCGCCGCCAACACCCTCGGCACGGTCAAGGACAACGGGCTGAAGCCCGAGGTCGCCCAGCAGGGCAAGAAGAACGAACTGACCATCGGCACCTACAACGTCGAGAACCTCGACCCGAGCGACGGCCCGGAGAAGTTCGCCCAGCTCGCCAAGGGCGTCGTCACCAACCTGGGCTCGCCCGACATCGTCGCCCTGGAAGAGATCCAGGACGACAACGGCGCCGTCAACGACGGCACGGTGGGCGCCGCCACCACGGTCAGGACCTTCATCGACGCGATCAAGGCGGCCGGCGGCCCCGCCTACGACTGGCGCTCGATCGACCCGGTCGACGGCCAGGACGGCGGCGAGCCCGGCGGCAACATCCGCCAGGTGTTCCTGTTCAACCCGGCCCGGGTCTCCTTCACCGACATCCCCGGCGGCACCTCCACCACCGCCGTCGACGTCACCGGCAAGAAGAACAAGACCCGCCTCACCGCCTCGCCCGGCCGGATCGACCCCGGCAACGAGGCCTGGACCGCCAGCCGCAAACCGCTGGTCGGCCAGTTCGAGTTCCGCGGCAAGCCGGTCTTCGTGATCGCCAACCACTTCAACAGCAAGGGCGGCGACCAGGGCATCGACAGCCGCTTCCAGGCCCCCACCCGCTCCTCCGAGGTGCAGCGGGTCAAGCAGGCCACCGTCGAGCAGGCCTTCGTCGCCAAGCTGCTCAAGGCCGACCCGAAGGCCCGGATCGTCTCGCTCGGCGACTTCAACGACTACCAGTTCTCGCCCGCGCTCCAGACCCTGACCAAGGACGGCGTGCTGCGCGACCTGGTCGGCGAACTGCCCGCGAACGAGCGCTACTCCTACGTCTACCAGGGCAACTCGCAGGTGCTCGACCACATCCTGGTCAGCCCCGCGCTGAAGCCCAAGAAGACCCACTACGACGTGGTGCACATCAACAGCGAGTTCGCCGCCCAGGCCTCCGACCACGACCCGCAGGTGGTCCGGATCAAGCCCTGACGCCGTCCCGCACCAGGCAGCCCCCGCCCGGCCCGGCGGGGGCTGCCGCCTCTTCTCCGGGGCACCCGGAAGTTACCCGTGGGTTGACCGGAAGGCGTGCAGGCCGGAGGATCGGGGCACCCCCGAGCCAGGTCTGGAAGGACGCGCCCGCATGGCCTACGACGCCGACGTCATCGTGATCGGAGCGGGCCTCGCCGGCCTGGCCGCCACCGCCGAACTCGCCGACGCCGGACGGAAGGTGCTGCTGCTCGACCAGGAGCCCGCCGGGTCGCTCGGCGGGCAGGCGCACTGGTCGTTCGGCGGCCTGTTCCTGGTCGACTCGCCGGAGCAGCGCCGGATGCGGATCAAGGACTCCCGCGAACTCGCCTGGCAGGACTGGCTCGGCACCGCCGGGTTCGACCGCGCGGAGGACGCCTGGCCGCGCCGCTGGGCCGAGGCGTACGTCGACTTCGCGGCCGGCGAGAAGCGCTCCTGGCTGCACGGGCAGGGCGTGCGGCTGTTCCCGGTGGTCGGCTGGGCCGAGCGCGGCGGGCTGCTGGCCTCCGGGCCCGGCAACTCGGTGCCGCGCTTCCACATCACCTGGGGCACCGGCCCCGGCCTCGTCGAGCCCTTCGCCCGCCGGGTCCGCGAGGCCGTGCGGGCCGGACGGGTCGAACTGCGCTTCCGGCACCGGGTCACCGGCCTCGCCGCCAGCGCCGGGGCGCTGGACACCGTCAGCGGCGAGGTGCTCGCCCCGTCCGCCGTGCAGCGCGGCGAGGCCAGCTCCCGCGAGGTCGCCGGGCACTTCGAACTGCGCGCCCAGGCCGTGATCGTGGCCTCCGGCGGCATCGGCGGCAACCACGACAAGGTCCGCGCCGCCTGGCCCGAGCGGCTCGGCACCCCGCCCGCCAAGCTGCTCTCCGGCGTCCCCGCGCACGTCGACGGCCTGATGCTGGACGTCGCGGGCGAGGCCGGCGGCCACCTGATCAACGGCGACCGGATGTGGCACTACACCGAGGGCATCGAGAACTGGAACCCGATCTGGGCCAAGCACGGCATCCGGATCCTGCCCGGCCCGTCCTCGCTCTGGCTCGACGCCACCGGAAAGCGCCTTCCCGTTCCGCTGTTCCCCGGCTTCGACACCCTCGGCACCCTCGAACACATCATGCGCACCGGCCACCAGCACACCTGGTTCGTGCTCACCCAGAAGATCATCGAGAAGGAGTTCGCGCTCTCCGGCTCCGAGCAGAACCCCGACCTCACCGGCCGCTCGATCCGCCAGGTGCTCGGCCGCGCGCTGCCCGGCGCCACCGGCCCGGTCGAGGCGTTCAAGCAGCACGGGCCGGACTTCGTGGTCGCCGACACCCTGGAGGAACTGGTGCGCGGCATGAACGAGCGGCAGGGCGACGCCCCCGCCATCGACGGCGCCGAACTGCGCCGCGAGATCGAGGCCCGCGACCGCGAGATCGCCAACCCGTTCAGCAAGGACCTCCAGGTCACCGCCGTTCACGGCGCCCGCCGCTACCTCGGCGACAAGCTGATCCGCACCGCGAGCCCGCACCGGCTGCTCGACCCCAAGGCCGGCCCGCTGATCGCCGTCCGGCTCAACATCCTCACCCGCAAGTCCCTCGGCGGCCTCCAGACCGACCTCGACTCGCGGGTCCTGCGCGCCGACGGCAGCGTCCTGGACGGCCTCTACGCGGCCGGCGAGGCGGCCGGCTTCGGCGGCGGCGGCGTCCACGGCTACCGCTCCCTGGAGGGCACCTTCCTCGGCGGCTGCCTCTTCTCCGGCCGCGCCGCCGGCCGGGCGGCGGCGAAGGCCACCGCCTGACCCGCGGCGGGCCCGCCGGGGCGCGGGCGGCTCAGCGGCCGGTGGTGCCGTCGAGCTGCTCGCGCAGGATGTCGGCGTGACCGGCGTGCCGGGCGGTCTCGCCGGTCATGTGGGCCAGCACCCAGCGCAGCGAACGGGGCTCCGGGCCCACCGGGGTGGCGGTCGGGGCGTCCGGGCCGGCGGCGGCGCGGACGATCGCGTCGCTGTCCGCGCAGGCCTCCCGGTAGTCGGCCAGCACCCGGTCGGCCGGGACGTCCGCCGGGACGGCCATGCCGAAGTCGACGTCCTCGTACTCGGCCAGGCCCGCCACGTGGTGGCCGAACCAGTAGCGCTCGGCCGCCGTCAGGTGCCGCACCAGCCCCAGCAGGTTCGTCCCGGTCGGCACCAGGACGCGGCGCAGCTCCTCCTCGCCCAGCCCCTCGGTCTTCTTCCGCACGGACTCCCGGGCGAAGCCCAGGAAGGCGAGCGCGGTGTCGAGCTCGCCCCCGTCGGCGAACGGGACGGGACGGCGCTGGCTCTCGATCTTCGTCATCCCGCGAACCTAGCCCGCCGCCGGGCGGGCGGCACGCGATTTCCGGACCGCCCCCGGCCTCCCCCAAGATGGGGGCGTGAACGCAGGAGCCGCGGTGGCGGAGTTGGACGGGCGGCCGGTGACGGCGGCGCAGTTGCAGGTGCTGGCGCTGACGAACTACGGGCACTTCACCACGATGCTGGTGGAGGACGGCCGGGTGCGCGGGCTCGACCTGCACCTGGAGCGGCTGGAGCGGGACTGCGCGGCGCTGTTCGGGGTGGTCCCGGACCGGGCGCGGGTGCGGGAGTTCGCCCGCCGGGCGGTGCCCGCGGCGGGGACGGCGGCGGTGCGGGTGACGCTGTTCGACCCGGCGATCGACCTGGGCAGCATCGGCGGGAAGGCCGAACCGCGGGTGCTGGTGACGGCCCGTCCGGTGGGCAGCGGGGTGCCGGGGCCGATCCGGGTGCGGACGGCGCGCTTCGAGCGGGAGCTGCCGGAGGTGAAGAGCGTGGCGCTGTTCGGGGCGCTGCGCCAGCGCCGGCTGGCCCAGCAGGCCGGGTACGACGACGTGCTGTTCGTGGACCGGGACGGCGGCGTCACCGAGGGCGTGACGTGGAACGTCGGCTTCCTGCGCGGCGGCGAGCCGCTGTGGCCGCGCGGGGCGTACCTGGCGGGGACGGCGATGGCGCTGCTGCGGGCGGAGTGCGGGGGCGCCGAGGAGCGGGTGGGGCCGGAACTGGCGGGCGTGGAGGCGGTGTTCGCGACCAACGCGGCGGTCGGCGTGCGCCCGGTGGCGGCGGTGGACGGGCGGCCGTTCGACACCGCAGGGGTGGCCCGGCTGCGCGCGGCGTACCTGGCGGTGCCGGGGGAGCGGCTGTAGCGGGGCTGCGGCTTTGCCATCACATGGTCGGATCATGTGCTGCGCCAGACCGGGACGATGACGCTCGTTCACCGACCATCAGGGCGCAGGCCACCGGCCGCTGACAGTCTCCCGCGCATGGATATCCCGAACATGGGCGTGCCCGCCGAACTCGCCGCACGCATGAGCATGGCGGAGCAGCACGAGTACCTGCGCAGCAAGTTGTCCCGCCGCACCCTGCTGCGCTCCGGCGCGGTCACGGTCGGCGCGCTGGCCGTCGGCGGGGCGCTGGGCTCCGGCACGGCGTTCGCCGACCAGCCGGTGAAGCCCGGTTCCACCACCGCCGGGGTGAACGGTTCGCTGGTCGCCCCGACCGGCCGCCACCTGCAGTTCGGCGCCGACGCCGGCACCCAGATGCGGGTGTCCTGGCAGGTGCCGGCGGCGGTGCGGAAGCCGTTCCTGCGCTTCGGCCGCCACCCCTGGGAGCTCAGCAACAAGATCGAGGCCGAGGTGCGCGCGCTGCACACCCCGGCCCTGGTCGACGGCGGCGTCCCGGTCGACCAGTACTACCTGCACGTGGAGCTGAACCACCTGCAGCCGGGCACCACCTACTACTACGGCGTCGGCCACGAGGGCTTCGACCCGGCCTCGCAGCAGTCGATCTCCACCCTGAAGACCTTCACCACCGCGCCGTCCCGCGACGGCCGCCGGGGCCGGCCGTTCGAGCCGTTCACCTTCACCGCCTTCGGCGACCAGGGCGTCTCCGCGCACGCGGCCGGCAACGACAACGTGATCCTGGCGCAGAACCCGGTCTTCCACCTGCACGCGGGCGACATCTGCTACGCCGACCCGATGGGCCAGGGCCTGGACAGCGACCGCTCCGCGTTCAACGCGCTGACCTGGGACGCCTTCCTGGCGCAGACCGAGCCGGTGTCCGCGAGGATCCCGTGGATGGTCTCCTACGGCAACCACGACATGGAGGCCTGGTACTCGCACAACGGCTACGGCGGCGACGACGCCCGCTTCACCCTGCCGACCAACGGCCCGGACCCGCGCCGGGCCCCCGGCGTCTACTCCTTCACCTACGGCAACGTCGGCGTGATCTCGCTGGACGCCAACGACGTCTCGTACGAGATCCCGGTCAACTTCGGCTACACCAACGGGCAGCAGACCCGGTGGCTGGAGCGGAAGCTGCGCGAGCTGCGGGCGGACGAGACGGTCGACTTCGTGGTGGTCTTCTTCCACCACTGCGCCTTCTCCACCACCCACCAGCACGCCTCCGAGGGCGGGGTCCGGGAGGCCTGGGTGCCGCTGTTCGAGAAGTACCGGGTGGACCTGGTCGTCAACGGCCACAACCACGTCTACGAGCGCACCGACGCGATCCTCGGCGACAAGGTCTCCAAGGCGGTGCCGAGCGGCGGGACGGTCGACCCGGTCAAGGACGGCGTGGTCTACGTGACCGCGGGCGCGGCCGGCCGCAGCCTGTACTCCTTCGACGCCCCCGACAGCTACGAGGGCCACGAGAACCACCAGGACGAGGTGGTCACGTACCACTTCGAGAAGGGCGCGGTGAAGGTCCCCGAGACGGTGCACTGGTCGCGGGTCCGCTACACCGGCTACTCCTTCGTCAAGGTGGACGTCACCCCGGCGCACCGCGGCGCGAACACCACCATGAAGGTGACCGCGCTGGCCGAGGACGGCAGCCGGATCGACCACTACTCGATCGTCCGCCGCGCGGGCCGCGGCGAGCACGGCCACTGACGGCGGGTCGGCGCTCGCCCCGGACCAGGTGCTGCCTGGCCCGGGGCGAGCGCCGTCTAGGGTGGGGCGGTGAGCACCGCCCGTTCGATCCTGTTGTTCGCCCTGGCCGCCGTCCTGGAGATCGGCGGCTGCTGGCTGGTCTGGCAGTCCGTCCGGGAGTCCCGCCCGTGGTGGCTGGCCGGGCTCGGGGTGGTGGCGCTGGGCCTGTACGGCTTCACCGCGGCCCGCCAGCCGGACGCGGACTTCGGCCGGGTGCTGGCCGCGTACGGCGGAGTGTTCGTGGCGGGCTCACTGCTGTGGGGCGTGCTGCTGGACGGCTTCCGGCCCACCCGCTGGGACGTGCTGGGGGTGCTGATCTGCCTGGCCGGCGTCGGCGTGATCATGTACGGGCCGCGCCGGTAGGGGTGTCAGGACGCGATCCAGCGCCAGCCGTTCTTGTCCACGCAGACGATGACCCGGCCGGAGGCGTCGGTGCCCGACACCCCGTGGTCGGAGGGGCGGCAGAACTGGCCCGCCTTATAGCAGTTGCCCGCGTTGGACAGCGGGTGGCAGGCCGCCGCCTGCTGGGTGTGCGCCGGGGTCGGGGTCGGCGCGGGCGGCTTGCTGGTGGTGCGGGCCGCGGTGGGGGTGGACGCCGCCTTGGGAGTGGACGCCGCCTTGGGGGTGGCGGCGGCGGGCGCGGGCGCCTCGGTGGTCGCCGCGACGGTCGGTTCGGGCGTCGGCGTCGGCGACGGGGTGGGCGACGGGGTCGGCGTCGGGCTGGAGGTCGGGGACGGGGACGGCGACGGGGTCGGGCTCGCGACGGGTGCGCTGCTGCGGGTGGCGGCCGGGGAGGGCGGCGCCGCCTGGTCGGTCGGTTCGCAGGCGGTGGCGAACAGGGCGGCGGCCAGCAGCGCGCCGGCGGCGGAGGCCCGGCGCAGGCGGAGGGAGAGGGACAAGACGGCTCATCTCGGAGGGGAGGCTCGGGACGGGTCGCCATCCTTCCGAGTGTGTGCGACCGGTGGAGTTCGAGTGACGGGTTCGTTACCGATCGGCAATCGGAACGCCGCGCAGCACCCCTTCGGCACAGGCCCGGACGTGCCGGCCCGGGCGCTCAGCCGCGCGCGGGTCGCCCGCTCGGTCTCGGCGTCGTACCGCCCGACGGCCGCGCGGGCGGCCGGGTCGTCGAAGCCGCGGAGGAAGTCGGCGAGGTAGCGGCGCAGGTGGTCCTCCGCGCCGAGCTCCTCCTCCACGTCCTCCGGTACGGCCTCGGCTCCGGGTTCGGTTCCGGGCTCGGCTCCGGCGAACAGGCGCAGGGCGAGCGGCAGGTGGGCGGGGGTCATCGCTCCGACGGCGGCGGCCCCGAGCTCGTCGAACGCGTAGCCGAGCGGCCCGCGTTCGCGCAGCAGCCGGGCCCGGGCGGCGAGCAGCGGTTCGACCGCCTCGGCGGGGCGGAGCGCGGTGAGCACCGTGATCAGGCACCGGAGGAGGAGTTCGTCGTCGGTCTCCAGCCCGGCGATCAGCCGGCGGACGGTGGCGGCGCCGCCGAAGCCCGGCCGGGAGAGGGCCTTCGCCGCGAGTGCCTCGCCCCAGACGACGCCGTTCAACTCCTCGCCGCGGCGGGTCTGCTGACACTCCTCGATCAGCGCGGCCCGCTCGGCGGCCCGGGGCGGGAAGGAGCGGATCCGGCTGAGGTGCCTCGACGCGGCGTCACCGGCGTCCAGCAGCCGCAGGTGGAACCCGAGGGCGGCCCGGTGTGCGCGGCGACCCGGGCGGCCAGTTCCTCCGCCTGCGCCGGCGCGGGTTCGGGCACCCAGGCGGAGGGCCTGCCCTGCCAGTCGAACCGGTCCCGGTCCAGTCGGCCGTCGAGCTGGCGGCGGGCGAAGGCGCGGACGCGGGAGATGCGCATGCCGCGCATTGTCGGCGAGGGGGTGCCCGGGGCGCCAACGTCCCTGGTGGAAAAGCTCGGTGCGGGTCCGAACGGAAGTGCTATGTTCGCCGGGTTTCCCGCGGAGGAGGATCATGCAGGACTACCTGGCCGGTGTCGGCCGGAGGATCGCGGTACGGGCCGTGGCGGGGGTGTGCGCCGTGGCGGGCGGGCTGTTCTGGCACTCGGTGCAGGAGTCGGGCCACCACGGGAGCGGCAAGCGGGCCGAGGACGGCGGGCCCGCCGTGTGCGCCCCGATCGGGACGGACTGGCCGGCCGGCTACCCGGCGATGTGCGCCGCGCTGAACCGCCCCGACCTGCCGGAGCTGCTCGGCGTCCCGGGCGAGCACGCCGTGGCCGCCGGGGTCGGCTCCTACTCCCGGTGGGACGCCGGGGCGGCGCAGGTGCAGGTCGGCCGGGTGACGGTCGCGGTGTCCGACCGCCCCGCCGTCCCGTACGACCTGCTGCTGGACGACACCGGGGTGAGCGTCCGGGAGGTGGCGCCCGTGGCCGGGCGGCCCGCGGTCGCCTACGCGGAGCCGACGCTGTGGCTGACCGTCAACCTCGGCTCCGGCGGCTCGGGTTCGCCGGCGGCCGCCGGGTCCGGCGGGAGCGACCCGGGCGGCTCGACGTACCACCTCGTGGTGGCCCGGAACGCGGACGGCAGCGGCGGCTCCCTCGAACTGTCCCTGTGGCGGGACGACGACGGCTACCTGGACAGCGCCCTGCTGCCCGGGCTGGCCGAGAAGCTGATGGCCGGCCTGGACGGCTGGAACGCGCCCCCGCTCCCGGCCGAGCCGGGACAGCCGACCCGCCCGCCCCGGCCGTCCCCGTCCCCGAGCTCGTTCCGCCCCTTCTCGGGCGACCGCTGAGCCGCGGGGCCGCTGAGCCGCGGGGCCGCTGAGCCGCCGTCCGGGCCGCCGGGCCGCTGAGCCGCGCGGCCGCCGGGCCGCCGCCGCTACTGGCGGTAGGTGGCCAGGAAGCGCCCGATCCGGTTGATCGCGGTCTCCAGCTCGTCGGCGCGCGGGAGGGTGACGAAGCGGAAGTGGTCGGGGCGGGGCCAGTTGAAGCCGGTGCCCTGGACGATGTGGATCTTCTCGCGGAGCAGCAGGTCCAGCACGAAGCGCTCGTCGTCGACGATCCGGTGCACGGCCGGGTCGAGCTTGGCGAAGGCGTACAGCGCGCCGCGCGGTTTGACGCAGGAGACGCCGGGGATCTCGTTCAGCGCCCGCCAGGTGACGTCGCGCTGCTCGGTGAGCCGGCCGTTGGGCAGCACCAGGTCGTCGATGGACTGCCGGCCGCCGAGCGCGGCCTGCACGGCGTACTGGGCGGGCACGTTGGGGCACAGCCGCATCGCGGCCAGCATGGTCAGGCCCTCCAGGTAGTCCTTGGCGTGCTCCTTGGGGCCGGAGACCGCCAGCCAGCCGCTGCGGAAGCCGGCCACCCGGTACGCCTTGGACAGGCCGTTGAAGGTGAGGGTGACCACGTCGTCGGCGAGCGCGGCCATGCAGTGGTGCTCGGTGCCGTCGTAGAGGATCTTGTCGTAGATCTCGTCGGCGAAGACCAGCAGGTGGTGGCGGCGGGCCAGGTCGAGGATGCCCTCCAGCAGCTCCTTGGGGTAGACCGCGCCGGTCGGGTTGTTCGGGTTGATCACCACGATCGCCTTGGTGCGGTGGGTGATCTTGGCGGCGATGTCCTCCAGGTCCGGGTACCAGTCAGACTCCTCGTCGCACAGGTAGTGCACCGCCTTGCCGCCGGCGAAGCGCACCACGGCCGTCCACAGCGGGAAGTCCGGCGCCGGGACGAGCACCTCGTCGCCGTCGTCCACCAGCGCCTGGACGGCCATCTGGATCAGCTCGGAGGCGCCGTTGCCCAGGTACACGTCGTCCACGCCGACGCCCGCCACGCCGCGCTGCTGGTAGTACTGCACGACGGCGCGGCGGGCGGGGAGGATGCCGCGCGAGTCGGAGTAGCCGTGCGCGTTGGGCAGGTTGCGGATGATGTCCTGGAGGATCTCCTCCGGCGCCTCGAAGCCGAACGGGGCCGGGTTGCCGGTGTTCAGCCGCAGCACGCTGTGGCCGGCCTCCTCCAGGGCGTTGGCGGTGTCGACGACCGGGCCACGGATCTCGTAGCACACGTCCTTCAGCTTGCTGGACTGGCGAAACTCCATCAGCGGCCTCCCGACCCGTCACCGAGCCCCTGCGGCCGGCTTGCTTCGTTCTACCAAGTAAGGACTTGGAAAGTCCAACCTATTGGCTATGCTGACGGCATGCCACGCCGAAGCTACGACCAGTACTGCGCCGTCGCCCGCGCCCTGGACGCGGTGGGGGAGCGCTGGAGCCTCCTGATCGTCCGTGAACTCCTCGGCGGACCGCGCCGCTACACCGACCTGCACGCCGACCTGCCCGGCGTCTCCACCGACATCCTCGCCACCCGCCTCAAGCAACTGGAGGGCGAGGGCCTGGTGGAGCGCCGCCGCCTGGAGCGCCCCGCCAACGCCACCGTCTACGAACTCACCCCCCGCGGCGCCGAACTGCGCCCGGTGGTCGAGGCGCTCGCCCACTGGGGCGGCCCCGACCTGGGCGAGCCGCGCCCCACCGACGCCGTCCGCGAGCACTGGTACACCGCCGCCCGCCCCTGACCCCCCGGGCCCGGCTCAGCCGGTGCCGCGCAGGTGGTTCCCCTCCGTATGGGCGATGGCAACTCTTCGGTCGCTCATGGTAGTTGGCGAAGAGGTGCCCCGCCGGGCGGGGCGCGTGCGCGGGGCGGTAGGTTTCCGGCGTGGACGAAACGGATCTGGCCGGTGCCCGGGACGGCTTCCGGGCCGGTGCGGCGGGTGCGGCCATCGGGGTCGGCATCGCGCTGGTGGCCTGGGGGCTGTCGGCGGTCATCGGCGACGGGGCCTTCCCGGCGTACCTGCTCGGGCCGCTGCTGATGCCCGCGGTGAGCTTCGTCGGGCCGCTGTGGCGCGAGCGCCCCGGGCACCGGCGGCCCGCCACCCTGGTCGCGCTGGCGGCGTGCCTGCCGCTCATGGTGGTCGCGACCCTGATCGAGGACGGGCAGGAGGACCCCGACGGCGGGCCGACCGTCTGGTGGGGGCCGGTCTACCTGGCGATGCTGCTGCTCTCCGCCACCCTCTACGGCGCGCTCGCCGGCCCGCCCGGCGCCGAACCCGGCCGCAGCTGGCTGCGCTTCACCGGCCGCGGCCGCCGCTACCACCTCGTGGTGTACGGCGGCCTGGCCGCCGCGCTCGCCCTGGCGGTCGGGATCGACGCGGTCGCCGGCTGAAACGCTGCACCAACGCTGCGAGTGGCGCCCCCGCAGCGTTGGGACGACCGTGGCAGGGTGACGGCTCAAGCATGCGGCGGAGAACTGGTGGCCCGGGTCGCCCGGGGCGAACCGGACGCCTTCGAGACGTTCTACCGGCAACTCCTCGGCCCGGTCGGGGCGGTGGTGCGGCGGGTGCTGCGCGACCGGGCGCAGAGCGAGGAGGTCGTCCAGGAGGTGTTCCTGGAGCTGTGGCGCACCGCCGACCGCTACCGCCCCGAACGCGGCAGCGTGCACGCCTGGGCGCTGACCGCCGCCCACCACCGCGCCGTCGACCGGGTCCGCGCCGCGCGGGCCGGGGCCGAGCGCGAACGGGTGGCCGCGCTGCGCGAGTACCGGCCCGCGTACGACACCGTCGCCGCCGAGGCCGAGCGCCGCATCGAGGACCGCGCCGTCCGCGCCGCCCTCGCCGCCCTCACCCCCGCCCAGCGCGAGGCGCTCGCCCTCGCCTACTGGGGCGGCTGCACCCAGACCCGGATCGCCGCCCTGCTGGACGCGCCGCTGGGCACGGTGAAGAGCCGGGTGCGGGACGGCCTGCGCCGGATGCGGGTGGAGCTGGGCTGACGGACGGCCGCCCCCGCAGCGCGGGCGGAGCCCGTCAGCCGCGGCGGCGGCCCGCCGGTCCGGTTCGTCACCCCGGCCCGTCGGTCCGGCCCGTCAGTCCGGCCTGCGGGCCGGCCACCAGACCCGGCCGCCGAGGTCGTGGACCAGGGCCGGGACGAGCACGGAGCGCACCAGCAGGGTGTCGAGCAGGACGCCGAAGGCCACGATGAAGGCGATCTGCGCCAGGAAGGCCAGCGGGATGACGCCCAGCGCGGCGAAGGTCGCGGCCAGGACCACGCCCGCGGAGGTGATCACGCCGCCGGTCGCGGTCAGGCCGCGCAGCACGCCCGCCCGGGTGCCGAGCGCCGCGGTCTCCTCGCGGACCCGGGTCATCAGGAAGATGTTGTAGTCCACGCCCAGCGCGACCAGGAACACGAACCCGTACAGCGGCACCGACGGCTCGGTCGCCGAGAACCCGAACACGTGCGGGAACACCAGCGCCGAGACCCCCAGCGTGGCCAGGTAGGAGAGCGCGACCGTCGCCGCCAGCAGCACCGGCGCCAGCACCGAGCGCAGCAGCAGGACCAGCACCGCCAGGATGCACAGCAGCACCACCGGCATGATCAGCGTCCGGTCGTGCCGGGCGGTGGCCCGGGTGTCGGCCTGCTGCGCCGAGTAGCCGCCGACCAGCGCGTCGGCCCCGTCCACGGCGTGCACGGCGGTGCGCAGCCGGGCGACGGCGGCGAGCGCGGCGTCGCTGTCGGCCGGGTCGGTGAGCGTGGCGTCCAGCCGGACCAGGCCGTCCGCGACGACCGGCGGCGCGGTGGGCGCGCCCCCGGTGTACGGGCGGACGGCGGCGACGCCGGGCACCGGTGCGGCGGCGGCCGTCACCGCGTCGGCGCGGTCCGCGCGGGCGATGATCACCGCCGGGTTGCCGGAGCCGCCGGGGAAGTGCGCGGACAGCAGGCGCTGCGCGGCGACCGAGGGCTGGGCCGTGGTGAACAGCTCGGACTGCGGCACGCCCCGGGCGTCCAGCAGCGGGGAGCAGGCCGCGAGCGCCGCCAGCACCGCGACCGAGCCCACCCACAGCACCCGCGGCCGACGGCCCACCAGCTCGGCGACCCGCTGCCAGACCCGGTGCGAGCCGCCGGTGCCGTCGGCCTTGGGCCGGGCCGGCCAGAACGCGGCCCGGCCGCACAGCGCCAGCACCGCCGGCAGGAAGGTCAGCGCGGACAGCACGGCGCAGGCGATGCCGATCGCGCCGACCGGGCCGAGCGCCCGGTTGTTGGTCAGGTCGGAGAGCAGCAGCACCAGCAGGCCCAGGCCCACGGTCAGGCCGGAGGCGGCGACCGGCTCCACCGAGCGGCGCAGCGCGGTGCGGGCGGCGGCGTACCGGTCCAGCCCGGCGGCGAGCTCCTCGCGGAAGCGGGCGGACAGCAGCAGCCCGTAGTCGGTGGCCGCGCCGATCACCAGGATCGACAGCAGCCCCTGCACCTGCCCGTCCACCCGGACCACGCCGTGCTGCGCCAGCGCGTACACGATCGCGCAGGCCGTGGCGAGGGCGAACACCGCGCCCAGGATCACCAGCAGCGGCAGCAGCACCGCCCGGTACACCAGCAGCAGGATCAGCAGCACCACGCCGAGCGCCACCCCGAGCAGCAGGCCGTCGATGCCCGCGAACGCCCCCGACAGGTCGGCCAGCACCGCCGCCGGACCGGCCACCCCGGCGGTGGCGCCGGGCACCCGGTCGGCCAGGTCGCGGATCGCCCGGACGGACTCCTTGGTGTCCGGCCCGAGGTCGGCGCGCAGCTGCACCACCGCCTCCAGCGCCCGCCCGTCCTCGGACGGCAGCAGCGGCGAGGCCTGCCCGGTGGTGCCGGGCACCTGCGCGGCCGCGGCCAGCGCCTTCCCGGCCTCGGCCCGCAGCGCGTCGTCGACCTGCCCGGAGCCGGACTCCCAGACCAGCACCACCGGCAGCGTCGACTCGGTGCGGAACTCCTCCTCCAGCCGGGTGACCCGGGTCGACTCGGCGCTGCGCGGCAGGAACGCCGCGCCGTCGTTGGTCGACACCTCGCCCAGCCGCCCGGCGAACGGCCCGAGCGCGCCGCCGAGCGCCAGCCAGACCAGCAGCAGGACGAGCGGCAGCAGGAAGCGCAGCCGCCGCCCGGGCGCGGGGCCGGGGGCGGGCGCGGGGGAGGTGGACGGGGCGGATGGCGCGGGCGTCGGCATGGCCGGAGGATATCTCAATCATTGAGAGATCTCTCGGACGACGCGGACACCCGCACCTGATCAGGCACGGACGCCCGCACCGGATCAGGCGTCGAAGGCCGTCGCCCTGGACCGCTCCTCCCAGGCCAGCACGTCCTCCCGGACCTGCTCCAGGTGCCCCAGCACGCCGTCCACCGCGTCCTCGCCCAGCACCAGCCGCAGCGGCGGCCGCTCCGCCTCCAGCGCGGCCAGGATCAGCGCCGCAGCCTTGTCCGGGTCGCCGGGCTGCGCGCCGTCCCCGCCCGCCACGGCCGCCCGGGTCGCGGCCACCGCCGCGTACCGGCCGCCGTCCGCGCTCACCCCGGCCCGGGAGGCCGCGAACAGCGAGGTCCGGAACGCGCCCGGCTCCACGACGAGCACCCTGACGCCGTACTCGCGCACCTCGTCCGCGAGCGCCTCGGACATCCCCTCCAGCGCGAACTTCGTCGCGCTGTACGCCCCGAAGCCCGCGAAGGACAGCTGCCCGCCCACGCTGCTCATCTGCACGACCGCGCCCGCACGCCGCTCCCGCATGTGCGGCAGCACCGCCCGCACCAGCGCCGCCGGCCCGAAGACGTGCACGTCGAACAGGGCGCGCAGCTCCTCGTCCGTGGTCTCCTCGACCGCGCCGACGTGGGTGCGGCCCGCGTTGTTCACCAGCACGTCGATCCGCCCGTGCCGGGCGACCACCCGCTCCACCGCCGCCCCGACCGCCGCGGTGTCCGTGACGTCCAGGCCCAGCGCCTCCACCTGGTCCGGGTGCGCGGCCACCAGGTCGTCCAAGGACTCCGGGCGCCGCGCCGCACCCACCACCACGTCACCCGCGGCCACCGCCGCCAGCGTCAGCGCCCGTCCGAAACCGCTGCCCGCACCCGTCACCAGCCACACCCTGTTCACGGCAACTCCCTTTTCGCCCGCCGTACTTCCGAACGGACACCAGCCTGCCGCCGAACCCCGTTGCCGGTCCAAGACCCGCGGTGATAACCAATCGGCATGGCCCTGGACGTCCACACCCGCGACCTGCGCTACTTCCTCGCCGTGGCCGAGGAGTTGCACTTCACCCGCGCCGCCGAACGGCTGCACGTCTCCCAGCCCGCGCTCAGCAGACAGGTCCGGGCCCTCGAACAGCGGCTGGGCACCGAGCTGTTCCGCCGCGACCGGCACCGCGTCACCCTCACCGCCGCCGGCCACACCCTGCTCCCGCACGCCCGCGAGGTCCTCGACGGATGGACCCGCGGCGCGGACGCCCTGGCCGCCGCCAAGGCCGAACAGCGCAGCACCCTCACCGTCGGCATGAGCACCAGCCCCGCCCGCGGCGGACTGCTCCCCGCCGTCCGCTCCCGCCTCGGCGCCACCCATCCGCAGGTCACCACCCGGCTGCGCCAGGTCAGTTGGGACGACCCCACCGCGGGCCTGGCCGACGGCAGCACCGACGTCGCCTTCGTCTGGCTGCCGCTGCCCGACCCGCACCGCTACGACTGGACGGTCGTCGCCGAGGAACCCCGCCGGATCGCCCTCCCCGCCGCCCACCCGCTCGCCGCCCGCCCCGCGGTCGACTTCGCCGACCTGCTCGACGAACCCTTCCTCGCCCTCCCCCCGGACGCCGGCCCGCTGCGCGACCACTGGCTGGCCCTGGACGCCCGGGCCGGCCGCCCGCCCCGGATCGGCGCCGAGGTCGCCGGGGTCGAGGAGACCTACGAGGCCCTGATCGCCGGCCTCGGCGTCTGCCTGGTCGCCGACGGCAACGCCCCCCTCATCGCCCACGCCGGCGTCACCACCCGCCCCGTCACCGGCATCGGCCCCAGCCACTACGCCCTCGCCTGGCGCCGCGAGGACGCCCGCCACCCCCTCGTCCGCGCCTACGCGGAAGCCTGCCGCGCGACGGTGGGCGGGTAGGCCGGACCCCGGCGGACGGTCCTGCCCCCGGCGGACGGTCCTGCCCCCGGCGGACGGTCCGGCTACCCCGCCCGCGCTCCCGGGACGGCGGCGGGGCACCGGGGAACAGGCCGTAGGCTGACGCGGTGCCAGAAGAGCTGCCCGAAGTGACGGCGAGCACCGGGGAGGTCGCCCGGCGGCTCGGCGTGTCGCCGACCACCGTCCGCTCCTGGGAGCGCCGCTACGGCATCGGCCCGGCAGAACGGGCCGAGGGGCGGCACCGGCGCTGGACGGTGCGGGACGTGGCCGTGCTGGAGGCGATGTGCCGGCTCACCGCGCGCGGCACGCCGCCCGCCGAAGCCGCCCGGCTCGCCCCCGCGCTGGCCGGGCGGCCCGCCGAACCGGCCGCCGTCGAGGCCCCGGCCGGGCAGGTGCGGCCCGAGGTGCGCGGGCTGGCCCGGGCCGCCCGGCGGCTGGACGCGCCCGAGGTGGCCCGCCTGCTGCACGCCAGCGTCGGACGGCTGGGCGCCGTCGCCGCCTGGACGGACGTGATGACGCCCGCGCTGCGCGCCGCCGGACGCAGCTGGGCCGCCGGGGGCGGCGAACACCACGTCGAGGTCGAGCACCTGCTGTCCTGGCACGTCTCCAGCGCGCTGCGCCGGATCGCCGAACCCCCGGCGGCCGCGGCCGGACCGCCCGTGCTGCTGGCCGCGATGCCCGGCGAGCAGCACACCCTGCCGCTGGAGGCGGTGGCCGCCGCGCTCTCCGAACGCGGCCTGCCGTTCCGGATCTTCGGCGCCGCGCTGCCCGTCGAGGCGCTCGCCGCCGCCGTCCGGCGCACCGGCCCCGCCGCCGTCCTGCTCTGGTCGCAGACCCGCGCCACCGCCGACCCGGCCCCCGCCCGCGCCGTCGCCGCCACCGCCTGGGGCACCCGCGGCGCCCGGGTCCGTCCCGCCCTGCTCGCCGCGGGCCCGGGCTGGCAGCGGGCCACCCGCCCGCCCGGCGCCCTGCTCCCCCGGGACCTGCCGGGTGCGCTCGACCTGCTGGCGCGGGCGCTAGGGTCGTGACCGGTCCGGCGGGTGACCGGGCAGGCGGGCGGACGGGTGCGGTGGTGGAGGAGCGGGCGGTGGCGCAGCGGGAGTTCGGGCGCTTGTTGCAGGGGCTGGCCTCCGAGATGAACCTGCTGGGGCACGACTTCGCGGCGGCCTCGGGGCTGCACGCCACCGACGTCCAGGCGCTGCTGGCGGTGCTGCGGGCGGCCGACCCGCCCGGGATCACGCCCGGCGGGCTGCGGGCCGAACTCGGGCTGACCTCCGGCGCGGTGACCGCGGTGCTGGACCGGCTGGAGCGGGCCGGCCACGTCCACCGGACCAGGGACGAGGCGGACCGGCGCCAGGTGCACGTCCACTACCACCCGGACGCGGCCCGGATCGCCGGCGAGTGGTTCGCCCCCGTCGCCGAGTGCACCGACCGGGTGCGGGCCGAGTTCGCGCCGGAGCAGGTCGCCACCGTGGTCCGCTTCCTCACCCGGATGACCGAGGAACTGGCCGAACTGCGGCTGGCCAGACGGGCCGAGTAGCCGCCGGACCGGGCGGCCGGCGGCGGGCCCCGGACGGGTTCCCGGACAGGCCCCGGGCGGGTTCCCGGACGGGCCCCGGAACCGTCCCGCCGGACACGCCCGATTCGGGCGCCATCGCGGGTTCTCGAACCTTTTGCCCGGTATGGTCGGCGGGCGTCCGAACGTCCGGCAGCCCCCTGGGAGCACCCGCCATGCCGCAGCCCCAACCGGTCCTCGCCACGCTGACCGGGGCCGCCGTGTTCCTGGTGCTCGGGATCGAGGACGGCGGCGAGCAGACCGTCCGCGACCTGCTGCCCGACCTCGGCGGCCTGGCCCGCAGCGTCGGCACCCGGGCCCCGCGCGAGGAGGTCAGCCTGGTGCTCGGCATCGGCTCCGACGCCTGGGACCGCCTGTTCGCCGGCCCCCGCCCGGCCGACCTGCACCCCTTCGTCGAACTCGCCGGCCCCCGGCACCTCGCCCCCGCCACCCCCGGCGACCTGCTGCTGCACATCCGCGCCGAACGCATGGACCTCTGCTTCGAACTGGCCACCCTGACCAGCCGCCGGCTCGGCGACCGGGTCACCGTGCTCGACGAGACGCACGGCTTCCGGTACTTCGACTGCCGCGACCTGATCGGCTTCGTCGACGGCACCGAGAACCCCACCGGACGGGACGCCGCCGAGGCCGTCCTGATCGGCGGCGAGGACCCGGCGTTCGCCGGCGGCAGCTACGTGATCGTGCAGAAGTACCTGCACGACATGGCGGGTTGGAACGCGATCGGCACCGAGCACCAGGAACGCGTGATCGGTCGCACCAAGCTCGACAACGTCGAACTCGACGACGCCGCCAAGCCCGCCGACTCGCACGTCGCGCTGAACACCGTCACCGGCCCGGACGGCGAGGACCGCGACATCTGGCGGCTGAACATGCCGTTCGGCTCCTTCGCCGAGGGCGGCGAGTGCGGCACCTACTTCATCGGGTACGCCCGCGACCCCGGGGTCACCGAGGAGATGCTGCGCAACATGTTCCTCGGCCGCGGCCCCGCCGCGCACGACCGGCTGCTGGACTTCTCCACCGCCGTCACCGGCACCTTCTTCCACGTCCCCAGCGCGGACTTCCTGGACGACCCGCCACCCGCCCCCGGCGCGCCCGCCCCGGCCGCCGAAGCCGTGCCCGTCCCGGCGGTCCGGGACGGCAGCCTCCACATCGGCAGCCTGAAAAGGAGCACCGCACCGTGAACAACCTGCACCGCGACCTGGCGCCCGTCTCCGCCGCCGCCTGGGCCGAGATCGAGGAGGAGGCCCGGCGCACCTTCCGCCTGCACGTCGCCGGCCGCCGGGTGGTCGACCTGGCCGGCCCCGACGGCCCCGGACTCGCCGCCGTCGGCACCGGGCACCTCGCCGACATCGCCGCCCCCGCCAACGGCATCCGGGCCCGCGCCCGGGAGTCCCTCCAGGTCGTCGAGCTCCGCGTCCCCTTCACCGTCACCCGGGCCGCCGTCGACGACGTCGAGCGCGGCTCCAAGGACTCCGACTGGGACCCGGTCAAGGACGCCGCCCGCACCATCGCCCTCGCCGAGGACCGCGCCGTCTTCGACGGCTACCAGGCCGCGGGCATCACCGGCATCCGCGACGGCTCCTCCAACCACCCCGTCGCCCTCCCCGCCGACGTCCGCGAGTACCCCAACGCCGTCAGCCGCGCCCTCACCGCGCTGCGCCTGGCCGGTGTCGGCGGCCCCTACTCGCTGCTGCTCGGCGCCGACACCTTCACCGCCGTCAACGAGACCTCCGACCACGGCTACCCCGTCCACAACCCCCTCGCCCGCCTCCTCGACGGCGAGATCATCTGGGCCCCCGCCGTCGAGGGCGCCGTCCTGCTCTCCGCCCGCGGCGGCGACTTCGAACTCCACCTCGGCGAGGACCTCTCCATCGGCTACCTCTCCCACGACGACACCACCGTCCACCTCTACCTCCAGGAATCCCTCACCTTCCAGCTCCACACCCCGGAGGCGGCCGTCACCCTCACCTCCGCCTGACCCGGCCGCCCGCACCCCCGCCCACCCCGCCCCGCTCCGGCCCGCCCGGCCGGGGCGGGTGGGTTTTTCCGGGCCAACTGTGGCTACTGGAAGGGGAGTTGGGAGAGCCGGGGGCGGAATCCGGACAATGCCGGGGGAAGCCTTCCGGGGCGGGGCGCGGGGCCGCACGATGTGAGGACTCGTGCGGGGATTCCGGTGAGGGGAGCGCGCCGTGCCCGGTTCCGATGTTTCCAGGTGTCCTTTCCCCGATCCGGCCGAACCCGGCCGGGAGCCCGCCCGCGTCCCGTCGATGATCGTCAACGGCCCGGCGGCCCTGGACGTGGTACCCCACCCGAAGGAGGCCCGCACATGAACGCTCCGCAGCCCGAACCCCATCCGTCCTTCCACGGCTGTCCCGTGCTCGACCCGACGGCGAGCGCACCGCACGCCGAGGCCGCCGCGCTGCGGGAGCGGGGCCCCGCCGCGCTGGTCGAACTGCCGGGAGGCGTGCGGGCCTGGTCGGTGACCCGGCACGCGGTCATCCAGGCGCTGACCACCGATCCGCGGGTCTCCCGCGACTACCGCCGGCACTGGCCGGGGGCGGCGCAGGTGCCGGAGGGCTGGGTGCTGGGGTCGGTCGCGTTCCAGGACAGCTTCTTCAACCAGTACGGGGCCGAGCACCGCGCCGCGCGGGGCCGGATCGCGCCGACCTTCCTGCCGCGCCGGGCGGAGCGGATGCGCCCGCAGGTGCAGGAGACCGCCGACCGGCTGGTGGACGAACTCGGCGCGCTCGCCCCCGGGGAGCGCGCCGACCTGCGGGAGGCCCTGGCGCGGCCGCTGACGATGACGGTGATCTGCGACCTGTTCGGTGTCCCGGAGAAGATGCGCGAGACGCTGGGCGAGCTGGTCGACACGGTGCTGGACTCCTCCCTCGACGAGACCGCGGCGCTGGCCGCGCAGACCGAACTCTACGGACGCCTGGGCGAGTTGGTGGAGTACAAGCGGGCCCGTCCGGCGTCCGACCTGACCAGCGACCTGCTGCTGTCCGACCGTCCCGGCGAACAGCCGCTGACCGAGCACCAGTTGCTCGGCACGCTGCTGACGATGATCGCCGCCGGGTTCGAGACCGCCGTCAACCTGATCACCAGCGCGGCCCTCGAACTGCTCACCCACCCCGAGGAGTCGGCCCGGCTGCGGGCGGGCGCGATCGGCTGGGCGGACGTGATCGAGGAGACGCTGCGGCTGGACGGCCCGGTCATGCACCTCCCGCTGCGGTACGCGGTCGAGGACATCGACCTCGGCGAGGGCGTGCTGATCCGCGCGGGCGATCCGATCATCATCGGGTTCGCCGCCGCCGGACGCGACCCGGAGCGCCACCCCGACCGCCCGGACGCGTTCGACCCCTCCCGTCCCGACAAGGGCCACCTGGCGTTCGGCCACGGCCCGCACTTCTGCCTGGGCGCGCCGCTCGCCCGGCTGGAGGCCGAGATCGCGCTGCGCACGCTGTTCGAGCGGCTGCCCGACCTCGCGCTGGCCGAGCCCGGCCGGGAGCCCGCACGGCTGCCCTCGATGATCGTCAGCGGTCCGGCGGCGCTGGAGGTGGTGCCCCGCCCGGCGGCCTGAGCACCCCGCCCGGCGGCCTGAGCACCCGGCCCGGCGGCCGCCCGAACGCACCGGTCACGCCTCGGTAGGGTGGGCGGTCGGGAACGACCCAGGAGGCGGTGTGCGGCAGTACCGGGCGATGGTGGCGGTGGGCGACTCGTTCACGGAGGGGATGTGCGACGACGTCCTGCCCGACGGGCACTTCCGCGGGTGGGCGGACCGGGTCGCGGCCGCACTGGCCGCCGAGGCCGGGTCGGCCGGCTTCCGGTACGCCAACCTGGCGGTGCGCGGGAAGCTGATCGGCCAGATCCGCGCCGAGCAGGTCGGCCCGGCCGCCGCCACCGACGCCGACCTGGTGACGCTGGCGGGCGGCCTGAACGACGTGCTGCGCCCGGGCTGCGACGTCGCGCAGGTCGAGCGGCTGCTCGGCGAGTGCGTCCGCGGCCTGCTCGCCGAGGGCCGCACCGTGGTGCTGTTCACCTCCACCGACCCGACCCGCCGGATGGCCGGAAGCCGCCGGCTGCTACCCGCGATCCTGCGGATGAAGGCGTACGTGGAGGGCCTGGTGCGCGAGCACCCGGGCCAGGTGGTGCTGGTCGACCTGTTCTCGGCGCCGGTGTTCGACGACCGCCGGCTCTGGGCGGAGGACCGGCTGCACCTGTCCCCGGAGGGCCACCGCCGGGTCGCGCTGGCGGTGCTGGAGGCGCTCGGCCGCCCGGCGGACCGGGACTGGCGGGCGCCGCTGGCCGAGCCGGACACCCGCACCCGCGGCCGGAAGGCGCGCGAGGACGTCCGCTGGCTGGGCACCCACGTCGGCCCGTGGATCGGCCGCCGACTGCGCGGGCGCTCCTCCGGGGACGGCCGCCCGGCCAAGCGCCCGGACCTGCTGCCGTACGGGGGCTGAGCGGGGCCGGGCGGGCCCGCGCCTAGGTGAGCCGCAGGGTGAGGCCGACCGTGCCCGTCCGGCCGCGGCGCAGCCGGCTGCCGAGCAGGGTGAGCCGCCCGACCAGCCCGTACTTGCGGGCGAGCAGCCGCCGGTAGCGCTCGGTGGTCTCGGCGTCGGCGATCTCGGCGCGCGCGGGCAGCGCCTCGCCGCGCGGGTTGCCGCGCACGTCGCACGGGCCGACCAGGACGTCGGCGCGCCGCCGGATCCGCTTGACCTTCCAGGAGTGCGCGGTGGTCCACGCCCCGAGCGCGTCGCCGTCCCGGACCACCCAGACGGGGGTGGGCACGCCGGTGCCGTCCTTCTTGTAACTGGTGATCAGCAGGTACTTGCCGGCGGCGAGCCGGTCCAGCGCGGTGTCGGCCATTGGGGGAGTGTACGGCGCCGACCGGCCGTCAGGCCGCCGGCACGGCGTCCTGGTCCGGGTCGGCGCGCGGTTCGGCGCGCGGTCCGCCGGGCTCCCCGGCGACCGGCCGGGCCGCGGGCGGCGGCGTCACGGTGGCCCGCCACAGCAGGGCCGCCGACCAGCAGGAGGCGGCCAGCAGCAGCCCGTTGCGGAGCAGGATGACCCCGGTCGGCCACCACCCGCCGGCCTGCATCGAGTCGAAGAACAGCGGGTAGTCGACGGTGGTCACGCCGACCGCGGGCAGCAGCAGGAACGCCACCGGCCGCTGCGTGGTGCCCTCCACGGTCAGGCAGACCGCCACCAGGCCGATCAGCCACACCAGGTACTGCGGGGAGATCACCCGGCTGGTGACGGTGAACAGCAGCACCGCGCTCAGCGCCGCGTCGTACGGGGTGGCGGCCGTCCAGCGCCGGGCCCGCACCCGCCACAGCAGCAGCCAGCCGAACGCGGCGGCGGTCAGCAGCAGCGACAGCTGCGAGAGGCGGTGCACGTACCGGCCGAGGAACTCGAACGAGCCGTAGTGCTGCTCGACCCGGCCGGACCAGCCGAACTGCCGGGCCAGCTGGAGGACGCTGCCGCCCAGCGACTCGATCTCCACGCCCCGGCCGCGCTGGGCGTGCAGGAAGTCGAAGGTGTGGTCGAAGAACGCGGCGAACACCAGCAGCAGGGCGAGCGCCGACACGGCGGCGGCCGTCCAGGCCTGGCGGGTGGTGCGGCCGCGCGGGGTGCCCAGGACGGTCAGCGCCGGCCACACCTTCACCAGCGCGCCGATCCCGGCCAGCGCCCCGCCCAGCCGGGGCCGGGCCGGGAACAGCAGCAGCGCGCCGACCGCGAGCGCGGTGGCCGCCAGGTCGTAGCGGCCGTAGGGCAGGCCGAGCAGCAGCGGCAGGGCCAGCGCCCAGGCCCAGGCGCCCCACACCGAGCGCCCCGGGCCCCGGCCGGCCGCCAGCAGCGCGACCTGCACGGCGGCGTCGGCCAGCAGCATCAGCAGCACGAACGCCTGGAGGTAGGACAGCAGCGGCAGCGCGCCCGGCGCGAGCATCGGCAGCGCCGCGCCGGGCGGGTACTGCCAGGTGACGTCGTCGACCGGGAAGGTGCCGGTGCGCAGGACCCGGTACCAGCCCCGGTACAGCTGGTGCACCTCGACGGCGGGCTCGGCCCGGCCGGAGCGGATCAGACCGACCATCAGCACCCGGCTGGCGACCCAGTACGCGGCGAGGGCGAGCACCTCGCGGGGCCAGGTGGCGGGGCGGGTCCAGCGGACCGGCCGGTCGGGAGCCCGGACGGCCGGGGCGGGGGCCTGGGCCACCATGTCCTCCAGTGCGCTCTGATGCCGTCCCGGGGGCGGGCTCGAAAAGGTCGTCCGTCTCTCATATCAGACAAATCGGGCAGGCTCCGGGTCGCTCGGCGCGTGTCCCCGGACGTCCCCGGGACGCGCCACGCCCCGGGCGGCCACCCGGTCCACCGGACTCCCGTCGGTCGGACCTGCCAGAATGCTCGGGCGACACCGCGCAACCGTCATGAAGGGGTGACCGGCACCGTGACCATGCCCGTCGAACGCAAGATCGCCGAAGAACTCGGCGTCCGCGAGAACCAGGTGCAGGCCGCCGTCGGCCTGCTCGACGGCGGAGCGACCGTGCCCTTCATCGCCCGGTACCGCAAGGAGGCCACCGGCGCCCTCGACGACACCCAGCTGCGCACCCTGGAGGAGCGGCTGCGGTACCTGCGCGAGCTGGAGGAGCGCCGCACCGCCGTCCTGGAGTCCATCGAGGCCCAGGGGAAGCTGGACGACGCGCTGCGCGCCCAGGTCCTCGCCGCCGACTCCAAGGCCCGGCTGGAGGACATCTACCTCCCGTACAAGCCCAAGCGGCGCACCAAGGCGCAGATCGCCCGCGAGGCCGGCCTCGAACCGCTCGCCGACACCCTGCTCGCCGACCCGGGCCAGGACCCGTCCGCCCTCGCCGCCCGGTACGTCAACGAGCAGGTCGCCGACGCGCCCGCCGCGCTGGAGGGCGCCCGCGCCATCCTGGTCGAGCGCTTCGGCGAGGACGCCGACCTGGTCGGCTCGCTGCGCGAGCGGATGTGGACGCGCGGCCGGCTGGTCGCGAAGGTCCGCGACGGCAAGGAGCAGGACGGCGCCAAGTTCGCCGACTACTTCGACTTCGCCGAGCCGTACACCAAGCTGCCCTCGCACCGCATCCTGGCCATGCTGCGCGGCGAGAAGGAGGAGGTCCTCGACCTCGACCTCTCCCCGTACGACGGCGAGCAGGAGGCCGACCTGCCCGGCGCGAGCGACTACGAGCAGCGGATCGCCGCCCGCTTCGGCATCGCCGACCGCGGCCGCCCCGCCGACAAGTGGCTCACCGACACCGTCCGCTGGGCCTGGCGCACCCGCGTCCTGGTCCGGCTCGGCATCGACCTGCGCACCCGGCTGCGGGCCGAGGCCGAGGACGAGGCGGTGCGGGTCTTCGCCGCCAACCTGCGCGACCTGCTGCTCGCCGCCCCCGCCGGGACGCGCGCCACCATGGGCCTCGACCCGGGCTTCCGCACCGGCGTCAAGGTCGCCGTGGTCGACGCCACCGGCAAGGTCGTCGCGCACGAGACGATCTACCCGCACCAGCCCGCCAACAAGTGGGACGCCGCGCTCGCCACCCTGGCCCGGCTCGCCGCCCGGCACCGGGTCGACCTGGTCGCGATCGGCAACGGCACCGCCTCCCGGGAGACCGACCGGCTCGCCGCCGACCTGATCAAGCGCCACCCCGAGCTCGGCCTGACCAAGGTGATGGTCAGCGAGGCCGGCGCCTCCGTCTACTCCGCCTCCGCGTTCGCCGCCCAGGAGCTCCCCGGGCTGGACGTGTCGATCCGCGGCGCCGTCTCCATCGCCCGCCGCCTCCAGGACCCGCTGGCCGAACTCGTCAAGATCGACCCCAAGTCGATCGGCGTCGGCCAGTACCAGCACGACCTGAGCGAGCTCAAGCTCTCCCGCTCGCTGGACGCCGTGGTCGAGGACTGCGTCAACGCCGTCGGCGTCGACGTCAACACCGCCTCCGCGCCGCTGCTCACCCGGGTCTCCGGCATCACCGGCACCCTCGCCGACAACATCGTCGCCCACCGGGACGCCAACGGGCCGTTCCGCACCCGCAAGGCGCTCAAGGACGTCGCCCGGCTCGGCCCCAAGGCGTTCGAGCAGTGCGCGGGCTTCCTGCGCATCCCCGACGGCGACGACCCGCTGGACGCCTCGGCCGTCCACCCCGAGGCGTACCCGGTGGTCCGCCGCATCCTCGCCGCCACCGGCGGGCAGCTGCGCGAACTCATCGGCAACGGCCCGGCGCTGCGCGCGCTGCGGCCCGGCGACTTCGCCGACGCCACCTTCGGCGTGCCGACCGTCACCGACATCCTCGGCGAGCTCGACAAGCCCGGCCGGGACCCGCGCCCCGCCTTCCAGACCGCCACCTTCAAGGACGGCGTGGAGAAGATCTCCGACCTGGAGGTCGGCATGGTCCTGGAGGGCGTGGTCACCAACGTCGCCGCGTTCGGCGCCTTCGTCGACATCGGCGTCCACCAGGACGGCCTGGTGCACGTCTCCGCGCTGTCCAGGAACTTCGTCAAGGACCCGCGCGAGGTGGTCAAGCCCGGCGACATCGTCCGCGCCAAGGTCACCGCCGTCGACGTCCAGCGCAAGCGGATCGGCCTGACGCTGCGCCTCGACGACGAGACCGCCCCCGGCTCCGGCCCCGGCGCCGGTGGTGGCAACCGCCGCGAGCAGACCCCCCGCCGGGACTCCCGGCCCCCGCGCCAGGACCGCCGCCCGAACAGCGCCCCGCCCGCACCCGCCAACTCCGCGATGGCCGACGCCCTCCGCCGCGCCGGCCTCGGCAAGTAGCGCGCCCGGCGCGCCGGTCGGGCCCCGCGGGGTGGGGCCCGACCGCCGTCAGGCGGTGCGGGACTCGACGGCGAGCGCGACGAGCTCCGGCCACCAGGGCTCGCGGTACTGGGAGAGCAGGCGCTGGGCCTCCTCCGGGGCGACCGGGCGCACCTCTACCACCTGCTCGCCGTCGTCCGGGTTGGTGGGCTCGGAGTCGACCAGGACGTCCGCCCAGCCCCAGAGCCAGGCCTTGACCGGGTGCGGCTGCCAGGGGCGGTACGGCACCGCCCCGTCGCTGACGGCCAGGTGGTGGCCGATCCAGGTCGGCGGGCCGAGCAGCCGGGCGCCGGCCTCCTCGCGCAACTCGCGCTCCAGGCAGGACTCGACGCTCTCGGCGGCCTCCCGGGTGCCGCCCGGCAGGAACCAGTGGCCGCGGACGTCCCGGCACAGGACGACCCGGCCCTCGGCGAAGCCGACCAGGTGGATGTTGGTGACCAGCTCGTCGGGTGGCAGGTCGGCGGTGAACTGGGCGTCGATGCCGCCCCACTCCCAGCGCTGCGGCGCGTGCAGGGCCGGGTACCTGGCCGCCAGTTCGGTGCTGTCGCTTGTTCTGCGTGTGGTGTCCGTCATCGATCGATCGTAGTCCTGGACGCACCCGAACGGACCCGGATGGTCAACGAAGCGAACGAAACGTCACCCTCTCGTGGCGGTCCGTCAACCCGGCACGCCGGTGGTTCACCTGACGGGGTGTAGCGCGGCGGTGTCGTTCGTGGACGCCGTTCGTGAGCGTCGTTCGGCGGTGTCGTTCGCGGGCGCCACCCGTCGGCGTCACTCGGGGGCACTCGGGGGCGACGACCACCGCCCGGGCGGCGTCCCGGACCTCGGGCCCGGCGTGCTCGCGCAGCGCGGCCAGCCGGGCGGTGGCCCGTTCGGCGTCCGCCGCCAGCAGGTGCCCGAACCCGTCGTGCGCCCGGGCCGGCAGCAGTCGGGCGGCGACGAGTTCCGCGTGCCGTCCGCGCACCAGTGCCTCGCGCAGCTCCCGCCGGACGGCGTACGGCGCCCGCAGGTAGGCGTCCGGCACCGCCCGGCCCAACTCCGGTACGGTGCGCAGCGCGTCGATCGCCCGGCCGCGCACCACCCGGTCCGGGTCGGTCGGCCGGCCGCCGAGCAGGTCGGCCCGGCCGGTGAGCACCGCGCCGAACGCCGCCGGCCGCCGCCCGTACCGGCCGGGCTCGGCCAACTCGCCGGTCAGCGCGCGGGCCCCGGCGGGCGCGGCGGCGTCGGGGTTCGGCACGGGGCCCATGCTCGCCGCGCGGACGGCGGACGGCGGTCCGGCGGGGACCGTTCTGCTACCGAACGCGGACCGTTCCGTTGCCGGTCTGTCGTGGGGATCGGCTAGAGTCCGGCACGAAGTATGAAAGAGGGATGAGAACGGTATTAGGGGGAAACCCAGCACTGCCCGCGTGTCGGGCCGGGTGACCGCAGCGGCACCCGCCGCGGCGACGGCCGGAGCCGCCGCCCCGGCCGACACGTCCGAGCTGCCGGAGGAACGCCTCCGCACCGATCGCATCCCGTCCGGGCCCCGGAACCACCGGGCCGGACACCACCCGGACCCGGAGACACCGTGCCGGGACGTTCCCCAGGGGGAGAAGAACCAGATGTTCAAGACCGGACGCGTGCTCCTCGCCGCCACCTCCGTCGCCCTGCTCGCGCTGACCGCGACCGCCTGCAACGACAACGACTCCGACGGCGGCCTGGCCGGGTCGGGCAACAAGAGCGCCGAGGCCGGCAGCACCGGCTCGGGCGCGGACAAGTCCGGCGCGCTGGGCGGCGCCGTGGACGCGGTCTCGCTGCTCAAGTCGGTGAGCGACAAGACCGCCGCCGCGAAGTCCGCCAAGGTCGAGGTCACCAACGAGATGGGCACCTCCACCACCAGCATGAAGGGCGCCCTCTCCTGGGAGAACGGCCTCCAGGGCGAGATGAGCGGCGGCATCGGCGGCGGCGCGATGGGCGAGTCCCTGGCCAAGGCCGGCAGCGACGGCAAGATGAGCGCCCGCTACCTCAGCGACGCGATGTACATCAACATGGGCGACGCGATGGCCGGCCAGCTCGGCGGCGCGCACTGGATCAAGTACGGCTACGCGGACCTCACCAAGCTGATGGGCCCGGCCGGCGACAGCCTCAAGAACCAGATCCAGAACGCCGACCCGATCTCCTCGGTGCGCGCCCTGATCGCCTCCGGCCAGATCACCAAGGCCGGCACCGACAAGGTCAACGGCACCGAGGCCACCAAGTACACCGGCGACCTCAGCGCGACCGACATCACCGCGGCCACCACCAAGGGCCTGACCCAGGACCAGATCGACGCCCTGGAGAAGCAGTTCAGCGCCGCCGGGATCAGCACCGAGCACATCGAGATCTGGATCAGCAAGGACAACCTGCTGCTGAAGAAGATCGAGCAGTTCGACAGCAAGGCCGGCAAGGTCACCTCGACCGCCGTCTACTCCGACTACGGCACCGCGATCAAGGTCAGCGCCCCGCCGGCGAGCGACACCGTCGACTTCGCCGAGCTGATGGCCGCGGGCTCGGACTCCGGTTCCTGACCCGCCGTCGTCCCCGGTACCACCCCACCACCGCCCACCGGGCCGGAGCCGCCGCGGCTCCGGCCCGGTGGCCGTTCCCGCGGGGGTGGAGACGAACCGGCCCGGCCGATCGCGCTTACTGACTGTGGGGGAGCGCGACGGCCGGGCCGTGTGGGGGTTGGTTCTCAACAGCCGCCCCGGAAGGCGGATTTCGAACTCCTTGCGCGGAGCGGCAGGACCGTTTCCGTGCACTCAAAATGCCCGGCCCGCCGAGGCCCGTCAAGCGTTCCCGGCCCACTTGAGCTGCCCTTAAGGCTCCCTTCGCCGACACCACTGGTGCCGGGCCCCTGCCGGGGGCGGCGGGCGGCGGGCGGGTCAGACGCCGACCACGGCGGTGCCGGCGGCCTCGAACGCGGCGAGCTCCTCGGCCGGGGCGGCGCCGTCGGTGACCAGGGTGTGCAGGCTCCCGGCCGGGGCGACCCGGGCGAAGGCGGTGCGGCCGAGCTTGCCGCCGTCGGCGGCCACGACCGTGCGGCGGGCGGCGGCCATCGCGGCCTGCTTCACGGTCGCGTCGTCGAGGTCGTACGCGGTCAGCCCGTCGGCGGCGCTCAGGGCGCAGCAGCCGAGCACGGCGGTGTCGAAGCGCAGCGCGTTGATCGAGGCGAGGGCGAGCGGCCCGGTCAGCGCGCCCTCGGCGGCGCGCGGGCGGCCGCCGGGGACGAGCAGGGTGGCCGGCCCGGGGGCGTCGCCGAAGACGTGCACGGCGGGCAGCGACAGCGGCATCACGGTGACCGGGCGCTCGCGCAGCAGCCGGGCGACCTCCAGGCAGGTGGTGCCGCTGTCGAGCAGGACGCTCTCGCCGTCGGCGATGAGCGCGCTGACCCCGGCGGCGATCCGGCGCTTGGCGTCCACGGCCTCGCGGGCGCGCAGCGCGAACGGCGGCTCCTCGCCGCGCAGCAGCAGGGTGCGGGCGCCGCCGCGGAAGCGCTCCAGGGCGCCCTGGGCAGCGAGGGTGTCGAGGTCGCGGCGGACGGTCATCTCGGAGGCGCCGGTGAGGTGGGCGAGTTCGAGGACGGTGGCGCTGCCCGCGTCGCGGACGGTCTGGGCGATCAGGGTGTGGCGCTCCGCGGTGTTCATACCGGAAGTGAACCGCAGCTCGAAGCGAACAGGCAAGCTGTTCGATAGCGTGGTTTCGCACATCGAAAATGTTCGTTATGGTCGACGGCATGGATCGCTCGCTCCGGGCCGCCCGGGTGGCGACCTATGTCTACTTCGTCCTGTGCGGCACCCTGACGGGCGTCTGGGTCGTGCACATCCCCGCCGTCGAGGCCCGGGTCGGCATCGGCCACGCCGCCCTCGGCGGACTGCTCGTCCTGCTCGGCCTCGGCGCCTTCGGCGGCATGCGGGCCGCGGGCGGCCTCACCGACCGGCTCGGCGCCCGCACCGTCGTCCCCGCCTCCGGCGCGCTGTGCGCCGCCTGCCTGGTGCTGCCCGGTCTCGCCCCGGACCCCTGGACGCTGGCGGGCGCGCTGCTGCTCTTCGGCTTCGCCAACGGCTGCCTGGACGTGAGCATGAACGCCCACGCCGTGCAGGTGGAGCGGGCCTACGGACGGCCCGTCATGTCCGGCTTCCACGCCACCTTCTCGGTCGGCGGCGTGATCGCCGCCCTCGCCGCCGCGGCGGCCACCGCCGCCGGGGCCGGACCGGCGGCCACCCTCGCCGTCCTCGGCGCGCTCGGCCTCGCCACCGCGCTGCTCACCGCCCGCGCCCTGCTGCCCGGCGCCGCGACCGCCGCCGCCGCCGATGCTGCCGATGCCGATGCCGATGCCGGGAACGCCGCGGCGCCCGCGGCCGTCGACCGCGGCACGGTCCGCCGACAGATCCGGATCTTCGCCGTGCTGGCCCTGCTAGTCATGCTCGCCGAGGGCGCCGCCAACGACTGGAGCGCCCTGCACCTCAAGGACGTGCTCGGCACCCCCGCGTCCACCGCCGCCTTCGCCTACGGCACCTACGCCGCCGCCATGACCACCGGCCGCCTGCTCGCCGACCGGATCGTCACCCGGTACGGCTCCACCGCCGTCCTGCGGTACGGCGCGCTCACCGCCGCCGTCGGCATCACGCTCGCCGCGCTCACCCCCTGGGTGTGGGCCGCCTTCCTCGGCTGGGCGCTGTTCGGCCTCGGCCTGTCCGGCTGCGTCCCGCAACTGCTCAGCGCCGCCGGGCACGCGGACCCCGCCGCCGCGGGCGCCAACGTCTCCCGGGTCGCCGGACTCGGCTACCTCGGGATGCTCGCCGGGCCCGCCGTGATCGGCTGGCTCACCCACCTCACCGCGCTCAACCACGCCTTCCTGCTGCTCACCCTGCTGTGCGCCGTCACCGCCGCCACCGCCGGTGTGCTGCGCGGCACCACCACCCCGGGTGCCCCCGCCGCCGCCGACCCGGCCGACTCCGGCGCCCTGGTGCGCGGCCCCCACTGACCGCCTGTGCGGCCCGGGCCGGGGCCGCACAGGCCGCCCGCGGCCGGGCGCTCCCCGCGGAGGTGCCCGGCCCCGGCCGGACGGCCTCGGCATCGGGCCCGGCCTCGGGCCCGGACCCGGCATCCGCCTCGGACCCCGCGGCCGCGCGGAACGCCGGGTAGCCGGGCAGCGCGGGCACCTCCCACCCCGCGGCGAGTTCGGCGAGCAGTAGCCGCACGGTCGCGGTGAAGGCCGGGTACCCCGCCAGGTCGAGCGCGCTCGTCCAGCGGTGCCGCAGCACCTGGCGCCGGGTGGGCACCGGCCGGCGGGTGCGGTGCATCGGCCCGTCCCCGGGCAGCGCGCGGCGCAGCAGGTGCACGGTCGAGTCGACCGTCCAGACCACCGCCGCCCGGGCCATCCCGTCCTCCCAGAGCGCGTCGTCGGCCAGGTCCGGGTACGGCGCCACCACCTCGGACCGGTAGGACTCCTCGATCCGCCGGGCCAGACCGGCCGGCAGCCGGTAGACGCACCAGCAGCTGGAGAACGGCATCCGGCAGTAGGCGGCGGTCAGGAAGACCGACTGGTAGCCGGCCGCCTCGAAGTCGATCAGCCGCAGGCCCTCCCCGGTGATCAGGTTGTTGTCGGGGCAGGTGTCCCCGGGGGAGAAACCGGGGTAGCGCTCGCCCCCGGCGGTGCCGACCGCGGCCAACTCGTCGGCCAGCCCCGGCGGGGCGGTCAGCCCGCACTCGGTGAGCAGCTCCAGGAAGGCGCCGATGTTCCGCCGCTGCCACGGCTCGTCCTCCCAGCTCGGCAGGCCCTGGTCGTGGCGCTGCCAGAGGGCCGCGAACTCGGCGCGCCGCGGCACCGAACGGGCCGCCAGCCGGCCCAGGCCCCCGGCCCACTCCAGCAGGCCGCGCTCGGCGGCCTTCGGGTCGGTGCCCAGCAGCAGGTCCGCCAGGGTGGGCGCGTCCCCCAGGTCCGCCATCACCAGCAGCCGACGCCCGGGGTCCGCGGCGAGCAGCTCCGGCCCGGCCAGGCCGAACGAGAGCCCGGCCGTCTCGCCGGTGTACGCGCGCCGCGCCTCGGGGCCGTCGGCGAACGCCTTGACGATCACGCTGCCGCCGGTGGCCGTCCGGCAGCGCAGCACGGTGCTCCGCGCGCTGCCGCCGAGGTCGACGGGGTCCCGCAGGGGCCGGCCCAGCAACGCGCCCGCGGCGCGCACGATCTCGTCCATCCCGGCATCCTGCCACCCGCCCCGGCCGGGCCCGCCGGTGTTGCCCGGGCCCGGAGCGGGCCGGTCCGGAACCCGTCCGGGCCGGGGGGAGAACCTCGGTTGAGCGGGTACCTCCCGGAGCCCGAACGGCTGCCGACGGCGGCGGGTCAGTGCAGGATGCCGGGTCAGTGCGGGATGGCGTCGATGATCTCGGCGGCCCCGGCGCGCTTGAGGGTGAGGGCCACGGAGGTGCCGAGGTCCTCGGGGGAGAGCGCTCCGGCCCACTCGTGGGCCTTGAGGACGCGCTTGCCGTCCGGGGTGAAGACCTGGCCGCGCAGGGAGAGGGTGCCGTCGGCCTCGGCCTCGGCGTACCCGGCGATGGGGGAGTTGCAGTGGCCCTGCAGGACGTGCAGGAACATCCGCTCGGCGGCGGCCTCGCGCCAGGTGCCGTGGTGGCCGAGGCCGGAGACGGTGTCGATGGTGCGGGTGTCGTCCTCGCGGCACTGCAGGGCGAGGATGCCGGCGCCGATCGGGGGGCACATCGCGTCGACGTCGAGGACCTCGCTGATCCGGTCGGTGGCGCCGATGCGCTCCAGGCCGGAGACGGCCAGCAGCAGGGCGTCGGCCTCGCCCGCGGCGAGCTTGGCGAGGCGGCCGTTGGCGTTGCCGCGGATCGGCACGGTCTCCAGGTGCGGGTGGGAGACGGCGAGTTGGGCGATCCGGCGGACGGAGGAGGTGCCGATCCGGGTGCCGGGCGGGAGCTGGTCGAGGGTCAGGCCGCCGGGGTGGACCAGGGCGTCGCGGATGTCGTCGCGCCGCAGGTGGGCGGCGAAGGTGGTGCCGGCCGGCAGCGGGCGGTCGGCGGGGACGTCCTTGAGGCAGTGCACCGCGAGGTCGGCCGCACCGTCGAGGAGCGCCTGGTCGACCTCCTTGGTGAAGGCGCCCTTCCCGCCGAGCGCGGCCAGGTCGCCCGGCCAGCGGTCGCCGGAGGTGGTGACGGGCACGACCTCGGTCCGGATGCCCGGATGGAGCGCGGCCAGTTCGGCGCGGACGCGTTCCACCTGGGCGAGCGCCATGGGCGAGGAGCGGGAGACGATGCGGACCAACTCGGCTGAGGGCATGTCGAGATGATAGGTCGTCATACGCGTCGGCCCGCGCCGGGGCCGGGCGGACACCCGGGGGGAATTCGGATTGCGGTCCGGCCGCGAACGCCCGTACGGTCGCGAGAGCACGCCGACTGCGGCACTGCGGCACGGCGGCACGGTGGTACGGCGGCACTGCGCCATGAGCGCAGTGCGAGCGCGAGGAGGGGGCGGCCGGGTGGCCGAGGTCGTCGAGTTGCTGTCCTACCCCGTCAAGGGGTGCGCCGGAACGCCGCTGCACAGCGCGGTGCTCACTCCCGCGGGCCTCGCGCACGACCGCAGCTTCATGGTCACCAGCGAGGAGGGCGTCTTCCGCACCCAGCGCCGTGACCCGCTGCTGGCCTCGATCCGCCCGGAGGTCAGCGCGGACGGAGCGAAGCTCGTCCTGTACGGCCCGGGCGCGGCGCCGGTCGCGATCGAGGTCGACACCGCCGGCCCTCCCAGGGACGTGGACCTGTTCGGGGCGCCGTTCAGGGGCATCGACCAGGGCGACGAGGTGGCCGCCTGGCTGTCCGAAGTGCTCCGCGCCCCGAGCCGACTGGTGCGGGTGCCGGCCGACCACGACCGGGTGACCGACGGCCGGACGCCCGGCACCTCCGGCTACGCCGACAGCCGCGCCGTCCACCTGCTCTCCCGGGCCACGCTGGACCGGCTGAACGAGCGGCTGCGCGAGTCCGGCGCCGCCCCCGTCCCGATGGAGCGGTTCCGCCCGAACATCGTGGTCGACGGCTGGGACGCCCCCCACACCGAGGACCGCGCCCACCGGATCGGCATCGCCGGCACCGAACTCGGCTACGCCAAGCTCGCGATCCGCTGCGCCGTCGTCATGGTCGACCAGCGGACCGGCGCCAGGGCGGGCCCCGAGCCGCTGCGCACCCTGGCCACCTACCGCCGGGCCGCCGGGGGCGGCGTCGCCTTCGGCGCGAAGTACGCCGTGCTGCGCCCCGGCGGACTGTCGGTGGGCGACGAGGTGCGCGTCACGTCCTGGGGCGGGTCGGAGCTCTGAACCCGGACGGGACGCGCGGCGCGGGCAGGGCGACGGCGGCCCCGCGGGGCGGTCAGACGCGGACCAGGCCCTTGCCGGCGGCGGACGCGGCGTCCAGGGCCTGCGAGTGGTACTCGGCGGCCAGGCCGCGCAGGCTCTCCATCGCCGGGTTGACGGCGGCCAGGGTCAGCTCGCGGCGGACGGTGGTGAGGTCGGCGCCCCAGACGTCGCGCAGGATGCGCTCGACGTACGGGGTGGAGTGGTCCCAGCCCTCGCGCGGGGTGCCGGGGGCGAAGCCGCCGCCGAGCGAGGTGACCAGGACGACCGGCTTGCCCTTGAGGAGCTCGGCGGTCGGGCCGGCGCCCGCGATGACCAGGTCGACCCAGGTCTTGAAGTGCTGGGAGACGCCCCAGTTGTAGAGCGGGACGGCGATGATCGCGGCGTCGGCGGCGCGCAGCTCCTCGGCGAGGGCGGCGCCGAGGGCGGCGGCCTCCTGCTGCTCGGGGGTGCGCTGGTCCTCGGGGGTGAAGGCGGCCAGCGTGGCGGTGGCCCAGACGTCGCCGGGCAGCGGGTCGGTGCCGAGGTTGCGGCGGGTGACGGTGCCCTCGGGGTGGGCGGCGGTCCACTCGGCCTCGGCGGCGTTGGCGAGCTCGGCGCTGGTGGAGGCGCCGGGCATGATGCTGGCGTCCAGGCGGAACAGGTTCATGACGGTCTCCTCGGTTCGCGCCCCGCCGGGGAACGGCGGGCGCGGGCGGGCACGGCGGGGCGGAGGTGCGGGCCGGGGAGGCGCCGCACTCGACGTAAGCGGACTTTACCCCGTTTCTGCTGCCGGGTAAATTGTGACCATGGACAGCCCCCTGGTCCCCTTCGGCGCACCCCCCGCCGAGCGCGCGGACGCCGCCCGCAACCGCGAAGTCCTGCTCTGCACCGCCCGCGCGATGATCGCCGAGCTCGGGGCGGACCACGTCACCATGGACGGCCTCGCCGAACGCGCCGGGCTGGGCAAGGGCACCGTGTTCCGCCGCTTCGGCACCCGGGCCGGGATCTTCCGCGCCCTGCTCGACGCCGAGGAGCAGCGCTTCCAGTGCCAGGTGCTGTCCGGCCCGCCCCCGCTCGGGCCCGGCGGCGACCCGGTCGACCGGCTGATCGCCTACGGCCGCGCCCGCACCCGCTTCCTGCTGGAGCGCCACGAGATCGCCCGCGCCGCGTTCGAGCGCAAGGGCCCCGTCCCGCCCGCGGTCGGCCCGAACTTCTCCCGCCCGCACATCCGGATGCTGCTGGGCCAGGCCGCCCTGGGCCTCCCCGACCCGGACACCCTCTCGCTGCAGCTCGCCAGCGCCCTGGAGGGCCCCGCGCTGCTCTTCCTGGTCGCCGACCAGCCCCCCGGGGGCCGGGCCGCCGGGTGCGGCGACAACGACCTGGGCGCCCTGCTCGGGGACGGCTGGCAGACCCTGGTCGAACGGATCGCCCGCCGCTGAGCGGGCCGCCCGGGCGGCTCCGCGTGTTCCGGCCCGGCAGCTTCGCGGGTTCCTGCTCGGCGGCTCCGCGCGTTCCGGCCCGGCGGTTCCGGTCCGGCGGCTCCGCGGGTTCCCGCCCGGGCGGCTCAGCCGCGGGTCAGCCAGACCATCTTGCGGCCGGTCTCGGCGGGGGCGGTCGGGGCCTCCTCGTCGATCCGGTCCAGCAGGTAGCCGAGCTTGCGGGGGACGGCGGCGCTCGCGGCGTTCGACTCGTCGCAGTGGATCTCGACGCGGGTGATCCCGGGCAGGGCCAGCGCCGCGCCGGTCAGGGCGCGGGCGGCGGCGGTGGCCAGGCCCCGGCCGGTGTGCTCGTGGTGCACCCAGTAGCCGATCTCCAGCGCACCGGGGCCGATCCGGCTGTGCAGGCCGAAGGCGCCGACCATCGCGGCCGGGTCCGCGTCCAGGCCCAGCAGGTACAGGAAGTCGGTGCCCTCCTCCCAGGCCTCCACGCCGCGCGCCGCGATCTGCTCGCTCTCCGCGAGCGTCGGCACGTGCTGCGCCCAGGGCATCCACGGGCGCAGGTGGGCGAGGTTGGCGATCACCGCGGCGTTCAGCGCGGCGGCGTCCGCCGACCCGCGGCGGCGCAGGTGCACGCCGCCGCCGACGGGCAGCAGTTCGGGCGGGCGGCCCGCGGTGACCGCTCGCACAGCGTGGTCGGGCGCGTCGGAGGAGTGACTCATGGACGGGAGTATGCGCCACGCCCGCCCGCTCCCACCAGCGGATATCCGGGACGCCGCCCCGGTCCGGCACCCCGCCGGCGCCCCGCTCGCCCCGGTCAGAGCCGGACCATCACCTCGTCCAGCGGCTTGCGCACCAGGTCGGGCACCCGGGCGTCCTCGGCGGGGTAGCCGACCGGGATGACGTACGCGGCGCGCTCCTCCGGCGGGCGGTCGCAGACCTCGTTCAGGAAGCGCATCGGGCTGGGCGTGTGGGTCAGCGTGGCCAGGCCCGCCTGGTGCAGCGCGGAGAGCAGGAAACCCACCGCGATGCCCACCGACTCCTTGGTGTAGTAGGGGCGCGGCGAGTGCGGGCCCTTGTGCACCTCGAACACCACGATCACCGCGGGCGCGTCCTCCAGGAACGGCTTGCGCCAGTCGGTGCCGATCGGGGCCAGCGCCGCCAGCCACTCCGCGGACGCCCGGTGGTCGTAGAACTCCCGCTCCTCCGCCTCGGCGGCCTCCCGCAGCCGCCGCTTGCGCTCCGGATCGGTGACCACCACGAACCGCCACGGCTGCACGTGCGCGCCGCTCGGCGCGGTCGCCGCCGTCCGCACCGCCCACTCCAGCACCCCCTCGGGCAGCGGGCGGGTCGAGTAGTCGCGCACGGTGCGGCGCCGGGCCATCACCTGGTGGAAGTCCCGGCAGCGGTCCGCCGCCTCGTGGGCGGGGACGCTCATCGGGTGGTGCGGCGTCGTCGGGTGGGATGGCGCCGTCGGGCGGGACGGAACCGGAGCGGGTGCACTGTCAGCCATGCGCGCCACCCCAGCACGCCGGGCGCCCCGGCGGAAGGGGCCGGGGCGCGGTCGGCGATTACCGGCAAGTCCCGGGCCCTCAGGCTTCGGTGACCTGCCCGTCCGCGACCACCAGGCGCCGGTTCACCTGCACGGTGTCCAGCATCCGCCGGTCGTGGGTCACCAGCAGCAGGGTGCCGGTGTACGAGGCCAGCGCCGACTCCAACTGCTCGATCGCCGGCAGGTCCAGGTGGTTGGTCGGCTCGTCCAGCACCAGCAGGTTCACCCCGCGGGCCTGGAGCAGCGCCAGCGCCGCCCTGGTCCGCTCGCCCGGGGAGAGCGTCCCGGCCGGACGCAGCACGTGCACCGACTTCAGGCCGAACTTGGCCAGCAGGGTGCGCACGTCCTCCGGGTTCAGCTCCGGCACGGCGGCCGAGAACGCCGCCAGCAGCGGCTGCTGCGCGTCCGTGCCGAACAGGTGCCCGCGGGCCTGCTCCACCTCGCCGATCAGCACGCCCGAACCCAGCGACGCCGAGCCCGAGTCCAGCTCCAGCCGGCCCAGCAGCGCCGCCAGCAGCGTCGACTTGCCCGCGCCGTTCGCCCCGGTGATCGCCACCCGGTCCGCCCAGTCGACCTGGAGGTCCACCGGGCCGAACGCGAACTCCCCGCGCTTCACCGCGGCCTGCCGCAGCGTGGCCACCACCGAGCCGGAGCGCGGCGCGGCGGCGATCTCCATCCGCAGCTCCCACTCCTTGCGGGGCTCCTCCACCACGTCGAGGCGCTCGATCATCCGCTGGGTCTGCCGGGCCTTCGCGGCCTGCTTCTCGGTCGACTCGGCGCGCTGCGCCCGGGCCTTCTTGTCGTTGTCGCCGCCCTTGCGCCGGGCGTTGCGGACGCCGTGCTCCATCCAGTTGCGCTGCATCTGGGCGCGCGCCTCCAGACCGGACTTGGTGTCCGCGTACTCCTCGTACTGCTCGCGGGCGTGCCGCCGGGAGATCGCCCGCTCCTCCAGGTACGCGTCGTAGCCGCCGCCGTACAGGTTCACCTGCTGCTGGTGCAGGTCGAGTTCGAGGACGCGGGTGACGGTGCGGGCCAGGAACTCGCGGTCGTGGCTGATCAGCACGGTGCCCGCGCGCAGGCCCTTCACGAACGACTCCAGCCGCTCCAGGCCGTCCAGGTCCAGGTCGTTGGTGGGCTCGTCCAGCAGGAACACGTCGTAGCGCGACAGCAGCAGCGAGGCCAGGCCCGCGCGGGCCGCCTGGCCGCCGGACAGCGCCGTCATCGGCAGGTCCAGCGAGACCTTCAGGCCCAGCGAGTCGGCGACCTCCTCGGCCCGCTCCTCCAGGTCCGCGCCGCCCAGCTCCAGCCAGCGGTCCAGGTTCGCCGCGTAGGCGTCGTCCGCGCCCGGGCGGCCCTCCACCAGGCCCTCGGTGGCCTCGTCCAGGGCGGCCTGTGCGGCCGCGACACCGGTGCGGCGGGCCAGGAAGTCGCGCACCGACTCGCCCTCCCGGCGCTCCGGCTCCTGCGGCAGGTGCCCGACGTTCGCCGTCGGCGGGCTCAGCCGGAGGCTGCCGCCCTCCGGGGCGTCCAGCCCGGCCAGCAGCCGCAGCAGGGTCGACTTCCCGGCGCCGTTCACCCCCACCAGGCCGATCACGTCCCCCGGGGCGACGACCAGGTCCAACCCGGAGAACAGCGTGCGCTCACCGTGGCCGGCGGCGAGGTCCTTGACGACGAGAGTGGCAGTCATGATGGGTCGATTCTAGGCGGCGGCCCGGGCACCCCGGCCCGGCGGCCCGGCCCGGCGGACGGGCGGCCCGCTACCGGCCCCAGCCCCCGGCGTTGGAGTACGACTCGTAGCTGTGCGCCGTCGCGCGCGGCCACTCCCCGCCGGCCAGCCGCCGGTACGCCCGGTCCGGGACGTACAGCAGCGGCTCGGCCCAGACGAACTCCTCGGCGTACGGCGCGAAGCGGCGCGGATCGGCCAGCACCGCCCGGTACGCGGCGCGGCCGTCGGCGACCACCGCCGCCCGGGCGTACCGGAAGGCGTCGCCGCCCAGCCCCTCGCCCAGCTCGCGGCGGTCCAGCCGGTACAGCGCGGTGGACAGCCGCTCGGCGAACCCGGCCAGCGCCGCGACCGGGCCGGCCGACAGGCGCTCCTCCAGCGCGGCGGCCAGGCGCTCCGCGTCCGGGTCCGCCCCGGGCGGGCGGCACTCCTCCAGCAGCTGCCAGAACCCGTCCTCGTCCACGGCGCCCAGTGTGCCGGGGGCCACCGACAGCGGGCCGGGGAGCCGGGACCTAATTCCGTTGCGCGCCGCGCGCGGGGCTGCGTACCCTCGGAGGCGTTGCATCCCCGCACGTCTGGAGAAGGCCGTTGCTCGTCTGAGGTCATGAGACACCGCGCCACGCCACACCCGTGTCCTTTCCGGGTCCGTTGAGCGTGCGGGCGCGAGTGCGACCTCGGCAGGGCAGCGATCCACGGCTCCCGTGCGGGTTCTCCGTTTCCAGCGGCGTTCCCCGCGACGGCCCTCCGCGCTCCCGCGTCCCCGGTGTCTCCCGTGTTGCTCCCCATCCACGCGCGGCAACCTCCAGGAGGCCCACATGGCGCAACCCACCACCTCGATCCTCTGCACCGACCTCGGCTTCGAGTGGCCCGACGGCCGCTCCGTGCTGAGCGGTTTCCACCTCGCCGTCGGCCCCGGCCGCACCGGGCTGGTCGGCCTCAACGGCGCCGGCAAGTCCACGCTGCTGCGGCTGATCGCCGGAGAGCTCGCCCCCGCCGCCGGCACCGTCCGCGTCGCGGGCGAACTCGCCTACCTGCCACAGGACCTGACGGTCGCCGCCGACCAGCGGGTGGACGAGACGCTCGGCATCCGGGCCCGGCGCGAGGCCCTGCACGCCATCGAGTCCGGAGACGTGGACGAGCGCCACTTCACCGCCGTCGGCGACGACTGGGACGTCGAGGAGCGCGCCCGCGCCACCCTCGACCGCCTCGGCCTCACCGGTCTCGACCTCGACCGCACCACCGGCGAGCTCTCCGGCGGCCAGGCCGTCCTGCTGCACCTCGCCGCCCTGCTGCTGCGCCGTCCCGACGTGCTGCTGCTCGACGAGCCCACCAACAACCTGGACGTCCAGGCCCGGGCCCGGCTGTACGACGCGGTGGCCGCCTTCCCCGGCGTGCTGCTGCTGGTCAGCCACGACCGCGAACTGCTGGAGCGGGTCGACCAGATCGCCGACCTGCGGGACGGCGGAGTCACCTGGTACGGCGGCAACTTCAGCGCCTACCGGGAGGCCCTGGAGACCGAGCAGGAGGCCGCCGAACGCGTCGTCCGCAACGCCGAGGCCGACGTCAAGCGCCAGAAGCGGGACTTGGTCGAGGCCACCCAGCGGCTCGCCAAGTCCGCCGCCTACGGCAAGCAGCGCTCGGTGCGCCGCAACGACCCCAAGGCGCTGGCCGACAAGCTCCAGGGCAAGGGCGAGGAGACCGCCGGCCGCCTGCGCGGCATGCACACCGAACGCCTCAACGAGGCCAAGGAGCGGCTGGCCATCGCCGAGGAGGCCGTCCGCGACGACGCCGAGATCCGGATCGACCTGCCCCGCACCGCCGTCCCCGCCGGGCGCACCGTCCTCGCCCTGGAGGGCGTCCGCCTCGCGCACGGCGGCCGCGGCCGGATCGACCTGGAGGTGCGCGGCCCCGAGCGGATCGCGCTGACCGGCCGCAACGGCTCCGGCAAGAGCACGCTGCTGCGCACCATCGCCGGTGAACTCGCCCCCGCCGAGGGCATGGTCACCACCCCGGTGCAACTGCGCCACCTCCCACAGCAGTTGGACGTCCTGGACGACACCGAAACGGTCTTCCGGAACGTCAAGGCGCACGCCCCCGCCGCCACCGACAACGAGATCCGGGCCCGGCTGGCCCGCTTCCTGTTCCGCGGTGCCCGCGCCGACCAGCCGGCCGGCACCCTCTCCGGCGGCGAGCGCTTCCGCGCGACGCTGGCCGCCCTCCTGCTCGCCGACCCGCCCCCGCAGCTCCTGCTGCTCGACGAACCCACCAACAACCTCGACCTGTCCAGCGTCCGCCAGCTCACCCAGGCCCTCGCCGGGTACCGCGGCACCCTGATCGTCGCCAGCCACGACCTCCCCTTCCTCCGCGAGATCGGCATCACCCGCCGACTGGAATGGAACGGAGACGACCTGCACCCGGCCGACCTGCACTGACCACCCGCACTGACCACCCGCACTGACCGGCCCCGCCCGGCCCGCCGTCCCGGCCGTGCGTCCCGCTGTCCGCCCCGGTGCCCATGCCGGTGCCCATGCCGGTGTCCATTCCGGTGTCCGCCCAGTGGGACGCGCGGGCCCCGCAGGGGGCCGGGAGGGCAGGATCGGGGGAGTCCTGTTGTCGTTCCCCGCTGGAGTGTGCGCCGTGGCGCTGGTCGAGATCCCCGGTTCGAAGTCGGTGACGGCGCGTGCGCTGTTCCTGGCCGCGGCGGCGGACGGGGTGACGACGCTGGCGCGGCCGCTGGTGTCGGACGACACCGAGGGTTTCGCCGAGGGGCTGCTCGCGCTCGGGTACCGGGTGGAGCGCGAGGCCCGGGAGTGGCGGATCACCGGGCGCCCGCAGGGGCCGGGGGCCGACGGCGCCGCGGTGTTCTGCCGGGACGGCGCCACCACGGCGCGCTTCCTGCCGACGCTGGCCGCCGCCGGGCACGGCACCTTCCACTTCGACGCGTCCGAGCAGATGCGCCGCCGCCCGCTCGGCCCGCTCACCACCGCGCTGCGCGACCTCGGCGTCGACCTGGAGCACCACGGCGCCGAGGGCCACCACCCGCTGAGCGTCCGCGCGGCGGGCGTCGAGGGCGGCGAGGTGACGCTCGACGCCGGGCTGTCCTCGCAGTACCTGACGGCGCTGCTGCTGCTCGGCCCGCTCACCCGCACCGGCCTGCGGATCCACGTCACCGACCTGGTCTCCGCGCCGTACGTCGAGATCACCCTGGCGATGATGCGCAGCTTCGGCGTCGAGGTGGCCCGCGAGGGGAACGTGTTCGACGTCCCGGCGGGCGGCTACACCGCCGCCGCGTACCCGATCGAGCCGGACGCCTCCACCGCCTCGTACTTCTTCGCCGCCGCCGCGCTGACCGGCCGCGAGGTGACCGTCCCCGGTCTGGGCCGCGGCGCGCTGCAGGGCGACCTGAAGTTCGTCGAGGTGCTGGAGCGGCTCGGCGCGAAGGTCGAGATCGGGGCCGACGCCACCACCGTCACCGGCGGCACGCTCACCGGCGGCACCGTCAACATGCGCGACATCTCCGACACCATGCCGACGCTGGCCGCCATCGCCCCGTTCGCCTCCGGCCCGATCCGGATCGAGGACGTCTACAACACCCGGATCAAGGAGTGCGACCGGCTCGACGCCTGCGCGGAGAACCTGCGCCGCCAGGGCGTCGACGTCGCCACCGGCCGGGACTGGATCGAGATCCGCCCCGGCACGCCGAAGCCGGTCGAGATCGAGACCCGCGGCGACCACCGGATCGTGATGTCCTTCGCGGTGGCCGGGCTGCGCACCCCGGGCACGACCTTCGACGACCCGGGCTGCGTCCGCAAGACCTTCCCCGGCTTCCACGACGCGTTCGCCGCCTGGGCGGCCCGGCCGGAGAGCTGAGCCGCCCGGGCGGCGAACCGGGGTGGTGCGCGGTGGGGGTCAGTCCTTCACCGCGCCGCCCAGGCCCGACACCATGTGCCGCTGGACCAGCACGAAGAAGACCAGCACCGGCACCGTCATCAGGGTCGAGGCGGCCATGATGCCGCCCCAGTCGTTCTCGTCCGGCTTGAAGAACACCATCAGCGCGGCCGGCAGCGTCTGGTGGTCGGTGTCCAGGATCAGCGTCTTCGCGAACACGAAGTCGTTCCACGCCGTGATGAACGAGAACACGCTGGTCGCCGCCAGGCCGGGGGCCACCAGCGGGAACAGGATCCGCCACAGGATGGTGAACCGGCTCGCCCCGTCGATCCGGGCCGCCTCCTCCAGCGACTCCGGCACCGCGGCGACGAACCCGCGCAGCATCCACACCGCGAACGGCAGCGAGAACGCCAGGTTCACCAGCATCAGCGAGCCCAGCGAGGACAGGCCGAAGCCCGGCGCCACCGAGCCGATGTCCCGGACCAGGAAGAACAGCGGGATGGTCAGCGCCTCCACCGGCACCATCTGCGCCACCAGGAACATGATCAGGATCGTGGTCCTGAACCTGAACTTGAACCGGGACAGCGCCACCGCCGCCAGGAAGGCGATCGCGGCCGACACCACCACCACGACCACCGCCACCGCGAGGCTGTTCAGGAAGTACCGGCCGAAGCCGGACACCCCCAGCGCGTTGCGGAAGTTCTCCAGCGTCGGCGCGAACGTCCACGGCCGCGGGTGCGCCGAGGTGATCTCGCCCTTCGGCTTCAGCGCCGACAGCACCATCCAGTACAGCGGGAACACCGTCAGCAGGGCCAGCACCACGGCGGCGGTGTTCGCCCCCTGCCGCAGCACCCGGTTGTCACGGCGCTTGGCCGAGAACGGCTTCGCCGCGGACGGCTTCGTCATGGACGGCTTCGCCGAAAGGGACTTGCCGGTCACAGTTCCTCCCCGGAGCGGCGCAGGCTGCGGATGTAGACGGCGGTGACGCCCAGCAGGATCAGCGTCATCAGGACGCCGATCGCCGCGCCGAGGCTGTAGTTCTCGGCGACGAACGCCTTCTGGTAGGCGTAGACGTTGAGGACCAGGTTCTGGCCGGCGATGCCGCCGCCCCCGGTCATCACGTAGATCTGGGTGAAGACCTTGAAGTCCCAGATGATCGACTGGATCACCACGATCACCAGCAGCGGCCGCAGCATCGGCAGCATGATCTTCCGGAAGACCGTGACCGTCCCGGCGCCGTCCAGCCGGGCGGCCTCCAGCACGGAGTCCGGGATCGCCTGGATGCCCGCGTACAGGGTGATCATCACGAACGGGAAGCTGTGCCAGACCACGACCACGGCGACCATCGCGAACGCCGACCACTTGTCGTACATCCAGTTGTGGCCCTGGGTGCCGAGGACCTCGTTGACCAGGCCGGAGTTGGTGTCCAGCAGGAACATCCACACCGTGGAGCCGGTCATCGCCGGCGCCGCCCAGGCGCCCAGCGCGCCGAACATCAGCATCAGCCGCGGCCACCGGCCGACCCGGGTCAGCAGCACCGCGCAGGTCGCGCCGACCGCCAGGGTGGCCAGCACGCAGAACGCGGCGAACGCCAGGGTCTGGCCGAGCACCGTCCAGAACTGGGCGTCGCCCAGTACGTCGGTGTAGTTCGACAGTCCGACGAACTCGGTCGGCACTCCGCCCGACGCCTGCGGCTGCCCGAACTTCAGCACCGACAGCAGGCCCAGCTGGTACAGCGGGTAGCCGAACAGCGGGATCAGCACCAGGGCGGCCGGCAGCAGCAGCCACAGCGGGACGGGGATCCGGGACAGCGGCCCGGTACGGCGGCGGCCCGGTGCGGGGGCGCCGCCCGCCGGGCGGACCGGGGAGGAGTCCCCGTGGTCCGCCCGGGCGGTGACGGTCGTGGCAGGCATCGACAACTTCCGCTTCTTCTACGGCTTCTTCTACGGCCCGTGACGTTCGGCCGGTGACGTCCGGTCGGTGACGGGCCCGGGACTACTTGCCGCTGAACGAGGCGTTCATCGCGGCGGCGGCCTCCTTGGTGGCACCGGCCACGTCGGACTTGCCGGTGATGACCTTCTGCAGCATCGTCGGCACCACGTTCTGGGCGTCGATCTTGGCCCAGGCGGCGTCCTTCGGGACGAACTTGGTGCCGGCCTCGATGGTGTCCGTGAACGGCTTCAGCCACGGCTGCTTCTGCACCACCTCGGCGCGCGCCGAGGACAGCGTCGGCAGGTTGCCCATCGCGTCGAACAGCGCCAGCTGGTTCTTCTTCGACGCCAGCTCCTTGATGAAGTCGGACGCCAGGCTGCGGTGCTGGGTCGACTTCATCACGCCCAGGTCGTTGCCGCCGGAGAACGCCGGGGCGATCTTCCCGGCCGCGGTGCCCGGCAGCGGCACGATCGCGTACTTGCCGGCCGCCGCGCCCGCCTCCACCGCGCTGCGCGAGGAGTTCGGCAGGATCGCCATGCCGGCCTTGCCCGCCGCGAACGACTCCACGGTCTTGCCGCCGGTCAGGTCGGCGCACTGCTGCGCCGGGCAGATCGCGTCCGTGAACAGGTCGGTGTACGCCTTCACGCCCGCCTGCGACGCCGCCGAGTCGATCGCCGAGGTGTACGCCGAGCCGCCCTGCGCCGCCAGGTCGCCGCCGTTGGCCCACACGAACGGCAGCGCGCCGAAGGTGTACTTGCCGCCGACCGCGATGCCCAGCATGTCGCCGTGCGCGGCCCGGACCTTCTCCGCCGCCGACTTCAGCTCGTCGTACGTGGTCGGCGCCTGCAGGCCCAGCTCGGTGAACACGTCGGTGCGGTAGTACAGCGCCCGCACGCCCAGCCACCAGGGCAGGCCGTACGTCTTGCCGTCGACCACCGCGGTGTCCTTCAGGTCCTGCGGCAGGTCCTTGCCCTCGTCCCAGCCCGCCAGGTCGGAGGTGATGTCGGCCAGGCCGCCCGAGGCGGTGTAGCCGAACAGGTCGGTGTTGCCGAACTCCACCACGTCCGGGGCCGAGGACGGGTCGTTGAACGCGCCCTTCATCTTCTCCGCGCGCGGACCGGCGTCGGTCGGGATGTACGAGACCTCGACCTCGACGCCCGCGTGCTTCGCCTTGAAGTCGGCGACGGCCTGCGCCACCACCTGCTCCTTCGGCGCCCGGTTCGCCTCGTCGTACAGCCACACCTTCACGGTGCCGGTCTGCTTGTCCGCGGAGGTGGTGTTCTTCGCGGTGCCCGGCGCACAGGCCGTGGCCACGGTGCCGGCCAGCACGGCAAGGGCGGCACCACGGGCCAGCTTCTTCATGCTCAACGTCATCTCCTCGCCGCAGCGGGACGCACCTGCGCACCCCGGGACGAACCGGGACATGCAGTGGGGGATCGGTGTGAGCGGGACGTTAGAAACTCGCCGGGCACGGCGACAAGAGCAGACCGCGAAAGTTCTGCACTGCAAAACGATGTGCTGCGGAACTGGCACCGGGGCGGTGCGCGCCGTAGCGTCACACCCCATGACCAGCACCGCCGCCGAGAGCCGACCCGCCGAGGGCCGACCGGAACGCAACCAGTCCGCGTCGCTGCGCCGCGCCCTCGCGGTGCTCGAACACGTCCGGGACCACGCGGCGGCCGGCACCGACCTCAGCCTCACCGCGCTCGCCGACGGCCTGGAGATGTCCAAGTCCACCGTGCTGCGGCTGGCCGCCCCCCTGGTCGACGCCCAACTCCTCGCCCGCGACCGCGACACCGGCCACTTCCGGCTCGGCCCCGGCGCCCTCCAGCTCGGCCAGGCCTACCTCGCCACCCTCGACCTGCGCACCGCCGCCTCCGAGGAGGCCCACCAGCTGATGCGCGAGGTCGGCGGCACCGTCCACCTGTGCGTCCCCGACACCCCGTACGTGGTCTACGTCGACAAGGTCGAGAACGAGACCGCCGTCCGGATGGCCTCCCGGATCGGCAGCCGCGCCCCCATGTACTGCACCGCCGTCGGCAAGGCCATGCTCGCCTGGCTCCCCGAGGACGCCTTCGCCACCGTCGTCGCCGACGGCCTCCCCGCCATCACCACCCGCACCCTCACCTCGGCCGCCGCGCTGCGCGCCGACCTCACCCGCATCCGCACCCGCGGCTACGCCGTCGACGACCGCGAGAACGAGCCCGAGGTCCGCTGCATCGCCGCGCCCGTCTTCGACCACAACAACACCGTCATCGGCGCCATCTCCACCTCCGCCCTCACCTCCCGCATCACCGCCGCCCGCGCCCGCGAACTCGGCCCCGTCGTCGCCGCCACCGCCGCCCGGGTCTCCCGCCGGATGGGCTCCACCCGCTGACGCCTCCCGCTGACGGCTCCGCCCCGCTCACCGGCGGGTGGACGGGGCGGGCGTGCGAACCCTCAGACGGTCTTGGCGGCGTCGGCCACCGGGGTGCGGCGGAGTCGGGTGCCCAGGCGGTCGAGGCCGATGACCAGGGCGCCGAGGACGGCGAACTCGGCGACGAGTTCGACCATCTGGAGGCCGACCCAGGCGTAGCCCTTCTCGGTGGGGTCGAGGAAGAAGTAGGGGTAGCGGACCGGGAAGTCCGGGAAGAGGACGGCGCGGGTCTCGGTCAGGACCGCGTACCCGAGCGGGTAGGAGAGCCAGCGCGGCAGGTCGCGCCAGCGCGAGGCGTTGCGGGGGGAGAGCAGCAGCCACTCGACCAGGACCAGCACCGGGGTGGTGTAGTGCAGGAAGAAGCTCGACCAGTGCTGGAGCCGCTCGGGCCCGGAGAACAGGCCCGGGATCGGGTTCTCGCCGTGGTTGAGCAGGACGTGCGCGACGATGCCGGTGATCGTGATGTACAGGACGGCGGCGCCGCGCAGGCGGGGCGCCGGGGCGTCGGCGGTGTCGCGCTTGGCCATCCAGTAGAGCGCGGCGAGGAAGTAGCCGAGCACGACCACGTTGCTCTGGATGGTGAAGTACACCAGCGAGCTGTTGCTGAGGAAGATCCCCAGGAACGCGGACAGGACGATGGCGCTGCGCCACCAGGCGGCGGGACGGGCCCAGAGAGTCATGCGGTCACCGGACGTTCGTTTCGGTGGTGCCCCCCGTGGGCACGACAGATCGCCGCACTCTACCCGTCGGTTCGGCGGTCGGAAAAGATCACCGGTCGGGGGTGGTGCGCACCGGGCGGCGGCTCAGAAGGACAGCTGCGCGGGCGTGTGGGTGTGGCCCTCGATGCCGGTCGCGGCACGCCCGATCAACTGCTGGGCGAGGTCGTTGCAGGCGCGGGCGGCCGCGAGTTCCTCGCCGATCGCGGTGTCGGCGTCGTCGCCCGGGTTGCGCCGGGCCATGCCGGTGCCGCGGGCGCCGGGGGCGCTGAAGCCGCTGAGCGAAGCGGTGCAGGTGGTGCGGGACTCGTCCTCGTCGAAGGTCAGGTCGACGACCCAGTGGTTCTGCATGGCGGTTCACCTTCCGGGCGCGCACCGGCGCACGGGCGGCCGGTGCGCCTGGCTCCCTTCCAGCCTCCGCCGGTGCCGGCCGGGCGTCAACGGGGCGGGGCCCCGGTCGGCGGGTCCGGGTCGGGTGCGGGCACGGGTTCGGCGCCGGGTCCGGGTCTGGGTGCGGCGCGGGTGCGGCGCGGGTCTGGGTTCGGGCGCGGGTTCAGGAGGAGAAGTGCAGTTCGGGGTCGGTGACCGGCCCCGCGCCGAGCAGCCGGGCGTCCTCGCGGTAGCCGCTGGGGGTGCGCCAGGGGGCCCGGTCGCCCTGGCGGGGCAGCAGGTCGGCGGCCCGGCGCAGGTAGCCGGCGGCGAAGTCCAGCAGCGGCCGCAGCGGCATCCCGGGGTCGGCGACCTCGGGACGGCAGATCCGGTGGCCGTGCCGGTCCATGTGCGCCAGCAGCCGGCCGAAGTGGGCGCACAGCAGGTCGACCTTGAGCGTCCAGGAGGCGTTGGGGTAGCCGATCGCGTACACGAAGTTGGGCACGCCCGAGAGCATCACGCCCTTGTAGGCGACCGTCCCGGCGGGCCGCACCGCCACCCCGTCCACCCGCAGCGGGATGCCGCCGAAGGGCCGCACCTCCAGGCCGGTCGCGGTGACCACCACGTCCGCGGCCAGCTCCCGCCCGGAGGCCAGCCGCACCCCGTGCTCGGTGAAGCGCTCGATCCGGTCGGTGACCACGGACGCCCGGCCGGAGCCGATCGCGCCGAACAGGTCGCCGTCGGGGACGGCGCACAGCCGCTGGTCCCACGGGTCGTACGGCGGACGGAAGTGCTCGTCGACGGGGTAACCGGGCGGCAGGCGGCGGACGTTCGCCCGGCGGATGATCCGCCGGGCGGCCCCCGGGTGGCGGCGGCAGAACGCCCAGACGGCGTGCTGCTTGGCGATGTTGCGGCGCCGGGCCAGGGCGTGGCCGCGCCGCTCGCCCAGCACCCGGCGCAGCAGCACCGCGACGGCGTCCCGGCGCGGCACCGGCATCACGTACGTGGGGGTGCGCTGCAGCATCGTCACGTGCGCGGCCCGCTCGGCCAGCGCCGGGACGAGCGTGACGGCGGTGGCGCCGCTGCCGACCACCAGCACCCGCCGGCCCCCGTGGTCGAGGTCGGCGGGCCAGTGCTGGGGGTGGACGACGGGGCCGGCGAAGCGGTCCAGACCGGCGAAGTGCGGGGTGTGGCCGCGGTCGTAGCGGAAGTACCCGGCGGCGCAGAACAGCCAGCCGCAGGTCAGCACGGTCCGCTCGCCGGTGCCGGTGTGCTCGACCTCGACCGTCCAGCGGGCCCGCTCGGTCGACCAGGACGCGCCGACCACCCGCCGCCGGTAGCGGATGTGCCGCTCCAGGCCGTGCTCGCGGACGGTCTCCCGCAGGTAGTCGAGGATCTGCGGGCCGCGGGCGATCGACTCCCGGTGGCGCCACGGCTTGAACGCGTAGCCGAAGGTGTACAGGTCGGAGTCGGAGCGCACCCCCGGGTAGCGGAACAGGTCCCAGGTGCCGCCGCAGCCGTCCCGGGCCTCCAGGATCGCGAAGCTCCGGCCCGGGTGCTCCACCGCGAGGTGCCGACCCGCGCCGATGCCGGAGATCCCGGCGCCGACGACCAGCACGTCCAGGTGCTCGGCGCCGTCGGACGCTGCGCTGGCGGACACGCTGGCGGACACGGGGCGGCTCCCTGGACGGCGGACGGACGGAACACCTCCATGATCGCCAACCCCCCGGGTCACGGCCCAGGTCGGAAGGACACAACACCCGGCCCGACCGGGTGTCGACTTCGTGCAGTCGCCGCCATCGTCCGCCCTGTCCGCCGGGTCGGGGCCTGTACGGAGCCTGTACGGGGCCCTGGTGCGGGGACCTGGCACGGGGCGTGCTCGGGACGCGCTCAGGGCGTGCTCGCGACGTGTCCAGGACGACGCGCTCAGGGCGTGCGAAAGCCGCGGAAGACCACGTCGGCGCGGCGGACGAAGCCGAGCCGCTCGTACAGTGCGAGCGCGCCGGTGTTGGTGGCGGCGACGTGCAGGAACGGGCGCTCGCCGCGCGCGGTGATCCGGGCGGCCAACTCGCCGACCAGGTACCCGGCCAGGCCCCGGCCGCGGGCCTCGGGGGCGGTGCACACGGCGGAGACCTCGGTGAAACCCGGCGGGTGCAGGCGTTCGCCGGCCATCGCCAGCAGCGCGCCGTCACCGTCGCGGACACCCAGGTAGGTGCCCAGCTCGCGGGTGCGCGGCCGGAACGGGCCCGGACGGGTGCGCTCCACCAGTTCCAGCATCGCGGGCACGTCGGCGGCCCCCAGCTCGACCACCCGCAGCCCCGCGGGCGCGGCCGGACGGACCTGCTCCGCCTGCTCCGCCTGCACCAACTGGTGCCCGACCAGGATGAACTCGGGCTTCCAGTGGAAGGGCGGCAGCGCCGGGCAGTTGAACAGGTCCGCGAACTCCCCGGCCCCCAACAGCCCGACCAGGTCGTCCCAGGCCCCGGGCCCCGGCGCGGCACCCACACTGCTGAAGCTCGCCACCTCCGGGTCGTACCGCACCGCTTCCCCGTGCCGCCGCGCCAGGTGCGCGTGCGCCCCGCCCAGCGAGGCCCCCACGGGGTCGTCGAGCACGGTGGTGTCGAGTTCGGATTCGAGGTCACGCATGGGCTCGGGTCCCTCCGGGTCGATCGGTCCACCCCATGATCGCGCACTGTCCCGCGACAGCATCCATGTCGCGACATCCGTGCCGTGACATCCGTGCCGTGACATCCGTGCAGTGGCATCGGTGTTGCGGCATTCGTGCCGCGACATCGATGTCGCCTCATCCATGCCGCTGCATTCGTGCTGCGACATCAGTGTCGTGGCATTCGTGTTGCGACACTCATGTCACCGCATCCGTGTCACCGCATCCGTGTTGCGACATCCGTGCCGCGTCATTCGTGTCGCGCCACCCACGCCACGACACCCGACCCGACGGAAACGCAAAGGCCGCCCCGCCAACCCGCCACCACCCGCGCCCCACCACCCGCGCCCCACCTGCCGTGTCCGTCCTTCCGCCGTCGCCCCGCCGCCGCAGCTCCCGGGCCCGGCCGCGCCGGGCTCTTGTTACTGGCGAGTCACGTCCTTATCATCGCCACTGTGACAGCTTCACTGTCAAACCTGGGAGGCGGTCGACGATGACCCCCGCAACACCCTCCGCCGGCCCCCTCGCGGGGGTTCGGGTGCTGGAACTCGCGGGCATCGGGCCCGGGCCGTTCGCCGCCATGCTGCTCGCGGACCTGGGGGCGGACGTGGTGCGGGTGGACCGGCCCGGCGGGCAGGTGCTCGGGCCCGATCCGGGGCGGGACCTGACCAACCGGAACAAGCGCTCGGTGCTGATCGACCTGAAGGCACCGGAGGGCGCCGCCGCGGTGCGGGACCTCGCGGCCCGGGCCGACCTGCTGATCGAGGGCTGGCGTCCCGGCGTCGCCGAGCGCCTCGGCGTCGGCCCGGACGACTGCCTGGCCCACAACCCCGCGCTGGTGTACGGCCGGATGACCGGCTGGGGCCAGGACGGTCCGCTCGCCGAACGCGCCGGGCACGACGTCACCTACCTGGCGACGTCCGGGCTGCTGGGGCTGATCGGTCCGGCCGACGGGCCGCCGGCGATCCCGGCGAACCTGCTCGGCGACTACGCGGGCGGCTCGCTCTACCTGGTGGTCGGCCTGCTCGCCGCGCTGCACCACGCCCGCGCCACCGGCACCGGCCAGGTGGTCGACGCCGCGATCGTGGACGGCGCCGCGCACCTGTCCACCATGCTGTGGGGCCTGCTGGACGCCGGACTCTGGCAGGACCGGCGCGGCGCCAACCTGCTGGACGGTGGCGCCCCCTGGTACGGCACCTACCGGACCTCGGACGACCGCTGGATGGCGGTGGGCCCGCTGGAGCCGCGCTTCTACGCCGAGTTCGCCCGCCTGCTGGAACTGGACGCGGACGCCTCCGACCAGTACGACCTGGCCCGCTGGCCCGAACTGCGGGCCGTCCTGGCCGCCCGCTTCGCCACCCGCACCCAGGCCGAGTGGACCGAACTGTTCGCCGGGCACGACGCCTGCGTGGCCCCCGTCCTGACGCTGCGCCAGGCCGCCGCGCACCCGCACCTGGCCGCCCGCGGCAGCTACACCGAGCGGGACGGCACGCTCCAGCCCGGCACCGCCCCGCGCTTCTCCGCCACCCCGGGCGCGCTGCGCACCCCGCCCGCCCGGCCGGGTGAGCACACCGCCGAGGTGGCCCGCGACTGGGCCGTCCCCGCCCTCGACTCCCGCACCCCGCAAGCCCCCGACCCGGACACCCCCGCCCCGGACACCCCCGCCCCGCACCAACCCGCCCCGTAAGGCGCTCACCCCGTGAAGCACCCACCCCGTGAAGCGCTCACCCCGTAAGGCACCCGCCCCGCACACTCCCACCCCGCACACTTCCTGAAGGGATCCGCCCGTGCAGCGCGAGCTCTACGCCGAGGAGCACGAGGACTTCCGTGCCACCGTCCAGGCCTTCCTGGCCCGGGAGGTCGTCCCGCACCACGCCCGCTGGGAGCGGCAGGGCGTGGTCGACCGCTCCGCCTGGCTGGCCGCCGGGAAGGCCGGGCTGCTCGGCCTGGCCGTGGAGGAGCGCTACGGCGGCGGTGGCAGCCCGGACTTCCGGTTCGCCGCCGTGCTGGCCGAGGAGTTCGTCCGGGCGGGGGCCAGCGGGCTGGCCGTCGGCCTGCACAACGACATCGTCGGCCCGTACCTGACCGGTCTGGCGACCGAGGAGCAGAAGCAGCGCTGGCTGCCCGGGTTCTGCTCGGGCGAACTGATCGGCGCCATCGCGATGACCGAGCCCGACACCGGCTCCGACCTGCAGGCGATCCGCACCACCGCGGTCGACGCGGGCGACCACTACCTGCTCAACGGTGCCAAGACCTTCATCTCCAACGGAATCCTCGCCGACCTGGTCGTGGTGGTCGCCAGGACCACCGCCGAGGGCGGCGCGCACGGCCTGAGCCTGCTGGTGGTCGAGCGCGGCACGCCGGGCTTCGAGCGCGGCCGCAACCTCGACAAGATCGGTCAGAAGGCCCAGGACACCGCCGAGCTGTTCTTCCACGACGTGCGCGTCCCGAAGGCCAACCTGCTCGGCGAGGAGCACCAGGGCTTCCTGCACCTGATGCGCAACCTGGCCCAGGAGCGGCTGGCCATCGCGGTCGCCGCGATCGCCGCCGCGGAGTTCGTCCTCGCGGAGACCATCGCGTACGTCAAGCAGCGCACCGCGTTCGGCCGGCCGCTGGCCAAGCTGCAGCATGTCCGGTTCGAGATCGCCGAGCTGGCCACCGAGTGTGCCGTCACCCGCACCTTCGTGGACCGCTGCGTGCTGGAGCACAACCGGTACGCGCTGACCCCGGTGGACGCCTCGATGGCCAAGTGGTGGGCCACCGAACTGCAGAAGCGGACCGCCGACCGCTGCCTGCAACTGCACGGCGGATCGGGATACATGAGTGACAGCGCGGTCGCCCGGGCGTTCACCGACGGGCGCGTCCAGACCATCTACGGCGGCACCACGGAGATCATGAAGGAGATCGTCGGCCGTTCCCTGCTCTCCTGAAGCCCGACCCCCCGCCCGACCCCCTGCCCGACCCCCTGCCCGAACCCCCCCCGCCCGAAGCCCGCCCGAAGCCCGCCCGAACCCTCCGTCCGAAAGGCACCCGAACCCGTGACCACCGAAGCGTACGTCTACGACGCGATCCGCACCCCGCGCGGGCGCGGCAAGCAGAACGGCTCCCTGCACGGCACCAAGCCGATCGACCTGGTGGTCGGCCTGATCTACGAACTGCGGCGCCGCTTCCCGTCGTTGGATCCGGCGGCGATCGACGACATCGTGCTCGGCGTGGTCAGCCCGATCGGCGACCAGGGCTCCGACATCGCCCGGGTCGCGGCGATCGCGGCGGGGCTGCCCGACACCGTCGCGGGCGTGCAGGAGAACCGCTTCTGCGCGTCCGGCCTGGAGGCCGTCAACCTGGCCGCGGCGAAGGTCCGTTCGGGCTGGGAGGACCTGATCCTGGCGGGCGGCGTCGAGTCGATGTCCCGGGTGAAGATGGGCTCCGACGGCGGCGCCTGGTTCGCCGACCCGATGACCGCGTACGAGACCGGCTTCGTCCCGCAGGGCATCGGCGCCGACCTGATCGCCACCGTCGAGGGCCTGACCCGCACCGACGTGGACGCGTTCGCCGCCGAGTCGCAGGCCCGCGCCGCGAAGGCCCAGGCGGACGGGCTGTTCGACCGCTCGGTGGTGCCGGTGCTGGATCGCAACGGGTTGGTGGTGCTCGGCCGCGACGAGTTCATCCGCCCCGGCACCACCGTGGAGACGCTGGCCGGGCTCAAGCCGTCCTTCGCCGACATCGGCGAGCTCGGCGGCTTCGACGCCGTCGCGCTGCAGAAGTACCACTGGGTGGAGTCCATCGACCACGTCCACCACGCGGGCAACTCCTCCGGCATCGTGGACGGCGCCGCCCTGGTCGCGATCGGCTCGCGCGAGATCGGCGAGCGCTACGGCCTCACCCCGCGGGCCCGGATCGTCTCCGCCGCGGTCTCCGGCTCCGAGCCCACCATCATGCTCACCGGCCCCGCCCCCGCCACCCGCAAGGCGCTCGCCAAGGCCGGGCTGAGCGCCGCCGACATCGACCTGGTCGAGATCAACGAGGCGTTCGCCGCCGTCGCCCTGCGCTTCATGCGCGAACTCGGCTTCCGCCACGACCAGGTGAACGTCAACGGCGGCGCCATCGCGCTGGGCCACCCGCTCGGCGCGACCGGCGCCATGCTGATCGGCACCCTGATCGACGAGCTGGAACGCCGCGACCTGCGCTACGGCCTGGCCACCCTGTGCGTCGGCGGCGGCATGGGCATCGCCACCGTCATCGAGCGCGTCACCGCCTGACTACCCGTCAACTCACGTACACACCCAAGGACTTCACAGACATGACCGACGTGAGCAGCCCCATCCGCTGGGAGCAGGACCAGGACGGCGTGGTCACCCTCGTCCTCGACGACCCCGCCCAGTCCGCCAACACCATGAACGCCGCGTTCACCGACGCCCTCGAATCGACGGTCGAACGGCTGGCCTCCACCGAGGAGTTGACCGGCGTCATCGTCACCTCCGCGAAGAAGACCTTCTTCGCCGGCGGCGACCTCAAGATGCTCTCCGCCGCCGGACCGGACGACTCGGCGCGGGTGTTCACCGACTCGATGCGGATCAAGCGGGCACTGCGCCGGCTGGAGACGCTCGGCAAGCCGGTGGTCGCCGCGATCAACGGCGCGGCCCTCGGCGGCGGCCTGGAGATCGCGCTCGCCTGCCACCACCGGATCGCCCTGGACGCCCCGGGCAGCAAGATCGGCCTGCCCGAGGTCACCCTCGGCCTGCTGCCCGGCGGTGGCGGCGTGGTGCGCACCGTGCGGATGCTCGGCATCACCGACGCCCTGCTCAAGGTGCTCCTCCAGGGGCGGCAGTACCGCCCGGCGCAGGCCCTGGAGAACGGCCTGGTGCACGAACTCGCCGACAGCGCCGAGGAGATGGCCGCCAAGGCGCGCGCCTTCATCGCCGCCAACCCGGTCAGCCTGCAGCCCTGGGACCACAAGGGGTACCGGATTCCCGGCGGCACGCCCAGCACCCCCGCGCTCGCCGCCAACCTGCCCGCCTTCCCGGCCAACCTGCGCAAGCAGCTGGCCGGGGCGCCCTACCCGGCGCCGCGCAACATCCTGGCGGCGGCCGTGGAGAGCTCCCAGGTCGACGTGGACACCGCGTTCGAGATCGAGGCCAGGTACTTCACCGAACTCGCCTGCGGGCCCACCTCCAAGAACATGATCCGGGCCTTCTTCTTCGACATGCAGGCCGTCAACTCCGGTGTTTCCCGCCCGAGTTCGGTGCCCGAACGGAAGGCCGCGAAGGTCGCCGTGCTGGGCGCGGGCATGATGGGCGCGGGCATCGCGTACTCCTGCGCCAAGGCGGGCCTGGAGGTCCTGCTCAAGGACGTCACCCGGGAGGCCGCCGACCGCGGAAAGGCCTACAGCGCGGGCCTGTTGGACAAGCAGGTGGCGCGCGGCCGGATGACCGAGGACGAGCGCGCCGCGTTCCTGGCCCGGATCACCCCCACCGCCGACCCCGCCGACCTGGCCGGCTGCGACACCGTCATCGAGGCGGTCTTCGAGAACCCCGAGCTCAAGCACAAGGTGTTCCAGGAGATCCAGCACGTGGTCGCCCCCGACGCGCTGCTGTGCTCCAACACCTCCACCCTCCCGATCGGCCTGCTCGCCGAAGGCGTCGACCGGCCCGCCGACTTCATCGGGCTGCACTTCTTCTCGCCCGTCGACAAGATGCCGCTGGTGGAGATCATTCGCGGCCCGGGCACCGGCGACGAGGCGCTCGCCCGGGCCTTCGACCTGGTCCGGCAGATCCGCAAGACCCCGATCGTGGTCAACGACTCCCGCGGCTTCTTCACCTCCCGGGTGATCGGCCAGTTCCTCAACGAGGGCGTCGCCATGATCGGCGAGGGCCTCGACCCGTCCTCCGTCGAACAGGCCGCCGCCCAGGCCGGCTACCCCGCCAAGGTCCTCGCGCTGCTGGACGAGCTCACCCTCACCCTGCCGCGCAAGATCCGCAACGAGACCCGCCGCGCCGTCGAGGAGGCCGGCGGCACCTGGACCGCCCACCCCGGCGAGGACGTCCTGGACCGGATGCTCGACGAGTTCGACCGCCCCGGCCGCAGCGGCGGCGCCGGCTTCTACGAGTACGAGAACGGCCACCGCACCCGCCTCTGGCCCGGCCTGCGCGAGCACTTCGCCCGCCCGGGCGCGGAGATCCCGTTCGAGGACATGAAGGAGCGGATGCTGTTCAGCGAGGCGCTCGACTCCGTCCGCTGCCTCGACGAGAACGTCCTCACCTCGGCCGCCGACGCCAACATCGGCTCCATCCTGGGCATCGGCTTCCCCGCCTGGACCGGCGGCGTCCTCCAGTACGTCAACGGCTACCCCGGCGGCCCGGCCGGGTTCACCGCCCGGGCCCGCGAACTCGCCGCCGCCTACGGCGAACGCTTCACCCCGCCCGCCTCGCTGGTCGCCCTCGCCGAGAGCGGCGGCCGCTACTGATCCTCCGTCCGGCCCGCCCCCTCCTCCGGGTGGGGGCGGGCCAACTCCTCGGCCAGCGACCGCTGGAACGCCGTCACCAGGGCCTGCACCACCATCGGCTGGATCCGGTCGGTCAGCGCGCGCATCCGCTCCAGCTCGGCCGGCTCCGGGTCGCTCTCCCGGTAGGGGCGCCACACCGTGTCCCGGAACAGGCGGTGCAGGTCGCGCGCCGTCGCCCGGCTGTGCAGCCGGACCACCGCCCGGGCCGCGAGCAGCGTCTCCAGCGGGATCGGCACGTCCAACACCCGTACGCCCAGCGGCAGCAGGCCCGGATCGACCTTGAACACCTCCGGGTCCGCCGTGCGGTGCAGGGCGCCCATCGCGGCCAGCGAGTCCAGGTCCGCGTCCGACAGCGGCCGCCCGGCCCGCCGCTCCACCTGCTCCCGGCCCGCCTCCTCGGCCGACTCCGGCGTCCAGGACGCGACCAGCGCCCGGTGGATCGCCAGGTCCAACTCGCCGATGTCCTGCGGGAGCTGCGCCAGGTACCGTTCGATCGCGGCCAGCGTCAGCCCCTGCCGCTGCAACTCCTCGATCAGCTCCAGCCGCCCCAGGTGCTCGGCCCCGTACCACCCCACCCGCCGCGCCCCCAGCTCCGGCGGCGGCAGCAGCCCCTTCGCGCCGTAGAACCGCAGCGTCCGCACCGTCACCCCGGCCCGCCCCGCCAGCTCCTCCACCGTCCACCGCGGCCCGTCCACCACACCCGACCCCTCGTCCCGGCCCCTCGTTCCGGCCCCACTGTGACACCAGCAGTGTCGCACCTGCCCGCCCGGTCCCACCAGGACCGCCCGGCCCCACGGGGCCGGACGGTCGGACGGGGCCGGACGGTCGGACGGGGCCGGACGGTGGCAGCACGGGGCCGGACGGTCAACAGCCCGGCGCGGTCGAGTCGCTGATCCGGTACTGCTCGCGCTTCACGTTCACGGTCTCGCCCGTCCGGACGTCCCACAGCGCGGCCCAGTCCCCGGCGGCCGGGAACACCAGGTACGGGTGCTCCGCCACCGGCGCGGCCCCGTCCCACCCGGCCTCGCCCACCGGACGCAGGCAGACCCGGCGCGGGGCGATGCCGAAGTACGGCGCGGGCTGGCGGCCCGCCCGGGCCTGCTGCCGGGCGGTGCCGGCGGCGTGCGCGGCGGGCGCGATGACCTGCGTCTGGTAGAGCACGACCGCCCCCGCGAAGGCGACCAGCAGCAGCAGCGCCGCCACCGACACCCCGCCCAGCGTCCGGAAGGCGTGCAGGTGGCGGGCGTAGCCGAGCAGCGACACGGCGACCAGCGGGCCCGCCACCACCACCAGGGCCTTGGCGTCGGCGATCACCTGCCAGAGCGCCGGGATCTGGGCGTCCTCCCGGTTCAGGCCGAAGCCGTCCAGGTAGAAGGCGTGCAGCGAGAAGCCGAACCCGGGCAGCCCGACCAGCACGATCGGCAGCAGCGCCGGGACCAGCCAGGCGGCGGTGGCCTGCCAGGTCAGGCCGCGCAGCAGTAGCCGCAGCCCGTTGCCGCACAGCAGCACGCCGACCGCGGCCAGGGCGGTCGGCCACAGCCGGGCCGACGACGCACCGGCCAGCGCGGCCAGTCCGGCGAGGGCCGGTGCCCCGAGGGCTCCGGCGGCGCAGGCGGCCGGGGTGCCGGACGGCGGACCGGCCGTCCAGTGCGGCGTGTGCACGAGCACGGCCGCCAGCAGCGCGCCCGCCGCCGCGACCAGCGGCAGGGCCGCCGCCCAGAGTGCCGGGCCCGCGTGCAGGCTGCCGAGCGCCAGCCCGACCAGCAGGACGGCCACCACCCCGCAGACGAGCAGCGGCACCGCCGTCCGGACCGGCAGGGTGAGGGCGCCGGTGGGCCCGCCCCGTCCAGTTCGGCGCCGACCGGGTGCGGCTCGCCGTCCGCCGGGGCAGCGCGACGCCCGGCAGCGCCCGGACCGCCTCCGCCCCGGCCCGGGCCCGGACGTCGGGGCCCGGCGGCAGGAACAGCTCGCGCCCGGTGTCGAACAGCCGGGTGCGGGCCAGCAGCGGCCGCAGCCGGGCCGGTCCGGGCACCGGGCGCCGCACCAGGTACCGCCCGCGCGGCGGCTCCCGGTGGACGACCGGCTCCTGGAGCCGCAGGTCGGCCTCGGCCGGGCTCCGTCCGACCAGCCGGTCGAGGGTGAGCCGCACCGCGAGGGCCGCCCCGGCGCGCGCCCCGGTGATCCCGGCCTCCACCAGCCAGCGGGCCCGGCGCGGCCCGTCCTCGTCCAGCACCGTGACCACCCAGCCGTGCGCCTCCAGCCCGGAGCGCAGCTTCGCCCGGCCGCCGGGCGTGCCCGTCACCTCCAGGTCGAGCCGGAACCAGTGGTCGTACGCGGTCATGCCCCGTCCCCCCTCCCGTGCCAGGGCGGGGAGCATACCGCCGGTGGTCGCCGGTCAGCCGAGCGGGAGCAGTTCGGGGTGGTGGCGCCTGGTGACCGCAGGGTGGGCCCGGGAGTATCCCTTCAGTTCGTTGGTGCCGAAGTCGGCGTGCAGCGGGTTCGAAGGGTCCTGGGTGATGCCCGGGGCGTGGTGGGCGTGCGGGAAGTCGAGCGGGGCGATGTGCGCGTCGAGGCGGGGGTTGTAGAAGAACGGGACGGAGAAGCGCTCGCGGGCGCCGGGCGGGGAGACCACGCGGTGCGAGGTGGCCTTGAGGTAGCCGTCGGTGGCGACCTCCAGCAGCTCGCCGAGGTTGACCACGAAGGCGCCCTCCAGCGGGGGCACGTCGAGGAAGGTCCGGTCCGGGCGCTCGACCTGGAGGCCGCCGACGCTGTCCTGGAGCAGGAGCGTGATGAACCCGTAGTCCTTGTGGGTGCCGACGCCCTGCGGGGGGCCGTCGGGCGCGCTGCCGGGGTAGCGGACCAGCTTGAGGTGCAGGTGGGGGTGCGGGGCGAAGGCGTCGTCGTAGAAGTCCGGGCGGGCGCCGATCGAGGCGAGCAGCTCGTGCAGCAGGCGGTGGGCGACGGCGTCCAGGCGGTCGATCCAGTGCAGGGCGGCCGGGCGCAGCTCGGGCAGCGCGGGCGGCCACTGGTTGGGCCCCTCCAGCCACCAGTACGCGGGCTCGCCCGGAGCCGGGACGTGCGGGGGCAGTTCGGGCCCGATGTCGAGCTGGTCGCGCCAGTCGCGGCGGCCGCCGGTGCGCTCGTCCCCGGTGCGGGTGTAGCCGCGGAAGTGCGGGGAGTTGAGGTTGCTGACGGCCAGCCGGTCGGCCTCGGGGAGGGCGAAGAAGGCCCGCATCGCGGAGGTCAGGGCGGCGGTCTCGGCGGGCGTGACGCCGTGGCCGGTGAGCTGGAGGAAACCGACCCCGGTCGCGGCCGTCCGCAGCTCGTGGTGCAGGCGGGCCCGGTCGGCGGGGGCGCCGTCGGCGAGCGAGAGGTCGATGACGGGGAGGGAGTCGGGGTGTTGCTGCGTCATGGGGGTGCGTCCGCGGGGGTGGCGACGGGGAACGGGACGGAGCCGGCCGGGGCGGACGGGCGGGCTCGTGGCGCGGGGCGGAGCAGGCCCGTGGCGCGGAGCAGGCCCGCGCGGCGGCGGCCGACGGGGAAGGGCACCCGTTCAAGGCTACGCCCGGCGCACCCCGGACGGCAGCGGGGAACGCCGGGCGGCGGGCAACACCGGGCGGTGGGAAACGTCGGGCGGCGGCGCCGGTGGCCGGATCAGTAGCCGGTGACGCCGTCGATGCGCTCGCGCAGCAGGTCCGCGTGCCCGTTGTGGCGGGCGTACTCGGCGAGCATGTGCACCAGGATCCGGCGCAGCGAGACCGGCTGCCCGGTGGCCTTGTGGACGCCGGTGGCGTCCAGCGAGGGGGTGTCGGCGACGATCCGGCGGGAGATCTCGACCTGGGCGCGCCAGGTGGCGAAGGCCTGGTCGAAGTCCCCGTCGAGGCGCTCGAAGTCCTGGTCGGGGTCGTCGTCCGAGTAGTACAGCACCGGACGGGACTCGTCCCCGGTGAACTGGATCTGCAGCCACCACTGCTCCACCCCGGCCAGGTGCCGGACCAGGCCGTGCAGGGTCAGCCCGGACGGCGGCACCAGGAACTCCGAGAGCCGGCCGGTCGGGACGCCCGCGCACTTCAGCGCGAAGGTCTCGCGGTGGAACTCGAGGTACGACAGCAGGATCTCCCGCTCGTCGCCGACCAGCGGGGGATCGGTCCGACCGACGGCGTCGGACCAGGCGGGGGAGAAGTTCTGCGGAGAGGTGGTGCCGGTGGGTTCTTCGCTCATCGGGCCAGCCTGCCAGCAGGGACCGACATCGGGCCGGTCAACGGGCCGGTCAACGGGCCGGTCACCGTGTGACGGTCAACGGGCCGGTTCACGGGCCGCTTCACGGGCCGGTCACGCGCGGCGCGGCTCGCCGCGGTACGTGCCGAAGGACCACCGGTTCCCCTCCGGGTCGCGGACCGCGAAGTCCCGCGAGCCGTAGTCCGTCTCGTGCAGCCCCGCGGTGACCTCGGCGCCCGCCGCGACGGCCCGCCGGTACAGCCCGTCCGGATCGTCGGTGACCACGTACGCGCCGAAGGTGCCCGGACGCAGCGGCCACGGGTCGTCGGACGCGCCGGGGCCGTCCTCCGCGGGCGCCGAACCCAGCATGACGCCACCGCCCGGCGGCCAGGACAGCTGCGCGTGCTGGACGCGGTCGCCGTCCGCGTACACGGCGGTCGCCTCGAAGCCGAACGCCTCGACCAGGAAGGCGATCAACGCCCGGGCGTCCCGCGCCCGTAGGCTCGGCCACACCTGCGGCGGCGGGGGAACGGCGGCCCCGGTCATCTCGGCTCCATCCTGCGGCGACGGCTCTCGGCGGGCCCACCCTAGGCCGCGCGCCGGGCCGGAGTGCGGTGCCGCGCCGAGAGGTTGACGCCGCGTCAGTTTTCGGTGGCGCGGCGGCGCGGTCCCGTCAGAGCGCGCGCCGGTACACCTGGCGCGAACCGCCCTCCGGGCCCGGGTCGGTGGCCTCGGCGGGGGAGAAGCCCAGGCGCTCGTAGAACACCCGGGCGCCGCTGGCCACCGCGCCGGGGTGGTCCGCGCCGAAGGTCACCACCTCGACCGTCCGCACCCCGGCCGGGCGGCGGGCCAGCGCCTCGGCGACCAGGGCCCGGCCCAGGCCCAGCCCACGGGCCCGGTCGTCCACCACCAGCCAGTGCAGGTGGCACACCGGCGGGTGGTGGCCCACCAGCAGACCGCCCAGCAGGACGCCGCCGCCTCCCGCGTCGTCCGGACTGCTGCCCGGACTGCTGCCCGTACTGCCTGTGCCGTCGAAGGCCACCAGTGTGCTGCCGCAGGCGAGTTGCTCCGCGACGGCGGTGTGGAAACCGGGGTCGTCGACCATCGGCCCGAACCAGTGCTCGACCTGCCCGGCCAGCCGCACCAGCCCGGCAGCGTCCCCCGGCACCCCGGTGCGCACCCGTACGTCCATCTCCCGCTCCGTTCCCGTCGTCCGGCCGCGTCACTTGACCCTGACCCGCGGGTCAGGGGCTAGCGTTCCGGAACTTCCCGCCCGGCGCCGCCGTTCGAGCCGCGCCCGGCACCCCCCCGAGGACCGAGGAGCCGTCATGAGTCTGCCCGGAACAGTCCGCGAGGTCCGACTCGCCCGCCGCCCGCAGGGCCGTCCGGTCGCCGCCGACCTGACCGTGGCCGAGGTGCCCGCACCGGAGCCCGCCGAGGGCCGGGTACTGCTGCGCAACCGGTGGTTCCTGCTCTACCCGGGCCTGGCCACCCTGCTCGGCGACACCCCGCCCGGCACGCCGATCCCGTCGGTCGAGCCCGGCGACACCCTGTTCGGACCCGCCGTCGGGGAGGTGCTGCACGCCCCGGCGGACAGCGGGCTGCGCCCCGGCGACCTGGTCTCCCACTTCCAGGGCTGGCGGGAGTACGCGGTCGCCGATCCGGCCGAACTGACCCCGCTGGAAGAGAAGTTGACCGACCCGGCCGCCCAGCTCTCGCCCGGCGCGATCGGTTACGGCGCGCTGACCCGCACCGCACCCGTCGCACCCGGCGACACCGTCCTGATCACCGGCGCCGCCGGAGCCGTCGGCACGATGGCCGGCCAGATCGCCAGACTGCTCGGCGCGCGCACCGTCCTGGGCACCACCGGCTCCCCGGCCAAGGCCGAGCGGCTGCGCGAACTCGGCTACGACGCCGTCCTGGTGGACGAACGGACGGCCGACGGCACTGCGGGCGGCCCGGGTCGCGCCGAACGGTTCGCCCGGCAGCTCGCCGAGGCCGCCCCCGACGGCATCGACGTGCTGCTCGACACCGTCGGCGGACACCAGGCCGAGGCCGCCCTCGCCGCCGCCCGCCCCGGCGCCCGCGTCGCCCTGGTCGGCGTGCTCTCCGAGCAGTTCGGCGACGTCCCGGGGGCCGCCACCCCGCTGCGCCTGGACGCCTTCCAGGTCATCGTCAAGGGCGTGCGGCTGGCCGGGTACTCGAACGCCGGGTACGCGGAGGCGGTCGCCGAGTGGCTGCCGCGCTTCGGGGACTGGCTGCGCTCCGGCGAGATCACCTTCCCGCACGTCAAGGTGGCCGGGCTGGAACGAGCCCCGCAGGCGTTCCAGGAACTGATCGAGGGTCGGCACTTCGGCGCGGTCCTGGTCGAGCTGTAGCGGGCGGAGCCGTCACGCGTGGAGTCGGTACAGGCGGAGCCGTCGCGGGTGGAACCCCAACGGGCAGAACCCCAACGGGCAGAACCCCAACGGGCGGAGCCGTAACGGGCAACCCCGGCCCGGACCGGGGAATGCCCGTCCCGCCCCGGTGGTTCGACCGAGCACCGGCCAGCGGGGAGGACGTGACGGACATGCGGATCGGGGACGCGGCGGCCGCCGCCGGAGCCACGCCCAGGGCACTGCGCCTGTACGAGCAGCGCGGCCTGATGCCGCCCCCCGTCCGCACGTCCAGCGGCCAGCGGGTCTACGACGGCACCGACGTGGCCCGGATTCGGGTGATCCGCGAACTGCTCTCCCTCGGCCTCACCATCGAGGACCTGCGCGGCCACGCCGAGTCCTTCGACCTGCTGGTCGCCGACCCGGCCCGCCGCTGCCGGGGCGGCAGCGGCGGCCCCGTCGTCCGGCGCCGACTGGCCGCGCTGGACGCCGAGATCGCTCGGCTCACCCGACTCCGCGCGGCCCTGGCCGGTGCGGCCAGGGGCGCCACCGAGGGCTGAGGCCCGGCCCGGCTCGGCCCTGTCTTGCCCTGTCTTGCCCTGCGGAGAGACGGCGCGCGGGGACGGGGACGGAAGGCGGAGGTGTCAGCCCGCGTGGTGCCGGGCCAGCAGTACGGCCTCGCGGCGCAGCGCCTCGTCGTCGGCGCGGTCGGCCGCGGCGAGCAACTCGCCGGGGAAGGCGCCCTGCAGGTCGGGGCGGTGCGCCAGCAGCCCGTAGGTGGACCAGAGCAGGTGTTCGCGGGTCAGCGGACCGGGGCGGTGCGGGGTGTACCAGACGTTCTCGAAGAGAGGGCGCAGCGCCGGATCGGTGAGCAGGATCAGCAGCCGGTCGAGGTGACGCACCGGCAGGTCGGCGTCGAACGCGGCGGACGCGTGCACGGCGGCGACGTACAGCGCCGGGTGCTCCTCGGTGAGCGTCTCGGCGAGGACGGCGCGGGCGCCGGTGGTGCCGGTGGCGGCCAGGGCGCGCAGCAGAGACAGCCGGACGGACGGTTCGCTCTCGGTGCGCCACAGGCCGAGCAGCGTGGCCGGGTCCGGGGCCAGCGGGAGCGCGGCGCGGCGGACCGCCGGGTCCGGGTCGGCCAGCAGCGGCAGGGCGCCGGAGCGGTACCGCTCGGGCAGGTCGGCGGCGGTGTGCAGCAGACGCGCCAGCAGGACGGTCAGCGGGACGCGGGTGGCGCCCATCCCCGGGTCGGTCGCGAGTTCGAGCAGGAACGGCAGCGCCACGTGGGCGGCGGACGGCGCGGGCCGACCGGGCTCGGGAACCAGACAGTGCAGCAGTTCGCAGTCCTCGGCGGAGGCGTCCGGACCGGCCAGGGCCAGCCGGCGCAGCACCCTGGGCACCATCGTCGCCGGGCTCGACCAGTGCGCGGTCTCCAGCCCCTCCCACAGCGCGGCGTCCAGCTCCGTCAGTGGCATTTCCGTGGTCATGTGCTCCCCCGTACTCCGTAGTGCCCAGTGAAGTCGTACCCCGTGAAGATCGGCTGTCATTCTCGGCCGGGACCGCCGCGCTGTCGTGTGGATTTCCAGCCGTGGGCGAAAACTTTGCCGAGGTGATGCGGAGGAGTGATGGAGCGTCACGGAAGGGATCGGCGCCGTCGCCGACCGTCGCCGCTCGACTGCTTCGGGCGCAGGTCACGGCGACGGTCGGTGACGGGTCGTCAGTGATGGGTCATCGGTGATGGTGCACCGATGTTGGGTCATCCGTGTCGGCACATCGATGGCGTAGCACCTATGACGCAGCACCAATGGCGCAGCACCAATGACGCGGCATCGATGAGGTGACACCCGTGCCGTGACGTCGATGTCGCGACACTCGTGCTGCGACACCCATGTCGCGGCATCGATGATGCGACATCGGTGAGGCGGCACGGATGTCACGACACCCATGCCGCGACATCCGTGTCACAACACCTGTGTCGTGACACCAATGCCGTGACACCAATGCCGTGACACCAATGCCGTGACACCAACGCCGTGACACCAACGCCACGACACAGGTGTCACGGCACAGATGTCACGACACCGACACTGACACCGACACCGACACCGACGCGGCGTCAGGCCCCCACGTACTCCGCCAGGTGCCGCCCGGTCAGCGTGGTGCGGTCCGCGACCAGCGCGGCGGGCGTGCCCTCGAAGACGATCCGTCCGCCGTCGTGGCCCGCGCCCGGGCCGAGGTCGATGATCCAGTCGGCGTGCGCCATCACCGCCTGGTGGTGCTCGACCACGATCACCGAGGTGCCGGAGTCGACCAGCCGGTCCAGCAGGCCGAGCAGTTGCTCGACGTCGGCCAGGTGCAGTCCGGCGGTCGGTTCGTCCAGTACGTACACCCCGCCCTTCTCGGCCATCCGGGCGGCCAGCTTGAGGCGTTGGCGCTCGCCGCCGGAGAGCGTGGTGAGCGGCTGGCCCAGCGTCAGGTAGCCGAGGCCGACGTCGGAGAGCCGCTTCAGGACGGTGTGCGCGGCGGGCGTGCGGGCCTCGCCCGTGGCGAAGAACTCCTTCGCCGCGTCGACCGACATCGCCAGCACCTCGGCGATGTCCCGCCCGCCGAGCCGGTACTCCAGCACCGCGGCCTGGAAGCGCTTGCCCTCGCACTCCTCGCAGACCGTCGCGACCCCGGCCATCATCCCCAGGTCGGTGTAGACCACGCCCGCGCCGTTGCAGGTCGGGCAGGCACCCTCCGAGTTGGCGCTGAACAGGGCCGGCTTCACCCCGTTCGCCTTCGCGAAGGCCTTGCGGATCGGCTCCAGCAGGCCCGAGTACGTCGCCGGGTTGGAGCGCCGAGAGCCCCGGATCGGGCTCTGGTCGATCGCCACCACACCCCCTGCCGCCACATTCCCCGCCACCCCGCCCGCCCCCGCCGCGCCGCCCGCCCCCGCCGCGCCGCCCGCCCTCGCTACCCCTGCCACCCCGCCCGCCCCCGCCACCCCGCCCGCCAGTGCCGCGCCGCTCACCAGCGAACCGTGCACCAGCGAGCTCTTCCCGGAGCCCGCCACGCCCGTCACCACCGTCAGCACGCCCAGCGGCACGTCCACGTCGACCTTCCGCAGGTTGTGCGTGTCGGCCCCGCGGACCTCCAGCACCCCGGTGGGCGTGCGCACCTCCGGCTTGAGCGAGGCCCGGTCGTCGAAGTGCCGGCCGGTGACGGTGCCGCTGGCCCGCAGCCCGTCCACGCTGCCCTCGAAGCACACCTCGCCGCCCGCCGAACCGGCCCCCGGCCCCAGGTCGACCACGTGGTCGGCGATCGCGATGGTCTCCGGCTTGTGCTCCACCACCAGCACCGTGTTGCCCTTGTCGCGCAGTTCCCGCAGCAGCCCGTTCATCCGCTGGATGTCGTGCGGGTGCAGCCCGGTGGTCGGTTCGTCGAAGACGTACGTGACGTCGGTCAGCGAGGAGCCCAGGTGCCGGATCATCTTCACCCGCTGCGCCTCGCCGCCCGACAGCGTCCCGGCCGGGCGGTCCAGCGAGAGGTAGCCCAGGCCGATCCGGGTGAACGAGTCCAGCAGTCGGCCCAGCGACTCCAGCAGCGGGCCCACCGACGGCGCGTCCAACTCCCGTACCCAGTCGGCGAGGTCGCTGATCTGCAGGGCGCAGGCGTCGGCGATCGAGACGCCCCCGATCTTCGAGGACCGGGCGCCCGCGCTCAGCCGGGTGCCCTCGCACTCCGGGCAGGTGGTGAAGGCCACCGCCCGGTCCACGAACTCGCGGATGTGCGGCTGGAGGGCGGCCCGGTCCTTGGCGAGCATCGACTTCTGGACCCGCAGCACCAGGCCCTCGTAGGTCATGTTGATGCCGGCGATCTTCATCCGGACCGGCTCCCGGTACAGGAAGTCGTGCCGCTCCTGCTCGCTGTACGCGTCGATCGCCTTGTCCGGGTCGACCAGGCCGGACTCGGTGTACAGCCGGTAGTTCCAGCCCCCCGACCGGTAGCCGGGGATGGTCAGCGCGCCCTCGTTCAGCGACTTCGAGCCGTCGTACAGCTGCCCCAGGTCGATGTCCGAGACGCTGCCCCGCCCCTCGCAGCGCGGACACATCCCGCCGGCCCGCCCGAACGTCCGCTTCTCGGTCGTCGTCCCCTCGCCGCGCTCCACCGTGATCGCCCCCGCGCCGTGCACCGTCGGCACGTTGAAGGAGAACGCGGGCGGCGGGCCGACGTACGGGTCGCCGAGCCGGCTGAACAGGATCCGCAGCATCGCGTTGGCGTCCGTCGCGGTGCCCACCGTCGAGCGCGGGTCCGCGCCCATCCGCTGTTGGTCGACGACGATCGCGGTGGTCAGGCCGTCCAGCACGTCCACCTCGGGGCGGTTGAGCGAGGGCATGAAGCCCTGCACGAAGGCGCTGTACGTCTCGTTGATCAGCCGCTGGGACTCCGCCGCGACCGTCCCGAACACCAGCGAGCTCTTGCCGGAGCCCGACACCCCGGTGAACACCGTCAGCCTGCGCTTGGGCAGTTCCACGCTGACGTCCTTGAGGTTGTTCACCCGGGCCCCGTGCACCCGGATCAGGTCGTGGCTGTCCGCCGGGTGCCGCTCGTCCCCGCCGCCCGTCCCTGCCGCGCCGCTCATCGTCCTCGTCCCTCCGTCCGGCGGCCCCCGTGGCGACGCCGCCGCCCCGATCCAACCACCCGGAACCGTCACCGGCCGGTTCTCGTCCCCATCAAGCGCGGGTAAAGTGACCGGCCGAACCACCCGGGAGGCACCCATGCGGACACATCGGCGGATACCGGACCGGGAACGGTCGACGGCGCGGACGGCCCCGGGCGTCCCGGTGGCCGCCGCCGTGCTCGCCGCCCTGGCCCTGCTCGGCACCGCCGCCACGGCCTCCGCCGCCTCCGCCGCCGACCCCGGCACCACGCCCGGTGCCTCCGCGACCGCCACCAGCACGGCCACCGCGCCCACCGGTACCGCCACCGCCCCGACCGGTACCGCCACCGCCCCGACCGGAACCGCTGCCGCACCGACCGGTACCGCCGCTGCACCGACCGGGACCACCGCCGGTACCGCCACCGCACCGGCCGTTTCCGGACAGTTGCCCGCCGAGGCCCCCCAGTCCGAGCGGCTGGCCGCCGAGCTGCGCAAGGACCCGGTCTACGTCTCCGCCGACCTGCCGCGCCAGGTGCCCCGTTCGCTCGCCCCCGAGTTCGCCGCCGTCGCGAAGCGCACCGGCGTGCCCACCTACGTCCTGGTGCTGCCCGACGCGGACCGGACGCTGCTCGCCCAGGTGCACGACCGCCTCGGCGCCGACGGCCTGTACGTGCTGGTCGAGAAGTACGGCGGCGTCACCGTCGCCGCGTTCGGCGTCGACCTCCCCGCCGAGGACGCGGCCCGGATCGCCAACCACAAGGTCTCCTACGACGCCGGTCCGCTCGCCCGGTTCACCGCCTTCGCCGACAAGGTCGTCCAGGACAAGGACCGGGTCGCCGCCGAGGTCCTGGAGATGAACCGGAACCACGACGACGACTTCCCCCGGACGTACATCTCCTCCACCGACCGGCAGAACCAGAACCTGCTGCTCGGCCTGGCCGTGGTGCTCCTCCCCGGCCTGCTGCTCGCCCTCGGCCTGCGCCTCTCCCGCCGCCGCGACACCTTCGCCCCCGCCCCCTCCGGCCGCACCGCCGTCCCCGGCCGCACCGCTCGGCCGGGCGGACGGACCGCCGTCACCCTGAGCAAGTCCGGCCCGAAGCCCCAGCTCAAGAAGGGCCCAGCAGGAGCGAAGGACACGAAGGCGAAGGGCGCGAAGACGGCGGGCGCGAAGGCCGCCGGACCGCTGCGCCGCAGCGTGCTGGCGGTGACCCTGCTCGCCGTGGTGGCCTCCGTGCTCGGCGTGGTGCTCGCCGCGCCCAAGGTCTTCCCGCAGACCATCGACGATCCCGACCTCACCGTCACCCGGGCCGATCTGGACGCCCGCGCCACCGAGGCCGCCGCCGCGCTCACCGCCGACGGCATCTACCAGGACGCCTCCGCCCCCAACCCGCTCACCGCCGAGCAGTTGGCGGCCGTCCGGCAACGGGTCTCCGGCCTCGCCGCCAAGACCCCGGTCTACCTGCTGTTCACCTCCTCCAACAGCGACGACGAGAGCGCCGACAACGGCGACATCCTGCTCGCCGAGGTCCGTCGGCACACCGGCCGGGACGGCGTGTACGTGCAGGTCGACCCCGTCCGCGGGTACCTCGAACTCGCCGAGTACGCCCCCGCCGGGACGGACGTCGAGAGCCGGTTCCGGAAGGCCGACCTGCGCTACCCCGACCGCGAGAGCGGCTCCGACGACACCCGCATCCCGGACCGGCTGAACCGGGTCCTGGACGCGGTGGCCGCCGCCGAGCCCACCGGCGAGGAGGGCGACAGCGCCGACGGCCGCACCCTGCCCGAACTGCGCAGCAACAAGCTGCCGCCGCTGTTCAGCAACGACTTCGGCGGCGGCATCGTGCTCGGCGCCATGCTGCTCGGCCTCCTGCTGCTGCTCGCCTGGGCCGCCATCGCCGTCACCCGGGCGGTGATCCGCTCCCGGCACGCCCGGGCGGCCGGTCCGACCCCGCCGCAGCACGCCGTCACCGGCCCCCGCCGCACCGCCGCCCGGCCCACCGCCCGCCAACTGCGCTCCTGGGCCGCCGAGGACACCCGCGCCCTCACCGTCCGGCTCGCCGCCGTCGACCAGGACGCCCCCGGCCGGGCCCGCGCCTGGGACTGCCTGGACGCCGCCGAACTCCTGCTCGGCGGGAACGGCGGCCGCGACGCCGACCCGTCCGACCTGGCCGCCGCCACCGCCCTAGCCCGGGCCGGCTTCGACGCCCTCCAGGGCCGCACCGAGCGGCAGTTGTGCCGCACCAACCCGCTGCACGGCTCCGCCACCGGAGGCAAGGTCCCGGCCTGGTTCGACGCCGTCGACCTCAGCCCCAGGACCGCCCGGCTCTGCCCCGACTGCCTGCGGTCCCTCCAGAGCAGCGGCGCCGTCCGCACCCCCGCCGACCGGGCCGCCCGCCGCGCCACGGTCGACGGGCTGCTGCTGCGCCTGCCCGACGCGGACGGCCGCACCACCGACGTCTGGGAGGAGGCCGGACAGGTCCTGCCGGCCGCACTCGAAGGCCTCGACGCACTCATCCTCAGGGCCAGGGAGTCCGCCAGTGTCCAGTGACCGAACCGCCGTGCCGAACCGCCGCCCGCCGACGGGCCGACCGACGGGCCGACCGACGGCCCCGCTGCCGTCGTCACTGCCGTCATCGCTGCCGTCGTCGCCGCGGGTACCGCTGCCCGGCCCGCTGTCCGGCCCGCTGTCCGGCCTGCTGGCCGCCCTGCTGCTGGCCTGCGCCGTCCTGCTCGGCACCGGCGCCCCGGCCCGGGCCGCCGATGCCACCCCCGCCACCACGGCGACCGGCGAGAGCATCGCGGCCGCGCTCGGCACCAGCCCGGTGTACGTCGACCCGGCCTTCGCCGCCGCCGTCACCCCCGCCCAGCAGCAGCAGATCAGCGAGCAGATCGCCGCGACCGGACTGCCCATCAAGGTGGTGCTGGTGCCGCTGCAGAAGGGCGACGCCTTCAACGGCGAGGCCAAGTCGATGGCCGCGGTGGTGCAGGAACGGCTCGGCCGGTCCCCGCTGATCATGATCACCAGCGACGACTACGGCAGCTGGCTCAACGGCTTCGAGTGGCCCGCCGACAACGCCCACCAGGCCCGCGACGCGGCCAACGCCGTCGCCCTGATCAAGGAGCTCAAGGACGCCGGACTGGCCGCCAAGGTCGGCCGGGCGATCGAGCTGATCAGCACCGGCAAGGGCACCGAGGTCTACAAGGCCGAGGCCGACCGGGTCGACCGCGAGTACTCGGCCCGCCCGCAGCACCAGGAGTCCGCCGCCGACTCCCCGTCGTCCTCCTCCTCGTCCACCGGCCCGTTCGCCGTCGCCGCGGTGCTGGTGCTCGTCCTGGTGGTCGGCGCCGCCCTGGTGGTCCGCAGCCGCCGCCGCCCCCGGCACACCGCCTTCACCTTCCCCGACGCCGTGTTCGCCGCCGACCGGGCCGCCGACGAGGCCGGGCTGCGCCGCCAGGCCGCCGACGAGGTGCTCGCCCTCGGTGCCGCCCTGGAGGGCGCCGACGGCGCCACCACCCCCGGCCTCGGCCGCGCCCTGGACGCCTACGACGCGGCCGGCCGGGTCCTCGACGGCGCCACCGGCATCCCCGACCTGGCCGGCGTGCTCGCCCTCGCCGCCGAGGGCCGGGCCGCGCTCGACACCGGGACCCGGCTGCCGCTCTGCTTCTTCGACCCCCGGCACGGCACCGCCGCCCGCCGCACCACCTGGCGCCCGCTCGGCCGCCGCGAACGCGTCGACGTCGCCGTCTGCGAGGACTGCGGCCAGGCGCTCAAGGCCCGCCGCTCCCCGCAGGTCCTCGCCGTCCGCGACCAGGGCCGCACCGTCCCGTACTTCGAAGTCCCCGCCGAACGCAGCCTGTGGGCCGCCACCGGCTACGGTTCGCTGCTCTCCGGCCCGGACGACACCCTCGCCGCCCGGGTCGGCTCCGGCGAGTTCAGCCGCGCCGCGACCCGGCGGCAGACCACCGACCACCGGGACTGACCCCCGGCCCCGGCCCGGGGGAGCGGCTCACGCGTGCGGCGGCCACGGCCACTCGGCCGCCGCCACGCCCGCCCCTGCCCCGATCCCCGCCGCCCCCGCCTCCAGCTTCGGCACGGTCTCGGCCGCCAGCCCCCGTTCCGCCAGCAGCCCGCACAGCCAGTCGGCCTCCGCGGGCGTCCCGGGCAGGCCCGCACCGGCCAGCAGCGCCGCCAGGGCGCTCGCGTGTGCCGGCGTCACCGGCCAGGCCCCGCGCACCACCCGCAGCACCGCGCCCCGCCCGGCCGCCGGGTCCACCAGCCGCACCCGCACCGGCCCGTACCGCTCCAGCACCGGCCCGCGCACCCACTCCGGCGCCTCCCCGTAGCCGAAGCCCAGGCAGCCGCCGCCGTTGCACGCCGGGCACCAGGACTCGCCGTCCCAGCCCAACCGCCCGTCCCGGACGAACTGCCCCACGCCCCACCGCAACACCGCCCCGCACCCGCACGGCACTTCGACCTCCGCGCCCCAGCTGCGCACCCCGGCTCCCTTCCGTCCGTACCGGTATCTTCGCGGGCAGCACACCCGGCACCGACGGAGGGGCACCGACGGACCTGGCCGCCCGCGTCCTGGGCTACCGACCCGCTCACCGCCCGATCGGTCACCGACTGCGTGCTGTTCGCGCTCTCCCAGCCCCGGGACTGCTTCATCCGCACCTTCCAGTTCGAGCAGCTCTGACCCCACCCGTCCCGACCGGACGCCGCCGACGGGTCAGGGACAGACCGCCCCGCCCCCGCCGGGCCAGGCCCGCCGGACCTGCTCCAGCCGCTCCCGGTGTTCGTCGGTCCAGCCCGCTCGCGGCCGGATCCACAGCACCACGCTCAACCGCTCGGGGTCCTGGACGGTGACGATCAGGTAGCCGTCCTCGTACGGCTGGAGGGCCAGGCTCACCCCGCGGTCCCCGAGTTCGAAGCCCTTGCCGAGGTCGAGCCCGTCGAGCCCCCACCGCCAGGCGTCGAGGTCCCCCGGGCCGAGGAACAGCTCCAACCGGGCATCGACGAAGTCGGCGTGCACCAGGACGTCGGCCCGCAGCACGCGCTCCCCGTCCCCGTCCGCCCCGCCGGGCCCGGTGACGCGCACGACGCAGCGCCCGCCGTCCACGTCCTCCAGGCGGAACAGGTCCACCCCGTCCGGTCCGCTCACCGCACCCCTCCGCTCTCCCGTCCAACTCCGCCCCGCAGCCTCCCGCACCGGCACGGATCCCGCACCGCCTTTCCGCCACCCCGACGACGCTTCGCCCCCCGGCCGCAGTCAGCCCAGACGAGCGAGGGCCGCCCGGGCCTGCCGGACGTTCTCGGGGAGGTGCGCGGGCATGGAGCCGGCCTTCGTCAGATTCCGTACAGGTGGTGCGGGACGGCGCGCCCCCAGACCGTTTCGAACGCCGTGGCGCCGAGCAGACGGCCGAGTTGGGCCGCCATGGTTTCGCTCTCGGGGGCCGGGTCGTTCGCGGGGTTGCTGTCCTCGCCGTCGGTCTGGGGGCCGGGGCGGTGTCCACGATCGAGGTCGATCCCCGGGTCGCCGACGCGGCCCGGTCCGCACTGCACGCCGCCGGTTACGCACCCGAAGTCATGTGCGGGGACGGCTCGTTCGGGTGGTCGGCCGCCGCTCCGTACGACCGGCTGCTGTCCACCGTGCCCGTACGGGACATCCCGCCCGCCTGGCCGGACCAGACCCGCCCCGGCGGGGTGATCGTCAGCCCGGTCTCCCCCCTGCTGGGCGGCGGGGCGATCGTCCGCCTCACGGTCGGGGACAACGGGACGGCGAGTGGCAGGTTCACCCGCTCGGCGGCGTTCATGATGCTGCGCCGGCAGCGCTACGCCGCCGCCCCGGTGGACGACTACCTGCCGGGCGAGTGGCCGGGCGACGCCGAGCAGTCCTGGACGGAACCGGACCCCGAGACCGTCGGGGCCGACTGGCCGGCGCTGTTCGCCTGCGCCCTCGCCCTGCCGGACGTGTACTACCGCCGCAACGACTACGGTCCGGGCCGGACGTGGTGGCTGTTCGACACGGCCGTCACGTCCTGGGCCACGGTGGACTCCGTACCGGGGCAGCCCCGCTTCGAGGTCCACCAGTCCGGTCCCCGGCAGCTCTGGGACGAGATGGCGACCGCCCACCACCGGTGGACGGCCGCCGGACGCCCCGGATACGACCGCTACGGGCTGACGGTGACCCCCACCGGACAGACGGCCTGGCTGGACGACCCGGACACCCCGGTGTCCGGCCGAGACGCGGCCGGGTAGGACGTACCGCGTTCCTGCTGCCGCGTGCTGGCGTCCGGTCAGATGGCGCCGAACTCGCCTGCGGCGACTGCGGTGGCGAAAGCGTTCCAGGCGGCGACGGGGACAACGAGGGGGGTGCCGGTGGGGTTCTTGCTGTCGCGGATGGCGACGACGCCGTGCGAGGCGGCGTAGGTCTCGGCGATCTCGACGCAGTCGCCCTGGCCCTGTGCGTCGGAGTAGCTGGACTTCCTCCACCCGACGAGGCTCGGCTCCAGATCGATGAGGGACGGGCGGGGAGCGGTGCTCATGTTCGGAGATCCTCCAGTTCGCTGCGGAGCCACGACAACGACTCCGCCGGTGACAGGGCTGCCGCCTGGAGGAGATCGTAGGCCAGCGTGGCAGCCTGCACTTCAGCTGGGGACTCGATGAGTTGGCCCGTGCCGTAGCCCTCCGCGTAGACGGCGCGCGGAGCATCCAGGAAGTCGAGCAGGGTTATTGAACTCGGCATTCCATGCGCGCCAGCCGAGAAGGGGAGCACCTGTACGACGGAATGAGGGCCCTCCGCAAGGTGCAGCACATGAGCGATCTGCCGGGCCATGACCGGCGGCCCGCCGACCTGCCGTCGAAGCACAGAAGCGTCTGGCGTGCTGCTCAGATGGACCAGACACGCTCGATAGCTCCAGGCGGACGGCGGACCGCTCGCACCGCCCCAGCGGTCCTCGGCGGTCAGCCCGCTGTCTCGGGCCCGGTGAGCCACCGCCGCCCGTCGTGGTTGCGGATGCTCGGGGCCGCGTCGTCGCGGAGCGCGTCCAGGAGGCGGACGGCGTACACCTCGGCCATGCGCTCGGAGACTTCGGCCGGGGTCAGCCAGGCGATCGCGGTGGACTCGTCCGAGAGCCGCTCGCTGCCCTCTTCGAGGTGGCACCGGAAGACCAGGGCGACGATGCCGCGTGAGACGTTCTTGTAGACGCCGGTGAGCCGTTCGACGCCGACCTTCAGCCCGGTCTCCTCGTGGACCTCGCGGCGTACGCCGTCCTCGACGGTCTCCGTCAGCTCCAGCACCCCGCCGGGCGGCCCCCAACTCGGCAAATCACCGGAGCCCGACCGTTCTCTCACGCCACCGCGCCCACAACGGAGGTGGAACGGAGCGGCGTTGACTACGGCTTCGGGACGCTGTTACTCATGTACAGGAGAATAGGAGCCCTGAAGGAACCATGGCGAGCAGCGAGCCGACGGTGTCGGCGAAGGCGAAGAAGTACCTCCAGATCGCGGACGACCTGGCGGCGGAGATCAAGGCAGGCATCCTCGCCCCGGGTGCTCCGGTGCCGAGCGAGGCCGAGTTGATGCAGCGCTACGGGGTCGCGTCGGGCACCGTGCGCAACGCCATCGCCGAACTGCGGACGGCGCAGTTGATCGAGACGTATCACGGTCGGGGCTCGTTCGTCCGTTACCGTCCCCCGGTGCAGCACAGGTCGTCGGACCGCTTCCGGCGGGCCCACCGGAAGGCGGGCAAGGCGGCTTACCTGGCCGAGACCGAGGCGTCCGGCGGGACCCTCTCGGTCACGGTGCTGTTCATCGGGCCGATCGAAGCGCCGGCCGACATCGCCGAACGGCTCCAGATCCCGGCTGGTACCCGGGTCCTCGCGCGTCGGCGCCGGTACTTCAGGAACGGTGTGCCCACCGAGGAGGCCACCTCGTACCTCCCGTGGGACGTGGTGAAGGACATCCCGGAGATGTTCGCCGAGAACCCGGGCGGTGGCGGCATCTACCAGCGCCTTGAGGAGTGCGGGTTCACGCTCGCGAAGTACGAGGAGACCGTCCGGGCCCGGCTGGCGACCAAGGCCGAGGCAGTCGCGCTGGCCCTGAGCCCGGGGGCGGCGGTGATCCACCTGGTGCGGGAAGCCATCACCACCACCGGCCGCGTGGTGGAGGTCTGCGACACCCTCATGGCAGCCGACCACTTCGTCCTCACCTACCAGGCTGCCGTCATCGACTGACGGCAAGTCAAGTCTGATGGCCCGTCGCGGGTTTCTCCTCGCGGCGGGTTTACTTATGTAGAGGAGTAGGGCACTCTTCTATTCGTAACTCCTCTACATAAGTGCAGGAGATTATCTCGTGCAGGGGTGCGCGACGCGCCTCCGCACGGCACTTTCCGCACCGCCACCCGCGAGGTCCATCGCCATGTCTGATCACCAACCCCCTTGCCAAACAGCCAGGTTGACGATCCGGGTCTACCGGGTGCGGTCCGACGGGGTCAGGGCGGAAGTCTCCTCCTGCGTTTCGGACGAGGAGGAGGTTCTGCCGCTGGTCTCGGCGCTGACCTGGCCGCCCTGTGGGTGCCCGCGTTGTGCCGCGGCCGTGGGCGCGGCTTGAAGACGTTTCGGTACATCGAAGACGAAGAAGGGGTGCACGTGCTCTACACCGGACAGCCGTTGGTGGCCGTCGACGTTCTGCAGCGTTTCCTGCGTGGTGGGTTCGCCGATTCCGAGCGGGCGGCGGATTCCTTGGAGCGGGCCTTCCGGGTGGCTCGGCTCGATCCGCCGCCGGGGCTTTCGCCGGTCTACCGTGACGATGTTCCGCCGGAGGCGGCCGGTCTCGCGTTGGGGTGTGCGGGGCTGCCGTGGGCGCAGCGTCTGGCCGAGGCGCTGGTCGAACTCGCGTTGCTGCGGGGAGAGTTCCCGGTGGTCGTGCGGGGGTCTGCGGCCGAGCTGGGGGTGGTCTCGTGAGTGACGCGGCGTGGCAGCGGGCCTGGGAGATCGCCGAGCGGCTCGCGGCGGCCGGCGGTGCGGAGGCCAAGGTGACGGCCGTTCCCGCCGGTTACCGGGTGGAGCTGGTGATCACCCGCCCGCACGGCGGCGACGACCACCGGGCCGTTCTGGAGGCCCTCGCCCTCGGTGACCGCTGGGGGCACCGCTATTCGCCGCCCTCCCGCAACAACGGCACCGCCCACGAGGTCGTCTGGAGCGAAGTCCACCACAACCTACAAGGAAAGAAAGGGAGTTGACGGAGGCGGGCCCGCTCAGGGCAGCACGTACCGCACGTTCTGCATCATGCCGAGGTCCTCGTGGTGCAGTTGGTGGCAGTGCGCGATGGCGTCGCCGGTGAAGTCCTCGTAGCGGACCAGGAAGGTCACCGACTCGCCGGGCGCGCCACCGGCCAGGCCGACGGTGTCGTGCCAGACCGGCGGGTCCAGCCGGACGCCGTTGCGGTGGGTCACCAGGAACGGGTTGGTGTGCAGGTGGAAGGGGTGGTTGAAACCGGGGGAGGTCTCGCCGGTGCGCACCGTCCAGCGTTCCGTGCGGCCCAGCGGCAGGACGTGGTTGACGTAGCCGGGGTCGTACAGGCCGTACGCCGGGTCGCGGCGCAGGTCGCCGCCCGGGTCGGCGGGCGGGGTGGGGTGGGTGCCGAGCACCCGGAAGGCGTCGGGGAAGGGCTGCGGGAAGACGCCCGGGTCGACGTGGAAGAGCACCTCCCGGTCCGGGCCGGTGACCTCCCGTTCGTCGAGGAACGGCCGGCCCGGCGGCAGGGCCGTCGGCAGGCCCATCGGCGGGACAACCGGCTCGCCCGCGACCTCGACGGTCAGCAGCGGCTCCGGCACCCGCGCCGCACGCAGCTCGTACCGCCCGGGCGCCCCGCCCCGGACCAGTACGTCCACCCGGTTGCCCATCACCAGCTCGACCGTTCGCGCGGGTACGGGGGCGGGCAGCGTCACCCCGTCCTGGGCGATCCGGTGCATCGTCAACGTGCCTCCGGGGCCAGTGAGTTGGAGTTGCAGTGCGGTGAACGCGGTCGCCCCCACCAGCCGCCACCGCTGTACCTCGCCCGGTCGCAGCGCCAGCACCGGGTTGACCGCGCCGTTGACGGTGAACACGGACGGCACCCCGGCCATCCAGGCCCCCGAGGTGAACGGCGGCACCCGGCCGCCGCGCAGCTTCAGCTCGTTGACGCACACCACCACGTCCGCGGCGGCCCGCACCTCCGGCACCTCGTCCACGTCCCCCTCGACCACGATCACCCCGGCCATGCCCCCGGCCAACTGCTCGGCGGTGGAGCCGTGCAGGTGCGGGTGGTACCAGTACGTCCCGGCCGGGTGGTCGGCGGGGACGTGCACCACCGAGCCGTAGCGCGGCTCCGGGTCGCCGTCCGCGGCGCGCGGCGCGAACTCCCGCAGCACGTTGTCGGCGTGCCCGGCGGGGGAGACGTGCATCCCGTGGGTGTGCAGGTTGAAGCTGTTGGGACGGTGCGGCATCCGGGCGCCGTGCCCGCCCCCCGCGGGGTTCGGCGGCAGCCCGTTGACGTGCGTCAGCAGCAGGGTGTCCCCGGCCCGCACCCGCAGCGTCGGCCCCGGGAAGGCCCCGTTGTAGGCGCGGACGACGGCCTTCCCGTACCCCGGGACGTCGACCTCGGCGAACCGGACGTCCAGCACCTGCTCCAGCACCGAGGGCACCCGCCCCGGCACCGGCCGCCGCCCCGCCACCACCGGCTGCGGGAAGCCGCCCGGCCCCGCGGCCGCCCCCGCCGCCACCGCCCGTCCCGCTCCCGTCCCCGTCCCCGCCCCCGCCACCGACACGAGACCGGCCACGGCGGCCGTCCTGAGCACCGATCGCCGACTGATCCCGACACTGTCTCCCATAACCGCGCAATATATGACAATCCATCTGTTCGTCGGATGCGCCGCACCGCGCGGGGAGGCGGGAGGGGGGAAGGCGGAGTGTGCGGCGATCCCGCCGCGCCGACCGGTGGCAGACCGGTGGCCGACTGGTGGCCGATCGGTGACCGCCGACGCCCCGCACGCTTTTGACGCGGACACCGGAATTTCCGGTCGTGCGTCCCCGACTCCGGATATCCGGCGCCGCCGAACCGGTTTCTCGGCCCGGTTATCGCCCCGTATGTCGCACACGTCCCATGCCTGTGCCATCTGCCCCAACCGGAATTCCGAAGGGTTTCTGGCGTCAATTCGGCTGACTGGTAAGGTCCCTGTCGACAAGCCAGATCGGGGGGGACGGCTTCTTGCCCGCTGCACCCATGTCTCCGAACCACTTTGGAATGGGCGTCACCGCACGGGCAGGCCGGCAACGGTTCCGCGGAGAGCGTCCGAGAATCGGCGCACCATGCGTACCAGGACCATGAAACTGACCGTCGCCGCTGTTGCCGCGGCCGCCGCTCTCGCGCTGACGGCCTGCGACCCGGAGGGCGAGGACCCGTCCGGCGAGGCGGCGGGTGCGAGCGGCGGCGCGGCGGCCTCCGCCCCGGCCGCGGGCGGCACCGGCTCCACCTCGACGGGCGGTACGACCGGTGGTGCGACCGGCGGCACCAAGGGCGGGGCGACCTCCTCGGCGGCCGCGACGGGCGGTTCCACGAGCGGCGGCTCCACGGCGGGCGGTTCCACGGCCGGTGGTTCCACGGCGGGCGGCTCGGCGGGCGGCGGCAAGGTGACGCAGGCCGCCCAGGCGGTGAAGATCGGCCAGCCGGCCACGGTCGACTTCGCCGACAGGCAGGCGAACATCACCACCAAGCTCCAGATCACCGTCACCGGGGTCGAGATCGGCTCGATCAAGGACTTCCAGGACGCCAAGGCCCCGACCGCCAACGCCGAGGGCCACACCCTGGTCTACGTCAGCTACACCATCAAGAACCTGGGCGACGCCAGCCTCTCCTTCACCGCACCGGACTCGGCGTTCGTGGTGGCCGACGCCACCGGCCGCAACGGCGTCTTCCTGACCCCGACCGGTTCGACGCCGGTGGCCAAGTGCGTCCCCGCGAAGGTCCAGGGCGTCAAGAAGGGCATGGAGACCAAGGGCTGCACCATCATCGGGCTCGCGGGCACCGGCAACACGCCCGCCCAGGTCGGCTACACCGAGATGGCCGACAAGCTCAAGCTCCAGGCGTCCTGGACGAAGTGACGCCCGGTGCCGTTCCCGCGTCGCGACCCGTGCACATGGTCTGATGAAACGTCAGGGTCGCGGGCGCGGAGAGCGAGGCTGGTCGGGCATGCAGATCGCGGTCATCGGGGCGAACGGCGCGATCGGCCGGTGTGTGGTGACCGAGGCGCTGGCCCGGGGGCACCGGGTGACGGCGGTGGTGCGGCGGCCGGAGGAGTACCAGGGGCTGGCGATCAGCGTGGAGCGCGGGGACGTGCTGGACCCGGCGGACGTGGAGCGGGTCGCGGCGGGGCGGCAGGCGCTGGTCAGCGCGGTCGGCGGCGGGGACGGCCCGGGCCGGGGCCGGCTGGTGGAGCCCGCCGCGCACGCGCTGGTCGCGGGGCTGCGGCGGCTCGCGGACGCGGCGCCGCGCCTGCTGGTGGTCGGCAGCGCGGGCAGCCTGACCACCGCGTCGGGCGCACCGCTGTGGGACGACCCGGCGGTGACGCCCCGCCAGTTCGAGCTGATGCGCGCGCACGGCCGGGCCCTGGACTACCTGCGTACGGTGCGCGACCTCGACTGGACGGTGCTCAGCCCGCCGCGGAACCTGCTCCCGGGCGAGCGCACCGGCGCCTACCGCTCCGGCACCGACGACCTGGTGACGACCCCGGACGGCCGGTCCGCCCTCTCGCTGCCGGACCTCGCGGTCGCCGTGGTCGACGAACTCGAACACCCCGCCCACCACGGCGAACGCTTCACCTGCGCCTACTGAACCCCGCCCGGGCCGGACTCCTGCAGCGGCGCGCCCTTGGGGCACCAGGTCGCGCGCTTCACCGGGCGCCGTGCCGGGCGAGGGGTCAGCCGAGCTGGACGGAGCGCTTGGCCAGGCCCATCCAGAAGCCGTCGATGACGCTGCGCTGCTCGCCGAGGTCGGCCTCGCCCGCGCCGAGGGTGACGAAGAGCGGGGCGAAGTGCTCGGTGCGGGGGTGGGCGAGGCGGCCGGCGGGGGCCTTGTGCTCGAAGTCGAGCAGGGCGTCGAGGTCGCGGGCCTCCAGGGCGCGGCGGCCCCAGTCGTCGAACTCGGCCATCACCGAGGTGACCCGGCCGTCGGGGGAGAGGGCGCGCAGGTTGTGGGTGAAGAAGCCGGAGCCGACGATCAGGACGCCCTCGTCGCGCAGCGGGGCGAGCTTGCGGCCGATCTCCATCAGCTCGCGCGGGTCGAGGGTGGGCAGCGAGACCTGGAGGACGGGGACGTCCGCGTCCGGGTACATCTCGACCAGCGGGACGTACGCGCCGTGGTCCAGCCCGCGGTCCGGCACGTCCTGGACGGGGGTGCCGGGGGCACTGAGCAGCTTGCGGACCGAGGCGGCGAGCTCGGGCGCGCCGGGGGCGGCGTACTGCACCCGGTAGTAGTGCTCGGGGAAGCCCCAGAAGTCGTACACCAGCGGGAGGGGGCGGACCGCGCCGATCGCCAGCGGGGCCTCCTCCCAGTGCGCGGAGACCATCAGGATCGCCTTGGGGCGGGGCAGCTCGGCGGACCAGGCGGCGAGCTGGCCGGGCCAGACGGGGTCGTCGGCGAGCGGGGGCGCGCCGTGCGAGAGGTAGAGGGCGGGCATGCGCTCGGTGGTGGGGGTGCTCATGGGTCCGTCCTCCGGTAGCCGACCTGTAGTTCAAATTTGAACCTTACGGCTTCGAAGGTACACCTGAGTTCGAATTTGAACAACCGGAGTAGACTGCGGGGCATGGACGATCCCCGCTGGCTCGACGAGACCGAGATGGCCGCCTGGCGCGGGTTCGTCGCGGCCACCAACCTGGTCGCCCGCCGCCTGGAGCGCCAGCTCAAGGAGGACGCGGGGCTCTCCCACACCCAGTACGAGATCCTGGTCCAGCTCTCCGCCGCCCCCGGCGGCTCGCTGCGGATGACCGACCTGGCCGACCGCCTGATCACCTCCAAGAGCGGCCTCACCTACCAGGTCACCCAGCTGGAGAAGGCCGGCCTGGTCGCCCGCCGCTCCTGCCCGAGCGACGTGCGCGGCGTCTTCGCCGAGATCACCGACCAGGGCTGGACGGCGCTGCGGGCCGCCGCCCCCGGCCACGTCGCCGCCGTCCGCGAGGCCCTGATCGACGTCCTCACCCCGGCCCAGCTGGCCGCCCTCGCCGAGAGCCTCGGCACCGTCAGCGACCGCCTGCGCGCCGCCGACTCCTGACCCCGGCGCCGGTCAGAGGGCCGCCGCCCGTACGCACAGCACGTCCGGCAGGTGGGAGGCGAGCAGCGACCAGTGGTCGCCGCCGTCGGGGGAGCCGTAGACCTCGCCGTTGCGGTTGCCGAAGTAGACGCCCGCCGGGTCGCCGTCGTCGGTGCACAGCGCGTCGCGCAGGACCACGCCGTAGTGCGCCTCGGCGGGCAGGCCGGTGTCCAGCGGCTGCCAGGTCTCGCCCGCGTCGGTGGTGCGGAAGACCCGGCAGCGGCGGTCGACGGGCAGCCGGGCGTAGTCGGCGTCCAGCGGGAACAGGTACGCGGTGCCGGGGGTGCGCGGGTGCGCGGCGACGCCGAAGCCGAAGTCGGCGGGCAGGTCGCCGGCGATCGACTTCCACGTCCGCCCCGCGTCGTCGCTGCGGTACACGCCGCCGTGGTTCTGCAGGTACAGCCGGTCCGGGTCGCCCGCGTCCCGGGCGATCTTGTGCACGCACTGGCCGAACTCGGGGAACCGGTCGGGCAGGAAGTCGGCCCGCACGCCCAGGTTGGACGGCCGCCAGCTCAGGCCGCCGTCGGCGGTGCGGTAGGCGCCGCCGGAGGAGACCGCGACCAGCAGCGCGTCCGGGTTCCGCGGGTCGGTGAGGACGGTGTGCATGCCCTGGCCGCCGAACCCGGCGCCCCAGTGCTCGCGCTGCGGGTGGTCCCACAGCCCGTCGACCAGGGCGAAGCTCTCGCCGCCGTCGGCGGAGCGGAACAGCGCGGCCGGTTCGGTGCCCGCGTACACCACGCCCGGGGCCTCGTCGCCGGCCGGCTGCAACTGCCACACCCGCTCCAGCGAGGCGCCGGTCCGCTCGGGGAACTTCACCGCCGGTCGCGCGGGCTCCTGCCAGCTCGCGCCCAGGTCGTCCGACCACCACACCGAGGGGCCCCAGTGGCTGCTGTCCGCTCCGACCAGCAGCCGGGTGCGGCCGCCGCGACGGTCGACGCCCACCGCGTAGACCGCGTTCATCGGGAAGTGCGGGCCGCTGAACTCCCACGTCCCGCGGTCCGAACCGCGGCCCAGGAACAGGCCCTTCTGCGTGCCGACGGCCAGCAGGAAACCCCGGGCATCCCGTGCATCGTTCATCGTCGAACCCATCCGGAGACTCGGTCGTAACGCGGTCTCGCAGCAGTGTGCTCCACGCCACCGACACTCGCACGGCAGCACGCCGCGGCCGGACCGGCGCGGTGCGGGCAGGCGCGGCACGGCACGGCACGAAAAAGGCGGGGCGCCCGGAGGAGTGTTCCTCCGGGCGCCCCGCCCCCGGGCCCCGCCGTGCGGGCCCGGGTCAGTTCTGGGCGGACTTCTGGGCGGCCACGCCGGCGTGGACCTCTGCCATGTCCAGCTTCCGGGCCTGACCGATCAAGTCCTCCAGGGCGGCTTCGGGGAGCGCGCCGGGCTGGGCGAAGACCAGGACGCCCTCGCGGATGATCGCGAGGGTCGGAATCGACCGGATGTCGAACGCCGCGGCGAGCTCCTGCTGGGCCTCGGTGTCGACCTTGGCGAAGGTGATGTCCTCGTGCTTGTCGGACGCCCGCTCGAAGACCGGCGCGAACTGGCGGCAGGGGCCGCACCACGCCGCCCAGAAGTCGATCAGGACGAACGCCTTGCCGTCCTCGCCCTGGACCACCTCGTCGAAGTTGTCCTTGGTCAATTCCACCGTGCTCATCATCGCCACCTGCCTCTCGCGCCTCCGGCCCCGCCGTTCGGGCCCTTCGCCCGGCACAACCCCGCCACCTGCGGAACTATTCCGGCGGCGACGGCGGTGAACACCCGGGACCAGCCGTACGTACCCCCGGACGAACCGGTCGAACCAGGTCGGACCGCCCGGCGGCCACCGCCCCACCCCGCTCGCCGGTCGGGACGGCGGCGCGTCCCCTCGGCGGCGGTCAGCAACTCGCCCCGGACGGCCGGTCGTTGCACCGCCGACCCCCCGCACCGCGCCCGGCGGAACGGGCAGGAGGTGCGGCGCGGGCGCCCGCGCCGCACCCCCGTCACGGTTATCGACACGAGCCGCCCCGGACTTGAGAGCCCGCACCGGCCCCGCGCCCCCCGCCCGCCGGGTCCGATCCCCGTCCACATCCCCGTCCACGTCCACGCCGCCGACCACGCCGCCGACCGGTCCGGCGCGGCACACTGGGAGTGAGGAGGCCACGCGGGCCCGGGAATCGCCCGCCGCGGGGCGCGTGGACGGCGGCCATGAACCAGATCCCCCTGCTCTGCCCGCGCTGCGGCCGACCGCAGCGGATCGTCCACGGCGAGGGCCCCCACCGGCCGGTGCGGGTGGTGCACACCGAGACCGGTCGCGAATCCTGCGAGGAGCCGGCCGAACCCGACGGCGGCGCCGCCGGGGAGGCCCCGGCCGACGTCTGACGCACCGGCCTCCGCCGCTGCCGAAGGCCCGCACCCGGCCCGTACCCGACCCGCGCCCGCCCATCGCCCCGTGCCCGCCTGGCCGTTGCGGCCCGGGCGTCGCACCCTGGAAGGACCGGTCCGAACACCCTGCACGCACCCGGGAGGTGGCGGCCATGATGAGGACGCTGGTCGGATGGCACGTCGAGATGGAGTTCCAGGAGGACGGCGACCACACCAGGGCCGCCGCGCTGGTCCGCCTCTCCGACGGCACGGAACTGCGCGGCCACGGCAGCTCCACCAGGCACCAGGCCGACAGCCCGCAGCTGCGGGTCGGCGAGGAGGTCGCCGGGGCCCGCGCCCTCAACGACCTCGCCATGCAACTGCTCACCAAGGCCCACGACGAGGTCGCCCGGCCCACCGGCGACCCGATGGCCCCGCTGATGTGGCGCGACGTGACCTGACCGCACCCCGGGACCGATCACGCGCCCCGGGGCCGATCACGCGCCCCGGGGCTGATCGTCGGATCAGAGTTCGTCCAGCGGCACCGCCGGGTCGGCCAGCCGGTCCGGGTCCACCGCTCGCCCGGAGCGGACCAGTTCGCGGATCGGGTCGGTGACGTCCCAGACGTTGACGTTCATGCCCGCCAGCACCTTCCCGCCGGACAGCCAGAACGCGATGAACTCCCGCCCGGCGACGTCGCCCCGGAACACCACCCGGTCGTAGCCGCCGGGCTCCGCGTACCCGGTGTACTCCATGCCCAGGTCGTACTGGTCGGTGAAGAAGTACGGGACGCGGTCGTACACCGCGGCCTTGCCGAGCATCGAGGCGGCCGCCACGGCCGGCTGGTTGAGCGCGTTCGCCCAGTGCTCGACCCGGATCGGCTTGCCGAACAGCGGGTGGAAGGCGTTCGCCACGTCGCCCGCCGCGAACACGTCGGGGTGCGAGGTGGCCAGGTGCTGGTCGGTGCGCACCCCGTTGTCGACGGTCAGGCCCGCGTTCTCGGCCAGCGCCGTGTTCGGGCTGATGCCCACGCCGACCAGCAGCACGTCCGCCGGGACGGTGCCGCCGTCGCCCAGCCGCACCCCGTCCGCCCGCAGCTCCGCCACCTCGACGCCGAGACGCAGGTCGACGCCGTGCGCCCGGTGCAGGTCCGCGAAGACCTGCGCGGCCTCCCGGCCCAGCACCCGCAGCAGCGGCAGCTCGGCCGACTCCAGCACCGTCACCTCCGCGCCGGCGGTCCGGGCCGCGGCTGCCGCCTCCAGGCCGATCCAGCCCGCGCCGACCACCACCACCCGGGCCCCGGGACGGAACGCGGCCCGCAGCCCCTCGCTGTCGCCGACCCGCCGCAGCGTCCGCACGAAGTCCCCGTCGCCGCCCGGCACCGGCAGCGTGCGCGGCGCCGAACCGGTGGCCAGCAGCAGCTTCGAGAACGGCAGCCGCTCCCCGCCCTCCAGCGTCACGGTGTGCCCCGCCGGGTCGATCGCGCTGACCGCCGTGCCCAGCCGCAGCACCACCTCGTGCTGCTCGTACCAGTCGGCCGGGTGGACGTAGATCTTCTCCTTCTCCTCCTTGCCGAGCAGGTACCCCTTCGACAGCGGCGGCCGCTCGTACGGGCGCTCCGCCTCGTCGCCGACCAGGGTGACCGGCCCCCGGTAGCCCTCCGCGCGCAGCGCCTCGGCGGCCTTCGCCCCGGCCAGGCTCGCCCCGACGATCACGATCCCGGTGTCCATGCCCACGTCCTTCCCACAGCGGTGTTCCCCGGTAGCCCTCCTGCCCGACCATGGCACCCGTACGCGTCCGACCGGGGGACCCGCGCCGGTCGGACGCGTACGGCCCGGCCGGGATTCGCCCGCGAGGCGGACCGCGCTCCGGCGGGGCCGTCCGCCTAGGCTGGGGCGGGTCCGGCCGTCCGGCCGGCGGAGCGTCGAAGGGAGCCCGCGGGATGGTGGAGCGAACGGCCACGGTGCGCTGCGTGCCCGCGGTGCCGTGCTGGGTCGGCCTGACGGCGCGCGACCTGTCGGTCGCGCGCGACTTCTACGGGCCGCTGCTCGGTTGGGAGTTCGTCCCCGGCCCGGACCGCTGGGGGCCCTACCTGCGCGCGGTCGTCGACGGCGTCGAGGTGGCCGGCCTGAGCGTGCTCAGCACCGACTGGGAACGCCCGGTCGCCTGGACCACCTACTTCGGCATCGAGAGCGCCGACCGGGCCGCCGACGGCGTCCGCGAACGCGGCGGCACCCTCGCGGTCGGCCCGCTCTCCTTCGACGCGGGCCGGGTCGCCCTGGCCGCCGACCCGTTCGGCGCGACCTTCGGCATCTGGGAGGGCGAACCCGCCGACCCCCGCCCCGGCGACGCCCCCTGGATCGCCCGCCCCGGCGCCCCCGCCTGGATCGAACTGCGCACCGCCGACCCGTTCGCCGCCGCGCTCTTCTACGGCGAGGTGTTCCGCTGGGACGACCGCGACCCGGCACTGTTCGAGGTCCGCTTCGAGCACGAGCGCGTCGTCCTGCGCTCCGAGCACCACAGCGTCGCCGCCCTGCGCGCCGCCCGGGACCTCGCCCCGCACTGGGAGGTCTTCTTCGCCGTCCCCGACACCGACGCCGCCGCCCGCCATGCCACCACCCTCGGCGGCCGGGTGCTGGACGGCCCCGCCGACTCCCCCTACGGCCGCGTCGCCCGCCTGGCCGACGCGGAGGGCGGCCACTTCTCGATCCTCGGCCCCGCGGTCTGACCGGAGGGCCCCGGCCGGGGCCCGCTCAGTGCCCCACCGGGAGGAACAGCCGGTGCATCGCCTCCGGGAGCTCGTCGGGGTGGGTGACCGGGCGGTGGAAGTCGAAGCGGGCGTCCAGGGTGCCGTCGCCGAGGAGCAGGCGGACGCGCAGGCCGCGGCGGTCGAGGGCGATCGGGCGGACCTCGTGCAGGTGGTCGGCGGTGGGGCGGTGGTGCTCCAGGGCGTTCGCGCCGAGCAGCAGGAGCTGGTCGGCGTGCGCGGCGGCCAGGTGCTGGAGCAGGCAGGCCTCCTCCGCGGCGACGGGGTCGGGCGCGGCGGCGGCCACCTCGTCCGGGTCGATGCAGCACTCGGAGCCCCACAGGTCGTCCAGCGCCAGGTGATCGAGCTCCAGCCGGAGCAGCACGCCGGTCCGGTCCGCGTGGCCGTGGCCGTGGCGGGGGAACAGCGCGGCGGCGCTCTCGCCGGGGGAGCGGGAGAGCAGGCCCTGGGCCTGGAGCCGGCCGCGGACGCGGTGCGGGACGGCGACGGGGGCGACGTCCACGCAGTCGAGTTCGGCGGTGAGCGGGCCGCGGGCGAGCGCGGTGATCCGGTGCAGCGCCGACTCGCGGCCGACCAGCACCGCCACCGAGCCGTCCGGCCGCAGCGCGCAGGCGACCTGCGGGGGCAGGCCGGGACGGGCGGTGAGGTCGGCGCCGCGGACGTCGAGGACCGCCGAGGAGGCGAACTCCAGCAGGGTGCGGGCGCGTTCGGCGGCGGACGGGCGGCGGGCGGGCTGGGGCAGCACGTGGAGCCTCCTTCACGATTAGGTAAGGCTAACCTAATCAAGAAGGGGGTCGGAGGTCCAGTACCGGGGGGCGCTCAGTCGCCGATCCGCTCGGCCGGCGCGCCCAGCATCCGCAGCACCAGCTGCCCGTACCGCCGTCCCAGCTCCTCGGGGGACTCGCTGCTGCGCTCGCTGTACCAGCGCGAGACGTCGATGCCGAGCGAGGTGACCGCGCGGGCCGCGGTGCGCTGGTCGGGGACGCGGAACAGCCCGGCCGCCACCCCGTCCGCGAGGATCCGCAGCACCGTCTCCTCGATCCGGATCCGCAGCTCGGCGACGGCCGCGAAGTCCTCCGCGGGCAGCGCGTGCAGCTCGTGGTTGACGATCCGGCCGACGGTGTGGCCGCGGGCGTGCCAGACGGTGAAGGACTCGGTCAGCGCGCGCATCCGCTCCACCGGGTCCGCCCCGGTGCGCTCGGCCCGCTCCACCAGCTCCAGGGTGGCCCGGTGGCCGGTGCGGGAGATCTCGGCGAGCAGCGCCGCCTTCGACGGGTAGTGGATGTACAGCGCGGCGGGGCTCATCCCGGCGGCGGTGGCGATGTCCCGGGTGGTGGTGGCGTGGTAGCCGCGGCGGGCGAAGGAGTCCACGGCGGCCAGCAGCAGCCGCCGGGCGGCCTCGGTGCTCTCCCCGGGCCAGAGCGCGGCGGTCGCTGGGTCGGTCATGGGCTCATCCTCCCAGACGGCTCCGGCCCGGCCCGGCGGGTCGGGCTGTTGACAGTGTGGCCCGCCGCCAAGATGCTGAGCAAGCGCTTAGTCACATCGGTTTCGAGAGGTGCGGGGTACGAGGATGGCTGTGTCGTTCGAGGGCAAGGTGGCCGTGGTCACCGGTGCGAGCCGGGGCATCGGGTTCGGCATCGCCCGGGAGCTGGTCCGGCGCGGGGCGAAGGTCTGCCTCACCGCGCGCACCGAGGAGACCCTGACCGAGGCCGCGAAGGCGCTCGGCGGGCCCGGGCAGGCGATCGCCGTCGCCGGGAAGTCCGACGACGCCGCGCACCAGGAGGAGACCGTCGCCCGCGTGCTGGAGTCCTTCGGCCGGCTCGACCTGCTGGTCAACAACACCGGCATCAACCCGGTCTACGGCCCGGTGCTGCACACCGACCCGGCCGCCGCCGCGAAGATCCTCGCCGTCAACGTGCTCGCCCCGCTGGCCTGGACCCGCCGCGCCCACGCCGCCTGGATGGCCGAGCACGGCGGTGCCGTCGTCAACGTCGCCTCCATCGCGGGCATCCGCTCCTCCCTCGGGATCGGCATGTACGGCGTCTCCAAGGCCGCGCTGATCCGCCTCACGATGGAGCTCGCCGCCGAACTCGGCCCCGACGTCCGGGTCAACGCGGTGGCCCCCGCCGTGGTCAAGACCAAGTTCGCCGCGGCCCTCTACGAGGGCCGCGAGGAGGAGGTCGCCAGCGCCTACCCCCTGGGCCGCCTGGGCCTGCCCGAGGACGTGGCCGGAGCCGTCGCCTTCCTGCTCTCCGAGGACGCCGCCTGGATCACCGGCCAGACCCTGGTGGTGGACGGCGGAGTGACCCTCGGCGGCGGCCTGTAAGAACGGCGAAATCAGGGGCTCGGGGAACGGCGAGCCCGTGGCTGCTGCCGGTGCACTGCCGCCCAGCGCATCGGCTTCGGGTTCGGTCAAAGACACGCAGCATCGACCCGCCGTTCCCCGAGCCCCTGGTTGGTCCCCCTTGTCAGCGGTACTTCCTCAGCTCGCGGCGGGCGAGCGAGCGCTTGTGCACCTCGTCGGGCCCGTCGGCCAGTCGCAGGGTGCGGTTGCCGGCCCAGAGTTGGGCGAGCGGGGTGTCCTGGCTGACGCCGGCCGCGCCGTGGGCCTGGACGGCCTTGTCGAGGATCCACTCGACGGTCGACGGGACGACGATCTTGATGGCCTGGATCTCGGTGTGCGCGCCGCGGTTGCCGACGGTGTCCATCAGCCAGGCGGTCTTCAGCACCAGCAGCCGGGCCTGCTCGATCCGGACCCTGGCCTCGGCGATCCAGTCCTGGACGACGCCCTGGTCGGCGAGCGGGCGGCCGAACGCCACCCGGGAGCCGACCCGGCGGCAGGTCAGCTCCAGGGCGCGTTCGGCGATGCCGAGGGCCCGCATGCAGTGGTGGATGCGGCCGGGGCCGAGGCGGGCCTGGGCGATGGCGAAGCCGCCGCCCTCCTCGCCGATCAGGTTGGCGACGGGCACCCGGACGTCCTCGAAGAGGATCTCGGCGTGCCCGCCGTGGTCGTCGTCGGGGTAGCCGAACACCCGCATGCCGCGCAGCACCCGGACGCCCGGGGCGTCGCGCGGGACGAGGACCATCGACTGCTGGCGGCGGGCCTCGGCACCGGGGTCGGTCCTGCCCATCACGATGAGCACCTTGCAGTCCGGGTTCATCGCCCCGGTGATGTACCACTTGCGGCCGTTGACCACGTACTCGTCGCCGTCGCGCTCGATCCGGGTGGTGATGTTGGTGGCGTCGGAGGAGGCCACCTCCGGTTCGGTCATCGCGAAGGCGGAGCGGATCTCGCCGTCGAGCAGCGGTCGCAGCCAGCGCTCGCGCTGCTCCGGGGAGCCGAACTGGGCGAGCAGTTCCATGTTCCCGGTGTCCGGGGCCGCGCAGTTGAGCGCGGGCGGGGCCAACAGGACGGAACGGCCGGTGAGTTCGGCCAGCGGCGCGTACTGGAGGTTGGTCAGCCCGGCGCCGGGTCCGCCGGGCAGGCCGTGCTGGTCCGTGAAGAAGAGGTTCCACAGGCCGCGGGCCTTCGCGGCGGCCCGCAGGTCGCCGATCACCGGTGGGACCGACCACGGCTCGCGCCCCGGGTCGGCGAGCTGGGCGGCCAGCACCGGTTCGGCGGGGTGGACGAACTCGTCCATGAAGGAGCCGAGTTCGCCGAGCAGCTCGGTCGTCCTGGCGTCGTACCCGAAATCCATGTCTCAGCCCTCCAGCGATTCGAGCCCGAACTCCACGAACAGCGGGACCAGTTCGCCGACCCGGTCGAAGCCCGCGCCGACCGTGCCGCCCCGGGTGTAGCGGAAGTGGATGCCCTCCAGGACGACCGCCAGCTTGAACGAGGCGAAGGCGACGTACCAGCCGAGCCCGGAGACGTCCCGGCCGGAGGCGTCCGCGTAGCGCCGGACCAGTTCGGCGGTGGACGGGAAGCCGGGCGCGAGGGCCGCGCCGGGGAGCGATCCGTCGAAGCGGCGGGCGAGTTCGGTGTACATCACCAGCAGGCCCAGGTCGGTGAGCGGGTCGCCGACGGTGGACATCTCCCAGTCCAGCACGGCCGCGATCCGGTCCTCGGCGTCCACCAGGACGTTGTCCAGCCGGTAGTCGCCGTGCACCAGCGCGGGGGAAGGGGAGGCGGGCAGGGCGTCGGCGAGGCGGCGGTGCAGCTCGTCCGCGCCCGGCACCTCGCGGCTCCGCGAGGCGTCCAACTGCTTCCCCCAGCGCCGCAGTTGGCGCTCCAGGAAGCCCTCGGGGCGGCCGAAGCCGGCCAGGCCGATCCCGTCCGGGTCCAGCGCGTGCAGGGCGACCAGGGTCTCCACCAGGCGCACCCCGAGGGCGTGCACCCGCGGTTCGCCGAGCGCGGCCAGCGCCTTCGCGTCCCGGTGGGCGGTGCCGGGGACGTGCTCCATCAGGTAGAACGGCGCGCCGATCACCCCGGTGTCCTCCACCAGCAGCACCGGGCGGGGCACCGGCACCGCCGTCCCGGCCAGCGCGCCCAGCACCCGGTACTCGCGGCCCATGTCGTGCGCGGTGGCCAGCACGTGCCCCAGCGGCGGGCGGCGCAGCACCCAGCGGGAGGCGCCGTCCTCGACCAGGTACGTCAGGTTGGACCGCCCGCCCTCGAACAGCCGGGCGGTGAGCGGCCCCGCGAGCGGCACCGGCAGGGCGGCGTCCAGGTGGGCGCGCAGCCTCTCCAGGTCGATTCCGGGCGGAGCGGCGGTGGTCATCGGGGGCACCTCGCAGAGGGTCGGAACGTGCTGACTAAGCGCTTGCTCAGGATCGGCCCGGCGGCGGCGCTTGTCAACGAGCGGCAGCGGGGCGGACGTGCGGGCGCCCGCCCGGAACGGCGTCCCGGACGGGCGGCGGTGGCGGTGGCAGGGGCGAGGGCGCGGGGTCAGCGGGCCACGGCGGCGGCCACCCGGTCACCGAGGGTCCGGTCCACGTTGCGCCAGTACTGCAGGGCCCGCTCCAGCACCGGCGCCGACACCCCGTCCTGCAGGTGCCCGGCGATGTTGGCCACCAGCCGGTCGCGCGCCGCGTCGTCCAGCACCTCCCGCACCAGCGTCCCGGCCTGCCCCCAGTCGTCGTCCTCCCGGTGCAGCGGGTACGCCTCGCGCACCATCCTCCCCGCCACGTCCCAGCCGATCTCCCCGCCCCACAGCGACGGGTCGGCGGCCGGCCCGCCGTACGAGTTCGGCGCGTACGGCCGCGCGGTGCGGGCCGCGTCGAACCGCATCGGCCCGTCCTTGCTGTACGAGTGCACCGGCACGTGCGCCCGGTTCGGCGGCAGCTGCGCGTAGTTCGGGCCGATCCGGTACCGGTGGGTGTCCGGGTAGGAGAAGATCCGGCCCAGCAGCATCTTGTCCGGCGACACCCCGATGCCCGGCACCAGGTTGGACGGCTCGAACGCGGCCTGCTCGATGTGGACGAAGTGGTCCTCCGGGTTGCGGTTCAGGGTGAACCGGCCCACCTCGATCAGCGGGTAGTCGCCGTGCGGCCACACCTTGGTCAGGTCGAACGGGTTGAACCGGTAGTCCCACGCCTCGTCGAACGGCATCACCTGCACGTGCAGCGTCCAGGACGGGTGCTCGCCGCGCTCGATCGCCTCGAACAGGTCGCGCCGGTGGTAGTCGCCGTCCGCGCCCGCCAGCCGGTCCGCCTCCGCCTGGGGGAGGAACTCGTTGCCCTGGTCGGTCCGGAAGTGGTACTTCACCCAGAACCGCTCCCCGGCCGCGTTCACCCACTGGTAGGTGTGCGAGGAGAAGCCGTCCATGTGCCGCCAGGACTTCGGGATGCCGCGGTCGCCCATCAGCCAGGTCACCTGGTGCGCCGACTCCGGGGAGAGCGTCCAGAAGTCCCACTGCATGTCGTGGTCGCGCAGCCCGTTGTCCGGGCGGCGCTTCTGCGAGCGGATGAAGTCCTGGAACTTGAGCGGGTCGCGGACGAAGAACACCGGCGTGTTGTTGCCGACCAGGTCGTAGTTCCCCTGCTCGGTGTAGAACTTCAGCGCGAAGCCGCGCGGGTCGCGCCAGGTGTCCGGCGAGCCCATCTCGCCCGCCACGGTGGAGAACCGGGCCAGCATGTCGCACCGCTTGCCGGGCTGGAACAGGTCCGCCCTGGTGAACCGGCTGACGTCCTGCGTCACCTCGAACGAGCCGTACGCGCCGCTGCCCTTGGCGTGCACCACCCGCTCCGGCACCCGCTCCCGGTTGAACTGGGCCATCTTCTCGATCAGGTAGTGGTCGTGCAGCAGGACCGGGCCGACCGGGCCCGCGGTCAGCGAGTGCTCGTCGCTCTCGACCGGGACGCCGGTGTTGTTCGTGGTGAAGGGCACGTGCTGGGACATCGGGGGAATCCTCCTCGGGCGCCCGGGCCGGGACGCCGTAGCCGCGCGGCGGCGGGGGTCGTCCACCGCGACTGCACTCCACTCGAACACCGGCCCGGGCCGCCCACAACCGCAGCGCCCCCGCCCGCCGGACCCTCAGGACCCCGGCGCGGCGCACCCGTTCGGGAACCACGGCGCCGCCGACCGGCACGGCACCCCCGCCGCGCGGAACAGCGCCCCGCGGGGGCGGCGCCCGGCCGCCTCAGCCCCCCGAGGAACCGTCGCCGCCCGCGGCCCGTCGGCCGGGCCCGCCCGCCGGAGCCTGGGCCGGCGCCTGCGCGGGCGGCACCTCGACCGGCACCTCGACCGGGGCGCCTGGGCGGGGGCCTGGTCGCCTGCTCGGGTGNCTGGACGGCCGGCGGGGGCGTCTGCGGGGTGGGGTCCTGGGCCGCCGGGGCCTGCGCGGTGGCCTGGGCGCCCGGCTCCGCCGGGTCCGCCGGTGCCGCTGATGCCGCCGGGTCGGCCGGAGTCGACGCGCCCGCCGAGGCGCTCGCCGAAGCACCCGCCGAGGCGCTCGCCGAGGCGCCCGCGCTCGGCACCCCGCCGCCCGCGCCGCGCAGCGTCGCGATGTCGACGCCCACCGGGTCGCCCAGCGAGGTCACCGCGTAGAAGGTGCCGTGCGGGTCCGCCACCGTGTGCCCGGTGGCCTCGCCGGGCCCGCGGTCGCCCGTGTACCGGTACAGCGGGTGGCCCTTGTACAGCACCTGCGCCGTCCCGTCCGGCAGCGCCGCCGCGCCCAGCAGCCCGTCGTCCACGCCCGGCCCGGCCAGCGGGAACCCCGGCGTGGTGACCGGCGGCCAGGACTTCGCGCACTCGTCCAGGCAGCTCGCGTGCACCGAGGTGTCCGCGCCGTACAGGTACAGGGTGCGGCCCTGCGCGTCCACCAGGACCGGGCCCAGGCTGCCCACGCCGGCCAGCCCCACCCGGGTGCCCGCCGAGGACGCGAACGTGGACACGGACGGGGAGGAACTCGCGGACGGCGCCGCCGCGGACGGGGAGCCCGCGGCGGGCGGGGCGTTCAGGTCCGCGGACGCCGAGCAGGCCGTGGCGGACAGGGCGGACAGCGACAGCACCGCGGCGGCGGCGGCACGACGGGTACGGGGCATCGGGGCTCCAGGGGACGGCGCGGCACTGGACACCATCCACTCCCGCCGCCCGCCGCCCGGCCACTCCAGAGCCGGGCCGCTCCGCACCAGGGGGGACCAGGTTGCCCCGGAAGGCCCACCCGGCAGCGGCGGACGGACACTGGAGGAGTACCGCTCGCAGGGGCACCGCTCGCCCGAGGGGGCACGCCCATGACGCCCACCACACCCGCGGCCACCGGGCCGACCGATCCCGCCGACCCCCGACCCGCGATCCGGGTCCGGGGCCTCGGCAAGCGCTTCAAGGACCTCGTCGCCCTGGACGGCGTCGACTTCACCGTCCCGCCCGGCACCGTGTTCGGCCTGCTCGGGCCGAACGGCGCCGGGAAGACCACCACCATCCGCATCCTCACCACCATCATCCGGCCCACCGCCGGCCGCGCCGAGGTGCTCGGCACCGACGTCGCCGCCCACCCCGCCGCCGTCCGCCGCCTGATCGGGCTCGCCGGGCAGTACGCCGCCGTCGACCCCAACCTGACCGCCCGCGAGAACCTCCGGCTGATCGGCCGCCTCACCCAGCTGCCCCGCCACCGCCGCGACCCGCGCGCCGCCGACCTGCTCGCCCGCTTCGACCTCACGGCCGCCGCCGACCGCCCGGTGCGCACCTACTCCGGCGGCATGCGCCGCCGCCTCGACGTCGCCGCCGCGCTCGTCCCCGAACCGCCCGTGCTGTTCCTCGACGAGCCCACCACCGGCCTCGACCCGCAGAGCCGCACCGCCCTGTGGGAGCTGATCCGCGAACTCGTCGCCGAGGGCACCACCGTCCTGCTCACCACCCAGTACCTGGAGGAGGCCGACCGGCTCGCCCAGCGCGTCGCCGTCCTCGCCGAGGGCCGGGTGGTCGCCGACGACAGTCCGCGCGCGCTCAAGGCCCGCCTCGGCACCACCGTCCTCGAACTCGGCATGGGCGAGGACCCGCGCGCCGTCCGCGCCGAGACCCTGCTCGCCGACCGGCTGCCGCAGCGCCCCGAACGCGACGGCGCGGTGCTGCGCCTGCCCAGCCCCGACGGCTCGCTGCTGCTGATGGACGTCCTGCACGCGCTGGAGGCCGAACGGCTCACCCCGCGCACCATCGCCGTCCGCGAGTCCAGCCTCGACGACGTCTACCTCGCCCTCACCGGCCACCGCACCGAGAGCCCACGGCCATGACCACCACCACCCTGCGACCGCCCCCGGCCGACCGCCTGCTCGCCCCCGTCCGGGACGGGCTGGCCGTCGCCGGGCGCAACCTGATCGCGCTGCGCCGGGTGCCCCGCTTGCTGATCTTCTCCACGGTGCAGCCGATCGTCTTCGTGCTGATGTTCCGCTACGTGTTCGGCGGGGTGGTCGGCGCGGTCCTGCACGGCGTCTCGTACGTCGACTACCTGATGCCCGGCGTGTTCGTGCAGGTCGTCGTGTTCGGCGCGGTCAACACCGCGATCGGCCTGGCCGGCGACCTGCAGACCGGGCTGATGGAGCGCTTCCGCTCGCTGCCGATGGCCCGCTCCGCGGTGCTCTCCGGGCGGACCACCGCCGACCTGGCCCGGAACGTGTTCGTGGTCGCGCTGATGACCGGCGTCGGCTTCCTGGTCGGCTTCCGCATCCACAACGGCGTCCTGGCGTTCCTGGCCGGCGCGCTGCTGGTGCTGGCCTTCGGGTTCGCGATGTCCTGGGTGTTCGCCGTGGTCGGCCTCGCCGTCGGCGACCCCGAGACCGCGACCGCCGCCGCGTTCCCCGTCCTCGCGCCGCTGGTCTTCGCGTCCTCCGCGTTCGTCCCCACCGCGACCATGCCCGGCTGGCTGCAGGTCTTCGCCAACCACCAGCCCGTCACCATCACCGCGGGCGCCGTCCGCACCCTGATGATCGGCGGGCCGCTCGGCACCCAGGTCTGGCAGGCGCTCGCCTGGGACGTCGGCATCGTCGCCGTCTTCGCCCCGCTCGGCGTCTGGCTCTACCGCCGGGCGGTCTGACAGGAAGGCGCGGGCTCCGGCGGTGCCGACGAACGGGTAGAGGAGCTCGTCGTCGGTCCGGCCGTGGACGGGGGTGCCGACGTGACCCAACTCCTGCACCGCGCGGCGGAGTTCGTCCGGGGCGTGCGCGGTGGCGCGTGGCGGGCGGGCCGTCAGCCGTCCGTCCGCTCGTGCAGCCAGGCGGACGCGGACTCCTTGAGGTCGCGTTCCAGCTCGCTGCCCCTGGTCGCGAAGACCCGGCCCACCGGGTAGCCGGTGGCCTCCAGCAGGTAGGCGAGGGCCGCGTACTCCCGCGGGTGCCGGTCGACCGCCCGCGGGTCGACGTCGACGGGGCCGGCCGGGAAGGTGAACGAGGCGAAGTCGTAGACGCTCTTGCGGTCGCTGATCCGCCACACCCCGTCCCGCTTCTCCAGGCGGTCGACGAACCGGTTGTGGCCCTCGCAGCCGAGCCGGAGGTCGGTGTTCTCGCCGATGATGACGGCGTTGGTCTCGCTGACGGCGCGGGTGCCGTCCGCGGAGAAGGTCACCACGGGCGCGGTGATCAGGTGCTTGGTGCGGAAGGCGGAGGCCCCCATCCGGGCGGACGCGTCGACGAACTCGTGCGCGGGCCCCTCGAACCAGGTGATCTCGATCCGGCTGTCCGGGTGGAAGAGGCCCTTCAGCCGCTCCCAGTCGCCCAGGTCGCGGTGGATCCACCCGGTCATGAGGTCGGCGATGTCCTGTCGGTCCTGAAGTGTCGTATTCGTCGTCACCCGTCCAGTGTTCGCCCCGGTGAACGATGGGTCCAACCGAAAGATACGATCCGACGATCGGCCGGAACGATCGACGGGAGGCGGTCCGTGGAACTGCGGCACCTGCGCTACTTCGTCGCGGTCGCCGACGAACGGCACTTCGGCCGGGCCGCCGCCCGGCTGAACGTCACCCAGTCCACCCTCAGCGCCCAGGTGCAGGCCCTGGAGCGCGAGGTGGGCGGGCGGCTGTTCACCAGGACCAGCCGGAGCGTCGAACTGACCGAGGCCGGCGAACTGCTGCTCCCCGCGGCCCGCCGCACCCTGGCGCAGGCCGACCGGGCCCTGCGGGCCGCCCGGCAGTCCGTGCGCGGCGAGACCGGGACGGTGCGGATCGGCTTCTCCGGCGTCGCCGTCCTCCAGGGCGTCCTCCCCGAGGACCTGCACGACTTCCGCCTGGCCCACCCCCGGGTCGGACTCGCCCTGACCGAGCTGCCGCCCGCCGCCCAGGTGCAGGCGGTGCGCGACGGCACGCTCGACCTCGGCTACTGCCCCGACCTCGCCCTCGGCGACGCCGACGGCCTGCGGGTCACCCGCCGCGCGCCCACCCCGCTCTCCGTCGCGCTGCGCGCCGACCACGAACTGGCCTCCGCCGCCACGGTGACCGCCGCCGCGCTGGCCACCCACGACCTCATCGTCTTCGCCGGCCGCGAGGAGGACGAGACCGTCCTGTCCCGGATCCGGCCCGCCGCCGAGAAGGACCGCGCCCGGGTCCGCGTGGTCGGCAGCACCCTCGGCGTCCTCGCCCTCGCCTCGGCCGGCGCGGGCGTGGCCCTCGTCCCCGCCGCCACCGAACGGATCACCCTGCCCGGCCTCGTCTACCGCCCCCTGCACGGAACCGCACCGGGGCCGGACCTCCTGGTCATCGGGCGCCCCGACGAGACCTCCGGAGCGGTCCGGGCCTACCTCCGCGCCCTCCCCGCCCCCTGACCCGCCCCCACCGACCGCCCTACGCCACCGTCCGCCCCCACACCGTCCGGTCGCCGCCCCGCCAGGCCACCAGGTCAGGGTCGTCCAGGTCGGGCTCGGCGACGCCCGCGTGCCGGATCAGCTCCACTACGTCCTCGGGCCCGGTCGCCCGCCCCACCGTCCGCCCGTAGATCTCCACCCGCCGGTACGGCCGCTCCCCGCGGGTCGGCGGGCGGACCACGACCGGCGGGTGGAATATGTCTCCGGACTCGCTCATGCCTCCAGTGTCCCGCGCCCCGCGCGCAACGGCCCCTCGGCGTCACCCTGTGCATCCGGGTCGACGCCGAGGGTGGTTCCCCGCGCCCGCCGCCCGGCCCGTCGGCCCGGTCCGGGTCAGCGGGCCAGCAGGTTGACGGCGGTGCGGAAGAGCGGCGGGAGGGCCGCGGCGAGCGGGACGATGCGCGGGCCCAGCCAGGGCTGGTGGCGGGCGGCCAGCAGGGCGGCGGTCAGCAGCCGGTAGGGGCGGGTGGCGCGGTGCCAGGCCCGCTCGTAGGCGGCGGGCCGACCGGCGGCCAGGCAGTGGACGGCCGCCTCGGCGGAGGCCAGGGCCAGCGCGACGCCCTCGCCGGTCAGCGCGTCCAGGTACCCGGCCGCGTCGCCGACCAGCAGCACCCGGCCGCGGACCGGGCGCCCGCCCGCTGCCGCAGCGGGCCCGCGCCCGCACCGGACCGGCCGGCGCGCCGCCCAGGCGCTCCGCCAGGGCCGGGAAGGCGGCGAGCTGCCGGTCGAACGGCAGGCGCGCGGTGCCCAGCACGGCGACCCCGACCGTCCCGTCCGCGACCGGCGTCACGTACGCCTCGGCGTGCCGCGACCAGTGCACCTCGACCAGGTCGCTCCACGGCCGCACCGCGAAGTGCCGCCGCTGCCCGTACCTGGCCGGGTGCCGCCCGGCGGCCGGGAGGTGCAGGCCGAGGGCGCGGCGGACGGGGGAGTGCAGGCCGTCCGCCGCGATCAGGTGGCGGGCGGTCAGCCCGCCGACGCTGACCGCCTGCTGGGTGAGGCGCAGCCCGTCGGCCCGGGTGGTGAGGCGGTGGACGCCGAGCTGCTCGGCCCGGGCGGCGAGCGCGGCGTGCAGGGCGGTGCGGCGCACGCCCAGGCCGTGGCCGGTGCGGAACCGGGCCTCGGCGGTGCGGGCGCCGTCCGCCGACAGGTAGCGGATGCCCGCGAACGGGCGGCCCTCGACCTCGACGCCCAGGCGCTCCAGGGCCCGCACCGCGCCCGGCATCAGACCTTCGCCGCAGGCCTTGTCGATCGGCGTGGCGCGCGGCTCCAGCACGGTGGCGGACAGGCCCGCCCGGGCGGCGTGGATCGCGGCGGCCAGCCCCGCCGGGCCGCCGCCGACCACCAGCAGGTCGATCACGCCGCGGCCCGGCAGCGGATCAGCGCGGCGTCCTCGCAGCGCAGCCGGGCGGCCAGCAGCCAGGCGTTCAGCGCGGTGAAGCAGAACGCGGTCACCCAGGCGGTGTGCACCAGCGGCAGCGCGAAGCCCTCCACCACCACCGCCAGGTAGTTGGGGTGCCGCAGCCACCGGTACGGCCCGCCGCTCACCAGCGGCAGGCCCGGCACCACGATCACCCGAGTGTTCCAGCGCGGCCCCAGCGTCCGGATGCACCACCAGCGCAGCCCCTGCGCGCCCAGGGCCAGCGCCAGCATCGGCCAGCCCAGCGCGGGCACGAACGGCCGTGCCGCGTAGTGGACTTCGAGCAGGCAGCCGGCCAGCAGCGCGGTGTGCAGCAGCACCATCGCCGGGTAGTGCCCGCGCCCGTACTCGACCCCGCCCCGGGCCAGGCTCCAGGCGGCGTTGCGGCGGGCGACCAGCAGCTCGGCCAGCCGCTCCACGGCGACCAGCGCGATCAGGACGGTGTAGGCAGTTTCGCTGTTCATCGGCAACTACCAGCGCAGGAGGACGAGTTCGGAGGCGAAGCCGGGCCCGAGCGCCAGCATCAGCCCGTACGAGCCGGGTGGCGGAGGGGAGTCGGCCGCGAGCACGTCCCGCAGGATGTGCAGCACGGACGCCGAGGAGAGATTGCCGCAGCGCGCCAGCGAGGCCCGGCTCGGGGCCAACGCGGCTGCCGACAGGCCGAGTTCGGACTGCAACGCGTCCAACACCCGTGGCCCGCCCGGGTGGCAGATCCAGGCCGTCACGTCGCCCGGCTTCAGGTCGTGCGCGGCCAGGAAGGAGGACACCTCCTCGCCCACGAACAGGCTTACCAGCTCCGGGAGTTCGGCGCCCAGCAGGATGCGGAAGCCGGAGTCGCCGACCTCCCAGCCGAGCAGCCGCTCGGTGCCCGGGTACAGCCGGCTGCGGGTCGCCACCACCTCGGGGCCCGCGCAGTCGACCGCGTCGCCCACCGCGACCAGCGCGCCCGCGCCGTCCCCGAATAGGGCGGTGGCCAGCAGGTTCGCCGCCGAGGTGTCGGCGCGTTGCAGCGTCAGCGAACACAGCTCGGTGGCCAGCAGCAGCGCCGCCCCGTCCGGACGGCCCGCCAGCAGCCCGTCCACCGCCGCCACCCCCGCCGCCCCGCCCGCGCAGCCCAGCCCGAACAGCGGCAGCCGCCGGACGTCCGCGCGCAGGCCCAGCCGGGGCGCCAGCCGGGCCTCCAGGGAGGGCGCGGCGACACCCGTGACGGTCGTCGAGACCACGAAGTCGACCCGCTCGGAGGGGAGTCCGGCCTCGCGCAGCGCACCCGTGGCGGCCCGCTCGGCGAGTTCCGCCGCGGCCACCAGCCAGGCGTCGTTGGCCCGGCCGAAGCCCTCCAGCTCCGGGTACCGCTCCACCGGGAACGCCAGGTGCCGGAACTCCACGCCCGCACCCGCCGCGAACCGCTCCGCGAGGGCCCGCGTCCGCCCGCCCCCGCCTTCGCTCCCGCCTTCGTTCCCGCCCTCGCTCCCGGCCCCGGGCCCGTTCCCGTCCGGGCGCAGCGCCGCCACCGCCCCGGCCAACTCCCGCTGCCCGTAGCGGTGGGCCGGGAGCACTCCGTGCACAGCCGCGATCCGAGTCACCGGCCCAGGATAGGGAAAACTCCGCCTGAACCGGGCAATTCGCCCGGCCGGGCGCGTCCCCGGCGATGACACCCCGTCAGGGGATCGGGTCCGTCCGGACCGGCTTCCCGTCCGCGTGGACGGGCAGGGCCGGTGGGACGGGTGGGACGGGTGCTTGCCGGTGTCCGCACCCCGGGCACCGGCAGCGGCGGCCGTGCGCCGTCAGTCGTGCGCCGCCAGTGCCGCGGCGAACCAGGTGACCGGCTTGGTGTCGGTGCGGGCGTTGGCCCAGGCGGCGAGGCGGACGGCGAAGTACGCGGCGGCCGTGGTGGGCGGGTCGGTCATGCGGCCAGTCGTAGCAGAGGACCGGTCACCGGCGCAGGGTGCTCCAGCCGCGGGTGATCTCCGCGCGGACGTCCTCCTGCGGGGCGTCGGTGAGCAGGGCCAGCAGGGCCGCGCCGTCGGTCGGGCGGTCGGACGGGTCCGGGGTGAGGGCGCGGGTGACGACGGCGGCCAGCGCCGGGTCCAGGGCGCGGACGGCGGCCAGCGCGGACGGCTCGGGGCCGGTGTCGACGATGCGGCGGATCACCCCGCCGGTGCTGGTCGCCGCGAACGGGCTGGAGCCGTGCGCCGCGCACACCACGCAGCAGGCCCAGGCCCAGACGTCCGCGGCGGTGCCGACCGGCTCGTCGCCGAACTGCTCGGGCGCCATGTAGGTGAGCGTGCCGGGGCCGGCGCCGGTCGCGGTCAGCCGGGTGCCGTCGACCAGCGCGGCGATGCCGAAGTCCAGCAGCCGCGGCCCGGCCGAGGTGAGCATGACGTTGGCGGGCTTGAGGTCCCGGTGGACCAGCCCGAGCCGGTGCACCCCCGAGAGCGCCACGGCCAGCGCCAGCGCGAGCGCCCGCAGCGCCTCCGGCGCGCGCAGCGGGCCGAGTTCGCGCAGGTGGGCGTCGAGCGGCCGCCCGTCCAGCAGCTCCATCGCCAGGAACGGGCGGCCCGCGTCCACCCCGGTATCCAGCACCCGGGCGGTGTAGGCGCCCGGCACCATCGCCAGCACCTCCGCCTCCCGCCGGAACCGGCGTAGCAGGTCGGGGTCGTCCAGCAGGTCCAGGTTGATCGTCTTCAGCGCGACCTGGGTCGCCGCGCCCTCCCGCTGCGCCAGGTACACGGTGCCCATCCCGCCCGCGCCGATCCGTCCCAGCAGCCGGTACCCGCCGATGCCGCGCGGCTCGTGCCCGTGCAGCGGCTGGTGCGGCACCCGGACGGCGGCGGGCCCGGGGGGCGCGGGCGGGGGAACGGGTGTGGCGGACGCGGGCGCGGTGGCCGGTGCGGTGGGCGCGGTGGCCGGTGCGGTCGGTGCGGTGGCCGGTGCGGTGGGTGCGGCGGCGGGCACCGGCTCGGGGCGCGGCGGGAACACGATGACCGCGGCCGGCCCGGTCAGTGCGGGCAGCCGGCGGGCGGAGACCAGCGCGACCGCCTGGAACGCCACCCCGGCCAGCACCACGCCCACCGGCAGCACGGCCACCCCGAGCACGGCCAGCAGCCAGAACCGGACCAGGCCCCCGCGGCGGAGCCGCCCGTCCTCGGCCACCGCCGCCGGCATCCCGACGGTCAGCAGCCGGCGCCGGGCCAGGTGGCCCAGGAGCAGCCACAGGGCCAGCGCCGGTGCGGCCACCAGCCACAGTTCGAGCTGCGCGGCGCCGTTGCGCAGATGCATCTCCCGCTGGAGGCCGGACAGGTCGGCGAACGCCGCCGGCATCCGCAGCCCGAGGCCGATGCCGGGTATCTCCGTGAGCAGTGCCACCAGCAGCGCCCCGAACACCGCGCAGGCGGCCAGCTCCGCCACCACCGCCCCCGGCAGCGGCCCGGCCGTACCCGCACCCGTACCCGCGACCATGGCCGACGACCGTGCCCGGAAGGCGCCCTGGGCCCTGCGGAGCAGCGGCAGCGAGAGCAGCCGGACCACCAGCGCGAGCAGCAGGACGAACGGCACGGAGACGTCGAAGGGGTGGAACGCCACGTTCGGGTCCTCCGGGCGGATCGGCGGCAGGGCAACCAGAGCGTAGCGGCGGCACTCCGGAAAGCACCCCGAACCACCGATCCCACCAAGGATCTTGACCATTCGTTCATGTCCCGGCCGGTGATCCGCCCGGACACCCCCTAGCCTGTCCGGTGTGAGCAGCGCAGCGGTGGAGCACCCGGCCCGGATCGGCGCCCTGCTGCGGGCCTGCCACCCCGAACCCGCCGCCGCCGTCACCGCGCTCGCCGCCGCGATGGCCGCCGGCGCCGGACGCGGCGTGCTCGGCGCCGTCCTCACCACCGGTGCGGTCGCCGCCGGACAGCTCTCGATCGGCTGGAGCAACGACCTGATCGACCGGCGCCGGGACGCGGACGCCGGACGGACCGACAAGCCGCTTGCCGCAGCCGAACTGACGGTGCGTCGGATCACCGCTGCCACCCGCTGGGCGGTCGCCTGCTGCGTCCTGCTCTCGGCGGCCTGCGGCGTCGCGGCGGCGACGGCCCACCTCACGGCGGTGGCCGCCGGCTGGGCGTACAACCTGCGGCTCAAGGCCACCGTCTGGTCCTGGCTGCCGTACGCGGTGGCGTTCGCCCTGCTGCCCGCCTTCGTGACGCTCGCCCTGCCCGGACGACCCTGGCCCGCCCCGGACGTCCTCGGCGCGGGCGCGCTGCTCGGTACCGCCGCGCACTTCGCCAACGTCCTGCCCGACCTGGCCGCGGACCGCGCGGCCGGCATCCGCGGCCTGCCCCAGCGCCTCGGCCGCCGGGCCTCGGCCGCCGTCGCCGTCCTCGCCGCCACCGCGGCCGCCCTCCTGCTCGCCCCCGGCTGGCCGGTGCTCGCCGTCACCGCCCCGGCCGCCCTCGCCGTCCTCCTCGCCCCGCCGCGCAGCCGCGTCCCCTTCCTGGGGGTCATCGCGGCGGCGGCGGTCGCCCTCGCGGTGCTGCTCGCGGGCGGCGGCCTGCGGTAGGCGACATCAGGGACTCGGGCGAGAACGGCGGGAGGCGACATCAGGGGCTCGGGCGAGAACGGCGGGAGGCGACATCAGGGGCTCGGGCGAGAACGGCGGGAGGCGACATCAGGGGCTCGGGGAACGGCGAGCCCGTGGCTGCTGACGGTGCACTGCCGTGGCGCGCAGCTGCTTCGGGTTCTTGTCACTACACGCAGCAGCACGAACCTCCGATGGGCTCCGGCCGTCAGCAGCACGGCCCCGCCGTTCCCCGGGCCCCTGACGGGGCCACTGCGCAGCACGGCCCCGCCGTTCCCCGGGCCCCTGACGGGGCCACTGCGCAGCACGGCCCCGCCGTTCCCCGGGCCCCTGACGGGGCCACTGCGCAGCACGGCCCCGCCGTTCCCCGGGCCCCTGACGGGGCCACTGCGCAGCACGGACCCGCCGTTCCCCGGGCCCCTGACGGGGCCACTGCGCAGCACGGACCCGCCGTTCCCCGGGCCCCTGACGGGGCCACTGCGCAGCACGGACCCGCCGTTCCCCGGGTTCAGCGGGTGAACACGGCGTACGAGAAGCCCTCCGCGCGCAGCACCGAGTGGGTCAGCGACACGCCCCGCCCGAACAGCAGCCGCCCCGGCAGTTCGCGCTCCACCGGCAGGCAGGCGGGCGTCCGGCGCGGGTTGACCACCACCAGGTGGCGCTCGCCCCGCAGGTACGCCAACGGGTAGCCGGTGTGCAGCAGTTCGACCGGCGCGTGCGCCCCCAGGCCCGGGTGCGCGCGCCGCAGCGCGATCAGCTCGCGCACCTGGTGCAGCAGCGAGTCGGGGTCGGCGCGCTGGGAGGCGACGTCCGGACGGTCCGGGGACGGGTCCAGCGGCAGGTAGAAGCTCTCGGCGGGCGCGGAGGAGAACCCGGCGTCCGCCGTGGCGTCCCACTGCATCGGGGTGCGCGACCCGGCCCGGTTGTAGTGCGGGCCCAGCACGCTGCCCTCGGTGTCCGGCAGGCCCGGCACGAATCGCATGCCGATCTCGTCGCCGTAGTAGATCGCCGGGACGGTCGGCCAGGTCAGCTGGAAGGCGAACGCCGCCGCCAACTGCTCGCGGGTGCGCGGGCCGCAGGCCAGTCGGGAGAAGTCGTGGTTCGCGGTCGGCAGCGAGGCGAAGCCGTGCCCGGCGGTGGCCTTCGCGGCGCGCTCCCACTCGGCCAGGAACGGGCGCATCGAACCGCGCCCCTCCGGGTCGAAGTAGCAGGGCTCCGCGGGCCACTCCTCGTGGACCGTGCCCGCGCCGTTGTTCCACAGCGAGCGCAGCGCCGCGCCCTCGGTCGGGCCGCCGAACTGCAGGAAGAAGTCGCCGTGGAAGCCCATCGGCACCGAGCGGGCCGGGTCGCCCCACTCGGCCAGGATCACGTTGTCGGGGTGGTGCGCGTCCATCCAGGCCCGGGTCTCGCGCCACAGCCTCCCGGTCTCCACGAACCCGGGGTCGTCCTTGACCAGCGAGGACGCCATGTCCACCCGGAAGCCCGAGACGCCCAGCGCGAACCAGTGCGCCATGATCTCGCGCAGCGCCGCCCGGTTGGCCCGCGGCCCCTCGGCGTCCACCGGCTGCCGCCACGGCTCGGCCGGGTCGGTGCGGGCGTAGCCGAAGTTCAGCGCGGGCTGGAAGTCGAAGAAGTTCGGCCTGTACCAGCCCGGGCGGCTGCCCGGCGAGGCCACGTACCCGGGCGCCGGGCGGTCCGCCCACACGTAGCGGTGGTCGTCCGGGTCGGCGGCCGAGCGGACGAACCACGGGTGCCGGTCCGAGGTGTGGCCCGCGACGAGGTCCAGCAGCACCCGGATGCCGCCGCGGCGGGCCTCCTCGGTGAACTTCGCCAGGTCCTCCGCCGTCCCGTACCGGGGCGCGGTGGTCAGGAAGTCCGCCACGTCGTAGCCGGCGTCGCCGAACGGGGAGGCGAAGCACGGGTTCAGCCACACCGCGTCCACCCCCAGCCAGCGCAGGTACTCCAGCCGCTCCGTCAGCCCCGCGAAGTCGCCGGTCCCGTCCCCGTTCCCGTCCGCGAAGCTCTGCGGATAGATCTGGTACAGCACCGCGTCGCTCGCCCACTCCGTACCCACCACGGCCCCTCTCGCCTCGAACCGGCCCGCACCGCGACCGCACCGCGACCGCACCGCGACCGCACACCGGTGTTCCCCCAAGCCATGCCCCGCCCCGGCCCCGGGGAACCAACCGGCCCGGTGCGCGGCCGTCCCGGGCGGCCTGGCATCATCGCCGGGTCGTGGAGTTCGGGCGCAGGTGGGAGTGGTGGCGATGGGGTGGCGGTGGCCGGGCCGGAAGCGGCGCGAGCGGCAGGACGCGGGCCCGATGCCCGGAGCGTCAGGGGCGCCCGGCAGGCTGTCCGACGCGGAGCTGGTCGCCCTGCTGGCCGACGTGGAGCGCGGGGACGACGTCGCGATGGGCAACCTGGCGGCGGAGCTCCACCTGCGCGGCGAGCAGGCCGGGGCGATGCACCTGTGGGAGCGCTCCTGGGCGGCCGGGAACGCGGTGTCCGGGTTCAACCTCGGCATGCAGTACGAGACGGCGGGGGACGGCAACCGGGCCCAGGTGATCTGGGAGCAGGTGGCCGCCCTCGGCGACCCCGACGCCATGCTGGGCCTGGTCAAGCAGGGCCTGGAACGCGGCGACCCGGCCACGGTGGACCGCTGGGCGCCGGAGATCCTGGCCCAGGGCGAAGCCTTCCCGATCACCGCGCTGGGCGTCGCCTTCCGCGACAACGGCGATCTCGACCGGGCCGTGCACGCCTTCCGGCGCGCCGAGGAACTGGGCGACGCCTACGCCATGGAGTACCGGGCCCGCCTGCTCACCGCCCAGGGCCGCACCGCCGAGGCCGAAGCCCTGCTGGCGAAGGCCGCGACCGCGCAGCGGATGCTCTGACCCCCGGGCGTCCCCGCGGAACGCCCGCCGGTCCGGGGTGTCCGGACCGCTCGCTAGGGTGCCGCCAGGTGGTCGGCCGTTCGTGGTCGGTCGGCTCGGTCTGGAGGGGCGAGTGCAGCGCTGGGAGCTGGTCGGCGGCGGGTCCGCGAAGTTCTGTGAGGCCGGGGTCGACGGCGCCGAGCTGCGGCTCCAGGCCGAGGAGTTCCCCGACGCCGGCGTGCCCGCCGCTGCGCCCGCAGCGGCCGACGCGTCCGTCCCGCCCGCCGGGTTCCCGGACGAGGACGCGTTCGTGCTGCCCGAGGCGTGGCGCGAGCACGTGCTGCCGCGCCGCCGGGGCGGGGTGCCGGTGCCGCTGCCCGCCTGGTGGCCGGTGGTGGACGTGGCGGCGGTGGTCGAGGCGGAGGACCTCCACATGACCCGGCCGCACCGGGCGATCGAGCAGGTGCTGACCGCCCCGGGGTCCGACCCCGGCGTGGTGGCCGCCGTCCGGGCGTACCGGGCCGGGGCGCCGGACCCGGTGGGGCTGGTGACGGTCACCGCGATGGTCCGGGAGCGGGAGGTCGCCGACTGGGAGGAGCGGGCGTTCGCGGGCTGGACGGCGCGCTTCGGCCTGAGCTTCGCGGTGCGGGCCGCCCTGGCGTCCCTGGAGGTGGACACCTCCCACCTGCAGGCGCCCTACGGGCAGCGGGCCAGGGTGACCGTCCGCGACCTGGACTCCCCGTACGCTCCCCACACGGAGCCCGACCTCCGGGTGCTGGCGGCCGCCCGCCTGGCGCTGGCCGCCGCGCCGGAGGCCGAGTACGCGTCCGTGGTAGCGGAGTTGGCCGAACTGAGGGACACCCCGGTGCGCCGGGCGGCCACCGCGTTCCTGCTGCCGGAGCGGGTGGAGTGGGTGGAGGAGTGCCTGGCCGAGCTGTCCGGGCACGCACGCGCGACGACCGGCCTGCTGCGCGAACTGCTGCTGCCCGCGGTCGGCAGCGCCGATCAGGCCCGGCGGCTCGACGCGGCGACGCGCGGGCCGTGGCTGCACTGGACGCCCCGGTTGGTGGCCACCCTCGCCGACGGGGTGGGGCCGGCCGCGGTGCCGCTGGTGGCGGAGGTGCTGGGGCACTACGGGAGCGAAGGCGACCGGGTGCGCGAGTACGCCGAGTACGTGGCGGAGTTCCCGACCGACGCGGCGATGGCCGAGCTGGTCGACCGGATCGCCTCGAAGACCGTCCGGCCGGTGCTGCTGGCGATGGTGGAGCGCTTCCCGGTGCGGGCGGTGCGGGTCCTCTCGGCGGCGGCGCGGCGCGGCGGCTCCGATGCGGGGATGGTCCGGCACCTGCTCAACCGGCAGGTGGCGGTGCTGCGTTCGCGGCTGCCGGAGATCCTGCCGACCCTGGACGAGGAGAGCGCCGCCTACGTGCGGGGCCTGGAGGGAGCGCGGGAACCCCTGCCGGAGGCCGCGCCGGAGCGGCTGCCCGCGCTGCTGGTCGACCCGCCGTGGACGCACCGGCGCACCGTCCGCAAGCCGCGGGTGCTGACCGGCGTACCGGCCGACCAGGAGACTCAACTGCTCTGGCAGGAGGGCGAGTCGGCGGCATTCGCGGCCACCCCCTACCGCTCCTGGGACTACTCGGTGGACATCGACTGGGCGGAGAAGGTGCGGAGGGCCGAGGAGAACGCCTGGACCGGCCAGTGCTGCCGGCTGCTGGCGATCGCTCCGGTGGAACTGATGGCGCCGTACCTGGAGTCCTGGGACCCGAGCGAGATGGCGTCCTGCGGTGAGCAACTGGCGCCGGTGCTGGCCAGGTTCGGCACGGCCGCGCTGCGGCTGGTGCTCGGCGCGGCCGTGGCCTCTCCGTCCCAGGTCGCACCCGTGCTGCTGCCGGTGCGGGGCGCGGTCGCCGCGGGCGTCATGGCGGACGCCCTGTTGCGGCTCAAGTCCGTTCAGCCGGTGGCCCGTTCGTGGTTCGAACGGCACGGCGTGGCGGGGGCGCTGCTGCTGGTTCCGGCGGCGGTCGGCAAGGCCGGGAAGGCCCGGCAGGCCGCGGAGCACGCGCTGCGGCTGGTGGCCCTCCGGCAGGGGGCGGAGGTGCTGACGGCGGCGGTGGCGGAGCGGTACGGCGAGCCGGTCGCGGCGGTGGTCGCGGACGCGTTGGACTCCGACCCGTTGGCGGCCGCGCTGCCCCTGAAGCTCCCCGAACTCCCCTCCTGGCTGCGGCCGGAGGTGCTGCCGCAGGTGCAACTGGCCGACGGGGGCGGGACGTTGCCGCAGCAGGCGGTACGCAACCTGCTGACCGTGCTGCAGTTGGGGAAGCTGCGCGACCCGTACCCGGGCCTGGCGCTGATCGCACCCGAGCTGCGGACCGACACGGTGCGGGCGTTCTGCTGGGCGCTGCTGGCGGAGTGGCGGCAGGCCGGAATGCCGGGGGCGGACAGCTGGACGCTGTACGCGCTCGGCGAGTTCGGCGACGACGGCACCGCCCGGCAACTGGCACCGCTGCTGTGCGAGTGGCCGGGCCAGAACGCCCACCAGCGCGCGGTGGAGGGCCTGGACGTGCTGGCCGCGATCGGCACCGACGCCGCCCTGATGCAGCTGCAGGGCATCGCCCAACGGGTGAAGTTCAAGGCGCTCAAGGCCCGCGCCCAGGAGAAGATCGCCGAGATCGCCGAATCGCTCGACCTGACGGGCGAACAGCTCGGCGACCGCCTGGTGCCGGACCTCGGCCTGGACCCGGACGGCACCACGGTGATCGACTACGGCCCGCGGACGTTCACCGTCGGCTTCGACCAGGAACTGCGCCCGTACGTGCGGGACGCCGACGGCAAGCGGCGCAAGGACCTGCCCGCGCCGGGTGCGAAGGACGACCCGGAACTCGCCCCCGCCGAGCGCAAGCGCTTCGCCGCGCTGAAGAAGGACGCCCGCACCCTGGTCGCCGACCAGACCGCCCGGCTGGAGGCCGCGATGGTCGCCCAACGGACGTGGAGCGCGGGCGAGTTCACCGACCTGCTGGTCGCCCACCCGCTGCTCGGGCACCTGGTGCGCCGCCTGGTCTGGACGGCGGGTGGCGCCGCCTTCCGGGTCGCCGAGGACCGCAGCTTCGCCGACGTCCACGACGAGCCCTTCGCCCTTCCCGCGGACGCCGTCGTCCGACTCGTCCATCCGCTGCACCTGGCGCCCGCCGACCTGGCCGCCTGGGCGGAGCTCTTCGCGGACTACGAGATCCTCCAGCCCTTCCGCCAACTGGGCCGTCCGGTGGCCGTGCTGACCGACGAGGAGGCCGCCGGGCACCGGCTGCACCGGTTCGAGCAGCACACCGTCCCGGTGGGCCGGATACTCGGGCTGACCAAGCGCGGCTGGCGGCGCGGCGAACCGCAGGACGCGGGCCTGGAGTGGTGGTTCCACCGGCCGCTCCCGAACGGCAGCCACCTGGTGGTCGAGATCCGGCCGGGCATCGCGGTCGGCACCCCCAACGAGTACGACGAACAGACCCTCGAGGCGGTCTGGTTGGACGGCGCGCTGGAGCGCTACTGGCCGAACAGCCGTGAGTACCGCGAGCTCCTCGGCGACCTCGAACCGGTCATCGCCTCCGAACTCCTCGCCGACCTGGAGGAGTTGACCGCAGACTGATCGCCGACCGGGTTCCGGCCGGTGGTGGCGCCGGGTCGGCCCGGCCGTCCGAAGGGTGAGAAGGGGGCAGCGGCGGGCGGTGCGCGGCCGCTAGGGTTCCTGGCATGACCCTGCTGGTGAGCCGCCGCCATGTCGACCATGGCCGTGCCACCACGACGGGTTGTCGCCGCGTCGGCTGACGCGGCCCGCACCCCTTCCCTCCCGTAGAGGGCCGCTCACGCACTCCGCCGAGCGGCCCTTCGCGCCTTCCCGTCCCCGGTGCCGTGGTGTCCGTTCGGCGTCCTTTCCTTCCGCTCCCGGCGGAACGCCTCCGACTCCGGAACAGGACTCGCCATGCGCACCCGACTGCTGCTCCCCGCCCTCGCCCTGGCCGCGGCGCTCGCCGCCACCGCCTTCGGGCCGCTACCCCCGCAGAACCCGGCCACCGCCCCGAACGGCAACGCCGGGATGCACGGCGACTCCGCCTCCAGCGACACCACCCCGTACGCCGGGCCCGGCACCGGCGCCGTCAACTGGAGCCGCACCGCGCTCGCCTCGGCCTGCCCCACCGTCACCGTCGGGCGGGACGGCTACCCGGTCGCGCTGTGCACCACGATCTTCGGCCAGACCCCGACCGTGCACCTGCTCGACCCCGCCAACGGCAACGACCTGGCCTCGCTGGAGCTCCCCAAGGGCGCGCTGTTCGGCGGCGTGTACGCCTACCTGGACCAGGACGACCGGCTGGTGGGCGTCGACGGCAACGACAACCTGCTGCGGATCGGCCACCACCGCACCGGCACCGGCGGCTGGCAGCTGACGGTCGACCAGAGCACCCCGCTGGCCGGGGCCGTGCCCTCCGGCGACAACATCGTCGGCCTCAGCCCCGGCTGGGACGGCAAGGTGTGGTTCGCCACCGGCGGCGGCGTGATCGGCACCGCCGACACCGCCACCGGCGCGGTGCGCACCCTGGCCACCGGCGAGGGCGTCGCCAACAGCATCTCCACCGTCCCCGGCCACACCGCCGTCGCCACCGACCACGCCCTCTACCTGCTCGGCCAGAGCGCCGACGGCACGCCCACCGTGCAGTGGCGCGCCCCCTACGACCGCGGCCCCGGCCGCAAGCCCGGCCAGCTCAGCTGGGGCACCGGCGCCACGCCCAGCTTCTTCGGACCCGGCGACGGCACCGAGTACGTCACCATCACCGACAACGCCGCACCGCACGAGAACCTGCTGGTCTACAAGGTCGACGCCGGCCCGTCCCCGGTCTGCACCACGCCGGTGCTCACCAAGTGGGCGGCCAGCGGCACCGAGGACGCGGTGATCGCCTCCGGCCGCAGCGTCTTCGTCACCAACACCTACGGCTACCCGTACCCGGCGCTGCCCGAGGGCGCGCCCGCCAGCGTCCCGTCCTCGGCCTCCTACCAGGGCGGCCTGGCCCGGGTCGACCTGAACGCGAGCGGCACCGGCTGCACCACCGTGTGGGAGAGCGACGTCAAGTCGGCCGCGCTGCCCCGGCTCTCGCTCGGCGACAACCTGATCTACACCGTCACCGTCAGCGGCCCCACCGACTCGATCGGCGCCCAGACCTTCGCCACCTACGCGCACGCCGTGATCGACCCGGCCACCGGCGCCAAGGTCGCCGGCACCGCCTTCGGCATCGGGCTGCTCTACAACCCGCTCCAGATGACCGGCACCACCGCGCCCAACGGCACCCTCTACCAGGGCACCGAGACCGGGGTGCTGCGGATCACCAGGAAGTAGCCGCCGCAGGAAGCACCGGAAGGGCCCCGGGGAACCTCCCCCGGGGCCCTTCGCCGTTCCCGTCCGGAATTTCCCCCGCCGCCGGGAAGCCCGCCCTACCTGCCGGGAACCCCGGCTTCCTAGATTCCTCGACGCGACGTGGACGCGACGAAGATGCGACGAGGACGCGACAACAGCGCGACGACAGCGCGACGACAGCGTGTCGGCGCCGCGACAACCGGCCCTGGAGCAAACCGAGTTCCCGAGGGGGAAAGTGTGGCTGACCTAGAGGTGGGCGTACTGGCGATCGGCGCCGGACCGGCGAACCTGGCCCTCGCCGCCGCGATCGAGGAGAGCGGATCGGCCGAACTGGCCGAGCGCACCCTGCTGCTGGAACAGGCCCCGGACATCAAGTGGCAGCGCGACCTGCTGATGCCCTGGGCCCGCAGCCAGGTCTCCTTCCTGAAGGACCTGGTGACCCTGCGCGACCCGCGCAGCCGCTTCTCGTTCCTCAACTTCCTGCACCAGCACGACCGGCTGGACCAGTTCATCAACCTGGGCACCTTCCACCCGCACCGCTGGGAGTTCTCCGACTACCTCCAGTGGGTGGCCCGCTCGCTGGAGAAGGTGCGCATCCGCTACGACGCCAAGGTCGTCTCCGCCGAACCGAGGCACGACGCCGACGGCAAGCTGGCCGGCTGGCAGGTCACCCTCGCCGACGGCGACACCATCCGCTGCCGCGACCTGGTCGTCGGCGCCGGCCGCGACATGCACATCCCCGCGGTCTTCGCCGACCTGCCCGCCGAGAAGGTCATCCACAGCGCCCGCTTCCGCAGCCGGATCAACGCCGTCGACAAGGACGCCCCGCTGCGCACCGTGGTGATCGGCGGCGCGCAGAGCGCCGCCGAGATGTTCATGGCGCTGTACGAGAACCTGCCGAACTCCACCGTCACCATGCTGGTCCGCTCGATCGGCCTGCAGAACTACCAGACCAGCAAGTTCGTCAACGAGCTGTTCTACCCGTCCTTCGTCGACGAGTTCTTCGACGCCCCCGCCGAGACCCGCGCCCAGCTGCTCGACGAGATGCGGTTCACCAACTACGCGGCGCTCGCCCCGCCGTTCCTCGACGAGCTCTACATGCTGCTCTACCGGGAGAAGATGATCGGCACCGGCCGGGCCGAGGTCCGCCCGATGACCGAGGTGCTCGCCGCCCGCGAGGAGGACGGCGAGGTCGTCCTCGACCTGCGCGACCGGCGCACCGGCAAGGTCACCGAGCAGCGCTGCGACTTGGTCCTGCTCGGCACCGGCTACGACGGCCGGATGCCGGCCCTGGTCCGGGAGCTGACCGAGAAGGCCGGGCTGCCCGAGGTCACCGTCAGCCGCGACTACCGGGTCGACCTGGGCGCCGGCACCGACGCCGCGCTGTACCTGCAGGGCGTCAACGAGGCCACCCACGGCATCGCCGACTCGCTGATCAGCGTGCTCGCCCACCGGGCCCGCGACATCACCGGCGACCTGCTGGAGCGCCACGGCCTGGCCACCGTCGCGGCGGGCGGCCGCTGATGGCCGCGCTGCTGGTGATCGCCCCCGGCCCCACCGCCAACGGCGACCTGCACCTGGGCCACCTGGCCGGCCCGTTCCTGTCCGCCGACGTGTGCGCCCGCTACGCCCGCGCCACCGGCCGCGACACCCTGTTCGGCACCGGCGTGCACTTCACCCAGAACTACATCGTCACCACCGCCCGCCGGCTCGGCGAACAGCCCGAGGAACTGCGGCAGCGCGCCGCCGAACAGGTCGAGGCCACCCTCGCCGCGGCCGGCATCGTCCCCGACGGCTTCGTCCGCTTCGACGAGCGCTACCTCAAGACCGTCCGCACCTTCTTCGAACGGCTGCACGGCGAAGGGCACTTGAGGCTGCGCAAGGTGAAGTTCCCGTACCTGCCGGACACCGGCGAGTACCTCACCGACGCGTACGTCCGCGGCGGCTGCCCGGTCTGCCTGGCCGAGGGCTGCGCCGGGCTGTGCGAGAGCTGCGGCCACTGGATCGCCTCCGGCGAACTGCTCGACCCGCGCTCCACCCGGTACCCCGAACTCCCGGTCGAACTGCGGGAGAAGGAGGTCCTGGTACTGCCGCTGGAGGAGCACCGCCCCGCGCTGGCCAGCTACTTCGCCCGGCTCGCCGGCACCATGCGGCCCCGGCTCGCCCAGCTCGTCGAGGAGCTGATGGCCCGCCGGCTGCCCGACTACCCGATCACCCTGCCCATCGACTGGGGCATCCCCGCCCCGTTCGCCGAGACCCCCGGCCAGGTGCTGTACTCCGACACCGAGACGGTGGCCTGGAGCCTGCACGCCGTCGCGCTGGCCGCCGAGTCGCGCGGCGAGGTCCCCGGCGACGAGGAACGCCACTGGGCGCTGGAGGCCGGCCCCGAAGTCGTCTACTTCTTCGGCTCCGACGCCAGTTTCGCCTTCGCCCTGGCCGGCACCGCCATGCTGCTCGCCCTCGGCGGACTCGCCCTGCCCGCGCACTTCGTCACCAACGAGTTCTACGAGCTCGACAGCGACAAGTTCTCCACCAGCCGCGGCCACGTCGTCACCGGGCGCCAGCTCACCGCCGAAGTCCCGCGCGACCTGGCCCGCTACTACCTGGCCGCCACCGGCCCCGACTACCAGCGCACCAACTTCACCCGCGCCGCCATGGACCGGGTCTGCGGACAGCGCCTGGTCGAACCCTGGAACCGGGTCGCCGCCAAGGCCGAGGCCCACCTCGACCGCGGCCCGCTGCCCGTCAGCGCCCGCTCCCGGCACGCCGCCGCGCTGAGCGCCGAGCGCTTCGCCGCCGCCCTGAACCCGCGCCGCTTCAGCCTCAGCAGCGCGGCCGCCACCCTCACCGAGCAGCTCGGCCGGCTCGACCGCTGGGAGGTCACCGACGACGACGCCGGCGACTTCTGGCACGAACTCGACCTGTTCCTGCGCTGCGCCGCCCCGCTGCTGGTCGACCTGGCCGCCGAGGCGCTGCCCGACGACGCCATCCCCGCCGAGCACACCGCCACCACCGTCCGCCCCCGCGCCCTGCCCCGGCTGACGACCAGAGCGCGCGGCGGCGGACGGTGAGCGGTGCCACCGGGCCCGCGGCGGCGGGCAGTGCCGTCGCGGTGGACGCGGGCAGCGCCGCCGCCCACGTCCTGGTGGTCGGCGCGGGCGTCACCGGACTGCTCACCGCGGTCGCCTGCGCCCGGGCCGGCCACCGGGTCACCGTGCTGGAACGCGGCCCGCTGCCCAACCCGGACGCCACCTCGCACGACCAGCACCGCGCCATCCGCACCCTGCTGCCCGGCGACCCCGACGGCACCGCCCGCCGGCTCGACGCGCACCGCCACTGGCAGGACCTGGAGGCCCTGTTCGGCACCCCGCTGTACCGCCGGGTCGGCACGCTCACCGCCCACCCCGCCGAACGCCTCGACGAACTGCTCGCCGAGGCCGACAAGGCCGGCGTCCCCGTCGACCTGCCGCCGGCCGACCGGCTCCCGCCGCTGGGGCTGCCGCCCGGCACCGTCGGGGTGCGCGAACTCACCGGCGGCGTCCTGCTCGCCGACCGGGTGCTGCACGCCGCCGCCCGCTGGCTCACCGCCCGGCCCGGCGTGGTGCTGCGCCCGCACAGCACCGTCCGCTCGGTGTTCACCGGCTCCGGCCGGATCGTGCTGGACACCGGCGAGGTGCTCCGCGGCGACCTCGCCCTGCTGGCCGGCGGCCCCTGGACGCGCCGGCTCGCCGACAGCCCCGTCACCCTGCACCGGCAGACCATGCTCTACCTGCGCCGCCCCGCCGGGGACGACCGCTGGGACGACGCGCCCGCCGCCGGCGGCCTCGGCCGCTCCGGCCGCGGCTGGGTGCTGCCGCCCGGCGCCGGCACCCTGCTCAAACTCAGCTCCGACACGGTGTGCCGCCCCGTCGCGGACACCGACAGCACCGGCGAGGACCAGCGGCCCCACCTGGACCGGCTGGCCGCCGAGGGCGTCCTGCCCGACCTGGAGCGCTACCCCGTGGCCGGCGTCCGGGTCTGCCACTACACCGCGGACACCGCCACCGGCGGCCCGCTGCTCACCCGGGTCTCCCCGGGCCTGTGGACCCGCGCCGCGTGCGGCGGCGGCGGGTTCTCCACCGCTCCGCTGGTCGCGGAACGCATCGCCAAGGCAGTGAAGGAGGCGGCATGACCGACGACGACGGGCCCCCGATCGGCGTCCTCGACACGCTCAGGGCCACCCCGGCCACCGTCCGGTACCTGCTCGGCGGCGTACTGGTCAACCAGCTCGGCGCGTTCGTCCAGACCTTCCTGGTGCTCTACCTGACGCACGAGGGCCTGTCGGACGGCACCGCGGGCCTCGCGCTCGGCGCGTACAGCCTGGGCACCGTGTTCGGCACCGTCCTCGGCGGGGAGATCACCCACCGGTTCGGGGCGCGCGCCACCATCGTCGCGGCGATGGCCGGCTCGGCGCCGCTGGTCGCGGTGCTGCCGCTGCTGGTCCGGCCGGGGCTGGTCCCGGTGCTGCTGGTGACGATCGCGCTGGCCGGCCTGGCCGCCCAGGCGTACCGGCCCGCCGCCGCGGTGCTGCTCAGCGACCTGATGCCGGAGCGCTACCACGTGATGGCGTTCTCGATGATGCGCATCGCCCTGAACACCGGCGCGGCGCTCGCCCCGCTGATCGCCGCCGGGGTGATCCTGCTCGACTGGGACCTGCTGTTCTGGATCGACGGCGCCACCACCCTGCTGTACGCGCTGCTCGCCCACCGGCTGCTGCCCCGGCACGCGGTGCCCGAGCCGGCGCCGCGGACGAGGGCCGAACGCCGCTCCGACGGCCGGGCCGCGTACGCCCGGATGCTCCGCGACCGGGCCTACCTCGCCTACCTGGCCGCGGTGGTGCTCGGGACGGTCGCCTACGTGCAGTCCTCGATCTCGCTGCCGCTGGAGATCGTGCACGACGACTACCCGACCTGGCTGTACAGCGCGGTGCTCACCGCCTCCTCGCTGGTGCTGATCACCTGCGAGCTGAAGATCACCGCGTACATCACCCGGATCCCCACCTACCTGGCGGTCGGCGTCGGCCACCTGGTCAACTCGGTCGGCCTCGCCGCCTACGGGCTGGCCGTGCACTCCGGGGCGTTCGTGCTGTTCGGCGCGGTGCTCGCGGTCAGCGGGCTGATGATCGCCGGGCCCAGCATGTTCGCCCACCCGGCCACCTTCCCGGACGGCTCGAAGGCCCGCTACCTGGCCACCATGCAGGCCGCGGCCGGCCTGGCCTCGGCCGTCGGACCGCTGTTCGGCGTGTGGGCCTGGACGCACCTGCACGCCGGGTTCTGGGTGCTGATGGCCGTGGTCAACGGCCTGGCCGGGGTGCTCGCGGTGTACGGCATCAAGCACCGGGCGCAGCAGCGCACCGCCGCCGCCGGAGCGGCCACCGACCAGGACCCCGTGGGAGAGACCGTATGAACGGCCCGTCGACCGGCCCGCGGCCGGTGCTGATCATCGGCTACGTGGCCTTCGCGGTCGCCACCGTCGCCGCCTTCCAGGACGCCGACTCGGTGGTCTACGTGGAGGAGCCGGACGTCGCCCGCAAGCGGCACCTCGCCGAGGCCGTCGAGGGCATCGGCTTCGCCCGCGCCCTGATCGAGTGGGAGTACCACCTGCCCGGCCGCGCGGACGCCTTCTTCGCCGCCCACCCCGGGCTCGACCCGGTCGCGGTGATCCCCGCCGTCGAGTACGCGGTGCCGTTCGCGGCCCGGCTCGCCGAACGCTACGGGCTGCCCGGCGCCGGCCTGGGCGCCGCCCAACTGCTGCGCGACAAGCACCAGTTGCGGGTGGTCGCGGCGGCCGCCGGAATCGCCAACCCGGCCTCCGAGCCGGTCGCCGACGCCGCCGCGCTGGCCGGCTTCATGGCCCGGCACCCCGGCCCGGTGGTGCTCAAGCCCGCCAACCGGCAGGCCTCGGTCGGCACCCGGGTGGTCCGCGCCCCCGAGGAGGTGGCCGCGGCCTGGGCGTTCGGGCAGGCGCAGGACGAGGGCGTGTTCGTCCCGGACCGGCCGATCGCGCCCGCCATGCTGGCCGAACAGTACGTCGCCGGGTCGGAGTTCAGCGTCGAGATGCTGGTCGCCGACGGCCGCCCGGTGTTCGCCAACACCACCGGCAAGCTGCTCTACCCCGGCCCGTACCCGATCGAGGCCGGGCACACCGTCCCGGCCGAACTCCCGACCGAGACGCACGAGTTGCTGGCCGCCGAGACCGAACGGCTGGCCGCCGCGGTCGGCTTCGGCACCGGCGTGCTGCACTGCGAGTGGATCCTCGCCGACGGCGTCCCCGTCCTGGTGGAGTGCGCCGGACGGCTGCCCGGTGACTCCATCACCGACCTGATCGAGGCGGCCTACCCGGTCGAACTCACCCGCGCCTACTACGCCCTGATGCGCGGCGAGCCGACCGGCGAGCTGCCCGCCAAGGCCGAACGCGCCACCGCCGCCGCCTTCCTGGCCCCCGGCCGGCCCGGCACCGTCACCGCCGTGCACGGCCTGGACGCGGCCGCCGCCGCCGAGGGCGTGCAGCTCGCCGTGGTCGGCATCGCCGCCGGCCACCGCAGCGCCGGACTGCGCAGCTCCTGGGACCGGGTCGGCATCGTCACCACCCGCGCCGACACCCCCGCCGAGGCCCGCCGGCTGGCCGACGCGGCCGCCGCCCTGGTCCGGTTCGACCTCGACTCCCAAGCAGCGGAGGAATCATGACGCAACGTCAGGAAACAACGCCGGGCACCCTGCTGGTGATCGGCAGCGGGCTGAAGGAGTACCGCGAGTACCTGGTCGGCCCGATGAGCCGCCGGGCCCGCGCCGCCGGGCTGGAACTGCTGCTGGTCAACAACCTGCGGCCGACCTGGCAGCGCGAGTACTTCGACGAGATCGTGGTCGCCGACGTCTTCGACACCGCCACCATGAACGCCACCGTCCGGGAGATCGCCGCCCGCCGGACCATCGTCGGCCTGCTCTGCTGGGACGAGCCGCTGGTGCTGGACGCCGGCCTGCTGGCCGCCGAGCTCGGCGTCCCCGGCCTGTCCGAGCGCGGCGTGCGCGGCGTGCGCGACAAGGAGCGCACCCGCACCGTGCTCACCGCCGCCGGCCTGCGCCAGCCCGGCTTCGCGCTCACCACCGACCTCGCCGAGGCCCGCGCCGCCGCCGCCCGGATCGGCTACCCGGTGGTGCTCAAGCCGCGCGCCATGGGCGCCAGCATCGGCGTGGTCTTCGCCGCCGACGAGCACGGGCTCGACGAGGCGTTCCGCACCGCGCTGTCCGCCAGCCGGGTCGACCCCGGGCCGTACCGGGCCAGCGTGATCGTCGAGGAGTACGCGGGCGGCCCGGAGATCAGCGTCGACGGCGCCGTCCACAAGGGCGAGTACCGGCCGCTGTTCCTGGCCCGCAAGTACAGCAGCGACGAGCCGTACTTCGAGGAGGTCGGCCACGTCGTCGACGCCGCCGACCCGCTGCTCGCCGACCCCGCCCTGCTGGCCCACCTCGCCGACGCGCACCGGGCGCTCGGCGTCGAGGACGGCATCACCCACACCGAGCTGCGGCTCACCCCGCGCGGCCCGCTGATCGTCGAGGTCAACGGCCGGCTCGGCGGCGACCTGATCCCGCTGCTCGGCCGGATCGCCACCGGCATCGAACCCGGCGAGGTGCTGTTCGACGTCGCCACCGGCCGCCGCCCGGAGATCGCCCCGAGCCGCTCCGCGGTGGCCGGGATCAGCTTCGGCTGCCCCGAACAGGACTGCCGCCTGGACGAGTTGGTCCTCCCGGAGCCCGGCGACGCGCCCGGCCTGCTGCACGCCGCCCCGATGGCCCCGCCCGGTACCGTGCTGCGGCTGCCCCCCGGCGGCTACCTGGCCCGGCACTCCTTCGTGGTCTGCGAGGCCGACAGCGTCGCCGCCTGCGAACAGCGCCTGGCCGCCGCCGCCGCGCTGGTGCGCACCGTCACCTCCGAGGTCGGGCCCGCCGACCCCGAGGCCCCGTTCGCGATGCCCGCCGGGCTGCTGGACGTGGACCGGTGAGCGCCGCGCGCTGGGCCGGACCGCCCCAGGACGCCGCCGAGGTGCTGCGCCGGGCCAAGGAGATCGCCCCCGTGCTGCGGGAGAGGGCCCCGGAGATCGAGGCCCACCGCACGCTGCCCGCCGAGGTGGTCGAACTGCTCCGCGCCACCGGCGTGTTCCGGATGTGCTTCGCCCGCGAGTGGGGCGGCCCCGAGCTCACCTCCGTCGAACAGTTGGAGGTGGTCGAGGCGCTGGCGTACGGCGACGCCTCGGCCGCCTGGTGCGGCGTGATCGGCGCCAACAGCGGGCTGCTCGCCAACTTCCTGTACCAGTCCGTGGTGAAGGACGTGTACCCGAGCCTGGACCTGATCACCGCCGGGGTGCTCGCCCCGGCCGGCCGGGCCGAGCGCGTCCCCGGCGGCTTCCGGCTCAGCGGCCGCTGGTCGTTCGGCTCCGGGATCAGGCACAGCGACTGGGTCACCTCCGGGGCCTTCCTGTTCCAGGACGGCGAGCCCTGGGCCGAGCCCGGCAGCCCGCACGCGCACGACTCCCGGCAGTTCCTGGTGCCGCGCTCCGCCGTCGAGGTGCTCGACGACTGGGACACCACCGGCCTGTGCGGGACGGGCAGTTGCGACTACACCATGACCGACGTGTTCGTCCCCGACGAGCACACCTTCACCTTCTGGGAGGTCCGCGGCACCCCGGGCCCGCTCGCCCAGCCGGACTCCTTCATGCGCGCCCTGTGCGGCGTCCCGCTCGGGGTGGCCCGGGCCGCGCTCGACCACGCCCGCGAGGTCGCCACCACCCGCTACGACCGGATGGCCGGGCGCAGTTGGGCCGACAGCTGGCGGGTGCAGACCGAACTCGCCAGCTGCGAGGCCGAGTTCAACGCGGCCCGGGAGGGCGTGTACGGCGCGGCGCGCCGCCAGTGGGCGGTGCTGGCGGCCGGCGGCACCCTGGACGACCTCACCCCGGCCGAGCGCGCCGCCTCCCCGCTCGCCTGGCTGCACGCCTTCCGGGCCTCCCGCGCCGTCGTCACCCGGCTCTACGACCTGCTGCAGACCTGGTCGATCAACCGCAGCTCGCCGATGGACCGCTGGCTGCGCGACACCGCGGTGATGTGCCAGAACCTGACCGCCCAGGACGCCGTGCTGGAGTCGGTCGGCGCCTACCTGCTCGGCCGCCCCCCGCTGTTCCGGATCAGCCTCGGCCTGGACCGCTGACCCGCCGACCACCCGACGCAGAAGGAGAAGTGACCAGCATGACAACGGAGATCCTGCGCCGCGCCCGGGAGTTGGCGCCGCTGCTGCGGGAGAGGGCCCCGGAGATCGAGGCCAACCGCACGCTGCCCGCCGAGGTGGTCGAACTGCTGCGCGCCACCGGCGTGTTCGGCATGTGCTACGGCCCCGAGTGGGGCGGCCCCGGCCTGACCTCGATGGAGCAGACCGAGGTGGTGGAGGCCCTGGCGTACGGCGACGCCTCGGCCGCCTGGTGCGCCGTGATCGGCGCCAACACCGGCATCTACGCCAACTTCCTGGACCAGACCGTCGCCAAGGAGGTCTTCCCGCGCCTCGACCTGGTGGTGGCCGGCCTGCTCCAGCCCTCCGGCCGGGCCGAGCGCGTCCCCGGCGGCTTCCGGCTCAGCGGCCGCTGGTCGTTCGGCTCTGGCGTCAAGCACGCCGACTGGGTGACCTCCGGCGCCTTCATCTACGACGGCGGCGAGCCCTGGGCCGCCCCCGGCAGCAAGCACCGGCACGACTCCCGGCAGTTCCTGGTGCCCCGCGAGCAGGTCGAGGTGATCGACAACTGGGACACCACCGGCCTGTGCGGCAGCGGCAGTTGCGACTACACCATGGACGGCGTGTTCGTCCCGGAGGAGCACACCTACACCTTCGCCACCCCGCAGGGCCGCCCCGGCCCGCTGGCCCAGCCGGACTCCTTCACCCGGGCGATGTGCGGCGTCCCGCTCGGGGTGGCCCGGGCCGCGCTCGACCACGCCCGCGAGGTCGCCACCACCCGCTACGACCGGATGGCCGGGCGCAGTTGGGCCGACAGCTGGCGGGTGCAGACCGAACTGGCCCGCCTGGAGGCCGAGTTCAACGCCGTCCGGGAGGGCGTGTACGGCGCGATGCGCCGCCAGTGGGCGGTGCTGGCGGCCGGCGGCACCCTGGACGACCTCACCCCGACCGAGCGCGCCGCCTCGCCGCTGTCCTGGCTGCACGCCTTCCGCAGCGCCCGGACGATCGTCGCCCGCACCTACGACCTGCTGCAGACCTGGTCGATCAACCGCAGCTCGCCGATGGACCGCTGGCTGCGCGACACCACCGTCCTCGCCCAGCACCTGGTCGCCCAGGACCGCATCCTGCAGTCCGCCGGGGCCTACCTGCTGGGCGCCGAACCCGAGTTCGGCATCAGCCTCGGCCTGGTCTGACCACCCGCCGCCAACCCCCAAGGGAGGTAACCCCGATGAGCAGACTCGTCCTGCTGGTCAACCCGAACAAGGTGCATCCGCCGATCGCCCCGTACGCCCTCGACGTGCTCACCACCGCGCTGGAGGACGACGGCTTCGAGGTGGAGGTGCTCGACCTGACCTTCCACCGCGACGACTGGAAGACCTGCCTGCACGAGTACTTCGCCGAACGCTCCCCGGTGCTGGTCGGGGTGACCGTCCGCAACACCGACACCGTGTACGCCTTCGAGCAGCGCCCGTTCGTCGGCGAGCACCTGGAGATCATCACCGAGATCCGCCGGCTCACCGACGCGCCCGTGGTCGGCGGCGGGATCGGCTTCTCCACCATGCCGTTCGCGCTGGTCGAGTACTTCGGCATCGACTACGGCGTGAAGGGCCCCGGCGAGAAGATCCTCTGCGAGCTGGCCGCCGCGGTCGCCGAGGGCCGCGACACGGCGGGCATCCCCGGCCTGATCCGCAACACCGGGCAGGGCGCCGTCCGGGTGCCACCCGCGGTGCTCACCGTCCGCCACGGCAAGGCGCTGCCCGCCGAGCCCACCGGCCAGTTCGAGCCCCGGGTGTGGCAGGTCGACCAGCTCTCGGTCTACCGGCGGCGCTCCGGCGTGCCGCGCCGGGTCGACAACCTGGAGTACTACCGGCGCGGCGGCCTCGGCTCCATCCTGACCAAGAACGGCTGCGCCTACCGCTGCTCGCACTGCGTCGAACCGGACGCCAAGGGCACCCGCTACGGGCAGCGCGAACTCGCCTCGGTGGTCGACGAGATGGAGTCGCTGGCCGCGCAGGGCATCCTGGACCAGCACACCACCGACAGCGAGTTCAACCTCTCGATCGCGCACGCCAAGAACCTGCTGCGGGAGATCGTCCGCCGCCGGCACGCCGACCCGGACAACCCGCTGAACCTGCTGCGGCTGTGGGTCTACTGCCAACCCAGCCCGTTCGACGAGGAGTTCGCCGACCTGCTGGCCGCGGCCGGCTGCCGGGGCGTCAACGTCGGCAGCGACCACATCCGCCCCGAGGTGCTCAGCGGCTGGAAGGTCACCGAGAAGGGCGGCACCTACTACACCTTCGCCGACACCGAGCGGCTGGTGCGGCTGTGCCACGAACGCGGCATCCTCACCATGGTCGAGGCGCTGTTCGGCATGCCGGGGGAGACCCCCGAGACGGTCCGCGCCTGCGTGGACGCCTTCATGGCGCTGGACGCCACCGTCACCGGCTTCTCGCTCGGCCTGCGGCTGTTCCCGTACACCCCGATGGGCATGGACCTCGCCGAGCAGTGCGCGGGCGTGCGCACCGTCCCCGGCCTGCAGTCCAACACCGCCGACGGCCCGATCGTGCTCAAGCCGCTGCGGATGTGCTCCTCCCCGGCCGAGTACGAGCGGCAGTTCATGTTCGACGAGCACGGCAACTTCCGGTTGGTCTGCTACTTCTCGCCCGGCCTGCTGCCCGACCCGGCCCGCGCCGCCGACCCCGCCGAGCGCTGGCACGGCGCCGTCACCGACCTGTGGGCGCTGATCGACCCGGCCGACCACCACCGGGTCATGCTGCCCACCGTCGAGGGCATGAGCGAGCACGACAACAACTACGCCGACAACCCCTTCCTCACCAGCCTCGGCGGCCTGGGCTACACCGGCGCCTTCTGGTCGCACTGGCGCGGCCGCGAGGAGATCATGCGCAAGGCCCGGGAAGCGGCGCCCCAACCGTCACATCTGCCAACTCCTGCATGACATTGCACACTTGAGGCGCAGGATTGATCAGATCATGATGAGGTAACGGAATCATCACTACCGGTGATCGACTCCGCGCGCCACACCGCACCGCACCACCGCCGCACCACCGGACGCCGCGAGGGGACGATGAACCAGCACCGGATCACCACGCCGCTGACCGTGCTGCTCGCCGACGCCCAGCCCGCCGTCCGGCAGGGCGTCCGCTCCATGGTCGAGGCCACCGGCGCCGCCACCGTGGTCGACGAGGCCGGCACCACCGGAGAAGTGCTCGCCGCCACCTCCCGGCACCGGCCCGACGTCCTGGTCCTCGACCCGCACCTGGACGAGGCCGCCGGCATGCGGATGATCAGCCAGATCCTGCGCCTCACCCCCGAGACCGGCGTCCTGGTCTTCAGCACCCTCGACGACGACAAGGCCGTCGCCGCCGCCTTCCACGCCGGAGCCCGCGGCTACCTGGTCAAGCGCGCCACCGCCGACCAGATCGTCCGCGGCATCCACGCGGTCGGCGCCGGCGAGGCCATCCTCGACCGCACCATCGCGGCCCGGCTCGGCACCCTGATCGGCACCGGCCCCCGCCCGCGCAGCTACCCGTTCCCGCAGCTCAGCATCCGCGAGCGCGAGGTGCTCGAACACCTCGCCGCCGGCCGCTCCAACACCGTCATCGCCCGGGAACTCGCCCTCGCCTCCAAGACGGTCAGCAACCGGATCTCCCACATCCTCGGCAAGCTCGGCGTCGCCGACCGCGCCCAGGCCCTGGTCCTCGCCCGGGACGCCGGCCTCGGCCACGCCGCCGCGGCCCGCTGACCCACCGCCCCCCCAGAACGGAGCACCGCCATGCCCGAAACCGGCCTGCCGCCCGGCCTGGTGATCCGCCGCCAGGAACCCGAAGGGCTCGAACGCGCCCACGGCCTCGACCTCAAGCTCCTGCACCCCTGGGGCGAACTGACCGCCCCCTTCCACGGCGCCTGGTGCGTCCTGCGCCCCGGCGACCTCACCGACACCCACCAGCACACCGAACGCGAGCTGTTCATCTGCATCAGCGGCCGCGGCGAGATCCGCACCGGCGGCACCGGCCACCCCGTCGCCGCCGGCGACCTCGTCCTGCTCCCCGCCGACACCGACCACGCCGTCGCCAACCCGCACGACGACGACTTCGCCTACTACGCCATCTGGTGGCAGGCGTGAACCCCCGCCACCTCGACTACGAGGGCCGCCGCTTCCACGCCCCCGACGGCGACCACCGCACCGTCGCCGTCTACCACCAGCAGGGCGACCTGGTCTGGGGCGAGGTCACCGGCGGCACCATCCAGCGCGGCTGGACCGCCGGCACCCGCCAGCCCGACGGCACCCTCGCCATGGGCTACACCTTCGTCCTCACCGACGGCCGGATCGTCTGCGGCCGCACCCACAACACCCCCACCCTCACCGCCGACGGCCGCATCCGCCTGCACGAGACCTGGGAGCGCTACGGCCCCCAGCCCGACACCGGCACCTCCACCATCGAAGAGGTCGCCCCGTGACCCCCGCCGACTGGGCGCTGCTCGACAAGCACACCACCGGCCCCCTGCTGCGCCCCGGGGACGCCGGGTTCCACGACTCCTGCGCCGCCTTCAACGAGCGCTGGGCGCACCGCGCGCCCACCGCCGTGCTGCGCGCCGCCGACCCCGCCGACGTGCTGCGGGCCGTCGACTGGGCCCGGGACCACGCGGTGCCGATCGTCCCGCGCGGGGGAGGGCACTCGTACGCCGGGCACTCCGTCAACTCCGGCCTGGTGGTGGACCTGCGGGCCCTGGACGCGATCACCGTCGACCCCGCCACCGGGCGGGTCACCGTCGGCGGCGGCGTCCTGACCGGCGCGCTCTACGCCGCGCTGCGCCCGCACGGGCTCGCGCTGCCGCTCGGCAACGGCGCGGGCGTCGGGATCGCCGGCCTGGCGCTCGGCGGAGGCTCCGCCGCCACCTCCCGCCGGTTCGGGCTGACGGCCGACACGCTGCGCGCCACCACCCTGGCCACCGCCGCCGGAACGGTCCTGAGCTGCGACGCCGAGCAGAACGAGGACCTGTACTGGGCCTGCCGGGGCGGTGGCGGCGGCAACTTCGGCATCAACCTGGACCTGACCTTCCAGGCCGTCGCGGCCCCCGCCGCGTCCACCTGCGTGCTGCTCTGGGAGGCCGACCACGCCCCCGCGGTGCTGCCCGCCGTGCAGGAACTGATGCTCACCGCGCCCGAGGAGACCTCGCTCCGCCTCGGCGTCGCCACCTCCGGCGGCCGCACCCTGGTCTCCACCGTCGGCCTGCACCTCGGCCCCGCCGCCGAGCTGCGCGAACTGCTCGCCCCGGCGTTCGCCGCCGGGCCGCCGCTGCGCGCGGAGATCGCCGACCGGGACTTCTGGGACGCCATGGACCACCTCCAGCACGAGACCAGCGGCGGGGCGTTCGCCGTCCGCACCCACTTCGCCGCCCGCCCGCTGCCGCCCGCGGCGCTGGACGCCGCCCTGGCCCACCTCGCCGCCGCACCGCCCGGCGGCAACACCGACGGCTGCGGCCTGGCGCTGTTCGGCTGGGGCGGCGCGATCAACCGGGTCGACCCGGCGGCCACCGCCTTCCCGCACCGCGACGCCCAGTACCTGGTCAGCCTGGACACCTCCTGGCTGCCCGGCGAGGACCCGGCCCCGCAGCTCGACTGGCTGGCCGCGCTCGACCGACTGATCGCCCCGCACGCGACCGGCGGCGCCTACCTGAACTTCACCGACCCGGACCTGCGGGACTGGCGCACGGCCTACTACGGTGCGAACTACCCCAGGCTGGTCGCCACCAAGCGCCGTCACGACCCGGACGGCCTGTTCGCCTTCCCGCAGTCCATCGGCAGCTGAACCCACCAAGTCCCGTGCCCCGGAACGCCGCTGACCGACCGTCAGCCGATCCGCCGCGCCCGCGAGCCCCGGAAGGAGACACCACCGTGTCGCCGCGAACCGCCACCCCGCGCCACTACCTGATGTGCCGGCCCGCGCACTTCACCGTCGACTACTCCATCAACCCGTGGATGGACCCGGCGAAGCCCACCGACACCGGCACCGCCCTCGCCCAGTGGGACCAGCTCCACGCGCTGTTCCGGCGCCTCGGCCACACCGTCGAGCTGATCGAACCGCTGCCCGGCCTGCCGGACATGGTGTTCGCCGCCAACGGCGCCACCACGCTGGACGGCCGGGTGCTCGGCGCCCGCTTCCGGCACCCCGAACGGGCCGCCGAGGGCCCGGCGTACGCCGACTGGTTCCGCGAGCGCGGCTGGCGGGTCAAGGACGCCGAGCACGTCAACGAGGGCGAGGGCGACCTGCTGGTGGCCGGCGAGCGCGTCCTGGCCGGCACCGGCTTCCGCACCGAGACCGCCGCGCACGCCGAGGCGCGGGAGTTCCTCGGCCGCGAGGTGGTCACCCTGCGGCTGGTCGACCCGCGCTACTACCACCTGGACACCGCGCTCGCCGTGCTCAGCGACACCGAGGTCATGTACCACCCGCCGGCCTTCGACGCCCCCTCCCGCGCGGTGCTGGAGCGCCTCTACCCGGACGCGGTGCTCGCCGACGCCGACGACGCCCGGGTGTTCGGCCTGAACGCGGTCTCCGACGGCGCCAACGTCGTCCTCCCGGAGGCCGCCGTCCGCCTCGCCGACCGGCTGCGCGAGCGCGGCTTCACCCCGATCGGCGTCGACCTGACCGAACTGCTCCGGGCCGGCGGCGCCGTCAAGTGCTGCACGCTGGAACTGCGCCACTGACGCAGCGGCGGGGGCCCGGACCGCAGCAGCGGTCCGGGCCCCGTCGGCTCACGCTCACACCAGGTCGAAGCGGTCCAGCTCCATCACCTTGGTCCAGGCGGCGGCGAAGTCCTTGACGAACTTCTCCTTGGCGTCGTCCGAGGCGTACACCTCGGCCAGCGCCCGCAGCTCCGAGTTGGAGCCGAACACCAGGTCGGCCCGGGTGCCGGTCCACTTGACCGCACCGGAGGCGTCCCGGCCCTCGTACACCGTGTTGTCGGAGGCGACCGGCGCCCACGCGGTGCCCAGGTCCAGCAGGTTGGTGAAGAAGTCGTTCGACAGCGTGCCGGGGCGGTCGGTGAACACGCCGTGCTGCGAGCCGCCGGTGTTGGCGCCCAGCACCCGCAGGCCGCCGACCAGCACGGTCAGCTCGGGAGCGGACAGGTTCAGCAGGTTGGCCCGGTCCACCAGCAGGTACTCGGCCGGGAGCCGGGTGCCCTTGCCCTGGTAGTTGCGGAACCCGTCGGCCTGCGGCTCCAGCGCGGCGAACGACTCGACGTCGGTCTTCTCCTGGGTGGCGTCCACCCGGCCCGGGCGGAAGCCCACCTCGACCTCGACGCCGCCCTCCTTCGCGGCCCGCTCGACCGCCGCGGTGCCGCCCAGCACGATCAGGTCGGCCAGCGAGACCTGCTTGCCGCCCTGCCCGTTGAACTCCTGCTGCACGCCCTCCAGCACCCGCAGCACCTGCGCCAGCTGCTCCGGGTCGTTGACCTCCCAGCCGCGCTGCGGCTCCAGCCGGACGCGGGCGCCGTTCGCGCCGCCGCGCAGGTCGCTGCCGCGGAAGGACGCCGCCGAGGCCCACGCGGTGGACACCAGCTGGGCGGTGGTCAGGCCGGAGTCCAGCAGCTTCGCCTTCAGCGCCGCCACGTCCGCCGCGTCGATCGGCTCGCCCTGGGCGGCCGGCAGCGGGTCCTGCCAGATCAGCTCCTCGGACGGGACCTCCGGGCCGAGGTAGCGGACGACCGGGCCCATGTCGCGGTGGGTCAGCTTGAACCAGGCGCGGGCGAAGGCGTCCGCGAAGGCCGCCGGGTCGTTCAGGAAGCGGCGGGAGATCTGCTCGTACACCGGGTCGAAGCGCAGCGACAGGTCGGTGGTGAGCATCTGCGGGGCGTGCTTCTTCGCCGGGTCGAAGGCGTCCGGCACGGTGCCCTCGCCGGCGCCGTCCTTCGGCTTCCACTGGTGCGCCCCGGCGGGCGACTTGGTGAGCTCCCACTCGTGGCCGAACAGGATCTCGAAGAAGGAGTTGTCCCAGGCGGTCGGCGTGTTGGTCCAGGTCACCTCCAGGCCGGAGGTGATCGCGTCGGCGCCCTTGCCGGAGCCGTAGCTGCTCTTCCAGCCCAGGCCCTGCTCCTCCAGCGCGGCGCCCTCGGGGTCGTCGCCGACGTTGTCCGCCGGGCCCGCGCCGTGGGTCTTGCCGAAGGTGTGGCCGCCGGCGATCAGCGCGACGGTCTCCTCGTCGTTCATCGCCATCCGGCGGAAGGTCTCGCGGATGTCGCGGGCCGCCGCGACCGGGTCCGGGTTGCCGTTGGGGCCCTCGGGGTTGACGTAGATCAGGCCCATCTGGACGGCGCCCAGCGGCTCCTCCAGGTGGCGGTCGCCGGTGTAGCGCTCGTCGCCCAGCCAAGTGGTCTCCGGGCCCCAGTACACGTCCTCGTCGGCCTCCCAGACGTCCGCCCGGCCGCCGCCGAAGCCGAAGGTCTCGAAGCCCATCGACTCCAGCGCCACGTTGCCCGACAGGATCAGCAGGTCGGCCCAGGACAGCGCCTGGCCGTACTTCTGCTTCACCGGCCACAGCAGGCGGCGGGCCTTGTCCAGGTTGGCGTTGTCCGGCCAGGAGTTGAGCGGGGCGAAGCGCTGCTGCCCGGCGCCCGCGCCGCCGCGGCCGTCGGAGATCCGGTAGGTGCCGGCGCTGTGCCAGGCCATCCGGATGATCAGCGGGCCGTAGTGGCCGAAGTCGGCCGGCCACCAGTCCTGCGAGGTGGTCAGCACGGTCTCGATGTCGCGCTTGACGGCCGCCAGGTCGAGCGAGGCGAAGGCCGCCGGGTAGTCGAAGTCCGCGCCGAGCGGGTTCGCCACCGCCGGGTTCTTGGCCAGGATCTTCAGGTTCAGCCGGTGCGGCCACCACTGCTGGTTGCCGCCGCCCTGGGTCGGATGCGCGGCCCGGCCGTGCGCGACCGGGCAGCCGCCCGCACCCTCGGACTTGGGGTCGGTGACGATGGCGTCGTCGTTCTCGGGCATGGGAGTCCCTCCGGATCGGGCGGATCGCACTCTGCTTCTGCACAGCTGCAACGGACGTCTTGGCTCTTCTTCGGAGCCGATCCTAAGATAGACCGAGTCTAAGTCAAGAAGAGGGTCAAACGGATGGTGGTCCCGCTCGAATCGGGCGCCGGGTCTCGCCCGCTGTACAGTTCGGGCGAATGTTGAGCTGATTGGGTGAACGAGATGAGTGATCTGCTGGAACGACTGCGGTCCCGCGGCTGGCGACTGACCTCCCAGCGGCGCGTGGTCGCCGAGGTGCTCGACGGCGACCACGTCCACCTGACCGCGGACGAGGTGCACGCCCGCGCCGCCGAGCGCCTCCCGGAGATCTCCCGGGCCACCGTCTACAACACGCTCGGCGAACTCGTCACCCTCGGCGAGGTCCTCGAAGTCGCCACCGACGGCCGCGCCAAGCGCTACGACCCCAACGCCCACCAGCCGCACCAGCACCTGGTCTGCTCCGCCTGCGGCACCATCCGGGACGTCCACCCCACCGGCGACCCGCTCGCCGCGCTCCCCGCCGCCGAGCGCTTCGGCTTCAGCATCGCCACCGCCGAGGTCACCTACCGCGGGCTCTGCCCCGACTGCGCCTGACGCCCCGCGCCCGCGGCCGCCCCGCCCGGGCCCCTCCCGTCCGGCCCCCTCCCGTCCGCCGCGTTCCCGCTCGCCGCGCTCCCGTCCGGAGCGTCCGCGGACGGCCCGCCCGGCACCCGCCGGGCCCCCGGCCCCGCCACGCCCAGCACCGCGATCAGCACTCCGGCCGCCAGCAGCAGCCACCACACCCCCGCGCCGCCGCGACGAACGCCCCCGCCCGCCGCCACCCGGGCGCCAGCAGCACGCCCGCCACCGCCACGCCCACCGCCGAACCCGTCTGCCGGGCCGCCGAGGCCAGCGCGGCGGCCAGCGAGGCCATCGCCCCCGGCATCCCCGCCACCGCGGTGTTCGTGATCGGCGGGTTCACCGTCCCCTGGAAGACCCCCACCAGCGCGAACACCGCCAGCAGCGCCGGCACCGGCGTCCCGGGGCCCACCAGCAGCAGCAGCGCGCCCGCCAGCGCCAGCGACACCCCCGACACCAGCAGCGGCCCGCGCGGCCCGTACCGGCCCACCGCCCGCCCGGTCCGCGGCGACAGCGCCAGGATCAGCACGCCCACCGGCACCAGGCACAGCCCGGCGCGCAGCGCGGACATCCCGCGCACCCCCTGCAGGTACAGCGTCACCGCGAACAGGAAGGCCGCGAACGCGCCCAGCGCCGCGAACGCCGTCACCAGCGCCGCCACCAGCGGCCCGCGCCGCAGCAGCCCCACCTCCAGCAACGGGTCCGCCCGCCGCGCCTCGTACCGGCCCAGCACCGGGACGGTCAGCGCCGCCACCGCCAGCGGGCCCCACACCGACGGCGCCGACCAGCCCGCGCGCCCCGCCGAGATCAGCGCGAACACCGTCCCGCCCAGCAGCACCACCACCAGCAGCTGCCCCACCGGGTCGAACCGCCGGGCCCGCTCCGCCCGGGACTCCGGCACCCAGCGCAGCGCCCCCGCGACCCCCGCCGCCACCACCGGCAGGTTCACCCAGAACACCGCCCGCCAGCCCCAGCCGTCCACCAGCGCCCCGCCCAGTACCGGCCCCAGCGCCAGCGACAGCCCCGACACCGAACCGAACACCCCGATCGCCCGGGCCCGCTCGGCCGGCCGCGGGAACGTCGTCGCCACGATCCCCATCGCCACCGGGTTCAGCATCGTCCCGCCCGCCGCCTGCACCGCCCGCGCGGCCACCAGCGCCCCGGTCCCCGGCGCCAGCGCGCACAGCGCCGACCCCAGCCCGAACACCAGCAGCCCCAGCACGAACACCCGCCGCCGCCCCCACCGGTCCGCGGCCGCCCCCGCCGGCAGCAGGAACGCCGCCAGCACCAGCGTGTACGCGTCCACCGTCCACTGCAGCGCCGCCACCGACGCCCCCCACTCCCGGCGGACCGCGGGCAGCGCCGCGTTCACCACCGAGACGTCCATCACCACCATCACCATGCTCACGCAGCACACCGCGAGCACCAACCGCCTGCGCCGGTCGTCCGGTTCGGACACCGCCCCGCCTCCGTCCGCCGCCGCGACGGGAGTCGGCCCCTCGCCCACTCCACCCCGTCCGGTCGGCGGCACCGACGCTACGATTTCGAGCGTGCTCGAAATCAAGCCGGAACTCCCGGGCGGCGAGCCGGAACTCCCCGGCGAAGGGCTGACCATCGCCGAGGCCGCCGAGTGGACGGGCGTCAGCGTCCACACCCTGCGCTACTACGAGCGGGCCGGTCTGGTGATCACCGACATCGACCGCACCCCGGGCGGCCGCCGCCGCTACCACCACCGCGACCTGCGCTGGATCGACGTCTGCACCCGGCTGCGCGCCACCGGCATGCCGATCCGCACCCTCCGCCGCTACGCCGAACTCGCCGCGGCCGGCAACGGCAACGAGGCCGAGCGCCTCGCCCTCCTGGAATCCCACCGCGCCGAGGTCGCCGCCCGCCTCGCCGAACTCCAGGCCCACCTCGCGGGCATCGACCACAAGGTCGCCACCTACCGGGCCCGCCTCGCCGAGGGCAGCGCCGAAGGGCTCTGGGCCCCGCAGCCTTGAACAAACCTTGACCCCGGCCCCGGTCACCGCACCGCGCGGGCCGTCCGCGCACCGGTCTGCGGTACACCCTTGAACAAGCCTTTACCCCAGGTCAGGGCGGTAACCGACGCCGCCCCGAACCCCGTTGCCCACTGCGCTACAGTCTGGCCGCCCGACCCGCCCGCGACCGCGGCGAGTCCGAACGACTGCACGGGGGATGCGCAGTGGCCATCGACGACCTACCGGCACCGGTGGTGACGTTCCTGAACGTCATCGGGGTGCCCTGGCCCTACATCAACGAGGACGAGGTCCGCGCCTTCGCCACCATGGTCCGGCAGTTCGGCCAGGCCGTGGAGCGGACGCACGCCGACGCGACCCGGGCGATGGCCTCCTTCGCCCAGGCCTACCAGGGCGCCGCCACCCAGCGGATGCAGTCCGGCTGGTCCGAGCTCTCCGAGCGGCACACCCGGGAACTCGTGATGGGCTGCACCCTGCTCGCCGAGGCGCTGGAGATCGGCGCCGAGGTGATCATCGGGCAGAAGGTCGAGGCCCTGGTCGAACTGGGCGTCATGGCGGCCACCTTCATCGCCGACCAGGCCGCCGCGGTGGCCACCCTCGGGCTGGCCGAGGCCGCCGTGCCGGTGATCGTGGAGGCCGGGAAGAAACTGCTGGAGACGCTCAAGCAGCAGATCATCCAGTACATCATCGGCGAGATCATCGAGGCCGCGGCCAAACCGCTCTTCGCCAAGATCGAGCAGGCGATGTCCGGCCTGGACTGGGGACAGACCTCGGGCGCGACCGGCGGCGCCGCGGACGGCTTCAGCCTCGACGCCGACCTGGCCGACCAGCACCTGAAGGCGATGCGCGCCCACACCGAGGCGTTCCGCGGCCACGCGCAGGAACTGCGCGGCGGGCTCGAACGGCTGGCGTTCTGATGGCGGCCGGAGGAGAGGAGCAGGCGGTCTTCCGGGCGCTCAAGAACGACGCCGTGGACTCGCTGCCGAAGATCGCCGAGAAGCACGCCGCCGTCGTCGAGGAGGCCGCCGAGAAGGGCGCCCGCAACCTCGCCGCCCACGCCGCCACCGAGGCGAAGATCGCCGAGGACCTCAAGGCGGTGGCCCCGCGGGACCTCAAGGTGGCCGCCCCGAAGAACCTCGAAGCGGCCGGCCCGCGCCTGGCGAGCGAGGAGTCCGCGCTGGCCGGCGAGGCCGGGACGGTCCCGAGCCCGCGCACCGCACCCGGCTCCGCCCCGCTGGAGACCGAGCAGTACGGCAACGGGGCGCTCCGCGACGGCCCCAGCTACCAGCAGCAGATCGACGAGGAACTGGCCCCCCGCGGCCTCGACCGCGCCGAGCACGACCGGCTGCGCCTCAGCCCCACCAACAGCCTGACCGAGGAACAGGCCCGCCAGGTCGTCCAGGTCCGCGACGCGATCAAGCTGGACGAGGGCCGGATGGTCACCAAGATCGTCAAGCCCGACGTCGCGGAGGCCTACCTGGAGAACTCCACCACGCTCGGCGGCCGCACCTTCGACCCCGGCGAGTTCCGCGGCTCCATCGCGCGCGGCTCCGACACCGCCGACCTGCGCAGCATGGACGACCTGCGCGACGGCCTCGCCCTCGACGACGGCGGCGCGGGCTGGAGCCCGGTGCCGCCCGGCGCGTCCGAGGCGTACCAACTGCGCTTCCCCGCCCCGCACGGCATGGAGGCCGACCCGACCCTCGGCGCGGTCAACGACCAGGCCCTGGCCGACCGCGTCGCGGGCATGGCCGGGCAGAATGCAGGAAAGAACTGGGACGCACCGTTCCTGGGCACCGGCTACACCGGCGGCGGCGTCCCGGAGTGGGACGCCAAGCCCACCGGCTTCCCGCACGGTGCGGAGATCTGGCGGATGGACGCCGACGGGACGGAAGAGGCCGTCGGCCGCTTCGACAAGAGCGATGGGCTGTGGAAGTACTATGACAACTGACCCCTCGGACCGTCACCAGCCGGTGAAGGGCGAGTTCGCGGTCCACGGCGGGACGGTGTACCCGGCCCGCGCCGCCGCCGGCCTGTGGCCCTGCGTGGAACTGCTCCCCGGCCCCGGCGTCCCCGCCCCCGAGGGCGTCGCGCCCCGGCTCGCCGCCGACGGCTCGGTGCTCGGCTACCCGCTGCCGCCCGAGCGGCTCGACGCCTGGTACGCCGTGCACTGGACCTTCCACTGGCGCGGCGAGCTCTTCGAGTGCACCGACCGCGTCGACACCACCGTCTCCGGCAACTACCTCGGCGACGACCGGGAGTTCGCCCGGCAGCACCTGAAGCGCCGGGTCAACGGCTACCGGGGCGTCTTCCCGCTGGCCGAGGTCACCGAGCCCGAGGAGCACCGCCGGGACCTGCTGGCCCCGCGCCTCGACCTGGCCCGGCGGCTCTCCGAGGCCGACCACTTCCGCCCCGGCTGCTTCGCCGTCCTCGGCGGCACCACCCACCGGGCCGCCCCCGCGGTCGACCCGCACGGCCTGGTCACCCTCGCCGAGGGCGGCGCCGTCCCCCCGGAGCAGCTCGACGCCTGGTACCGCACCCACTGGACGTTCCAGTGGCGAGGCGGCCCGTTCGAGGCCGTCGGCACGGTCGAGGGCCGGATCAAGGGCGTCTACACCGGCGGCAGTTGGGGCTTCGCGGACGCCAACCAGCTGGACGAGGAGACCGCTCCCGACGGCGCGCACACCTGGTACACCGTGGAAGCCGACCTGGACAGCGTCACCGACCTGACCCCCCACCGCACCGACCTGCTGCCCCCGCGCTGACCGACCTCCTGCCCGGCCCCGCAGCCGCCGGGCAGGAGGTCGGTCGGCGGGGGCGGCCCAGCCGGAAAAGCAGAAGACCCCCGCCGAAGCAGGGGTCTCACACTGGTGTCCGAGGGGGGACTTGAACCCCCACGCCCGATAAAGGGCACTAGCACCTCAAGCTAGCGCGTCTGCCATTCCGCCACCCGGACCGGGTGTTCACCTCGGGGCTTCCTTTCGGCTGCCCCCTGGCGACAGAGAGAACACTACCAGGCCCGGGGAGTGCTTCTCACCTGCGTTTTCGGGGGTCCGGACGGCCATCGGCGAGGGATCGGGGCAGAACCGGACAAGCCGGACGACGGGTGGGCCGTCCGGAGGGCGATTGCCCTGGTGACGGGGGTGCGGACGATTTCGGACGCGCGTTCTGGCGGCAACAGTGAGCCCCGGGTGTGAAGCGACCGGCCAGGACGGCGCACAACACGCACCGAATCGGTCGGGAACCTTCACGACACGCGTAGTTCCAGTCCCGGCGTGGGTCATCGGGTGGTGCTCTCCTAGCCTCTGTGAACCAGGGAGCCTTGAGCGGAACGCCCGATTCCCGACAGCCGCCGCCGGCCGGACCCCGGCGCGGGAGCCTCCCGTCACCGCGTGAAGGGCGGCGTGCAGTGGAACAGACGGACAAGGCGGCCTTGGACACCGCGACCTGGTGGCCCGGCCGCGAACCCGGCCCCGGACCCGAAACCGGCGTGTGGCGCTTCTCGGCGGTCTCCCACGAGGCGTCGGTGCCCCGCACCAGACACGCCGTGCGCGACCGGCTGCTGGCCCAGGGAATGGCCGGACAGCGCTACCAGGAGCTGGTGGACGACCTGCTGCTGATCGTCTCCGAGCTGGTCTCCAACGCCGTCACCCACGCCGCGGTGCTCTCGCCCGAGGTGGTCTGCGAACTCGCCATCGACCCCGACCGGGTCCGGATCTCGGTGGTCGACGGCCACCCCTACCGCCCCAAGGCCCAGGAGAACGACCCCGCCCGCCCCGGCGGCCGCGGACTGCTGCTGGTCAAGAGCATCACCCTGCAGGCCGGCGGCGAGTGCGACGTGGAGCGCACCGAGGGCGGCGGCAAGGTGATCTGGGCCAGCCTGCCGCTCCCCGGCGCGGGCGCCCCCGGGCCGGGCGTCGGGGCCGACCTCGACGACCTCGACGACGACCCCGACTACTGAGCCCGGCCCACCGCCGTCTGCCGCGCCGGGGCCGCCCGAACGCGCCGGTGCCATGTCACCGATGTCGCGTCACCAGTTGCCGCAGCATCGGTGTCGCGACACCCGTGCCGCAGCATCGATGACACGACATCCGTGCTGAACCACCCGTGTCGCATCACGGATGTCGCGGCACCAATGTCGAGTCATCGATGTCGCGTCATTCACGTCGCGTCACCGACCTCGCGCCGCCGATGTCGTGCCACTGATGTCGCGTCACCGATGTCGCGTCACGAATGACGCGACACGGATAACGCGTCACCGGTGACACATCAACCAGTGACACATCAACCAGTGACGCATCACCGATGCCGCATCACCAATCGTGCCCGGCGATCTCCCGAATCCCCGGCAGCGCCGCCTCGAAGACGGTCTCGAACCACACCGAGAACGGCTTCTCGGCCCGCAGCTCGCGCAGCTCCGCCGCAGTCACGAAGCGGGTGTCCTCGATCTCGTCCGGGTCCGGGTCCAGCTCGGCGGTGACCAACCCGACGAAGAGGTGGTTCCACTCCCGCTCGATCAGCCCGGACGCCTCGTCCGGCAGGTCGTAGCGGACGTTGCCCGCCTCGCAGAGCAGGGCCGGCGCGGCGCCGAGCTCCTCCGTGGTGCGGCGGGCGGCGGCCAGGAAGGGCTGCTCGCCGGGGTAGGGGTGGCCGCAGCAGGTGTTCGACCAGACACCGGGGGAGTGGTACTTGCCGAGGGCGCGGCGCTGGAGCAGCAGCCGGCCCTGGCGGTCGAACAGGAAGACCGAGAACGCCCGGTGCAGCCGGCCCGGCTGCTGGTGGGCCCAGAGCTTCTCGCCGGTCCCGATGGTCACGCCGTCGTCGTCGACCAGTTCCAGCAGGATCTCGCCCGGTGCGGCCCCGGAAGGGGAGGCGAGTTCCGGCGAGAGGGCCTCGGTCGGGCTGACAGCAGGGCTCATGGGCACAATGCCCCTTTCGGCACGTGGACCGGGGACGCCGGCCCCGGGCCGTGGTCTCCGGGGCCGCCCGCCCCGTTCCTTGGGGTCGGCTGCACGCGCGTCGGCCCGGACCGGCCGGTCCGCCGACGGCGTCGGGGCCCAAGTCTGCCGCATGGCCCGCCCGGCGCGGGGCCGCGACGCACACCCCGGTGGGGGAGGGCGGGACCACTGGCAGAAGTGTTCGACCCGTGGTCGTCCCCGGTCACCGGGCGTTCACCGGGTTCCCGGGAACGATCACCGAACCGCCCGGGCCGCGTTCTGGCAGGTCGTCGAGGTCGCCTACCATCAGTGGCACCGGACGGCCCGCAGTGGCCGCCCACCCGGCGCGCCGCAGCCGCGGCCGCAGCAGACCCGCACGGTACGTCCGACCCGGAACGGCGCCGCGCGGCACCCGAGAGAACCCCTGGAGTCCCGCATGATCGGCCTCGTCCTGGCCGCCGGCGCCGGCCGCCGGCTCCGTCCGTACACCGACACCCTGCCCAAGGCACTGGTGCCGGTCGACGGCGAGCGGACGGTGCTCGACCTGACGCTCGGGAACTTCGCCGAGGTCGGGCTGCGGGAGGCCGCGATCGTGGTCGGCTACCGCAAGGAGGCGGTGCAGGAGCGCAAGCGGGCGCTGGAGCAGAAGTACGGCGTGAAGCTCACCCTGGTCGAGAACGACAAGGCCGAGGAGTGGAACAACGCCTACTCGCTGTGGTGCGCCCGCGAGCTGTTCGCCGAGGGCCTGCTGCTCGCCAACGGCGACACCGTGCACCCCGCCTCGGTGCAGCGCACCATGCTGGACGGCAACGACCTGCGGATCAAGGAGGGCCGGGCCCCCGGCATCCTGCTCGCGCTGGACACCGTGAAGAAGCTCGCCGACGAGGAGATGAAGGTCGTCGTCGACCCCGAGCTGGGGGTGCGCCGGATCACCAAGCTGATGGACCCGCAGGACGCCACCGGCGAGTACATCGGCGTCACCGTGATCAACCCGTCCGCGGCCGACGCCCTCGCCGACGCGCTCAAGGCGGTCTACGAGCGCGACCCGCAGCTGTACTACGAGGACGGCTACCAGGAGATGGTCGACCGCGGCCTGACCGTCGACGTGCAGCCGATCGGCGAGGTCTCCTGGGTCGAGGTCGACAACCACGACGACCTCGCCAAGGCCCGGGAGATCGCGTGCCAGTACTGACCCGCCTGGTGCCCTCGCCGGTCTTCGTGGAGATCCGCGCGGGCGCCCTGGACGCACTGGGGGGCATCCTCGCCGACCGGCGGCTGTCGGCCGGCGGCCGGATCGCGGTGGCGATCAGCGGCGGCTCCGGCGCGCTGCTGCGCGAGCGGCTGGAGCCCGCGCTGCCCGGCGCCGACTGGTACCAGGTCGCCGACGGCACCCTGGACAGCGCGGTCCGGCTGACCGACGAGATTCGCCGCGGGCACTACGACGCCCTGGTCGGCCTCGGCGGCGGCAAGATCATCGACGTGGCGAAGTACGCCGCGGCGCGGGTCGGCCTGCCGGTGGTCGCGGTCGCCACCAACCTGGCCCACGACGGCCTGTGCTCCCCGGTCTCCACCCTCGACAACGACGCCGGCCGGGGCTCCTACGGCGTGCCCAGCCCGATCGGCATCGTCGTCGACCTGGACGTGATCGCCAAGGCCCCGAAGCAGTTCGTGGCGGCCGGGATCGGCGACGCGGTCTCCAACATCTCCGCCTGCGCGGACTGGGAGCTCTCGCACGCGGTGACCGGCGAGCCGGTCGACGGGCTCGCCGTCGCGATGGCCCGGTCGGCCGGCGAGAACCTGCTCCGGCACCCCGGCACCCTGGATGACCCGGACCTGCTGACGACGCTCGCGGAAGCCCTGGTACTGTCCGGCATCGCGATGAACATCGCGGGCAGCACCCGGCCCAGTTCGGGCGCCTGCCACGAGATCTCGCACGCCCTGGTCGAACTGCACCCCAGGCGGCCCGGCCAGCACGGTGAGCAGGTCGGCCTCGGCGCCGCCTTCGCCTGCCACCTGCGGGGCGAACGGGAGCTGTCCGGGCTGATCGTGGAGCGCCTGCGCTTCCACGGCCTGCCGGTGACCGCCGATCAGCTCGGCTTCACCGACGCGGAGTTCACCGAAGCGGTGCACTACGCTCCGAACACCAGACCGGGGCGCTTCACCATCCTCGAACACCTCGACCTCTCCGCCACAGACATCAGGGACGCGTACGCCGACTATGTCCAAGCCGTCAACAGCTGAACGCCCGCCGGTCGACCTCACCCGGCGCCCGTCGATCGAGGAACTGCGGGCGGTGATCCACCCCGAGGGGATGCTGCAGCGCCGCAGTGCCGAGCACTGGGCCGGCCGCCTCTACATGCGGAGGATCTCGCTGCGGATCACCCGGGTCCTGTCGACCGTCACGGCGATCACGCCCAACGGCCTGACCTACCTGATGATGCTCACCGGCATCCTGGCCGGTGTCGCGCTGCTGGTGCCCGGCCTGGCCGGCGCGGTCCTCGGCGCCCTGCTGATCCAGGTCTACCTGCTGCTGGACTGCGTGGATGGCGAGGTGGCCCGCTGGCGCCGGCAGACCTCGCTGACCGGCGTCTACCTGGACCGGGTCGGCCACTACATGTCCGAGGCCGCGCTGCTGACCGGCCTGGGCCTGCGCGCCGCCGACCTGTTCCACCGCGAGGGCGCGCACGCCGCCTGGCAGTGGGCCTTCCTGGGCACGCTGGCCGCGCTCGGCGCGATCCTGATCAAGTCCGAGACCGACCTGGTCGACGTGGCCCGGGCCCGCTCCGGGATGACCGCCGTCGAGGACAGCGCCTCGGTGCCGCGCTCCACCGCGGTGGCCAAGGCCCGCCGGGCCGCCTCGCTGCTCAAGTTCCACCGCCTGGTCGGCGCGGTCGAGGCCTCGCTGTTCATCCTGGCCGCCGGCATCGCCGACGCCGTCCGCGGCGACCTGTTCTTCACCCGGCTCGCGGTCGTGGTGCTGGCCGCCATCGCGGTGCTGCAGACCGTCCTGCACCTGCTGTCGATCGTCCTGTCCAGCAGGCTGCGATGAGCGACGACTTCCGCCTCGGCGCGGTCATCATCACGATGGGCAACCGCCCCGCCGAGCTGAACGCCCTGATCGAGTCGGTACGCGCCCAGCAGGGCCCGCCGGTGGAGCTGGCGGTGGTCGGCAACGGCGCCCCGCTCCCCGTCCTGCCGGAGGGCGTGCGGAGCGTCGAGCTGCCGGAGAACCTGGGCATCCCGGGCGGCCGCAACGTCGGCATCGAGCTGTTCGGCCCGGACGGCCGGGACGTCGACGCGGTGCTCTTCCTGGACGACGACGGCCTGCTGCCGAACACCGACTCGGCGGCGCTGCTGCGCGAGGCGTTCGCCGCCGATCCGGGCCTGGGCATCGTCTCGTTCCGGATCGCCGACCCGGAGACCGGCACCACCCAGCGCCGGCACGTGCCCCGGCTGCGCGCCAGCGACCCGATGCAGGGCTCCCGGGTCACCACCTTCCTGGGCGGCGCCAGCGCGGTGCGCAGCGCGGTGTTCCCGCAGGCCGGGCAGCTGCCGGCGGAGTTCTTCTACGCGCACGAGGAGACCGACCTGGCCTGGCGCGCGCTGGACGCCGGCTGGTCGATCGACTACCGCCCGGACGTGGTGCTGCACCACCCCGCCACCTCCCCGGCCCGGCACGCCGCCTACTTCCACAACGTGGCGCGCAACCGGGTGTGGCTGGCCCGGCGGAACCTTCCGGCCCCGCTGGTGCCTCTCTACCTGGGAACCTGGTTCCTGCTGACCGTGCTCCGACGACCCTCCAAGGAGGGCCTGCGGGCCTGGCTCGGCGGGTTCCGGGCAGGCTGGAGCGAGCCCTGCGGTCCGCGCCGGCCGATGAAGTGGTCCACCGTCTGGCGCTTGACCAGGCTCGGCAGACCGCCAATCATCTGATCGCGGCCGATCGGCCCTCCCCGAGCAGGCCGCGAGCAGACCAGAGCTCCCCGTGGTACGCCCCGGTCCCCCGTCCCGTCCCCCCGGGGCGGGGGATGACGACCCCCTGAAGGACGAATGTGTCGACACTGAGTGACCCGGTCAACCTCTCCGCACCAAGGGGTTCCGACGCGGGTCTGACCCCGAAGCAGCTGGCGGACAAGTACGGGTTGTCCGTCAGCGGCAAGCGGCCGAGCCTGCCGCAGTACGTCCGCCAGCTCTGGGCCCGGCGCAGCTTCATCAGCGCCTTCGCCACCGCCCGCCTGGTCGCGCAGTACACCACCGCCAAGCTGGGTCAGCTCTGGCAGGTGCTCACCCCGCTGCTGAACTGCGCGGTGTTCTACCTGGTCTTCGGCGTGATCATGAAGAGCCGGGACGGCGTCCCGGTGTACATCGCCTGGCTGTGCATCGGCGTCTTCGTCTTCCAGTTCTCGCAGAGCGCGATCCAGGCCGGCACCCGGTCGATCTCCGACAACCTCGGCCTGATCCGGGCGCTGCACTTCCCGCGCGCCTCGCTGCCGATCGCCTTCACCGTGATCCAGCTCCAGCAGCTGCTGATCTCGATGGTGGTGCTGGTCGCGATCGTGCTGATCAGCGGGATCATGCCCGCGATGACCTGGATCCTGATCATCCCGGCGCTGGTGCTGCAGTCGCTGTTCAACACCGGCCTGGCCATGGTGATGGCCCGGATCGGCGCCAAGACCTCCGACATCTCGCAGCTGATGCCCTTCCTGCTGCGCACCTGGATGTACGTCTCCGGCGTCATGTACTCGGTCTCCGGCTACATCCAGACCTGGCCGCAGATCTGGCAGACGGTCTACTCCTGGAACCCGGCCACGGTCTACATGGACCTGATGCGCTACGCGTTCATGCCGGACAGCTTCAACCCGCACAAGTACCCGGGCGGCTACGACGCGCAGGGCCACCAGCTGCCGAAGGCGCTGATCCTGCCGGACCACATCTGGATCATGGCCGGCACCTGGGCGGTCGTCGCCTTCGTCCTCGGCTTCGTGTTCTTCTGGAAGGCCGAGGAGGAGTACGGCCGTGGCTGACGCAGCTCTCGACACCGTCAAGGAGACCACCGTGGTGGACAACCAGGCCCAGGTCCCCACCGTGGTGGTGGACGATGTGCACATCGTCTACAAGGTGCACGGCGCGGGCTCCGGGAAGGGCAGCGCCACCTCGGCGCTGAGCCGGATCATCACCCGCAAGAAGTCGCCCACCATCCGCGAGGTGCACGCGGTGCGCGGCATCAGCTTCACCGCGTACAAGGGCGAGGCGATCGGCCTGATCGGCTCGAACGGCTCCGGCAAGTCGACCATGCTGGCGGCCATCGCCGGCCTGCTGCCGACCGAGCGGGGCGGCATCTACACCCAGGGCCAGCCCTCGCTGCTGGGCGTCAACGCGGCGCTGATGAACGACCTGACCGGCGAGCGCAACGTGGTGCTGGGCTGCCTGGCGATGGGCATGTCCCCGACCGAGGTGCGCAAGCGCTACCAGGGCATCGTCGACTTCTCGGGCATCAACGAGAAGGGCGACTTCATCTCGCTGCCGATGCGCACCTACTCCTCCGGCATGGGCGCCCGCCTGCGGTTCTCCATCGCGGCGGCGAAGACCCACGACGTGCTGCTGATCGACGAGGCGCTCGCCACCGGCGACCAGGGCTTCCAGCAGCGCTCGAAGGCCCGGATCAACGAGCTGCGCAAGGAGGCCGGCACGGTCTTCCTGGTCAGCCACGACAACAACGCGATCCGCGAGACCTGCGAGCGCACGATCTGGATCGAGCACGGCGAGCTGATCATGGACGGGCACACCGACGAGGTGGTCCGTCGCTACGAGAAGGGCGAGCGCCCCTGAGCGGGGGCGGTCCGCACGGCGCAGGGCCGGTGCACGGGGAGCCGATCCCCGGGCACCGGCCCTGCGGCGTGCGGCGGGTGAAGGCGCGGCGACGGATGCGTGTCCGTGGCGCGGTGGCGGTGCGGACCGGTGTAGAACGGGGGAGTGACGGCAGTGTCGGATTCAACTAAGTCAGATAACCAGACAGTGGCGGTGACGCTGGACAAGGCCGACCTGGAGAACTTCCCGGTCGCCCCCGGCTTCCTGCCCGCCGCCTGGCGCGGCGACCTGATGGCGGTCTACGGCTTCGCCCGACTGGTCGACGACGCCGGCGACGGCGACCTCGCCGACCCGGCCGCCGCCGCCCGGCTGCTGGACGTCCCGGGCGACCCCGGCGACGACGGCTTCCGGCTCGCCCTGCTGGACGGCCTGGAACGGGACCTCGACCGGGTCTTCGCCACCGCCCTCGGCGACGACCCGGCCCCGCACGGCACCGTCCTGGGCACCGACCCGGGCGAGCCCCGGCACCCGCTGATGCGCGCCTTGGTCCCGCTGGTCGAGCGGCACGCCGTCACGCCCGAGCCGTTCCGCCGCCTGATCGAGGCCAACCGGGTGGACCAGACCACCACCCGGTACCCGACCTACGCCGACCTGCGGCACTACTGCACCCTGTCCGCCGACCCGGTCGGCCGCCTGGTGCTCGCCCTGGCCGGCCGCGCCACCCCCGGGCGGATCGAGCTGTCCGACGCGATCTGCACCGCGCTGCAGGTCGTCGAGCACCTCCAGGACGTCGCCGAGGACCTCGGCCGCGGCCGGATCTACCTCCCCCAGGAGGACCTGGCGGCCTTCGGCGTCACCGAGGACGACCTCGCCGCGGACACCGCCTCCCGCGGCGTGCGCCAGCTGATCGCCTGGGAGGCGAGCCGGGCCCGGACCCTGCTCGACCGCGGCGCGCCGCTGGTGGGTACGGTTCACGGGAGGCTCCGACTGCTGCTGGCGGGATTCACCGCCGGCGGGTACGCGGCCCTGGACGCCATCGAGGCGGCCGGGTTCGACGTGCTCGCGCACCGGGCGAAGCCCGACAAGCGCCGCCTGGCCGGCCGGGCGGCGGCACTCTTCGCGAAGGGAAGGTGAGCGCCCGCGTGGGGGCATCACCACTGGCGTCCGCGCCGGTCATGGCGGCCTACCGGTACTGCGAGGCGGTCACCGCCCTGCAGGCCCGCAACTTCAGCTACGGCATCCGGCTGCTGCCCGAGGCCAAGCGGCTGGCGATGTCGGCGCTGTACGCGCTGGCCCGCCGGGTCGACGACATCGGCGACGGCGAACTGCCCGCCGAGCAGAAGGCCGACGCACTGGCCCGCACCCGCGTCCTGCTGGACGAGGTCCGGGCCGGCGCGGTCGGCGAGGACGACACCGACCCGATCAAGGTCGCGCTGGCGGACGCGGCCCGCCGCTTCCCGATCCCGCTGGGCGGCTTCGACGAACTGGTCGACGGCGTCGAGATGGACCTCAAGGGCGTCGAGTACGCCACCTTCGACGACCTCAAGGTCTACTGCCGCTGCGTGGCCGGCTCGATCGGCCGGCTCTCGCTGGGCATCTACGGCTGCGAGGACCGCGAGCGCGGCGAGGAGTACGCCGACACCCTCGGCCTGGCCCTGCAGCTCACCAACATCCTGCGCGACCTGCGCGAGGACGCCCTGAACGGCCGCACCTACCTGCCCACCGAGGACCTGGTCCGGTTCGGCTGCCAGCAGGGCTTCGCCCTCCCCGCCCTCCCGGCCGGCGCCGACTTCACCGGCCTGGTCGCCTTCGAGGCCGAACGCGCCCAGCGCGCCTTCGAGGAGGGCCTGCGGCTGCTGCCGATGCTCGACCGCCGCAGCCGCGCCGCCACCGCCGCCATGGCCGGCATCTACCACCGCCTGCTCGGCCGGATCGCCGCCGACCCGCACGCGGTGCTCCGCGGCCGGGTCTCGCTGCCCGGCTGGGAGAAGGCGTACGTGGCACTGTCCGGGCTCGCCGGAGGGCGTTCTTGATTCTCGCGCCAGTTCTGTCACGCTGTGTCAACGGGGAATCACGACGCATGCGCACGTTGTTGTGCCCACCGTCCACCGCCTTCCGGGAGGGTCGATGAGCACGCCGACAGTGCCGCGCGAGCGCACCGCCGTGGTCGTCGGCGGCGGCCTGGCCGGCATCACCGCCGCCCTCCGCCTCGCCGACGCGGGCGTGCGCACCACCCTGCTGGAGGCCCGTCCCCGGCTCGGCGGACTGGCCTTCTCCTTCAAGCGCGGCGAACTGACCGTCGACAACGGCCAGCACGTCTACCTGCGCTGCTGCACCGCCTACCGCGGCCTGGTCGACCGGCTCGGCGCGAACGCCCTGGTCGACCTCCAGCCCCGGCTGGACGTGCCGGTGCTCTCCGTCGCCCCCGACGGCACCCGCCGCCTGGGCCGGCTGCGCCGCGCCGACCTGCCCGTCCCGCTGCACCTGGCCGGCAGCCTCGCCGCCTACCGGCACCTCGGCCCGGCCGACCGGCTGCGGGTGGTGCGCGGCGCGCTCGCCCTGCAGCGGCTCGACCTCGCCGACCCGGCGCTGGACGACCTCTCCTTCGGCGAGTGGCTGCGCCGGCACGGCCAGACCCCGGCCACCGTGGCCGCCGTCTGGGACCTGGTCGGCGTGGCCACCCTGAACGCCACCGCCGACCGCACCTCGATGGCGCTGGCCGCGATGGTCTTCAAGACCGGCCTGCTCTCCGAGGCGGGCGCCGCCGACATCGGGATGGCCAACGTCCCGCTCGGCGAGATCCACCACGACCGGGCCGCGGCCGAACTGGAGCGGGCCGGCGTCCGGGTGCTGCTGCGCACCAGGGCCGCCGAGCTGAAGGCCGCCGAGCAGCACGCCGTCCGGCTGGAGGGCGGCGAACTGCTCACCGCCGACACCGTGGTGCTGGCCGGCGCCCAGGACACCGCGGCCGCCCTGCTGCCGTCCGGCGCGATCCCGGCCCAGCACCGGCTGACCGAGCTCGGCACCGCCCCGATCCTCAACGTGCACGCGGTCTACGACCGGCCGCTGATCCGCCGCCCGTTCTTCGCGGCGCTCGGCTCCCCGGTGCAGTTCGTCTTCGACCGCACCCGGCACTCCGGCCTGGACGTCCCCGGCGCCCAGTACCTCGCCGTCTCGCAGTCCGCGGTCGAGGACGAGATCGACCTGCCGGTCGCCGAGCTGCGCGCCCGCTACCTGCCGGAGCTGGAGCGGCTGCTGCCCGCCGCCCGCGGCGCCCGGGTGCTGGACTTCTTCGTCACCCGGGAGCGCACCGCGACGTTCGACCCGGCGCCCGGCACCGCCGCGCTGCGCCCCGGCGCGCGCACCGGGCTGCCCGGCGTCCTGCTCGCCGGGTCCTGGACGGCCACCGGTTGGCCAGCGACCATGGAGGGTGCGGTGCGCAGCGGACACGCTGCGGCCGACGCCGCCCTGGCCGGCCACGGCCGGCTCCCGGTCGACCGGGGGGACGGGCGGTGGCCCCGATGACGCCGAGCCCCCGCCCCCCGACCACTGACACCGCACCAGTCCGGCCGCCCGCCGCGGTCGGCCGGACGTACCGAGAGGGAACGCACGTGGAGGCACGCACCGGCTCGACGGTCGAGGACACCCCGACCGTCCTGGACCTGCTGGCGCGCGGGCGCACGCTCTGCACGCCGCCGATGCGCGCGGCCGTCGCCCGTTTGGCGGCACCGATGGACACCGTCGCCGCCTACCACTTCGGCTGGATCGACCGGGACGGCAAGCCCGCCGCGGGCGACGGCGGCAAGGCCGTGCGCCCGGCGCTGGCCCTGCTGTCGGCCGAAGCGGTGGGCGCGAACGCGCAGGTGGGCGTACCCGGCGGCGTGTCGGTCGAGCTGGTGCACAATTTCTCCCTCCTCCATGATGACCTGATGGACGGCGACGAGACGCGCAGGCACCGGGCCACCGCCTGGACGGTGTTCGGCCCGGCGCAGGCCGTGCTGGTCGGCGACGCGCTGGCCACCCTCGGCACCGAGGTCCTGCTGGACGCCGCGGTGACCGGCGGGGCCGACCCGGCCGACGCCGCCCGCGCGGTCCGGCTGATCACCACCGCCACCCGGCGGCTGATCGACGGCCAGGCGCTGGACGTCTCCTTCGAGCAGCGCGACGCGGTGACGGTCGAGGAGTGCCTGGCCATGGAGGGCGGCAAGACCGGCGCCCTGCTGGCGGCCTCGGCGGCGATCGGCGCGGTGCTGGCCGGCGCCGACGACCGGGTGTCCGACGCGCTCCAGCGGTACGGCCACCACCTGGGGCTCGCGTTCCAGGCGGTGGACGACCTGCTGGGCATCTGGGGCGCCACCGAAGTGACCGGAAAGCCGCACTGGAGCGACCTCCAGTCGCGGAAGAAGTCGCTGCCGGTGTGCGCCGCGCTGGCCGAGGGGGGCGCCGCCTCCCGCGAGCTGGCCGCACAGCTGGCCGACCCGACCGGCCGCGGCGAGGAGAGCGAGCAGGTGCTCGCCGCCCGCGCCGCGCTGATCGAGAAGGCCGGCGGCCGGGCCTGGACGCAGGAAGAGGCCCGCCGCCAGTACGACACCGCCCTCGCCGCGCTCGGCGAGGTGCCCATGGCCGACGAGGTGCGCGAGCACTTCGTCGCACTCGCCGAATTCGTGGTGGTCAGAGAGAGGTGACGTAAGAGTGACAGCAACCGCGGGTGGAAGGCTCGGACCCCAAACCTCAGTTGCAGTAACACGATCTGACGATTCCTCACCAGTGGCGGCGCTCAGCCGCGCCACCGCGCACCTGCTGTCACTCCAGCACGCCGACGGCTGGTGGAAGGGCGACCTGGAGACCAACGTCACCATGGACGCCGAAGACCTGCTGCTCCGGGAGTTCCTCGGAATCCGCACCGAGGAGCAGACCCGGGCCACCGCGGCCTGGATCCGCTCCCGGCAGCGGGAGGACGGCACCTGGACCACCTTCCACGGCGGCCCGCCCGAACTCTCCACCACCGTCGAGGCGTACGTGGCCCTCCGGCTCGCCGGGGACGCCGCGGACGCCCCGCACATGCGGGCCGCCGCCGCCTTCGTCCGCGAACGCGGCGGCATCGCCGCCAGCCGGGTGTTCACCCGGATCTGGCTCGCCCTGTTCGGCTGGTGGCCCTGGGAGGAGCTCCCCGAGCTGCCCCCCGAGGTGCTGTTCCTGCCCAGCTGGGCACCGCTGAACATCTACTCCTTCGGCCAGTGGGCCCGGCAGACCATCGTCCCGCTCACCGTGGTCTCCGCGCACCGCCCGGTCCGCCCCGCCCCGTTCGGCCTCGCCGAACTGCACACCGACCCGGCCGACCCGTACCCGCGCCGGCCGCTGGCCCCCGCGCACAGCTGGGACGGCCTGTTCCAGCGCCTCGACCAGCTGATGCACCGCTACCGCCGGCACGCCATCAAACCGCTGCGCCGCCTGGCGCTGCGGCAGGCCGCCGCCTGGATCGTCGAACGGCAGGAGGCCGACGGCTGCTGGGGCGGCATCCAGCCGCCCGCCGTCTACTCGCTGATCGCGCTGCGGCTGCTCGGCTACCGGCTCGACCACCCGGTGATGAAGGCCGGACTCGCCGCCTTCGACTCCTTCACCGTCCACACCGAGGACGGCAAGCGCTGGCTGGAGGCCTGCCAGTCCCCGGTCTGGGACACCTGCCTGGCCGCCATCGCGCTGCGCGACGCCGGACTGCCCGGCGACCACCCCGCCCTGGTCCGGGCCGGCGACTGGATGCTCGGCGAGGAGATCACCACCCGCGGCGACTGGGCCGTCAAACGCCCCCGGCTGGCCCCCGGCGGCTGGGCCTTCGAGTTCCAGAACGACACCTACCCGGACGTCGACGACACCGCCGAGGTGGTCCTCGCGCTGCGCCGGATCGACCACCCCGACCGCGAGCGGCTGGCCGGCGCGGTCGAACGGGCCGTCGACTGGAACCTCGGCATGCAGTCCAAGGACGGCGCCTGGGGCGCCTTCGACGCCGACAACACCAGCAAGCTCCCCAACCGGCTGCCGTTCTGCGACTTCGGCGAGGTCATCGACCCGCCCTCGGCGGACGTCACCGCGCACGTGGTGGAGATGCTCGCCGAGACCGGCCGCATCCGCGACCCGCGCACCCGGCGCGGCGTCGTCTGGCTGCTGCGCCACCAGGAGGCCGACGGCTCCTGGTTCGGCCGCTGGGGCACCAACTACATCTACGGCACCGGCTCGGTGGTGCCCGCCCTGATCGCCGCCGGGGTGAGCCGCAACCACTCCTCGGTCCGCCGCGCCGTCGCCTGGCTGGCCGACCGGCAGAACCCGGACGGCGGCTGGGGCGAGGACATGCGCTCCTACGAGGACCCGGCCACCTGGGCCGGCCGCGGCGAGTCCACCGCCTCGCAGACCGCCTGGGCGCTGATGGCGCTGCTGGCCGCCGGCGAGCGCGACTCCGCGGCGGTCGAGCGCGGCATCGGCTGGCTCACCGCGACCCAGCGCCCCGACGGGACGTGGGACGAACCCCAGTTCACCGGCACCGGATTCCCCTGGGACTTCTCCATCAACTACCACCTGTACCGCCTGGTCTTCCCGGTCACCGCGCTCGGCCGCTACGTGCAGGACGCCCCGCTCGGCCAGGGGGGCGGACGATGACCGCCCCGCTGCTGGTGCTGTGCGCGCTCGCGCCGGAGGCCTGGGCGCTGCGCGGCGGCGACTGGTCCGGCGCGGCCGGCGGCCCCCCGGTGCTGGCCCGCACCGGCATGGGCCGCAAGTCCGCCGGCGACCGGGCCGCCGCGCTGCTCGACGCGGGCGGCTACGGCGCGCTGCTGGTCGCCGGGTTCGGCGCCGCGCTCGGGCCGGGGGTGCGCTCCGGCGAGGTGATCGTCGCCGACCGGGTCACCGACGCCGAGGGCGGCGACCACCCGCTGGCCTCCGCGCCCGCGCTGGCCACCGCCCTGGAGGAGGCGGGCCTGCGGGCCCACCTCGGCACCCATCGCACCGCCGACCACGTGGTGCGCGGCGCCGAACGGGCCCGGCTGCACNCCGGGGGCGCGCTCGCCGTCGACATGGAGGCCGCCGCCGTGCTGGCCGCCCGGGCCGCGTACGCCCCCGACCTGCCCGCCGCCGTGCTGCGGGTGGTCGTCGACACGCCCGAGCGGGAACTGATCCGCCCCGGCACCCTGCCGGCCGGGGTGCGCGCCTGGCGGGCCCTGCGCGCCGCCGTCCCCGCCCTCACCGCGTGGCACCGGCAGGCCGTCGCCGCGCCCGCCCCGCCGACGAACCCACAGCCCTCGACGCTCCCCCAGGAGGCGAGCTAAGTCATGGCCATGCCGTTGCGTCAGACGATCCGCGTGTCCACCTACCTCATGCAGCAGAAGATCAGGCGACGGGACAAGTTCCCGCTCATCGTCGAGCTGGAGCCGCTGTTCGCCTGCAACCTCAAGTGCGAGGGCTGCGGGAAGATCCAGCACCCGGCGGGCGTCCTCAAGCAGCGGATGCCGGTCGCCCAGGCGGTCGGCGCGGTCCTGGAGTGCGGCGCCCCGATGGTCTCCATCGCCGGCGGCGAGCCGCTGATGCACCCCCAGATCGACGAGATCGTCCGCCAGCTGGTGGAGCGCCGCAAGTACGTCTTCCTGTGCACCAACGCCCTGCTGCTGCGCAAGAAGCTCGACAAGTTCACCCCTTCGCCGTACTTCACCTTCGCCGTCCACATCGACGGCCTGGAGGAGCGGCACGACGCCTCGGTGGCCAAGGAGGGGACGTTCGCGGAGGCCGTCGAGGCGATCAAGGAGGCCAAGCGGCGGGGCTTCCGGGTCACCACCAACTCGACCTTCTTCAACACCGACACCGCGCAGACCGTGGTCGAGGTGCTGGACTTCCTCAACGACGACCTCAAGGTCGACGAGATGATGATCTCCCCGGCCTACGCGTACGAGAAGGCCCCCGACCAGGACCACTTCCTCGGCGTCGAGCAGACCCGCGAGCTGTTCCGGAAGGCCTTCGCGGGCGGCAACCGGCGGCGCTGGCGGCTCAACCACAGCCCGCTGTTCCTCGACTTCCTGGAGGGCAAGGTCGACTTCGAGTGCACCGCCTGGGGCATCCCCAACTACTCGCTGTTCGGCTGGCAGCGCCCCTGCTACCTGATGTCCGACGGCTACGTCCCCACCTACCGCGAACTGATCGAGAAGACCGACTGGGACAAGTACGGCCGCGGCCGCGACCCGCGCTGCGACAACTGCATGGCCCACTGCGGGTACGAACCGACCGCCGTGCTGGCCACCATGGGCTCGCTCAAGGAGTCCATCCGGGCCGCCCGCGAGACGCTCGCCTCGCCCAAGCCGGTCTGACCCGGCGTCAGAGCGGCCGCCCGTACCCCCTACGGGCGGCCCACGCCGACAGGCGACCGCGACCGCCGGGCCGCAGGCTGGACACCGACAGTCCACGCACACCGAACCAGCCGGAGGGGTACGCCATGCCACTGCTGAGCCGGATCACCGGGCCCGCCGACCTCAGACGACTGCGCCCCGAACAGCTCCCGCCGCTCGCCGACGAGATCCGCGACTTCCTGATCGACGCCGTCACCCGCACCGGCGGCCACCTCGGCCCCAACCTCGGCGTGGTCGAACTCAGCATCGCCCTGCACCGGGTCTTCGACTCCCCGCACGACCGCGTCCTGTGGGACACCGGGCACCAGAGCTACGTCCACAAGCTGCTCACCGGCCGGCAGGACTTCAGCCGGCTGCGCGCCAAGGACGGGCTGTCCGGCTACCCCTCGCGCGCCGAGTCCGAGCACGACCTGATCGAGAACTCGCACGCCTCCACCGCGCTCGGCTACGCCGACGGCATCGCCAAGGCCAACCAGCTGCTCGGCGTCGACCGCTGCACCGTCGCCGTGATCGGCGACGGCGCGCTCACCGGCGGCATGGCCTGGGAGGCGCTCAACAACATCGCCGAGGCCGAGGACCGCCCGCTGGTCATCGTCGTCAACGACAACGAGCGCTCCTACTCGCCCACCATCGGAGGCCTCGCCCACCACCTCGCCACCCTGCGCACCACCAGGGGCTACGAGCGCTTCCTCGCCTGGGGCAAGGACGCCCTGCACCGCACCCCCGTGGTCGGCCCGCCGCTGTTCGACGCGCTGCACGGCGCCAAGAAGGGCTTCAAGGACGCCTTCGCCCCGCAGGGCATGTTCGAGGACCTCGGCCTGAAGTACCTCGGCCCGATCGACGGCCACGACATCGCCGCCGTCGAACAGGCGCTGCGCCAGGCCCGGCACTTCGGCGGCCCGGTCATCGTGCACTGCCTGACCGTCAAGGGCCGCGGCTACCGGCCCGCCGAGCAGGACGAGGCCGACCGCTTCCACGCGGTGGGCCCGATCGACCCGTACACCTGCCTGCCGATCTCCCCGTCCGCGGGCGCCTCCTGGACGTCCGTGTTCAGCCAGGAGATGCTCGCCCTCGGTGCCGAGCGCCCCGACCTGGTCGCCGTCACCGCCGCGATGCTGCACCCCGTCGGGCTCGGGCCGTTCGCCGCCGCCCACCCCGGGCGCACCTACGACGTCGGGATCGCCGAGCAGCACGCCGTGGCCTCCGCCGCCGGGCTGGCCACCGGCGGGCTGCACCCGGTCGTCGCGGTCTACGCGACCTTCCTGAACCGGGCCTTCGACCAGGTCCTGATGGACGTGGCGCTGCACCGGCTCGGCGTCACCTTCGTGCTCGACCGGGCCGGGGTCACCGGCAACGACGGGGCCTCGCACAACGGCACGTGGGACATGTCGATCCTCCAGGTCGTCCCCGGGCTGCGGCTGGCCGCCCCGCGCGACGCCGACCGGCTGCGCGAACAGCTCCGGGAGGCCGTCGCCGTCGAGGACGCCCCCACCGTGGTGCGCTTCCCCAAGGGCGACCTCGGCCCGGACGTCCCGGCGATCGAGCGGATCGGCGGCGTCGACGTGCTGGCCCGCACCGGCCCCAGCCCCGACGTGCTGCTGGTCGCCGTCGGTGCGATGGCCCCCGCCTGCCTGGACGCCGCCGCGCTGCTCGCCGCCGACGGCATCACCGCCACCGTCGTCGACCCGCGCTGGGTCAAGCCGGTCGACCCCGCGTTGGTCGCGCTGGCCGCCGAGCACCGGATGGTGGTCACGGTCGAGGACAACGGCCGGGCCGGCGGCGTCGGCGCCGCCGTCGCCCAGGCGATGCGGGACGCCGAGGTCGACACCCCGCTGCGCGACCTGGGCGTCCCGCAGGAGTTCCTGGCGCACGCCTCGCGCGGTGAGATCCTCGAGGAGATCGGACTCACCGGCACCGGCGTCGCGGCCCAGACCGCCGCCTACGCCCGCCGCCTGCTGCCCGGCACGCGGAGCGGCGCCCAGGAGTACCGGCCCCGGGTGCCGCGCAAGTAGCCACCGATTGGAGCGAACCAGCGTGACCCAGGCCGAACCGCTCGACCTCGCCGCCCTGCTCGACGCCCGGGGCGGCGAGCGCTACGAGCTGCACGCCCGCTACCTCAACCCGCAGCTGCCCCGGATGCTGCACACCATCGGTTTCGACCGGTACTACGAACGCGCCAAGGGTCCGTACTTCTACGACGCCGAGGGCAACGAGTACCTCGACATGCTCGCCGGGTTCGGCATCTTCGCGCTCGGCCGGCACCACCCCGCCGTCCGGGCCGCGATCGAGCAGGTGATGGAGCTGGAGACGGCCGACCTGACCCGCTTCGACTGCTCCCCGCTGCCCGGCCTGCTCGCCGAGCAGCTGATCGCCCTGGCCCCCGGGCTCGACCGGGTGTTCTTCGGCAACAGCGGCACCGAGGCGGTCGAGACGGCGCTCAAGTTCGCCCGGTACGCCACCGGCAGGCGCCGCGTCCTGTACTGCGACCACGCCTTCCACGGCCTCACCGCCGGCTCGCTCTCCGTCAACGGCGAGGGCGGCTTCCGCAAGGGCTTCGACCCGCTGCTGCCCGACACCGCCGTCCCGCTCGGCGACCTGGACGCGCTGCGCAAGGAGCTGAAGAAGGGCGACGTCGCGGCGCTGATCGTCGAGCCGATCCAGGGCAAGGGGGTGCTCGCCCCGCCGCCCGGCTGGCTGGCCGCCGCCCAGGAACTGCTGCACGCCCACAAGGCGCTGCTGATCTGCGACGAGGTGCAGACCGGCGTCGGCCGCACCGGGACCTTCTTCGCCTACCAGGCCGAGGAGGGCGTCCACCCCGATCTGGTGTGCGCCGCCAAGGCGCTCTCCGGCGGCTACGTGCCGATCGGGGCGACGCTGGGCAAGTCGTGGATCTTCGAGAAGGTGTACTCCTCGATGGACCGCGTGCTGGTGCACTCCGCCAGCTTCGGCTCCAACGCCCAGGCGATGGCGGCCGGCCTGGCCACCCTGCACGTGATGCGGCAGGAGGGCGTGGTGGAGAACGCCGCGAAGGTCGGCGAGCTGTTCCGGTCCCGGCTGGCGGCGCTGACCGAGCGGTACGAGCTGCTGGCCGAGGTGCGCGGGCGCGGGCTGATGATCGGCATCGAGTTCGGCCGTCCCAAGTCGCTCAAGCTGCGCACCGGCTGGACGGCGCTCCAGGCGGCCCGCAAGGGCCTGTTCGCGCAGATGGTGGTCGTGCCGCTGTTGCAGCGGCACCGGATCCTCACCCAGGTCTCCGGCGACCACCTGGAGGTGATCAAGCTGATCCCGCCGCTGATCGTCACCGAGAAGGAGGTCGACCGCTTCGTCGACGCCTTCACCGAGGTGATGGACGACGCCCACCGCGGCAGCGGCCTGATGTGGGACTTCGGCCGCACCCTGGTCAAGCAGGCGGTCGGCTCGCGCTGACCCGCGGCGCTCAGAGCTCGGTGCGGCGGCGGCGGACCACCACCCACAGGTCCGCCGCCGCGACCGCGGTCAGCACCCCGCAGCCCACCGCGAACACGGTCAGCGTCCCGCTGCTCGGCGCGCCGTGCGCCGGGGCCAGCGCGGCCCACACCGCGAAGCCCGCCGTGCACAGCGCGAAGAACGGCAGGAACAGCACCGACAGCAGGAACCGCAGCTTCAGGTCACTGCGCGCGGTGGCCGGTTCCGTTCCGCTCAGCCACACCTTCGGCGTTCTGGCCCGCCGCATACGCAACCGCCTCCCTCGTACCCTTCCAGCCTAGGACTGTTCGGGAACGGGGGAGGCGGTACGAGGTGGAGGACCGGATGGACGACCGGCTGGAGGACTACCCGGGGCTGCGCGAGGAGCCGGCCCGGGCGCTGGCCGCCGAGCGGGGCTGGCGCACCGTGCGGGTGGTGGCCCCGGACGCGCTGCTGACCATGGAGTACCGCTCGGACCGGCTCAACCTGACGGTGCGGGACGGCACCGTGGAGCGCGCCTGGACGGGCTGAGGGCGGACCGGCAGCGGGCGGGCCGGGACGCCGGGGGCCGGCCACGACGGGCGGGGCCGGGCCGCGGGGCCGGGCGGGCGAAGCGGCCCTCCCGGTGCCAGGCCGCCAGCACCCGCCGGTCCAGCGCGGCGACGGCCGGCTCGGCCAGCGGCAGCGCGAGCAGCACCAGCGCGCCCGCCGCCCAGCCCGCGAACACGTCCGAGATCCAGTGGGTGCCCAGGTAGACGGTGGTCAGCCCGATCGAGGCCGCGGTGAGCGCCGCCAGCGCCGCGCCGGTCCGCCGCCAGCGGGTCGCCAGGTAGGCCAGCACGCCCCAGGTGACCACGGCGTTCGCGGTGTGCCCGGAGGGGAAGATGCTGCCGCCGGAGAACAGCTCGGGCGAGCCCACGTAGTGCGCGTAGTGCGGGCCGAGCCGGCCGGTCAGGATCTTCACCCCGCCGACCGTGACGTTCAGCAGCAGCAGCGCCGAGCCCATCATCAGCAGCGGCCGCGCCGAGTGGGAGCGGTAGCAGCGCCAGCCCAGCCACAGGCAGGCCGCGATCGCGGTCGGGCCGCGCTGCCCCGCGACCACCCAGATGTCCAGGTACGGCAGTGCCTCGGGCCACTGCTTGTACGGCCGCAGCTGCTGGAGCGACCAGTCCAGGTCGACCAGCGGGGAGTCGCACAGGATGGCCAGCACCACCACCAGGTAGAGCAGCCCGACCAGGCCGAAGAGCACGGCGTGCCGTCGGCTGATCGGCGGAAGAACGGATTCCGTCGTTCCGTTTGAAGCTCCGTGACCGGAACGGACCGAAACCGTGCGCGGTGCGGTCGATATCTGCTGCTCGGGTGATTCGGGCTTGGCTGGCACGGCCTCGACATTACCGGGCGGCCCCGGGGTGCCCGGGCTATTCGGGGCATCTGTCACCCGCCGGTGACGTGTCGTACCCGTTTTCTCCATAGCGGCAGTTCAGGACGGGCGCGAAGGAGCGGGAAAGGGGGCGGGAAGTGGGGGAAATCACGCTCCCGGGCGTCCTCGGGGGCCGCATTCGGGCGGTTTCTCCAATTGGCCCGGGGGTAGTGCGGGAACGAATCAGCGGCCGATTTCCCGTGACCCAGGTCACTTCCGGGTCGCTCCGGGGAAATCGGCCGCCGCTTCGAACGGGCGTCGCCGGGCTCAGGGCAGCAGTCGCTCGACGGCCGCCGCGCCGTGCTCCTCCAGGTCCTTCTTGGCCTTCTCGACCAGCTCCGGGGTCGGGGTGCGGCCCGAGGCCATCACCAGGTCCTCGGGGTCGACGGGGTTCTCCGCCCCGGTGTGCAGCAGGTTGTCCGGCGTCGGCATGGACTCGCTGTCCGTGGAATCGGTCATCAAGATCCTCCGTGGGTGGAGCGCCGCGGGGCCCGGGCCGGCCCCCGCGGCGGGGCGCGCCCGCCGCCGGGCCGGCGGCGGGAGGTCTGCCATCGAGTCTGGACCCGGCCCCGGGGCGGCGCACCACGAGCGCGCCGCCGGTCGAGCGCGCCGCCGGTCAGTCGAGCGGGCCGCCCGCGACGTAGATCACCTGGCCGGAGACGAAGCCCGCGCCCTCGGAGGCCAGGAAGGAGATGGTGTGCGCGATGTCCTCCGGCGTGCCGACCCGCTGGACCGGGATGGCGGAGGCGGCGGCCTGCTTGAAGGCCTCGAACTCCATGCCGACCCGGGCCGCGGTGGCCGCGGTCATGTCGGTGGCGATGAAGCCGGGGGCGACCGCGTTGGCGGTGACGCCGAACTTGCCGAGCTCGATGGCCAGGGTCTTGGTGAAGCCCTGCAGGCCGGCCTTGGCGGCCGAGTAGTTGGCCTGGCCCCGGTTGCCCTGGGCGGAGGAGGAGGACAGGTTGACGACCCGTCCGAAGCCGGCCGCCACCATGTGCTTCTGCACCGCGCGGGTCATCAGGAAGGCGCCCCTGAGGTGCACGTTCATCACGGTGTCCCAGTCCGACTCGGACATCTTGAACAGCAGGTTGTCGCGCAGCACGCCGGCGTTGTTCACCAGCACCACCGGCGCGCCGAGCTCGGCGGCGATCCGGTCCACCGCGGCCTGCACCTGCTCGGCGTCCGAGACGTCTGCGCCGACGGCCAGCGCGCGGCCGCCCGCGGCCTCGATCGCCTCGGCGGTGCCCTTGGCGGTGGACTCCTCCAGGTCGACCACGGCGACGGCGTAACCGTCCGCGGCCAGCCGGAGCGCGGTGGCCGCGCCGATCCCGCGGGCCGCACCCGTCACCACGGCCACCCGCGCCGGAGTGCCGGCGGTCACGGACGTGCTCTGCTCGGTCATCTTCGTACTCGTCTCTCTCGAAGTCGGACGACGGGACCGGCGCGGGCCGGCGACCCGTTGATGAGAAATAAATGAGTTGCGCAGCGCGCAGCGCGGCAACCTTACCGATGAGTAGGATTTCCGGCCAGGGGCAGCGCCGCAGGTGACAGAGGGTGAGGGCGAAAAGCGGCCGAGCGGGTGAACCAGGTTGGGCGTGGTCCCGACATACGGGGGAAATATGCCAACTTCGCCGAACCTGCGACTACTCTGCGCCCCTACCTGCCGGTCCAGGCCGACCGTTTGTATAGTGTGCGCCAGCAGCCACCGGCTGCACGGCCGGCGCGTCCTCTCTCACAGCGGGATGCTCACTCGCCGTTACTGCCCCGCTCGGGTGTCCCACACACACCCGGGCGTGACACCGGGACGGATTTCATGGTGCTGGGGGAGATCCCGACAACCCGCGTGCCCGGCCGACTGCAGCAGTCGCCCGGACACCTCATTCGCGTGGCCCAGCAGGTGCACACCCGCTTGTGGTCCGAATACGTCGGTACCGAGCTGACGGCTCCGCAGTTCGCGGTGCTGCTGGTACTGGCACTGGAGCCCGGAGCCGATCAGCGCACGGTCGGCGAACGGGCCTCGCTCGACAAGGCGACGATGGCCGAGATGGTCGCCCGGCTGGTCCGGCGGGGCCTGGTGCTCCGCCGCAGGGACCCGGCCGACGGCCGGCGCAAGCTGCTGGCGCTCTCGCAGAACGGCGCGCAGGCCGTCCGCGAGGCGACCGGCGGCGTGGTCCGGGTCCAGCGGACCCTGTTCGAGCCGCTGAGCCCGGACGAGCAGCTGGAGATCGTCCGGGTGATGGCCCGGATAGCCCGGCTGGAACCGGGGGCCGTCGCCGTGGTGGCGGACGCCCGGCCGACGCTGGACGCCCAGCGGGCCATCGGCTACCTGATCCGGGTCGCCCAGCAGGTGCACACCAAGCTCTGGTCGGAGAAGGTCGGCACCGAGCTGACGGCTCCTCAGTACGCGGTGCTGGACGCGCTGGAGACCGAGCCGGGCGCCGACCAGCGCACGGTCGGCGAGCTCGCCTCGCTGGACAAGGCGACGATGGCCGAGATGGTCAGCCGGCTGGTCCGGCGCGGCCTGGTGCTGCGCCGCCGCGACCCCTCGGACGGGCGCCGCAACCTGCTCTCGCTCTCCCCGACCGGCCAGGAGCTGCTGCACCGCTCCACCGCCGGGGTCCGCGAGGTCCAGGAGGCGCTGCTCGCCCCGCTGGAGCCGCACGAGCACGTGCACGCGCTGACGCTGCTCGCGAAAGCGGCCCGGCTGTAACGATTCTGCAAAGCGCTGCCCGACCGTTCGGGTGGCGATCCGCCCCGGCCGGTCACGCGGCACCGCCCGGGGCGCACGGAAGGGGCCGGCACCCGAGCGGGTGCCGGCCCCTTCCGTCGTCCGCCGCCCCGGCCCGCTGACGCGGCGTCAGCGCACCGGGATACTGCGTGTGGTGACGGAGCGTCAGTTCCAGTCGAAGTCGGCCGGGTCCGGGCCGATCCGCCGGCCGGTGGCGATGCCGGCCACGGCCGCCAGGTCCTCGGCGTCCAGCTCGAAGCCGGTGACGTCCAGGTTCTCCCGGATCCGGGCGGGGGTGACCGACTTCGGGATGGCGATCACGCCGGACTGCAGGTGCCAGCGCAGCACCACCTGGGCCGCGGTGCGGCCGTGCTTGGCGGCGACCGCCAGCAGGGCGGGCTCGGCCAGCAGGTCCTTGCCCTGGCCCAGCGGGCTCCAGGCCTCGGTGGCGATGCCGTGCTCGGCGTGCAGCTCGCGCAGCTCGGTCTGCGGGAAGTACGGGTGCAGCTCGACCTGGTTGAGGGCCGGCTTCACCTCGGCCTCCTTCAGCAGCAGCTCCAAGTCCGGCACGCGGAAGTTGGAGACGCCGATCGCCCGGACCCGGCCCTCGGCGTGCAGCTGCTCGAAGGCGCGCCACACGTTCAGGAAGGCGTCGCCGTGCATCGGGCGCGGCCAGTGGATCAGGTACAGGTCCAGCACGTCCAGGCCGAGGCGGCCGAGCGAGGCGTCGAAGGCGCGCAGCACCCGGTCGCGGCCCTGCTCGCCGGACCAGTCGACGGTGCCCGAGTTCCACAGCTTGGTGGTCACGAACAGCTCGTCGCGGGCGACGCCGGACTCGGCGATCGCCCGGCCGGTGCCTGCCTCGTTCTCGTAGATCTCGGCGGTGTCGACCGAGCGGTAGCCGGCCTCCAGCGCGGTGCGCACCGCGGGGACGGCCTCCGCGTCCGGCACCTGCCAGACGCCGAAGCCGAGCTGCGGGATCCGCACGCCGTTGTTCAGCGTGATCGAGGGGATCGGGGGTACTGCGGGGGTGCTGGTCACGGGAAGGGGCGCCCTTCGGTTGTGCTTCTGCTTCCGGAGCGCTGGCAACGGCCGTCGGCACTGGCTTATTCCCGCCGTTCGGGAGTTCCCCGGAACGGATGAAAGCGGATGGGGACGGCGGCCGGATCGGGCCGATCCGCCGGAAAACCCGTTGCGTGCGTCACACCGCGGCGGTCAGGCTCACCGCATGTGACGAGCCGACCACCCGATCCGCCGCACCCCTCCGACGCGCCGCGCCCCACCGGGCCCGGCCGGACGACCCCGCCCGCACTCCGCCGGACGGGCCCGTCCCCTCCGTCCCGCCCTGCCCCGTCCCACCCCGCAACGGAGCGACCATGCCGCTCGTCCCCCTGCCGCTGCCCGATCCCGGCAGCCCCGACCTCAGCTCGCCGCGCGGCTTCCTGCGCTGGCTCGGCCGCGCCCAGCGCCGGGGCCGACTGCTCGCCACGCTGTGGAGCACGCTGGAGCTCGGCTCGATGGCCGCGCTGCCCGTCGCGGTCGGCCGCGGCGTCCAGGCCGTCGTCGACCACGACACCCGGGGCCTGCTGGCGGCCGGCCTGCTCGCCCTGCTGCTGTCCGCCCTGCAGACCGCGATGACGGTGCTGGTGCACCGCCAGGTGGTGTGGAACTGGATCCAGGCCGCCTCCCAGATCCGCCAACTGGTGGCCCGTCAGGCCTCCGCGCTCGGCGGCGGGCTGAGCCGGCGGATCGCCACCGGCGAGATCGTCGCCGTCTCCAGCGGCGACGTCGAGAAGATCGGCTGGTACGTCGAGCTCACCGCCCGGCTGTACGGCGCGGTGCTGGCCTGGCTCGGCGTCAGCGCCGTGGTGCTGTGGCGCCAGCCCGGCCTCGGCCTGGCCGTGCTGCTCGGGGTGCCCGTGCTGGCCGCCGCGGTGTGGCCGCTGCTCGGGCCGTTCGAACGGCGCTACACCGAGCAGCGGGCGCTCGGCGGCAAGGCCTCCGAGCTGGCCGCCGACACGGTGGCCGGGCTGCGGGTGCTGCGCGGCATCGGCGGCGAGGAGCTGTTCCTGCGCCGGTACCGGGCCGCCTCCCAGCGGGTCCGCGCCGCCGCCGTCCGCACCGCCCGCACCTGGGCGCTGATGCAGGCCCAGGAGGTGCTGCTGCCCGGCCTGTTCGTCATCGGGGTCACCTGGTACGGCGTCCGGCTCGCCCTCGACGGCTCGATCGGCGTGGGCAAACTGATCGCCGTCTACGGCGCCACCGCCTTCCTCGCCGCCCCGCTGCGGGTCATCGGCGAGGCCGCGCACGCCTGGAGCGTCGCCCGGGTCTCCGCCGGGCGGGCGGTGAAGGTGCTCTCGCTGGCCAGGGACGGCGAGGCGCCCGACGACACCCCGCCGGACGCCGGGGCCGGGGCCGAACTGCTGCGCCGGGCCGCCCGGTCGGACCTGCACGACCCGGTCAGCGGCCTGACCGCCCGGGCCGGGCGGCTGACCGCCGTGGTCTGCGGGGACCCGGACGCGGCGGGCGAGCTGGCGGCCCGGCTCGGGGGCCGGCCCGTGCTCGCCGAGGGGCAGGCCGCCCGGCCCTCCGTCCGGCTCGGCGGCGTCGAACTGGACGGGGTGCCGCCGGCCGTCGCCCGGGCCGCGGTGCTGGTCCACGACAAGGAGCCGGTGCTGCTCTCCGGCACGCTCGCCGAACTGCTCGACGTCCCCCGCTCCGGCCGGGTCGAACCCGCCGAGGCACTGGCCGCGGCCCGCGCGCAGGACGCGCTGGAGGCGCTCGTCGACGGCTCGCCCGAGTGCGCGGGAGACCCGATGGCGGCCCGGATCACCGAACGCGGCCGCTCGCTCTCCGGCGGCCAGCGCCAGCGCCTCGCCCTGGCCCGCTCGCTGGTGGCCGACCCGCCGGTGCTGGTGCTGGACGAACCGACCAGCGCGGTCGACGCCCACACCGAGTCGCGGATCGCCGCGGGCCTGCGCGAGGTGCGCTCCGGGCGCACCACGGTGGTCTTCGCCACCAGCCCGCTGCTGCTCGACCGGGCGGACACCGTCCTGCTGCTCCGGCAGGGCCGGGTCGCCGCCGCGGGCACCCACCGCGAGCTGATGGCCGGCGAACCGCGCTACCGCGCCGTCGTCACCCGGGAGGAGACCGCGCCGGACACCCCGGGCGGCCGGGGCGCGGCGGTCCCGGGCGCGGCCGTCCCGGGCGCGGTCCTCCCGGGCGCGGTCCTCCCGGGCACGGTCGTTCCGGGCGCGGTCCTCCCGGAGCCGGCGGAGGCCCCGGCGGGCTCCGGGCCGACGGGAGGCGCGCAGTGACCGGGCAGTTGTGCCCCCGGACGACCGGGCAGCCGTGCCCCCGCACGACCGGGCGTCCGTACGTCCACCGAAACCGAAGGAGTGCGCAGTGAAGCCCCCGAAGATCCACGAGCAGGAGCCGGCCACCACGCTGCCGGTCGGCTCCGCCACGGCCGTGCGGGCGTACGGGCGGATGCTGCTGCGGCGCCACCGCGGCGGGCTGGCGGGGGTGGTGGCCCTGCACGGGACGGCGACGGTGGCGGGGCTGGTCGGGCCGGCCGTGCTCGGCTCGCTGGTGGAGTCGCTGGCGACGGACGGCGGCGGGCGGGTGGCCGCCGCGATCGGGTGGTACCTGGCCGCGCTGGTGGTGCAGTCGGTGTTCACCGGGCTGTCGCTGCTGCGCGGCAGCGTGCTCGGCGAGGAGGTGCTGGCCGACCTGCGGGAGGACTTCCTGGTCCGCGCGGTGGCGCTGCCGCTGGGCGTGCTGGAGCGGGCCGGCACCGGGGACCTGGTCTCCCGGGGCACCACGGACATCGACCGGCTGGCCCGCTCGGTGCGCGACGCGGTGCCCGAACTGGTGGTCGCCGTGGTCTCGGTGGTGCTGGTGCTCGGCGCCCTGGTGGTGACGTCCCCGCTGCTGGCCGCCACCGCCGTGCTCGGCCTGCCGCTGCTGTTCCTCACCTCCAGGTGGTACTTCCGGCGGGCCCCGCAGTCCTACCGCAGCGAGTCGGCCGGGTACGCGGCGGTCAACACCGTGCTCGCCGAGACGGTCGACGCCGGGCGGACGGTCGAGTCGCTGCGGCTGGGCGAGCACCGGGTGGAGCTGGCGGACCGGAAGATCCGCGAGTGGATCTCCTGGGAGCGGTACACCCTGTGGCTGCGCAGCGTCTGGTTCCCCACCGTGGACGGCACCTACGCGCTGGCCGTGCTCGGCACCCTGGTGCTGGGCGGCCTGTTCGCCCTGCACGGCTGGGTCAGCCCGGGCCGGCTGACCACCGGCGTGCTGTACACCCAGGCCCTGGTGCACCCGGTCTCCCGGCTGCTGCGCTGGTACGACGAACTCCAGATCGGGCAGGCCTCGCTGGCCCGGCTGGTCGGCGTCCGCGAGGTCGTCGAACCGGAGACCGACGCGGCGCTGCGCCCGGACGGGCGCCGGGTCGAGGCCCGGCAGGTCAGCTTCGGCTACCGCGAGGGGGCGGACGTGCTGCGCGACATCACGCTGGACGTCGAACCGGGCAGCCGGGTCGCCCTGGTCGGGCCGTCGGGGGCGGGCAAGTCGACGCTCGGCCGGCTGCTGGCGGGCATCTACGCGCCGGGCCGGGGCCGGGTCACGCTCGGCGGGGCGCAGCTGTCGCGGATGCCGGCCGAGCGGGTGCGCACCGAGGTCGCGCTGGTCAACCAGGAGCACCACGTCTTCGTCGGCACCCTGCGGGACAACCTGCACCTGGCCCGGGCGGACGCCGACGACACCGAGCTGCGCGCCGCGCTCGCCGCGGTCGACGCCGAGGGCTGGGCGGACGCGCTGCCGGACGGCCTGGACACCGAGGTCGGCTCCGGCGGCACCGCGCTGACGCCCGCCCAGGCCCAGCAGCTGGCGCTGGCCCGGCTGGTGCTGGCCGACCCGCACACCCTGGTGCTGGACGAGGCCACCTCGCTGCTCGACCCGCGGGCCGCCCGGCACCTGGAGCGTTCGCTGTCCCGGGTGCTGGCCGGGCGCACGGTGGTGGCGATCGCCCACCGGCTGCACACCGCGCACGACGCCGACGTGATCGCGGTGGTCGAGCAGGGCCGGATCACCGAGTACGGGTCGCACCCGGAGCTGGTGGCCTCCGGCGGGCCGTACTCGGCGCTCTGGCGGTCCTGGCGGGACGAGCGGTAGCGGGTGCCGGGCCGCCGGTGTGACGATCGGCCGGGGGTGACGCGGACGGGTGAATGGCCCGCGGCGGCGGGGTGGCGAGGCGGTCGGCGGGTGGTGGGCGGGCGCAGACTGCGGGGGTGACCAAGACATCAGGTGGTTCTCCGACGGGCGCCCGGCGCAGTGAGATCGCGGGCATCCCGACCCGGTACATCGGCATCGGCGTCATCGTGGTGCTGGCGATCTGGTTCCTGTTCGCCAACCTGGAGAAGGTGAGGATCCAGTTCTGGGTGTTCACCGTCACCTGCCCGCTGTGGATCGCGCTGTTGGCGACGCTGCTGGCCGGGGCGGCGCTGGGCTGGCTGCTGAAGGGGCGGCGCGACAGGTGACGGCCGAGGGGGAGGGGACCGGGGCGGCCGCCGCGGGCGGCCCGGTCGGGGAGCCGCTGATCGAACTGCGCGGGGTGAACAAGCACTTCGGGGACCTGCACGTGCTGCAGGACATCGACCTGACGGTGGGTCGGGGCGAGGTCGTGGTGGTGATCGGCCCGTCCGGGTCGGGGAAGTCCACGCTGTGCCGGGCGATCAACCGGCTGGAGACGGTGGAGAGCGGCACCATCCTGATCGAGGGCCGGCCGCTGCCCGCCGAGGGCAAGGGGCTGGCCCGGCTGCGCGCCGAGGTGGGGATGGTGTTCCAGTCCTTCAACCTGTTCGCGCACAAGACGGTGCTGCAGAACGTCACGCTGGCCCAGCTCAAGGTCCGCAAGCGGGGGAAGGCCGAGGCGGAGGCCAAGGGCCGGCAGCTGCTGGAGCGGGTCGGGCTGGCGGCGCACGAGGCCAAGTACCCGGCGCAGCTGTCCGGCGGCCAGCAGCAGCGGGTGGCGATCGCCCGGGCGCTGGCGATGGACCCGAAGGCGCTGCTGTTCGACGAGCCGACCTCGGCGCTCGACCCCGAGATGATCAACGAGGTGCTGGAGGTCATGCGCGCGCTGGCCGCCGAGGGCATGACCATGGTGGTGGTCACCCACGAGATGGGCTTCGCCCGCTCGGCCGCCAACCGCGTGGTGTTCATGGCGGACGGGCGGATCGTCGAGGACCGCGTCCCCGAGGAGTTCTTCGCCGACCCGCGCAGCGAACGGGCCCGGGACTTCCTCTCCAAGATCCTGAAGCACTGAGGCGGCGGGCTTGAGGAAACACACCGCACCGCCCGGGCCCGTCCTGCCCGTCCTGCTCGCCGTGCTGACCGCGCTCGCCGTGCTGGCGGGCTGCGGGAAGGAGGGCACCCCGCCGCCGAAGGGCCCGCAGGCCGGCGCGCTGCCGAGCTACCAGGTGCGCAGCGGCGACACCGTCACCGGCTCGCCGACCCTGGACGCGGCCCGCGCCCGCGGCCACCTGGTGGTCGGCGCCAAGGAGGACCAGCCGTACCTGGGGGAGAAGAACCCGGCCACCGGCGAGTACTCCGGCTTCGACATCGAGATCGCCAAGATGGTCGGCGCCGACCTGGGCTTCGCCCCCGAGCAGATCGAGTTCCGCACCATCGCCTCCGCCAACCGCGAGACGGCGCTGCAGAACGGGCAGGTCGACTACTACGTGGGCACCTACACCATCAACGACAACCGCAAGAAGCTGGTCGGCTTCGCGGGCCCGTACTTCATCGCCGGGCAGGCCCTGCTGGTCCGCAAGAACGAGACGAAGATCGACGGCCCGCAGGACCTGACCGGGCGGAAGGTCTGCTCGGCGGCCGGGTCGACCCCGTACCAGCGGATCCAGAAGGACTACCCGCAGGCGAAGCTGATCGGCTACGACACCTACTCGGCCTGCGTGGACAACCTGATCACCGGTCAGGTCGACGCGGTGACCACCGACAACGCGATCCTGCAGGGCTACGCGGCGAAGGTGCCGGACGAGCTGAAGATGGCCGGGCAGCCGTTCTCCACCGAGCCGTACGGCATCGGCGTGCCGAAGAACGACACGGTGCTGCGGCTGGCGCTGGACGACGCGTTGCAGCGGCACGAGCAGAACGGCGACTGGAAGCGGGCGTACGACGCGACGCTCGGTCTGTCCGGAGTGCCCGCGCCCGAACCGCCGGCCATCGACCGGTACCGGTAGGAGGGAGGAGGACAGGTGCACGTCCTGACCGACAACTGGTCCACGTACTGGCACGGGTTCCTCGGCACGCTGTGGCTGACCCTGGTGAGCGCGGCGCTGGCGCTGGCACTCGGGGTGGTGGTCGCGGGGTTCCGGGTCTCGCCGGTCAAGCCGCTGCGGGCGTTCGGCACCGGGTGGGTGACGGTGCTGCGCAACACGCCGCTGACGCTGCTGTTCTTCATCGTGGTGCTCGGGCTGCCCCGGTTCGACATCACGCTGCCGTTCTTCACCTTCGCGGTGCTCGCGCTGGGCTGCTACACCTCGGCGTTCGTCTGCGAGACGCTGCGCTCCGGGGTGAACACGGTGCCGGTCGGGCAGGGCGAGGCGGCCCGCAGCCTGGGCCTGACGTTCACCCAGACGCTGGGCCTGGTGGTCCTGCCGCAGGCGTACCGCTCGGTGGTCGCCCCGCTGGGCAGCGTGATGATCGCACTGGCGAAGAACACCGCGATCGCCGGGTCGTTCAGCGTGGTCGAACTGCTCGGCACCTACCGGACCATCAACGAGCTGGGCTACAGCATCGTCTGGACCTTCGTCTGGATCGCGGTCGGCTACCTGGTCCTGACGCTGGCGATCAGCGCCCTGTTCAACCTGCTGGAACGACGGGTGGCGGTGTCCCGATGACGGTGGAGTCCTCCGCGCTGTACGACGTCCCCGGCCCGAAGGCGCTGGCCCGGCACCGGCTGTACGGGTGGCTGGCGCTGCTGGCGATCGCCGCGGTGGTCGGCTGGGTGGTCTACATGCTGTTCCACACCCAGCAGTTCACGTACCAGAAGTGGATGCCCTTCGAGTACAAGGGCGTCCAGGAGCTGCTGCTGCGCGGGCTGGGCAACACCCTGAAGGCCTTCGGCTGGACGGCGCTGTTCGCCCTCCCCTTCGGCGCGCTGTTCGCCGCCGGGCGGCTCTCCGACCACCGGGTGGTGCGCTGGGCGTCGACCGTGGTGGTGGAGTTCTTCCGGGCGATGCCGCTGCTGGTGATGATCTTCTTCATCTTCGTGGCGCTCAAGGCGCCGCCGATGTGGGCGCTGGTCGCCGGGCTGACGCTGTACAACGGCTCGGTGCTGGCCGAGGTGTTCCGGGCCGGGGTGCTCGCGGTGCCCAAGGGGCAGCGGGAGGCGGCGTACGCGCTGGGGCTGCGCAAGACCCAGGTGATGGCGTACGTGCTGGTGCCGCAGGCGAACCGGGCGATGCTGCCGACCATCGTCAGCCAGCTGGTGGTGGCGCTGAAGGACACCTCGCTCGGCTTCCTGATCACCTACGAGGAGTTCCTGCACGCCGGGAAGCTGATCGCCACCAACCTCGACTACGACCTGCCGTTCATCCCGGTGGTGATGGTGATCGCCCCGGTCTACATCGGCATGTGTCTGCTGCTGTCCTGGTTCGCCAAGTGGCTGGAGCGGCGCGGGCGGCGCAGCCCGAAGGTGAAGGGCGGCGCGCCGGTCGCCCCGGCCGGGCTGACGCCCGATCCGCAGGGGTAGCGGACGGTGACCGGCCGGGTCGGTTAGGGTCAGTGGGACCACGATCGGTACCGACCCTCCGAGGAGTTGCCGCATGTCCGTGGAGTCAGCAGGGGCCGTGCTGCCCAGCCGCCGGGGCCTGGGCGAGGCCGAGGTGCTCGACCGGCGGGAGAGCGCGAGCGGCGAGGTGGTGCTGCGGCGGCGCGGGGCGCACTGCGAGGTCATCGTGAACGGCTGCTTCCTGATGGACACCGTCGACGGCCGCTCCGAACGGCTGCTGGTGCGGGCCGCGTCGGACGCGCTCGCGGCGGTGGAGCGCCCCAGCGTGCTGATCGGCGGCCTGGGCGTCGGCTTCTCGCTGGCGCACGCCGCCGCCGAACCGCGCTGGTCGCGGATCGCGGTGGCCGAGCGGGAGGCGGCGATCATCGACTGGCACCGCACCGGCCCGCTCGGCGCGTTCTCCGCCGGGGCGCTGGACGACCCCCGGGTGGAGGTGCTGCACACCGACCTGGTGGCGTACCTGGCGGGGGCGGGCGAGCGCTACGACGCGCTCTGCCTCGACATCGACAACGGGCCGGACTGGACGGTCGGCGCCGAGAACGACCGGCTGTACGGGCCGGCCGGGCTGGCGCACGCCGCCGCCCGGCTCAACCCCGGCGGCGTGCTGGCGGTGTGGAGCGCCCAGCCGTCCGCCGCCTTCGAACGGGCGCTGCGGGCGGCCGGGTTCACCGACGTCCGCACCGAGGAGATCCCGGTCGAGCGCGGCGTGCCGGACGTCGTCCACCTGGCACGCCGCGCCTGAACTACGGCGTCACTTCAGGCCGTTGGCGAGCGCCGTCATCAACTCGCCGTTGGCGGTGTCCCCGTCGAAGGACCAGATCATCGCCCCGGCGAGGCCCTGGTCCTTGATCCAGTTGGCCTTCCGGGTGATCTCGGTGGGGTCGTCGTAGGTGTAGAGCACGGTGCCGTTGTAGAGGTACGCGTGGCCGGCCACCGCGTCCCGGTAGAGGGTGTAACCGCCGCCCGCCAGCTTCTCCTTGAGCTTGTGGTAGTCCTCGAAGCCGTTCTCGTAGCTGCCCGGCGCGGGGCCGGTCGCGGTCTGGAACAGCCCGTTGGTGGTGCCGCGCGGGACGCCCGTCCAGCCGCGGCCGTAGAACGGCACGCCCAGGGTCAGCTTGGACTTCGGGGCGCCGCCGTCGACGTACGCGTTGACGGCGATCTCCGAGCTGAACCGCCGGTCCGGGGTGGACGGGTCGCCCGCGGCGACCTTCAGCGCGGACTGCTGGTTGGTGGTCGTCTCCCAGGCGCCGTGGTAGTCGTAGCCCTGGACGGTGGCGAAGTCGAACGCCCCGAACAGGCCCGGGATGTCGATGCCCGCGGAGATCTTCGCCGGGTCGGCGGGCAGGAAGGCGCTCAGCGTGTAGTGCTTGCCGGTGGTGGCGCCGAGGGCGTCCAGCTGGCGGCGGAACTCCTGGGCCAGCAGGGTGTAGTTGGCCTTGTCGGCCGGGCGGATCACGTTGCCGAGGTGGCCCTCCGAGTTCGGCCACTCCCAGTCCAGGTCGATGCCGTCGAAGATGCCCGCCGCCGAACCGGCGCCGCCGCGGCCGTCGATCACCGGCAGGTTGCCCTTGATGTACAGGTCGATGCAGGAGGAGACCAGCGCCTTGCGGGAGGCGTCGGTGGCCGCCGCGTCGGAGAACCACTTGCTGTAGGACCAACCGCCCAGCGAGATCTGCACCTTGAGGTTCGGGTACTTGGCCTTCAGCTGCTTGAGCTGGTTGAAGTTGCCCGCGAGCTTCTGGTCCCAGGTGTCGGTCGTCCCCGCCACCGAGGTGCCCGCGTCCCAGCCGCGCCCGAAGTCGGCCCAGGCGTCGCCCGCGCCGTCGCCCGCGTTCGGGTCGGAGTCATTGCCCGCCGCCTTGTTGGTGAGGAAGCACTGCTTGGTGGAGGGGTGGATGTTGGCGAACGCGTAGTTCAGGTAGTCCAGCTTCGCGGCGCTGCCCGAGGTGTCCAGCTTCTTCACGCTGTAGCCGCGCGCGTACACCGACCACTGGGTGAAGTAGCCGATGGTCAGGCCGGTCCGCGGGTTGACCTTGCCGGTGCGCAGGGTCACCGGGTTGGAGGCCGGGGAGGTGTTGCCCGCCGCGTCCCTGGCCTTCACGGTGAAGGTGTACGGGGTGTCCGGGGACAGGCCGGAGACCGTCGCCGAGGTGGCGGGGGCGGCGACCGTCAGGGCCGGGGCCCCGCCGTTGTACACGTCGTACGCCGTCACCCCGACGTTGTCGGTCGCCGCGCCCCAGGCCAGGCCGATCGTGCCGGCGCCCGCCGAGGTGCCCACCGGGGTGCCCGGGGCGGTCGGGGCCTCGGTGTCCGGCGGCGGCGGGGTGATGGTCACCGTCGCCGGGGCGGAGGCCGCCGAGCGGTTGGCCGAGGTGTCGAACGCGACCACGGTGAACGCGTGCCGGCCGTCCGCCAGGCCGGTGAGCGTCACCGCCGTGCCGTCGCCCGTCACCGTGGACACCTTGGCGGCGCCCTCGTACACGTCGTACCCGGCGACCCGCACGTTGTCGGTGGAGGCCGTCCAGGACACCGTCGCCCGGCCCGCGCCGGACTGCGTCGCGACCACGTTCGTCGGCACCGACGGCGCCTGGGTGTCGGCGCCGCCGCCGTCGCACGGCCGGCCGTTCAGCTTGCAGTTCTTCAGCTCCGCGAACGGGCCCGAGTAGGCCACGTTGAAACCGAAGTCGTACGAGGCGCCGGGTGCGATCTGCGGCTGCCAGCTCGGGTTCTTCACGGTGACGTGGGAGGCCGCGGCGGTGTACGTGGCGTTCCACAGCGAGCCGAGGGTGTTGTTCGCCGGGAGGTCGAACTCCAGCGTCCAGCCGTTGATCGCAGCACTGCCGGCGTTGGTGATGGTGTAGCCGCCGCCGTAACCCGAGCCCCAGTCCTGGTCCTTGTGGAAGACCGCGGTGGGCTCGGCCGCGTGCGCGCTCTGGGCCGGGAGGGAGACGGCCAGCAGCGGGGCGAGCAGGCTGCCGACGGTGAGGAGGGGGAGGCGGTACCGACGTCTGCGCATGTGGGGCTCCTGTGTCCGGGAGCGGCGCCGCGGGGCGAGGCGCGCGGCGGGCTCCACTGCCTGTGGGGGAGGAGTTGTGCGTGTGCAGGTGCGGATCGCAGGCCGCGGCCCGGCGGGCCGGTGGGCGCGCGGGCAGCGGACTCCTTGGCCGTCGGGGAGCCCTGGAGGTCCTGTGTCATTGGAGGGTAGGGAGCAGGTAATGGAATGGCAATAGGTCTGGACCGCGCGCGGGTTTCCGCGATGAGGAGGGAATTCGCCGCACCGGCGGCCCGTTCGACGGGTGCCGGATCGCGGGGGAGAGGTGGGGGTGATGTGTGCGACATGCGTTCCCATCCGCCCGGCGGTGCGGCATGATCATTGGCATGCTCGAACATCAGATCGAACTGCTGGCCCAGCTCCTGGAGGAGTTCGGCGCCCTGCGGTTCCCCCCGGACTGGTACGACCGGGAACCCCAAGGCGAGTCCCTGGCCACCACGCTCGCCGGCTGCACCGTCGCCACCCTCGACGGCCCGCTCGACGCCCGCCACCGCGAACACCTGCGCCGGCGCCGGGCCCTGCTCGCCGAACTGCTGCCGGCCGTCGCCGCCGACACCTACGCCACCGGGTACTTCGTCGCGCTCTACCGGATGGCCGTCCTCGCGGAGGAGGTCGACGACCGCCGGGCGCAGGTGGCCTGACGGGTCGTTCCGGCGGGTCGTTCCGGGCAGCGTCAGAACAACAGGGTCAGAACAGGGTGTCCTGGCCGGGAACGGGGGCGCGGGCTCGCGCAGGACGGCGTGCAGCCGCTCCGACCCGCCCCGCCAGGTGGGCGGCGTACGTGCACCAGCCCTCGACCAGGTCGGAGTCGGGGCCGAGGGCCCGGGCGACCACTCTGGCCGCGAGCGGACGCAGTTCGACGAGCGACGGCAGCGGCTGCTGGGGACCGTAGCCGCTGGTGACCGGCTCGCCGCCCGGGCACTGCGCGGCCACCAGCGCGGCGGCGGCGACGGTGGGCAGGCCGACGGAGTGGTCCAGGCCGTCCGGGGCGCGCAGGGCGCGGGTCGGCGCGGTGCGGACCAGGGCGGCGCGCCGCTCCGGGGTGGCCTCGTCCAGGCCGTCCGCGAAGTCGGCGGCGACGTCGTTGTCGAAGGGGCCGGTGGCCCAGGTGCCCACGGTGTCGGCCCTCCTGCGGTGGGTGGTGCGGTGACCTTCGCAGGAGGCGCCGACAGGAGGTGTCGACAGGGCGCTCGGACGGCCCGGTCAGCCGAAGGGGCTGGCGGCGGGCGGCGGCGGCGGAGCCTGGGGCTGCGCCGGGGCGGTGGGGGTGCTGGTCTGGGCGAAGGGGTTGAAGTCCGGCGGGGGGACCTTGACCAGGCGGCCCTTGGTGGGGTCGGCCTCTTCGGTCTCCTCGGCGGGCGCGGTGGTGGCGGCGCTGGGGGCCGGGGGTGCGAAGGGGTTGAAGTCCGGCGGCGGGACCTTCACCAGCCGGCCCTTGGTCGGGTCGGCCTCCTCCGGCTCGGCGGCCGGGACGACCGGCGGGGCGCTCGGACGCGGCGGGATCGCCGGGGCCGGGGCGCTCGCGGACGGGCCGGTCACGGTGCCGAACGGGTCGACCGGTTCGGAGGAGAGCGTCGTTCCGAACGGGTCGGCGGCGGCCGGGCGGGGCGCGGCGACCGGGGCGGGTGCCGGGGCCGGAGCGGCCGGGACGGCAGCGAGGGTGGGGGTACTGGTCTGGGCGAAGGGGTTGAAGTCCGGCGGCGGGACCTTGACCAGGCGGCCCTTGGTGGGGTCGGCCTCTTCGGTCTCCTCGGCGGGCGCGGTGGTGGCGCTGGGGGCCGGGGGTGCGAAGGGGTTGAAGTCCGGCGGCGGGACCTTCACCAGGCGGCCCTTGGTCGGGTCGGCCTGCTCGGGCTCGGCGGCCGGTTCCGGGGCCGGGGCGGCGGCGGGGGCCGGGCCACCGAACGGGTCCCGCGCACCGAACGGGTCGCTGCCGGCGAACGGGTCGGCGGCGGGCGCGGCCTGCGCCTGCACCGGGGCCGCGGGGGCGCTGGTCTGGGCGAATGGGTTGAAGTCCGGCGGCGGGACCTTGACCAGCCGGCCCTTCGGCTCCTCGTCCTCGACCTGCGGGGCCGCCGCGACGGGCTGCGGGGCGGGCTCGTGAACGGGCGCGGACGCGAGGACGGGTGCGGGCTCCGGGGTGGGCTCCGGCTCCGGGACGAAGGCGGGCGCGGGCTGCGGGGCGGGCGCGGGCGCGGCGAAGGAGTCCGTGGAGGCCAGCACCGGGGAGGCGGTCGCCTGCGCGGGCAGGTCGCCGGGGGCCGGGGTGGCGAAGGGGTTGAAGTCGGAGGGCGGCACCCGCACCGCCGTCCCCGACGGGCTCTCCGGCGGTTCGGACGCCGCGACCGGCACCTGCACCGGCGGGGCGGCCGGAGGAGCGGTCGGCGGCGCGGCGGGCGCGGGGGCGGTCGCCGCCGGGGCCTGCGCGGGCACCGGCACGGACTGCGCCGGGAGGGTCCGGCCCACCGGCACCGGCGCCGGGGCCACCGCGACGCCGTCCCAGGCGAGTTGGACGGTGCGCAGCAGGTCCGCGAACACCTCGGTGTAGACGTCCCAGCTCTCGGCGTCCGAGGTGGCCAGCTGGACGGTCAGCACGGTGGCTCCGTCCGGCATCGGCACGAAGGCCTCGGCCACGGTGCTCACCACGCGGCCGGTCGGGTTCTCGTCCCGCAGCTCCTTCAGCGCCGGGACGGTCCGGGTCTCCACCAGCAGCGCCGCCGGGCCGGCCGGCAGCAGCACCGTCCACACCTCGGCGTACGGGCGCTCGGTGGACAGCTCCACCGCCAGCTCCTGGATCGGCTGCGAGCACTGGACGGTCGAGACCACCAGCGTCATCCGCGTGCGGCGCCCGTTCACCACCAGCGCGCCGACGCCCGCGTAGGCGATGTCCGCCGCGGCGAACTGCTCGGCGAGCAGCGCGGCCACCACCGCGAAGTCGTTGCGCTCGGCCGGGGAACCGCCCGAGAACACCTCCTCGGCGGTCTCCGCCAGGTGCGCGGACAGCGCGTTGCCCGAGCCGCGGACGGTCAGGGTGTGGAACGCGGGCGGCACCACCAGGCGCGCCTCCACGCCGGAGCCGGTCGACAGCTCCTCGGGCGCGACGATCGCCCGCGGCTCGGCGAGCGCGGCGAGGGCCGGGGTGAACCCGGCCACGTCCTCGCCCTCCAGCCCGGTCGGCTCGACGGACAGGCGCAGCGCGGTGGCTGACGGCAGGTCGGCCAGGCCGAGCGCGGACGCGCCGTAACGCTGCGCCAGCACCGGAACGGCCTCGCGGCCGGCGGCGGCGTTCGGGCGCCGGAGGTTGGACACCTCGACGACGGTGCCGAGCTTCGGCACGGCGAGCAGGCCGGGGCCGATCTGGCTGATCCGCAGGCCGAACAGCGCCTTGGCGGCGGGGTGTTCGGAGCCGCGGAAGGCGGTGAGCGCCTCGGCCTGGTAGTGGGTGGCGCGGCTGCCGAGAAGTGCGGCGCACGCCGCGTCCAGCGTGGCCGTGATCCGGTCTGCGGCGGCGAAGCCGTCCTGCGTCATTCGCCGAGCCCCCTCGTTCTCGGGTGTGGACAGTTCAGCCACTTTGTATCAGACCCGGGTGGCGGTGGTCGGCGGGTCGGGTGGGGGTGTGCGGGTGCGGGTGGGGCGCGGTGGGTCGGGTGAGGACGGATCGGCGAGGTGGGTGGGTCAGGGGCGGGGTGCGGGTGGCGGTGGTTGGTGGGGCGGGGGTCAGGGGGTAGGCGGGGTGGCGAGTCTGAGGAGGGAGTCGGCCAGGGTGGGGGAGGCGAGGGCGGTGGCGAGGTCGCGGACGAGTCGGGCGGTGGGGCCGTCGGGGCGTTCGGCGGCGAAGAACTCGCCGAGGAGGGAGGCGAGTTCGGGCTCGCGGGCGGCGGCGACGGTGAGGGCGGCGACGAGTTCCTGGACCAGGTGGAGCTGTAGCGTCTCGACCGGGACGGGCTTGTCGGCGAGCCAGTCCAGCGAGCTGATCTCGGCGTTGGCGATCCAGGCCCGGACGGTGCGGCGCAGGGTGGGGCCGGGGTCGGGGACGCCGAGGTGCCGCAGGATCTGCTCCTGCGCGGCCAGCCGGACCTGGTCGATGACGGCGCCCGCGTCGGGGCCGGCGACGACCGAGCCGCCGCGCAGCAGCGCGGTGAAGCCCGCCGCGTGGGACTGCACGAAGTCGAGGTAGCGGCCCATGACGCGGTACAGGCGTTCGGACAGCGCCCCCTCGCCGGGTTCCTCGAAGCGCCCGGCCAGCTCTCGCCCGGCCCGGCGCAGCGCCTCCTCGTACAGGGCCTGCTTGCCGGGGAAGTAGTGGTACACCAGCGGGCGGGAGGCGCCCGCGGCGGCGGCGATGTCGTCGATCGAGACGTCCTCGGGCGCGCGGTCCGAGAACAGCTGGAGCGCCACCGCGATCAGCTGTTCGCGGCGCTCGTCGACGCTCAGCCGCCGCCGGGGCGCACGGGTGGCGGAGTGCTGTTCCTCCGCGCGGGGGGCCGCGGACGGCGTACGGGAAGCCATGCGGCCCACCCTAGGGCCTCCGGCGTCGATCAGCCGGTGCTGCGCCGGGCCAGGTAGCGGCGGTAGGCCTCGCGGCCGTCGGGGACGAACTCCCAGGTGTCGAGGCGTTCGGCGAGCTGCTCCTCGGTGAGCCAGTCGTACCAGGCGACCTCCGACTCCTGCGGCTGCACCGGGCCGTCCCAGTCGGCCTCGTGGACGTCGGACCACCAGCTGTGGCGGTCGCCGTCGGTGTACAGGAAGCGGAACAGCGGGCGGGTGCGGATGCCGCTGACGCCCAGCTCCTCCTCGGCCTCCCGGACGGCGGCCTCGGGGTAGCCCTCGCCGGCGCCGACCACGCCGCCGACGAAGCAGTCGTGCGCGCCGGGGGCGAACGCCTTGGTGTCGGTGCGGCGGTGGGTGAAGATCCGGCCCTGCGGGTCGCGGACCAGGACGAAGACGCAGCGGTGGATCAGGCCGTCGCGGTAGACCTCGGAGCGGGGCGCGGTGCGCAGCACCCGGTCCTGCTCGTCGACCACGTCGAGGATCTCGTCGAGGTTGGTTGCGGGGTTCTCCATGTCGGCCATTGTGGCGGGCGGCGGCCGGGCGGCGCGGCGTCGGGGCGCTGCCGGGGCGCTGTCACCCGAAAGAGTTGGTATACGCAGGGATCGGCCCGGGAATGACCAGGCCGGACCGTCAGGAGCCCTCCCGAGGAGCAGAGTTGAAGAACCGCACCGTCGTCCTGTCCGTGGCCGCGGCCGCGCTGGCCGCGCTCGCCACCGCACTGCCCGCCGCCGCCGCGCCCGCCCCCGCCGCCAGGTCCGTCCGCTCGGGCCTGGACTGCACCACCTGGATCCACAACAACGACCCGCTGTACGGGGGCGTCGACTGCACCAACAACACCGGCGGCCCGATCACCTTCCACGCCGACATCGTCTGCGGCTGGGCGCCGGACGTCACGGGCAACTCGGTGACCGCCCGGCCGGGCCAGACCCAGGAGTCCTCCGGCCACTGCGCCATCTACTCCTCCGGCATCGGCCACATCGGGTGGACGGTGGAGTGACGCCCCGCAGTGCATAGGGTGGCGGGGTGGAGATCCAGCAGATCCAGGGGTTCGTGGCGGACGGGTTCGAGCCGGTCCGGGAGGCCTTCGCGGGCAACTTCCGGCAGTACGGGGAGCTCGGCGCCGCCTTCGCGTTGTACCTGGACGGCCGGAAGGTGGTCGACCTGTGGGGCGGGGACGCCCGGCCGGAGGTCGGGGCCAGACCGGCCCCGGCGGTCGGCTGGCAGGAGGGGACGGCGCAGGTGCTGCGCTCCGTCACCAAGGGGCTGACCGCCGCCGCCGCCCTGCACCTCGCCCAGCGCGGGCTGCTCGACCTGGACGCGCCGGTCGCCGCGTACTGGCCGGAGTTCGCCCGGGCCGGGAAGGAGCGCGTCCCGGTGCGCTGGCTGCTCTCGCACCAGGCCGGGCTGCCCGCGCTGGACGTGCCGCTGCGGATCGAGGACGTGCTGGCCTGGGAGCCGGCCGCCGCGGCCGTCGCCGCCCAGGCCCCCGCCTGGGAGCCCGGCACCGCGCACGGGTACCACCCGCTGACCTTCGGCTGGCTGGTCGGCGAGGTGGTCCGGCGGGCCGGGGGCCGCAGCGTGGGGCGGTACTTCGCGGAGGAGGTCGCCGCCCCGCTCGGCCTGGACCTGTGGATCGGCCTGCCCGCCGCCGCGGCCGACCGGGTCGGCCGGCTGGTCGACCTGCCCGCGCCGGAGGCCGCCAGGCTCGGCCCGGGCGGGATGCGGATGCGCCCCAAGCAGTCCGTGCTGGACGCCTACCGGGACCCGCGCTCGCTGACCGCCCGCTCGTTCGGCTCGGTGCGCAGCAGCGTGGACCTGAACGACCCCGCGGTGCAGGCCGTCGAGGTGCCCGGCGCGGGCGGGATCGGCACCGCCCGCTCGCTGGCCCGGTTCTACGCCGCGCTGATCGGCGCCGCCGACCGGGCCGACGCGCCCGGGCAGCGGCTGCCCGCGCTGTTCGAGCGGGAGACCCTGGCCGAGGCGGCCGGCCCCTCGGTGCAGGGGCCGGACCGGGTGCTGATCGTGAACACCGCCTTCGGGCAGGGCTTCTTCCGGCACGGCGGCACCTCGCCGATGGCCTCCCCGGCGAGCTTCGGCCACCCCGGCCGGGGCGGCTCGCTCGGCTTCGCCGACCCGGAGCTGGGCATCGGCTTCGGCTACGTCACCAACGGCATGCAGCCGGGCGTCACCGGGGACGTCCGCTCCCGGGCGCTGATCGCCGCCGTCCGGCAGTGCCTGGCGGCGTGCGGCTGAACCGGGGAACGGCTGAACCGGCGCGCGGCCGGGTGGCGGGACGGGCGGCGGGGCGTCAGGCCTGGCCGGTCTCGAACCGGCTGACCCGGCCCTCCGGGGTGACGGTGAAGCGCCAGGCGGTGCGCATCTCGCCCCAGGTGTCGTTGCGGTAGTCGGCGACCAGGGCGCGGCCGCCGGACTTCTCGGTCTGCACCTCGATGTGCCCGTGCGAGGAGAAGATCTCCCGGTCGACCCAGTCCGCCAGGTCGCGCTCGGAGCCGTCGTCGGACATCGTGGCGTCCTCGGTGAGGGTGGCGAAGAAGGCCTCCCGGTCGCCGGAGTTCACGGCGCCGATCAGGCGGCGGACGGCCGGGTCGGAGAGCTTGTCGACGGCGATGGTCATGACGCTTGGCTCCTCGGTGCGTGGATCGGTACCGGGCCGGTACCCGTCCGGACGGACGTGCTTCGACGGGACCACGCGCGGCCGCGGGCCGCCAGCCGCCATGGGCCACCCGGAGCCCGGCCGGGGGGCGGAGGGCAGCCGTTCGGACCACCGCCCCGGTCCGGCCGTCACCAGAGCTGGTCCCACCACCAGGCGATCTCGGGGTAGGGCGGCGGGGTGAGCCGGCCGTCGGCGGGCCGTTCGGCGCGCACGGCCGGGGGTAGTGCCCCGGGCGCCCGCTCGGTGTAGCGGGCGGAGGTGAAGCCCCACTCCAGGTTGCCGCTCACCAGGTTGGACAACTGCTTGATGTAGCGCTGCAGTTCGGCCCCGGCGCGGCGGGAGGTGCGGTCCGCGAGGCGGAGGAACAGGCACATGGTGCGGTCGTGCAGGGCGGCCGCCTCCAGCAGCGCCTGCTCCTGCCCGCAGCCCAGGTGCCGCTGGAGGGCGTCCACGATGTTGCTCTCCAGCGCGCCGTGGTGGTCCTCGCGGCGGAAGGAGTAGACGTCGGCCGAGACCAGCACCAGGAACTTGGCGGCCTCGGTGAGCGCGTGCACCCGGGGCGAGTCGAGCTGGGACTGCGGGATGGCGGTGCGCTCGCAGACCTCGATGATCTCGATGCAGGAGCGGCTGCCGCGGTCCAGCGGGCCGATCGTCAGGTACTCGGAGAGCGTCATCGGCCGGCGCTCGGAGCGGTAGGCGACCACGGCGGCGGCGCCGATGAAGGACTCCAACTGGCTGTCCGCCCAGCGCTTCACGGAGAGCGCGGGGGCCCAGGTGCGGGCCCGGCCGAACACGTCGCGGACGGAGGCGACGTAGAGGTCGTCCTCGTTCGGGTGCGAGTTCGCCGAATTGATAACAGCGAGTAGCGTGGCTGCTATGGTGAGTACGCGGGAGGGGTCCCGGCTGAGCCGTCCGGTGTCCCACTCGTCGTCCAGGGTGAGCATGCTGCACAGCCACTGCGAGACCAGTTCCAGGCCCGTGGTGCCCTCGGCGTCCCGGGCGATCCGGCAGACGAACTCGTGCGCGCCGATGGCCAGCAGGCGGCTGCGCCGCTCGGCGTCGGCGGTGAAGCCCATGGTGTCGAGCCAGAGTTCGGTGCTCTTGCCGACGGCCTCGTGCGCCGGGTGCAAGCTGGACGGGATGGGGCAGAAGAGCGGGGGTATAGCAGCCAACGTGTCTCCAGAGCAGCCTGTACCGGTGCAGCGCGGACCCGTGGGGTGCGGACCCGGCCGATGGCCTTCCCCCGCGAAGATCAATCACACCCTCGTGGCCTGAAAGTTATCCGATCGGATCGTCAGATGCCATGACTGGTAAGGCATTTGCCCCGGGCAATGGTCCCTAACCCTGCCCCGGGCGCCCCTGCCTGGGCGAACGCCGCCCGTACGGCCGACGGCGGCGCTAAGGTCGGGAACGGAGTGCCGGACGGTGAGGCGGAGGGGACGGACGTGGCCGAAGAGCAGAACGGGCCGCAGGAGAAGACGGCCGACGCGGGGCCGGTCGGGCCGCAGCTGTGGGAACGCGATCACGAGATGCGCTCCATCGAGCAGGCGGTGGAGAAGCTGTGCCGGGAGTTCGCCGCGGGCGGCCTGAAGATCGGCGAACTGCTGCTCTTCTCGGGCATGCCGGGCATCGGCAAGACCACCATGCTGGAGCAGGCCCGCCGGATCGCCGGAGCCCGCGAGGGCTGCACGATGCTGTTCGCCCGGGGCAGCGAGCGCGAGCGCAAGGAGCCGTTCCGCGTGCTGCGGCAGCTGCTCATGCCGGTGCTCGGCGGCCTGGGCGAGGACGAGCGCAAGGAGGTGTTCGGCAGCTGGTACAACATCGTCGCGCCGGCCATCGGCCTGGCCCCGCCGTCCGGTGAGATCGAGCGGATCGACCCGCAGGGCATCCACGACGGCCTGGACTTCGTCATCACCCAACTGGCGCCCCGCCGGGCCCCGTTGGTGGTGATCGTCGACGACCTGCACGCCGTCGACCAGGAGTCGCTGAGCTGGCTGGCCTCCTTCGCGGTGCGCGCCCGCGAGCTGCCCGTGCTGCTGGTCTTCGCCTTCCGGCACGAGTTCGAGGAGGAGGCCCTCCCGTTCGCCCGGCAGATCAAGGAGCGAGCCGCCCACAAGCACGAGCTGATGCAGCTCAACCCGGTGTCGGTGGCCGCCATCGTGCACGACGAGTTCGCCGAGGCCGACGACGCGTTCTGCCGCCAGGTCTGGGCGGTCACCGCCGGCACCCCGTTCGACACCCTGGCGCTGGTGCGCGAGGTCCGCGACCAGAACCTCGAACCGATCGAGGAGAACACGCCCCGGCTGCGCGACCTGGCCGCGGCCGCCCGCGGGCAGGGCCGCGACTACTGGCTGGAGAAGCTCGGCGTCACGGTCATCCGGTTCGCCTGGGCCGCGGCCCTGCTCGGCACCGAGATCAAGGAGGAGGTGGCCGCCGCGATCTGCGGCCAGAGCCCCACCCAGGCCGCCGAGTCGATCCGGGTGCTGCGCCGGATGCGCGTGCTCACCGGCCAGCCCGACGGCCGGCTGGAGTTCGTCCACCCGCTGATCGCCACCTCGATCTACCAGTCGATCCCGCCCAGCACCCGCACCGGCATGCACGGCCAGGCCGCCACGGTGATCGAGAACGCGGGCGGCTCGCTGCTGGCCGCCTCCCGCCACCTGCTGGAGACCCACCCCGGCGAGGGCGACGACGCGATGGTGCGCAAGCTGCGCCGGGCCGCCGCCGAGAACCTGGCCATCGGCGCCCCCGAAGCCGCCCGCCGCTGTCTGGAGCGCGCCCTCAACGAGCCGCCGGACGAGGAGGACCAGGCCGAGGTGCTGTTCGAGCTGGCCTGCGCCAGCCTGCTCACCGACCCCGAGGCCACCGCCAACCAGCTGCGCCGCGCCATCGACATGGACCCCGGGCTCAGCCCCGACCTGCGGGTCGAGGCGGTCTTCCGGCTCTCCGAGGTGGTGGCCCACAGCGGCGACCTGGGCGGGGCCGCCGCGCTCTGCCTGGACGAGTCCGAGCGCGCCGCCGAGGGCCCCGGCCGGCTCCGGCTGCTGGTCGCCCACCTGCTGTACACCGCGTTGCAGCGGGAGGAGAAGGACGGCCCCGAACGCGCCGAGCGGGTCCGCCGGCTGGTCGCCGAGGTCGACCCGGACAGCGAGGCGGCCCGGCCGGTCCGCGCCCTGTACGCCTGGGACCTCACGCTCCGCGGCCGCGGCAACGCCGAAGCGCTGCGGGCCGCCGAGGACGCCCTGGTGGACGGCCGGCTGCCGCGCAGCCTCGGCTGGACCAACACCACCTGGAACTTCGAACTGCCCGCCCTGCTCGGCCTGTGCTTCGCCTACAACGACGAACTCGCCCGCGCCGAGAAGCTGTTCAGCTCCGCCATCCTGGAGTTCGAGATCGCCGGGTGGAGCGGCGCCCACCGCGGCTTCGCCTACTTCCTGATGGGCTACGCCCGGCTGCGCCGCGGCTTCCTCCCGGAGGCGGAGGACTTCCTGCGCCGCGGCCTGCGGATCGCCGACCGGATGGGCACCGGCCTCCCGCTGACCTGGAACCTGGTGGGCGTACTGATCGACACCCTGCTCGCCCGCGGCCGCACCCAGGAGGCCTGGGAGATCGCGGTCAAGTACCGCTTCCAGCCGCCCTACCACCAGACCGCGCTGGTGCTCCCCGACGTGGCCACCACCTACGGCAAGCTGCTGATCTCGCGCGGCGAGCACCGGGCGGCCGTCGAGGTGCTGCGCGAGATCGGCGACCGGCTGGACCGGCGCGGCTGGCGCTCCGCCGTGCACGCCCCGTGGGCCGGCCACCTGGCCGTCGCCACGGCGGCGCACGACCCGGCGGCCGCCCGGGAGATCGCCGAGGACGCGGTCGAGCGGGCCAAGGAGTCCGGCGTCCCGTCGGCGATCGGCACCGCGCTGCGGCTGGCCGCCGCGGTCCGGGAGGGCGCGCAGGCCGTCCGGCTGCTCCAGGACGCGGTCGGCTGGCTGGGCCGCTCCCCGGCCGGCTACGAGCACGCGCACGCCCTGGTCGACCTGGGCGCCGCGCTGGCGCAGGCCGGACGCAGCCTGGAGGCGGCGGAACACCTGTACCAGGGGCTGGAGCTGGCCAAGCACTGCGGCGCCGACGGGTTGGAGGCGCGGGCCCGCGAGGTGCTCGCCGCGGCCGGGCTTCAGCCCAGCCGCCCGGCCGCGCCCGCCAAGGACACCCTCAGCCCGCACGAGCTCGCGGTCGCCCGGCTCGCCGCGCGCTCGCTGCCGCCGCAGCGGATCGCCGAGGAGCTGAAGCTCCCGCTGGGCATCGTCAAGCAGCGGCTGGCCTCCGTCCACCGCAAGCTCGGCACCGGCCCCGGGGGACTCGCGGACGCGCTCGGATTGCCCACCGACGGCCCCGGGCAGGCTGACTGACGGACCGGTCGATCCTGTCGGCGCGCGGGGCGGGTCGCCGGTCCGCGCGCCGGGTCGGGCTACGCTGACCGGGCAGGATGATCACGAACCGAGGAGCAGCCCCATGACCGCGCCGGCCGAGCCCACCGAGGTGCACCGGGCACCGTACGACCACTCCGGCGCCGGGATGGGGCTGGAACGCTGGACGCTGCGGGCCGGCCCGGTCGAGGCGACGGTGATCACCCTGGGGGCCGCGCTGCACACCCTCACCGCCCCGGACCGCTCCGGCGCCCCGGCCCAGCTGCTGCTCACCAGCGCGGACGTGGGCACCCTGCTCGGCCCGGCCAAGCACTACGGGGTCACCGTCGGCCGGTACGCCAACCGGATCGCCGACAGCCGGATCACCCTCGACGGCGAGGACCACCCGCTGCTGCCCACCGGCCACGGCGTCACCCTGCACGGCGGCCCGGACTCCTTCTCGCACCGGGTGTGGGACGCCGAGGAGATCCCCGACGGGGTGCGGATGCACCTGCACTCGCCGGACGGCGACCAGGGCTTCCCGGGCGCGCTGGACGTCTGGGTCGACTTCACCCTCACCGGCCGCGACCTGGCCATCTCCTACCGGGCGGTGACCAACAAGCCGACGGTGCTCAACCTGACCAACCACGCCTACTTCAACCTGGCCGGCGAGGGCCGCGGCGACGTGCTGGGCCACCTGCTGACCCTCGACGCGGACGCGTACACCCCGGTCGACGAGCGGCAGATCCCGTACGGCCCGTACGAGCCGGTGGCGGGCACCCCGTTCGACTTCACCACCGCCCGGCCGCTCGGCGAGGGCATCGCCGAGGGGCACCCGCAGCTGAAACTTTCCCGCGGCTACGACCACAACTGGGTGCTGCGCGAGCGCCCCGCGGACGGGCCGCCGGTGCGCGCGGCGCTGCTGGCGGACCCGGACAGCGGGCGGACGCTGGAGGTGCTGACCACCGAGCCCGGCATCCAGGTCTACACCGCGAACGGCTTCGACGGCGCGGTCACCGGCCCGTCCGGCACGGCCTACGGCCCGTACGCGGGGGTGGCGCTGGAGACCCAGCACCACCCGGACTCGCCGCACCAGCCGTCGTACCCGTCGACCGAGCTGCGGCCGGGGCAGGAGTTCCGCTCCACCACCGTGCTGCGGGTGGGCACCGCCGACTGACCGCCGGACGTCCGGCGAAGGGCCCCCGGGAGCGCTGCTCCCGGGGGCCCTTCCGCATGTCGGGGCCCGGTGACTGCAAGGAGTTTCCGCAAGGCGACGGATGGTCAAGGCGCGCGATGGCAACTCTAAGGACACGTGGACGTAACGATCCCCGTCATCTTGCAGAAACTTGCTGCAAGACCTTTCAGCAACGTTCGCCGCGCTGTTACGTTCCTGCTCAAGCCCGGCGGCCGCAACGGCGCAGTCGGCTTCGGACAGCCATTATGCGCCGTCCTCCTCCATCTCGGGCACCCCCACCTTTCATAGGAGTTTCCATGCGGCGTGGCATCGCGGCCTCCGCTCTCGTTGCGGCTCTGGCGGTCTCCATGGCGGCCTGCAGCAGCAGCGGCTCCGGCTCGGACGCCAAGGGCGACGGCGGACCGGTCACCATCACCTACTGGGACACCTCGAACGCCACCAACGAGGCCCCCAACTACCAGGAGCTGGTCAAGAAGTTCGAGGCCGCGAACCCGAACGTCAAGGTCAACTTCGTCAACGTGCCGTTCGACACGGCGCAGAACAAGTTGCAGACCGCGATGGGCGCCAAGGGCGCGCCGGACGTCTTCCGCGCCGAGGTCGGCTGGACCTCCGCCTTCGCCAAGGCCGGCTACCTGGAGCCGCTGGACGGCACCCCCGCGCTGGCCGACGCCTCCGTCTTCCAGCCCTCGCTGATCAAGCAGGCCACGTACTCGGGCAAGGTCTACGGCGTCCCGCTGGTCACCGACACCCTCGCCCTGATGTACAACAAGGACCTGTTCGCCAAGGCCGGCATCACCGCCGCCCCCACCACCTGGGACGAGCTCAAGGCCGACGCCGCGCAGCTCAAGGAGAAGGCGGGCGTCGACGGCTTCTGGCTGAAGGCCGGTGACGGCTACTACGCCATGCCGTTCCTGTACGGCGAGGGCACCAACATGGTGGACGCCGCGGGCAAGAAGATCACCGTCAACTCGGCCGAGGCCGTCAAGGCCGTCGACACCTACAAGTCGATGTTCACCTCGCCCGGCACCGCCAAGGCCGACGTCACCACCGACGCCTACGCGCACATGATGGACGCCTTCAACAACGGCAAGGTCGCGGCGATCATCCAGGGCCCCTGGGAGGTCACCAACATCTACAAGGGCACCGCGTTCGCCGACAAGAAGAACCTCGGCATCGCCGCCGTCCCGAACGGCTCCACCGGCAAGGGCGGCGCCCCCACCGGCGGCCACAACGTCTCCGTCTACGCCGGCTCCGACGCCGCCCACAAGGCCGCCGCCGAGAAGCTCGCCGCGTTCCTGACCTCCGCCGAGAGCCAGACCTTCCTCGCGCTGAAGAACGGCACCCTGCCCACCCGGACCGACGCCTACACCGACGAGGTCAAGGCCAACCCCGGCATCGCGGACTTCCAGGCGATCCTGACCTCCGCCCAGCCGCGCCCCGAACTGCCCGAGTACGCCTCGCTGTTCGGCTCCTTCGGCACCAACCTCGGCAAGATCGTCCAGGACCAGTCGGACACCAAGGCCGGTCTCGACGCCACCGCGACCGACTACGCGAAGCTCCTCCCGGACTTCACCAAGTAAGCCGACCGGCCGCCCGGCCCACACCTGACGGTGGGCCGGGCCGGCCCGTCATCCCCCCAGCAGTCGCCGAGGCAGGCGGCGGACCTCCCGGAGAAGGTGTCTTTCCATGGCAGTTGCGGTCGCACAGCGCATCAGGCTGTCGTACTCGAAGTACTGGTACGCGTACGCTATGATCGCGCCGGTCGTGATCGTCCTCGGCGTGCTGGTCGGCTACCCGCTGGTGCGCGGCATCTACCTGACCCTGACCAACGCCACCAGCCTCAACGTCGGCCGGCAGATCGGCGTCAACCACATCCCCGACAGCTTCGACTTCATCGGGCTGGACAACTACGCGGACGTGCTGTGGGGGCCGACCGCGTACGACCGGTTCTGGTCGCACTTCATCTGGACCGTCGCCTGGACCGCGATCTGCGTCGTCCTGCATTACGGCATCGGCCTGGGCCTGGCGCTGCTGCTCAACCGGAAGATGCGCGGCCGCGGCCTGTACCGGCTGGTGCTGATCCTGCCCTGGGCGGTGCCGACCTTCGTCACCGTCTTCTCCTGGCGCCTGATGCTCGCCGACGGCGGCGCCGTCAACGGACTGCTCTCCTTCCTGCACCTGCCCGAACCCGCCTGGCTGTCCGACCCGCTGGCGCAGAAGGCCGCCGCGATCCTGGTCAACACCTGGGTCGGCGTGCCGTTCATGATGATCTCGCTGCTCGGCGGACTCCAGTCGATCCCGCAGGAGCTCTACGAGGCCGCCGAGATGGACGGGGCCGGCCCCTGGCAGCGCTTCCGCCACGTCACCCTGCCCGGTCTGCGCACCGTCTCCTCGACCGTCGTGCTGCTCGGCGTGATCTGGACCTTCAACCAGTTCGCGGTCATCTTCCTGCTCTTCGGCTCCGGCGCCCCCGACGCGCAGATCCTGGTCACCTGGGCCTACCGCCTCGGCTTCGGCCAGCAGCCCTCCGACTACGCGCAGTCCGCGACCTACGGCATCCTGCTGCTGTCGATCCTGATCGTGTTCACCACCTTCTACCGCCGCTGGCTGGCCCGGAACGAGAAGGCCAACGGATGAGCAGCCGGACCACCCACCAGACCGAGGAACCCGACCAGGCAGGCAGCCCCATGACACTCACCGCCGACCGCCCCGCCGCCGAGACGGCCACCACCGAGCGCCCCGCCAAGGTCCGCCGGCGCGGCCGGTCCTCGCCGCTGGCCACCGTGCTCGCGCACGGCACGCTGATCGCCGCCAGCCTGGTCGCGCTGTTCCCGGTGCTGTACATCGCGTACATCTCGCTCGGGCCGGACGACAATGACTACCTGCACCCGGCGAAGATCTTCGACAAGATGACCTTCGCCAACTACACCAAGGTCATGAACGACACCGGGTTCTTCACCTGGTTCGGCAACTCGGCGATCGTGGCCGGCGGCACCACCGTGATCGGCGTGCTGATCGCCGCCTCCACCGGCTACGCGGTCTCCCGGATGCGCTTCCCCGGCTACCGGCAGCTGATGTGGACCCTGCTGGTCACCCAGATGTTCCCGATCGCGGTGCTGATCGTGCCGATGTACTACATCCTGTCGAACCTCGGGATGCTGGACAGCTACACCGGCCTGATCCTGGTCTACTCGGCCACCACCGTGCCGTACTGCGCCTGGCTGCTCAAGGGCTACTTCGACACCATCCCGATGGAGATCGACGAGGCCGGCCGGGTCGACGGGCTCTCCCCGATCGGCACCTTCTGGCGGCTGATCCTGCCGCTGGCCCGCCCGGGCCTGGCGGTGGCCGCGTTCTACTCCTTCCTCACCGCCTGGGGCGAGGTCGCCTACGCCTCGACCTTCATGCTCTCGTCCGACAAGTACACGCTGGCGGTCGGCCTGTCCTCGTTCGTCAGCGAGCACGACCACCAGTGGCAGCTGATGGCCGCCACCTCGGTGCTGATCGCGCTCCCGGCCGCGGTCGTCTTCTACCTGGTGCAGCGCCACCTGGTCACCGGTCTGACGGCCGGCGCCGCGAAGTCCTGAACGACCCGTCACCTCCCACGTCACTTCCACAGCCTCCAAGGGATGACCGTCCAATGACCCAGAACCTGGCCGACGCCTCCAGGCCCGCCGTTCCCGCCGCCGTTCCCGCCGCCCGGACGACTGCCGCGAACGACGCCGCCAGAGACGGCTGGTGGCGGGACGCGGTCATCTACCAGGTGTACCCGCGCAGCTTCGCCGACGGGAACGGCGACGGCATGGGCGACCTGCCCGGCATCCGGGCCCGCCTGCCCTACCTGCGCGACCTGGGCGTGGACGCCGTGTGGCTCTCGCCGTTCTACGCCTCCCCGCAGGCCGACGCCGGCTACGACGTGGCCGACTACCGGGCCGTCGACCCGATGTTCGGCACCCTGCTGGACGCCGACGCGCTGATCCGCGACGCCCACGACCTGGGCCTGCGGATCATCGTCGACCTCGTCCCCAACCACTCCTCCGACCGGCACGAGTGGTTCCAGCGCGCGCTGCGCGAGGGCCCCGGCTCCCCGCTGCGCGAGCGCTACCACTTCCGCCCCGGCAAGGGCGAGAACGGCGAACTGCCGCCCAACGACTGGGAGTCGATCTTCGGCGGCCCGGCCTGGACCCGCACCGCGAACCCCGACGGCACCCCCGGCGAGTGGTACCTGCACCTGTTCGCCCCCGAGCAGCCCGACTTCAACTGGGACAACCCGGCGGTCGCCGACGAGTTCCGCTCCATCCTGCGGTTCTGGCTCGACATGGGCGTCGACGGCTTCCGGATCGACGTCGCCCACGGCCTGGTCAAGGCCCCCGGCCTGCCCGACCTCGGCAGCCACGACCAGCTCAAGCTGCTCGGCAACGACGTCATGCCGTTCTTCGACCAGGACGGCGTGCACGCCATCTACCGCAGCTGGCGGCAGATCCTCGACGAGTACCCGGGCGCCCGGATCGGCGTCGCCGAGGCCTGGACCCCGACCGTCCAGCGCACCGCCAACTACGTCCGCCCCGACGAACTGCACCAGGCCTTCAACTTCCAGTACCTGGGCACCGGTTGGGACGCCGCCGCGCTGCGCGAGGTGATCGACGTCTCGCTCGACTCGATGCGCCCGGTCGGCGCCCCCACCACCTGGGTGCTCTCCAACCACGACGTCACCCGGCACGCCACCCGGTTCGCCAACCCGCCCGGCCTGGGCACCCAGATCCGCACCCCCGGCGACCGCGAACTGGGCCTGCGCCGGGCCCGCGCCGCCACCCTGCTGATGCTCGCGCTGCCCGGCTCCGCCTACATCTACCAGGGCGAGGAGCTCGGCCTGCCCGACGTCACCGACCTGCCCGACGAGGTCCGCCAGGACCCGTCGTTCTTCCGGCAGGCCGGCCAGGACGGCTACCGCGACGGCTGCCGCGTCCCGATCCCGTGGTCCGGCACCGAGGCCCCCTACGGCTTCGGCCCCGAAGGCGGCCCCAGCTGGCTGCCGCAGCCCGCCGAGTGGGCCCGGCTCTCGGTGGAGGTCCAGACCGGTGACCCGACCTCGACGCTGGAGCTGTACCGCTCCGCGATCGCCGTCCGCCGCGAGCAGCCCGCGCTCGGCGCCGGGTCCGACGTCGCGTGGCTGCCCGCCCCCGAGGGCGTGCTGGCCTTCCGGCGCGAGTCGTCCGAGGGGTCGTTCGTGTGCACCGTGAACGCCACCGGCGAAACCGTCCGGATTCCCGCTCCCGGCCGTATGCTGCTGTCCTCTACTGAGGCTGTCGTGACGGAGAACGGCGTCGAACTCCCGGCCGACAGCACCGCATGGTGGGCGGTCTGACGTGGTTGCAATAGGCTCTGGGATCGTGACTACGGCGCGACTCTCCGACATCGCGGCGCAGGCGGGGGTCAGCGAAGCCACCGTCAGCCGCGTACTCAACGGCAAGGCGGGCGTTTCCGCGACGACCAGGCAGACCGTGCTGGCCGCGCTCGACGTCCTCGGCTACGAGCGGCCCACCCGGCTGCGCCAGCGCAGTGCCGGGCTGATCGGCCTGATCACTCCGGAGCTCAGCAACCCCATCTTCCCGGCGCTCGCCCAGGTCATCGAACAGGTGCTCAGCCGGCACGGCTACACGCCGGTGCTGTGCACCCAGACCCCGGGCGGCTCCACCGAGGACGAACTCGTCGAGATGCTGGTGGAACGCGGCGTGGCGGGCATCGTGTTCGTCTCGGGCCTGCACGCCGACACCACCGCCGACCACGACCGGTACGCCAAGCTGATCGGTCGCCAGGTCCCGTTCGTGCTGATCAACGGCTACAGCGAGAAGATCGCCGCGCCGTTCATCTCCCCGGACGACCGGGCCGCGATGTGGATGGCCGTCCAGCACCTGGTCGAGCTCGGGCACGAGAAGATCGGCCTCGCGGTCGGCCAGAAGCGGTACGTGCCGGTGCTCCGCAAGATCGAGGGCTTCACGGCCGCCGTGCGGCAGCTCACCGGGCGCACCGAGGAGCAGGCCGACGAGCTGGTCCACCACACCCTGTTCAGCGTGGAGGGCGGCCACGCCGCCGCCCAGGCGCTGCTCGACAAGGGGTGCACGGCGATCGTCTGCGGCTCCGACATGATGGCGCTCGGCGCGATCCGGGCGGTGCGCCAGCGCGGGCTGACGGTGCCGCAGGACGTCTCGGTGGTCGGCTTCGACGACTCGCCGTTGATAGCGTTCACCGAGCCGCCGCTGACCACCGTCCGCCAGCCGGTCGAGGCGATGGCCACCGCCGCCGTCGACGCCCTGCTGGAGGAGGTCGGCGGAAACCCGGCGCAGCGCTCCGAGTTCATGTTCCAGCCCGAGCTGGTGATGCGCGGCTCCACCGGCTCCGGCCCGCGCAACGGCTGAGACCGCGGGGCGCGTCCTCGGCGCGGCCCCCGGGAGGACCTCCTCCCGGGGGCCGCGCCGTCCTCACGCGTAGAGCTGCTCGACGTCGCGCCGGTAGGCGGTGCCGACGGCCTGCCGGCGGATCTTCAGCGAGGGCGTCAGCAGGCCGCGCTCCTCGGTGAAGTCGCCCGCCACCACCCGCGCCCGGCGGATCGACTCGGCGCGCGAGACCGTCGAGTTGACGCTCCGCACCGCCTCGGCGAGCGCCGCCAGCACGGCGGGACGGACCGGGACGGCGCTGCCGATGCCGACCCCCTCCGGCAGCGGACCGGGCTCCGGCGGGCCCGAGGCGAGGAACAGCTCGACCGCCTCGGCGTCCAGGGTGAGCAGCGCGCCCACATACGGGCGGCCGTTGCCGACCACCAGCGCCTGGCTGATCAGCGGGTGGCCGCGCAGCCGGTCCTCCAGCGGGCCGGGGGAGACGTTCTTGCCGCCGGAGGTCACCAGGATCTCCTTCTTGCGGCCGGTGATGGTCAGGTAGCCGTCCTCGTCCAGCCGGCCCAGGTCGCCGGTGGCGAACCACTGCGGCCGTCGCGGCCGCGGCCGACCCAACTCGTGGTATCCGTCGAAGAGCTGACCACCGCTCAGGAACACTTCGCCGTCCTCGGCGATCCGCACCGCGCTGCCCGGCACCGGCTGCCCGACCGTGCCCGGGCGCGGCCGCAGCGGCGGGTTCACCGTGGACGGGCCGCTGCTCTCGGTCAGCCCGTAGCCCTCGTGCACCAGCACCCCCGCCCCCGCGAAGAACAGCAGCAGCTCCGGGTCGATCGAGGAGCCGCCGCTGATCGCGTACCGCACCCGGCCGCCCATCGCGGCCCGCACCCGCCGGTACACCAGCAGGTCGTACAGGCCGTGCGCCACCCGCAGCGAGAACGGCGCCGGCCGGCCCGCGCCCGCCCGCGCGTCCAGCTCGGCCCGGGCGTAGCGCACCGCGACCTCGGCCGCCCGGTCGAACACCTTCGCCGCGCCCTTCGCCTGCGCCTCGGCCCGGCCCAACTGGTGGATCTTCTCGAACAGGTAGGGCACGCCGACCAGGAAGGTCGCGCCGAAGGCCGCCAGGTCCGGCCGCAGGTCGGCCGGCTTCAGGGACGGGCTGTGGCCGATCCGGACCCGCCCGTACACGCAGGTCACCTGGATCATCCGGCCCAGCACGTGCGCCAGCGGCAGGAACAGCAGGGTGCACGGCCGCACCCCGGTCGCCTCCTCGAACACCGGCTCCAGCAGGGCGTGGCAGTTCGCCGCCTCGGTGAGGAAGTTGGCGTGGGTCAGCAGGCAGCCCTTGGGGCGGCCGGTGGTGCCCGAGGTGTAGATCAGCGTCGCCTCGTCGTCCGGGCCCAGGGCCGCGCGGCGGCGCTCCAGCTCCTCGGCGGGGACGGACGCGCCGAGACCGGTCAGGGCGCCGACCGCGTCCTCGTCCAGCCGCCACAGCGGCACCGTCCCGCCGGTGCGGGCGATCGCCACGGTCAGCACCTCGGCGGTCTGGGCGTCCTCCGCGAGCGCCAGCACCGCGCCGGAGTCCCGGACGATCCACTCCGCCTGCTCCACCGCGGCCGTCGGGTACACCGGCACCACGCAGGCGCCGGCCGCCCAGGCGGCGAAGTCCAGCAGCGTCCACTCGTACCTGGTCCGCGACATCAGCACGATGCGGGCGCCGGGGCGGACCCCGGCCGCGACCAGGCCGCGGGCCAGCCCCGCGACCTGCTCGGCGAACTGCCGGGCCGTCACGTCCAGCCACCCGCCGTCCGGCTGACGGCGGGTCACCACCACGGCGTCCGGGTCGGCCAGCGCGTTGCGGAACGGTAGCTCCGCGAGACTGCCCTCCGCGGGCGGCGGTACCAGGTACGGCGCCCGGGCCTCGACGACCTGCCCGGCGGCGCGGCGGACCTCGACGGGTGGGCGGTCGGTGCGGGCGGCACGGGTGAGGGGGTGTGCCATCAGCGAACTCCCTTGAGTGGGGTGGGGGTTCGCCCAGGGTAGGTACTCGCCGGTAAACTTACTAGACGGTAAGTTACTTGACAGTCGCGTAAGTTGCGGGCGAGGGGAGGCCGGGGTCCGGCCGGCGGATCGTCAGCCCTCTTCGGCCACCGGGGGGTTGGGGAGGAAGCGGTCGCCGTCGCGGGTGCCGCCGGTGCGGGCGATGGTGCGGCTGTCGGTGGCGAGGTAGTCGCGCAGGACCAGTTCCACCGCGTCCTGGGGGTTGGTGGTGCCCAGCCGCAGCATCGCCTCCAGGGCCAGGTCCGCGTCCAGCGTGATCGTCAGTTTCGCCATGGTGCCGCTCCCCGGTCGTCGAGCCTTCTCCGGCCGAGGATAGGCCGCTGCCCCCGGGGCCGACCAGGGTCCCCGGGGGCAGCGGTGTGCCGTTCGCCGATCAGACGCGGCCCGCGAAGTCGGGGGCCCAGTTGGCGATGGTCTCGGTGCGGACGCCGGCGCTCGGGTTCGCCGCCTCGACGTACTTGCCGTCGCCGACGTACAGGGCGACGTGGTAGACGCCCGAGTTGGAGCCGTTGCTGGACCAGAACAGCAGGTCGCCCGGCTGCAGGCTGTCCAGCGAGACGCGGGTCGAGTAGTCGGCCTGGTCGGCGGCGACGCGCGGCAGGCTGATGCCGGCCTGGCGGAACGCGGCCTGGGTCAGGCCCGAGCAGTCCCAGCCGCCGTTGCCGGTGCCGCCGTAGACGTACGCCTGGCCGACCTTGGAGAGCGCGAAGTCGATCGCCGCGGCCTTCGAACCGGTCGCCTTGGTGGCGGTGGTGGTGGTCGAGGCGGTCGAGGTGGTGGCCGTGGCGGCCTTGCTCGCGGTGGTGGTGCTCGTGGTCGACGCGGTGCCGGTCGAGGGCTTCGCGGCGGAGCGGCTGCTCTTCCAGGACGAGCCCTTGTACGAGGACGAGGACGAGGACGACGAGGACGACGACTTGGTGGCCGGCGCGGACTTCTGCGCGGTCGTGGTGCCGCCCAGCGAGAGCTGCTGACCGGGGTAGATCATGTCCGGGCCCTCGGTGAGGACCGAGCGGTTCAGGTCGTACAGCTTCTGCCAGCCGCCGTCGACGTGCTGGCTCTGCGCGATGGCGGACAGCCAGTCGCCCGCCGCGACGGTGTAGGTGCCGGCGGACTGCTCGGTGGCGGCCGGGGTGCTCTGCTGGGCCTGCGGCTGGGCCTGGGCCTGGCTCCGGGACTGCTGGGACTTGCCCTGCGACCAGGAGTGCTGCGACTGGCTCTTGCCGGTGGACTGCCCGGAGCCCTGCGAGGAGTCCTGCGCGGAGCCCTGCGCGGCGGAGGAGGAACCGTTCGAGGAGGAACCGTTCGAGCCAGAGCCGTTCGAGCCGGAGGTGTCGACCTGGGGGGCGGCGCCGCCCTTGGTCAGACCGGCCTGGATGGAGCACACCGGCCAGGCGCCGGGGCCCTGGGAGGCCAGCACCTTCTCGGCGACGGCGATCTGCTGGTCCTTGGTGGCCAGGTCGGCGCGCGAGGCGTACGCGGTGCCGCCGAACTCGGCCCAGGTGGAGGAGGTGAACTGCAGACCACCGTAGAAACCGTTGCCGGTGTTGATGGACCAGTTGCCGCTGGACTCGCACTGGGCGACCTTGTCCCAGGTGGCGACGGTCGCGGCGGAGGCGGTGCCGGTGGTCAGGCAGGGGATGGTGAGCCCGATGCCGACGACACCGGTGGTGGCGATCAGGCGGCGGGCGCGCTTGGCGCTGATGGGCAGCATGAAGAAGCGTTCCTCTCCCACGCCTGCGAGGTGAGCTGTCGGATTCGGGCTGGAGTTGCCCGGCCGCGCGCACCGCGTGGTGCGTTCGGCTTCACCCCTAGCCCCGTGCGGTCCTTCGACCGCCCGGGGCGACTTACCTGGTTCCCCCGCCCCTGCCGTGGTGCGTTGTGCATGAGCCGACCCACCCGGCGGCAGGACTCGGCGTTCCGGGTGAGCTGGGTCCGTGTGTCCACGAACGTGGGCAGGAGATTAAGCGGATTCGAGGAGGATTCGCAAATGCCTGTGATCGGCGTCATAGTGTTCGGAATTCACGATCAAGGAATATCCGGCGAACTCCCCGACCGGTGGCGCGGCCTGGTCGCGCGTCAGGCAATTGGTGATCTTGCGCCCGTTTTGATGCGTTATGCAGGGCGGTGGGGGAGTATTCGGCTTTTGTGGCCATTCGCAGACGGGCATTTGTGCCCGATCGCCGGTTTGTCCGGCCGGGCCGGGCGCCCCGGCTCCGGGCTCCGGCGGCCCGGGGAATTCACCCGCGGGTCGGCGGCCGGAAAGCTCCGGCCCACGGCTCCGGAAGGCCGAACAGATGACTGATGGTACGTCAGGATGCTTAAGCGAAACGAAAGATGCCGCTTTCCGGGTCCGTTTCTGCCTATGCTGCCCCCGACGACGCGGGGTCGCGGGCCCCGGAAGGGCGGCCGAGGTGGAACAGCAGCGCAAGGGCGACCAACCGGCGCGGCACCGGCGGCCGCTGGTCGGGCGGCGCCGGATGCTGACCTGGCTGGCGGTCGGGACGGTGACGGCGCTCGGCGGGGGAGTGGTCCTCCGGCAGTCCCTCGCGGGGGCCGACGAGCCCGCCGCCCTCCCCGGGCCGGGCGGCGGCCCGCCGCCGACCGGCCACCGGCACGGCACCGAGACCGGTGCCCCGCCGCCCGCCTCGGCGTCCCCCCGGCCGTCCGCACCGCCCCCGTCGGTCGACCAGGGCGGCCGCCGGTGGTCGGACCCCAAGGGCTGGGGCGGCACGGTGCCCGGCCCCGGCAGCGCGGTGCGGATCACCGACAAGGTGCTGCTGGACGCCGACGCCCAGGTCGGCTCGCTGCTGGTGGAGAAGACCGGCTCGCTGGTGTTCGCCGCCGACAAGTCGCTGACGCTCGCCAGCGCGGGCAACGTCGAGGTGCGCGGCACCCTGGCGCTCGCCCCCGACGGCGCGCACACCCACACGCTGCGCTTCCCGGAGGTCGACGAGCGCCGCTTCGCCGGCGGCGGGATGACCGTCGTCGACACCGACACCGGCCTGTGGGTCACCGGCCAGGGCTACCTGCGGCTGGACGGCGCCCCCCGCACCGCCTGGACGCGCGCCGCCACCGCCCTCAAGCCCGGCGACACCACCGTCAAGCTGGCCGCCGCCCCCGTCGGCTGGCAGCCCGGCGACGAACTGGCCGTCACGCCCACCGCGCCGCCCGACACCGACGGGTTCTCCACCTCGTACGACCTGGTGACCGTCAAGCGGGTCGACGGCGCCACCGTCACCCTCACCGGACCGCTGCAGAACGCCCACCCCCGGGTGGCGCTCGGCGGCGGCGCGACCTTCGGCGCCGAGGTGCTCAACCTCAGCCGCAACGTCCGGGTCGAGGGCACCGAGCAGGGCCGGGCGCACGTCCACCTCACCTCCAGCCGCCCGGCCGACGTCCGGCACGCCGCGCTGCGCTGGCTCGGGCCGCGCGGCGACGGCAAGGACAGCTGGAACGGGAAGCCCGTCACCGAAGCGGTGCTCGGCCGGTACGGGCTGCACTTCCACATGCTGCTGGACACCTCGCGCGGCACCGTGGTCGAGGGCGTGGTGGTCCGCGACACCGGCAGCCACGCCTTCGTGCCGCACGCCAGCCACGGCATCACCTTCCGCGGCTGCATCTCCCACAACACCTGGGAGGACGCGTACTGGTGGGACGGCCCGATCGACACCCGCACCCCGCAGGGCCCCTCCGACGACATCGCCTACGAGGGCTGCGTCGCCTCCCGCACCGTCTTCGAGCCCAACCCGCGCGGCTACCGGCTCACCGGGTTCAGCCTCGGCGCCGGGACGGGCTCCTCGGCCCGGGACTGCGTGGCCGTCGGCGTCCAGGGCGCCACCGGCGCGTCCGGCTACGAGTGGCCGGAGACCAGCGAGGGCGTCTGGACCTTCGAACGCTGCCTGGCGCACAACAACCTGGAGAACGGCATCTTCGTCTGGCTCAACGCCGAGCACCACCACACCGTCACCCAGTACGCGGCCTACCACAACGGCGGCTGGGGCATCGAGCACGGCGCCTACCTGAACGACTTCGACTACACCGCCTCGGTGCTGTACGGCAACGCGGCCGGCGGCATCGCCGTGCACGCGCTGGGGCGGGACCAGGGCACCGTCTTCGACGGGCTGCTGATCGACGCCGCCGGGCAGTCCGACTACGCGGTGGCCACCCTCAAGCACCAGCTGGACGGCGAGTCGGTCACCCTCAGCCGCAGCCGGCTGACCGGCTACCGCAAGGCCGGAGTGGCGTTCCGGGCCACCGGCGACGGCAAGCCCGACGACATCGCCGTCCTGGACTGCGAGTTCGGCGGCCCCGGTGGCAGCGAGCTGTGGCTCGACCCGGACGCGCCCGACCCCAAGCGGATCCTGTTCCGCAAGGCCGGGCAGTCGCAGACCGTCTCGCTCGGCAAGGGCGGGGGAGGGCAGGGCGTGGCCGGCACCCCGTGGAACGCCACCACCGCCCCGGCCGAGGCGCCCACCCCGCCGCGGGCGGTCGCGCTGCCCGCGCTCGCCTTCACCGACAGCGCGCCGAAGACCGGGCGGGTCACCGCGGGCTGAACGAAGAGCTGAACGGGGGGAGGGGAGGGCTGAGCGAGGGGACGGGCGAACGGTCGAGCGTGCGGCCGGGCGGACGGTCGAGCGTGCGGCCGACCGCGGGTTGACCACCGGTGGCCGGGCGGTGTGCGGGTGCCGGGAAAAGCGCGACGGGCGGGAGCGCGTCGATTCGCTGCCCCTGCCCGTCGCGGTCCCTGGTCGGCGTCAGCGCGCCGCGTGCGCCCCCGGAGAGGTGCGCTGCTGCTCGGCGGCCGCCTCGGCGGCCTCCAGCTGCTCCTGGGTGGGCTCGGGGAGCGCCGCCAGGTAGGCGGAGGCGATCAGCTGGCCCACCGTCGGGTACGCGCCGATCGGGGCGGCGCTGGCGCAGCCGGTCTCCTCGGCGGCGGTGGCCAGCAGCTCGGGGTCGGCCTCCGGGCCGATCACCAGCGGGGCCAGCGCGGGGCGCTCGGAGCCGGTGGCGCGCAGGTGCGCGACGGCCGCGGCGACCGAGCCCGGCACGTCCAGCGCGGCCGGGACCACGGGCACCGCCAGCCGGGAGGCCAGCAGGACGCCGGTGATGCCCGCCGAGGCGGCCGCCTCCTCGCCGCCGACCGTGGTCAGCACCACGCCGTCGGCGGCGGTGGCGATGGCGAACAGCCGGGCCCGGTCGGCGCGGGCCAGCCCGGCCTCGGACAGCCGCACGTGCACGGCCTCGGCCAGCAGCGGGTGCGGGCCCAGCGGGTCCAGCACCTGGGCGCCGGTCTCGGCGGCCAGCTTGTGCAGTTCGGGCAGGAAGTCGTGCGCTCCGGGGACCAGCGGCACGATCACCGGCGCGGGCAGGCCCGCCTCGGCGGCGGCCGCCAGCAGGCCGGCCACCGTCGGCGCGTCCTCACCGCCGAGGTAGGCCGCCGTCACCTCGATGCCCGACTGCTCGGTGCGGACGACGGAGAGCAGCTCCTCGACGACCGGGCGGCTCTCCGGCCCGGCGACGGCCGGAACCGCCAGCACCAGGGCGGGCGAACCGGACATGATCTCGGGGCGCTCGGGACGGCGGTGGCGCCCCCGCGCACGGGAGCCTGGCGTACGGACGGGCAGTGGCGCGCCCGGGATGGCTGCTGTGCTCATGCGCCAGATCGTAGGACATGTCCCCGCGCGCGTTGCAGTCGGATACCGGCAGCGGGCGGCTTTCCGCCAGGAAGTGACAGTGATCACAGCGCGAACCGTGACTGCCTGTGAACCGCGTTGTAGGGGGTGATGATCGACAACGCGCTGACAGGTGTGTGCGGACGGTCATGGAGTGACTGGCGTTTCGCCCGGCTGTGTCCGCTTACGCACCGTCAATTACGCTGCTGTGAAGGCTTGGTGTCGGCATCGGCACGTTCCTTTGCACGGGAGATTTCCCATGCTGATGCACGTGCATCCGGGTTATCATCACGTCAAGTGAGGCATTCGCCAGGCTTTGGGGAGAAGACAATGCGTGAGGCGTACAACGGCATGGCGGCGACCGACCTGGACGGGGTGGTCTGGCAGAAGAGCCGTCACAGCAACTCGAAGGGCAACTGCGTGGAATTCGCCGCGCTGCCGAACGGCGACGTGGCGATGCGCAACTCGCGCTTCCCGGAGGGCCCGGCGCTGGTCTACACCCGCGCGGAGATCACCGCGATGCTGCTCGGCGTGAAGGACGGGGAGTTCGACCACCTGGGAGGCACGCCCTGACTGGGCGCCAACTCCCGTGCACCCGGGCCGTCGTGGGATGACACCACGACGGCCTCCGTGTTTTTCCGGACGAGACGGGTTGCCGGGCGGGTCTCCCGGCGTGCCCCCGGGAACGGGCCCCCGGGCCCCCGGGCCGGCGGTTCGGGCGCGGCCGGGGGTTCGGGCGTGGGTCGGGGGTTTAGGCGGGTCGGGAGTTCAGGCGGAGCGGCGGTGGCGGCCGGGGTTCGGCAGCTGCTCCGGGCCCGGCCCGGCCGCGTGCGCGTCGAACAGCGCCCAGACCACCTTGCCCGCGCCCGCCAGCGGGTGCCAGCCCCAGGAGCGGGAGAAGGAGTCCACCAGGTGCAGGCCGCGGCCGGACTCGGCCACGAAGTCGGCCTCCCGGGCGACCGGGCCGGTGCTGGACGGGTCACTGACCGCGCAGACCACCTGCGGGGAGCGGTGCACCAGGCTGATCCGGATGGGCAGGATCTCGGCCGCCTGCGGACCGTTCCGGAGCGGCACCCGGGACGGTTCGCTCTGGCCGAGCGCGTGCCGCAGCGCGTTGGTCACCAGCTCGGAGGCCACCAGCGCGACGTCGTCGAAGATCTCCGCCAGGCCCCAGCCGTCCAGCGTCCGTCTGGTGAACTCCCGTGCGGTGCGCACCGCTTCGAAGCGGGGAGCGAGGGTGCAGCTGACCACATGAGGGTCGGTCGCCAGGACCGTACCGGTGCTCATGAAGAGCTCCTCCCATAAGGGGGCGGACACGGCGGGACCCACCGGGGTCATGCCGGTCACCTCCGACTCGCTCGGCCGCCGAGCCGCCGGGTCGACCGGTCCGCACACACAAGTGCCCAGCGACGCGCGGGCGTTGCCGGGAGGGTGTGCGGGTTCGCGCATGGGGTCGACGCGGAGCCCGCGGGATTGCCAGGGCGTGCAAGTGCACGTGCACCATGGTCCTCTGCGCTTACGGCAGATGCAAGAGTCGATTCACGTGCAGTCGTGCGATTGGCATATGCATGGTCCGGATGCACGTGCAAGATGGACCCGATGTGGCCGAAGCGGTAGCCCGCTGCACCACTACCGGCACTCAGTGCGCCCAACTGATGGCAGACTGTGCAACTGGTCCGTCCAAGTGGAGGTTTGGTCAGATGACCACAGTTCAGCCCGGCGGGGGCTCGATGGTGCGCCGCATCCTCCTCGGCTCCCAGCTCCGTCGGCTCCGCGAGGGCTGCGCCATCACCCGGGAGGACGCCGGCTACGCGATCAGGGCCTCCGAGTCCAAGATCAGCCGCATGGAACTCGGCCGGGTCTCCTTCAAGGAGCGCGACGTCGCCGACCTGCTCAGCCTCTACGGGCTGGCCGCGGGCCCCGACCGCGAAGCCCTGCTCGCCCTCGTCCGCGAGGCCAACAAGTCCGGCTGGTGGCACAGTTACAACGACGTGCTGCCCAACTGGTTCCAGACCTACATCGGCCTGGAGGAGGCCGCCGCGCTGATCCGCACCTACGAGGTGCAGTTCGTCCCCGGTCTGCTCCAGTGCGAGGAGTACGCCCGGGCGATCTTCGCGCAGAACCGGCCCGCCCTCGACGACGAGGAGATCGACCGCCGCGTCGCCCTGCGCACCCGTCGCCAGACGCTGCTCACCGAGGGCCGCGGCCCCAAGTTCTGGGCCGTCATCGACGAGGCCGCGCTGCGCCGCCCGGTCGGCGGCCCCGAGGTGATGCGGGCCCAGCTGGAGCACCTGGTGGAACTGGCCCAACTGCCCAGCGTGGTCGTCCAGGTGATGCCGTTCCGGTTCGGCGCGCACGCCGGTGAGAGCGGCGCCTTCTCGGTGCTGCGCTTCCCCGAGCAGGACCTGCCCGACGTGGTCTACGTGGAGCAGCTGACCAGCGCCCTCTACCTGGACAAGCGCGACGACGTCGACGAGTACCTGCAGGTGATGGAGCGGCTGTGCGTGGACAGCCTCACCCCGCAAGAGACGCTCGACCTGCTGCAGTCGATCCTCAAGGGGCAGTGACCGGCGGTCGGGTGGTCGGGTGGTCGGATGGTGGGGCGGTCGGGTGGTCCGGTCGTCCGGCGGTTCGCGGCGGCCGTGCGGTCCGGTGGCGGTCGTCCGGTCCGGCGGGGCCGGCGCGGGGGAGCCGTCCGCGGGCGCCGGTGTGCGCCGGTGCCCGGCGGTGGTGCGGGCGGCGCAGGTGGTGCGCCGCCGACCTCCTTGCCGTCGGCGGCGGTTCGGTATCGGCGGCGCCGGTCGGATTGACCGTGGCCCGGCGAACTGCCATGGTGTCTGCTCCGAAGTCCGCACCGCCCCTCCGGGCCGCGTGCGGACGGCGCACCGGCTCCACCAACACGGGGGTTTGGTGGAGCCGGGTACCGCTGCACCAGCGGGGCGCTCCGGGCGGCGAGGGGTCGACCGCCCGGGTGTTCCTCAGTGCGCCGACCGCACCTCCTTCGCCTTGGCATCCGCCTTCGCATCCGCCTTCGCATCCGCCTTCGCACCCGTCGCCTCCGGCGCCGCCGCACCTGCCGCCGACACCGCGCGGCCGGAGCGGAGCGCGCCGGTCAGCGCGATCAGCAGGCCGAGCGCGGTGGTGCCCGTCACCAGCAGCAACGCGGGCCGGTAGCCCGCCAGTTGGGCGTGCGCGTCGGTGCCGCCGGCGCTGCCCGCGGTGAGCACCGCGGTGGTGACGGCCAGCACGATCGCGCCGCCGACCTGGAGCGCGGTGTTCACCAGGCCCGAGGCCAGGCCCTGTTCGTCGTCCGACACCCCGGAGGTCGCCGCCACGTTGATGGAGGGGAAGGCCAGCGCGAAGCCCGCGCCGATCAGCAACATGCTCGGCAGCACCAGGCCGAGGAAGCCGCTGTGCTCGTCCAGCCGGAGGAACAGCGCGTAGCCCAGCACCATCGAGGCCACGCCGACCGGCAGTACCCGGGCCGAGCCGAACCTGTCCAGCAAGCGGCCGACCGCGCCGGCCGAGAACGCCACCACCGCGCCGCCCGGCAGTAGCCCGAACGCCGTCTCCAGCGCCGACCAGCCCAGCAGCCGCTGCAGGTACAGCGTGGCCACGAACTGGAAGCCCGCGTAACTGCCCATCAGCGTCAGCGCCGTCAGGTTCGCCCGGCGGACGCCCGCGTCCCGGAAGATGCCGAGCCGGACCAGCGGGTGGGCGGTACGTGCCTCTATCAGCAGGAAGGCCGCGGCCAGCGCCGCCACCAGCAGCAGCGACCCGATCGTGCGGGCCGACAGCCAGCCCGCGCCCTGGGCCTCCGTCACCGTGAACACCAGCAGCAGCACCGCCGCGGTGCCTGTGATCGCGCCCGCCACGTCGTACCCGCCCGAGGCGCGGTGCTCGTCGCCGCGGCGGGGCAGCAGCTTGACGCCGGCGACCAGGGCGATCAGCGCGACCGGGACGGGCATCAGGAACGTCAGCCGCCAGCCGGCCGACGTCAGCAGGCCGCTGATCACCAGGCCGAGCGAGAAGCCGGCCGCCGAGCAGGTGGTGTAGATGGACAGCGCCCGGTTGCGGGCCGGGCCCTCCGGGAACGTCGTCGTGATGATGGAGAGGCCGGCCGGGGCGGTGAACGCGGCGCTGACGCCCTTCAGGAAGCGGGCGCCGATCAGCAGCGGCCCGCTGTCCACCAGCCCGCCCAGCAGCGAGGCGCCGGCGAACACGGCCAGCGCGACCAGGAACACCCGGCGGCGGCCCAGCAGGTCGGCCGCCCGGCCGCCGAGCAGCAGCAGCCCGCCGTAGCCGAGGACGTAGCCGCTCACCACCCACTGCAGGGCGGAGTCGGACAGGTGCAGGTCGGCGCCGATGGAGGGCAGGGCGACGCCGACCATCGAGACGTCCAGCGCGTCCAGGAACATCGCGGCGCACAGGACCACCAGGGCGCCCCACAAGCGCGGACTCCAGCGGGTGCCGTCGGCCGGGCCGGGGATCGGGCCGTCGGTCGGGGCGCCGGCCGGGCGGGCGGCCGGATCGGCGGTCGGGTGGGCGTCGGGCCCGGGTGCGTCGAGCACGGGAGTGCGGATCACTGTCGTGTCGGTCATGGCACCGTACGCTACATGCATGTGCATGGGATGCAAACGCATTTAATGTGGCTGCATCAAATGCGTGTGCATGTGCTAACCTGGCGGCGTGACCGACTTCGACCCAGACCACGACCCGGCCGCGGAGACGGCGCTCAGCGAGCAGTGGCGCGCCCTGCTGGCCCGCCACGCGGCCACCTCCTGCGCCATCGACCGCGAGCTGGGCGAGGCGTTCGGGCTCGGCGTCAGCGAGTTCGAACTGCTGGAGCGGCTGCGGGAGTTCGAGCTGGAGAAGCCGGGCGGCGGCGAGCGCGCGCAGACCCTGGCCGGCACCGTCCACCTCAGCCAGAGCGCGTTCTCCCGGCTGGTCGCCCGGATGGAGAAGGCCGGCCTGCTCCGGCGCACGCACTGCGTCGACGACCGGCGCGGCATCTACATCGCGCTCACCGAGGAGGGCCGCGAGCGCTACCTCAAGGCCCGCCCCGTGCACCGCCGGATCCTCGCCGAGACGCTCGGCCCCGAGGGCTGAGCCGAGGACTACCCGAGGACTGCCCGAGGACTGAGGGAGCGGGGCGGCAGCGGGGGAGGCCCCCGGGGAGGGGCGCCGGGCCCCGAACCGCCGTCAACCGGCGGGCCGGGCGCGCGATTTCACGACCGGTCGGCCCGGAGCGTTCGTCCGGAGGCCGCCCGGGGCGTTCGCCCGGAGGCCGGATCGGGGACGCCGCGCCCGGCGGTTCAGAGCAGCGTCGACAGCCCCGGCGCCGCCGCCAGCAGCACCGCGCCCAGCGGGGCCGCCAGCGCCGCCAGGGTCCACCCCAGCCGGGCCGGCACCGGCAGCCGGGGCTCGCCCAGCAGCAGCCGGTCCACCCGCGCGGGGGACTGCGCCAGCTGGGCCGGCGGGCAGGAGGCGAACACCGAGCTGTTCAGCTCCGCCAGCGCCAGCGCCGTGGTCACCCGCCCGTGCCGCCGCGCCGCCCGGTCGTCCGCCGCCAGCTCCACCAGCACCGCCACCTGGTCGCGGAACGCGGAGAACACCCCCACCCCCGGGAACCCGGTGGCCAGCGCCTGCGCGCACTGCGCCAGCCAGTGGTGCCGGGCCCGGACGTGGCCGCGTTCGTGGCTCAGCACCGCCGCCAGCTCCCGGTCCGACAGCTGTTGCAGGGCCCCCGTGGTCACCACCAGCCGGGCCCGCGGCCCCGGCAGCGACCAGGCCTGCGGCCGGACGTTCTCCAGCACCACCAGCGGCTCCCGCACCCGGCGCCGACGCGGCAGCAGCGAACTCGGCAACTCCGGCGCCCGACTCACCAGTTGGGCGTGCCGGTGGCCGCGCTCGGCCCGCGCCGAACGGATCTCCCGGGCCAGCGACACCGCCGTCCACACCCCGCCCGCCGCCAGCACCGCCGCCGACAGCCGGCCCCAGCCCTCCAGGCCGGCCAGCCCGTACGCGTCCTCCACCCCGGCCGGAGCGCCCGCGAACACCGCGTCCCGCCAGTCGGGCAGCGCCGCCGCACTCGCCAGCAGCAGGCTCAGCACGCAGCACAGCAGCACCGCGACCACCAGCATCTGCCACACCAGCAGGGCCAGCACCGGTTCGCGCTCCGGCCAGCGGGCCCGGGCCAGCCGGCTCGGCGCCACGGTGGCGAGCAGCAGTCCGAGCAGCAGCAGGCTCAGCAGTGCCGTCATGGCAAGGTCTCCCCGAGGGAGGGGGCGAGGGCGCGGCGGTGCGCCTCCCCCAACCTATGCCGCCGCACGCCCGCGCGGAACGCCCGGGTGGGTCCAGTGACCAAGGCCACGCCCGGGCACCGCCCCCGACACCCCGTCAGCCCCCGCCGGGGCCCGCCGGACCGCGCGCCCGTACGCCCCCCGCGCCCGCGTTCACATCGACAGCAGCATCGCGAACATCCCGATCCCCATCGCCGCCCGGCACGCCTGCGGCAGCGGCGCCGCCACCGCCGGACCGCCCACCGCCGGACCGCCCGCCGCCGGACCGCCCACCGCCAGCACCCGGCTGCCCTCCCACAGCGCGTACGCCCCGAAGTACACCAGCAGCACCCCCGTCAGGACCGGCAGCCCGTCCGGCTGCCCGTGGTGCCCGGCGTGCCCGCCCGCCGTGCCGCCCCCGCCCGCCATCGCCAGCGCCATGTACGCCATCGCCAGCGCACCGATCCCGTGGTGCAGCCGGTGCGCCCGCAGCCCCGCCCCGCGCCCGGCCAGCGCGCCCACCAGCAGCACCGCCGCCAGCAGCGCGTACGGCCACCCCCAGAACACCCCCGGCAGCAGCGCCATCCCGGCCATGCCCAGGCCCATCGCGGCCTCCAGCACGTCCGACTCCCGGCGCGCCCGGTGGTGCCCGCCGCAGGCCGGGTCGGTGCTCCAGCGGCGCACCCGCCACCCGCAGTAGCCGCCGCTGCCCGCGGCCAGTGCGGCCAGCAGCCAGCTCACCAGCGCCGGACCGTGCATCGCGTCCCCCTCCGTGCCCTCGGCACCGGACCCGCCGGGTCCGGCCGCTCCCCCCACGATCACCGACCCCGCCCGGGCGCAGCAGGGCGCGAACGGGGGCGCACCGAGGCGTTACCGGCCCGGTGCGCACCGTGGGCGCCCCGGTGGCGGGCCGGTGGGCCCCGGGGCATGGTCGGGGCAGATCGGACGCCCGTCCCCGCCGACGCCGGATCTGTCCGGTTTCATCCACGGCGGCGGGAACGGCGGACGGCGGTACTACGAACTGGAGCGTCTACCGTCAAACTGGCCTTGAGCCGGAGAACCTTTCGCATTTAACGTGGTCCTGTCGAAATAACTCCTGTCGAAGTGAGCCTGTGATGCAGAATCTTTCGCCGACGCTCGCGCTCGCGGGCGACGCCCACGCCACCGAACCGGCCGCGGGCCAGGCCGCGGGTGCGGCCGGCCGCCCCGCCTGGTCGCGCCTCAAGACCGCCGTGGAGGCCCTCCGCCCGCTGCAGTCCAAGGACGGCTCGATCGACCTGGCCGCCGTGCCGCGCGCGGACGTCGACCCGCTGGTCGAGACCGTGCAGCAGGCCGTCGCCGAACTGGCCCCGCTCTTCCCGCACGACGCCGACTACCTGGCCGCCGTCCGCGCCGACCTGCGCAAGTGGGCCGGCACCGGCTACCGCGAGCCCGACTTCCTCGACTCGCTGCTGGCCTTCCGCCCCGACGAGCACCGCGTCGACGGCACCGGCCACCTGGTCGTCTTCCCGATGTACACCCAGAACGGCAACCCGGACCGCAACCTGGAGGCCGTCCTGCTGAAGGTCGTCTGGCCCGACTGGATCGCCGAGCTGGAGCGCACCCGCTTCGACAACCCCGGCTACCTCGGCATCGCCTTCGAGGACTTCACCGCCGGCTACGACACCAACTCCGCCGTGCTCTTCCCCGAGACGGTCGCCGTCCGCGAGGCGCCGGAACGTTTCACCTGGGGCGGCATCTTCTGCGACCGCGAAGCCGCCCGCTTCCGCGCCGTCACCACCAGCGCCGTCCGCCAGCTCGGCCTGGACATCCCCGCCGACGCCGCCGGCCTGCTCCGGGACCAGGACCGCACCCAGCAGACCTTCGTCCTGTGGGACCTCGTCCACGACCGCACCCACAGCCACGGCGACCTGCCGTTCGACCCCTTCATGATCAAACAGCGCAGCCCGTTCTGGATGTACGGCCTCGAAGAGCTCCGCTGCGACCTCAACACCTTCAAGGAGTCGGTCCGCCTGGAGGCCGAGGGCCACCCCCAGGGCCGCGACGTCCAGTACGCCATCCTCTTCGACCGGCTGTTCCGCTTCCCGGTCAGCGGCGACCGCGTCCGCAACTACGACGGCCTCGGCGGCCAGCTGCTCTTCGCCTACCTCCACAAGCACGACGCCCTGCGCTGGCGCGACAACCGGCTCACCATCGACTGGAGCCGGGTCGCCGACACCACCAACCAGCTCTGCGCCGAGATCGAGACCCTCTACCGCGACGGCATCGACCGCCCCAAGACCGCCCACTGGATCGCCGCCTACCAGCTGGTCTCCCGCTACCTCACCCCGCACCCCGCCTCCACCTGGGCCAAGGGCCCCGAGGCGCTCCCGCTGGACCTCGCCGACGACAAGGCACTGCGCAAGGCGCTGTGCGACGCCGTCCACCCCGACGAGTTCCCGCTCAGCATGTTCTACGAAGCCCTGGCCAAGAAGCTCGGCCGCGTCATCGCCGGCACCAAGGGCATCACCGGCACCAGCACCCAGGAGGTCGCCGCATGAGCGCCCGCACGGACGCCCGCCCCCTCGACGGAAAGGTGATCGCCGTCGCCGGAGCCAGCGGCCCCGCCGGCCGGGCCACCCTGCGCCGCCTCGCCGCCGACGGCGCCACCGTCATCGGCGCCGACATCGACCAGCACCGCCTGGACGCCGCCCTCGGCACCGTCCGCGCCGCCGTCCCCGGCGCCCGGGTCGACGGACAGGTCATCGACCTGCTCGACCCGCAGGAGGTGCACGACTGGGCCGACCACCTGGAGGCCGAGCACGGCCGCGTCGACGGACTGCTCCACCTCGTCGGCGGCTGGCGCGGCAGCAAGACCTTCTTCGACTCCCGCATCGACGACTGGGACTTCCTGCACGACACCGTCGTCCGCACCCTCCAGCACACCTCGCTGGCCTTCCAGCCCGCCCTGCTGCGCAGCCCCGCCGGCCGCTACGCCATGGTCTCCGCCGCCGCCGCGCACAAGCCCACCGCGGGCGGCGCCGCGTACGCCGCGGCCAAGGCCGCCACCGAGGCCTGGACCCTCGCGATGGCGGACTCCTTCCGCAAGGAGACCACCGCCCCGGACGGCGCCCCCACCGCGGCCGCCGTCATCCTGGTCATCAAGGCCCTGGTCAGCCCCGAGATGCGCACGGAGAAGCCGGACGCCAAGTTCCCCGGCTTCACCGACACTGCCGACCTGGCCTCCACCCTGGCGTCCCTCTGGGAGCGCCCCGCAGCAGAACTGAACGGACAGCACCTGTGGCTGACAGCCCGATGACCCCTCCCGTGACCGGCCCGACCGACGCGGTGCGGCACCACGACCCCGCCGTCCGCGGCTTCGCCAGCGACAACTACGCCGGCGTCCACCCCGAGGTGCTCGCCGCGATCGCCCTCGCCAACGACGGCCACCAGATCTCCTACGGCGAGGACGCCTACACCGAGCACCTGCAGACCGTCTTCCGCCGCCACTTCGGCGACCGCGCCGAGGCCTACCCCGTCTTCAACGGCACCGGCGCCAACGTCGTCGCGCTGCAGGCGGTGCTCCCGCGCTGGGGCGCCGTCATCGCCGCCGAGAGCGCGCACATCAACGTCGACGAGTGCGGCGCCCCCGAGAAGCTCGCCGGCATCAAGATCCACACCGTCCCCACCCCCGACGGCAAGCTCACCCCCGCCCTGATCGACCGGCAGGCCTGGGGCTGGGGCGACGAGCACCGCGCCCAGCCGCTCGCCGTCTCGATCACCCAGTCCACCGAACTCGGCACCCTCTACACCGTCGACGAGGTCCGGGCGATCTGCGAGCACGCCCACGAACGCGGCATGCTCGTCCACATGGACGGCTCCCGGCTCGCCAACGCCGCCGCCTCCCTCGGCGTCCCGTTCCGCGAGTTCACCACCGACGCCGGTGTCGACGTCCTCTCCTTCGGCGGCACCAAGAACGGCCTGCTGCTCGGCGAGGTCGTGGTCGTCCTCGACCCCGACAAGGTCCGCAACCTCAAGTACCTGCGCAAGATGTCGATGCAGCTCGCCTCGAAGATGCGCTTCGTCTCGGTCCAGTTCGAGGCCCTCCTCACCGGCGACCTCTGGCTCCGCAACGCCGGCCACGCCAACGCGATGGCCCGCCGCCTGGAGGCCGCCGTCCGCGACATCCCCGGCGTCACCGTCGTCCGCCCCGTCCAGGCCAATGCCGTCTTCGCCCTCCTCCCGCGCGAGGTCAGCGAGCGCCTCCAGAAGCGCTACCGCTTCTACTTCTGGGACGAGCACACCGGCGAGGTCCGCTGGATGGCGGCCTTCGACACCACCGAACAGGACATCGACGCCTTCGCCGCCGCGATCGCCGAGGAGATGGCCCGCCAGGCCTGACAAGGACGTTCGACTCGTGCGCCGGGTCGGGAACGGGACGCTGTTTGCACCCGCTCCCGATCCGGCGTAGTGTTGACTGGTCGCTCGGCAGGGAGCACCGGACACGCATCTGTGTGGACGGTCCCGGGGCGGCCAATCCCCTGAGAAACCAGTTCGATGATCCGTGACGGGTCGCGTCCTTTTCGCGTCCCCGTTCGTATTGTCGGCGTGCGCTTTTCCGGAGATTGCGGCCGATTCGCTTTACGGAGCGGGGATCGGCTAGAGTTTGAAACGTCGGACGGGGCGTCAAGCCGCAGAAGACGAAAGCGAGTCGGGAAAGAGCACAGGCTCGGATCTGATAAGCTGGGAACACGAAAGAACGAAGCGCCCGGAGATGCGGTCGGAAGGCCGGTCGAAGGAAGCATCCGTTCCTTGAGAACTCAACAGCGTGCCAAAAGTCAACGCCAGATATGTTGACATCCCCGGCCGGCCGGTATCGGTTGGTTGGAGATTCCTTTATGAAGTATCACTAGCGAGGACGCAGTGCGCGGGGCCGCCTTATTCCGGTGGTTGCTGTGCCGCTCTTTCGTGAGAAGCATTCACGGAGAGTTTGATCCTGGCTCAGGACGAACGCTGGCGGCGTGCTTAACACATGCAAGTCGAACGGTGAAGCCCTTCGGGGTGGATCAGTGGCGAACGGGTGAGTAACACGTGGGGAATCTGCCCTGAACTCTGGGACAAGCCTTGGAAACGAGGTCTAATACCGGATACGACCGTCTCCCGCATGGGGGTCGGTGGAAAGCTCCGGCGGTTCAGGATGATCCCGCGGCCTATCAGCTTGTTGGTGGGGTAATGGCCTACCAAGGCGACGACGGGTAGCCGGCCTGAGAGGGCGACCGGCCACACTGGGACTGAGACACGGCCCAGACTCCTACGGGAGGCAGCAGTGGGGAATATTGCACAATGGGCGAAAGCCTGATGCAGCGACGCCGCGTGAGGGATGACGGCCTTCGGGTTGTAAACCTCTTTCAGCAGGGAAGAAGCGCAAGTGACGGTACCTGCAGAAGAAGCACCGGCTAACTACGTGCCAGCAGCCGCGGTAATACGTAGGGTGCGAGCGTTGTCCGGAATTATTGGGCGTAAAGAGCTCGTAGGCGGCCTGTCGCGTCGGATGTGAAAGCCCGGGGCTTAACCCCGGGTCTGCATTCGATACGGGCAGGCTAGAGTGTGGTAGGGGAGATCGGAATTCCTGGTGTAGCGGTGAAATGCGCAGATATCAGGAGGAACACCGGTGGCGAAGGCGGATCTCTGGGCCATTACTGACGCTGAGGAGCGAAAGCGTGGGGAGCGAACAGGATTAGATACCCTGGTAGTCCACGCCGTAAACGTTGGGAACTAGGTGTTGGCGACATTCCACGTCGTCGGTGCCGCAGCTAACGCATTAAGTTCCCCGCCTGGGGAGTACGGCCGCAAGGCTAAAACTCAAAGGAATTGACGGGGGCCCGCACAAGCAGCGGAGCATGTGGCTTAATTCGACGCAACGCGAAGAACCTTACCAAGGCTTGACATACGCCGGAAACGTCTAGAGATAGGCGCCCCCTTGTGGTCGGTGTACAGGTGGTGCATGGTTGTCGTCAGCTCGTGTCGTGAGATGTTGGGTTAAGTCCCGCAACGAGCGCAACCCTTGTTCTGTGTTGCCAGCGAGTAATGTCGGGGACTCACAGGAGACTGCCGGGGTCAACTCGGAGGAAGGTGGGGACGACGTCAAATCATCATGCCCCTTATGTCTTGGGCTGCACACGTGCTACAATGGCCGGTACAAAGGGCTGCGATGCCGTGAGGCGGAGCGAATCCCAAAAAGCCGGTCTCAGTTCGGATTGGGGTCTGCAACTCGACCCCATGAAGTTGGAGTTGCTAGTAATCGCAGATCAGCATGCTGCGGTGAATACGTTCCCGGGCCTTGTACACACCGCCCGTCACGTCACGAAAGTCGGTAACACCCGAAGCCGGTGGCCTAACCCGTAAGGGGAGGAGCCGTCGAAGGTGGGACCAGCGATTGGGACGAAGTCGTAACAAGGTAGCCGTACCGGAAGGTGCGGCTGGATCACCTCCTTTCTAAGGAGCACATGGCCGGATGCGAGCGAATGTCTCGCACGGTTGCTCATGGGTGGAACGTTGACTATTCGGCACAGGGCGTGAGCCCCACTAGTACTGCTTCGGCGTGGAACGTGTGGGTGATGGTCCTGGGTCGGGCACGTTGTTGGGTCCTGAGGGAACGAGTAATCGTTGTCTCTGGGATGCCGGCCTCATGCCGGGCGCCTCCTTGATGGGGTGTCGGGTTTGGGTGTCTGGTCGTTGTTTGAGAACTGCACAGTGGACGCGAGCATCTGTGGCCAAGTTTTTAAGGGCGCACGGTGGATGCCTTGGCACCAGGAACCGATGAAGGACGTGGGAGGCCGCGATAGGCCCCGGGGAGCTGTCAACCGAGCTTTGATCCGGGGGTGTCCGAATGGGGAAACCCGGCAGTCGTCATGGGCTGTCACCCATACCTGAACACATAGGGTATGTGGAGGGAACGCGGGGAAGTGAAACATCTCAGTACCCGCAGGAAGAGAAAACAACCGTGATTCCGGGAGTAGTGGCGAGCGAAACCGGATGAGGCCAAACCTTGAGCGTGTGAGACCCGGCAGGGGTTGCGCTCGAGGGGTTGTGGGAAAGTTCTTCAGTCGTCTGCCGGCGGCTGGGCGAGTCAGAAACCGTATGGGTAGTCGAAGGACATGCGAAAGGTCCGGCGTAGAGGGTAAGACCCCCGTAGACGAAATCTGTACGGCTCGCTTGAGCTTCTCCCAAGTAGCACGGGGCCCGAGAAATCCCGTGTGAATCTGGCGGGACCACCCGCTAAGCCTAAATATTCCCTGGTGACCGATAGCGGATAGTACCGTGAGGGAATGGTGAAAAGTACCGCGGGAGCGGAGTGAAATAGTACCTGAAACCGTGTGCCTACAAGCCGTGGGGGCAGCCTTCGGGCTGTGACTGCGTGCCTTTTGAAGAATGAGCCTGCGAGTTTGCGGTGTGTAGCGAGGTTAACCCGTGTGGGGTAGCCGTAGCGAAAGCGAGTCCGAATAGGGCGTTCGAGTTGCATGCCCAAGACCCGAAGCGGAGTGATCTAGCCATGGGCAGGTTGAAGCGGAGGTAAGACTTCGTGGAGGACCGAACCCACCAGGGTTGAAAACCTGGGGGATGACCTGTGGTTAGGGGTGAAAGGCCAATCAAACTCCGTGATAGCTGGTTCTCCCCGAAATGCATTTAGGTGCAGCGTCGTGTGTTTCTTGCCGGAGGTAGAGCACTGGATAGGCGATGGGCCTCACCGGGTTACTGACCTTAGCCAAACTCCGAATGCCGGTAAGTGAGAGCGCGGCAGTGAGACTGTGGGGGATAAGCTCCATGGTCGAGAGGGAAACAGCCCAGAACACCGACTAAGGTCCCTAAGCGTGTGCTAAGTGGGAAAGGATGTGGAGTCGCAGAGACAACCAGGAGGTTGGCTTAGAAGCAGCCACCCTTGAAAGAGTGCGTAATAGCTCACTGGTCAAGTGATTCCGCGCCGACAATGTAGCGGGGCTCAAGCACACCACCGAAGTCGTGTCATTGCAGCAATACTCCCAACGGAGGCTGTGATGGGTAGGGGAGCGTCGTGTGCCGGGTGAAGCAGCCGAGGAATCGAGTTGTGGACGGTTCACGAGTGAGAATGCAGGCATGAGTAGCGATACAAGAGTGGGAAACTCTTGCGCCGATTGACCAAGGGTTCCTGGGTCAAGCTGATCTGCCCAGGGTAAGTCGGGACCTAAGGCGAGGCCGACAGGCGTAGTCGATGGACAACGGGTTGATATTCCCGTACCCGCTTTGAAGCGCCAACGTCGAACCAGGTGATGCTAAGGCCGTGAAGCCGGCCCGGAGTCTTCGGACGATGGGACGTGGTGGAGCCGCCGGTCCGAGCCTGTAGTAGGTGAGCGATGGGGTGACGCAGGAAGGTAGTCCAGCCCGGGCGGTGGTAGTCCCGGGGTAAGGGTGTAGGACGTTGCGTAGGCAAATCCGCGCAGCACATAGTCTGAGACCTGATGCCGAGCCGATTGTGGTGAAGTGGATGATCCTATGCTGTCGAGAAAAGCCTCTAGCGAGTTTCATGGCGGCCCGTACCCCAAACCGACTCAGGTGGTCAGGTAGAGAATACCGAGGCGTTCGGGTGAACTGTGGTTAAGGAACTCGGCAAAATGCCCCCGTAACTTCGGGAGAAGGGGGGCCATTGCTGGTGACGGGATTTTCTCCCCGAGCTGGTGGTGGCCGCAGAGACCAGCGAGAAGCGACTGTTTACTAAAAACACAGGTCCGTGCGAAGCCGTAAGGCGATGTATACGGACTGACGCCTGCCCGGTGCTGGAACGTTAAGGGGACCGGTTAGTCCGACTTCGGTCGGGCGAAGCTGAGAACTTAAGCGCCAGTAAACGGCGGTGGTAACTATAACCATCCTAAGGTAGCGAAATTCCTTGTCGGGTAAGTTCCGACCTGCACGAATGGCGTAACGACTTCTCGACTGTCTCAACCACAGGCCCGGTGAAATTGCATTACGAGTAAAGATGCTCGTTTCGCGCAGCAGGACGGAAAGACCCCGGGACCTTTACTATAGCTTGATATTGGTGTTCGGTTCGGCTTGTGTAGGATAGGTGGGAGACTGTGAGACCCGGACGCCAGTTCGGGTGGAGTCGACGTTGAAATACCACTCTGGTCGTGCTGGATGTCTAACCTGGGTCCGTGATCCGGATCAGGGACAGTGTCTGGTGGGTAGTTTAACTGGGGCGGTTGCCTCCTAAAGGGTAACGGAGGCGCCCAAAGGTTCCCTCAGCCTGGTTGGCAATCAGGTGTTGAGTGTAAGTGCACAAGGGAGCTTGACTGTGAGACTGACGGGTCGAGCAGGTACGAAAGTAGGGACTAGTGATCCGGCGGTGGCTTGTGGAAGCGCCGTCGCTCAACGGATAAAAGGTACCCCGGGGATAACAGGCTGATCTTCCCCAAGAGTCCATATCGACGGGATGGTTTGGCACCTCGATGTCGGCTCGTCGCATCCTGGGGCTGGAGTAGGTCCCAAGGGTTGGGCTGTTCGCCCATTAAAGCGGTACGCGAGCTGGGTTTAGAACGTCGTGAGACAGTTCGGTCCCTATCCGCTGTGCGCGTAGGAGTGTTGAGAAGGGCTGTCCCTAGTACGAGAGGACCGGGACGGACGAACCTCTGGTGTGCCAGTTGTCCTGCCAAGGGCATGGCTGGTTGGCTACGTTCGGGAGGGATAACCGCTGAAAGCATCTAAGCGGGAAGCCTGCTTCGAGATGAGCACTCCCACCTCCTTGAGAGGGTAAGGCTCCCAGTAGACGACTGGGTTGATAGGCCGGATATGGAAGCCCTGTGAGGGGTGGAGTTGACCGGTACTAATAGGCCGAGGGCTTGTCCTCAGTTGCTCGCGTCCACTGTGTTGTTCTGAAACAACGACCCCCACCCCCGCTCCGGCGGGCGGGTGGGCGGTGCACAGTTTCATAGTGTTTCGGTGGTCATAGCGTGAGGGAAACGCCCGGTTACATTCCGAACCCGGAAGCTAAGCCTCACAGCGCCGATGGTACTGCAGGGGGGACCCTGTGGGAGAGTAGGACGCCGCCGAACAATCATTGGGAGAAAGCCCCCTGACGGGAAGTCGGGGGGCTTTCTCGCGTTTCCGGGGGAGTTCCCGGGGTCGGACACGGGGATGAAAGGTGCCGGCCGGGGTGTTGGTCGTTGTGCGCGGGCCGTTGGGGCGGACGATCGGGAAGAGGTGCGGGGCGGATGGTCGGGTTGCGGGTGGGCGTGTCGCTTCAGCCGGGGTGGCCGGTGGGGGACGGGCGGGCGGTGCTGCGGGCCGCGGGGGTGGCCGAGGAGCTGGGGTTCGATCATGTGGCGGTCGGGAACCGGGTGTTGGAGAGCGGGTTCGGGGTGGACGCGGATCCGTTGGTGCTGTTGGGGGCGGTGGCGGGGGTGACCTCGCGGGTGCGGTTGCTGACATCGGTGCTGGTGGTGCCGTACTACCGGGCGGTGGTGCTGGCGAACCAGGTGGCGACGTTGGACGTGGTGTCGGGCGGGCGGCTGGTGCTGGGCGTGGGGACGGGGTGGAACCCGGAGGAGTTCGCGGCGGCGGGGGTGCCGGTGCGGGAGCGCGGGGCGCGGACGGACGACCACCTGGGGGCGGTGCGGGCGTTGTGGGGGGAGCGGCCGGCCGCGTTCGCGGGGCGGTTCACGGGGTTCGAGGGGGCCCGGTCGGGGGTGGCGCCGGTGACGGCGGGCGGGCCGCCGGTGTGGGTGGGCGGGCACAGTGAGGCGGCGTTGCGGCGGGTGCTGCGGTTCGGGGACGGGTGGTACGGGACGGGGGTGGACGCGGGGCAGGTGCGGGAAGTGCGGCGTCGGCTCGGGGAGTTGGCGGAGAACGGCGCGGACCGGACGGACGTGGAGCGGTTGGCGGTGGCGGGGGCGGTGTTCCTGACGCCGCCGGGGGTGCCGGTGGCGCTGGAGGCTCCGGGGCGGCCGTTGGGCGGGGCGGCGGCGAGCGCGGGGAGCGTGGTGGCGGAGCTGGGGGAGTTGGCGGAGGCGGGGCTGACGGACTGCACGCTGTGGCTGCCGGTGGCGGCGGAGCACCTGGTGCCGGCGATGGAGTGGGTGGCGGCGGAGGTGGTGCCGCAGTTGGGGTGAGTGGCGGAGGTGGCGGAGTGGCGTGTTCCGGGAGTGGGCGGGGGCGGGATCTTCTAGGCTCGGCTTCCGGACCGGCCGGGTCGGACCGGTCGGGTCAGCTGGAAGGGACGTCGGCGTGCTGCTCGGTCTTCGGACGGTCATTCATCCTGCGCGGGACCTCGCTGCGGCGAAGGCGTGGTGGAGCTCGGTGCTGGGGGTGGAGCCGTACTTCGACGAGCCGTTCTACGTGGGGTTCAACGTGGGCGGCTACGAGTTGGGGCTCGATCCGAACGCTGATCCGGCGGTCGGGCCGGTGTCGTACTGGGGCGTGCGGGACGTCGACGTGGCGGTGGCGCGGTTCGTGGCGGTCGGGGCGGCGGTGCGGGAGCAGGTGCAGGAGGTCGGCGGCGGAATCCGGGTGGGGACGGTGATCGAGCCTTCGGGTGCGGTGGTCGGGCTGATCGAGAACCCCCATTTCGTGCTGCCGGAGGGCAAGGAGGACAAGGAGGGCGTGGGCGACGAGGGCGAGGGGCCGGGCCGCTGAGGAGGGGGACGGGTGGGGTACCACGGGTGGTGGATGCTGGGGGTGGTGCCCGACGGGGCTGCGGCGGCGGTGCGCTGGCCGGGGCGCCCGGCGGGTGCGGCCGCCTCCTTGGCGTGGTGGCGGGAGCATCCGGGGGCGGACCGGGAGCGGTTGCGGGTCCTGTTCGAGTCCTGGGGGCACGAGGAGGGCGAGGAGGAGCAACTCGACGAGACCCGCTGGGAGTTGCTGAGGATGCTGGAGGGGCGTCCGGAGCAGGAGCGCTGGGCGTTCGGGGTGCGGAAGGCGTTCCCGTTCCACGCCTTGGCGTTCGCGCTGGGGCCGGACGGGGTGGAGCGGTTGCCGGGCTGGGCCGGCGAGTTCGTCTGGGACGCCGGGCAGGTGCGGGAGCGGTTGCCCGAGGTGGAGGCGGTGCTGGGGGTGACCGGGGCGGCGCGGGAGGCGGCGTTCGGGCGCGCGGCGGAGTGGTTGGCGGGGGTCGGTGACGGTGACGGGCAGGTGGCGGAGCTGTTCGAGGAGCCGTTGCGGGTGCTGCGGGCCGCGGCGCGGGCGGGGGAGGGCGCGATGGGGGTGGAGATGGTGTTCTGAGGACGAGGAGGAGGACGGGCCGCCGGCGGGTCAGCGGGCGTGGTGGTCGTTGGCGACCAGGACGCGGGCCAGGCGGGCGGCGGCGGTGGTGACGGCGGGCCAGGCCGGGGAGTTCAGGTGGTCGGCCGAGCGGGGGTCGGGCGGGAGGCCGGCCCGGAGGGTGCGGAGGGCGGCGCCGAGGTCCGCGATGAGGGCGGCCTCCTCGCCGGTGCGCAGGGTGTGGCCGATCCACGGGAGCGGGTCGTCGGCGTCGCACGCCTCGGTGAACAGGGTGGTGAGCAGGGGCGCGGGGTCGAACGCGTCGTCCTGCAGGCCGGGAGCGGCAAGGGTGAGGACCGCGGCCACCAGCTGGTGGCGCAGCGCGGGGAGGGCGGGGCCGCGGTCGGTCACCGGGGGAGCGTACCGGCCGGGGGGTGAACGGTCAGGCGTAGGGGGCGAGTCGGGGGTCGACGGGGGCGTCGGTCAGGCGGTTGGCGAAGGTGGAGAGGGTGTAGGCGCCGATGCCGAGGACGATCTCCAGGGCGTTGCGTGGGGTGAAGCCGTGGCCGAGGAAGGCGGCGAGGTCGGGTTCGGGGACGGCGCCGGTGTGGTCGAGGACGGAGTGGACGAAGGCCCGGACGGCCTCCAGCCGGGCGTCGGGCAGCGGCTGCTGGGCGCGCAGGGCGGCGATCAGCTCGGGGGCGGCGGCCAGCCCGGTGAGGGTGGCGGTGTGCATGGCGACGCAGACGTGGCAGCCGTTGCGGGCGGCGATGGTGAGGATGACGGTCTCGCGGACCACCGGGTCCAGCTCGGTGCGGTCGAACATGGCGGTCAGCTTGAGGAAGCCGTCGAGGAGTTGGGGCGCGTGGGCGAGGCGGGCGGCGGCGGAGGGCAGGTAGCCGAGGTGGCGGGTGACCTGGTCGAGCTGGCGGCGGGCGTCCGCGGGGGCGGTGTCGGGGGTGAGGTCGGGGAAGTACGCGCCGGTGGTCGGGACGGTCGGGACGGCCGGGGAGGCGTGGGCGGGCGTGGGCATGGGTGTGCCTTTCGGGCGTGATGGCGTGATGGCGTGCCGGGGCGGCCGGGAGGGCGGGCTCCGGCTGCGCGTCCTAGAATGGACAACGTGGTTGACCAAAACGTAAACCAGGTTGTCGATTCGCGCAACGGGGATCCCGACGGGCCGGGCCGGGCCGGGTTCGAGCTGCCGCTGCTGCTGTTCGCCGGATTCCGCACGATCATCGACGAGTTGCACGCCGAGCTGGCCCGGCAGGGCCACCCGGACGCGCGGCCCGCGCACGGCTTCGCGCTCCAGGCGATCGGCGTGGACGGGGCCACCGCGAGCGAGCTCGGCCGCCGGCTGGGGGTGTCCAAGCAGGCGGCGGGCAAGACGGTGGACCGGCTGGAGGCGCTCGGGTACGCGGAGCGGGCGGACGACCCGCAGGACGCCCGGCGCAAGCTGGTCCGGCTGACGCCGCGCGGGCTGGACATGCTCGCCAGGTCGGCGGCCGGGTTTGACGAGATCCGGGCCCGCTGGGCGGCCGTGCTCGGGGAGCGGCGCCTGCGCGAACTGGAGGACGGGCTCGCGGAGTTGGTCGGCCCGTCCGGCTTCCGGCTGGACGCGGCGGGCTGGTTCACCGGCTGAGCGGGAAGCGGCCCGGCGGGAAGCGGACGCGCGGCAACCGGCCGGAGAGCCGGACGCCCCCGGCGCGCGGACGGCGGGCCGGGGGCGGAGCGGATGGAGGCGGATGGAGAGGGCGGAGCGGTGGCGGAACGCGGTCGCGGCGGGGGCTACTTGCCGTTCTTGTCGGGGTCGGCGGCGAAGGTGATCACGCCGAGGTAGCCGTCACCGTCCTCGGTGACCTTCAGCAGCATGGACGGCTGGTAGATGCCGTCCCCGTCGTTGAAGGTGTCGCGGCCGCTGTGGGTGCTGTACGGGGTCTTGGCGAACACCGCGCTGTTCAGCGACTCGTCCATCATCACCTGGGTGGTGAGGGTGCGTTCGTCGCCGATGTGCACCATCGCGTGGACGTGGACGGTACGGCCCGAGTACCAGCCCGGCCAGATGGTGGTGAACTCGACGATGCCGTCCTGGTTGGTGACCTGGGCGCCGCGCAGGTAGCGCTTGTCGTCCTGCGGGGTCAGGTCGGCCATGCCGTCGTCGGCGCCGCCACCGCCACCGCCGACGTCCGGGCCGCCCGACGGGGGAGTGCCGCCACCGCCGGGGCCACCGCCCGTGCCGCCGCCACCGCCGCCGCTGGACAGCTGCTCGGCGCCCGAGTACTTCCCGGCGGCGTCGCAGTGCCAGATCTCCACCACCGCGCTCGGGATCGCCTTGCAGGTCTCGCTGTCCTGCACCCGGAGGGCCAGGCGCAGCCGGACGCCCGCGCGGTCCTCGCGGATGTCGCTGCGGATCCTGTCGGCGTCGAAGTAGTACGGGCCCTGGGTGGTCTGCGCGGTCAGGGCGCAGGTGTTGGTGTCCGCGAACAGGCCGGTCAGGTCCTCGGTGGTGGAGGACTGCGGGGAGATCGGGGCGTCGGCCCCGGTGGTGGTCTTCGCGCTGGTGCCGCCCCCGCCCCCGCCAACGCCGGAGCAGGCCGCCAGCAGCGCATCGGATGAGAGGACGATGGCCGCACCGAGGGGGCGTCAGCGGGCGGGTGCGGTACCGGCGTCAGCGGGCGGCGCGGCGCTCGGCTTCCGCCTCGTCCTCGGCCTCGGCCTGCTCCAGGGTCGGCGCGGTGCCGCCCAGGTGCGCGGGCAGCCACCAGCTGTCGGCCGGACCGGTCGGCTCGGCCGGGTACTCGCGCTGGGCGCGGTCCAGCATCTCGGTCATCGCGGCGCGCAGGCGGCGGGTGACCATGACGGGCTTGTCGGTGGGGGCCAGGTGGATCGGCTCGCCGATCATGATGGTCACCGGGACGTGCCGCTTGGTCAGCGTCTTGGGGTGGCCCTTGGTCCACAGCTGCTGGGTGCCCCACAGGATGACCGGCAGCAGCGGGGTGCCCGAGTCGGCGGCCATCCGGGCGGCGCCGGTCTTGAACTTCTTCAGCGTGAACGAGCGGCTGATGGTGGCCTCCGGGAACACCCCGACCACCTCGCCCTCGCGCAGCGCCTTCACCGCGGCCTCGTACGCGGGCTGGCCGTCGGCGCGGTCCACCGGGATGTGCTTCATGCCGCGCATCAGCGGGCCGGAGACCCTGTGCTTGAACACGTCGTCCTTGGCCATGAACCGGGTCTTGCGGCGGCCCACCCGGTACGCGCCGAAGCCGGCGAAGATGAAGTCCAGGTAGCTGATGTGGTTGCTGACCAGGACGGCGCCGCCGGTGGCGGGGACGTGCTCGGCGCCGACGATGGTGATCCGCAGGTCCAGCGCCTTGAAGGCGGCCAGTGCGGTGCGGATCACCGGCGGGTACACGAACTCAGCCACGGTCAGCCCTACTTCCCACGGGCCATGCGCCCGGTCCGGCGGTACCCGGGGCCCGGGGGCCGCCGGACCGGGAGGTCGCGGCACGCCGCGGCGGCCACGGGTGTTTCCCTCCGATGATCCCCTGAACGGGCACGGTCTGTCACGCCCGCGCGGGGGTGGGGGAGGCGACCCTCCCACCGGGAACTTTCCGGTGGGACGGCGGGACGGCGGGACGGGCGGGCGGCGGGTGCCCGGGCCCGGCCGGTTCCCCGCCCGCCGTGCTCAGCGCAGGCGGCTGAGCAGGAGGTAGCACTCGCAGCCCAGGCAGTAGTCGAAGGCGGCGTTGAGGAAGGCGGCGGCCAGGGCCATGGCGGTGAGGGCGGTGGCGAGCCAGGGGAGGCCGGCCAGGGCGGCGAGGGTGGCGAGCAGGGTGAAGGCGAGGCCGACGCCCTGGGCGAAGCGCGGCGGGCGGGGGTCCTCCAGTTCGGCGGGCGGGCCGAGGCGGGGGCGGACCAGGGTGCGGAAGAGCCAGCCGTAGGGGGCGAGGCGGTGGCCGCCGAGCGCGCCGGCGGCGAAGACCAGGGTCTGCAGGGCGAGCAGGAGGGTGCTGCCGGTGATCAGGGCGGCGGCCAGCACGAGGCTGGTGAGGACGGCGGCGAAGCGGGGGCCGCGGGGGTCTATCGGTGCGGAGGGCACGGAGGGGCTCCGGAGGGGGTCGCTGACGGGACGTCGGACGTCGGGGAGGTGCGGTCAGCGACAGCGGGTGGTGCAGGCCCGGCACAGGTCGATCACCCGGCGGCTGGTCAGCCGGGGGTTCGACGACGGGGTGCGGGCGGTCACGGCGCCGATGCTACCGGGGCGGGCCTTCCGGGCCCAGCGGCGGGTTTGTCACACTGGTCGGGTGACCGGACTGATCGTGTGCCTGGTGGTGCTGGCGGTGGCCGGCGGGTTCGGAGCGGTGCGCAGGGCGCGGGACGGGAGGCTGCGGGTGCGGGGCGGTGCGGAGGGTGCGGTGCGGCTGACCGGTGCGGAGCTGGGGGCGCCGCTGGGCGCGCGGGCGACGCTGGTGCAGTTCTCGACCTCGTTCTGCCAGCCGTGCCGGGCGACCAGGCGGACGCTGGCCGAGGTGGCCGGGATGGTCGAGGGCGTCGCGCACGTGGAGGTGGACGCCGAGTCGAGCCTGGAGCTGGTGCGGCGGCTGGAGATCCTGCGGACGCCGACCGTCCTGGTGCTGGACGCGTCCGGCCGGGTGGTGCGGCGGGCGGCGGGGCAGCCGCGCCGGGCGGACGTGATCGCCGCGCTGGGCGAGGCCGTCTGAGCCGGTCGCGGGGACCCGGCGGGGTGCGCGCGCGTTCAATCTCACAGGCGATCTGGCGTGGAGTCAGGTGGCAGCGGGGTCGGCCTGGGGCAGGATGGGCCCAGGCCGCGGTGGGTGTCCGGCCGGGTCGCGGGCAGCGTAAGCTACTGGCGAGTAGTGACGGCTGAGCTACTCGTGGGTATGCTGCCGGGGAGTTCCGGAGGGACACCTGCGCACGCCGCTCGGGCCGCGGGCCCCGCCGCGTGGACCGAGGACCGCTCGGTACGGGCGGACAGCCGCCGCAGCCGCCGGATCGGACCAGTAACAGGAGAGCAGGCCGTGAGCTTGAGGATCGTTGTCTGTGTGAAGTACGTGCCCGACGCGACCGGTGACCGTCGCTTCGCGGACGATGCCACCACCGACCGGGAGGGCGTGGACGGCCTCCTGTCGGAGCTGGACGAGTACGGCGTCGAGCAGGCGCTGCGGATCGCGGAGGCCAACGAGGGTGCCGAGGTGACGGTGCTGACCGTGGGCCCCGACGACGCGAAGGACGCGCTGCGCAAGGCGCTGTCGATGGGCGCGGACAAGGCCGTGCACGTCAGTGACGACGGCATCCACGGCACGGACGCGATCGGCACGTCGGCGATCTTGGCGGCGGCGCTGGAGCAGACCGGCTACGACCTGGTGGTGTGCGGGATGGCCTCCACCGACGGGGCGATGGGCGTGCTGCCCGCGCTGCTGGCCGAGCGCCTGGGCGTGCCGCAGGCCACGCTGCTGTCCGAGGTGTCGGTCGCGGGCGGGAAGGTGAGCGGGCGCCGGGACGGCGACAGCGCGACCGAGCAGGTCGAGGCCGCGCTGCCGGCGGTGGTGTCGGTGACCGACCAGTCCGGTGAGGCCCGCTACCCGTCCTTCAAGGGCATCATGGCCGCGAAGAAGAAGCCGGTGGCCTCGCTGGACCTGGACGACCTGGGCATCGACGCCGCCGCGGTGGGCCTGGCCGGCGCCTGGAGCAAGGTCGCCGACGTCACGGCGCGCCCCGCCCGCACCCAGGGCGTGCTGGTGACCGACGAGGGCGAGGGCGGCAAGCAACTCGCCGCCTACCTCGCCCAGCAGAAGTTCATCTGACCGGCCGCCGGGAACACAGGGATACGGAGCAAAAAACACATGAGTGAGATCCTGGTCCTGGTCGACCACGCCGACGGCGCCGTGCGCAAGCCCGCCCTCGAACTGCTGACGCTGGCCCGCCGCCTGGGCACCCCCGCCGCCGTCGTGCTGGGCGCCGGCGACGCGGCCGCGGCCATCGCGGCCAAGGCCGCCGAGTACGGCGCCGCCACCGTCCACACCGCCGACGCCGAGGAGTTCACCACCCAGCTGGTGGTGCCCAAGGTCGACGCCCTCACCCAGATCGCCGAGGCCACCGGCGCCACCGCCGTGCTGCTGACCTCCTCCGGCGAGAACAAGGAGATCGCCGCCCGCACCGCCCTGCGCCTGGGCGCCGGGCTGATCACCGACGCCGTCGACCTCGCCCCCGGCGAGGGCGCCCCGATCGCCACCCAGTCGGTGTTCGCCGCGTCCTTCCAGGTCACCTCGACCGTCACCACCGCCACCGCGGTCATCACCGTCAAGCCCAACAGCACCGCCCCCGAGGCCGCCCCCGCCGCCGGCACCGTCCAGAGCGTGCAGGTGGCGCTGAGCGGCACCGCGGCCACCGTCACCTCCCGCACCCCCCGCACCTCCACCGGCCGCCCCGAGCTCACCGAGGCCGCCATCGTCGTCTCCGGCGGCCGCGGCGTCGGCGCCGCCGACGGCTTCACCGTCGTCGAGGACCTCGCCGACGCCCTCGGCGCCGCCGTCGGCGCCTCCCGCGCCGCCGTCGACGCCGGCTGGTACCCCCACAGCAGCCAGGTCGGCCAGACCGGCAAGCAGGTCTCCCCCCAGCTCTACATCGCCGCCGGCATCTCCGGCGCCATCCAGCACCGCGCCGGCATGCAGACCAGCAAGACCATCATCGCCGTCAACAAGGACCCCGAAGCCCCCATCTTCGAACTCGTCGACTACGGCGTCGTCGGAGACCTCTTCACCGTCCTCCCCCAGCTCACCGACGAGGTCAAGTCCCGCAAGGGCTGATCCCGCGGCACTCGGTGAAGGGCGCGGTCCCCGCGGGGGCCGCGCCCTTCGTCATGCCCGGGGCGGTCAGCGGCCCGCGAGCGAGTGCACGAAGCGGTTGCCGTCGATGGTGCCCAGGCCGGAGGCCAGGTCGTAGCCCTTCGTGGCCCGGTAACCCGTCACCGCGTCCCAGGAGTTGTCGCCCGCGGTGACGTCGGTGATGCCGCTGAACTGCTGGGGCAGCAGGGCCAGCGCGTACAGGCGGGGGTTGAGCTGGCCGAGGCGGTGGCCCGCCAGCTGGTTCGCCAGGGCGACGACGCCGGAGAAGATCGGCGTGGCCTCGCTGGTGCCGCCGACCAGGTGCCAGCCGACGGCCGTCGGGTCGTACGACTCGTACGTCCAGGCGGCGCCGTCCACCGCCGCGCTCATCGAGATGTCCGGCGTGCCGCGGTGGTTGCCGGTGGTGCCGGCCACGGCGGCCTGGTACCAGGGGCGGGCGAAGACGCCGGAGACGCCGCCGCCCGCCGCGCCGTACTTGTCGTGCCACACCCGGTCGGGCGCGGTGCGGTTGCCGCTGTCGTCCAGGGTCAGCTGGGTGCCGCCGACCGAGGTGACCAGCGGGTCCGCGGACGGCCAGGAGTTGACCTTGTACGGGTACAGGTCGCTGCCGTTCTCCATCGCGTCGGTGGCGCCGTTGTCGCCGGAGGCGGCCAGCACCGTGACGTTCCGGGCGGCCGCCGACTCGAAGGCGTAGCGCAGCTTCTGGATCGACGTGAAGTCGCCCTTGTCGTAGCCGGGGAAGGTGTTCTCGGTCGCGCCGAAGCTCTGCGAGATCACGTCCACGTCGTGCGACTTCATGACGGCCTTCTCGGCGTCCATCATCTCGGGCAGGCCGGTGACGCCCTCGGTCTCCGCGACGCCGGTCTCCACCAGCACGATGTGCGCGTCGGGGGCGACGGCGTGCGCGTACTCCACGTCCAGGGTGGTCTCGCCGGCCCAGCCGGTGTGGTCCTCGTTGGTCGGGTCGAAGACGGGGACGTTGCCCCACTTGACCACCTCGACCTCGGTGTCCGGGATGCCCCACTGCTTGTCGAAGGTCTCCAGGTCGTGCTGGATCGTCGGCGAGCCGAAGGAGTCCACGATCACGATGGTGCGGCCCTTGCCGGTCACGCCCTGCTGGTAGAGCGGGTCCAGGTGGTAGGCGGTGCGGTACTGCAGCGGCGAGTAGCAGTGGATGCCGATCTGGGTGACGCAGTCCGAGGTCGATATCGGCGCCACCCGGCCGACCGCGTCGATCTGCCCGGCCGAGGCGGGGCGCAGGTGGAACACCGCCGGGAGGCGGGTGGTGGACTGGGCGGTGGCGGTCGCGCCGGTCAGGGCGGTGGCCCCGACGGCGAGCAGCGCGGCGGTCCGCAGCGCGGTGGAGCGTCGGGTGCCCGCGGTGGCGGGGTGCATGCCCAAGGAGACTCCTCGAAGAGACGGTTCCCCGGCCCGGTCCGGCCGGGGGCGCCCCTTATCCCATCGGCCGCCGCCGGACGCTTCCATAGTCCGAGACGGCGGTGGGCATGGCCCCGACAGGCCACCGGATTCGGTAAAGGGAACGGCGGGGTTCGGTAACGCCGCAGCTCCGGGGTCGGGGCGCGCGGGGCGCTGCTGCGCGCGGGCGGCCCCGGCTCGTAGAGTCGGGCGGCATGGGACTGCTGACAGCACTCGACGGCGGGTACGGGGATCGCGCGGACGCGGTGGCGGTGGACGGCGCCGCCCTGTCCTGGGAGCAACTGCTCGGCGCCGCCGGGGCGGTGGCCGAACGCGCCGTCGGGGCGCCCGGCCTGGCGGTACTGGCCCGGCCGACCGCCGAGACGGTCGCCGCGGTGGTCGGCGGCCTGCTGGCCGGCGTGCCGGTGGTGCCGCTGCCGCCCGACTCCGGGCCGGTGGAGCGCGCGCACATCCTGCGCGACAGCGGCGCCGCGCTGCTGGCCGGCACCGGACTCCCCGAGGACGCCGACGGCCTGACGGCCCTTCCGGTCGACCTGGCGGACCGCCCGTCCGGCGCCTGGCGCCCCGCCGCCGAGGACGGCGACCGGACGGCGTTCGTGCTGTACACCTCCGGCACCACCGGCGCCCCCAAGGGCGCGCTGATCCCGCACCGGGCCGTCGCCGCCGGGCTCGACGGCCTCGCCGACGCCTGGCAGTGGGACGCCGCGGACACCCTCGTGCACGGGCTGCCGCTGTTCCACGTGCACGGCCTGGTGCTCGGCGTGCTCGGCGCGCTGCGCACCGGCAGCCGGCTCGTCCACACCGGCCGGCCCACCCCCGCCGGGTACGCGGCCGCCCGCGGCAGCCTGTACTTCGGCGTCCCCACCGTGTGGTCGCGGATCGCCGCCGACCCCGCGGCCGCCCGCGGACTCGCCGCCGCCCGGCTGCTGGTGTCCGGCAGCGCCCCGCTGCCCGTGCCGGTCTTCGAACGGCTGCGGGAGCTCACCGGGCAGGCCCCCGCCGAGCGCTACGGCATGACCGAGACGCTGATCACCGTCGCCACCCGGGCCGACGGCGAACGCCGCCCCGGCGCGGTCGGCCTGCCGCTGCCCGGCGTGCGCACCCGGCTGGTCGGCGAGGACGGGCGGCCGCTGCCCGCCGACGGCGAGAGCGTCGGCGAACTCCAGGTGCAGGGCCCGACGCTGTTCGACGGCTACCTCGGCCGGCCCGAGGCCACCGCCGCCGCCCGCACCCCCGACGGCTGGTTCCGCACCGGGGACGTCGCGGTGGTCGAACCGGACGGCTTCCACCGGATCGTCGGCCGGGCCTCCGTCGACCTGATCAAGAGCGGCGGCTACCGGATCGGCGCCGGCGAGGTCGAGGCCGCGCTGCGCGACCACCCCGGGGTGGCGGACGCCGCCGTGGTCGGCGCCCCCGACCCGGACCTCGGCCAGGCCGTCGTCGCGTACGTGGTGGCGTCCGGCGCCGGGGTCGGGGAACGGGAACTGGTCGACTTCGTGGCGCGGCGGCTGTCCGTGCACAAGCGGCCCCGGCGGGTGGTGCTGGTCCCCGACCTGCCGCGCAACGCGATGGGGAAGGTGCTCAAGCAGCGGCTGCTCGACGGCGGGGCGTGACCCGCCCGGCGGCCCGGCGCGCGCTCCGGCGCGCAACCCGCCCCGCGGAGCGCCCTTTCAGGAGGCCGGGGAGTGGGTACCACTGGGATGGCGCGGGGGCCGGAGCCCCGCGCTGCCCGGTGCACGGCCGGGCCGCCGAGGAGGGGCAGGGATGCTTGTGATCGTCTGGGTCAATGGGGCGTTCGGGGCGGGCAAGACGAGCGCCTGCCGGGAGTTGGTCCGACTGCTGCCGGGAAGCCTGCTGTTCGACCCGGACACCCTGGGGCCCGCGCTGCGGGCCGCCCGGCCGGAGATCGCGGACTTCCCCGAGTCGCCCGCCTGGCGGCGGCTGACCGCCGAGACCGCCGCCGCGCTCGCCGCCGAGGCGGACGGGCCGGTCGTCGTCCCCGCCACGCTGCTGCGCCAGGAGCACCGCGACGAGATCTTCGGCTCGCTCGCGGGCCGGGGCATCCCCGTCCACCACGTCGTCCTCGACCCCGTCGAGACCATCCTGCGGGCCCGGATCGCCACCCGGGAGGACGTCCCGGGGGACCCGGAGGCCACCGCGGCGCTGCGCCGGCGCGCCCGCGAGGCGCTGCCCGCGTACCTCACCGCCCGGGGCTGGCTGGCCGGGGACGCCCGGATGGTCGACAACGGGGTGCTGACCCCGCGCCAGAGCGCCGAGCGGATCGCCGAACTGGTGCGCAGCGGCGCCGCCCGCTGCCCGATCGTGCGCAGCGAGGGCGGCGACGGGGACACCGTGGCCGCCGCGGTGCTGCTCTTCGACGACCGGGACCGGGTGCTGCTGGTCGACCCCGCCTACAAGCCGCACTGGGAGTTCCCCGGCGGCGTGGTGGAGCGCGGGGAGCCGCCCACCGCCGCGGGCGTCCGCGAGGTCGCCGAGGAGCTCGGCCTGCGGCTGCGCCCGGAGGAGCTGCGGCTGCTCGCCGTCGACTGGGAGCCCGGCGCGGGCCGCGGCCGCGGCGGGCTGCGGCTGGTCTACGACGGCGGACGGCTCGGCCCCTCCCAGGTGCTGCGGCTGCGGCTGCCCGCCGGGGAGCTGCGCGACTGGCACTTCGCGACGCTCCGGGAGGCCGCCGAGATGCTGCCCGCCGCCCGGATGCGTCGGCTGACCGCCGCGCTGGAGGCCCGGGCGGTGGGCGAACTGCGCTACCTGGAGGGCGGGCGGCCCGCCGCGACGGGGGTGGCGCCCGCGCGATGAGAGCCCGTGCCGGGGGCTCGGCAGAGCGCGCGCATTCAGGGGCTCGGGGAACGGCGAGTCCGTGGCTGCTGACGGTTCACTGCCGTTGGGCGCGTCTGCTGCTGGTTCTGTTCACTACACGCAGCAGCACGGACTCGCCGTTCCCCGAGTTCCCGGCGGGGCTCCCCAGGGGGAGCGGGCAGGATGGGGGCATGCCGTTCACCCTCAGCCACGCCGCCGCCGTCCTGCCCGGCCTGCGCGCCGCGAAGCGCCGGGGCGCGCTGGTCGCCGCCGGGCTGGTCGCCGGTTCGATGGCGCCCGACGTGCCGTTCTTCGCGGAGTCCCTCGTCCGGGGGGTCTACCGGCACGGCGGGTTGACGCACCGGTGGTGGGCGGCGCCGACCGTCGACGCGGCGATCGGCGCCGGGCTGGTCGCCGGGTGGTACGGCCTGTGGCGCGAGCCCCTGCGGGCGGCGGTGCCCGGCCGGTGGAACGCGGTGGTGCCCGCCGGGCGCCCGACGGCCGGTGAACTCCCCTGGATCGCCGGGGCGTCGGCCGTCGGCGCGGCCACCCACCTGGTCTGGGACTCCTTCACCCACCACGGCCGGGCCGGGGTCCGCGCCCTGCCCGTCCTGGAGCGCCGGGTCGGCGGCGTCCCGCTGCACGGCGCCCTGCAGTACGGGACGTCACTGGCCGGGCTGGCCGTCCTCGCCCGGTACGCCGGGCCCTGGCGGGAGAGCCGGAGGGGCACCGCGGCGCTGCTGGCCGCGACGGCGCTGGCGGGCGCGGCCGAGCGGGTGCGCCGCCGCGAGCGCGGGTTCGTCGACGAGGCCTGCTTCGGCGCGGGCGCGGGCCTCGCGGTGGGAGCTGCCCTGCTCGGCCTGGGAGAGCACCGCCGGGGGCTCGGGGAACGGCGAGCCCGGGGCTGCTGACGGTGCACTGCCGTTGGGTGCGTCTGCTTTTGGTTCTGTTCACTACACGCAGCAGCTTCGACCTTCGATGGGCTCCGGCCACCAGCAGCACGGACCCGCCGTTCCCCGGGCCCCTGAATGGTGCACGCTCGGCTGTCTAGAGGTAGCCGTTGGCGGCCAGGTGGGCGCCGATGGCGCGGTAGGCGGCCGGGTCCTCGGGGGTGAGGGCGGCGAGGCCGTCGACGTAGCGGTTGTACATGCAGAAGGCGGCGGCGATCAGGACGGTGTCGTGGACGGTCTCGTCGTCGGCGCCGGCGGCCTTCGCGGCGGCGACGTCCTCGGCGGTGACGGACAGTCCGCTGTCGGCGACCTTGGCGGCGAGTTGGAGCAGCGCGCGCATCAGGTCGGTGACGGGGGCGGTGGCCAGGTCGGTCTGGACGGCCTCGACCAGGGCGAAGTCCCCGTCGAGGCGGTGGGCGGCGGTGGCGCCGTGGGCGCCGGCGCAGTAGCGGGTGCGGTTGAGGGAGGAGACGTAGGCGGCGATCAGCTCGCGTTCGCCCGCGCTCAACGGCGACTCGCCGCGCAGCAGTTGTTCGGCGAGTTCGCTCAGGCGCAGGCCGGAGGCGGGCTTGGCGGCGAGCAGGCCCCGGATGCCGGGGGCGTCGGTGGGGAGCGCGATGTGGGGCATGGGGGCCACTGAAGCGGTTCGGGGCGGGCTTGGCAAGGGGGTTGACCTGGGCGGAGGGGATCGGCGGCGGGCGGGGCGGGGCAGGGCCGTGCGGGAGGGCGGGCAGATTAGGATGGGCGACCGTGACTGACACCGGTAGCACCCAGGACCAGGCCCTCGCCGACGACACCGGTGACGGGGCGTCGGAGGAGTTCGCGGGCACCGACCCGCAGGACGCGCAGGACGCCGAGGCGGCGGCCGCGCTCGACGGCGTGTGGGACGTCGTGGTGGTCGGCGCGGGCCCGGCGGGCTCCTCGGCGGCGTACGCGGCGGCCTCCCGGGGCCGGCGGGTGCTGCTGCTCGACAAGGCCGAGCACCCCCGGTACAAGACCTGCGGCGGCGGCATCATCGGCCCCTCGCGGGACTCGCTGCCGGAGGACTTCAAACTGCCGCTCCAGGACCGCATCTCGGCGGTGACCTTCGCGCTGAACGGGAGGTGGACGCGGACCCGGCGCTCGAAGCGGATGCTGTTCGGCGTGGTCAACCGGGACGAGTTCGACCTGCGCCTGGTGCAGGCCGCCGAGCAGGCCGGCGCGGTGCTGGTGACCGGCGTGACCGCGACGGGCGTGGAGCAGCAGGGCGGCGACAGCCGCACGGTGTTCGTGACGCTGGCGGGCGGCCGGAAGGTGGAGGCGCGGGCGGTGGTCGGCGCGGACGGCTCGGCCGGCCGGATCGGCCGGCACGTCGGCGTCAGCTTCGACCAGATCGACCTGGGCCTGGAGGCGGAGATCCCCGTCCCGGAGTCGGTGGCGCGGGCCTGGGCGGGCCGGATCCACCTGGACTGGGGCCCGCTGCCGGGCAGTTACGGCTGGGTGTTCCCGAAGACCGACTCGGGGACGCTGACGGTCGGCGTGATCTCGGCCCGCGGCGAGGGCGAGCGGACCAAGGAGTACCTGGCGGCGTACATCCGCCGCCTGGGCCTGTCCGGGTTCGAGCCGCTGGTGGAGTCCGGGCACCTGACGCGCTGCCGGGCCGAGGACTCGCCGCTGTCGCGCGGCCGGGTGCTGGTCGCGGGCGACGCGGCCGGGCTGCTGGAGCCGTGGACCCGGGAGGGCATCTCGTACGCGCTGCGCTCGGGCCGGCTGGCCGGTGAGTGGGCGGTGCAGGTGGCCGAGGCGGGCGGCGCGGCGGACGTGCGGCGGCAGGCGCTGAACTACGCGTTCGCGATCAAGGCCGGGCTGGGGGTGGAGATGCGGGCCGGGAAGGTCATGCTGGCCTCGTTCGAGAAGCGCCCGTACCTGTTCCACCTGGCGGTGTCGGTGATCAACCCGGCGTGGCGGGCGTTCGCCCGGACCACCCAGGGGCACACCACGTTCGCGCAGTTGATGCGGGACCACCGGGCGGCGCGCAAGCTGGCCTCGGTCGCCGGGCGGTAGCCGCAGCGGGTGGGCGCGGGCCCGCCCGGGAGGGGTCGCCTCCCGGGCGGGCGGTGCGGACGGGCGCGGGGGTTGGGATTCGGGGGGCCGCCCCGCACCCGCGTCCCGGGGTCACTTCAGGCCGGTGTCCAGGGCGTTCATCAGGGTGCCGGACGGGGTGTCGCCGGACATCTCCCAGACCATGACGCCCAGCAGGTTCTTGGACTTGAGCCAGGCGGTCTTCTGGGCGATCGACCAGGTGTCGTCGAAGGTCCACCACTGGCCGCCGTTGCCGGTGTAGCCGTAGGTGGAGACCGAGACCGGGTCGTGGTAGACGGTCAGGTTGGGCACCGAGGTGATCAGGTTGTTGTAGCCACGGGTGCCCGCCTCCTCGGCGAACTGGCCGGGTGCGGCGCCGCCCGCGGCCTGCCAGGCGCCGTGCGTGCCGCCGTCGGTGACGTTCTGCCAGCCGCGGCCGTAGAACGGGAAGCCGATGGTGAGCTTGCGCGGGTTGACCCCGGCGTCGAGGTAGGTCTTGACGGCGTTCTCGATCGAGAAGTGGAACGGGTACGGGTCGGCGGGGTCGGTGTACAGGTTGGCCTGCTGGCCGGTCCGGTTCGGCTCCCACGAGTTGTCGCTGCCGGAGCCGTGGAAGTCGTAGCCCTGGACGTTGGCGATGTCGAGGGACTGGAAGATCTGCGCGAGGTCCCAGCCCTGGCCGATCTTGGCCGGGTCGGCGGGGGTGAAGGCGGTGAGCAGCTTGTGCGAGCCGCCGAGGGCGTCGAGCTGGCGGCGGAACTCGGCCAGCAGCAGGGTCAGGTTCTGCTTGTCGGCGGCGGAGTAGTGGTTGCCGGCGTGGCCGTCGGGCGAGCCGGGCCACTCCCAGTCGAGGTCGATGCCGTCGAAGATGCCGGCGCCGGTGCCGGGGCCGCCCGCGCCGTTGTAGGACGGCAGGTTGCCCTTGATCCAGATGTCGATGCAGGAGGAGACCAGCTTCTTGCGGGAGGCGTCGGTGGCGGCCGCGTCCGAGAAGTACTTGGAGTACGTCCAGCCGCCGAGCGAGACCACGACCTTCAGGTTCGGGTACTTCGCCTTCAGCTTCTTCAGCTGGTTGAGGTTGCCGCGCAGCGGCGACCAGCCGTCGTCGGCGACGCCGTCCACGGACTGGGCGGCGCTCATCGGACGGGCGTAGTCGGCGTCGGCGTCACCGGCGCCGGTGCCCTGGTCGGGGTCCTGCGGGTTGGCGGTGGTGCCCTTGGTGACGCCCGCCAGGCAGGTCAGGTTGACCGGGTCGATGTTCTCGAAGGCGTAGTTGACGACGTCGAGCTTGGCGGCGCTGCCGGAGGTGTCGAGGTTCTTGACGAAGTACTGGCGGCCGTAGATGCCCCACTGCACGAAGTAGCCGACCCGGGAGTACTTGCCGGGCCCGGCGAGGTCGCCGGTGGTGACGTTCAGCGTGTTGGAGGCGGGGGAGTTGTTGTCGGCGGCGTCCCGGGCCTTCACGGTGAAGGCGTACGGGGTGGCGGGGGAGAGCTGGCCGACGGTGGCGGTGGTGGTGCTGCCGCCGACGGTCTGCACCAGGGTGGCGCCCTGGTAGACGTCGTAGGCGGCGACCCGCTTGTTGTCGGTGGCGGCGTTCCAGGCCAGCGAGACGCCGGTGCTGGTGACGCCGGTGGAGCGCAGGCTGCCGGGCGCGGTGGGCGGCACGGTGTCGGTGGCCGGGTCGACGGTGGCGGCGCTCAGCACCGGGCTGACCGGGCCGGTGTTGCCGCGGGTGTCCTTGGCCCGGACGGTGAGGCCGTACGTGGTGGCCGGGGTCAGGCCGGTCAGCGTGGTGGAGGTGCCGGTGGCCGAGCCGAGGATCACCGAGCCGTTCAGCACGTCGTACGAGGCGACCGGGAAGTCGCCCCTGCCCGCGGCCGTCCAGCTCAGCGAGAGGCTGTGCGCGGTCGCGTCGACCAGCGCCGGGGCGCCCGGCGCGGTCGGCGGGACGTCCGGGGTGCCGTCGCACTTGTCGCCGTTGACGCGGCAGTTGAGCGGGGCGGTGATCGGTCCGTTGCCGATGAACCAGAAGCTGTACGGCTCGGTCGAGCCGTTCGCCGGCACCGTCGCGTTGTAGTACGCGTTGGTGGCGACCACGTGGCTGCCGGTGGTGGTCGAGGTGCCGTTGTAGGTGCCCGTCATGGTGACGCCCGGGGGCAGGTCGAACTCCAGCGTCCAGCCGGTGACGGCGGTCGCGTTGGGGTTCTTCACGATGAACGTGCCCTTCCACCAGGACCCGTAGTTGTCGCCGGTGAAGGTGGCGGTCAGTTTGGCCGCGGCGTGCGCGGGCGTGGCGGCGAGCAGGGCCATCGGCAGTGCGAGCGCGGCGAGCAGGGCCAGCAGGCGGGCCCTGAGCCATTGCCTGGAGCGGACGTGCATCGGTACTCCCTGTCTGGTGTGGGGGGTTCCGTACAGGGGTGCCGGGAGCGGCACTCAGGAGGGTAAGTGGACTGGACCAACTCGTCAACAGGTCTATACCGGAAGCGAGTTGACGATCATTCGGGCGCGCGCCGAGGGTGCACCGGGGGGCGTGCCGGGGGCGGGCCGCGGCCGCTGTCGGCGCCCGGTGGCAGGATCGCGGCCATGGGACTCGACGTGATGGTGGGCGCGCTGATCGGCGCCGACGAGGAGACGGCCGACTGGTTCCGCGCGCAGTGCGCGGAGATCGCCCGGGTGCTGACCGCCGAAGGGCTGCCGGGGTGGCGCGAGCCGGAGGACGGGCCGCGCTTCGGCGACCGGATCTGGGGCTACTCCGGCCTGCACGCGCTGCGCCGCCTCGCCGCGCACCTGGCCGCGCACGGGAAGCTGCCCGAACCCCTGGCGGAGGGCGAGCGGGCCACCGACGACCCGGTGCTGCGCGCGGCCTACGAGGACGTCCCGGACGAGCGGCCCGGCCCGTTCGACCACCTGATCCACCACTCGGACTGCGAGGGCTACTACGCGCCGGTGGACTTCGCCCCCGTCCTGGCCGACTTCGAACTGAGCGGCGGCCTGCTCGGCTCCTCGGTGCGGCTGCTGGCCGAACTCGACGAACTCGCCCGGGCCCTGGGCCTGCCGGACGACCTCGAACCGGACTCCGCGGAGGTCGAGGAGGCGGTGGAGGCGGACGACCCGGCGGCGGAGGGCTGGCGGCGCTACGGCACCGAGTCGTTCATCTGCCTGCAACTGCGGGCGGCGGCGCGCTGCTCGGTGGCGACGGGGGCGGTGCTGGCGTTCTGCTGAGGCGGAACGCGCACATCCAGGGGCTCGGGGAACGGCGAGTCGATGCTGCTGACGGCCGGAGCCCATCGGTGTGTCCGTGCTGCTGCGTGTCCTGAACAGCACCCGAAGCAGCTGCGCGCCACGGCAGTGAACCCGCAGCAGCCACGGCCTCGCCGTTCCCCGAGCCCCTGGAGGGGGCTCTCTTCACGGGCCCAGCAGCCGGTCGGCGAGGGGGCTGCGGGCGTACAGGACCAGGCGGCCGTGGCGGGCCCGGGTGACCAGGCGGGTGGCGTGCAGGACGGCGAGGTGCTGGCTGACGGCGCCGGGGGTGACGCCGAGGCGGCGGGCGAGCTCGGTGGTGGCGGTGGGCTCCCGGAGCAGCGCGAGCAGGCGGGCCTTGGGGGCGCCGAGGAGTTGTTCCAGGGCGTGCGGGGCGGGCGGCGGGTCGGCGGGGCCGGCCAGGTTGCCCTGGCCGCGGGCGAGGTAGGTGATGGACGGGGTGAGGTCCGGGCCGATCGCGGTGAGCGCGCCCCGGGCGAAGCAGGTCGGCAGCAGGGTGAGGCCGCGCCGGTCCACCGCGATGTCGAGGTCGCCGTCGCCCCAGTTCCGGTCGATGGTCAGGACGCCCTCGGACCAGCGCAGCCGGTGGTCCAGGTCGGCGAACAGCCCGGCCGCGCCGCGTTCGCCCAGCACGCGGGAGCGGTGCACGATGTCGGCGTGCAGGACCGAGCGGGCCCGGGGCCACCACGCGGGCTCCAGGACGTGCGTCCAGTAGGCCTGGAGGGCGTCGGCGATCTCGGCGACCAGCGCGGCGGGGTGCCCGGCGCGTTCGGCGAGCGGGGCGGGCAGCACCCGGTCGTGCGGCAGGAAGGTGAGGGCGAGCTCGTCGGCGAGCCGGGCCGGGTCGAAGGCGCGGACCACGGCGAGTTCGGCGCGGAACTCCGGGAAGGGCGCGGCCGGACGGGGCGTCAGGAAGTCCGGCACGTACTTGTTGCTCGCGACCAGGGCGCGCAGCAGCGGCGCCTGCGGGAGCGCCTCGAAGGCCGGGCGCATCGCCTCGAACGCGACCCCGTGCGGGTACTGGCCGGGGTGGGTCCACATCCGCAGGCTGAGCACCGCCTCCTGGAGCGGCGAGCAGGCGAAGGAGGTGGCGGCCAGGTCGGCCAGGTCCAGCCGGAACCGCAGTACCACCGAGCCCCCCGGAGATCCGTCCGGCCCCGAGGATTCAGGCCGGGGCTAAATCAATACCACGGACCCTGCGTACCCGGTCTGATCGGGGCATGACCTCCACCGCTCCCGCGGCCGACCAGGCCGTGCCGCCGCCCCCTGCCCCCGACCGGGTCCGCAGCCGGTTCGCCCGGCTGCTCCCCGAGGACCCGGTGCTGCGCCGGCTGTCCGCGATCACGCTGGTCAACACGGTCGGCAACGGCCTGGGCATGACGCTCGGGGTGGTGTACTTCACCCGGGTCATGGGCTTCGGCGTCGGCGCGGTCGGCCTGGTGCTGACCCTCGCGGGGGCGTGCGGGGTGGCGGCGGGCGTCCCGGCCGGGCGGCTGTCGGACCGGTACGGGCCCCGGCCGGTGCTGGTCGCGCTGCTGGCGCTCCAGGCGGTCTCCGCGGCGGCGTACGTGCTGGTGCACGGGCTGGCGGTGTTCGCGGTGCTGGCCTGCCTGGTGGCCGTCGCCGACCGGGGCGGCTCGACGGTGCGCGGCGCGCTGTTCGCCGAGGTGCTGCCGGTGGACGGGCGGGTGGCGGGCCGGGCCTACCTGCGCTCGGTGACCAACATCGGCCTGGCGGTGGGCACCCTGGGCGCCGCGGCCGTCCTGCAACTGGACACCCGGAGCGCCTACTTGACGGCGATGCTGGTGGACGCGGCCTCGTTCGGGGTGATCGCGGTGCTGTACCTGCTGCTGGTGCCGGTCGCGCCGCGCACCGCCGAGCAGGCCGCGCGGGCGGCGGGCGGGCCGAACCCGGCGCTGCGCGACCGGGCGTTCCTCGCGGTGACCGGCCTGAACGCGGTGATCACCCTCCAGTTCGTGATGGTCGAGGTGGGCCTGCCGCTGTGGGTGGTGCGCGACACCGCGGCGCCGCGCTGGATGGTGGCGGGCGGGCTGCTGGTGAACACCGCGCTGGTGATCGCCCTCCAGGTGCGGGCCACCCGGGGCACCGAGCGGCCGCGGGCCGCCGCCCTGGTGTTCCGCCGCGGGGCGCTGCTGGTGGCCGCGTCCTGCCTGGTGGTGGGCCTGGCCGCCGGGCTGCCCGGCTGGGCGGCGGCGCTGCTGGTGGCGGGCGGGGTGGCCTGCCAGGCGCTGGGCGAGGTGTACAGCCAGGCGGGCGCCTGGGCGCTCAGCTACGACCTGGCGCGGGAGGGCGCGCACGGCGCCTACCAGGGCGTGTTCAACACCGGCGCGTCGGGCGCGCTGATGCTCGGCCCGGCGCTGATGACCTCGGTGGTGATCGCGCACGGCCTGGCCGGCTGGGCGCTGCTGGCCGCGCTGTTCGCCGCCGCGGGCTGCGGGATGACGGCGCTGGTGCGGCGCTGAACGCGGGCGGCCCCCGGCTGACGTCGAGTCAGCCGGGGGCCGTGCGTCAGGCCGTCAGGGCGTCAGCAGCTGAGGTTGTTGCCGGTGGGCACGCCCAGGATCGAGGTGAAGCTGGTGTAGGCGTTGATCCGGCTCTGTACCTGGGCGGGGTTGCCGCCGTTGCATTCGAGCGAACCGTTGATGGAGCGGATGGTCTCGCCGAAGCCGGCGCCGTTGACCATGGCGTTGTGCGCGGTCATGGTGCCCGGGCCGTTCTGGGTCATCCAGTACCAGATGCCGGTCTTCCAGGCGACGGCGGCGTCGGTCTGCACCAGGTTCGGGTTGTTCAGCAGGTCGATGCCGAGCGCGTCGCCGGCCGCCTTGTAGTTGAAGTTCCAGCTGAGCTGGATCGGCCCGCGGCCGTAGTACGCGGCCTGTCCGGCCGGGCAGCCGTAGGGCTGGCTGGTGTCGCAGTAGTGCGGGTAGTTCGCGGTGTTCTGCTCGACCACGTAGACCAGGCCGCCGGTCTCGTGGTTGATGTTGGCCAGGAACGCCGCCGCCTCCTGCTTCTTCACGGTGTCCGAGCCGGTGCCCGCGAACGCCGGGTAGGCGTTCAGCGCCGCGACCAGGCCGGAGTACGTGTAGAAGGGGTTCCGGTTCGGGAACATCTGGTTGAACTGGGCCTCGGAGACCACGAAGCCGCCCGGGTTGGGGGTGGTCACGGACGGGCTCGGGCTCGGGTTGTCGGTCGTGCAGGTGGTCGGGCTCCAGTACCAGGTGGAGACCGTCGGGTCGTAGCCCGGGTTGTCGTGGGTGGCGACGTAGAACTTGCCGTTGGGCGCGTACTTCACCACGGTGCCGGTGGTGTACTGGGTGCCGGCCACCCAGATCGACAGCTCGCACGACCGGGGGGTGGAGCTCGGGTTGGGGCTGGTCGAGGTGCTCGGGCTCGAGCTGGTGGTGCCGCCACCGCCGCCGCAGGCGCCCTGGTCGGCCCAGACGCCGGAGCCGCCGGTGCTCGGCGCCTCGCCCTGGGTCCACCACTTCGCGTTCCAGTTGTGCCCGTTGTACGAGGCGGAGGTGCCGCCGGTGTAGACCTGCGACGCGGAGTACGGGGTGGTACAGGCGGCCGCCGCGTTCGAGGTGCTGGGCACCATCACGGCCAGACCGGTCGCGGCCAGCGCGCCGGTCAGCAGCGCGGCGACCTTGCCGCGGCGGGAGCGGGCGCGGTGCGCCGGCTGGTGGGTGGTACGGGTGTGGGACATTCGGCCACTCCTTGTGGGGGAACGAGCGGTGTACCCAGCACTCAAGCGATCCTGTTCATTAAGTGTCAATAGGTCTAGACCTAAAGGCAGTTGAGGACGTGTACGGAGCGGTCCGCGGCGTGGCGGCCGGACCGGCCCGGGAAGATCGGGTACTGGTCAGTAGCGCCGGGGTGTGCCAGGGTGCACGGGACGCCCCTCCGACCCACCCTCAGCCGGAAAGGCAGGCCGCCGATGACCAGCGAAGCGCCCCTCGTCCGCCGCACCACCGCGGACGCCGTCACCACCCTCCAGCTCGACTCCCCGCACAACCGCAACGCCCTCTCCACCCGGCTGATGGCCGAACTCACCGCCCACCTCGCGGACGCCGCCGCCGACCCCGGGGTGCGCGCCGTCGTCCTCGGCCACACCGGACGGGTCTTCTGCGCCGGCGCCGACCTCTCCGAGGCCACCGGCGACGACCCCACCGCCGCGCCGCGCGGCCTGGTCGCCCTGCAGTGGGCCCTCGTCGACTGCCCCAAGCCCGTCATCGCCCTGGTCGACGGCCACGTCCGGGCCGGCGGGCTCGGCCTGGTCGGCTCCTGCGACCTCGCCGTCGCCGGGCCCGACGCCACCTTCGCCTTCACCGAGTCCCGTCTCGGCCTCGCCCCCGCCGTCATCTCGCTGCCGCTGCGCCCCAAGCTCGACCCGCGCGCCGCCGCCCGCTACTACCTCACCGGCGAGACCTTCGACTCCGCCGAGGCCGCCCGGATCGGCCTGGTCACCGAGGCCGCCGACGACGCCCCCGCCGGGCTGCGCACCGTCCTGGACGCCGTCCGGCTCTGCTCGCCGCAGGGCCTGGCCGAGTCCAAGCTGCTCGCCAACGCCGCCGTCCGGGAGTCCTTCGAACGGCACGCCGAGGAACTGGTCGCGCTGTCGGCCAAGCTGTTCGGCTCCGAGGAGGCCCAGGAGGGCATGCGGGCCTTCCTCGCCAAGCGGCCCGCGCCCTGGGTGCGCTGAGCGGCTGGGCGCGCTGAGCGGCTGGGCGGGTGGGCTGACCTCGGCTTTCGGCCGGAAGTTACCGGCCGGTGTGAGTTTGGTCCCGTTGCGGGCCGCGCGGGCGCACCGGCCGCTACGGTGAGCGCATGTCGATCGTCCGCAGGCTGCTCGGGCCCGTCCGCGAGAGGTCGCGCCGGGCCGCCGGGCGCGCCGTGCACCGGGGCTGGCGCTGGGTGCAGGACGCCGGCGCGGTCACCAACCGCAACCCCGGCCCGTACCGGTTCGGCGCACTCGGCGACGGCACCAAGCTGGCCTTCCCGCTCGGCACGGTCTTCAACGAACGCTGGATCACCATCGGCCCGTTCTCCATCATCGGCGAGCGCGTCACCCTGTCGGCCGGCTTCCTGCCCGGGCTCGACCTCGGCCCCGAACCGATCGTCCGGATCGGCGGCGGCTGCGTCATCGGCCGCGGCAGCCACATCGTCGGCCACCAGCGGATCGAACTGGGCGACGACGTGTGGACCGGCCCCGGCGTCTACATCACCGACCAGGCCCACGAGTACCGCGACACCGCGCTCCCGATCGGCAAGCAGTGGCCCCGCAACGCGCCCGTCTCGATCGGCGCCGGGTCCTGGATCGGCACCGGCGCGGTGATCCTCCCCGGCGCCCGGATCGGCCGCAACGTCGTGGTCGCCGCCAACTCCGTGGTCGCCGGCGAGGTCCCCGACTACGCGGTGGTGGCCGGCGCCCCCGCCCGCCAGGTCCGCGGCTGGACCCCCGAGGAGGGCTGGCAGCCCCCCATCCGCCACGACCCGCCCCGGCCCGTCCCCGACGGCGTCACCGCCGAGCAGTTGCGCGCCCTGGTCGGCTGGGACCTGCGCCTGCCCGGCGAGCGGGAACGGCCGCCCGCGGCCGGGAACTGACCGCCCGTCGGGGTAGGCGGGGGCGCCCACCTGCGCGGTCGCGGGGTGCGACGACCGTCACAGCTGCGCAACGGAGGCAACCGGGCGGGGCGGCCCGGCGTGGTGGGTTCTGTCGGGTCGGACCGGATGTCCGCCCGACGGATTCCGGACGTGGGGGTCGGGCCGCGGGGGCGCCGACCGGAACACGGCCGGATCCGTTCCACCCGCCCACACCAGTACCCGGGGAATTCGTACCGTGCGTCTCAGCCGTTCCACCGTGGCCGCCGTCCTGGCCGCCTCCGCCCTCGCCCTGACCGCCTGTGACCCGGACGGCTCCGGGTCCGACGCCGCCGCCTCCGCGCCGGCCGCCACCGCAGCCACCGCCGCCACTACTGCCGCCTCCGCGCCGACCGCCTCCGCCGCCGCGAAGCCGACCACCGGCGCCAAGCCGTCCGCGAGCGCGGGAAAGTCCACCGCCGCGGCCACCGGGAAGGCCACCGCCCCGGCCGCTGACTGCACGGCGAACGCGGCCGGGACGACGGTGCTGGAGGCCACCGAGAACGCCTACTCCGTGCACGTCTGGATGCGGGCCAGGTCGACCAGGTTCGTCTGCGGCCCCGACGTGGCGAACGACGGCTACTGGGAGCCGCAGGGCGACGCCCAGGTCTACGAGTTCGCCAACGAGGTGAGGACGACGCTGCTGGACGGGGACCTGAAGGCCCGGAGCGTCGACCTGACCACCTTCATGCGGGTGCAGGAGGCCTGCCTGAAGAAGGCCGCGCCGGCCGCGCCGTACCGCTGCTTCGGCAACCAGTACCAGGTCGAGCTCGGCGCCCAGAACAAGGTGCTCGCCATCACCCAGCTCTACCACCCGTGACGCACCGGCCTCAGGGCCGGTCCTAGCGGACGACGGGGCGGCGGCCCGGACGCGCAGGGCGTCCGGGCCGCCGTCGTCGTGCTCCGGCGGGCGGGCCGTCAGGCGGCGCGGTGCCGGCGGACGGTGAGGGCGAGCAGGCCGGCCAGGGCCGAGCTGGCGGCGACGGTGAGCAGGGCGGCCGGCAGCGAGAGCGCGTCGGCCAGGAAGCCGATCACCGGGGGGCCGATCAGCATGCCCGCGTACCCGAGGGTGGAGGCGGTGGCCACCCCCTGCGGACCGGCGGCCGCACCGGCCTGGGCGATGGCCAGCGGGAAGACGTTGGCCAGGCCGACGCCGACCAGGACGAAGCCCGCCAGGGCCAGCGGGACGGACGGGGCCAGGGCCGCGGTCGTCATGCCCGCGCAGGCGGTCAGGCCGCCCAGCAGCATCACCCTGGTCTGGCCGAGCCGCTCGGAGAGCCAGGTGCCGGAGAGCCGGCCCGCCGTCATCGCGAAGGCGAAGGAGGCGTACCCGGCGGCCGCCGTCGCGGTGCTGGCGTGCACGTCGTCGGTCAGGTGCAGGGTGGCCCAGTCCGCGAGGGCGCCCTCGCCGTACGCGGTGCACAGGGCGGTCAGGCCGAGCAGGACGACCAGCAGCCGGGCGTGCCGGGACGGGCGGGCGGCCGCGCTCCCGGCCGTCGCGGCGGTGGCGGCGGCGAGCCGGGGGCGGGCGGCCGGGGCGCGCAGCAGGGCGGTGCCCGCCACGGCGGCCACGGCCAGGCCGAGTGCGGCGGCCGAGGCCAGCGCCCAGGAGGCGCTGATCCGGGCCGCGAGCAGGCCGCCGACCGCGGCGCCGAGCAGGCCGCCGAGGCTGTAGCCCGCGTGGAAGCTCGGCATGACGGGCCGTCGGAGCTCGGCGACCAGGTCGACCGCGGCGCTGTTCATCGCCACGTTGGCCGCGCCGTAGCCCGCGCCGAACAGCAGCAGCACCGCGCCGAGCGCGAGCACCGAGTGGGTGTGCGCGGGCAGCGCCACGGCCAGCGAGAACACCGCCACCGAGGCGACGGTGACCCGGCGCGAGCCGTAGCGCAGGCACAGCCGCCCGACCAGGGCCATGGTGGCGACCGCGCCGGCCGAGATGCACAGCAGGGCCAGGCCCAGCGCGCTGTGCGAGGCGGCGACCTGGGCGCGGACGTCCGGGATCCGGACCACCCAGGCGGCGAACAGGAAGCCGTCGACGGTGAAGAAGGCGGTGAGGGCGAGGCGTGCCGCCGACCAGGAGGAGCTGCGGCCGGACGGGGTCTTCGAAGGGGCAGCGGAGAGGAGGGAAGAGCGGGCTTCTGTTTTGTTCAGTAGCGGCACAAAGTCAGAATAGGGGAGTGCCGCACACACCTTCAAGCCCGAATCCGAGCCAGAGTCGGAATCCGTCACCGGCGCCGTCCCGGGAGGCCCCCCGGGGCACGCCCAAGCGAGCCGCGCCCGACCGCGGCCGCACCCTGCTCGGACCGGCCCTGCGCCTGATCCACACCGGACAGGCCCCCACCCGCTCCGCGCTCACCGGCGCCCTCGACGTCACCCGCGCCACCGCCGGCGCCGTCACCGCCGAACTGGAGGCGCTCGGCCTGATCACCGTCGACTCCCGCCCGGCCGGCGGCGGCCGCGGCCGCCCCTCGCACCGCCTCGCCCTGACCGACCCCGGCCCCGCCGTCCTCGCCGCCCAACTGCACGCCGACGGCGTCTCCGCCGCCCTGGCCGGGCTCGGCGGCCGCCTCCACGACCCCGTCCACCTGCCGCTGCCCGCCGACACCTCGCCCGCCGCGCTGCTCGGCGCCGTCGCCGAGACCGGCGCCAGGCTCGCCCGCGACAGCCGCCGCCGCGTCCTCGGCTTCGCGCTCGCCCTGCCCAACCCCGTCACCGAACCCGACGGCACCGCCCTCGCCGCCCTGCACTTCGGCTGGCCCTCCGGCACCCCCGCCGCCGAACTCTTCGCCGCCGCCGTCGCCCGCACCGACCTCGGCCCGCGGGCCCGCACCGCCCCGCCCACCGCCGTCGCCAACGACGCCAACCTCGCCGCCCTCGCCGAGCACCGGCACGGCGCCGGCCGCGGCGCCCGCCACCTGCTGCTGGTCACCTCCGGACACCGCGGCGTCGGCGGCGCCCTGGTCATCGACGGCCGCCTGCACACCGGCAGTTCCGGCCTCGCCCTGGAGGTCGGCCACCTCACCGTCGACCCGCTCGGCCGCCCCTGCGCCTGCGGCAACCGCGGCTGCCTGAACGCCGAGACCGACACCGACGCGCTGTTCGCCGCCGCCGGGCGCCGCCCCGACCCGGACCGCCCGCTGCTCCCGCAGGCCCGCGCGCTGGCCCGCGACCCGGAGGCCGCCGCCGCCCTCGCGCACGTCGTCGACCGGCTCGGCCTCGGCCTCGCCGGACTGGTCAACATCCTCAACCCGGACCGGATCGTGCTCAGCGGCCTGCACCTCGACCTGCTCGCCGCCGCCCCCGACCGCCTCGCCGCGGTCGTCGCCGAACGCTGCCTGTGGGGCCGCAGCGGACGCATCCCGATCGTCCCCGCCCAGGTCGTCCACGCCGGGCTGGTCGGCGCCGCCGAACTCGCCTGGGAGCCCTACCTGGAGGACCCGCAGGCCGTCGCGGCGCCCTGAGCGGCGCGCCCGGCGGTGGCCTCGGCGGCGGCCTCGGCGGCGGGCGGCCGCGACCGGGCGGAGAACACAACGGCGCGGGGGACGGAGGACCGTCCACCCGCGCCGTTCGGCACGACCGTGCGTGCTTACTTGCCGAAGCGCAGCTTCCAGGGGGCCACCGCGGACTCCAGCTGCACGCCCAGGCTCATCTTCGACATGCCCTCGACCCGCTCCTCGAAGCGGATCGGCACCTCGGCGATGCGCATGCCGCGCTTGACGACCCGGTAGTTCATCTCGACCTGGAACGAGTAGCCGTTGGAGCGCACCGAGTCCAGCTCGACCGCGCGCAGCGCCTGCGCCTCCCACGCCTTGAAACCGGCGGTGGCGTCCTTCACCTTCAGGCGCAGGATCGCGTTGACGTAGAAGTTCGCCCACGCCGACAGCGCCTTGCGGTGCCACGGCCACTCCGACGCGGTCGAGCCGCCCGGCACGTAGCGCGAGCCCAGGACCACCGAGGCGTCCGTGGTCGTCAGCTTCTCGACCATCGCGGGCACCGCGGTGTGCGGGTGCGACAGGTCGGCGTCCATCTGCACGACGATGTCGGCGCCGTCCTCCAGCGCCCGCGACATGCCGGCGATGTACGCCCGGCCCAGGCCGTCCTTCTCGGTGCGGTGCAGCACCGAGATGTTGCCGCCGGAGTCCGCCGCCAGCTTGTCCGCGACGTCGCCGGTGCCGTCGGGAGAGTTGTCGTCCACGACCAGGACGTGCAGGTTGTCCATGCCGAGGTCGGCCAGCCGACCAACCAGGACCGGCAGGTTCTCCCGTTCGTTGTAGGTCGGAACAACCACAACAACCTTCGGGTGGGCCTCAGCCATGTTTTTCTATCCTCGATGCAGTACGAGCCGGATGCGGCAGTCTAGCGTTCCTTCCCGAACGTTCGTCCCACGGGGCCGTTTCGTCCGGGTACCCACCGGGTAACCCGGCGAAGGACTTTCGGGCCGGCGGGGAATCCCGGGCCCCGGCCGGTCCGTTCAGCAGGCATGACCGACACCGCGCCCGCCTCCCCCGCCCCCCGGCCCGAACCGCTGCACTACGCCGCTTTCACCGCCGACCCCGCCGGGGGGAACCCGGCCGGCGTCGTCCTGGACGCCACCGGGCTCACCGACGAGCAGCAGCTTGCCACCGCCGCCCGCCTCGGCTACTCCGAGACCGCCTTCCTGGTCGCCGACCCCGACCGGCCCCGGGCGTACGCCGTCCGCTACTTCAGCCCGCTCGCCGAGGTCCCGTTCTGCGGCCACGCCACCATCGCCGCCGCGGTCGCCCTCGGCGAACGGCACGGCCCCGGCGAGTTCCGGTTCGCCACCGCGGCCGGGCCGGTGCCGGTCGAGGTCACCCGCGACCGGGACGGCGGCTACCGGGCCACCCTGACCAGCGTGCCCGCCTCCGTCGAGGACGTGTCCGGGCCGGACGTCGCCGAGGCGCTCGCCGCCCTGCGCTGGCGGCCGGAGGAGCTCGACGACCGCCTCCCGCCCCGGATCGCCTACGCGGGCGCCCGTCACCTCGTCCTCGCCGCGGCGAGCCGGGCCCGGCTGGCCGACCTCGACTACGACTTCGACGCGCTCGCCGCGCTGATGCGGCGGCTCGACCTGACCACCCTCCAACTGGTCTGGGAGCAGGACGCCACCACCTACCACGTCCGCGACCCGTTCCCGGTCGGCGGCGTCGTCGAGGACCCGGCCACCGGCGCGGCCGCCGCCGCCTTCGGCGGTTACCTCCGCGAGCTGCGCGGCCTGTCCACCGCCCGCCTCACCCTCCACCAGGGCGAGGACCTCGGCCGCCCGGGCGTCCTCACCGTCGACCTCACCGAGGGCGACAGCCGGGTCCGCGTCACGGGGCGGGCCGTGCGGATCTGAGGGTTCACATTCAGGGGCTCGGGGAACGGCGAGGCCGGGTCTGCTGACGGTGCACTGCCGTGGCGCGCATCGGCTTCGGGTTCCTGTTACGGCACGCAGCAGCACGGACACTTCGATGGGCTCCGACCGTCAGCAGCACGGACCCGCCGTTCCCCGGGCCCCTGACGGGGCCGCTGTGTAGCACGGCCCGCCGTACTTCCGGGGGAGTACGCGTGTCTGCTCCGGCGGGACGATGGTGGGCGGCCGGGCGGTGGCTAGCCTTCCGGTATGGGTGAATCGCGACCGCTGTGGGTGCCGCCGTGGGTGCGGGCGGCGAAGGCCGGGTGGCCGGTGGCGGGGGCCGTGGTGGTGGCGGTGGCCCAGGTGGTCGGGACGACGGCGGCGCAGCGGCACCAGGACGGGCGGGTGCCGCTGGACGGCTGGGGGTACCTGCTGCTGGTGCTCGGCCCGGCGCTGCTGGTGCTGCGGCGCAGGTGGCCGGCGGCCACGGTCGCGGCGGTGGCGGCGGTGACCGCCGGGTACCTGTGGGCCGGGTACCCGTACGGCCCCGGGTTCCTGGCGATGGTGGTGGCGTTCTTCACCGCCGTCCGGCACGGCCACCGGCGGGCGGCGTGGCTGAGCGCGGGCGGCTTCTACCTGGTGCACCTGCTGACCGGCCACGTGCTGCCGGACGGCTGGCTGCGGGCCCCGGACCACGGGGTGCGGGGGTGGCAGGAGCTGGGCGTCACGGCCTGGCTGCTGCTGGTCTTCGCGGGCGCCGAGCTGGCCAGGTTCCGGCAGGAGCGGATCGCCGCGGTGCGGGCCGCCGAGGAGGAGGCGCGGGCCCGGCGCAACGACGAGGAGCGGCTGCGGATGGCCCGGGAGCTGCACGACATCCTGGCGCACTCCATCTCGCTGATCCACGTGCAGGCCGGTGTCGCGCTGGAACTGCTGGACGCCCGCCCCGAACAGGCCCGGGAGGCGCTGACCACGATCAAGGCGACCAGCAAGGAGGCGCTCGGCGAGGTCCGCCAGGTGCTCGGCACGCTGCGCGGCCCCGGCGCCGCCGCGCCGCGCACCCCCGCGCCGGGGCTGGAGCGCCTCGACGAACTGGTCGAACAGGCCGGGCACGCCGGGCTGGTGGTGACGGTCGAGCGGCGCGGCCGGGCGGCCCGGACGGGCGCCGGGCTGGAACTCGCCGCGTTCCGGATCGTCCAGGAAGCGCTGACCAACGTGCTGCGGCACTCGACGGCCCGCACCGCGTCCGTCGAACTCGCCTGGAGCCGAAGCGAGTTGACGGTGACGGTGACCGACCCCGGGCCGGCCGGCGGCGGCGACGCGGGCGGCAGCGGCAACGGGCTCACCGGCATGCGGGAACGGGCCGCCGCGCTCGGCGGCGGCGTCGAGGCCGGCCCCGACGCCGCCGGGGGCTGGCGGGTCCGGGCCCGGCTGCCGGTATCGGCCGGCACGGAGCACGGGAACGGGGGGACGGCGTGATCAGGGTGCTGCTCGCGGACGACCAGACGCTGGTCCGGGCCGGGTTCCGGGCCCTGCTGGACGCCCAGCCCGACCTGGAGGTGGTCGGCGAGGCCGAGGACGGCGAGCGGGCCCTCGCGCTGGCCCGCGAACTGCGGCCGGACGTGGTGCTGATGGACATCCGGATGCCCCGGACGGACGGGCTCGCCGCGACCCGCCGGATCTGCGCCGACCCCCTCCTGGCGGACGTCCGGGTGGTGGTGCTGACCACCTTCGAACTCGACGAGTACGTCTTCGAGGCCCTGCGGGCGGGCGCCGCCGGATTCCTGGTCAAGGACACCGAACCCGGCGACCTGCTGCGCGCGGTCCGGGTCGCCGCGGCGGGCGACGCGCTGCTCTCCCCGGGCGTCACCTGCCGCCTGATCGGCGAGTTCGCCGCCCGCTCCAAGGAACCCGCCACCACCCGCCTCGACGTCCTCACCGACCGCGAACGCGAGGTCCTCGCCCTGGTCGGCCTCGGCCTGACCAACGAGGACATCGCCCGCCGCCTGGTGGTCAGCCCGCTCACCGCCAAGACGCACGTCAGCCGCACGATGGTGAAACTCGGCGCCCGGGACCGGGCCCAACTGGTGGTGCTGGCCTACGAGTCGGGTCTGGTCCGGCCGGGGTGGCTCGGGTAGGCGGCCGGCGCCTGCTGCGGGGGGAGTAGGGCGGGTGTCGCCCGGTGGGGGACGTGCCGGGCGGGGTGGTGGGGGGACGGTGGAGGGGCCGGTAGGGAGCCGGTGTTCTTGGCCGAAGGGGATGAGTGGTGATGGTGACGTTGCTGGCTGACGGGTGGCACGGGCCCGGGCCGTGGGTGCTGGTGTTTCCGCTGTTCTGGCTGCTGGTGGTGGTGCTGGTGGTGACGGTGCTGCGGCGGGCGGCGTGGCGGCGGCGCGGGTGGTGCGGGGGCGGGGAGCACGCTCCGCTGGCGGTGCTGGGGCGGCGGTACGCGCAGGGGGAGATCGACGAGGCGGAGTACCGGGAGCGCCGGGGCGTCCTGACCGAGGAGCGCGGCGCGGGCGGGGGGAAGCGGTGACGGCCGCGGCCCGGGTCGAGGGGGCCGTGAAGGAGTACGGCGCGGGGGAGACCCGGGTGCGGGCGCTGGACGGCGTCAGCGTGGAGTTCGCGGCGGCCCGGTTCACGGCCGTGATGGGGCCCTCCGGGTCGGGCAAGTCCACCCTCATGCACTGCGCCGCCGGGCTGGACACGCTCAGCGGCGGGCGGGCCTGGCTGGGGGAGACCGAGCTGTCCGGGCTCGGCGACCGGGAGTTGACGCTGCTGCGCCGGGAGCGGATCGGCTTCGTCTTCCAGGCGTTCAACCTGCTGCCCACGCTCACCGTGCGGGAGAACATCACGCTGCCGCTGGACCTCGGCGGCGCCGCCCCCGACCGGGAGTGGCTGGACGCGCTGATCGACGTGGTCGGCCTCGGCGACCGGCTGCGGCACCGGCCGAGCCAGCTCTCCGGCGGCCAGCAGCAGCGCGTCGCGGTGGCCCGGGCCCTGGCCGGGCGGCCGCAGGTGGTGTTCGCCGACGAGCCCACCGGCAACCTGGATTCCCGCAGCGGCGGCGAGGTGCTCGGGCTGCTGCGCTCCGCCGTCGACACCATGCGCCAGTCGGTGGTGATGGTCACCCACGACCCGGCCGCCGCCGGGTACGCCGACACCGTGCTGTTCCTCGCCGACGGCCGTCTGGTCGACACCATGCAACAGCCCACCGCGGAAAGGGTGCTGGACCGGATGAAGGCCTTCGACGGCCGCCGCGGCACGGCGGCCGCCCGGTGAACGCCGGCGTGCGGATCGGGGCGCGTTCGCTGCTCGCCCACCGGCGCCGACTGTTCGGCACCGTGCTGTCGATCGTCCTGGGCGTGGCGTTCCTGACCGGCACCATGGTGCTCGGCGACACCCTGCGGGCCAACTTCGACACCCTGTTCGCGGACGCCGACGCGGGCACCGACGCCGTCGTCCGCAGCGCCCGGGTGCTGGACGTCCCCGACGTGCCCGGCGGGGTCCGCGCCCCGCTGGACGAGTCACTGACCGCGAAGCTGCGGGCGGTGCCCGGGGTGAGCGCCGCCGAACCGTCCGTGCAGGGCGCGGGCCAACTGATCGGCGCCGACGGGAAGCCGGTCGGCGGGCAGGGCCCGCCCACCCTGGCCGGGAACTGGATCGACGACCCGGAGCTCAACCCGTACCGGCTCGCCGAGGGCCGCGCCCCCGCCGCGCCCGGCGAGGCGGTGGTCAACCGGGGCGCCGCGAAGGCGGGCGGCCTGAAGGTCGGCGACAGCACGGTGCTGCGCACCCCCGACCCGGTGCGGATCACCGTGGTCGGCATCGCCACCTTCGGCGCCGACGCCGACGGCATGGGCCCCAGCACCTTCACCGCGCTCACCCTCGCCGACGCCCAGGCCCACCTGACGCCGAAGGGCAGCGGGCAGGTCTCCACGATCCGGCTGCGCTCGGACGGCCTGAGCCAGCGCCAACTGGTGGACGAGGTGAAGAAGTCGCTGCCGGACGGGGTGGAGGCGCTGACCGGCGCGGACGCCACCGCGCAGTCCACCGCCGACGTCTCCGGGCGCTTCCTGAGCCTGTTCACCACCCTGCTGCTGGTGTTCGCCGGCGTCGCCCTGCTGGTCGCCACCTTCACCATCCACAACACCTTCGCCATCGTCACCGCCCAGCGCACCCGGGACAACGCCCTGCTGCGCGCCCTCGGCGCCGGCCGCGGCCAGGTGCTCGGTACCACCCTCGGCGAGGCGCTCGCCCTCGGCGTGCTCGCCTCCGGGCTCGGCCTGCTCGGCGGCTTCGGCGTCGCGGCCGGACTGAAGGCGCTGTTCGCCGCGATCGGCTTCACGCTGCCCACCGGCGGCACCGTGGTCCACCCCGCGACGGTCCTGCTGCCGCTGCTCACCGGCACCCTGGTCGCCGCCGGGTCCGCGCTGGGCCCCGCCCTGCGCGCCGCCCGCACCGCCCCGCTGGCCGCCCTGCGCGAGAGCGCGGTGGACGACTCGGCGCGGGGCCGGAGCGCCCTGGTGCGCAAGGCGGTCGGCGCGGTCGCGGTGGCGGCCGGACTGCCCGCCCTGGTCGTCGGGGCGACGCGCGGCCCTCGCTGGCGCTGACCGTCGGCGGGGCGCTCGCGCTGCTCGCCGGGACGGTCGTGCTCGGGCCGGTCGCCGCCGTGCTCGCCGTCCGGGTGCTGGGTGCGCCGCTGCCCCGGCTGCGCGGCGTCACCGGCGCGCTGGCCCGCCGCAACGCGGCCCGCAACCCCCGGCGGACGGCCGCCACCGCCACCGCGCTGATGGTCGGCGTCGCCGTGGTCACCCTGTTCACCGTGTTCGGCGCCTCGGTCAAGGCGACCCTGGACGACACCGTCGCGCGCACCTTCGCCGGCGACCTCGCCGTCACCGCCCCCGCCACCGGGGCCGGCGGCAGCGGCGTCTCCCCGAAGCTCGCCCCCGCCGTCGCGGCCCTCCCCGAGGTGCGCAGCGCGGTCGGCCTCGGCCGGGGCGTCGCCCAACTCGACGGCCACGGGACCCAGTTGGGCGTCGCCGATCCGGTCGCGCTGGCCCGGGTCACCGACCTCGGCCGGATCGACGGCTCGCTGGCCGCCCTGGGCACCGACGGCCTCGCCGTCTCCCGCGCCGAGGCCGACGCGCACGGCTGGCGGGTGGGCAGCACGGTGGCCGCGCGGTTCACCGACGGCGCCGCCACCTTCACCGTCCGGGCCCTCTACCAGGGCGGCGGCGTCGCCGGGGACTACCTGATCAGCCGCGCGGCCTGGCAGCCGCACCGCGTCCAGGACGCCGACACGCTGGTCGCCGTCGCGCTCGCGCCCGGCGTCACGCCGGAGCAGGGCCGGGCCGCGATCGGGCGGCTGGCCCGGGAGTACGGCAACCCGCAGGTGCAGACCCGGGCCGAGTACGCGCGGAGCTCCGCCTCCGGCGTCGACATGATGCTCTCGGTGGTCTACGCGCTGCTCGCGCTCGCCGTGCTGATCGCCCTGCTCGGCATCGCCAACACGCTGACCCTGGCCGTCCACGAGCGCACCCGCGAACTCGGCCTGCTGCGCGCCGTCGGCCAGAGCCGGGCCCAGCTGCGGGCCATGGTGCGCTGGGAGTCGGTGCTGGTCGCCGCGTTCGGCACGGCCGGCGGCCTGGCCCTGGGCGCGCTGCTCGGCTGGGCGCTCACCCGGGCCGCCGACACCGCCGGGACGGGCTCCTTCGCGCTGCCCGCCGGACGGCTGGCCGTGGTCGCGCTGGTCGGCCTGGCCGCCGGGGCGCTGGCCGGGCTGCGGCCCGCCGCCCGGGCGGCGAAGCTCGACGTCCTGCGGGCGGTGGCGAGCGACTGACGCCCCGTCGGACGCCCCGGCCTCCCCGCCCGTACGCAGCCGTGCGCACCCGGATGCATAAGGGGAAGCTGGGGCCTCCGTAATCGTCACTTATCGTAGTCGACTGTTACACTCGGTGGAGCGTCCGGGGGAACCGGACGGTGGCGAGGAGAGCGTGCGATGAGCGACCACACCCAGGACGTGGACCGGACCGACCCCGAGTACCGGGCCTGGCTGAAGGAGGCCGTCCGCCGCGTCCAGGCCGACGCCAACCGCTCCGCCGACACCCACCTGCTGCGCTTCCCGCTGCCGGAGGAGTGGGGCATCGACCTGTACCTCAAGGACGAGTCGACCCACCCGACCGGCAGCCTCAAGCACCGGCTGGCCCGCTCGCTGTTCCTGTACGGCCTGTGCAACGGCTGGATCCGGCCCGGCGCCCCGGTGATCGAGGCGTCCAGCGGCTCCACCGCCGTCTCCGAGGCGTACTTCGCCCAGCTGATCGGCGTCCCGTTCGTCGCCGTGATGGCCCGCACCACCAGCCGCGCCAAGATCGAGCTGATCGAGTTCCACGGCGGGCGGTGCCACCTGGTCGACAACGCGGGCGAGGTCTACGCGGCGGCCGCCGCGCTCGCCGCCGAGACCGGCGGCCACTACATGGACCAGTTCACCTACGCCGAGCGGGCCACCGACTGGCGCGGCAACAACAACATCGCCGAGTCGGTCTTCGCCCAGCTGCGGATGGAACCCCACCCCGAACCCGCCTGGATCGTCGCCACCGCGGGCACCGGCGGCACCTCCGCGACCATCGCCCGGTACGTCCGCTACATGCAGTACGACACCCGGATCTGCGTCGCCGACCCGGAGAACTCCTGCTTCTTCGACGGCTGGGTGCACCACGACCCCGACGCGCACTGCCCCACCGGCTCCCGGATCGAGGGCATCGGCCGCCCCCGGATGGAGCCCTCCTTCGTGCCCGGCGCGATCGACCGGATGATGAAGGTCCCCGACGCGGCCTCGATCGCCGCCGTCCACCTGCTCGCCGACGTCCTCGGCAAGAAGGCCGGCGCCTCCACCGGCACCGGCCTGTGGAGCGCGCTGCGGATCGTCGCCGAGATGCGCCGCGAGGGCCGCAGCGGCAGCGTCGTCACGCTGATCTGCGACCCGGGGGACCGGTACCTCGACAAGTACTACGCGGACGGGTGGCTCGCCGCCGAGCGGATCGACCCCCGACCGCACCGCGCCGCCCTCGAGGAGTTCCTCGCGGGCGGCGACTGGGCGGAGGGCTGAGGGGCGGTCAGCCCTCCGTGCTGGAGCGGCCGGTGCGCCCGGAGCGCTCGGTGCGGCCGGTGCGCTCGGTGCGGCCGGTGCGCTCGGTGAGCAGCAGGACGGCGGTGACCACCACGAAGACGGCGGTGGCGTAGTGGACGCCGAGGGCCGTCGCGGTGCTGCCGTGGTGCACCAGGATGGTGGTGCCGTCGCCGAACGGGGTGACCGACTCGGCGAGCAGCGCCCAGCCGAGCGCCCGGCGGTGCCCGGTCAGCAGCAGGGCCAGCGGGACGAGGCCGGAGACGACGTCCCGGAAGCCCTTGACGGTGAGGAAGTCGGCGGCCTCGCCCCGCGGCCAGACCGGCATGCCGAAGCCGGAGGCGGTGTGCTCCGGGGCGAACAGGTAGCTGACGCCGACGTAGCCGATGCCCAGCGCGACCAGGACCGTGAACACGGTGGCGAGGTTGACCCGCAGGCGGCTGCCGGCCGGGCGGACGGTGGTGGTGCCGGCGGTGCTGGTGAGCGCGGACATGGTGGTTCCCCCTGGCGGTGTGTGGCGTGAACTGGTGGGCGCCGCCGTTTGGTTAGCGGCGCTAGCGACGAGAATGATGCTAGACCGGCAGTCCGCCGGATGTCTAGCGGTGCTAGGATTTCGTTCATGGCTATCAAGGAACGCAGGGCGCGCGAACGCGCCGAACGGGAACGGCTGATCGTCCGCGCCGCCCGCGAACTCGCCGAGGCCGAGGGCTGGGACGCCGTCACCACCCGCCGCCTCGCCGAACGCATCGAGTACAGCCAGCCCGTCCTGTACAGCCACTTCAGCGGCAAGGACGCGATCGTCGCCGCCGTCGCGGTCGAGGGCTGCGCCGAACTCGCCGCCCTGCTGCGGGCCGCCGCCGCGGACGTCGACGACCCGCGCGAGGCGTTCGCCGCCGTCGCCCGCGGCTACCTCGCCTTCGCCGAGGCCAACCCCGCCCTCTACGACGCGATCTTCACCCTGCCCAGCACCCTCCCCTTCGGCACCCCCGAAGCCCCCGCCCCCCTGCACGAGGCCTTCGCCGCCATCGCCGAACCCGCCACCCGCAGCGCCCGGGCCTGCGGACACGACCCCGGCGGCTACACCGAACTCGCCTGGTCCGCCCTGCACGGCATGGTCACCCTCGCCCGCAACGGCCGCCTGCGCCCCGACCTCGACCAGCCCCGCATCGACGCGTTCACCGCGGTCTTCTGACCTGCCGCCGGCCCCACGCGCGACGGGCCGCACCCGCCGGTCGGCGGGTGCGGCCCGTGGGGGTGCCGCTGCGGGTCACTGCACCCTTGGCAGCACGAACGGCATCTCCTGGCCCGGTTGCACGGTGACGTTCTCCCCGACGTGCCGGGTGATCTGCCCGCCGGAGTAGGTCTTGCCCAGCACGGGGAAGGAGACCGGGTCGTGGCCGGCCCGCAGCGTGGCCAGCGGGGCGTGGGTCTGCTCCAGCCAGTTGATCAGCTTCAGTCCGAGGCCGTGGGCGATCGCCTTCTGCTCGCCCGCCAGGTCGTGCGTCTCGCCGAGGTCGGTCGCCAGGTCGTACAGGGACGCCGAGTGGGTCTCGTAGTCGAAGATCAGCTTCCAGCGGCCCGAGCGGATCACCGACTGCGGGCGCTGGTCGCGGCCGTTCTCGTTGAGGTAGCCGGGCAGGTGCCAGTAGAGGGCGTCGCGGTCGATCGTCGCGGCGGGGTCGGCGAACACCCGGCTGAGGTCCTTGCCGTCGAGGGGCTGCCCGGCGGGGAGGGCGGCACCGGCCAGCGCGGCGAAGGTGGGGTAGTAGTCGATGGTGTCCACCGGGGTCGAGTCGACCCGGCCGCCCCGCACCAGCGCGGGGTTGGCCGACCAGGCGATGAGCGGGACCCGCAGGCCGCCCTCGTGCAGCTCGCCCTTCTGCCCGCGCAGCGGGCCGTTGTCGGTGTAGGTGCCCAGGCCGCCGTTGTCGGAGGCGAAGACGACGACGGTGTTGTCGGCCAGCACGTGGCCGGGGTTGCGCGGGTCCGGGGTGGTCTCCAGGTGGTCGACCACCCGGGCGACGCCCTGGTCGAGCCCCTCGGTCAGGGCCGCGTAGGCCGCGTTCGAGATGCCGGTCCCCGGGCTCTTGTGCTGGTACTTGGCCAGCAGGTCGGAGCGGGCCTGCCCCGCGCTGACCGGGTTGTGCACCGCGTAGGAGCCCATGAACGCGAAGAAGGGCGCGTCCTTGTGCCGGTCGACGAAGTCGATGGTGGCGTCCGTCACGGCGTCGGTGACGTGCTTGTCGGTGCCGACCAGGGCGTTGACGGCCGCCGGGTCCTCGCCGTGGGCGTACGGCTTGATGTTCGCGTCCACGTACTGCTGGGTGTAGGGGGCTCCGAAGGCGTCCAGCCCCGGTCCGATCTGCGACGAGAACACCCCGTTCTGCGCGTGGTAGGCCCCGGGCTGGCCGGCCGAGGAGCCGCCGATGTTCTCGTTGAAGCCGTGCACCGAGGTGATGTCGGAGTCGTGCTCGGCGACGTGGAACTTCCCCACGTACCCGGTCGTGTAGCCGGCGCCCTGCAGCGTCTCGCCGACGGTGGTCACCCGGGCGGGCAGGTCGGGCGCGCCGTCGGGAAGGCCCTGGGCCGGGCCGACCAGCAGGGTCTTGCTGCCGCCCCGGTTGAGGTCGTCGACCTGGTAGATGTTGTTGTCCGGCCGGGTCGGGTAGAGGCCGGTGAGCAGTTCGGCCCGGCTCGGCGCGCAGTTCTGCGAGGCGTACGCGTTGTCGAAGGCCACGCCCTGCTGGGCGAGCCGGGCCACGGCCGGGGTCTCGATGTAGTCGCTCGGGTGGCCGGCGGTGGTCAGCGGGGTGCTGACGTCCGTCCAGCCGAGGTCGTCGGCCAGGATCAGCACGATGTTCGGCTTCGCCGGTGCGGCGGAGGCGGCGGGCCCGGCGGACTGGGCGGTGGCCGGGGCCGCGAGGACGGAGAGGGTGAGCGCGGCCGGGAGCGCGAACGCGCCGAGGGCCTTGCGGCGGGTGCCGGTCATGGGGTCACGGGGTCCTTCCGGAGGATGGGGTGGTGCCCGCGTCATTGCGGGGGGCCGGGGGGCCGGGGGCCGGGGGCGTCAGCGCGGGGCGTCCGCGTCGTTGGCGCAGCGGAAGCCGATGTTGGCGGCGGCGGATTCGGGGGTGTTGCCGGAGCGGGCCGCGACCCGGTAGCGGTAGCAGTACGAGTCGTGGCACAGGTACGAGCCGCCCCGCATCACCCGGGCCCCGCCGGGGCCGCCCAGCGGTCCGCGCGGGTCGTGCACGGGCCGCTCGCCCGCGCGGGCGGCGTAGGTGTCGGCGGCGAAGGCGTCGGCGCACCACTCCCAGACGTTGCCCACCGCGTTCCACAGCCCGTAGCCGTTGGGCCGGTACGACCTGGCGGGGGCGGTGGCCAGGTAGCCGTCCTCGGCGGTGTTGCGGGACGGGAAGTCGCCCTGCCAGATGTTGCACAGCCAGCGCCCGCGCGGGGTGAGCTCGTCGCCCCAGGGGAACCGGCCGCCGGCCCGGCCGCCGCGGGCGGCGAACTCCCACTCGGCCTCGGTCGGCAGCCGCTTGCCCGCCCAGGCGCAGTACGCCTGGGCGTCGTGCCAACTCACCTGCACCACCGGGTGGTTCGACAGTTCGCCGATGGAGGACAGCGGCCCGTAGGGGTGGCGCCAGCAGGCGCCCTTGACGACCAGCCACCACGGCGTGCCGGTGGCCCGGCCCAGCACGTCCGCCGGGCGGGCCTGGACGGTGAGGTGGAAGACGGCCGACATGCCCAGCCGCTCCGCCTCGGTCACGTGGCCGGTGGCCTTGACGAACGCGGCGAACGCGGCGTTGGTGACCGTGGTGGCGTCGAGGTGGAAGGGGTCCAGGTGCACGTCGTGCACGGGCCCCTCGCCGTCCTGCGGGTAGCCCTCGCCGAAGGCGTCGCCCATCGCGAACGTGCCTCCCGGCAGCAGGAGTTGGCCTCGGGTGCGACGCGCCTGCGGAGCCGGGCGGAACGGGCGGGCCGGGGGTGGCGCGAGGGTCGGCAGCGGCAGCGGCCCCCCGTCGCACGACGCGGCCCCGGCGGACGGGGAGCAGCAGTGCACGTCAGCTCCCGGCGACCGCGGCGGCGAGCAACTGCCGGGCCTGGCCGACCAGGTCCGGGTGGGCGGCGGCGACGTCGCTCCGCTCGCCGAGGTCGGCGAACACGTCGTAGAGCTCGACGGGCTTGCCCGCCGGACGCACCCCCTTCCACCGGCCGAAGCGCACCGCCTCCGCCCCGTCCTCGGCCCGCCAGTACAGCGGCGGCCGCGCGGGCTGCCCGAGGCCGGTCAGCGCGCGCCGGAACGACACCCCGTCCAGGCCGGACGGCGTGGCGCCGCCGCCGAACTCGGCCAGCGTGGGCAGGAAGTCCCACACGGCCACCCGGTCGCGCAGCACCGTGCCGGGCTCCGGGGTGCTCGCGGTCCGCAGCGACGCCGGGAGCCGGACGATCAGCGGGACGCGGATCCCGCCCTCGTACACCGAGAACTTGATGCCGCGCAGCGGGCCGTTGCTGTCGAAGAACTCCGGGTCGTGCGGCAGCGTGCTGCCCACGTGCTCGAAGTGGGCCCCGGCGGCGTGCGGCCCGTTGTCGCTGACGAACACGACCAGGGTGTCGTCGGCGAGGCCGCGCTGCGCCAGCCGGTCCAGCACCGTGCCGATTTGGGTGTCGGTGTAGGTGATCTGGGCGGCGTGGTTGCGCTCGCCCTGCGGCCACGGCTCGGCGGAGTACGGCGCGTCGTCGGGGATCTCGTTGGGGGCGTGCGGGGTGTTGTAGTTCAGGCTGAGGAAGAACGGGCCGTCCTGGTGGCGGTCGATGAAGTCCAGCGCCTCCTGGGTGAAGAGGTCGACGGCGTACGTGACGTCGGCGCCCTGGTTCTCGGGGTACTCGACCCGCTGGCCGTTGCGCCACAGGTAGGTCGGCCAGTAGTCCTGGGCGTGCACCTGGTTGATGTAGCCGAAGAAGTAGTCGAAGCCCTGCCGGTTGGGGTGGCTGGGGTTGTCCCCGTTGTCGGGCCCGAGGCCCCACTTGCCGACCAGGCCGGTGGCGTAGCCGGCCGCGTGCAGCACCTCGCCCACGGTCACGTCCTCGGCGGCGAGCCCCCCGGCGGCGTCCGCGTTGGACTTCACCCGCGAGTGGCCGGTGTGCCGGCCGGTCAGCAGCGAGGCCCGGGTCGGCGCGCAGGAGGGGTTGGCGTACGCCTGGGTGAACCGCACCCCCTCGGCGGCGAGGCGGTCGACCACCGGTGTCTTGATCAACCGCTGTCCGTAGCAGCCGAGTTCGTTCCACCCGAGGTCGTCGAGCACGATCAGCAGGATGTTCGGCCGCCGGGCGGCCCCGGGCGCCGCGGTGGCGGCCGGGGCGGCGGTGGCACCGGGGGCGGTGGCCAGGCCGGCCAGCGCGGTCGCGATGGCGCCGGCGAGGACGGCGCGGCGGGAGGGGCCGGTGGTCGACCGGCCGGTCGTGTTCCGTGAGGGCATGGGAGGACGACATCACGTATGCGATATCCGAATCAACGGATTCCGGCAGATGGCAACGTAGCAGACATGTTGCGCAACAGTGAACGGCGCGAGACCCCGGCCCCGGGCCTCCGGCGGGGTGCGGCCCGGGTGCCAGCCGGGTGCCAGCCGCGTGCCAGGGGTGCCCCCGAGGGTGGAGGACGTCAGACGACGAGTCCTGGAGGTCGTGGTGGTGGAAGCGGTTCGTTCGGCCCGCCGGTGGTGGGCACTGGGGGCCCTGGTGGTGAGCGTGCTGGTGGTCGGCCTGGACGGGACGGTCATCAACGTCGCCCTGCCCACGCTGGCCGGTGAACTCGGCGCGGACAACCAGCAGTTGCTGTGGATCGGCGGCGGCTACCTGCTGACCTTCAGCGTCGCCATGCTCCCGGTCGGCCGGCTCGGCGACCGGCTCGGGCACCGGCGGGTGCTCACCGCGGGCACCGCCCTGTTCGGCGCGGCCTCGCTCGCCGGAGCCTTCACCGGCTCCGCGGGCGGGGTGATCGCGGTGCGCACCGCGATGGGCCTCGGCGCGGCGATGATCATGCCGGTCTCGATGGCCCTGCTGTCGCGGGTCTTCCCGCCCGAGGAGGTCCCCCGGGCCATCGCGGTCTGGACGGCCGCCGCCTCCCTGGGCATGCCCGCCGGGCCGGTGATCGGCGGCTGGCTGCTCAACCACTTCTGGTGGGGCTCGGTCTTCCTGTTCAACGTCCCCGTGGTGGCGGTGGCCCTGCTCGCGAGCACCCTGCTGCTCCCGGCCGACGGCCCCCGCGACCGCGTCCGCACCCGTCCCGCGCCGTTCGACTGGTCGGGCACCGCGCTGGGCACGGTCGGGATCACCGCGCTGGTGTACGGCACGATCCTGGTCCCGGCCGACGGCTGGACCTCCCCGGCCGTCCTCGGCCCGCTGACCGCGGGCGCGCTGCTGCTGGCGCTCTTCGTCCGGCGGCAGCGCCGGGCCGCCGAACCGCTGGTCGACCTGGCCCTGTTCGCCGACCGCCGGTTCTCCTGGGGCACCCTGACGGCCGTCTTCGGCAACTTCACCGTGATGGGCATCCTGTTCGTGGTGCCGCAGTACCTGGAAGCCGTCCAGGGCTACGACGCCTTCGGCACCGGCCTGCGGATCCTGCCGCTGATCGGCGGGCTGATGATCTCCGCCGCGCTCAGCGAAGGACTGGTCCCCCGGATCGGCGCCCGCGCGGTGGTCCCCGCCGGACTGGTGCTGCTGGCCGTCGGCGTCCTCCTCGGCGCCCGGGCCACGCCGGACAGCGGGTACGGGTTCACCGCGCTGTGGCTGACCGTGGTCGGCGTCGGCTTCGGCCTGGCGATCGTGCCGTCCACCAGCATCGTGATGGCCGCCCTCCCCGAGGAGCGCACCGGCGTCGGCACCAGCGTCCTGGAGACCCTCCAGCAGGTCGGCGGCGTCCTCGGCGTCGCGGCCCTCGGCAGCCTGCTCGGCGCGGGCTACCTGTCCCGGATCGACGTCACCGCCCTCCCCGCACCCGCCGCGGCCACCGCCCGTGACTCGGTCGCCGGCGCCGCCGCCGTCGCCGCCGAACGGCACGACACCGCGCTGCTCTCCTCCGCGCACGAGGCCTTCGTCCACGGCATGGGCTCCGTGCTCACCGTCTCCGGCACGGTCGCCCTGCTGGCCGCGAGCCTGGCGGCGGCGTTCCTGCCGGGACGCGCGATCAGGAGCTAGGAGGCGCGTATCCAGGGGCCCGGGGAACGGCGGGTCCGTGCTGCTGCGTGTCTCGAACAGAACCCGAAGCCGATGCGCGCTCCGGCAGCCCGGGCCTCCGCCGTTCCCCGAGCCCCTGGAACCCGTGCTCAGGGCCAGCGCAGCACCGTTTCGAGGCGGCCGCGTTCGTGGGCGGCGGCGAAGGCGGCCGGGCCGAGGGCCGTGGTGGCGGTGGTGGTGGCCCGGGCGGCGTCGGGGGCGTGGGCGGGGAGGTAGCCGCGCAGGGTGCGGGCGGTGCCGAGCAGTTCGGCGGCGCGGACGGGTGCGCCGGTGGCGGCGGCGTACGCGGCCAGGCCCTCCGCGATCGCGGCCCGGGTGCGCCGGTGCGGGTCCGCGCCGAGGGCGGCCAGCGCCCGGGCGTGCCAGCGGGCGGCGGCGTCCAGGTCGTGCTGCTGTTCGGCGAGGCAGCCGAGCCGGCCGTGCACCAGGGCCGCCGCCCGGCGCAGTTCGGCGCGCCCGGACCGGGGTTCGAGCAGTTCCAGGGCGCGCAGCAGCGGGCGGCGGGCGGCGTCGAGGTCGCCGGTGCGGCGGTGCAGGTCGCTGAGGGCGAGCAGCCCGGTGGCGGCGTCGGCGTGCTCGCCGAGCTTCTCCGCGGTGCGGACCGCCAGCTCGACGTCCTGCCGACCGCGGTCCGGGTCACCGGCCTCGGCCCGGGCCCGGCCCAACTGGACGAGCACCAGCGCGCAGTGGTCCGACCCGGTGTCCGCACCGGCGCGGTACGCCTCCTCGCCGAGCCGGACCGCCGCCGGGCCGTCGCCGCGGATCAGGGCGAGTTCGAGCAGCCCGCCGGTGGCCGCGTTGCGCCCCCACCGGTCGCCGATCCGTTCGAACTGCCGCTGGCCGTAATCGAGTTGCTCGGCAGCCAGGCCCAACTGCCCGTCGTCCAGGGCGAGGTGGCCCAGGCCCAGGTGGGCGGTGGCCCTGGTCCACGGGTCGGGGTGGTCGAGCAGGCCGCGCAGGCCGTCCAGGCCGGCCGGGCGGTCGTCCAGCAGCAGCGCGCAGCCGGCCGCGACCAGGGGCAGCACCGGGTGGGCCGGGCGGGCCGGCAGGTGGGACAGCACGGTGGCCACGGCCCGCCGGACGTTCGCCGGGTCGGGGCCGTCCTCGCCGCCCAGCGCGGGCACCAGGACGGCGATGGTCGTGCACAGCGCGTAGGCGTCGGCGAGGCCGGGCGGGGCCTGCCCGCCGACCAGTTCGCGGACGGCGCTCGCCCATCCGGCGGCCTCGCCGACGTGGTCGCCGATGGTCCAGAACCAGACCAGCGCACCCGCCAGCCGCAGCGCGCCCGCCGCGTCGCCGCTCGCGACCAGGTGGCCGAGCGCGGCGTGCAGGTCGTCGCGTTCCGCGTTCAGCCGCGCCGTCCAGCGCCCCTGCCCGGGGCCGCGCAGCTCGGGCTCGGCCCGCTCGGCCAGCGCCAGGAAGCACGCGGCGTGCGCGTCCCCGGTGCGGGCCGCCGCGCCGGAGGCCGCCGCCTTCTCGGCGGCGTACGCCCGGACGGTCTCCAGCAGGTGGTAGCGGACCTCGCCGCCCGGGCCGTCGCCGACCGCCCGCACCAGGGACTTGTCGACCAGCGCGGCGACCACCTCGATCACGTCCGCCCCCGGGGCCTGCGGGCCGCAGACCAGCTCGGCGTGCTCGGGCGTCGCCCCGCCCGCGAACACCGACAGCGCGGCCAGCACCGCGCGCTCGTCGGCGTCCAGCAGCTCCCAGCTCCAGTCGATCACCGCTCGCAGCGTCCGGTGCCGGGGCAGCGCGGCCCGGTCGCCGCCGGTCAGCAGCCGGAAGCGGTCGCCGAGCCGCTCCGCGACCTGCCGCAGCGTCAGGGAACGGGTGCGGGCCGCCGCCAGCTCGATCGCCAGCGGGATGCCGTCCAGCGCCCGGCAGATGCCCACCACCAGCGGCGCGTTCCCCGGGTCGATCCGGAAGCCCGGGCGGACCGCGGCGGCCCGGTCCGCGAACAGCCGCACCGCCGGGTACCCGGCGGCCTCCTCGGCGTCGTCGGCCTCCGGCAGCGGCAGCGAGGGCACCGGGCAGAGCGACTCGCCGGTGACGCCCAGCGGCTCCCGGCTGGTGGCCAGCACCCGGACGTGCGGGGCCCGCGAGAGCAGGCCGGCCGCCAACGCGGCCGCCGCGTCCAGCAGGTGCTCGCAGTTGTCCAGCACCAGCAGCAGCCGACGCTGCTCCAGCGCCTGTGCGAGCCGCTCGACCGGGGAGGGGAGCGGGACGAGCGGCTCGCCCACCCGCAGCGCGTCCGGGACGCCGACCGCCTGCAACACCGCCTGCGGCACCTCGGCGGGCGAGGCGACCGGCGCCAGCGCACCAGCCACACGCCGTCCGGGAAGTCCGCCGCCAGCCCCGCCGCCACCTCCGCCGCCAGCCGGGTCTTGCCCGCCCCGCCCGGCCCGGTGAGCGTCACCAGCCGCGTGGCGCCCAGCAGTTCGCGGACCGTCGCGCACTCGCGCTCGCGGCCGACGAAACTGGTCAGCGCCAGCGGCAGGTTGGAACGGCGCGGCGCGGGCCCCGACCGGGGCTCCGCGGTGAACTCGCCGCGCAGCAGCGCGAGATGGAGCGCGGACAGCTCGGGGGAGGGGTCCACGCCGAGCCGTTCGGCCAGGGTGCGGCGGGTCTCCTCGTACCGCTCCAGCGCGGCCGCCGGTCGGCCCGCCGCCGCCAGGGCCCGCATCAACTGGCCGTGCAGGCGCTCGCGCAGCGGGTGCGCGGCCACCAGCTCCTCCAACTCGCCCACCAGCTCGGCCCCCTGACCGAGCACCAGCTCGGCCGCCACCCGTTCCTCGACGGCCGTCAGGCGCAGCTCCTCCCAGCGCCGGGCCGCCAGGTCCGCGAACCCGGCGTCGGCGAACTCCGCGAGCGCCGGGCCGCGCCACAGCGCCAGCGCCCGCCGCAGCACCACCACCCGCTCGGCCGGGGCGGCCAGGCCGCGGGCCACCGCCGCCAGCCGCTCGAACTCCCCCGCGTCCACCTCACCCGCCCCCGCGCCCAGCCGGTAGCCGCCCGCCCCCGCCACCACCACGTCCCGCCCGCCGAGCGCCCGCAGCCGCGACACCAGCGTCTGCAACGCGTTCCCCGGCACGGCGGGCGGCTGCTCGCCCCACAGGTCCGCCACCAGCCGCTCGGCGGGCACCACCCGGCCCGCGTCCACCACCAGCCGCACCAGCAGCCCCCGCAGCCGCGCCCCCGCGACCTCCACGCCCCGGACCTCCAACGGCCCCAGCACACCGATCCGCACGCGGCCACCCCCTCACCGGCCAGTCTGCCACCCCCGGCGGCCGGCGCGCCTCGGACGACGGACCGTCACCGGCCGGGGCCCGCCGGGGTGTCGAGCCGGTCGGTGCGGACGGCGGTCACGAAGGCGGACCAGGTGGCGGCGGGGAAGAGCAGGACGGGGCCGTGCGGGTCCTTGGAGTCGCGGACGGGGACGGTGCCGGGGAAGTCGCCTGAGACCTCGACGCAGTTTCCACCGTTAGCGCTGTAGGAGCTTTTGCGCCAAACGACACTATGCAGCTCGTCCATGTTCAAAGCCTCTCCGTACCCCTCGAATGAACTCGATACTCGCGGCCTGGGACAGCGCCTCACCCTGGAGGTAATCGTACTCAACCAGCCACTCCTCCAACGTTTCCAGGTCACGTTCGAGGTAGCCGCGTTTCTGGGTTTCGCCGTAGCCGATGACCGACCTGTTCGGCATGGTCAGCAACACGACAGGGAGAGCGAATGACCTGGCTTCGGGGAGCGAGAACGGCGTCACCTGAATTCTGAAACGAGGGCGGGCAGCCACGGCCTCCAAGTGGCGGAGCTGGGTCACCATGACATCCAGGCCGCCAACCGGTCGCCGCAACGCCGCTTCGTCGATTACTGCGTGGTAGAACGGCGCCGGTGTCCGTTCCAGAGCCCGCTGCCGCTGGAACAGTGCTTCGCTCCGTTCGTCGGCCTGTTCCTGAGTCGCAACGCCTCGTAGTACAGGACCTGCCTGGTAGGCGCGCTCGTAGTCGTGAGTCCGGAGCAGACTCGGGATGATGCTGACCTCGAACACCCGAATTGCCGTCGCCTTCGCCTCGTTCCGCACCAGCTCGGGGAAGCCCTCGAACAAGGCGTGCTGACTCGCGGTGCTCCGCCCTCTGACGAACTGCTCGCCTGAACCAAACGCCCTGTCAAGCGCCGTTGCAACCTGTTGACTTGGTTTCCTCCGGCCGTGCTCGACCGCCGAGATGTACGACGACGTACAGCCGACCAGCGACGCCAGGTGCTCCTGCGTCCACTCCCGCTGCTCCCTTGACGTGCGGAGCAGTGCGCCGATCCCGTCTGCCGGGGACGCCTCGGGGTCAAGTTCCCTCTTGTTCACGGTGATTCGACCTACCAAACAAACCGCTGGAGACAAGTTGAACAGTCTCGAAGCCTAGGGGACAGTGGGCGCTCCCGGTAGCCATCGCGTCACGGAACGGAACCGCCGCGTCGCGTGCCGGTCGCCCACCGCCCATCGTGGTCGGGGCGGCTGGGGGCGGTGGCTGCGAAGGAGGTCGGTCACTCCGACGGGCGAGCGTGCGGAGCGGGCGGGCCGCGCGACGGCGCGTCGCGGGGCGCGAGGGAGAGGAGTGGTGCCATGTCGGATCACCAATGCGCAAGTAGGGCGGCCAGGTTGACGATCCGGGTCTACCGGGTGCGGCCCGACGGGAGCCGGACGGAGATCTCCTCCTGCGTCTCCGACCGGCAAGGGGATCTGCCGCTGGTCTCGGCGTTGACCTGGCCGGCCTGTGCCTGTCCGCGCTGTGCGGCGGCCGTTGTCGAAGTGGCCTGACCTCACCGAACACGACGAAGGGAAGCACGTGCTGTACACCGGACAACCGTTGGTGGCCGTCGACGTCCTGCAACGGTTCCTGCGCGGCGGGTTCGCCGACTGCGAGCAGGCTTCGGACTCGCTGGAGCGCGCCTTCCTGGCGGCCCGGTTGGACCCGCCGCCGGGGCTCTCGCCGGTCTACCGCGACGACGTCCCGCCGGAGAGCGCCGGTCTCGCGCTGGGGTGCGCGGGGCTGCCGTGGGCGCAGCGCCTGGCCGAGGCTTTGGTCGAACTCGCGGTGCTGCGCGGGGAGTTCACCGCCGCCGTCCGCGTCGCGTCGCCGTCCGAGCTGGGCCCCGAGGCCCGCTCCGCGCTGGGGGCCGCCTCGTGAGCGACGAGGTGCTGCGGCAACGCGCCTGGCGGATCGCCGAACAGCTCGCCAAGGCGGGTGGCGGCGGGGAGGCCGAGCTGACCGTGATCCCGAACGGCTACCGGATCGAACTCGACATCCTCCGCCCGCACGGCACCGACGACCACGCGGCCGTCCTGACCGCCCTCGCCCTCGGCGACCGCTGGGGGCACCGCTACTCCCCGCCCTCCCGCAACAACGGCACCGCCCGCGAGACCGTCTGGAGCGAGGTGCACCACAAACCGGGTGACCAGAAGGAAAGTTGAGGCCCGAGGCCGGAGCCGGGTGCACCATCGGCGCGCTTCGTCGGCCGAGGCGTCCGGACGGTGAAGTCCTCGCCCCCGACGGGCGGAGGCTGCTCGGCGCGGTACTAGTCTGTGCCGCATGGACCTGCCGGAGCGTCTCGCCACCCTGCGCGCCTTCGCCGCCGACGGTTCGGCCTTCCCCTCCGCCCAACTCGCCGTGCTCGCCGTCGAACTGGACCTCCCGCTCGCCGACCTGTACGCGGCGGCCGGTCGCGAGGTGCCGGTCGAGCTGCTGCCGCCGGAGCGCGACGACCGCACACTGGGCGACTTCGCCAGATGGGTGACCTACTGCGACCACGGGCAGTTGGCCGCGATCGAGGCGCACGTCCGCGCGCTGCCGCCGGTGCCGGACGTGCCGCGCCAGGCCGTCCCGCTGCCGTTCTCCCCCTGGTTCGGTGAAGCCGAACTGGCGCCCGCCGAGCACGGGTTCGCCGCCACCCTGCTCGGGATGATCCGCAATCGAGGCTTCTCCCTCTACTCCATCCCCTTCATGGGGCTCTCCCGCAGCACCATCCTCGACATGGTCCGGACCTGGGATTCGGACGGGCGCCGCCAATACCAACTGCTCGGCCTGACCGGCCCGTTGGGCTGGCCGCTGCCCGAACTGTTCGCCCTCGCCGGGCAGCCCTGGTCCCCGGAGTTCCGCCCGCACTCGCCCTGCCGCCACACCGGCCGGGTGTACACGGCCGCCACCCACCTGACCACCGGACAACTCGCCGCCGCGACCGGGGAGTTGACCCGGATCAACAGGGACCTGCCGCGCGGCGTCTGGCAGCCCAACCCCGAGGACCGCACCACCGAATGCCCGGACTTCAGCTGACCGGCTCCGCGCCGTACCAGCTCCCCGCCGGGTCGGCCCGCCGTCACTCCCGCTCCGGGGCGGGCCTCCCCTCGCCGGACCGTCCCGCGCCGGGCGCGCCCTCGTCCGGCTTCGATGCGTCCGGCTTCGACGTGTCCGGGTGGGTGAAGGCCAGGACGCCGCCCACCACGCCGATGACGATCAGTGCGACGGCGATGCTGACCCCGCCGGAGTGCTCCCAGTAGACGTCGCTCAGGTTGATCAGGTTGGCGGTCTCGTCGATGATCAGCGCGGTGCCGATGCCGTAGGCCAGGCCCATCCAGGTCCGCCAGCGCGGCGAGCGTTCGACCAGGCCGAGGGCCCCGACCACCATGAGCACGAGGATGCCCCACACGTAGTGGTGGAGGTGGACGCCGCCCGCCGAGACGTTCCCCACCCCGGCGGCGTCGATGTGGATCAGCCAGGTCAGCAGCCGCAGGAAGCCGAAGGTGAGGGTGAAGCCCCACCAGGCCAGCACCAGGCCGCGCCGGGTGGGGGAGACCTCCCGCCAGCGCCGCGGGCGGCGCCGGTCCGGGTTCGGTGACTGCTGCTGCCGTCGCTGCTGCGGGGATGCGTCCATCCGCCGACCCTAGGGCGTCTCCCCCCGGATCGTCCGGTCGCCGACCGGCGCGTGTCGCCGCCCGGCGCCGGTCTGCCCGGGTCCCTCGCGATCTCCGGTGCCGACCTGTGCGGCGACGAAGCCCACGATCACCGCTTCGTCCGCTCCCCCCTGCGGCGCCGTCAGATCCCGGCCCGCAGCTGCGACGCGGTGTCGGCGGCGGCGGGTTGTGCTGCCGCGGGGTGGCGGGTGAGCCAGCCGGTGGTGCGCAGGTGGGTGAGGGCCCAGTAGTGGGCGGGGTAGATGACCAGCAGCATCAGGGCGGTGAGGACGGGCAGCAGCAGCGGTGTCAGGAGCCGCTGGTGGGGGCGCAGTCCGGGGCGCAGCAGGGCGTAGACGAGGAGTTCGGCGGCGGCGCAGACGCCGAACGCGGCGAGCACGGTGCCCGGGTCGGAGCCGTGCACGGCGCGGACGGTGGCGGCGGCGAGGGTGGCGCAGACCAGGGGCAGCAGGGTGAGGCGGCACAGCTGGATGACCCGCATGGCGGCGGCGGGGGCGGGCAGGTGGACGAGCTCCCAGTACATCGAGCGCCAGGAGGAGGCGCCCCAGCGGCGGCGCTGGCGGAAGGTGCCGCGGACGGTGGCGGGCATGGCGGTGTCGACGTACGCGTCGGGGACGCTGACGGTGCGGCCGCGCAGCAGGGCGTACTCGCACAGGCGGCGGTCGTCGCCGACGGTGCCGGAGGTGAGGTAGTCCTCCAGGTTGTCGGTGATCACCGCCGTCCGGTAGAGGGACATGGCGCCGGAGGTGGGGTTGACGATGCCCAGACGGGAGGGCAGGGCGCGGACGACGAGGGAGGTGAGGAAGAGGTTGACGTCGACGGCCCGGGTGAGCAGGTTCTCGTCCCGGTTGGCGGCCAGGATGGTGCCGGTGGCGGCCTGGACGCGGGGGTCGCGCATCGCGTCGAGCAGGCGGGCGAGCGCGCCGGGGGCGAGGACGGAGTCGGAGTCGACGGTGAGCACGAAGTCGTGGCCGGCGGCCAGGTCGGTGGTGCGCAGCGCAGCGGCCTGGGCGTGGCGCTTGCCGCGGTTGGGGGTGCGCAGCCAGGTCACGTCGGGGTGGTCGAAGCCGGTGAGGGGGACGGTGGAGCCGTCGTCGACCACCACGACGCGGACGGTGCCGGGGTGCTCCTGCGCCAGGATGGAGCGGACGGCGGCGTGCACGGCGGCGTCCTGCTCCTGGTAGGAGGGGATGACGGCCAGCACGGCCGCGGCGGGCGTCGGTTCGTCGGGGCGGCGGCGTGCCGGGGGCAGTGCCAGCGCCATGCACACGCAGGCCAGGGCGGTCATGGCGAGGGTGTAGAGGTTGAAGAAGCCGGCGTGCCCGAGGTGGGGCAGCCGGTGGTGGGAGAAGCCGGTCCACAGGGCGGTCGCCGCCAGGACGCAGCCGACGGCCGCCGCCCGCAGGCGCGGGCGCTCAGCTGCCATCGTGGCGCGCCGACCGGCCGGACAGGCGCACCAGCAGGCAGCCGGCCACCACCAGGGCGACGACGACGGCAGCGAGCGTCCCCAGCGCCCAGTTCACGCCGAAGAGGGTGATCCCGGCACCGGTGGCCGCGAGTGACTGATTGCCGTACATGCGCATCTCCTCGAACGCTCGGGGGACTGGCGGACCGGCAGCGTCCGGCCCGCAGCGGCACCCACGAAGACCACGCCGCCCGCCAGAACGTAACCGCCAACCGCAGCGGTGCGCCCTCGCAACGCGGCGCGGCTACGCCGTTCGGCCGTGCCCGCGCCCCACTTGCCCGGCAAGGGCTCACCGGCAGCGGCGATCAGCACGGCGCCCTTGCGCGAGCGGCACCGCGGGGCGAGCGCGAGCAGCGGCCCGACGCGGTCGGTGATCCGGCCGGCCGCCGACTCGGACACCCCGAACAGCGGCGCGAACTGCCGCAGCGTCAGGTTCGTGCGCCAGGAGGCGGCGACCAGGAGAGCCCGGTCCCCCAGCGGCGGGCTCCACGGCCGGCCTCCGTTCGGAGCCGTCCTCGGTGGCCGACAGCGGTACGGGACAGCCTTCAGGCGGGGACGCGGTGGGCGTCGAGCCGGTGCTGCCCGGCGGTGGCCGCGGCGCGCCAGTCGGTCCAGCGGCCCCCCGACACGGCCGCCAGCAGGTCGAAGACCTCGCCGACCCGGTCGACGGCGACGGCCAGCGCGCACAGCCGGTCCACCAGGGCCGGGTCCGGGGCGTCGTCGGCGGCCGTCGCGTGCAGCGCCCGGACCAGGGCGACGGTGGCCGCGAGGCGTTCGGGGCCGGACAGTTCCGCGGCGAGCAGCCCGTCGAGGGCCGCCGGGTCCGCGGGGAGCGCGGCGACCTCCAGCAGCGGGCCTAGGGCGGCGGCGTCCGGGGCGGGCATCCGGTCCAGGCACCGCTGCCGCCGTCCGGGGTCGAGGCGGGCGAGGGCGCTCAGGACGGCCCACCGCTCGCCGTCCGGACGACGGGCGTCCGGCGCGGTGGGGACGGGCAGCGGCCCGGGTTCCGCGTCGAGCAACTCCGCGGCCAGCGCCAGGTTGACGGCGCTGCGCCCGTCGTCCGGGGCGGTGCCGGTCTCGAAGGCGGCCAGTTCGGCCCAGCGCCCGGCCAGCACCAGCGCCGCCGCCCGGTGGCCCGACTCCGGCAGGGCCAGGGTCAGTTCGAGCAGGCGCTCGACGGCGGCCGGATCCGGGGCGGGCCGCAGCAGTTCGTCCCGCACCCGCCCCGCGAAGTACGGCGCCAGGCTCCCGTACCGGTGCCCGGCCGGGAACCCGTACGCGCGCGGGTCGCGCAGCCGCAGCCGGGCCTCCCGGAAGTCCGCGGGCCCGAGCCGGTCGCAGGCCCGTTCGGCCGCGGCCCGCTGCACCAGGCGGCACAGCACGGCGATCGTCAGGTCGAGGAAGTCCCCCGGGGCCGGGTCCGCCGGGCCGTCCTCCGGCGCGGGGAACCAGGGCAGACCGGTGAGCGGCAGCCACTTCTGGACGTCGGCGAACGACCCGAGGACGTGGTCCCGGTGGAAGTCGTCGGTCTCGTCGGCCAGGTGGATCAGCTCGCCGTCGTTGCCGAAGCTGTCCAACCACACCGTGCCCGCCCAGGGGCCGTTGAGCACCAGCCGGGCCAGGAGGTGGCCGCGGGTCGCGCCCAGCAGCAGGGTGCCGTCCTCGTGACCGGCGCCCGCCGGGAGGTCGTGGAAGACGTCCTCCGGGGCGTCGAGCCAGCGGTAGAACTCGCCCGGCCCCTCCTCGAAGAAGTCGGTCCCCTCCGTTTCCTCCCAGTCGTCGATCAGGGCCGCCGGACCGGCCCAGGGGCCGTCCAGCGGGAAGGGCGCGGCGGCCCGCACCCCCCGCTGCTCGCTCAGCAGCTGCCCGGCGTACGACATCAGCAGGTGGGCGGGTTCGCCGAACTCCAGCAGGTACCGGCGGTAGTTCTCCGGCAGCCGCAGCCCCAGCCGGGTCTCCGCCGCCACCACCTCGGCCTCCGGCAGCGGGCGGAAGCCGGTCCGCCACACCGCGCCGTCGCCCGGCCGCAGGGCGGCCCACCGGGCGAGCAGTTCGCGTATCCGGGCCAGCCGCCGGTCGATCCGCTCGCCGTCCAGCGGTCGGCGGGACGCGGGCTCAGCAGTCATCACGGGGGTCCTTCACCGTCGGAGGGGGCCGTCACGGAATCCGCGCCGCGCGACGACCTGACGAGAACCCTAGCCAGCCGGACCGGGCCCGGTCCGCCAACACCGCACGCACCGGCCTCAGTTGCCGCCCCGCCGACCGCCCGACCCCCGCTGACGATCCGGCCCCCGCCGACGATCCGGCCCCGGCCGACCGTCCGGCCCCCGGCGGCGGAACAGCCCCACCACCCCGTCCCGGGCGAGGCCCGCCAACCCCGTCACGAGCAGCAGCGCCACGACGACGGCCAGCAGGCTCTGGACGTTCGCCGCGACGGGCAGTCCGAGGCGGAGCAGGCCGACCGCCGTCCCGCCGAGGAAGAGCGCGGTGCCCGCCAGCTCCGCGGCCACCCGGTGCCGCGGCGTGGTCCCGCGCCGCCCCCGGGCGACCTCGAAGCTCCCGCGGAAGAACCACCCGGCCACGGCCAGGGACTCACCCAGCACGATCAGCGGCGTCAGGCCCACGTCGAGCAACCACATCGGCATCCGACCACCTTCCCACGGCCGACCGCGGCGGTCATGCCACTTCCGGCGGAAGGCCGGGGCCGCTGCCGGTCCACCGCCGGCGCGCTAGGCGCCCGGCAGGTCGGCGGGGACCAGAAGTTGGAGGTCCTCGGTGGTGGGGGAGGGCAGGTGGGCGACCCGGGAGGCGTGGCGCTCGACCATCGTTTCGAAGACCTGGCGGGCGGTGCGGCCGTTGCCGAAGCCGGTGGAGCGGTCGATGGCGGCGAAGTGGGTGAGCAGGGCGCTCTCGGTGGCGTCGGCGAGCCGGTACTCGTGCTCGGCGGCCTGCGCGCGGGCGATGTCGAGCAGCTCGTCGGCGCTGTAGTCGGGGAAGGTGACGGTGCGCGAGAAGCGCGAGGACAGGCCGGGGTTGGCGGCCAGGAAGCGCTCCATCTCGACGGTGTAGCCCGCCACGATGACGACCACCTCGTCGCGGTGGTCCTCCATCAGCTTGACCAGGGTGTCGATCGCCTCCCGGCCGAAGTCCCGGCCGCCGTCCTCGGGGGCGAGCGCGTACGCCTCGTCGATGAACAGCACGCCGCCGCGGGCCCGGTCGAAGGCGGCGGCGGTGCGGATCGCGGTGGAGCCGATGTGCTCGCCCACCAGGTCCAGCCGGGCCACCTCGACCAGGTGGCCGCGCTGCAGGACGCCGAGCGAGGCGAGGATCTCGCCGTACAGGCGGGCCACCGTGGTCTTGCCGGTGCCGGGGGCGCCGGTGAAGACCAGGTGGCGGCGCGGCGAGGGCGCCTTGAGGCCGGCCCGCTGCCGGGCCCGGCCCACCGAGATCAGGTCGATCAGGGTGCGCACCTCCTGCTTGACCGTGGCCAGGCCCACCAGCGAGTCCAGTTCGGCCAGCGCCACGTCGGCCGGACGGCAGTCCGGGATCGGCCCGATCACCGCGGCCGCGGGCAGCGCGGGGACGGTGGTCCGGACGGCGGGGACGGGCGCGGCCGGCGGGGGAGCGGCCGCCGGGACGAGGGCGGGGACGGCCGGGAGGGCGGGCAGCGGCGCCGCGTCGTCCGAGGTGCAGCCCTCGGCGACCGGGCCCGGCTCGGAGAACTCGAAGCCCGCCCGGGCGTTGCGCTCGGCCCGGCAGCGCACCAGCTTCGTCCGGCAGCCGTCGATCACGTGGAAGCCGAAGCCGCCGCCCTGCGAGACCCGCACCGTGTCGAACTCGCCGCGCCCCTGCGCCGACACGTACACTCCGGCCTCGGCGGCGCCGCGCACCGTGCACTCGCGCAGCACCGGGTCGGCGCCCTTGGTGACGATCACGCCGGTCGCCACGTCCGCGATCTCGCAGTCGGTGAGCAGGCCGCCCGAGCCGTGGTCGCGGAACCACAGGCCGGTGCCCGCGCCCTGGATGCGGCAGCCCGACAGGTCGGCGCTCGCGCCGCCGCTGACCGAGACCGCCGAGGAGCGGATGCCGGTGAACGAGCAGTCCCGGACGGCCGCCGAGGAGCCCTGGTCGAGGACGAACAGCGCGTCGGGGAGGTCGTCCAGCGCGCAGTCGGCCAGCTCCAGGGCCGCGCCGTCGCTCACCCACAGCGCCGGGTAGTCGCCCTGCGCGGAGTGGAAGCGGCAGCCCTCGGCGAGCACCTTGGTGCCGCCGTCCCAGATCGACAGCGCGCCCCGGCCGAAGCCGTGCACCGTCACCTGGCGCAGCGTCAGCTTCGCGGCGCCGCGCAGGTCCGCCGCGTTCTCCGGCACCTCGTGCACCCGGCAGGAGGACAGCTCCAGTTCGGCGCCGGTGTCCAGGCTCAGGCCGTTGCCGGAGACCCGGTGCACCGTGCAGTCGGTCAGCCGGCCCACCGCCTGCGCCTCGGCCTGCACGCCCGAGCCGCGCACCTCGGAGACCTCGCAGCCGGTCAGCTCCGCCAGCGTCCCCGGGTCCGCCAGCAGGATGCCCGCCCCGCCGGCCCGGCGGACCTTCACCCGCTCCGCGCGCAGCCGGGAGCCGGCCAGCACCGCCACCCCGCTCTGCCCGGACGCCGCCACCTCGCAGTCCAGCAGCTCGGCCCGCGCCCGGGCACGCAGCCGCACCCCCAGGCCGGAGGGGTTCTCCACCACGCAGTTGACCAGCTGGGCGCGGGCGCCGTCGGCCAGCTCCACCCCCACCGAGGACGAGGTCTCCACCCGGCAGTCGGCCAGCACCGCGCCGTCCGCGCCCGCCAGCAGCACCGCCGGGGCCGAGCGGTCCGAGCCCTCCACGACCAGGTCGCGGACGGTCGCCGCCGCCGTCACCGTCAGGGCCGTGCCGCCGCGCACCGCGCTCTCCGGCGGCGAGATCCGCACGCTGCCCGGGCCCTGCTCGGCGACCAGCGTCACCGGCTTGTCGACCAGCACGGCCTCGCGGAACGTCCCCGCGCGCAGCGTCAGGGTGTCGCCGGGCTCGGCGACCTCCAGGGCCTCGCGCAGCGTGGCGTACTCCCCGCCGCGGCGGCGCCAACGCGAGGCGCTGTCCTGCGTGACCCGGACCCTGAGCTCACCCATGGCGATCTGTCATCCCCGCCTTCGTCGGTTGCGTCGGTTGCGCCGAGACGCTGCGCGATCGGCCCCACCGTAGCGCGCGGGGCGGACCGGGCGGACCGCCGCCTCGGTCCGCCGCCTCGGTCCGGCGCCCGGTTCAACGACCCGGGCCGGGGGTGGTTCCGGGTGCACGGAGCTGACGGCGCCCGGCCGGGGCCGGGTCAGCGGCGGTCCGGCAGCGGCGCCGGGACCTCCTCCAGCACCTCCACCGGGTCACCCACCGACAGCGTCCCCAGCACGTCCGCGCCAGCGGCCCGGACCGGCACCAGGTTCTGGCCGAACACCAGCTTCTGGCCGAAGCGGTGGTGGCGGCCCAGCGCCCGCAGCGGCTCCGGGCCGCGCCGCTCGCCGCTCTCCTGGTCGGTGGTGGTCACCACGCAGCGCCCGCACGGCTTGACCACCCGGAACTCCAGGCCGCCGACCCGGATGCGGCGCCAGCCGTCCTCGGCCCAGGCGGCGGTGCCGGAGACCACCAGGTTGGGGCGGAAGCGCTCCATCGGCAGCGGCGCCGCCTTGCGGGCGTCGTCCGGGTGGTCGGCGGCGATCCGGGCGTTCAGCTCGTCCAGCGAGCCGGTGGTGGTGAGCAGCAGCGGGAAGCCGTCCGCCATCGAGACGGTCTCGTCGGGGGCGGCGTACTTCGGGTTGATCGGACGGCTGGTGGCCGGGCGGTCCAGGTGCACCAGGCGGACCTCGCCGAGCTTCGCGGGCAGCCGTTCGGCCAGCCAGGCGGAGGTCTCCTTGGCGGCCTCGGCGGCCGGGAAGCGGGTGCCGAAGACGCTGACCTCGGCCTCGGGGGCGCCGCCGGACCGGGTCGGCACGGCCAGGGTGTGGACGGCGCCGTCCGGGCCGGTGAGGGTGAGCGAGGCGCCGTCGGCGGCCGGGGCGGGGCGGAACTGCCCGATCGAGGGCTCGTCGCGCTGGGTGAGCGCGGTGCCGTCGGCGCCGACCAGCATCCAGCGGCGGTCGCCGGCCAGGCCCCAGGGCTGCACCTGGGCGGACGGCGGGCTGAGCCGGTACATCGACTTGACCGGGTACAGGTGGAGGGCGGCGAGACTCGGCATGCCGACCATCCTGCCAGGCGGGCGGCCGGGCCCGGAACGGCGCTTCCCCGCACCCCGGCGGGGAGCCGGGAGGCGGGGAAGCGGCCGTGCGGAGCGGTGCGGTGCCGTGCGGTGCGCGGTGCCCGCCCGGGCGGGGTGCGCGGGCGGGCGGTGTGGGGGAGAGAAACGCGTCGTTGCGTGGTGACCTTGCCCCCCTGCGAGGGGTTCTCAGCCGGCCTGCGGGTACTGCCGGTACTGCGGGTACTGCTGCGGGGCCGCCGCCGGGCGCAGCGTGTTGCCGCCGAAGGACTGGTCGCCGAACGACTGCTGCTGCGGGGCCGGCTGGGCGCCGAACTGCTGCGAGTTGAAGGTCGGCGTGAAGCTCTGCGGGGCGGTGGCGAAACCGCTGCCCGGGGCCTGCGGCGCGGGGTACGCCTGGGCGGGCTGCGGCTGGAACTGCGCGGCCGGGCGCTGGCTGGGCAGGTAGCCCTGCGGGGCGCCCGCGTAGCCGTGCTGCGGCTGGGCCGGCACGTGCCCGTAGCCGGGCTGGGCCGGGACGTACGGGGCCGGGGCCGGGGTGCTGCTCGGGCCGGGGCCCAGCGCGAGACGGGCCGGAGGCAGCGCGGGCAGGTTCGACTGGGGGGCGTCGAAACCGGTGCCGAAACCGCTGCCGTAGGCGGAGGACCAGGAGGAGGCCGGGAGGGCCGGGGGCACGTTGATGGGTGCGATCTGCGGGATGCCGCGCTCTGCGACCAGGCTGTCGTAGATGGGCGTGCCGGAGGAGAAAGACGGAGGGGGGTAGCCGACTCCGTCGTAGGAGCGGGGCGAGGTCATGGGGCATACCGTAAGCCCACAACGTGCCTGCTGAGGAGAGCGGAACGGCCTGGAGTTCAACTGTTTACAGACTCTTCGCTCGCTTAAATCGGGCATTACCGGGCAGAGTTGGGCGAAAGGAGGTCCCGTTTCGGTCATCCGGGATCCATCGTCCGTGCACCACCCGCTCATCCGGTGCCGGGCAAAAGCCTCCGATCGGACGGGGGAAAGGCTCCGCCAAGGTTCCGTTAAGCCGGTAGTGGTCCAGACCGCCGAAAAGGCCGCCGGAACGGGTGCCGGCCCGGGCGGCGGGGAGCCGTCCGGGCCGGGCGGTGGTGCGGGAGGGCGCTCAGCGGGCCGCCGCCGCGGCGGCCTGGGCCGGGAAGCCCGGGCGGCCGGCCAGTTCGCTGGTGCAGTGGGCGCAGCGGGTCGCCGCGGCCGGGACGGTGCTGAGGCACTCGGGGCAGTCGGCCTTGGCCACCGGGGCGTCCTTGACCGGGTTGAAACGGTTCTGCAGTCGGCCGACCGGCAGCACGACGGCGAAGTAGATCACCGCGGCGACCAGCACGAAGCTGATCAGCGCCTGGAGGAACGCGCCGTACGGGAAGGTGACCCCGGTGACGGTGAACGACTCCTTGCTGAAGTCGCCGACCGCGCCGGAGGCGATGCCGATCAGCGGGGTCAGGAAGGCTGCGACGAAGCCGGTGACGACGGCCGTGAAGGCCGCGCCGATGACGATGCCGACCGCGAGGTCGACGACGTTGCCGCGCAGCAGGAAGCTGCGGAATCCCTTGAACATGGCAGCCATCCTGACGGTCCAACCTCCCTGCGGTCCAACCGAGTTCACCTGATCCGACTAATGGCCGAACCGCCTTGCGAGGATCGCTCAGGCGGGCGTGCCGGCCTCCTGGAGGGCTTCCCGGACGGCCGCCGCGAAGGGCTGGACACGCACCACCGCGTCGGCGACCCGGCGCACCGTCGCCGCGTCCATGTGCGACCACAGCGGGACGGTCAGCACCGAGGCCGCCAGCCGGTCGGTGCGCGGCAGTTCCTCCGCCTGCCCCAGGTGGGCGTACGCCTTCTGCCGGTTGACGGGCGGGAAGAAGTAGCGGCGGGTGTCGATGCCCTCGGCCTTCAGCGCCGCCGCCAGCTGCCGGTTGTCCAGGCCGAACGCCTCCGCGTCCAGGACCAGCGTGAGGTCCTTGAAGGTCGAGGTGTCGCCCTCCTCCGGCAGCGCCAGGCGCAGGCCGGGGACGCCGGCCACGACGCGGGCGAACTCGGCCACCAGCGCGCCTCGGTGGGCCACCCGCTCGGGCAGGCCGGCCAGCCAGGTCAGGCCGACCGCCGCGTGCAGCTCGCTCATCCGGGCGTTCAGGCCCGGGAACAGCGTGTCGTAGTCGCCCGGGTTGCCGTAGTCGCGGGCGGTGCGCAGGGTCTGCGCCAGCGCGGCGTCCCGGGTGGCGACCAGGCCGCCCTCGCCCGCCACCGCGACCTTCGTCGGGCTCATCGAGAACACCTCGGCCAGGCCGAAGTTGCCCACCGGCACGCCGCGCCGCTTCGAGCCCAGGCCGTGCGCCGCGTCGTACACCAGCGGCACCCCGGCCGCGTCGGCGATCCGCGCCAACTCCTCGGTCTGGCAGGGCGTCCCGTACACGTGGGTGGCCATCACCGCGGCGGGCGAGTCGGCGGCCTTCAGCCGGGCCTCCGCGTCGGCCGGGTCGAGCGTGATGTCCTGCTCCCGGGCCTCCGCGAACAGCGGGCTGCCACCCGCCCAGTGCGCGGCGTGCGCGGTCGCCGAGAAGGTGAAGCCCGGCATCAGCACCGGCCGCCGCCCGTCCACCCCCGCGGCCTGCAGCACCAGCATCAGCCCCGCCGTGCAGTTGGACACCGCCACCACGTGCGGCACCTCCAGCAGCTCGGCGGCCCGCTCCTCCAACCGGCGCACCGTCGGCCCGTTGGTGAGCATCCCGGAGTCCAGCACCTCGCCGAGCCGCCCGAGCAGCCCCTCCCGGTCGGGCACCTCCACCCGGGTCAGCGGCAGGCCGTCGGGGAAGGCGGGCGCACCGCCGAGGACGGCGGGTCGGTTCTGGTCGGTCGTCATGAGGTCGAGCCCCCCTGGGTTCGTGACGGATCCGGAGCGCCGACGGCGACCGGAAGCTCGGGGCCGTGGCGGGCGGCGCGCCACTGGCCCGGCTGGACCCGCCACAGCGGCGGGCGGCGGCTGCGTACCCGGCGGGCCGCGGCCGGCCGCGGGATCGCCAGCAGCACCAGGACCAGCGGCAGCACCTGCACCCGCTCGCGCGACAGGATGCCCATGTTGTTGATGGTCGAGAACGCCCAGCAGAACAGCAGCGTGTACACCACGGTGAAGGCGACGTACGAGCGCTGCACGAACAGCTTCGGGATCCGCGCCAGCTGCGGCCAGGCCCGGATGAACATCACCAGCAGCGCGAAGCACTCCACCGACTGGATCAGGTTCTGGATGTTCGACGCCTCGAACGGGAACGGCCGGAACAGCACGCTGACCACCGACATCGGCAGCTTCACCGGGTTCAGGCTGAACGCGGGCGCCGGCTCGTCCGCGGTGGCCGCGTTGATCACCGAGTCGCCCTGCGAGGTGCGCCGCGAGGTCTCAGACAGCACCTGGTTGACGGCGTCCCCGCCGGTGCCGTTGGTGCCGAAGAAGGTCGACACCTGTTGCAGCATCAGCGCCACGCCCACCGCCAGCACCGCAGCCGTCAGCACCGTGCGCAGCGGCCCCAGCGCCGACACCTGCCGCGGCCGCTTGCGCAGCAGGTACGCCACGCTCAGGCCCGCGCCCGCCAGCACCGTCACGTGCGGCCGCACCATCGCGGTGCCCAGCGAGCCCAGCGCGATGCACGCGAACGCGCCGAACCGCCGGTCCAGCAGCCGGGCCACCCCGTACGTGGTCAGGCCCAGGCAGAACATCATCCAGGCGTCCTTGCCGATGCTGGACGGCCAGAACAGCAGCGAGGGCAGGAAGAACACCAGCTTCGCGTAGCGCCGCGAGTCCGCCTCCGGGAAGGCGATCTGCAGCGCCCGCCAGAAGAACAGCAGCCCCCAGAAGCCCATCCAGGAGAACACCAGGAAGCCGCCCACCAGGGTCGGCCCGGTGACCGCGTACACCACGCCGGTGACGATGATGACGAAACCGGTGCCCGCGACCTTCATCCCCAGGTCGTAGTGCAGCCCGGCGGAGAAGTCCGTGGTGGTCAGGTACCGGGCCAGGTCGGAGCCCTTCTGGTGGTACATCTTGGCGTCCGCCGCGCCGCCGTACAGCACGAACGCCATCAGGTACCGCGGGAAGGCGCAGGCCAGCTTCGCCGCCATCGCCACCATCAGCAGCTTGAACACCCCGCGCTCCGGGTTGCCCGCCGCGACCCGGGCCAGGATCGGCGTCCCGACCGCCATCAGCGCGGGCGCCACCAGCAGCGCCCCCCAGGTGTCGTACGAGGTGTGCACCATCGCCAGCACGAACACCGTCACGTAGCCCAGCACCGCCACCCAGGCCAGCACCGTCAACCGGCCGCGCCGCAGGGACGCGCGCAGCCGGGCCGGGGCGAGCGAGCGCCCCGGCGGGCGCGAACGGGCGCGCCGGGCCGGGCGGGAACGGCCGACGAGCAGTGCCGCCATCAGAAGACCTCCAGGTCGCCGAGGCTGAACCGCCAGTCGGCGAGGGTGCGCCCGTCCGGCAGCGGACCGGTCGGGGTGCGGGCCGCCAGCACCATGCCGGTGCGCGGCGCCCGCACGCAGCCCGCCCGCAGGCCGACCGCGGCCGCCTCGGTGCCCGGCGCCAGGTGGGTCGCCGCGTGGTCGCAGCCGGCGGACGCCGCCACCCGCAGCAGCTGCGCCGCCGCGGCCCGGTCGCCCGGGCGGACGATCAGCTCGGACAGCGTGAACTCGGCCAGCGGGCCGCGCCGCCGCGGCCGCCCGAACGCCAACCCGACCAGCTCGCCGCCGCGTTCGACGCTCACCACCCGGTAGTCCAGGCCCGGCGCCGCCCCGTACCGCCAGGCCAGGTAGTCCGCGGTGCGCACCGTGCGCAGCCGCGGGTCGGCCGCGTCCGCCCCCTCCCGCTCGGCCAGCAGCTCCGCCAGCTGCCCCGCCCGCCGGGCGTCCGGCGCGGCCAGCCACCCGGCGGCGGACNGCAGTTCGCAGCGCGGCGGCCCCGAGGGGCCGGGCCGGCGGGACAGCGCCGCCCGGGCGCCCCGGGCGAACGACACCGGCCGGGCCACCCGCAGCGCCACCGGGACGCGCCCCAGCTCCCGCCAGCCCATCCTCAGGTAGCCGGGCAGGCTGTTCCCGTTCGGCGTGTTGAACACCAGCTCGGCCTCGCCGGAGACCTGTTCGAGCAGCTCGGTGGTCAGCCGCCGGAAGATCCCGCGCCCCTGGAAGTCCGGGTGCGTCGCGGTGTCCACCGGCCGCACCGCCCGCACCTCGCGGCCGCCCTCCCCGCGCCAGGACCAGCGCAGGAACAGCCGCACCCCCACCACCCGCCCGTCGTCCGCCACCGCGACCAGGCCCGGGCTCGACCCGAACGGGTTCGCCCGGTGCTTCCAGTCGAAGAACTCCGCGCTGCGCCGCCCGGTCGGGCCGCCCGCCAGCGAAGCCGTCAACAGCTCCAGCACCGCCGGCACGTCCGCCGACTCCAGCCCGCGGTACGTCAGTTCGCCACCCACGTCGTGCTCGTCCCCTCCGGACTCCGCCCCACCAGTCGGTTCAGTTCGCCAGGACCCGCGCGTACACCCGCTCGATCGCCCGCTGCGCGCCCGCCACGTCGAAGGACTCCGACCGCTCCCGGGCCGCCGCGCCCATCCGCTCCCGCAGGCCCGGATCGGCCGCCAGCGCGCCCAGCGCCGCCGCCAGCGCCGCCGGATCGCCCGGCGGCACCAGCCGGCCCTGCACGCCGTCGTCCAGCACCTCCGGCATGCCGCCGACCGCCGTCACCACCGACGGCAGGCCGGTGGTCATCGCCTCCATCAGCGCCACCGGCAGGCCCTCCTGCCGCGAGCTCAGACAGAACACGTCCCAGCCCGGCAGCAGCGCCGGCACGTCCGCGCGCATGCCCGCGAACAGCACGCCCCCGCCCGCCCGCGCCTTCAACTCGGCCTCCAGCGGCCCCGATCCGACCAGCACCAGCCGGGCGTCCGGCTGCCGCTCGCGCAGCAGCGCGAACGCCGCCAGCAGCGTCGCCTGGTCCTTCTTCGCCGTCAGGTTGCCGACCGTGCCGACCACCAGCGCGTCCGGCGGCAGCCCGAGCTCCGCCCGCGCCGCGCGCCGCGCCAGCCTGCGGGCGCCGCCCAGGTCGGGCCCGTGGTGCACCACGGTCAGCCACTCGCCCGCCCGGCGCCGCCCGACGCCCGCCGCCACCGCGTGCGACACCGCGATCACCGCGTCGTTGCGCCGGTACGTCAGCGCGTTCGCCCAGCGGGTCGGCAGCCGGTAGCGCTCCCACAGGTTGTGCTCGGTGTGCACCAGCCGGGTCCGCCGCCCGCCGGGCCGCAGCAGCCGCGCCGCCACCGCCGGCACCGGCATGTGGGTGTGCACCAGGTCGTAGCGGCGCTCCGCCAGCAGCGCCCGCAGCCGCAGCGGCCAGCGCCGCCCCGGCGCACCGCCCAGGCAGTGCACCGGCACGCCCGCCGCCGCCAGGTCCGGCACCAGCGCGTCCTTGTGCGGCAGCACGTACGCCACCTCGATGTCGTAGCGCGAACGGTCGGCGTGCCGCACGCAGTTGAGCAGCAGCTGCTCCGCCCCGCCCCGGCCCAGGCCCTTCGCCAGCCAGAGCACCCGGGCCCGCGACCCGCTCACCTGTCCTCGCCCAGCCGCAGCTGCATGGTGGTCTCCACCGGCTCCTCCGGCGGCAGCTCCACCGGACGCCGCCCCCAACTCGTCGTCCCGTCGTACCGGTCGCCGCCCTCGCCGCCCCCGTACGCCGGCTCGCCGCGCCGGCCGCCGTCCGCCCGCTGGTGCTCCACCCGGCGCGGCTCGGGCCGCCGGTGCTCGGGCCGCCGCGGCTCCGGACGGGCTGCTGCGCCGCACCGGCTCCGCGGCCGCCGGCCGCGGCAGCTCCGTCCGCTCCGGCGCCGGGCCCAGCGGCTGGCGCCCGCCCAGCCGCCCGGGCAGCCGCAGCGAGCGGTTGCGCCGCCCGGTGGCGACCTCCGCCCCCAGCAGCGCCACCCCCGCCACCGGCACCCCGGTGCGGGCCAGCAGCTCCGAGACCCGGTCCGCCTCCTCCGGGCGCACGTTGCCCGCCATCAGCGTCACCAGCACCGCGTCCGCGTGCTGCACCAGGTCGTACGCGTCGTTCGCGTTCAGCAGCGGCGAGGAGTCGATCAGCACCACGTCCGCGTGCCGCCGGGCCAGCGCCAGCACCTCCTCGGCGCGCAGCACCAGCGCCGCCGGGTACGCGGTGGTGTGGCCGCCGGTGATCATCGCCACGTTCGGCACCCGGGTCGGCCGGATCAGGTCCACCAGGTCGGTCAGCTGCTCGCCGGACAGCAGCTCCGCCATACCCGGGCCCTCGTCCATCCCGAAGTGCGAGGTCAGCTCCGGCTGCCGGAAGTCGCAGTCCAGCACCAGCACCTGACGGCCGGTCTCGCCCAGCGCCGCCGCCAGGTTCGCCACCGTGGTGGTCCGCCCGTCGCCCGAGCGCCCCGACATCACCAGCACCACCGGCGCCGGCTCCACCGCCCGCCGCACCCGCCGGTCGTCCGGGTCCAGCCCGCCCTGCCCGAACTGCGCGGACAGCGAGTCCGGGCCGGTCAGCAGCAGCGTCGAGCGCAGCGAACGGAACGCCTCGGTCGCCGGGTCCTCCGGACGGGCCGTCACCAGCGGCTCGCGCAGCCGGCGCAGGCGCCGCGACAGGCGCGGGATCTCGCCGATCACCGGCAGGTTGAACGCCTCCTCGGTGCCGTCCCGGGTCCGCAGCCGGGTGTCCATCCGGGACAGCATCAGCGCCGCCACCACGCCCAGCGCCAGGCCCAGCACCACCGCCAGCGCCAGCCGCACCCCGCGCGAGGGCGAGGAGAGCAGGCTGCCGCCCAGCTCCTTCGCGTCGATCGAACCCCACTGCTGGATCGCGTCGGTCTGGCTGTAGTTCTGCAGGTCCGCGATGGCGCCCAGGGTCTTGGTCAGCGCCGCCGTCGCCGTGGTCAGCTGCGGCTGCATCTTCGCCTGGTCGTTGGCGTTGGACCGGCTGAACGCCTTCTGCAGGTCGTCCAGCTGCGACTGCTGGGCGTCCGCCTGGGTGCGCAGCCGCTTGATCGACTCGTCGGCGCTCTTCTTCGACTCCTGCGCGTAACCGGTGATGGTCGCCTCGGCCAGCGCCTGCGCCAGCTCCGCGCAGGACGCCTGGGTCGGGCCGGTCGTGGTGAACAGCAGCATCTGGGTGGACTCCGCCGCCACCGTCCGGCGCGCGGTCAGCCCCGCCACGTCCGTCACGTGCAGCTTCTGGGCCGCCGCCGTGGTCACCGCGGAGCCCTGCGCGTACGACAGCACCTGGTCGGCCCGCACGGTGTCCGCCGCACCCGCCACCGGCGTGATCGCCACCTTGCACTGCCACTTGCCGTTGTCCACGGCGTTCCCGGCCGGCGTCAGCAGGAGGCCCACGACCAGCGCGGCCGCCGTACACGCGGCCAGCAGCCGCCAGTACCGCCGCAGAACGGTGAACAGATTTGCCGGTTCCACCGGTTGGTTCCCCTCGCCTCGTCACGGTGCACACGCGCCCCACGGCCGCACCCACCCCGGCGGGCGGCGCGCATCGGTCACGGCCGGGCCGCATGCGCCCCCCGGCTGCGGCAAGCAAACGAACGTCCAGAGGCCGCCCCTACGGCCCTCCCCTGCGCCCGATGCTTCCCGCCCCGGACCTGCGGCGCAAGCGCTTTGGCCATACTGACACCTGGGCCCGGTCGGATTCCGGACGCACGCAGGCGAACTGACGTGGAGTCATCAAGGGGCCGCCGGTCGGTTCGGCCACCGCCCGTCCCCGCGCCGTCAGGCCAGTGCGCGCCCGTAGAACCCGACCATCCGCGCCGAGACCTGCTCCAGCGTGTACCCGGCCAGGAAACGCGTCCGCGCCGCCTTCGCCCGCACCAGCGCCTCCCCGCGCTCCTCCAGCGCCCGCACCAGCGCCGCCGCCAGCTCCTCCGGCCGCTGCGGCGGCACCAGCAGCGCGCACTCCGCCGATCCCACCGTCTCGCGCAGCGCCGGCACGTCCGCGCACACCAGCGGCACCCCCACGCCCATCGCCTCCATCGCCGCGCTCCCCAACCCCTCCCAGCGCGAGGGCACCGCGAACACCTCGGCCGCCGCCATCAGGTCGAACACGTCGTCCCGCGGCCCCAGGAACCGCACGCCCCCCGTCGCCGCCGCCAACTCCTCCAGCCGCGCCGTCTCCGACCCCCGGCTCCCCGCCAGCAGCAGCACCGCGTCCGGCCGCGCCGCCCGCACCCGCGGCCACGCCGACACCAGCACGTCCAGCCCCTTCTGGTACTGCTGCCGGGCCGCCGCCAGCACCACCGGCACCTCCTCCGCCAACCCCAGCTCCGCCCGCACCCGGGCCCGCCGCTGCGGCGTCACCCCGCCCAGCAGCTGCGGGTCCCGGCCGCGCGGCACCACGTCGATCCGCCGCCGCGAGACCCGCAGCCGCGCCGCCATCACGTCCGCCACGTGCTCCGTCAGCGCGTGGAACCGGCGCACCCCCTGCGCCGTCACCGCGTCCACCGCCTGCGCCGCCCGCACCTTCCACGGGCTCAGCCCCCGCGCGTGCAGGTGCTCCGGCCCGTACGCCGAGTTCACCAGGCTCGACACCACCGGCACCCGCGCCCCCAGCGCGGCCGTCCGCCCCAGCACGTCCGACTCGTACAGCGTCGTGTGCACCAGGTCCGGCCGCAGCCGGCGGAACTCCGCCCGCAACGCCGCCACCCGCGCCCGCCGCGACCCGCGCAGCACCGGGTGCACCCCGGCGCCCGCCGCCCGCAACTCCTCCTGGAACCCGCCCGGCGACTCCTTCAGGAACGCCACGTGCAGGTCCACCCCCGAGCGGACCAGCAGCGGAGCCATCGCCACCAGCCCCTGCTCCGCCCCGCCGACCCGACTCACACTGTCGATCACGTAGACCACGCGCACCGTGCCAACCCCCCTCGCCCGGGCCACCCCCTGACCGCGCATCAGCATCCCAGCCCGACCCGCCCCGCGTCCCCTGAACCGGAGGAAACCCCCGCCTGGGGCTAGACGGGAACGGCGAAAGGCCCCGACAGGGGCTCGGGGAACGGCGAGCCCGGGTCTGCTGCCGGTGCACTGCCGTGGCGCGCATCGGCTTCGGGTTCCCTTAAAGACACGCAGCAGCACGAACCTCCGATGGGCTCCGACCACCAGCAGCACGGACCCGCCGTTCCCCGGGCCCCTGTATGTGCGCCTCCCGCCGTTCCCCCCGATCTCGCGTCCCGTCCCGGCTACTCTCTGGGCCATGGCCGACCCGCGGGTACTTCACGTCATCACCGACCCCAGGGCCCGCGGCGCGCAGCGCCTCGCCCGTGACCTGCACCGGGAGTTGCTGCGCCGCGGCCAGTCCTCCGAACTCGCCGCGCTGCACCCGCACCCCGACGCCGACCCCGGGGCGCCCGTCCCCGTGCTCGGCCCGTCCCGGCACCACCCCGCCACCCTGCGCGCCCTGCGCGCCGCCGCGGCCCGCGCCGACGTGGTGGTCGCGCACGGCTCCTCGACGCTCCAGGCCTGCGCACTGGGCCTGTTCGCCGCCCGCACCCCCTTCGTGTACGTCAACATCGGCGACCCCCGGCACTGGACGGCCGACCCGCTGCGCCGACTGCGGGTGGGCGCGTTCCTGCACCGCGCGGCCGCCGTCGCCGCGATCTCCCCGCACGCCGCGGACGTCCTGCGCACCCGCTTCCGGCTCCCCGCCCGCCGGCTGCGCACCCTCCCCAACGCCCGCCCCGCCGACCGCTTCCCGCCCGCCGCCGACCCCGCCGAGCGGGCCGCCGCCCGCGCCGGACTCGGCCTGCCCACCGCGGGCCCGCTGATCGCCTGGGTCGGCGCGCTCAGCCCGGAGAAGCGCCCCGACCTCGCGCTCGCCGCACACGCCCTGCTCCCCGCGGACACCCACCTCGCCCTGGCCGGCGAGGGCCCGCTGCGCGCCGCGCTCGCCCCGGGCCCGCGCACCCACCTGCTCGGCCCGCTGGCCGACCCCGCGCCGCTCTACCGGGCCGCCGACGTGCTGCTGCTGACCAGCGACTCCGAGGGCGTCCCGGGCGTGCTGATCGAGGCCGCCCTGGCCGGGCTCCCGGCGGTGGCCACCGACGTCGGCTGGGTCTCCGACGTGGTCCGCCCCGGCGAGGGCGGCCTGCTCGTCCCGCCCGGCGACCCCGCCGCCCTCGCCGACGCGCTGCGCACCCTGCTCGCCGCCGACCGCGCCCCGTACGCCGCCGCCGCCCGGGCCCACGCACTCGCCCACTTCGACCTCGACACCGTCACCACCGCCTGGCAGCACCTGCTGCGCGAGGTCGCCCGCTAGGGCCGGTCCGCCGTCTCGGCCTCGATCCAGTCCAGGTACGCGGCCGAGCCGGCGGCCACCGGCACGGCGACGACCTCCGGCGTGCCGTACGAGTGCCGCTCGACCAGGAACGCGGTCAGCCGTTCGGCCAGCGCGGCCCGGGTCTTGAGGTCGACCCGCCACTCCGCGCCGTCCCGCACCTCGCCGTCCCACCAGTACACCGACCGGACCGGGTACACCTGGGCGCAGGCCGCCAGCCGCTCGCGCACCGCCGCGGCGGCCAGCTCGCGGGCCCGGGCCTCGTCGTCGTGGGTGGTGGTCAGCACCAGGAACTCACGGTTCGTCATGGACCTCAGGCTAGGGCGCGACCGGCCGTGTCACGGCCGGATTCCGGCGGGTGTGCGAACCGTCCGGGTGCGGACCGGGGCCGACCCGCCGTCCGGGGCTCCCGTGTAACGGCGTCTGTCACAGCGCTGTACCGGACGTTCGGCGCCGCAACCGCCCGATAGCCGGACGCCGTGGTGATGCTTGCCGCCGACCGGCGGCCCACCGCACCGGACCACGGAGTACGAGATGAACGTCCGCAAGCCCGCAGCCCTCGTCGCCCTCGCCGCCTGCGCCGTCCTGGCCCTGACCGCCTGCGACCCCGAGGACGCCGGCTCCGCCGCGCCCGCCGCCACCACCGCCTCCGTCGCCGCCCCGCCCGCCACCGGCACCCCCGCCACCGGCGCGAGCACCCCCGCCGGCAAGGCCGCGACCGGCGGCGGCACCGGCGGCACGGTCGGCGCCGACGTGCCGATCTGCGGCAACTCCGAGAAGGAGAGCGACGTCAAGGCCGAGCTGACGCTCGACAGGAGCGCCAACCCGCGGATCAACGGCGTGATCAAGCTGACCAACACCAGCGGCCACGACTGCGTCGTCTACGGCGCCCCCGACCTGCGCATCAACCACGTGCCCACCGAGTTCATGAAGCTCAAGAGCGGCGTCCTGGGCGCGGGCAGCTTCGCCACCGACAAGGCCCACGGCACCGTGCTGCGCCCGGGCGTCCCGGTCTACCAGGCCGTCAGCTGGCTGGCCTCGCCGCCGGTCGCCCCCAACGCCACCTGCGCCACCGGCGACCTGCTGGAACTGGTGCGCAACGAGGGGGTGCTCGCGCTGACCATGGACGTCAAGGACGGCCGCTACTGCCCGGTCGCCGAGGAGGGCTCCGACCAGATCCAGATCAGTGTCCCGAAGGCCGGCGAGGCCGACGCCCGCGCCCAGTGGAAGCACGACGGCAAGTAGTCCGCCCCTTCCCCGACGCAGGTGGGCGCAGGAGCGGGGGCGCGCCCGTCCACCGGACCGACGGGAACCCCGTACGACCCCGAACCACCCGGCAGCGGAGCAGACGGGGCCTCGAACGCCCGACGAACGTTCGACCCGCACCGCCGCCGCACTGCTCCGATCCGGCGAATTCCGCCGACCGGAGCCCGATCACCTGGAACGCCGCACGCCCCGACTGCCAGTCTGCCGGGGTGAATCCGCTGCTCAGAACCACTGTCCTGCTCGCCGTCGCCGGGGGTCTGCTGACCGCCCCGGCCGCCGCCGAGGCCGCGTCCGGGTCCGTCCTGCCCCGACTGCCGCTCGGCCCGAACGGCCAGCAACTGCCCTCCCTCGGACACCAGTTCGGCGCCACCCGGCCGTCCGCGCCGACCCAGCAGCACGCGCCGACACCCGTCGCCGCCCCGCTGCAGCAGGCCGTGCCGCTCACGCCCGCGCCCGAGGCCCGGCGCGCCCACGAGGCCGTCGAGTTCTTCTGGTACGACTGCTCGCACTCCGCCCTGCTGGAGCAGCCGCTGACCCGCTGGGCCGCCAAGCACCAGGCGGACGTCACGCTGCGCCGCGTCCCCGCGGTCTGGCCCGGCAGCCCCGACGAGGCCGAACAGCGGGCCCACGCCCGGCTGTTCTACGCGCTGGACCGGATCGGCGAGGTCGACCGGCTGCAGGCCGCGGTGTTCCGCGCCGTCCGCGAGCAGCACACCGACCTGACCACCGAGCAGTCCGCCGCCGACTGGCTGGCCGGACAGGGCGTCGACGCGGCGAAGTTCCGGGCCGCCTACCGCTCCGCGGAGGTCGACCGGGCGGTGGAGGACGCGCCGAAGCTGTTCGCCCGGAACGAGATCACCGAGCTGCCCACCGTGGTCGTGGACGGCACCGGCCGGACGTCCCCCACCCGGGCCGGCGGCGTCGACGGCATGCCGTCCGCGCTCGACCAGCTGGTCGCCGAGCAGCCCGCCGGCTGACCGTCCCGCCGGCCGCCCGTCCCGTCGGCTGCCTGTCCCGCCGGCCGCCCGTCCCGCCGTCAACTCCCCGCCCGGACGGGTCGGTTCGGTCCGGAACCGTCCCGTACCGGGCTGAGCTGCCGCAATCTTCACCGAACCCGCCCCCGGCCCGCACACTCTGTGTCATTGTGGTCCGCGGGTCGGCCGGACAGCACCGGCGGCCCGGCCCCGACGGCAGCGGTGCGCCCGGTCCTCCGACGCGCCCCCGCGCCCGGGGCGGGCACCGGTCCGGCCGTGGGGAACGGCCGGGGCGCCGGCCGGGCCACCGGTCGGACGGAGACCGGTCGACGGCAGCAGGCAGACGGCACAGGTACCAGGGGCGACCACCGCCTCCGGGGAGGGCGGGAGTCCGTGGGGGGACAGCGCGCGCAGGTCATCGACGAGCCGCGGGGCCAGGCCGCCCCGCCGGGCGCCCCGGTCCCGGCCGGGCCGCCGCCCGAACTCGTCTTCAAACGCCGGCTGCGCCCGCTCCAGGTGGCCCGCGAACTGTGGGCCGCCCGGGAGTTGGTGCGCGCCCTGGCCGAGCGCGACCTGCGCGCCCGGTACAAGCAGGCGGTGCTCGGCTTCGCCTGGGCGGTGCTCACCCCGCTGGCGCTGTGCGCGATCTTCACCCTGGTGTTCCACCGGGCGGTCAAGATCGAGACGGGCGCCGTCCCGTACACGCTGTTCGCCTACCTCGGCCTGATCGTCTGGCAGTTCTTCTCCAACACGATGAACCAGGGCGCGCTCAGCCTGGCCAACAACCTGAGCCTGCTGAACAAGGTGTACTGCCCGCGCGAGGTGTTCCCGCTCGCCACCATGCTGGTCGCCACCGTCGACATGGTGATCGGCGTGGGCGTCCTCGGCCTGATGTTCCTGGTCTTCTGGACGGCCCCCGCCGCCACCTTCCTCTGGGTGCTGCCGCTGCTGGCGATCCAGTTCGCCTTCACCTACGGCATCGCGCTGATCCTCTCGGTCGCCGTGGTCTACCTGCGCGACGTCCGCCACCTGCTGCCGATCATCACCCAGATGGGCGTCTTCGCCACCCCCGTCGCCTACCCGCTGGCCAAGATCCCGCAGCGGCTCCAGGAGATCTACGTGGGCGTCAACCCGCTCGGCGCGGTCATCGAGGGCTACCGCAAGGCCCTGCTGTACGGCGAGGCGCCCGACGCCCGGATGACGCTGATCGCCGCGGCCAGCTCGCTGGTCTTCCTGGTCGGCGGGTACCTGGTCTTCAAGAAGCTGGAAACGGGGATCGCCGATGTCGCGTGACTACCCTCTGGGCACCATCCGCACCGAGCAGGTCTGGAAGCGCTTCCGCGCCGACCAGCAGCGGATGCTGCTGCGCGACCGGGTCGACCAGGTCGCCCGCCGCCTGCGCGGCGACCGCGGCGAGGACTGGCGCTGGGCGCTGCGCGACATCAACCTGCACATCGAACCCGGCGAGTCGGTCGGCCTGATCGGCTCCAACGGCTCCGGCAAGTCGACGCTGCTGAAGATGCTCACCCGGGTCATGTACCCGTACGCGGGCGTCATCGACGTGCGCGGCCGGATCGGCGCCCTGATCGAGATCCGGGCCGGCATCCACCCCGACCTGACCGGCCGGGAGAACATCTACCTGTTCGGCGCGCTGCTCGGCCTCAAGCGCCGCGAGGTCGCCGGACGCTTCGACGACATCGTCGAGTTCGCCCGCCTCGGCGGCGCGATCGACCGGCAGGTCAAGTTCTACTCCTCCGGCATGCAGATGCGCCTGGGCTTCGCGGTCGCCGCCTACCTGGAACCGCACGTCCTGCTGGTCGACGAGGTGCTCGCGGTCGGCGACGCCGTCTTCCAGCAGCGCTGCCTGGACCGGATGCGCGAGGTCGCCGAACAGGGCACCACCATCGTCTTCGTCTCGCACGACCTGCCCGCCGTGCAGTCCATCTGCCGCCGCGGCGTCTGGCTCGAACAGGGCACCGTCCGGGTCGACGCCGGGATCACGGACGCGCTGGCCGGCTACCGGGACTCCATCGAGGCGCAGTCCGAGGCGAGCGCCCGGGTCGGTGAGCCGCTGCAACTGCTCAAGTACGAGGTGCGCGGCGAGGACGGCGACGCCACCACCCTGCACACCGACGAGCCGGTCACCGTCGAGCTCACCCTCGGCGGCGACTACCGCGGCGACGCCACCCTGCACCTGGGCGTCAGCGAGGGCACCTCCAGCCCGATCTTCCAGATCAGCCACGAGATCCGGATGACCGGCGGCGACCACCGCGTCGCCTGCGTCATCCCCCGGCTGCCCCTGCCGCGCGGCCGCTACACCCTGTGGACGGGCGTCTACTCGATCGGCAAGACCGACGGCGGCACCCTGATGAGCTGGCACTCGGCCGGCCAGTTCGACGTCTTCGGCCCGATGCTCGACACCCCGCCGCGCGCCGTCGTGATGGCCGCGCCCGTCTTCGTCCCGCACCAGTGGGAGGACTGAGCATGCGTTCCGTCCGGGTCCTGGTCCACCTCAACAACCTCGCGCTCGGCGGTGCCCAGCTCAACGCCGTCGACATCGCCCGCACCCTGCGCGACCGCGGCCACGAACCGGTGCTGTTCGCCCAGGGCGTCGACGGCCCCGCCCCGCTGGTCGAACTCGCCGCCGAGCACGGCCTCGACCTCGTCGTCGCCGGTGACCCGGCCACGCCGCACGCCGTCATCCGGGCCCGGCTCGGCAAGCTCGCCGACGAGCACGGCTCCCAGGTCGTCCACGCCTGGGAGGTCCGGGCCGCCCGCAACGCCTACTTCGGCCCCGGCCGCCAGGGCCGCCTGCCGATCGTCACCACCTTCTACGGCATCCGGATGCTCCGCGGCATGCCCCGCTACCAGCCCCTGGTCCTCGGCCTGGGCGCCCTGATGCCGGACGGCCGGGCCTTCGGCCACCGCGACCTGCGGCTGATCGAACCCCCCGTCGACACCGACTCCGACGCGCCGGGCGCCGTCTCCGGCGCCGCCTTCCGCGCCGAGGTCGGCGCCGCCCCCGACCAGCTCCTGCTCTGCATCGTCACCCGCCTGGTCTCCGGCCTGGAGAAGGACGCCGGGGTCTCCCGCACCATCGCCGCCCTCCGCCTGCTCGACGACCCGAACCTGGTCCTCGCCGTGGTCGGCGGCGGCCCCAGCGAACGGCACCTGCGCGCCGAGGCCGCCGCCGTCAACGAGGAGCTCGGCCGCGAGGCGATCGTCCTCACCGGCCAGCGCCCCGACCCCCGCCCCGCCTACCAGGCCGCCGACCTCGTCCTCGGCATGGGCGGCTCCGCCCTGCGCGGCCTCGCCTTCGCCAAACCCGTCATCGTGCACGGCGCGAGCGGCTACACCGCGATCCACGAACCCGGCCCCCTGGTCGAACCGCACGCCTCCCGCTGCATGTACGGCCACGGCGACCACCCCGCCGACGCCAAGGCCCTCGCCGCCCAGATCCGCGCCCTCGCCGACGCCCCCGCCCGCCGCACCGAACTCGGCGCCTGGGGCCGCGACTGGGTCGTCGCCCGCTTCTCCCTCGACCACGTCTCCACCGCCTTCGAGGAGATCTACCGCGAACTCCTCCGCCGGCCCCCCGGCCGCACCGCCTGGCTCCGCGACCTGGAGCAGATGTCCCGCTACGAGTTCGTCAAGCCCACGGCCCGCCGCCTGCTCGGCCGCTGACCCGCCGTCACCCCGCCCCCGCTCGGCTCCCCGGCCGCAGGAGCAGCGTGACGAAGCCGAAGCAGTCGCGGTACGCGTCCAGCCACTCCCGGCGGTGTTCGGCCGCCGCGTGCAGCGCGGCCTCCCGGTCGGGGCCCGGGGGTTGGTCGAGCGCCCAGTCGGTGAGGGAGCCGGTCCAGGACCATTCGTAGGCGTCGAGTTCGGCGCGGGTGGAGGTGTGCCCGGCGACGGGGAGCCAGCCGGCGGCCTCGACGGCGGCGAGCGTGCCGGCCAGGCCGGTCAGGCCCTCGCCGAGCAACTCCCGTGCTCGGGCGGGTGGTTCGCGTTCCCAGTAGGACTCGCCGAGCAGCACCGCACCGCCCGGCGCGAGCAGCGGGCCGATCGCGGCCAGGGCCGGGCCGAGCCCGCCGAAGGCGTGCGTGGCGCCCACGCACAGGACGGCGTCGAAGGGCTCGGCGGTGCTGAACTCCCGCACGTCGCGGTGGTGCAGGCCGATCCGGCGGGCGACGCCGAGCCGCTGCGCGGTGTGCAGGGCGGTGCGCAGCGCGGCCGGGTCGGTGTCCACGCCGACCGCGCGCAGGGCGGGGTGCGCGGCCAGCGCCCTTACCAGCCAAGGGGCTTCGCCGCAGCCGAGGTCGAGCAGCCGGCCGTCCGACCGGCCGCGCAGCAGCCGCTCCAGCAGCTCCCGCACCGACTCGTCGGACAGCGGGGCCGCGACCGGGTGGTCGCGGTGCGCGATCCGTGAGATCTCGTGACGCTCCATCGTGGCATCCTGCCCGCCGCGCCGGCCGGCTATTCGGCGCGCTGCGGCTGCGGGTAGGTGCGGCCCTTCCAGGCGGCGCCGCGCCCGCGCCAGTGCTGGACGGCGGAGTCGACCGTCATCAGCAGGTAGAGCAGCGCGGTGAACGGCAGCAGCGGGGCGGCGGCGACGGGCTGCCCGTAGTAGCGGAGCATCGGCGCGTACGTCCCGGCCATCACCGCCCACCCGGCCAGGCCCGCCCCGGCGGTCCACCACGCCCCGGCGGCGGCCCCGGCGACGGCGGCCACCGGCGGCACCAGGTAGACCAGCGCCAGGCCCGCCACCGTCCCGGCCAGCAGCGGCGGCGAGTAGCGGAGCTGGGCGTAGGCGCTGCGCGAGACCATCCGCCACAGCGGGCCCAGGCCGGGGTAGGGGCGGACGGAGTCGACCAGGTCGGCGAGGCCGAGCCAGGTGCGGCCGCCGGTGCGCTTGACCGCACGGGCCAGTGACACGTCATCGATGACGGCGCCGCGGATCGCCGCCACCCCGCCCGCCCGCTCCAGCGCGCCGCGCCGCACCAGCGAGCAGCCGCCGGCCGCCGCGGCCGTCCGGGCCCGCGGGCGGTTGGACCGGCGGAAGGGGTACAGCTGCGCGAAGAAGTACACGAACGCCGGGACGACCAGCCGCTCCCAGCCGCTCGCCACCCGCAGCCGGGCCATCTGCGAGACCAGGTCGAGGCCGCCGCCCTCGCCCGCCGCGACCAGCGCCCGCAGCGAGCCCGGCCGGTGCGCGATGTCGGCGTCCGTCAGCAGCAGCCACTCGGCGTCGTCCCCGGCCTGCTCGACGCCGTGCCGCAGCGCCCACAGCTTGCCCGTCCAGCCCTCCGGCAGCGGCGGGGGAGTGGTCACCGCCAGCTCCAGCCCCCCGGTGCGCCGCGCGAGCTCCCGGGCCAGCGCACCGGTGCCGTCGGTGCTGTGGTCGTCGACCAGCACCACCCGGGCCCGGCCCGGGTACTCCTGGGCGAGCAGGCTCGGCAGCGACACCGGCAGCACCCCGGCCTCGTCCCGGGCCGGCACCAGCACCGCCACCGAGGGCCAGGACGCGGGCTCGCCGCCGCCCCGGGGCAGCCGCTGGTCGGTGCGCCAGAACCCGCCGTGGCACACCGCCAGCCACAGCCACGCCAGCAGCGACACCACCGAAACCCACCACAGGACCGTCACCCGGGCAGTCTGCCCGATCCCGGCCCGGCCGGCCCCGAGGCGCGACGGCGCCCCCGCCCGTGCCCGCCCCCGCCCGCGCCCGCCCGCCCCGCCCGCGCCCGGGCCCCGACAGTTCACCCGGCCGTCACCGGGGCGACGCCCGGCGGACGCGCGGGCAGCGGCCGGGGATGGCTGGATGGGCGCGGCGGAAATCCGCCGATCCGATCAGCAGGAGAACAGATGATGACCGGCACCGCGCCCGCCACCCCGTCGCGCCACCGCAGCCCGAGCCGCCGGGCCGCGCTCGCCGCCTCCTCCGCGCTCGCCCTCGCCCTCGGCACCCTGACCGTGCTCGCCGCCCCCGCCGGCGCCGCCCCCGCCGACCGGGCCGCGCTCGCCGCCCGGCCCGGCGACCTGCTGGACGTGACGCTCGACCAGCTGCACCCCACCCAGAACGCGGTGGGCTACGACGAGGTCTACTACAAGCTCGGCCGGTACGCCTCGGACAAGGACCAGCTGAACGGCTCCGCCAACAAGCGCTTCGACGACTGGTGCTCCACCAACGGCCAGGGCGCGGTCGCCGCCGCCCCCGCCGGTGCCACCCTCGCCGACCCGGCCAGCTTCACCTGCACCATCCCGGTCGGGCAGGAGACCGCGGCCAGCCGCGCCGAGATGAAGACCGTCGTGGTCGGCCCCGGCGGCGAGCTCTACCTGACGGACGGCCACCACACCCTCACCTCCTTCCTGGAGACCGCCGAGGGCGGGCCGAAGCTGCACATCCGGCTGATCGTCCAGGCGAACTGGAGCACGCTGTCGAAGGCGGCCTTCTGGCAGGCCATGCAGGAGCACAAGTGGGTGCGCCTGGTCGACGAGAACGCCAACGCCATCACCGTCGACCAGCTGCCGACCCGCCTCGGCCTGGCGGACTTCCACGACGACCCGTACCGCAGCCTGGTCTACTTCACCCGCGACATCGGCTACTCGGTGCCCGACGACGCCGCCGAGTTCCTGGAGTTCCAGTGGGGCGACTGGCTGCGTCGCCAGGGCGTCGGCCTGCCCGGCTCCTACGACCGCACCGACTTCGCCTCCTACCTCGGCGCGGTGCGCACCGCCTCGCAGGCGATGTCCGCCGCCCCCGGCGACACCGTGGTCTCCGAGGGCGCCACCGCCGACCAGCTCGGCCGGCTCAGCCCCTGGAACGCCGGGAAGAAGCCGACCGGCGGCGAGTTCGGCAAGCTGAGCGCCCCGATCACCGACGCCAAGCCGGGCAAGCTCGCCTACGCCCTCGACTTCCGCGCGAAGCTGCCCGCCGTCCCGGCCTGCACCACCACCGTGACCGGCGTCCACAACGGCCCGCTCACCGTCGCCACCGGTACCACCTGCCTGGTCAACGCCCGGCAGAACGGCCCGGTCGTGGTCCGGGCCGGGGCCGACCTGGTGGTGGCGGGCTCCGACGTGAACGGCCCGCTGCAGGCCGTCGGCGCCGGAACGGTGCGGATCTGCGGCGCCGACTGGACCGGCCCGCTCAGCATCGTCAACACCCGTGACCGCCTCACCCTCGCGGGCCCCGGCTGCACCCCGAACCGGTTCACCGGCCCGCAGCAGCTGGTCGGCAACCCGGTCGGCTGAGCCGACACCGACACCCCCGGGCCGCCCGCCGCGACCGAGCGCGGCGGCGGGCGGCCCGGCCCGGGGTCAGACCCGGGCGGCGGCCGCCAGCAGCGCGCCCTGCGGGTAGGCGAGCGCCTCGGCCGGCAGGACGGACGGGCGCCCCGAGTGCAGCACGGTCAGCGTGCCGCCGCCGGGGGGCGTGCCGGGGCCGAGGCGGCGCAGGGTCTGCGCGGCGATCGCGTCGGCCGAGCCGTGCAGCCGGACCGGGCCCGCCAGCGCGGCGGAGATCCGGTCGTCGATCAGCTCGTAGTGGGTGCAGCCCAGCACCACGTCGGTGGTCCCGGCGGGGGTGCGGGCGGCGGCCGAGGCGACGGCCGCGGCGATCGCGGCCTCGTCGGCCCGCTCCACGGCCTCGGCCAGCTCCGGACAGGCCACCTCGTGCACCCGCGCGGCCCCGCCGAACTCGGCGATCAGCCCGCGCTGGTAGGCGCTGCCGGTGGTCCGCGAGGTCGCCCAGATCGCCACCGTCCCGCCGGACGCGGCGGCCGGCTTGATCGCCGGCACCGTTCCGATCACCGGCAGGCCGGGCTCGAACTCCGCCCGCAGGTGCGCCAGCGCGTGCACCGTCGCGGTGTTGCAGGCCACGACCAGGGCCTCCGGCCCGTGCACCGCCGCGGCCCGGGCGCACGCCAGCGCGTGCGCGGTGATGTCCTCGGGCGTGCGGGGCCCCCACGGCATGCCGTCCGGGTCACAGGAGACGACCAGGTCCGCGTCGGGCCGGGCCCGACGGATCGCGGCGGCGGCGGCGAGCAGTCCGATTCCGGAGTCCACGAGGGCGATCTTCACGAGCACCGACTCTACCTCGAAGCCCCCGACAGCCGACGGGACAGCACCCCCCCAGGGGCTCGGTAAGGACGGCGGGAGGCGAAACCAGGGGCTCGGGGAACGGCGAGGCCCGGTCTGCTGCCGGTGCACTGCCGGAGCGCGCATCTGCTTCTGGTTCCGTCAAGGACACGCAGCAGCACGGACACACCGATGGGCTCCGGCCGTCAGCAGCACGGACCCGCCGTTCCCCGGGCCCCTGATGGTGCCTCCCGCCGTTCTTACCAGGCCCCTGGTTTCGCCTCCCGCCGTTCTTACCGGGCCCCCGGCGGCGCCCTCCTGCTCCGTTTGAATGACGGTATGACCGCGCCCCGCGCGTGTCCCGGGCCGGGAGCGGCCTGCCCGCAGAGGCTTGGGTCTCATGGGACAGCTGACAGCATCGAACGAGCGGGCGCCGGGCGACGACCGGGTGTCGGGCACGGCCTACACCAACCTGGTGGTCGCCACCATCGGCTTCGCGCTGACCTTCTGGGCGTGGAACCTGATCGCCCCGTTGGCCGGCGAGTTCAACAAGACCCTGCACATGACGTCGTTCGCCCAGTCCTTCCTGGTCGCCGTCCCGGTGATCGTCGGCTCGCTGGGCCGCGTCCCGGTCGGCGCGCTGACCGACCGCTTCGGGGCCCGGCTGATGTTCCCGCTGATGTCGGCGCTGACCATCGTCCCGGTGCTGCTGCTGATCCCGGCCCGCGACTCGTACGGGGCGCTGCTGGCGGTCGGGTTCTTCCTCGGGCTCGGCGGCACCACCTTCGCGATCGGCGTGCCGCTGGTGAACTCCTGGTTCCCGGCGAGCAAGCGCGGCCTGGGCGTCGGCGTGTTCGGCATGGGCATGGGCGGCGTCGCGCTGTCCGGCTACTTCACCCCCCGGCTGTGGAAGCACGGCCACGATCTGCCGTTCCTGGTGATGGCCGTCGCGCTGGCCGCCTACACCGTGGTCTCCTTCCTGCTGCTGCGCGACCGCCCCGACCGGGTGGTCCCGACCGCCTCGCTGGCCTCCCGGCTCGGCGAGGCCGGGCGGCTGCGGGTGACCTGGGAGCTGTCCGCGCTCTACGCGATCGGCTTCGGCGGCATCGTCGCGTTCGGCGTCTACCTGCCCACGTACCTGAAGACCTGGTACGAGCTGTCCGCGACCGACGCCGGGACCAAGGCCGCCGGGTTCGCCCTGGTCACGGTGATCTTCCGGCCGTTCGGCGGCTGGCTCTCGGACCGCGTCCACCCCGCCGTGGTGACCTGCTGGGCCCTGGCGGTCACCGCGCTGTTCGCCATCGTGCAGGCCTTCGACCCGGACCTCAGCCCGGTCGGCACCATCGCCTTCATGGTGATGGCGGCCGGCCTCGGCACCACCAGCGGCGCCGTGTTCGCCCTGGTCGCCCAAGTCACCCCGGTCGCCCAGGTCGGCTCGGTGACCGGCATCGTCGGCGCGATCGGCGGCCTCGGCGGGTTCGTCCCGCCGCTGGTGATGGGCGCCATCTACAGCGCCAAGGGCAGCTACTCGATCGGCTTCATGCTGCTCTCCGACCTCGCCCTGGCGGGCGCCGTCTACGCCATCGGCCGGATGCGCGGCATCCGCCCCACCGCCACCACCTGACCGCCCCCCCGCACGGACGAGGCCCGCACCCCCGGAGCAGCAGGGGTGCGGGCCTCGGGCACGTCAGGACTGCGCGCCCAGCAGCCGCTGCACCGCCGGCTCCAGGCCGGACAGGATGGTGTCGAAGCGGCGCGTCGAGGTGGTCGAGTCGACCTGCAGGCGGCTGATCCGCAGCGGGTGCGCGGGCAGCCGGGGCCCCAGCCGGTGGTCGGACAGGAAGCCCAGCCGGTAGCCGAGCCGGCGCAGCACCGCGTCCGCCCGCTCGTCGAAACCGCCGTCCGGGTAGGCGAACGCCGTCGGGGCCTCGCCCAGCCAGCCGGTCAGCGCCCGGTGCGCACCGGCGATCTCCGCGTGCACCGTCGCCTCGTCGCAGCGCCGCAGGGAGGGGTGCCCCAGGGTGTGGTTGCCCACCGCGACGTCGGCCTCCCGCAGCACGTGCAGGTCCTCCGGGCGCAGCTGCTCCTGGGCCGGCGGACGGCGGTGCGCGGAGACCCGCAGCTCGGCGAGGCTGCGCCGGCGGTCCGGGTCCGGCATCGCCTTGAGCAGCGCCAGCACCCGGTCCGGCCGGGCGCCGCCGGGCAGCATCCGGGCCCGGCCGCCGTGCCGGGCCAGGAACGCCGCCTCGTGCCACCAGAACGGCTTCTCGGTGCCGACCAGCTCCGCGATCACGAACGCGGCCGCCGGGATCCGCCGGGCCACCAGCTCCGGCAGGGCGTGCCGCAGCACCGTGCGGTCCGGGTCGTCGAAGGTCACCAGCACCGAGCGCGGCGGCAGCGGCCGCCCCTCGGCGAGCGAGCGCTCGACGTCCTGCACCGACACCGGGGTGGCCAGCCGCCGCAGCCGGTCCAGCTGGGCGCCGAACGAGGCCGGATCGGTGATCCCGTGGTACGCCAGCACGGCCAGGCGCTGGGCGGCGCGGGCCCGGAACAGCGGCTGGGCGGGGCTGAAGCGCAGCCAGCTGCTCCGGTCCCGCCCGCGCTCCCCGGACCGGACCGGGGCGGCGGCGGAGGACGGCACGGCGGGCTGGGGCGGAGCGCAGACGGCAGCGGCGGTGGTGGCGTACGACACGGTTCCCCCCTCGGTCGCCGGCAAGCGGCGTGGCGGTACCGTCGGCAGGCGGAGCCCGGCCTCCGACCCCGGGCGCGGCGGCTCCGCACCCGAGTGATCTAGCCCGCGGCGGACACTCCCTGGCCCGCACGTCGGACGGCTCCTGGATCGCTCAATGTAGTGGAGACCCACGACGTCCCGGGATGGTTGTACGCCGGACGGCGAGATTTCGCGGGAGGTCCGGAAACGGCCCGGAAGGGCCCGCGAGCGCGTGCGGACGGGGCGGCCCGGGCGGGCCGGGGGCACCGGGCGGGCCCGGTGCGAGGGCCGGAGGACCGTGGCCCGCCCGCCCGCACCGGGTTACCGTGGAAGGCATGGCAGACACCCGAAGTGACCGCGCCGCTACCCGCTGGTCTGCGCTGTTCGGCGGCTGTGCGCTGCGCCGCCACCAGCCGCTGCTGGCCCTGCTCGCCGTGGCGTGCGTGGGCATGGGCATCGCGGTGGCGCTCCTGGTCCCGCAGAGCGACGGCCCGGCCTGGGTGATGGCGGTGGCCGGCTGCCTGGCCGCCGGGGTGCTGCTGCTGGTCCGGATCGGCGTCGCCCTGCTCCGCCCCGGCGGCGGTGCCACCCCCTGAGCCGCCGCCGTCCCCTTCGAGCCGTCGGCTCCCGCGAGGGGCGGCCCCGAGCCGCCGACCGGAAACGCCCTCCAATGGGACAGGACCGGTCGGACCGGCTTATTTTCGGCCTACCTACGCACTTCTTTCACGTTTCGGGGGCACCAGCCCCACACTTCCCCCTACTGTGATGCGCATCGCCCGCGGCAGCCGCGGGCCGGGGGAGTCACAGGTCCGGTGCGGGGGCACCGCGAGGGGGATCGATGGCGAGCAGCGCCGCCCAGGCCGGGGGCATCCGGTCGAAGGTCAAACAGCAGCTGGCCCGCGCGGCCGGACGGACGCCCGGCGAAGGCGCCACCGTGCTCATCTACCACCGGGTCGGCGGCGGAACCGCCGACGAGCTCGACCTCGCCACCGCCGACTTCACCGCCCAGGTGGACCTGCTCGCCGAACTGCCGCCCGGCCGGGTGGTCCCGCTGGACACCGCCACCGACCGCCTGGAAGCCGGCCTGCGCACCCCCAGCACCGTCCTCACCTTCGACGACGGCTTCGCCGACACCTACGAGACGGCCTGGCCGCTGCTCAAGGAGCGCGCCCTGCCGTTCACCGTCTACCTGGCCAGCGGCCTGGTCGGCCGCCCGATGCGCTGGGAGGGCTCCACCGCCAAGGGCGCCCCCGCCACCGGCCTCAGCTGGGAGCAACTGCGCGAGATGACCGCCTCCGGGCTGTGCACCGTCGCCAACCACACCCGCAGCCACGCCCGCCCCGAACTGCTCACCACCACCGAACTCGACGCCTGCGGCGACGACGTCGAGGAGCACCTCGGCACCCGCCCCGCGCACTTCGCCTACACCTGGGGCCGTCCCGTCCCGCACATGGACGCCGCGCTGCGCGCCAGGTTCCGCACCTCCGCCACCGGCCAGGTCGGCCGGAACCTGCCCGGCTACGACCCGGTCCGCCTCCACCGCGTCCCGGTCCGCCGGACCGACCCGATCGACTTCTTCCGGGCCAAGCTGTACGGCCGGCTCGTCCCGGAACGCGCCTACGCCCGGATCGTCGCCACCGCCAAGGCGGTGGGCGCCGGTGCCTGAGCAGCTCCCCCTCCGCCTGCGCGGCGAGGGCGGCCGCCCGCTGAAGGTCGCCCACCTCACCACCGTCGACATGTCGCTGCACCTGCTGCTCGCCACCGAACTCACCGTCGACGTCGAGCACGGCCTGCGCACCTACGGCCTCAGCGCACCCGGCCCCCACCTGGAACGGATCGAGCAACTCGGCGTCCGGCACCGGCCGCTGCCCTCGCTCACCCGCGCCTGGCAGCCGCGCGCCGACCTCGCCGCCGCCCGCGAACTGCTCGCCGCGCTGCGCGAGATCCGCCCCGACGTGCTGCACACCCACAACCCGAAGACCGGCGTCCTGGGCCGCGTCCTGGGCCGGCTCGCCCGCGTCCCCGTGGTCGTCAACACCTGCCACGGCCTGTGGGCACAGGCCCACGACCCGCTCGCCAAACGGCTCGCCGTGCTCGGCGCCGAGGCACTGGCCGCCCGCTTCTCGCACGCCGAGCTCTACCAGAACGCCGAGGACCGCGCCACGCTCGCCCGCTGGGGCGTCCCGGCGAAACGTTCCCGCGTGGTCGGCAACGGCGTCGACCTCGACCGCTTCCCCGCCCCCGGCCCGCAGCGGGACGCCCTGCGCGCCCGGCTGCGCACCGAACTCGGCCTCGCCGAGGACGAACTGCTGGTCGGCGGGGTCGGCCGCCGGGTCGCCGAGAAGGGCATCCGCGAGTACGCCGAAGCCGCCCGCGCCCTGGCCGGCAAGGCCCGCTTCGTGTGGATCGGCCCCGACGACCCCGACAAGCCCGACGCCCTGCGCGCCGCCGAAGCCGGCCTGGAGTTCCTCGGCGCCCGCGACGACATGCCCGCCGTGTACGCCGCGCTCGACGTCTTCGTCCTCCCCTCCTACCGGGAGGGCTTCTCCCGCTCCGGCATGGAGGCCGCCGCCAGCGGCCTGCCCCTGCTGCTCAGCGACATCCGCGGCTGCCGCGAGATCGGCACCCACGACCAGCACCTGCTGCTCGCCCCGGCGGCCGACGCCGCCGCCCTGACCACCGCGCTCGACCGGCTCCTCACCGAGCCCGAGCTGCGGATACGCCTGGGCGCGGCGGCCCGCCGCCGCGCCCTCGACCAGTTCGACCAGCGCGCGGTCGCCCGGGTCTCGCTGGAGACCTACGCCGCCGTCGCCCGCAGCCGCGGGCTGCGCTGGAACACCGACTGACCGCGTCCGCGACCCGGACCGCACCACCCGCGCGCCGAGCAGCCCGAAGCGCGCCCACAACACCACAACGCACCAACCCAGTTGGGGGAGAAATGAAGCGAGGGGGGGACCTCGCGGTCACCGCGCTGGCCGGGATCATCGCCGTCCCGCTCGGCCTGCTGATCGCCCTCCTGATCCGTGCCACCATGGGCGGACCGGTGATCTTCCGACAGACCCGCTCCGGCCGGCACGGCCAGGAGTTCCGCATCCTCAAGTTCCGCACCATGCGCGACAAGCACTACGAGGACGAGCCCGACGCCCCGCGCATCACCCGCCTCGGCGCGCTGCTGCGCAAGACCAGCCTGGACGAACTCCCGCAGCTGTGGAACGTCGTCCGCGGCGACATGGGCGTCATCGGCCCGCGCCCCACCCTGCCCGAGCAGGTCGCCCACTACTCCGACCGCCAGCGCGGCCGCCTCGCCCTGCGCCCCGGCCTCACCGGCTGGGCCCAGGTTCGCGGCCGCAACTCCATCACCTGGCCCGAACGCATCGAACTCGACCTCTGGTACATCGAGCACCACAGCCTGGCACTCGACCTGCGCATCCTCGCCCTCACCGCGAAGACGCTGCTGCGCCCCACCGGCATCACCGCCGCCGGCGGCGTCAACCCCGGCTTCCCGATCCCCGCCGAGGCACCCGCCCCGGCCGCACCCCGGATCGTGCTGCCCCGACAGGCCACCGCGGCCGCGCCCCGGCTGGCCCGGGAGGAACTGCGCGGCCAGGCCTGACCCGACCCGGCCGGGCGACCGCGGACGACCGCGGCCGCCCGGCCGACTACTTTTTCCCTGACGGACCTGACGGACCTGACGGACCTGACGGACCACCGGAACCAGCACGCAGGACGGAGAACGGCGCATGGTGTGGATCGCGGGCGCGGGCGGCGTCGGCCGGGAGGCGCTGGACGTGGCGCTCGCCGCCGGCACCGAGGTCGCCGGGTTCCTGGACGACCGGCTCGCCGGGGGAGAGGTGCGCGGCCTGCCCGTCCGCAAGCCCGCCGAACTGCCGCCCGGCGCACCGTACCTGATCGGCATCGCCGACCCGGCCGTGCGGGCCCGGCTGGCGGCGCTGCTGGACGCGGCGGGCGGGCACCCCGTCACCCTGGTCCACCCCCGGGCGATCATCGCCCCCAAGACCGAACTCGCCCCCGGCTGCCTGGTGATGGGCGGCGCGCACGTCTCCAGCAGCGTCCGGCTCGGCCCGCACAGCCAGGTGCACTACAACGCCACCGTCGGCCACGACAGCCGGCTCGGCGCCCGCGTCACCGTCTACCCCGGCGCGAACGTCTCCGGCGCCGTCCACCTGGACGACGACAGCACGGTCGGCTCCGGCGCCGTGGTCCTCCAGGGCCGCACCGTCGGCCGCGCCGCGTTCGTCGGCGCCGCCGCCACCGTCACCCGCGACGTCCCGCCCGCCACCACCGTCATCGGCACCCCCGCCCGCCCGATGCCGCACTGACCCGCCCGGCCCCGGCAGCCCGCCCCGCCGCGCGCAGCGCATAGGCTCCGGGGCATGGGAATTCCTGCGTTTCTGGCGGAACTGCGCGCAGTGGTCGGCCACCGGCCGCTGTGGCTGTCCGGGGTGTCGGCGGTGGTGGTGGACGACGACGGGCGGGTGCTGCTCGGGCGGCGGGCCGACAACGGGAGGTGGGCGCTGATCAGCGGCATCATCGATCCGGGGGAGCAGCCCGCCGACACCGTGGTGCGCGAGTGCCTGGAGGAGACCGGCGTGCGGGTGCGGCCCGAGCAGCTGGTCGCGGTCGACGTCTCGCCGGTGATCGAGTACCCGAACGGCGACCGCAGCCAGTACTTGGACCTGGTCTTCCGCTGCCGCCCGCTGTCCGGCGAGGCCCGGGTCAACGACGACGAGTCCCTGGAGGTCGGCTGGTTCCACCCGGACGCGCTGCCCGAGCTGGACGCCCGCGCGCGGGACGGCATCGCCCGCGCCCTGGCCGGGAAGGACACGGCGCACTTCGAACTGACGGAGCGCTAGCCGACCGGGGGCGCGCGCCCGGCGCGCGCCCGACCGGAGGTCAGAGCGTCCGGAACCAGTCCGCGGTGCGCCGCAGGCCCTCCTCCAGCGGGACGGGCACCACGTCCGGGAACAGCTCGCGCAGCCGCGCGTTGTCGGCCTGCGAGTCCCGCACGTCCCCCGGCCGCGGGTCGACGTGCTCGGCGGCGACCGGGCCGCCCAGCACCCCGCCCATCAGGTCGACCAGCTCCAGCAGCGAGGTGCGCGTCCCGAAGGCCAGGTTCACCGGGTCCGCCGAGACCACCCGGCGCAGCACCGCCTCGGCCAGCACCTGGGTGACCGTGCCGACGTAGGTGAAGTCGCGGCTCTGCAGCCCGTCCCCGTGCACCGTCACCGGCCGGCCCGCCAGCGCCGCGTCCAGGAACGCCGGGACCACCGCCGCGTACGCGTGCCCGGCGGCCTGCAGCGGCCCGAAGACGTTGAAGAAGCGCAGCGGCAGCACGCCCAGGCCGTAGCAGTGGTGGTACGCGCCGAGGTAGGACTCGGCGGCCAGCTTGGAGACCGCGTACGGGCTCATCGGCATCGGGCGCATCGACTCGCGCTTGGGCAGCTCCCGGTTGGCGCCGTACACCGAGGACGAGGACGCCGCCGCGACGTACAGGCCGCCCGCCCGGCGGGCCGCCTCCAGCACCTCCAGGGTGCCGGTGGCGTTGACCCGGTGGCTGGCCAGCGGGGCGGCGATCGAGCGCGGCACGGACGGCAGCGCCGCCAGGTGCACCACCGCGTCGGCGCCGGTGAACGCCGCGTCCAGCAGGGCCGGGTCGAGGATGCTGCCCTCGAAGAAGGCGACGTCGACGTCGGCCAGGTTGGCCTTGCTGCCGGTGGACAGGTCGTCCACCACCCGGACCTCCGTCACCTCCCGGCGGGAGGTCAACTCCCTGGCCAGATTGGCCCCGATGAACCCCGCCCCGCCGGTGACCACCACACGCATCGACGCGCACCACCCCTCGCTCGGGCCCGGGGACTCCCCCCACCGGGCCGGTGCGGCCGACTCTAGCGGCGCACCGGGGCCCGGCGTGCCGGAAACCCGCACGGTCGCGCCCGAACCGATCCGTTCGGACACCCCCGGCCGGTGGACGGCGCGGCGGCCGGTCAGCGCTTCGGCCGGCGCGCGGTCTCCTCCGCCGCGTCCAGCACCGCCGCCAGGTCGCCGCCCGCGGTCGCGGTCGCCACCGCGGCCACCGCGCCCTCCACGAACGGGGCGTCGGCGAACCGGGTCGGGAACGGCAGGCCGTGCTCCTCGGCCGCGGCCAGCACGGTCAGCACCGTGCGCACCGGGCCGTCCAGGTCGCACAGCACCGCCACCCCATGGCCCTGGTCGACCCGGCGGGCCGCCGCCGCGACCAGCACCGCGCTGCTGCCCGGCCCGTCCGCGAGCGAGCCGCCGGTCGCCACCACCGGAGCCGGATCGTCCGCCTCCGCCAGGGCCAGCGCCACCGTCCGCACCGCGTCCGCCAGTTCCTGGCTCTGCGACACCAGCACCAGGCCCACCCGCCCGTGCCCGGCCGGACGGGAGGGGCGCGGCACGGACGGCACGGGCGCGGTCACGGTGCCCGTCGCGGCGCCCACCGGCGGCGCCGAGGGCGCGGTGGTGATCGGGATGACGTCGGCGCGGCTGCCGTCCCGCTGGTCCATCGGCTGCTCCCGGGTGCGTGGCTGACTGCTCGTCGCCCCATCCTCGCCCGTCCGCGGCCCGGAACGGCCCTCCTTAGCACAGGTGTCGCCGCCGGACGGCCGGATCGGACCAGTCCCGCCCCGTCCGCGGGCCTCCGGGGCGGAACGGCCGGACCGGGCGGCTCCGGCTGGCTAGGCTGGGCACCGGCCGACCACCGAGGACGGCATCGACCATCGAGGACGGCTCCGGCAGGAGTCGAGCGGGAGGACGTGCGGATGACGCCGGCAGAGGCAGCCCAGGCGGCGAACGAGCGGCGCAAGATCGAGCTGGACGTGAGCGGCGCCGAGTGGCAGCACGCCCCCGGCGACGAGCAGGGCGTGCAGATCGCCTTCGTCGACGGGTACATCGCGATGCGCAACGGCGCGGAGCCCGACGGCCCGTCGCTGATCTTCACCCCCGCCGAGTGGCGGGCCTTCGTCCTGGGCGCCCGGGACGGCGAGTTCGACCTGCAGAACCAGCCGCCGCAGCAGTAGCCGGGCGGCTCGGAAGCGGCGGAACCGGCCAACCTCTGGCCGGTTCGGGCCGCGCCGGCCCGAACCGCGGTCACTGTGCCGGCCCGGCCCGGACCAGGAGTTCCCCGACCGGGCGGCCGGGGCCGGAGCCCGCGCGCAGGTGACGAGTGGGCATACGCCGAGGTTACAAAAGAGTTCTGATGGGCCGAATCTTGTTGACTGGTCGACAAGCCTGCCAGCACAGTAAGAGCAGGCAGACGCCGTGCCTACCGCCCCCACGCGGTATAGGCACGGCGCCCGCTTCTGCTGCCCGTCAACGGCGCCGATGACGGGCTCTCCCCATCCCCGTGCCGCACAGGGGTGCGGCAGCCGTCGCAGCGGGAGTGACCCGTCCGGGAAGAGCGACTCCCCGGGTGGGCCGGAGCCCGGATTCCGCACGCCCCCACGCGGCGGTGATCCGGGCAAGGTTCGCGAACGCGACGGCAAAGGGCCCCGCGAACCTGGCTCTGGGTGTTATGTGGATGTAGGTGCTGCCGATCCTCACGGCGCCTCGACAGCCCGGAGCCGGCCGGAATCACCCGCAGGCTCCAGGAACAGTCTAAGGACCATTGAATCAGCAAATGGTGCTCGGAGTTCACACGACCGCGTGCGCAGTGAGGGAATGCGCGCAAGGCACGCTGCGACAAGCCGCCCCCTGTGGATCTCGCCCCGGAGCGGCCGTCGTGCTGAACCGAACGTAGCCCGGACGGTTGCTCAGAGTCAACATTGGTCCCTGAGCGTAGATCTCGGCCTGATCGCGGACCCGCTCACCGGGCGCCGCCCACCGGGCACGTACGATGGGCCCATGTCATTTCTCCGCCGTCGCTCCGGACAGCCCGCCGGCCCGGACTTCGACGTACTGGCCATGGATCCGGGCGACTGGCCCGGCGACTTCGGTGCCATGATCCTGGCTGGTCAGGACGGTTCCTGCCAAGGCATTTTCCTGCAGTACGACCTGCTCGGCGGCCGCGGCCCGGCCATGCTGATCGGGAACGTCCCGCAGGAGTCGCCCGCCCGCGAGAGCGAGGACGGCGTGCCCCTGGAGGCCCGCCAGCTGCTCGCCTCGCTGGAGAACGAGGAACAGGTCGACTTCGTCTCGGCCGAGGACTTCCCGGTCATGCTCGGCGACGACCTGCTGATCGTCCGCAAGGTCAAGGTCACCGAGGAGCGGCTCTACTGCTCGCAGTTCGGCCGCAGCGACGGCGTCCAGGTCACCATCGCCTCCTGGGACCGGCCGATTTCGGACGATCTCTACCAGCTCCTGAAGCCGCTTCCGGCGGAGATGTTCCAGCAGGGCTGACGAGGATGCCCCGGCCGCTGCTGCTGACCCGACGCCTGCACGTGGACCTCCGGCGCACCGCCGGCGCGGCCTGTCCGGCCTCCTGACACCCCAGTCACGGACGCCCGACCACCCACGCCGCCCGGCCCGGAGGCCCCCGCCATGACCCGCACCGCAGCGCAGCCGACCGTCCCCGCCCCCGTCGCAGCCGACCCCGCCGACGGCGCCGTCGAGCGCGCCCTCGCCCGGCTGCCCCGGGTGACCGACCTGCTGGCGGCCCGGGCCGCCGAACACGACCGCGACGGCACCTTCCCCTACCAGGGCGTCGAGACCGTCCACGAGGCCGGACTGCTCACCCTCACCGTCGGCCGCCGGCACGGCGGACCGGGCGCCGGGCTCGCCGACACCGTCCGGGTGCTGGCCCGGCTCGGCCGCGGCGACGCCTCCGTCGCCCTGCTCACCGCGCACACCCTGCTGCACCACGCCGAACAGGCCCGCACCGCGCCCTGGCCCGCCGCGCTCTACCGGCGGCTGCTCACCGAGTCCCGCCGCGGCCCCGCCCTGGTCGGCACCCTGCGCGCCCCGGCCGGGCGGCCGCCCGCCGTCACCGCCCACTGGCACGGCGACGCCTGGCGGCTCAGCGGCCGCGCCCCCCACTGCCCCGGCGCCGAAGCGCTCGCCTGGCTGGTCGTCGAGGCCCGCACCGCGGAGAACCAGCCGCGCACCGGGCTGTTCCTGGTCCGCGCCGACAGCCCCGGCCTGGAGATCGACCCCGCCGCCGACCAGCTCGGCCTGCGCGCCGCCGCCGGCCACGACGTCCTGCTGGAGGACGCCCGGATCGGCACCGACGCCGTGCTGCTGCCCCGGGGCGCCACGACCGCCCCGGACCCGGTCGCCGCGGCCTGGCACCAACTCGCGCTCACCGCCGTCCTGCTGGGCACCGCCAGGGCCGCGCTCGACTGGTCCGCCGGGCGGCTGCGCGACACCGCCGCCGCCCACCGCCGCCCGCTCGGCGAACTCGCCGCCGCGCTCACCGGCGCCGAGGAACTCGTGCACGGCCTCGCCGCCCGCACCGACGCCGACCCGGCCGCCGCCACCCGGGCCCCCGCCGTCCAGTTGCTCGCCGCCCGCACCGCGGGCGACACCGTGCAGCGGGCCCTCACCCTCGCCGGCAGCGCCGGGCTCGACCGCCGCCACCCGCTGGAGCGCCACCTGCGCGACACCCTCAGCCTGCGGACCCAACTGCCCGCCGAGGACACCGTGCTGGACGCCCTCGGCGAGGCCCTGCTGGGTGGCTGAAACCCGACGGTCGCCGGTCGGCGACCGCGGAGTCAGCGGGTGCCGACCGCCGCGCGGACCGCGCGGCGGGCCAGCGCCGCGTCGTCGTACAGCCGGCGGATCATGATCCGCTGCTCCTCGCCCGCGCCCGGGACGTCGTGCAGCCGCAGCTCCCGCATCAGCACCAGCACCAGGTTCACCAGGAACGCGTCCCGGGCCAGCGTGCCGCCGGACTGGGCGAGCTGGCTGATCTGGCGCCGCGCCGCGGTGTCCCCGGACAGCACGCTCCACAGCACCGCCAGGTCGTAGCCCGGCAGGTACCAGCCGGCCTGCTCCCAGTCCAGCAGGACCGGGCCGGACGGGGCCAGCAGCACGTTGCCCAGCAGCGCGTCGCCGTGGTTGAGCTGCCACGGCACCGAGGACAGGCCGTGCAGCAGGCCGCGCAGGTCGCCCGCGTCCCGGTCGGTCAGCAGGCCCAGCGAGTGGAACCGGGCGATCTCGGTCTGGTAGTCCATCGGCTTGCCGAACACGTCGGTCGGCGGGCGCCACAGGTTCAGCGTGCGCACCGCGCCCAGCACCGCGCGCACCTCGCCCGGCGTCGGCGCGTTCACCGGGTGCCGCTCGCGGGCCGCCGGACGGCCCGGCACCCGCTCCAGCACCAGCACGCAGCGGTCGTGGTCGGCGGCCACCAGCCGGGGCAGCCGCACCGGCGGACGGTGCCGCACGAACGCCCGGTACACCGCCACCTCGTGGTGGAAGCGCTCCACCAGCTGCTCCGCCCGCTCCCCGCGCAGCGCCCCCGGCGCCAGGCACTTCGCCACCACCGGGGCCCGGCCGATGGTGCCCGCGATCAGGATGTGCCGGCTGCCCTCGCGCAGCACCTGCCGCGGCAGGAACGCCGGACATATCCGCGCGACGTTGGCGAGCACCGCCCGCACCGCCGGGGTCTGCAGCGCGGCCGGGTCCACCCGGTCCACGAACGCCTCCGGGGCCCGGCCCGCGGCCGGCCGGCCCAGCCGCCCGGCCTGGTCGGTCAGCGGGCGGGTCACCAGGGTGGTGCGCCCGCGCGGGTCGCGCAGCTCGGTGCCGCGCGGTGCGGGCCGGCCCGCACCGGCGGTCGGGGGGCGCAGGGGGGAGCGTGACGGGCGTACGGTCGCGCCGTCCACCCCGGTCGGGGACGACGAGCGGGTACCGGTGCTGGCTGTGGAGTACATGGGCTGGTGAGGGTCCTTCCTTGACCGGCGGCACAGCGGAAAGCGGCGCAGCGGTGAGCTGCGGGGGCCCGGGTCCACGGGGGCCGGGCCGCCGGGTGGGGCGGGGGCGCCGGGCACGGCCTGCGGTGCGCCGGAACCGCCCGCACCCTGGGGAGTGCGTCCGTCCCGTACCCACCGCGCCCTGCCCGGCGCCCCCGCGCCACCCGGTCGCGCCACCCCCCGGAACGCCGCTCCCGGACGGCCTCCTGACGTACCGTCGGAACCAGGTCCGGGCCGGTCGGGGGCCGTTCCGGTGCGAAGCCGGGGTGGCGCATACCTACCTGACACCCGAACGGCACTGGCACACCACGTAGCGCACCCTGGCGAACCCTGGCGAATGGTCGCCTGGCAAGTGACAGAGCCATTAGGGTCGGTGACCAGCCGAGGATCCTGGGGGCTTCAGTTGAGCAAGGGGCCGAACACCAGACTGGCCGACCACTTCGCCCTGACCGGATGGTCCAAGGGCGAGCTGGCCCGGCTGGTCAACCGGCGGGGTGCCGCGCTGGGCGAGCAGCAGCTGTCCACCGACACCTCCCGGGTCCGGCGCTGGATCGAGCAGGGCGAGATCCCGCGCGACCCGGTGCCGAGGGTGCTGGCCGCCGTGTTCACGGAGCGGCTCGGCCGTGTCGTCACCACCGAGGACCTTGGTCTCGAACGACACCGGCCCACCAGGTCCGGCAGCAGCGCAGCACCGCCGAAGGAGCCCTGGGCACCGGATCGGACGGCCGCGGTCCTCACCGAGTTCACGGGAATGGACCTCATGCTGAACAGACGCGGACTGGTCGGCGCCTCGGCCGCCCTCGCGGCGGGCGCGGTCATCGCCGACAACCTGCACGACTGGCTCACCGGCGGGGCCGTCGCCGAGGCGGCCGGCCGCCCCGGCCCCCGCCACGTCGTCGCCCAGGGCGGGCCGCGCCCCGTCCTCGACGTCTACGAACCCGGGCCGGTCGGCGACGAGGAGGTCGCCGCCCTGGAACGCGCCGTCGAGGTGTTCCGGGCCTGGGACGCCTCGCGCGGCGGCGGGCTCCAGCGCAAGGCCGTGGTCGGCCAGCTGAACGAGGTCGGCGGCCTGCTCACCCACGGCCACCCGGCCGCGCTGGAGCGCCGGCTGTGGACGGTCGCCGCCAACCTGGCGGTGCTGGCCGGCTGGATGTCCCACGACGTGGGACTCGAACCCACCGCGCAGCGCTACTTCGTCATCGCCGCGCAGTCCGCCCGGGAGGCCGGCGACCGCCCCCGGGCCGGCGAGGCGATCTCCCGCGCGGCCCGCCAGATGCTCCACCTCGGCCGGGCCGACGACGCGCTCGAACTCATGCAGCTCGCCAACGCCAGCGCCGGCCCGCAGGCCGGCACCCAGCCGCGCACCCGGGCCATGCTGCACACCGTCGAAGCCTGGGCGCAGGCTTCGCTCGGCCGCTCCGAGGCCACCCGCCGGGTGCTCGGCGAGGCCGAGGAGCTCTTCGTCCAGGAGGCCGCCGAACCCGCCCCCAGCTGGATGCAGCTGTTCAACGAGGCCGAGCTGCACGGCATGCAGGCCCTGGTCTACCGCACCCTGGCCGAGCACGACCCCGGCGCCGTCCCGCTCGCCGTCCGGCACGCCCAGGCCGCGATCCGGCTGCGCCAGGAGACCGGCCGGGAACGCTCCGCGCTGCTCGACCGGATCACCCTGGCCTCCATCCACTGGATCTCCGGCGAGCCCGACGAGGCCCAGGTGCAGGCCAAACTCGCCCTGGCCTCGATCAACGACACCTCCTCCAAGCGCACCTGGGACCGGCTGCGCGAGATGTACCGGCTCTCCACCCGCTACCGGGGGCTGCCCGCGGTGGCCGAGCTCCGCGAGCAGATCCACGCCGCCCTGCCCGCCCCCAGGAGCCCCCGGACGGTCTGAGGGGACATCGGCCCGCGGCCCTTTCCCGGCGGCGGGCCGATCCGATTCGTGCCCGAACCCACCTGTCGTTGCGGAAGGGGTCGATCCGGTACGCACGGGCCCGGCCCGGTACCGTCACGCTGCGGAAATCCGTTGCCCTGTGTGCAGATCGCTCACCCAGGCGGTAACCTTCGGTGATTCCGGCGCCCGGGCGCCTGAGCTGTGCCAACCGACCCCGGCGACGGAAATCCCGTTGCCACGACGACCGCCGCAACGGATGCTGACCTCATGTTCGAGCCAGTGATAGCGCCCAGCGCCAGCCTCCTCGGCCTCCTCCAGAGGGGCCGCGGAGACGGGCAGCTGCATGCGTTGGCCGCAGACCGCGACGAGGCGATCGCCGCCGTCGAGACCTGCGTCACCAACGACCCCCGCGCCGACTGGCAGGTCGAGAACCGCTCCTTGTACTACGCGCGGCTCTACATGGAGCTCGAAGCCCCCCTCACCGGCATCGAGCTCCACCTGCACTCGCCCGAGGACAGCCTCGACACCGACGAGGCCCGCACCGGCCTCGCCCTCGCCGTACTGGGCCACCTCGCCGGCTACGGCCGCCGCGACGCCCTCGACCTGCTGCGCGCCTACACCACCACCGGAACCAACTGGGCCTGGGCCCTCGACGAGCTCGCCCTGCGCGACACCGACGAGGCCCTGCTCGCCCTCGCCCCCGCCGTCCTCGACCGCTTCCCGGCCGACCCGGAGGGCGACGCCGAACTGCGCGAAGCCGTCCGCGCCGCCTACGAGCCGCGGGTGTGGCGGCTGTGGGCCGCCCACCACCCGCGGGTCGCCGCGGCCGCCGAGCAGTCCCCGTTCGACCTGTGGCAGCGCCAGCTGGCCCGCCCCGGCGTCACCCCCGGCTGGTCCACCGCCGACGTGCTGGCCTGGGCCGACCAGGGCGACAGCGGCGCACCCGACGCGCTGGCCCGCCGCCCCGCCGCGGCCGCCCGCTGCCTCACCGCCGTCGTCCGCCCGAGGACGCGCCGCTGCTGCACGACGCCGCCGGGTACGGTCCGCCCGGCGCCCGCTGCGCCGCGCTCCGGCACCTCGTCGAACAGCGCGACCCGGCCGCCGCCGGGCTGATCGAGGCCGCCGCCGCCGACCTGGACCACCGGGTGGTCCGCGCCTCGCTGGAGCTGCTCGGCCGGATGCGAGGTCCCGAGGCGCTCGCGCACGCCCGCCGCTGGGCCGACCCGGCGACCGGCGGCGCGGACAGCGCCCTCGCCCAGGCCGCCGTCCGCCTGCTGGCGGACGCCGGCGAGCCCGCCGACGCCCCGCTGGTCGTCGCCGGGCTGCACCAGTGGATCTCGCTGAACGGCGTCACCGGCGCCGCCCTCGGCAGCCTGGTCGACGGCGTCGGCCGGCTGCACGCCGCCGCCGCCGTCCCCGCCCTGCGGCACGTCTACGGCGAGGCCGCCTCCTCCGAGCTGCGCGGCCGCGCCGCCCAGGCGCTCGCCGTCACCGATCCCAACTTCGGGGCCGGTCCGGCCGTCGAGTGCCTGTGGGACTGCGAGGAGTCCACCCGCGAGCTGGCCGCCACCCACGTCACCACCACCGGCGACGTCCGGGTCCTCGAACGGCTGCGCAGACTCGCCGCCGACCCGGCCGAGGAGGCCGAGGTGCACGCCGCCGTGCGCGGCCGCCTGACCGCGCGGGACCGGTAGGGTGCCTGCCATGCAGCGCTCACGAGTGTCCAGCCGGTTCGCCGTACCCGCCGCCCTCGCCCTGGGCCTGCTGCTCGGCGCGGCCGGCACCGCCGCCGCGCACGTCGAGGTCGAGTCGCCGAGCGCGCAGGCGCTCGCGGTCGACGCCGAGGTGGCCTTCTCCGCCGAGGGCGAGTCCTCCACGGCGGGCATCGCCGACGTCAAGGTCGTGCTGCCCACCGGGCTGGCCCCCGCCGACGTCACCCTGGTCAAGGCCCCCGACGGCTGGACGCTCACCCCCACCGCCGACGGCTACGCGGTGGCCGGCCCGGCCCTCGCGCCCGGCGCGGCCGCCGACTGGACGGTCAAGGTCCGGCAGCTGCCCGACGCCGCCTCGCTGGTCTTCAAGACCCTGGTCGACTACTCCGACGGCCACACCGACCGCTGGATCGAGCTCCCGCAGGGCGACACCAAGCCGGAGCACCCCGCCCCGACGCTGGCCCTGCGCCCGGCCGCCCCCGGCGCGACCCCGCTGGCGGCGGCGGGCGCGTCGGCCTCGGCTTCCGCCTCCACCTCCGCCTCCGCCTCCGCTTCGGCTTCCGTGTCGGCTTCGGCGTCCGCTCCCGCCGCCCCGACCGCCGTGCCCACCGTCGCCGTCGCCGACGCGCCGAAGGACGGCGAGGACGGCACCGGCACCACCGCCGTCGTGCTCGGCAGCATCGCGGGCGTCGCCGTGCTGGCCGCGCTGATCGTCCTGGCGCTGCGCCGCCGGAAGTCGCCCTCCGCCTGATCCGTCGGTGGCGGCTGCCAGGATGACGGCCCGTGAGCATCATCGGCAGTTACCTGCGACTGGCCCCCGCCGAACTCGTCCGGGCCCGTGAAGAGCCCGGCTGGGCCAGGGAGTTCAAGGCCGAGCAGGCCGCGCTGGAACGCGGGCGCGGCCCCGCCGAGCTGCGCTTCCACGACACCGGCAAGGCCTGGGCGGGCCTGGCCCACCTGTACGCCCGGCACGGCCTCCCGACCGAGGTGGTCCACGGCGGCGACGTCCTGCCCGGGGACGAGGACTGGGGCTACGGCCCGCCGTTCCTGCTGCCCCCGGACCGGGTGGCGGACGCCGCGCGGCAGCTGGCCGCCGTGCCCTTCGACGTCCTGGCCGACGGCCTCACCCCCGCCGACCTGGCCGCCGCCGAGGTCTACCCGACCGGCCTGTGGTCCCGGGACGCGTCCGCCCTCGACCACCTCGCCGCCCACCACGCGGACCTGCTGCGCTACCTCACCCGCACCGCCCGCTACCGGCACGGCCTGCTGCTCTGGTACTCGTGACCGGGCTCGGGCCGGGCGCGGGGGCCGGGGCGCCGCCGTGCGGCAGGCGGCGGACGGCGGGGGAGAGCAGCGGGAGCAGGGTGAGCGCGCCCTGGGCGAGGGCGGCGGCGGTGGCGACGGCGGGGGCGCCGAGGCGGGTGGTGAGCGGGCTGCAGGCGAGCTGGCCGAGCGGGATGGCCAGGTAGGAGAGCACGTCGGCGTTGGCGGAGACCCGGGAGAGGACGCCGCCGGGCAGGTGTTCCTGGAGCGAGGTGTCCCAGGCGGTGGCGGACAGCGCCAGGCCGAGGCCGGAGCCGAGGGCGGCGGCGAGCAGCCAGGGTGCGGGGGCGTGCCGACCCAGGGCGAGCAGCGGGAACGGGAGCAGCAGACCGGCGAGTTGGCCGGTGGCGAGCAGGCGTCGCGGGGCCAGCCGGTAGGCGGCGGTGCTCGCCAGCAGCAGTCCGGCGCCGCGGGCGGAGAGCAGGGCGCCCCACAGGGCGGGCCCGGCCAGTTGCGGGCCGAGGATCTGCCAGGGGCCGACCAGCAGCAGGTTGGTGGCGCAGCAGGACCAGGTGGTCCACCAGACCCAGCGGGTGCGGCGGAACACCGTCCAGCCCTCGCGCAGTTCGCGGCGCAGGCCGGAAGGGGCGGCGGCCCGGGCGGTGGTGGCGGCCCGGGCGGTGGTGGCGGTAGTGGTGGTGGAGGTGGCGTCGGTCGTGGAGGTGGCGGCTCGGACGGTGACGGTGGCTCGGTCGGTGGCGGTAGTGGAGGTGGAGGTGGCGCCGGTCGTGGAGGTGGCGGCCCGGGCGGTGACGGTGGCCCGGCCGGTCGGGAGGCGGGCGAGCAGGTACGCGGCGGGCAGGTAGCCGAGCGCGTCCAGGGCGACCGCCCAGCCGGGCCCGGCCCCGGCGACCAGCAGGCCGGCCAGCGGCGGGCCGAGCAGCTTGCTGCCGTTCGCGGCCATCTCCAACAGGGCGTTGGCGGGGCGCAGTTGCCCGTTCGGGACGAGTTCGGGCAGCACCCCGCGCAGGGCGGGCGAGGTGAACGCGGTGAGCGCCCCGTTCAGGAACTCCAGGGCGGCGAACGGGCCGAGCGCGTAGTGGCCGGTGAGCAGCAGGGCGGCGGCCGCGCCCTGGCTGAGGCCCGCGCCGAGGTGGGTGACGACCAGGACGGTGCGCCGGGGCAGCCGGTCGGCGACCGCGCCGCCGAGCACCATCAGGCCGAGCAGCGGGAGCATCCGGGTGGCGAGCACGGCGCCGAGGTCGGCGGCCCGGCCGCCCGCCGCGTCCAGGACGGCGAAGGCCAGCGCGACCGGGGCCATGGCACTGCCGAGCAGGGAGACCGCGCGGCCGAGCAGGAAGCGGCGGAAGGCGCGGTGGTGAAGGAGTGGTGGAAGCACCCGCAGAGTGTGGGAGCCGGCGGGCCGGGGCCTCTATCGTTTCGGGATCCACCGAAAGGTGCCTGAGGGGAGGGCGTCGCCGTGGTCGTGCTGCGGTTGGACTCGCTGGCGCTGTCGCGTTCCAGGTTCGCGCTGTCGCCGTTCGCCGAGACGCTGGCGGCGGCCGTCCAGTTGGCCCGTCCGCACGCCGACCCGTGGGCCGCGCCCTGGTGGGAGCGGCACCGTCCGGCGTTCCTGGCCCGGCTGGCGGGGGACGGGTACGCGCGGGGGCTGGTGGAGCTGGTCGCGGCGACCAAGTACCTGCCGGACCACCTGACGCTGCCGCCGGGCGGCGGGATGGAGACCGGCCTGGAGTCCGAACTCGCCGAGGTGGCGCGGGTGCCGGACGAGGTGGCGGTGGCCGGGCTGCGCGCCGCGCAGGCGCACGCCTGGGCGGGGCAGCGGCTCGACTGGCTCACCGGCCGCGACCACGGCGCCCGGGCGGCCGAGCTGTTCCGCGCGCTCTGGGACGCGCACCTGGCCGCGGACTGGCCGGCCCGGCGGGCCGCCCTGCGGCGCGACGTCACCCACCGGGCCGGGCTGCTGGCCGCGCACGGCTGGCCGCGCGCCCTGCACCTGATGAACCGGACCAGCGCCTGGGTCGGGGCGGACGCGATCCGGTTCAGCGACCGGCCCGGGCGCGACCGGGTGGTGGGGCCGGACGGGATGCTGTTCGTCCCGGTCACCGCGCAGCGCAGCTCCTGGCTGTGCGAGGCGCCGGGCCGCCCGTTCGCGATGGTGTACCCGGCGCGCGGGACGGGGGAGGGCGGGGCGGACGGCGGCAACCGGGCCGGGGACGGCCGGGCGCTGGCCCGGCTGCTCGGCGGCGGGCGGGCGCAGATCCTGCGGAACCTGGACACGCCCGCCACCACCAGCGAACTGGCCCTGCTGCTGGACCAGTCGGTGGGCACGGTCGGCGGCCACCTGGCGATCCTGCGCGACACCGGCCTGGTCGACCGGACCAGGCTGGGGCGCCGGGTGCTCTACCACCGCACGGCGCTCGGCGACCGGCTGGTGGCGGGACCGGGACCGGGACCGGGGCCGGGGCCGGGACCGCGACCGGGAGCGGGTTGAGGGGGGTTCTTCGGCTCAGGCGACGCAGAACTCGTTGCCCTCGGGGTCGCGCATCACCCACCAGTGGCCGGCCGGCCCCTGGTCCTGCTCCTCGACGCGGGTGGCCCCGAGCTTCTCCAACCGCTCGACCACGGCGGCGAGTTCACCGTCGGAGTGGATGTCGACGTGCAGCCGGTTCTTGCCCTGCTTGGGCTCGGGGACGTGCTGGAACAGGATGCGGCGGCCCTTGCCGATGCCGCTGACCGGGTCGTACGGGTCCTCGGGGTGGCGGACGGCCGAGTAGCCGCGGAACAGCTTGCGGCCGTCCCGGTCGAGCACGGCCGCGGCGGGGAGGCGGCCGTCGGCGAGCAGCGTGTCGATCAGGGCGGTCGGGTCCTCGACCTCGTAGCCGAGGGCGGCGGCCCAGAACTCGGCGAGCGCGGGGGCGTCGGCGCTGTCCACGACCAGTTTCCAAGTGAGCGTCATGGCACCGGATTTAATCGCACGTCAGATCGAGTGGCAACGATCTCCGGCGCCGCTGGTGTGTCGCCGCGGCCGGTCGCCCCGCGCTCCGGCTCGACCCGGACCGCCGCCCCGTCCCCGTCGGGACGGCGGTCGGGGCGGGTCAGTGCGCGGCGCCCGCGTTCGGGTCGAGGGTGCCGGCGGTGACCAGGGCGATGATGGTGATGCCGAGCAGGATTCGGTAGATCACGAACGGCGTGAAGCTGTTGTGCGAGATGTACTTCAGGAACCAGGCGATGGCGGCGTAGCCGACCGCGAAGGCGATCAGGGTGGCCAGGATGGTCGGCCCCCAGGCGGGGGCCGGGCCGTCGCCGATCTTGAGGAGTTCGAGGCCGCCGGAGGCGAGGACGGCGGGGATGGCGAGCAGGAAGGAGTAGCGGGCGGCGGCCTCCCGGCTGTAGCCGAGGAACAGGCCGGCGCTGATGGTGCCGCCGGAGCGGGAGACGCCCGGGATCAGGGCCAGTGACTGGGCGGCGCCGTAGATCAGCGCGTGCTTGAAGTTCAGCGACTCGATGCCGCGGGCGTTGCGGACGGCGCGGGAGCGGTCGGCGACGGCCAGGATCACGCCGAACAGGATCAGTGTGGTGCCGATCAGCCGCAGGTCGCGCAGGGTGGTCTCGATGGTGTCCTGGAACAGCTTGCCGAGGATGCCGATGGGCAGCGTGCCGATGATCACGTACCAGCCGAGCTTCGCGTTCTGGTCGCGCCGCCACTCCGCGCGGAACAGGGAGAGCGTCCAGGCCCTGATGATCGCGCCGATGTCCTTGCGGAAGTAGATCAGCACCGCGGACTCGGTGCCCAGCTGGGTCACCGCGGTGAAGGCCGCGCCCGGGTCGTCCCAGCCGGCCAGGGCGGAGAAGACCCGCAGGTGGGCGCTGGAGGAGACCGGCAGGAACTCGGTCAGGCCCTGCACCAGGCCGAGCACGGCCGCGTGGAACCAGTCGATCACCGGGCACCCGCCGCGGAGGTCTCTCGGGGGCTCAGCATGGCGGTTTCCTGTTCGCTCGTGGGGTGGTCCGGCGGCCGGGGGCACGGTCCGGTGCGGGCAGATGATAGGGGGTCCGGATGTACTGAAGATCGCAAAGGGTCATCACCTGACAAACCGGACCATTCGCCCCGGCGGGCATCCGGACGCGGACCGCCCCGGGCGCCGGGGCGGGGCCCGCCCCTGGTGGGCGTCAGGGCGTGGCGGCGGCCCACTCGGCCCAGGTCAGCGCGTAGACCACGTCGCCGTGCTCGCTGCCCGGGATCGGGTCCGGCCAGTCGGCGAAGAACGTCCGCACGTGGCGCAGGCCGGCCCGCTCCAGGACGCGGCGGGAGGCGGTGTTCACCGCCATCGTGGTGGCCGCCACCCGCTCGGCCCGCAGCTCCTCGAACGCGGCGCGGACCAGCGCGGCCGCCGCCTCGGTGGCGTACCCCCGGCCCCGGGCGGCGGGCAGCAGGCGGTAGCCCAGCTCCAGGCCGTCCGTCCCGTCCAGGCCGACGGAGGCGGGCGGGTGCAGCGCCGCCCAGCCCAGGAAGCGGCCGTCCGCCTCCAGCGCCCAGCAGCCCAGGCCGTCCGGCAGGTCGGCGTACTCGCGCAGCAGGCCCGGCAGCAGCTCGTCGGCGACCCGCCCGGGCGGGACGGGGCGGCCGTCGTCGATGTACCGCATCACCTCCGGGTCGCCGCACAGGGCGGTGACGGCGGGCAGGTCGGCGGGGGTGAGGCGGCGCAGGGCGAGCCGGTCGGTGCGCAGGCGGAGAGTGTTCACCGGGCGAGCAGAGCACCGCGGGCGGTAGCACGGCAAACGGTTTCCGGGGCGGGGACGCGGTCGGCGTCCTCCGCGGTCGGCGTCCTCCGGGGTGCGGCGGGCGCCTTCCCGGTCGGGCCGGGGCCCTGCGGGAGCGGAATGCGGGCGGCGATCATTCTGTTGGTCTGTTGCGTTCACTCTGTTGTACCGTTCGGACCGTTCCGCCTCACCTCCCGGGAAGTGCCATGCTCGCTCTGCTGCTCGCCCTCGGCAGCTCCCTCGCCTACGGCTGCGCCGACTTCTTCGGCGGCCTCGGCGCCCGCCGTGCGCACGTGCTGCGCACCGTGCTGGTCGCCGCGCCCGCCAGCCTGGCCGTCGAGCTGCTGCTCTGGCCGCTGCTCGGCGCCCGGTTCGAGGCCGGGGCGGTCGGCTGGGGCGCGGCCTCCGGGGCGGCCTCGGCGGCGGCCTTCGCGCTGCTGTACCGGACGCTGGCGATCGGCCCGATGAACGTGCTCTCGCCGGTGACGGCGCTGGTCTCGGCGGCGCTGCCGGTCCTGGTCGGCCTGCTGCAGGGCGAACGGCTGGGCACCGCCGGGCTGGTGGGCCTGCCGCTGGCGCTGGCCGCGGTGGTCCTGGTCAGCGCCGGGTCGTCCGGCGGCCGGGCCCGGGTGGGCCGTCCGGCGCTGCTGCTGGCGCTGGGCGCGGGCAGCGCGATCGCCGTCCAGCTGGTCTGCCTGCACCAGGCCCCGTCCGGCAGCGGCGTCGCCCCGCTGATCGTCGGCCGGGCCGTCACCTCCGCGCTCACCCTGACCGCCGCCGCCCTGTGGCGCCGCCGGCTCGGCCCCGAGCGCCCCGCGTACGCCCTGGCGGGTGCCGCCGGGGCGCTCGACTCGCTGGCCGGCGTGCTGTTCCTGCTCGCCGCCCGCAGCGGCGACCTGGCGGTGGTCGCGGTGATCACCGCGCTCTACCCGGCCGGCACCGTGCTGCTGGCCCGCGCCGTCCTGTCCGAACGCATCCACCGCGGCCAGGTGGCCGGCCTCGGCGCGGCCGCCCTCGCGGTCGGCCTGCTGGCCCTGGCCTGACCCCTCCGGAGACTCCCCGTGCCCCTTCCGCACCTGCACCCCGACGTCGCCGCGGCCTTCCCCGCCGCCCGGATCGCCGTCCTCACCGCCAGCGGCGTCCGCGCCGACCGGCCCTGGCCCGCCACCGAGGCCGCGCTCGCCCGGCTGGAGGCCCGCGCCGCCGCAGGCGAGTGGCGCCCCGCCGACGAGCACGACCCGCGGATCGCCGCCTGGCACACCGCGTACCGCGCCTTCGGCAGCAACCCGCGCCGCGTCCGCCCCAGCGCGGACGCGCTCGGCCGCCGCCTCGCCAAGCAGGGCGCGCTGCCCCGGATCAACCCCGCCGTCGACTCCTACAACGCCGTCTCCGTCCGGCACGCCCGCCCCGCCGGGGCGTTCGACCTGGCGGCGGTCGACGGCGCCGTCGAGATCCGGTTCGCCGACGGCACCGAGGAGTTCACCCCGCTCGGCGAACCCGGCACCGTCCAGCACCCCGGGCCCGGCGAGGTGGTCTACGCCGACGCGGCGGGCGTCCTCACCCGCCACTGGAACCACCGCGACGCCCACCGCACCCGGGTCACCGAACGGGCGACCGACGTGCTGTTCGTGCTGGAAACCATGGACGGCGCGGAACTCACCGCCCCCGCCGAGGAGTTGCGCGCCCTGCTGGCACCGCACAGCGAGCAGGTCACCGTGCGGTACCTGGGCTGAGACGTCAGCCGCCCGCCAACTCGGCGGCGCGCTGCGGGTGTTCGGCGAGCCAGGTTTCCACCGCGTGCTGGACGGCCTCGGCGGTGCAGGCGTGGACGGGGTGGTTGCCGAGCATCTCGCGGGCGCAGCCCTCGTAGTTGGGGTCGTCGAGCTTGACCGAGACGACCGCCGTGAGTTCGGTGAACAGGGTGCGCAGGGCGTGCCTGCCGAGGTGGGGGAGCAGGGCGGCCCGCAGGCCGGACCGGAAGCCGGTGAGGTGGGTGCCGTCGCTGGTGCGGCGGCTGTTGGCGTAGCAGTGGATGCCGCCGCGGCCGGTCCAGGAGAGGGCGAGGTCGAGGGTGCCGCCCATCCGTTCGTCGGTGGTGTGGAGGGTGAGGGTGTCGGTGGGGTCGCCGCCGAGGTGGGTGGTGTAGTCGAGCGGGCCGGCGGGGTGGTGGAAGCGGTCGGTGCGCGGCGGGGTGGTGCGTTCGTCGGTGAGGGTGAAGTCGAACTCGCGGTTGAGGAAGGCGAGTTCGCGCAGGTGATCGGCCAGGGTCGGATGGTCGAAAACGACGGTCTCGAAGATCTCCGGGTCGGGGTGGAGGGTGATCGCGGTGCCGGTGCGGTCGGTGGCGCCGGCCTCGGTGGGCGGGGTGAGCTGCTCGCCGCAGGCGTAGGCGTGGCGGACGATCACGCCGTCGCGGTGCTCCTCCACGGTCAGCCGGGCGGAGAGCGCGCTGACGGTGAAGAGGCCGGCGGCGAAGCGGGAGAGGTGGACCCGGGGCCCGGCTTCGCGCGGGGGCGTCCAGAAGCGGGTCAGCTGTTCCGGCAGGCTGTCGTCCGGACGGCCGTCGTGGCTGACGCGGGCGCCGCCGTCGGCGGTCAGCGTGACGTCGATCCGGCCCGCCCGGCCCAGCAGGACGGCCTCCGCCGCCGGTTCCAGCGCCTCGTACAGCAGTTGGTGCAGGCCGTGTTCGCCGGCCGAGCCGATGTACATCCCGGGCCGTTTCCGGATGGCGGCCGACCCCTCCAGCACCTGGATGTGCGCAGCGTTGTATTCGGTCATCACGTGTCCCCTCCGACGTGGTCCGCAGTGCTGCCAACCCTAGGGGAAAATCAGGAAAACACCAGGTCAGAGGCTATGTGGCGAGGGGCTGTGCGGCCCGCGGCGGGGGGTTGCGCGACGGGGTGACCGCCACGCACCGGGAGGTGGGGGCCGGGGGCGCGGCGGGGCGGCGGAGGGCCGGGAAGGGGCCTTTCCGGGCGGCCGGAGCAGCGGGAATTCCGGGAATTTTCCGGGGGTGGGGCGGGGTGCGCGGCAGGGGCGTGACGGGGCGTCGAGAGGCTCAGGTGAACGCCTCGACGCGGACGCCCGCGGAGGCCAGCGCGCCCCGGACCCGCCAGGCGAGTTGGGCGGCGCCGGGGGTGTCGCCGTGCACGCACAGCGAGCGGGCCCGGACGGTGATCACCTCGCCGCCGGCGGCGGTCACGACGGCGTCCCGGGCGATGCCGACGGCGCGCGCGATGACCTTCTCGGGGTCGTGCACGACGGCGTCCGGCTCGCGGCGCGGGACGAGGGTGCCGGCCCGGGTGTAGGCGCGGTCGGCGAACGCCTCGGTGACCACGGGCAGTCCGACGCCCTCGGCGACCGCCAGCAGCCGGGAACCGGGCAGGCCGAGCAGCGGCAGCGGCCCGTCGCAGACCGCGCCGGCCCGCAGCACGCCCGAAACCACCGCCTCGGCCTGCTCGTTGTCGTCCACCACCCGGTTGTAGAGGGCGCCGTGCGGCTTGACGTAGGAGACCCGGGAGCCGGCCGCGCGGGCGAACACCTGGAGCGCGCCGATCTGGTAGGCGATCTCGTCGGCCAGCTCGTCCGGCGGGACGTCCATCGCGCGGCGGCCGAACCCGGCCAGGTCGCGGTAGGAGACCTGGGCGCCGATCCGCACCCCGCGCTCGGCGGCCAGCGAGCAGACCCGGCGCATCGTGGACGGGTCACCGGCGTGGAAGCCGCAGGCGACGTTGGCGCTGGTGACCACGGAGAGCAGCGCCTCGTCGTCGGTCAGGCTCCAGCGTCCGAAGCCCTCGCCGAGGTCCGCATTGAGATCGATCACCGCGTCGGCCACTTCTTCCTCGTCCGCCCTTCCGCGCGCGGGCCGGTCCGGGCCCGGGGTCCGCTCCTGGGGGTGATCGTAGGGCCTGATCGTTTCGGCCGGTGCGGCGGTGGCCGCCCGGGCGACAGGTTTTACCCGTCAGGTCGCGGACCGGCGGTACGAGGGCCACCCGCTCGGCGCAACGCCCGCCGGGGGAGCGGCGGGCGGCGGGGGTTGACGGGCCGTCCGGGCGGCCGGGCCCCCGCGCGGGGGCGGGCCGGGCAGGGGCGGGCCGGGCAGGGTCGGGCGGGGGCGGGCCGAGCCGGGTCAGCCGCGCGGCCAGGGGCGGCCCTGGATCCGTTCGATGTCGCGGTTGAAGCGTTCCAGCACCTCGGCGAACTCGGCCAGGTCCTCGGACGTCCAGTCGGTGACCACCCGGGACAGGCCCTCGACCGACCAGTCGCGGTCCTGCCGCAGCCGGCGCAGGCCCTCCTCGGTGATCCGCAGCTTGCGGGCGACTCCGCCGTCCGGGTCCGGGATGCGGTCGACCAGGCCGGCCCGCAGCATCGCGGCGGTCTGCCGGTTGACGGTGGAGGTGTCCAGCCCGAAGGCCTCGGCCAGCTGGCCGATGGTCAGCGGGCCCTCGGTCTCGATCCGGCTGAGCAGGGTGTACGCGCTGCGCTCCAAGGCGTCGGGGCCGCCGTTGGTACGGGCGGTGGCGAGCACCTGGTGACGGGCGAGCAGCATCATTTCCCGTTCGATCAGGGCGAGTTCCTTGTCGCGCCGCATGCTCCTCCGTCCCTTGCGTCACTTTTCGGCAGCATATCCCGCGAGGGTGCCATATGTATGGTACACATTGTGTGCATCATGCATATCTAGTCGAAGAGATGGAAGTACCCCATGAGTCAGGCACGCACCGGCCCCATCGTCGGAGTGCTCGCCGGCGCGGGCATCGTGGTCTCGCTGATGCAGACCCTGGTCGTCCCGCTGATCCCGGACCTGCCGAACCTGCTCCACACCACGGCCGCCAACGCGTCCTGGGCGATCACCGCCACCCTGCTGGCCGGTGCCGTCGCCACCCCGGTGCTCGGCCGACTCGGCGACATGTACGGCAAGCGCCGCATCCTGCTCGCCAGCCTCACCATGCTCGTCATCGGCTCGCTGGTCTGCGGCCTCAGCAGCTCGCTCGCCCCGATGGTGATCGGCCGCGCCCTCCAGGGCGTCGGCGCCGGTGTCATCCCGCTCGGCATCAGCATCATGCGCGACGAACTGCCGCCGCAGAAGCTCGGCTCCTCGATGGCGCTGATGAGCTCCTCGCTCGGCATCGGCGGCGCGTTCGGCCTGCCGCTGTCCGCCGTCATCGCCCAGAACGCCAGCTGGCACGCGCTGTTCTGGATCTCCGCCGCGCTCGGTGCGGTGGTCGCCGCCGCCGTGTTCCTCCTCGTTCCCGAGTCCCCGGTCCGCTCCGGCGGCCGCTTCGACGTCGTCGGCGCGATCGGGCTCACCATCGGACTGGTCGCCCTGCTGCTCACCATCTCCAAGGGCAGCGACTGGGGCTGGGGCTCCGGCACCACCCTGGGCATGCTGGCCGTCGCCGTCGTGGTCCTCCCGGTCTGGGGCTGGTGGGAGCTGCGCACCGAGCAGCCGCTGGTCGACCTGCGCACCAGCGCCCGCCGCCAGGTGCTGATGACCAACCTGGCCTCCGTGGTGATCGGCTTCGCGATGTACGCGATGAGCCTGGTCTCCCCGCAGTTGCTCCAGCTGCCCACCGCCACCGGCTACGGCCTCGGCCAGTCGATGGTCGCCGCCGGCCTGTGGATGGCCCCCGCCGGCCTGGTCATGATGCTGCTCTCGCCGGTCTCCGCCAAGCTCTCCAAGGCCAAGGGGCCCAAGGTCTCGCTGCTGGTCGGCGCCGTCATCATCACCGGCGGCTACCTCTCCGCGCTCGCCCTGATGGGCCACGCCTGGGGCGTGCTGGTCTTCTCCTGCCTGATCAGCGGCGGCATCGCGTTCGCCTACGCGGCCATGCCCGCGCTGATCATGGGCGCGGTCCCGGTCTCCGAGACCGCCGCCGCCAACGGCCTCAACACCCTGATGCGCTCCATCGGCACCTCCAGCTCCTCCGCCGTCATCGGCGTGGTGCTGGCCCACATGACCACCGACTTCGGCGGCCACGCGCTGCCCTCGGAGAGCGGCTTCCGCACCGCCTTCATGATCGGCGCGGGCGCCGCCGTGGCGGCCGCCCTGGTCACCCTCGCCATCCCGGGCGTCCGCCGCGCGGTCGCCGGGGCCGCGGGCCGGAACGGCTCGCAGGGCGGCGCCGCGCAGGGCGCCGTCACCGAGGGCGCTGCCGCGAAGTAGCCCGCTCCGCGCAGTGGCCCGCTCCGCGCAGTGGCTCCTCCCGGCCCGTGCTCGCCCCCGTTCTGCTTCCGGCGGGCCGTTCGTCCCTGCGGGGAGGAACGGCCCGCCGTGCTTTCCGGAGCGGTTCGTCTACGCGTAGACGAACGGCGGGCGGCGTTCCGCGGGGGAGGGTTCGTCTACGCGTAGACGAACCGCCGACGGGGTTCCGCGACGGAGGGTTCATCTACGCGTAGACGAACCGCCGACCGTGGCTTTCCCGCTGGTCGCGGCAGTAGGGTGCGCGGATGGCGACCCACGAGCGAGAGATCACCGCCCCCGCCGACCTGTGCCGTCCCGACGGGCGGCTGGACCGCGACGCCGTCGGCTGGTCGCGGACCCCGCTGCACCGCGGCAACCTGCGCGGCTGGGGGCGCACCAAGCGCTGGGAGTACTGGTGCGTCACCACGCCCACCCACCTGCTCGCGCTCACCGTCAGCGACCTGGACTTCCTCACCCTCGACAGCGCGTACTTCCTCTCCTGGGACGAGCACGGCGTCCTGGAGGAGCACGAGCGCACCGCGCTCGCCCCCGGCCTCCCGACCCGGCGCACCGCCTTCCCCGAGGGCATCGCCGGTTCCGGCGGCCCGCACGGCGCCGACCTCACCGTCGGCCCGGAGCGGCCCGGCCGCCGCCGGGTCCGGATCTCGATCAGCCACGAACCCGGCGGCACCCGGCTGCGTGCCCGCGCCCTGACCGCCGACCTGCGCCCGCTGGAGGCCGACCTGCTGGTCGCGCTGCCCGACGGCCACGAGACCCTGTCGGTGGTCGTCCCCTGGAACGTCAAGCGCTTCCAGTACACCTCCAAGCACACCGCCCGCCCGGCCACCGGCACCGTCCGGCTCGGCGACCGCACGTACGACTTCGGGGACGACGCCTGGGGCGTGCTCGACCACGGCCGGGGACGCTGGCCGCGCTCGCTCGGCTGGAACTGGGGCGCCGCGTCCGGCCGCACCGGCGGGCACACGGTGGGCCTCCAGTTCGGCGGCCAGTGGACCGTCGGCACCGGAAGCACCGAGAACGCGCTGTGCGTGGACGGCCGCCTCACCAAGATCGGCACCGAGCTGGACTGGCGCTACGACCTCGCCGCCCCGCTCGCCCCCTGGCGGATCACCACCCCCGGCAGCGACCTGGTCGACCTCACCTTCACCCCCTTCCACGACCGCCGCACCCGCACCGAGGCCGGCCTGATCGCCAACCGCACCGACCAGTGCTTCGGCCGCTACTCCGGCACCGTCCGCACCGACGACGGCCTGCGGGTCGCGGTGGACGGGCTGCTGGGCTGGGCCGAGGACGTCCGGATGCGCTGGTGACCGCGCCCGCCACGCCCGCCGTGCCCGTCCCGCCCCCCACGTGCCCCGTGCACGGCCCCGGCCCCGACCTCACCGCCCTGGTCGGCCGCCAGCTGACCGGCGTGGTCGCGTCCTGGTACTCCTACGAGGGCGAGCGCGCCGCCGACCCCGTGGTGGTCTGGCTGCGCGACGACCGCGGCGGCTGCACCTTCGTCGCCACCGGCAGCGACTGGTGCCTGATCGTCGCCGACGAGCAGCCGCACGCCGACGTCGACCTGGGCGAGTGGGGCCGCCTCGACGTCCGCGACGCCCCCGACGGAACCCCCTTCGCCCCGCACCTCGGCCACCCCGTCCTGGCCGTCCGCCAGGAACACGCCCCGCACACCGGCCGCACCGCCCTCGAACTCGACTTCCCGGGCGGCACCGTCCGCTGCGAGTCCTGGGACGGCGACCTCCGCCTGACGGCGACCGGAGACCCGTGACGACCGAACTCCCGCACCACCGCGCCCTGCTGGCGGCCGTGGACTGGCCTTCGCTGGAGGTCCCGCACCCGACGGAGCGACTGGACGCGGCGCTGCTGGCCCGGATGACCGACCCCGACCCGGCCGAGCGGGCCCGGGCCGCCGAGGCGGTGTTCTCCCTGGTCGACCACCAGGAGACCGGCTACGGGGCGACCCCGTGGGTGGCCCGCTACGTGGCGGCGGCCCTGCGGCACCCGGACGTCCTCGCGGGGCCGCCGTCCTGCCGGGCCGGGCTGCTGCGGTGGATCGCGCGGACGGCGGACGACGCGGAGGAGGCCCGGACGGCGGCCGCGTTCTGGGGGACGGCGGAGGACGAGGAGCACCCGCCGCTGCGGGAGTTCCGGGCGCTGCGGCCCGAACTGTTCGCCGCCGTCCGCCCGTTCCTCACCGACGGGCACCCCGACGTCCGAGCGGCCGCCCTGTTCGCCGCGCTCCCGCTGTCCGAGCACCCGGAGCTGGCCGGGCACCACCCCGAGCTGGTCGGCCACGCCGAGAGCTTCCTCGCCGCCTCCACCGACCGCTACCGCCGCGGCCGGGTCCTCGGCGCCCTGCGCCGCCGGGGCCGGGACACCGCCGCGCTGGAGACCGCCGAGGACCGGGCGGCCCGGGAGGAGCACCTCCGTCGGCTGGCCGACTTCAGGGCCAGGGGGTACGGCGTGCCCTCGCTCCGACCTGTCCGTCGGCGGCGGTAGCGTCCCCCGCATGGACGACACCGAGCTGGACGCGTTGACCCTCGCCTGTGCCGGCGTGCTGCCCTACCCCGGGCGGTGGCAGGAGGCGCCGTACGAGGAGCGGGAGGTGGACGGGGAGCGGTACTGCCTGATCGCCGTCGACGCCGGGGTGAGCGCGATCGGGGTGCGGGCCGACGGCGGGCCGGTGGTGGTGCTGCCGGAGGAGGAGGGGGAGCCGGGTCTGCTGAACTCCGGGCCGGGGCAGTTGCTCGCCTTCCTGGAGCTGTACCGGGCGGCCGCGGCGGAGGCCGAGCGGTACGAGGCGGGCGAGGAGCTGGACGAGGCGCTGGCGGCGGCGGAGGCGCTGACGGACGCGCTGCTGGCCCGGTTCGCGGCGGTGGACCCGGCGGCGGTGGCGGACGAGAACGCGTACTGGTGCATCGCCGCCGAGGAGCTGGGCTACGCGATGGACAGCTGAACCCCCGCGGCGGGGTGCTCAGGGGCAGGGCACGGTGCGGGCGAAGTCGTGGTGGGCGGTGACGGCCTGCTGCCACTCCAGGGTGCGGATCAGGCGGTGGACGATCAGCAGCGGGACGATGCCGACCACGCCGAAGGACATGTCGACGCACTGCCAGAACAGGGGTATGCCGCGCAGCGGGCCGCAGACCAGGGCGAGCGGGATGACGCCGCCGCAGGCGAGCATCGCCCAGCGGACCACCCAGACGTTGCGGACCGGGTCGCGCAGCGGGCCCCAGAAGGCGGCGGCGATCACCAGGTGGGCGAAGGCGAGCCAGTCGGTGCCGTAGGCGAGGAAGGGGTGGCTGCCGTAGCCGTCGGCGACGCCGTCGCGGACGCGGTGGACCCAGGCGTCCAGGGCCGGGAGCGCGGTGTCCAGGCCGGTGGCGTCGAGCAGGCGGGCCAGCAGGGAGGTCTCGGTCTGCAGCGGGAAGGCGGTGAGGCCGCTGAGGGCCAGGCAGACGATGAACAGCCACAGCCAGCGCCTGATCCGGCGGCGGACGAGGGCGGTGTCGGTGGCGGGTGCGGAATCCGGTCCGGCGGTGGTGGAACCGGCCGGGACGACTGCGGTGTCGGACATGGAGGGACCCCCTCATGACGCGGGTGCCGGAGACGGCACACGGTGTCGCGGGAAGGACTCTAGACCTGAATTTGAACGCGTTCAACATGCGGGGACAGGCCTCCCTCTAGGTTCCGGATCTTGATGTCAGACGGCACTGTCCGGAGCTGCTGCCTGCAGATAGTCCGCGCGGCCTGTCGGGATTGCCGGTCCGCGTGGGTGTGTCGGATCCTTCGTTGCCATGTGACGGTCGGTGCCCGCGTGTCAGGGCTGCAGCAGCACCTCCTGCTCGTGCAGCGCGGTGCAGATGAGGCCAGGGAGGTCGTCGCCTTCGGTGACGGTCTGGAAGGGCTCCAGCGCGAAGGCGGAGAGCGTACGGGTCGCGGCCATCGGTTGCTCCGGTGGACGGTGGCCGGGCGGTCATCCAATTCGGCTTGGGCGGTGGCGAGTTGGCGGGCTCGTTGTCCGGGTTCGGCCGGTTGGGCGGTGGTGAGCCAGTGCCGGACGCGGTCGACAGTTCATGTCCGAGGACAGGCCCCGCAGAACGGGTGGGCCGCACACCCTTGTCCTGACCTGGATCAGAAGCCGGTCCGTAGCAGCAGAAGGTCGAGGGCTGGCCCGTCGGGTCCGGCTGCGTAGGGCCCGGCGTACCGGTAGCCGAGGTGGTCGTAGAGGCGGCGGGCGGGGCCTTGGCCGGGCATGGCGAGCAGGGACACCCACCGGGTGCTCAGCGCGGCGACGAGGGCGTTGTGGATGTCGGCACCGATACCCCGTCCTTGCCAGCCGGGGCGGACGGCGAGTTCGCAGATCCCGGCCAGCGAGTCGGTGTCGCGGGCCTCGGGGGTGATGGCCGGCAGGAGGTCTTCGCCGTACCAGTAGGTGGGGGTGCAGCGGAAGCCGTAGCCGTAGCCGACGACCTGGCCGGCGGCGTAGGCGGCGATGAGGGTGAACTCGTCGCGGCGGGCGTGGCCGGTGATCTGGCGGCGGAGCGTCTCGGGGGTGAAGCCGGCCTGGGCCACGTCGGCGTGGTCGGCGTGGGCTTCGGTCCAGATGTCGACGAGGGTGTCGAGCAGGGTCGCGGTGTCGCTGGCGCCGTAGCGCCGCAGGGCGAGGGGGGTGGCCGATTCGGTCAAGGCGGTGTCCTTCAGGCGGCGGGGACGGCGGTGCGGTAGGCGTCCAGGTACTCGGCGACGCAGGGAACGCCTCGGTGGGGGGTGAGCGTTCCGGCAACCGAGCGCAGGGAGCGCAGCAGCCGGGCGGAGCGGACGGCGGTCAGGTGCGCGAGGGCGCGGTGGCCGGCGTCGGTGGCGGCGTCGAGGTCGGGTCGGGGTCGGTGGGCGTGGTGCAGGGCGATATCGGCGGTGTAGAGGGACCGGTTGCGCGGGTGGCCGTCGCCGAAGAGCATCACGGTCTGCTCGGCGCCCGCCGCGGCGCGGTCGTGCTGGCCGAGGTCGGCGCGGCACAGCGACTCCAGCCCGGCCAGCTCGGCGGTGACGAAGAAGGCCAGCCAGGCGGGGTCGGCGTCCCGGGGCCCCTTCTCGTAGAGGCGGTACGCCCGCACGATCGCGGTCTCGGCCTGCGCGCGGTCGCCCTGCAGCGCCCAGCCGCGGGCCTCGCGCAGTGCCAGCAGCGCCAGCCAGCGAGGTGATCCGAGTCCCGCGGCCGCGCGCTGCGCGACCTGGGCGGTGCTGACGGCCTCGCGGGGGCGGCCGGTGGCGTGGGCCAGCAGGGACATGCACGCGAAGCTGTGCGCTTCGAGTCCCGGGTCGTCGGCTTGGCGGGCGCTGGTCAGGGCCTCGGTGTAGAGGGAGCGGGCGTCGGCGGCGCGGCCGGCATCCAACGCGAGCCAGCCGGCGGCGACGGACAGCATGCCGGTGGCGATGTGGAGTTGGCGGCCGAGGTGCTCGCTGTAGCGGCCGCGGGCGAGCCAGGTGTGCGCGGTGTGGAGCGCCGCGGTGGCCTGCTGGCCGAGGTCGGCGGACCCGTGGTCGCGGTCCTGGGCGTACAGGCGCTGCTCGGCGTCCAGCAGCGCCTGCAGATGCTCGGAGGTCAGGGCCGGGGCGGCCCCGTGTGCTGCCGGAGCGGCTGCGGCGAGCAGGGCCGCCCCGGTGCCGAGGACGAAGGTGCGGCGGATCAAGGGGGCGGCTCCTGCCTGGTGCTGAGCGTCGGCCACCGGTCGTTTGGGTCTTGCCCGGTGCGCCGGGTTCTTGAAGCCGAGCTCGACCGCGGTCCGGCCGGTCACCTTGTGCAGCAGGCGCCGGTACTTGGCGTGGGGCCACGCGGTGGCGCCGTCCTCCCAGGTGGCCAGGGTGCGGACCACCAGGTCGACCGGCTCCTCGAACTCGATCGACTTGCGGACCAGGAACTCCACCGCCTCGGCCCGGCTCATGCCCCACTCGACTTCCCGGACCCGGCGCAGTGCTTCGTTCGGTGCCCCCACGCGATCGCCCCCGACGCAGTAGCTCTTCTTCTGGCAGAAGGTAGCGAAGCAGACACGCAACGCGACAGTGTCGGAGGTGCGGAAATTCGGATGACGGAGCCGTCCTTCATCGAAATTTCCGCCGTTCTGACATCGCGTCAGCACTCCCCGAGGCGCTTTCCTGGCCACACCCCGGCCGCCGCCGGACCGTCGCCGGACCCCAGCGGCCGGTCTGACGCCCGCGGCCCTGCCGGGCCGGCACGAACATCACCTCGGCCGCGGACGGCTGCCCTGCACCCGCCCGCGCCCCCTCGGGAGAGGACACCTTCATGAAGTCGTACCCCGCCCGCCTGCCCGACCGCAGGCGGCTGCTGACGTCCACCCGGCCCCTGCCGGACTTCGAGGTCGTCGGATCGGACGGCCCGTGGCTGCTGCGCGCCGACGGCACCCGGATCTTCGACGGCTCCAGCGGCCTGCTGTGCGCCAACGTCGGGCAGAGCAGCCCCAAGGTCCTCGCCCGCATCGAGGAGCAGTTCACCAAGTACACCTTCGGCGGCGCGGCCGTCGTCCAGCCGCACCTGCAGTTGGAGCTGACGGAGCGCCTGTGCCGGGCCGTCGGCCGCCCCGACGACTCCGTCGCGCTGGTCACCTGCGGCACGCTCGGCGTCGAGGTCGCCGTCGGCCTGGCCCGCAGCATCGCCCGCGCCCGCGGCGGCAAGACCCGAGGCGACGTCCTGACCTGCGACCTGAGCTATCACGGGATGAGCGCCTACACCCTCGCCCTGGCCGGCAACCACGCCCGCCGCCCCCGGCCCGAGGACGCGCTGGGCCTCGGCCCGGCCTTCCCCGCCCCCTACCCGCCGACCCACCTGCACACCGAAGGCCGGGCCTGCACCGCCGACTGCGCGGAGGAGGTCGCGAAGGCGATCGACGCCCGCGGCGCGCGCAACGTCGCCGCCGTCCTGCTGGAGCCGGTCAACGGCACCACCGGCGGCGCCCACGTCCCCCCGGATGGCTACCTGCGCCGCGTACAGGAGATCTGCCGCGCCCGGGACGTCCTGGTGATCCACGACGAGGTCCTCACCGGGCTGTGGCGCACCGGCCCCGTGCTGGCCGGCCGGCGCTGGGACGGCGTCGAGCCGGACCTCGTGATCCTGTCCAAGGGGCTGGGCGCCGGATACACCCCGGTCGCGGCAGTGCTGGTGGCACCCGAACTCGCGCCGCTGCTGCGCCACCAGGACGCGGACCCGCTGCCCGCGATGGGCACGATGGCCGCCCACCCGCTCATGGCCGCCGCCTGCCTGGGCGTCCTGGACGAGCTGGAGGCCCTCGACCACGACGCGCTGCGCGCCCGCGGCGATCGGCTCGGCCAGGCCCTGCGCTGCCTGGCCGGCCTGCCCGGCGTGCGGGAGGTGCGCGGCGTGGGCCACCTGTACGGCGTGGAGCTCACCCCGGGCCTGCTGTGGCCCCTGCTCCAGCAGACCGAGCAGCGCGGGGTGTTCCTCTACCCGTTCACCGGGGCGGGCGAGCCGCGCTCCGAGGGGCTGGTCGTCGCCCCGCCGCTGACCTCCACCGACGAGCACCTGGAATTCCTCACCGCGGCGCTCGCCGACGCGGTGCACGCCCTGAACTGACACCCCGGCCGGGCGCGCCCCGGCCGCATCCTCCGAGGAGAGCACCGTGCTGCTGCCCCACCCCGTACTCGACTCCCTGACCCCCGAGCAGTCCGCCGCCTGGCACCAGTACTTCGCGCCGGAGCCGGGCGGACGCCGCCCCTCCGTCGAGGAGGGCATCTGGCGGCGCACCCAGGACCCGCGCAACGCCGAGCAGTCCGGCTGGAGCGAGGACGAGAGCGGCCGGCGCCGCGTCGTCCACTACCGCCTCCACTACGACCTCGACCAGACCCAGCCGATGGACCGCCTGGTGATGGCCGAGCTGTACCTGGCCGTCTCCTGGCTCGCCCCGGCCGCCGAGGTCGCCGCCCACCGCCGCGACCTGGAGCGGTGGCTGGCCGAGGGCCGCTGGCGGGCGGGCGACGACACCGACCCGCGCTGGCGCCGCGGCGACCTGTACGCCGCCATCACCGAGCACGACGTCCACCCGCAGGACGAGCGGGCCGGACGCGACACCCCGGCCGGCTTCCGCTCGATCGACGTCACCGTCGAATCCGTCGACTACACCCTGCCCCGGGCCTCCCGGAACCTGCCCTGGGACGTGCTGGCCGGCGGGATGCGCGTCAAGGAGCAGCGCGGCGCCCCGCAGTACGCCGCCGACCTGTCCGGGCTGCTGGAGCACCTGCCGTTCGTGGTGGAGGCCGGCTGCGGGACCAGCATCGAGGCCGGCGTGCAGCCGCTGCACTGGCTGCACGAGGTCTACCGGGTCACCGAACGGCGCGGCAACGACCTCACCCAGGGCTACCGCTTCACCATGGCCCCCGCCCAGGACACCCTGATCCAGGAGCTGCTGACCGGCACCGAGCGCAAGGTCGACGACATGGTGGCGATGTTCCGCGCCCTGTTCCAGGCCGAGCCGACCGGCGCGCACCGCACCCTCAAGGCGCTCTACGACGCCGGCCACGCCGTCGGGCCCGTCGCCACCCACAACTTCGACCGGCTCTTCGCCCGCACCGGGATCCCCGAGGCGTTCATGCGCCGCTACGACCAGCGCACCCCGCACATGCACTACCCGGCCGGCGCCCGCGCCCTGCTGGTGATCGGCCTGCACGCCGACCGGCGCGAGGTCCAGGCCCGCGCCCGCAAGCTCGGCCTGAAGGTCTTCTACCTGGACACCGAGGGCGTCACCGAGAACGGCGTCCACAAGGAGTACCTGATCGAGGGCGCCCGCGAGGGCGACGTCATCGTGCGCTGCGAGGCGATCCCCGCCCTGCGGCGCCTGGCCGAACTCCTGGACGTCAAGTGCTGAGCGCCCGGCGGGCGAGGGCCGCCGACGCCGCCGAGCTCGCCCGCCTGGGCGCCGCCCTCGTCCAGGCGCCGGGGCAGTGGACCACCCGCCTCGACGCCTTCCATCGCGACCACGCCGACAGCGACGACCACCCCGCGTTCGTCATCGGCGGCCCCGACCGGCTCATCGCGTGCGCGGCCGCCACCATCACCCGCTCCGTCCCCGGCCCCGACCACCTCGGCCTCTACGCCCACATCCACACCGTCTACACCGCGCCCGACTTCCGGCGCCGCGGCTGCGCCCGCACCGCCGTGCAGGCCCTGCTGGACTTCCTCACCGCGCAGGGCTGCGGCCTGATCACCCTCAACGCCACCGACGACGGAGCGCCGCTCTACCGCGCTCTCGGCTTCATGCCCAACGGGCGGGCGATGCGCCTTATCCAGGCCCGCCCCACCCCCTGGAACCGGCCCCGCCAGCCGTGAACAAGTGATCGAACTCTCTTGTGCCACAAGAGAGTTGAATCCGCGATACCGTCGGGTGGTGCGCCGGGGACGGCGCGCCACCCGACCGGACAAGGACCCCTTCATGCGCGTTTCCGTGATCGGCTGCGGTCACCTCGGCATCCCGCACGCGGCGGCGATGGCCGAACTCGGCCACGAGGTCATCGGCGTGGACGTCGACCAGGCCAAGGTCGAACGCCTCAACGCCGGCCAGTGCCCGATCTACGAGGACGGCCTGCCGGAACTGCTGGCCCGCCACACCGCCAGCGGCCGCCTGCGCTTCACCACCGACATCACCGAAGCCGCCGCGTTCGCCGACCTGCACTTCGTGGGCGTCGGCACCCCGATCGACGCCGACGGCCGCTCCTACGACACCGCCCAGGTCTTCGGCGCGATCCGCCAGCTCGCCCCGCACCTGGTGCGGCCCTGCACCATCGTCGGGAAGTCCACCGTCACCGTGGGCACCACCGCCAAGGTCACCGAACTCGCCCAGCGCCTCGCCCCGGCCGGGGAGGCGGTCGAGGTCGTCTGGAACCCGGAGTTCCTGCGCGAGGGCCACGCGGTGGAGGACACCCTGCGCCCCGACCGCCTCATCGCCGGAGTCTGGAACACCGAGGGCGAGAAGGCCATCCGCGCCGTCTACGCCCAGATCATCGACACCGGCGTGCCCCTGTTCGTCTGCGACCCGCCCACCGCCGAACTCGCCAAGGGCGCCGCCAACACCTTCCTCGGCCTCAAGATCAGCTTCATCAATGCCGTCGCCGACATGTGCGACGCTGCGGGCGCCGACGTCTCCAAGATCGTGGACATCCTCGGCATCGACCCCCGCATCGGCGCGGCCGGCATGCGCCCCGGCATCGGCTACGGCGGCGGCTGCCTCCCCAAGGACGTCCGCGCCTTCACCGCATCCGCCCGCACCCTCGGCGCCGACCGGGCCGCCGACCTGCTGCTCGCCGCCGAGCGCATCAACGAGGACCGCGCCGCCACCGCGATGGCCCTCATCACCCGCGCTCTCGGCCGCCCGCTCAAGGGCGCCAAGGTCACCGTGCTCGGCGCCGCCTTCAAGCCCGGCACCAACGACGTCCGCGAATCCCCGGCCCTCGCCCTCGCCCAGGCCCTGGAGAGCGCCGGAGCCGCCGTCACCGTCCACGACCCGCAGGCCATCCCCACCGCCGTGCAGCGCAACCCCGAACTCGACTACGCCGACGACCTGCCCGCCGCCCTCAGCGGCGCCGACGCCGTCGTCCTGGCCACCGAGTGGCCCCAGTACCGGCAGGCCAACCCGCAGGACCTCGTCGGCCACCCCGCCACCGCGCTGCTCGTCGACTGCCGCACCACCGTGGACCCCGACCTCTGGCGCGCGGCGGGCTGGACCGTCCACCAGCTCGGCCGCCCCGGCAAGTAACGGCCGGCCGCAGTACGACAACGGGGCGCCGGAAGCCGCCGGCAGGTGGCTTCCGGCGCCCCGCCGTGTTCCCGGCGGCGCGGCCGCCAGCGGCCCCACTCTGCAGTTGCACCCCGAGCCGGAGCACTGCCGATACCGTGGGCCTCCCAGGCGCACGAGACCTCGCCGCCCGTGCGCAGGCCGGACGAGGGAGACGCAATGGCCTGGCTGCCGCCCGCCGAGTACGTGAAAACCGTCGAGAACGCCACCGTATTCGGCTGCTTCTACTTCACCGACACCGTCGGCCGCCACCTCGCGATGCGCTCCCGCCCCGACTCCGACTTCTGGGGCTGGCCCGGCGGCAACGTGGAAAAGGGCGAAGAGCCCCTGGAAACCGCCGTCCGCGAGTGCCTGGAGGAAACCGGCATCGACCTGCAGGTGGCGAACCCGGGCCTCGTACAGCAGCCCCGGCTGCTGGCCGTCATGTTCAGCGGCCCCGGCGTCGCATGGCCGCTGGCCAAGATCGGATTCGTCTTCGACGGAGGTGAGCTGACGGACCAGCAGCTCGACAGCATCGTCCTGGACCCCGAGGAGCACACCGAGTGGAGAGTGCTCCCGATCGCCGAGTGGGCCGACCTGATGAGCCCGCAGGAGCACAGCCGCCTCGTACAGGTCGACTCCGCCCGCCGGACCGGCACGGCGGCCTACCTGCCCTTCGACGGAAGCCGTTCATCTGGACGCCGGTGATGATTACCACCGGTCCGTAGACAGGGTTGCCGATTCGGGCGCAGGTCGACGGCTGCGGGACGGCCGGCGAAGGTTCGTTGGGGAGCGACTGCGTATTGCAACCCGCGTTGCGAAGCCGTACGGTGGCACCCCACCCGGCCTCCCCGTCCCTGCCGGCCACCCGGTCCGGCTCGGCCCCGAGCGCGACGTCTCCGCCTGGCGCACCGTCTAGGACTGGCTGCCGTACCTGCAACCCCTGCAGGTGCCCTGGTTCGACTCGATCACCACTACCCACCGGCCCGGCACCGCCCGCATCTTCTCCGACGGCGAACCGATGACCTGACACGGCCCTCCTGCGGCCATCGCCGTTGCAGGCTGCCGAACCTGGCGCCCCACCCGACGGCGCGCCGCACGAAAGGGCGGACATGCCGATCGCCCGACGCCTGCTCGCGGCCCTGCCCGTACGGACACCTCTGCCGCCGCCCCGCGCCCGGGGAACCGCCCGCGGCATCGTCTGGATCTACGCCCTCCCGTTCGCGATCCTCTACATGCTCCTCACCATCGTCTCGGCCTGGCCGGGCGCGCAGCGGGCCGCCGCCGGTGCCACCACGGCCGCCGCCACCGCGTCCGAACCCGCGGTGCTGCGGGAAGCAGCCCTGTGGCTGCTGCTGTCGGTACCGGTGTGGCTCCTGCTGGGCATGGCCGAGCGCGCCCCCTCCGTCGGGCTGCGGCGTATGGCGCCCCGTCAACTGGCTGCCGCGTCCTGCGCGGTGTTCTGCCTGGCCGAGGCCCCGATGTTCCTGCTGGGCACGGCCTTCGAGTTCGTCCGCGCGCACTCCCCGGCGGTGGCCGCCCACTCCGGCAGCAACGCGGGCAGCACCCTGCTGGGCAGCATCTCCGCCTCCGCGGCGGCCGGAGTGAGCGAGGAGATCGTCGTCATGGTCCTGCCCGCTCTGGCCGTCTGGCGCTTCGCACCGCGAGCCACCGGCACCCGGCAGCGCCGCCTGGGCACCGCCGCGCTGCTCCTCGTGCTGGTGGCGGCGCGGCTGTCGTACCACTTGGAGTACGGCCTGGCGATCGTCTCGCTGGTCCTCTGGTCGGCCGTGAGCGTGCTGCTGTACCTGCGCTCTCGGGCAATCCTCCCCATCATGATCGCTCACGCGGTCTACGACATAGCGCTCATCCCGGTCAACCGGGTCGGCGCCCAGCACGGCCTCGCGGCGGCGACCGCGGTGTTCGCGGTGCCGGCCGCCTTGGTGCTGGCGGGGGCGCTGCTGACCGGCAGAGCGCCTCGCCAAGTCGCCGTCGACGCCCCGGTCGGCGAGCATCCCGCCGGGGCCGTGGAGCGCTAGCCGTTCCTGGAACCGAAGACCGTCCCGGCACCCGGCCGCAATGCCATTGATCGTCACACTGGCGGTCAACGCGGCGCTGACGCTGCCGGACAGCGCGGCGCTGCGGGCGCTGGTGGTCGTGGTGGCGACGTCTGGAGCTGCTGTCTGCAGGTAGTCCGGGTGGCCTGTCGGGATTGCCGGTCCGCGGGGGTGTGTCGGATCCTTCGTTGCCATGTGGCGGTCGGTGCCTGCGTGTCAGGGCTGCTGCCGTGTCTCGAAGGCCAACCGGAGGCTTTCCGGGCTGGTGCCGAGGGCGTGTGCTGCGGCGGCCAGCAGTCTGCTCGGGCTCCACACTGCTGGTCCGCAGGCCCACCCCGCCGCCAACCCGGTGATGACCACCCGGACGGGTGGCGACTCTGACCTGCCGATCCGCTCAGCATGTCGAATCCGACTTCTTGGCGACATCGCGGCGCGGACTTCGACAACGAGACGCGGACCCTGCACTCCCGAAAGGGGCTTTTCGGACCTGTCAGGGGAAAGCCCTAATCTTGTCCCCCGTGACCGCCATCGCAGACCAGCCCACCCGGCCCGCCCCCGGCCCGGCCGCCGACGAGGGACTCGCCCGCCGGCTCAAGGCGCTGGCGTGCACCGCCCCGCTGCACGACCTGGACAGCCGCAAGGTCAACCTGGCCGGCGAGTACGCCTCGTACACCATGGCCGAGGTCGGCCTCGCCGCGATCGACCTGGTCACGCTCAACATGGACTTCGACACCGGCGCCGACCGGGACCTCGTGCTGGCCCGGCTGCTGCCCCGGATCGCCGCCCAGAACCCCGGCCGGGCCGGTGCCGAGCACGAGCGGGTCGCCCGCTGGGTGCTGGAGTCGCTGATCAACGTCGGCAGCGTCGACCGCGGCTTCCGCGCCGTCTACGGCACCTTCGGCCCGGACGGCGAGTACACCCGCCGCGACTACGACTTCAAGCTGATCGAGGAGGTCCCCGGCCAGGACGGCGGGGTCTACCTGCGCACCACCGACGAGGCCGTCAACGTGCTGGTCGGCGCCCTCGACACCGACGTGACCTCGGCCCAGATCGCCGCCGAGGTCAAGCTGGAGGTGCTGATCCGCCGCGGCCGCCTCGCCGACGCCCAGCTCGCCGCCGAGCAGGCCCGCTACCGCACCGTCCAGTACGCCGAGACGCTGCGCCGCGCCCTGGAGGCCACCCGGCGCAACGTCCGCGCGGTCGACTGGATGGAGACCGTCCCCGACCTGATCGACGAGGCGCTCGACCACATCGCCGACCGCTACCGGCACGAGAACGCGATCCTCACCAACATCCGCAAGGCCCGCGACGAGAGCATCGACGCCGAGCACAAGCGCCGCGCCGCCGAACTCGTCGACATCGTCAAGGACTGCATCCGCCGCCACACCCAGTTGCAGACCCGCCTGCTGGAGGCCGGCCCGCTGTTCCGCGCCGAACAGGACCGGCAGGCCTTCGCCGCGCCCGCCGCGCGCAGCGGCATCGACCTGTACGGCCAGCTGCTCGCCCCCGTGCTCACCCTGCCGCTCGGCGACGCCACCCGGCCCACCGACGCGTTCTTCGCCCGCGCCACCGGCCTGCGCACTCCCGTCTCGGTCCGGGTCGCCGACCTGGTCGACCTGCTGCTCACCCCGCCGGTCGAACGCGAGCACCTCGGCGCCGAGCTCCCCGAACCCGACCTGGTCGCCACCCCCGACGACAGCCGGTTCTCCGAGGCCCAGCTCGAAGCCGCCCTCGACCTGCTCGACCTGCCCGCCGACGCCCCCCGCCGGCTCTCCGGCCTGCTCGCCGACGCCCGCCGCCGGGCCCGCGACCTCGACGAGGAGGAGGACCGGGACGGCGACGAACTCGCCTACCTGGTCGCCCTGCTCGCCGTGCACGCGGCCAGCCCGCCGGTCGGCACCGCCTACCGGCAGGGTGAGGAGCGGCTGCTGTTCGCCGTCGACGACGGCACCCGGCTGGACGACCCGGGCTTCGGCGGCGCCGACCTGATCGTCGGCAGCGCCCTGCTGGACGCCGCGGGCATGGCCGCCGACCGCAAGGACGCCAAGAGCGCCAGGGACGCCGGGGGCGCCGGGTGACCCGCGACCACCGAGACCACCGCGACGAGCACGACCACCGCGGCAAGCACGACGAGCACGACGAGCACGACGAGCACGACCACCGCACCGAAGGAGCCCTCGGATGACCACCACCAGCGAGGCGTGGACACCGCCCGAGGGCGAACCGGCCCCCGCCGCCCCCGCGCCGATCAGCCCGGCGGACGTCGCCGAGGCCGCCCGGCTGGTCTCCTTCGGCCTCCAGGCCAAGCTGCTGCCCGCCCGGGACGCCGAGTACGGCGAACTGGTCCGCCGCTACCGGGAGGACCCGCCGTTCGGCCGGCTCGCCGACGCCGTCGCCACCGGCATGGGCCTGGTCGTGCTGGAGGTCTCCGCCCGGGCCGGGATGGCCGTCGCCGCCGCCGAGGACTCGGTGTTCGCCGTCCGGATGGGCGACTACTCGCGACGCGCCGCCGCCGAGTCCACCGACCGCTTCCTGCACGGCCTGGCCCACCTCGCGGTCGCCGCGCTCGCCTTCCCCCGCCCCGAGGACCTCGCCGACGACGGCTACCTCGGCCGGGTCACCGTCAACGGCGTGGACGCCTTCGTCCGGCAGGCCTGCCGCCGCCTGGAGGAGCGCGCCGAGGCCGAGGGCGCCAACACCGACCCGGCCAGCGACGCCCCCGGCCTGGAAGCCGCCTGGCGGGTCTGGGCCCGCCGCTCCGCGACCGGCGCCACCAAGGACGCCCGCCGGCTGGCCGGCTCCACCACCGGCATCGTCTCCAAGGCGGTGTCCTTCCTGGTCGACTCCGGCTTCCTGCAGAAGACCTCCGACGACTCCGGCGGCACCTACCGCACCACCGCCCGCTACCAGTTGCAGGTCCGCGACCTGGCCGGCGGCGCCGCGATGGCCGAACTCCTCGACCTGGGCGTCGTCCCGGTCAGCGACGGCACCCCCACCCTGGCCCCGCCCGACGAGAGCGACGAGCTGGTGGCCGACGCCGGCCTGCCGTTCCACGCCCTCTGACCCGTCCCAAGAAGCTCCGCCACCGCAGCTGCAACCGCTCCAGGAGAACCACCGCACATGTACGAGCTGAACCGGGTCCGCCTGTACTCGATCGGACCGGCGGGCGCCCGCTACGCCGACACGGTGCTCGACCTGCGCGGAGTCGGCGAGCCGGTGCCCGAGCCGCAGCCGCAGCAGATCGGCCTGTTCGGCGAGGAGCCCGAGGGCCCGCAGCGCCGCCCCGCGCCCGCCGGCGTGCTGTTCCTGGAGAACGGCGGCGGCAAGTCCGTCCTGCTCAAGCTGATCTTCTCGGTGATGCTGCCCGGCCACCGCAACACCCTGGGCGGCGCCTCCTCCGGCGTGCTGCGCAAGTTCCTGCTCGCCGACGACTGCGGCCACGTCGCCCTGGAGTGGCAGCACACCGTCACCGGCGAACTCATCGTGGTCGGCAAGGTCAGCGAGTGGCGCGGCCGCCAGGTCTCCTCCGACCCGCGCAAGTTCGCCGAACTCTGGTACTCCTTCCGCCCCGGCCCCGGCCTCACCCTGGACGGCCTGCCGGTCGCCGAGCGGCCCGCCCTCACCGGCGACCAGCAGGCCCGCGGCCGCCGCCGCACCATGAAGGGCTTCCGCGACGCGCTCACCGAGGCCGCCAAGGCGCAGCCGCACCTCGACGTCACCTTCGAGGAGATCCACGACCGCTGGATCGAGCACCTCGGCGCCCTCGGCCTCGACCCCGAACTCTTCCGCTACCAGCGCGAGATGAACGCCGACGAGGGCGAGGCGGCCGGCCTGTTCGCGGTCCGGGGCGACGCCGACTTCACCGACCTGCTGCTGCGCGCCGTCACCGACACCCGGGACACCGACGGCCTCGCCGACCTGGTCCACGGCTTCGCCGCCAAGCTCGGCCGCCGCGCCGAACTCACCGCCGAACGCGACTTCACCGCCGGCTCGGTCGACCTGTTGCAGCGCATCGTCGACGCCACCGCCGCCCGCGAGACCGTCCGCGAGGGCCACCGGGCCGCCGAGCGGCGCACCCGCAAGCTGGCGCTGTCGCTCGCCGCCCGCTCCGCCGTCGAACGCGACCGCGTCCACGACCTGGCCGTCGAGGTCGCCGCCGCCGCGGGCGCCGTCACCGCCGCCGAGACCGACCGCACCCGGCACTCGCTGATCGTCTCCGAGCTCACCTACCGGCACGCCACCCTCGGCCTGGAGGCGGCCACCGCCGGAGCTGCCCGGCTGCGCCGCGAACTCACCGACGCCCGCGCCCAGTCCGCCGCCTGGCAGGCCGCCGAGGCCGTCCTGCGGCACCGCGCCGCCGCCGACCGGGCCGGCCGGGTCGCCGCCGCCATCCGCGAGGCCGAACTCGACGCCGCCCCCGCCCTCGCCGCCCGCGACCGCGCCGCCGGCGCCCTCGCCCGCGCCCTGGAGACCGCCGCCGCGCACGCCGAGACCCGCGCCGACCAGGAGGAACTGCGGGCCGGCGAACTCCAGGAGGACGGCGCCACCGCCCAGGCCGAGGCCACCGCCGCCGCCACCGCCGCCCAGAAGGCCCGCTCCGAGGCCGAGCACCTGCGCCAGCGCCTCACCGAGGTCGAGCAGGAGACCGCCGCCGCCGTCGAGGCCGGCTGGATCGACGACTCCGGCGCCGAACCCGACCCGGCCCGCGCCGCCCTGCACGCCGCCGACGCCGGGGCCGCCGCCACCGAGGCCCTGGAGCGGGCCCGCACCGCCGCCGAGCACGGCGCCGTCCGGGTCCGCGAAGCTGCCGCCGCCGAGGCCCGGGCCGAACTCGCCGCCGCCCGCGCCGCCGACGCCCGCACCGCCGCCGACCGCGCCCTGGCCGCCGAACAGCGCACCGCCGCGCAGCTCGCCGCCGAACCCCGGCTCGCCGAACTGCTCTCCCTGACGCCCTACCAGGACGGCGCCGAGGAGACCGAGGGCTTCCTCACCCCCCGCGGCCTCGACGCCTGCGCCGAGGACCTGCGCGAACTGCTCGACCAGTCCGTGGCCACCGCCGAGCGCACCCTGTTCGACCTGCGCACCGCCGCCGCCGACGACTCCCGCATCCTCGCCGCCCTCGGCGACGGCGGCCTGCTGCCGCCCGGCCCCGACGTCCTCGCCACCGTCGAGCACCTCGGCGAACAGGGCATCCCCGCCCTGCCCGGCTGGCGCTACCTCGCCCAGTCCGTCGACCCCGCCGACCACGACGCCATCCTCGCCGCCCGCCCCGAACTCGTCGACGGCGTCGTCGTCACCGACCCCGCCTCGCTGGAGCGGGCCCGCGAGGCGCTGGCCGCCGCCGCCCTGCTGCCGCGCTCCACCGTCGCCGTCGGCACCGCCGCCGCGCTGATCGCCCCGATCGAGGGCGAGCCCGCGTACTTCCTGGTGCCGCCCAACCCGGCCATGCACAACGAGACCGCCGCCGACGACGAGCGCCGCGAACTGCGCGCCCGCGCCACCGCCCGCGAGGAGCACATCCGCGAACTCGCCGCCCGCCTCGGCGGCGACCGCGCCCTCGCCGCCCGGCTCGCCTCCTGGCACGCCAGCTGCCCGCCCGGCACCCTCGCCGAACTCGCCGAGAGCGCCGCCGCGGCCGCCCTGCGCGCCGAGACCACCGCCGCCGAACTCGCCACCCTGCGCGCCGACCACGCCGACGCCGACACCGAGCACCAGGCCGCCGCCGCCCGCCACGAGGAGTGCCGGGAGGCCGCCCAGCGCGCCCGCCGCCGCGCCGACGCCCTCGAAGGGCTCGCCTTCCGGCTGCGCGAACGCGCCAACTGGACCCGCCGCCTGCGCGAACTCGCCGACGACGCCGTCGAGTGCGAACGCCGCCAGGCCCAGTGCGCCGAACGCGCCCGCACCTGCGACGAGGATCGCCGGGCCGCCCAGCGCGCCGCCGACGACGCCCGCCGCACCGCCCGCACCCTGCGCGGCGAACGCGCCGAGATCGCCGCCGTCGGCGCCGCCCCCGAGCCGGAGCAGCTCGCCCCCGCCTCGCTGCCCGCCCTGCGCGAGGCCTACCGGGCCGCCGCCCAGCTCTACGAGAAGGTCGGCGTCGGCGCCGACCTGCGCGCCGAACAGGCCCGCGCCGAGAGCGACGAGACCGCCGCCGCCGCCGAACTCCAGCGCCTCAGCAACAAGGTCAAGGCCCGCGCCGAGGAGCTCCTCGCCAGCCCCGACGGCGCCGACGGCCCCGCCCGGCAGGCCGCCGCCGCCCGCGCCGAGGAACTCGTCGCCCTCATCGAGGCCCGCGCCGACGCCGCCTCCGAGGAGGTCGGCCGACTGCGCGGCGACGCCGAACGCTCCGCCCCGGCGAACGGCGAGGCGCACACCGAACTGCCCGAGGACCTGCTCCCCGCCGACCCCGAGCACGCCCAGGCCCTGCTGCGCACCGCCACCGCGCTGCTCGCCGAGCGCCGCGAACGCGTCGACCTCGCCCGCACCGAGCACGCCGACCTCCAGCGGACGCTGGACCAGGCGCAGGCCGCCGCCGGGGACTTCGAGGAACTCGCCGGACAGCTTCGCGACGCGCTGCGCGACAACGGCGAGGAGACCGATCCCGAAGCCGACGCCTACCTCGGCTCGCTGGCCGCCGCCCGGGCCGCCGTCACCGACACCCGGCGCGCCATGCGCACCGCCGCCACCGAGCTCACCGGCGCCGAACTCGCCGTCCGGGACGCCGCCGACGCCCTCGTCCGGCACGCCAACGCCGCCCGCTACGAGGCCGTCCGCACCCCCGCCCGGCAGCAGATCCGCGAGCTGCCCGCCGCCGCGCTGCCCGACCACGCCGCCGCCTGGGCCGCCGCGTTCGCGCCCCGGCTGCGCGTCCTCACCGACGAACTCGCCCAGCTGGAACGCAACCGCTCCTCCATCGTCGACCGCCTGCGCGGCCTGGTCGAGACCTCGCTCGGCACCCTGCGCGCCGCCCAGCGGCTCTCCCGGCTCCCCGAGGGCCTCGGCGAGTGGTCGGGCCAGGAGTTCCTCCGGATCCGCTTCGAGGACCCGGACCACGCCGTCCTGGTCGAGCGGCTCGGCGAGGTCATCGACGAGGCCACCCGCTCCGCCGTCAAGAAGAACTCCGACCTGCGCCGCGACGGCATGTCGCTGCTGCTGCGCGGCGTCGCCGCCGCGATCGGCCCCAAGGGCGTCTCGGTCGAGATCCTCAAGCCGGACGCAGTGCTGCGCGCCGAGCGCGTCTCGGTCGGCCAGATGTCGGACGTCTTCTCCGGCGGCCAGCTGCTCACCGCCGCCATCGCCCTGTACTGCACGATGGCCGCGCTGCGCGCCAACGACCGCGGCCAGTCCCAGCTGCGGCACGCCGGCACGCTGTTCCTCGACAACCCGATCGGCCGCGCCAACGCGACCTACCTGCTGGAGCTCCAGCGCGCCGTCGCCGACGCGCTCGGCGTCCAGCTCATCTACACCACCGGCCTGTTCGACACCACCGCGCTGGCCGAGTTCCCGCTGGTCATCCGGCTGCGCAACGACGCCGACCTGCGGGCCGGCCTGAAGTACATCTCGGTGGAGGAGCACCTGCGCCCCGGCCTCCCGGCCCCGCAGGACCCGGACGGGCCGGCCGTCCACGGCGAGATCACCGCGACGCGGATGTTCCGCAAGCCGGAGTAGGCGCAACGCGAGGACCGCGGCACGGTGCAACCGGCGCACTGTGCCGCGGTCCTGCGGGTGGCGCGCGGCGGGCCGCGCGGTCCCGCCGGTCCTACTGCCGTGTGGAGACGGTGACCGAGGCGACCTTCATCGGGTGGCCCGGTTCCGTCGCCGCCGTGGGCGAACTGCCGTACGCGGCCGGGAGGTTGCCGCCGACGGCGACGTTCAGGATCAGGAAGATCCCGTGGTGGACGGCCTGGTCCCAGGCGGCCGGGTCGACCTGGTCGGCGGTCACCTGGAAGTACTCCCGGCCGTCCCGCAGCCAGCGGACCCGTTCCGGGCTGGCCGAGCGGTCGATCTCGACGGCGTAGGTGTGGAAGGCGCCCCAGCAGTCCGCGCACGGCTGTTCGCCGGAGCCCAGGCCGTTCGGCTCCTGGCACGGCCCGCCGGGGGTGGTGCCGCAGTGCAGGGTGCCGAACACGCCGCGGGCGCCGACGGATTCCAGGACGTCCAGCTCGCCGACGCCGGGCCAGCCGGTGTAGCCGTCGCGGAGCTTGCCGCCGAGCGCCCAGAACGCGGGCCAGTAGCCGGCCGCGGCCGGGCCGTGCACGTCGGGCAGCGCCACCTCGGCCTCCACCCGCAGGACCCCGCCCGCCGGGGCGGCCAGGTCGGCCCGCCGGGACTCGATCCGCCCGGAGGACCAGCGGCCGGCCGCGTCCCGGGTGGGCGTGATCTCCAGCGCGCCCCTGCCGTCCAGGCGGACGTTCGCGGCGGAGTCGGTCATGGTCTCCACCTCGCCGGTGCCCCACTGCGGGGCCGGGCAGCCGGGGTAGCAGGTGCCCAGGTCGTACTGCCAGGTCGCGGCGTCCGGCCGGCTGCCGGCCGGGCCGTCGAACTCGTCGTGCAGCAGGGTGGTCCAGCCGGTGCCGAACACGCCCTGCTCGGTGAGGAGCCGGTCGAGCCGCGGGGTGAGGACCACGGCCGCGGCGTTGGTCAGGTGCGAGTCGTCGCGGTACAGCAGCACGTGCTCCAGGACGGCCGGGCAGCTGCGCCCGCTCGCCGGGCAGAGCACCGAGTTGACCTCGACGGTCTTGACGCCGGGGAGCCTCCCGGCGGCGATCTCCTCGGCCAGCGGGTCGGCGTACAGGCCCTCGGCGCGCGGGAAGTCGCAGGCGGAGGTGGTGTCCGGGTGCCCGGAGACGCAGGCCGGGACGTCCCGGCCGGGGTTCGGGGTGTCCTGCAGGTAGACGATCGGGACGCCCAGCTCCCGCAGCGGGGCGAGGGTCTGCTGCCAGCCGTCCAGCAGCGCGGCCCGGTCGGCGGTGTAGCGGTTGAGCGTGGAGACCACGATCAGCTTGGGCTTCGGCCCGTCCTTCAGCCTGGTCAGGGCGTTCGCCCGCCAGGTGTCGCACTCGTGGTAGGTGCGGCCCAACTGCGGGTTGGTGACCGTGATCCCGGGCAGCGGGCAGCCCTGCTTGACCAGCTCCTCGACGGACAGGTGGTGCTGGGCGGCGATGCCGAGCAGCGCGGAGAACCACTGGCCGGCGTGCGAGTCGCCGAGCAGCACGATCCGGTCGTCGCCGGTGCCGAAGCGGCACGGCGGGCTGGTGGTGTCGGCCGGGTCCACCTCGCAGGCGCCGTCCGGCGGGAAGTCCTGCCGGGCCTGGACGGGGTTGGGCACGGTCGGCGCGTGCGGGGGCGGCGCGGCGGCCAGCAGGCTGCTGCCGGTGCGGGCGCCCGGCGGCAGGCCGGACGGGTCCGGCGGCGTGGCCGGGCCCAGGTTGCGGATGGTGCCGGAGCCGACGACCAGCGCCAGCAGCACCGGGAAGACCACCGCGGTCAGGCCCAGCGACAGCCCGCGGCGCGGGATCTCGCCCAGCACCCGGCTGCGGCGCAGCGGCTGCTCCAGCCAGTGCAGCGCGGCGTACGCGGGCAGCGCGGCGGCGGCGGTGAGGGCGGCCTTGACGCCCCAGTGCAGGGTGCCCCAGTGCGCCTCGGCGAGGACCAGCACCGGCCAGTGCCACAGGTACAGGTTGTAGGAGAGTCGGCCGATCGCGCGCGGCGCGCCGAGCGACAGCGCCCGGCCGACCAGGTGGGTGCCGCCGGTGCCGGCCAGGATGATCGCGGCGGTGGCGGCGGTCGGCAGCAGCGCGGCGTACCCGGGGTAGGGGGTGTGCCCGTCGAACAGCAGCACCGCGGCGAGCACCCCGGCCAGGCCGCCCAGGCCCAGCAACTCCCTTACCAGCCTCGGTACTTCACGGATCGGCAGCAGGGCGACGACGGCGCCGGCGGCGAACTGCCAGGCCCGGGTCGGGGTGGAGAGGTAGGCGCCGGCGCTCCAGTGCAGGGAGAGCCAGAAGGAGCCGGCGCCGAGCAGCAGGGTCAGGCCGAGCAGGGTGCGGCGGCGCCAGGCCCAGCGGGCGGCGAGGGCCAGCAGCGGGGCCCACAGCAGGTAGAACTGCTCCTCGACGGCGAGCGACCAGAAGTGCAGCAGTGCGCTGGGGTCGCGGCCGGCCGCCAGGTAGTCGGTCTGCTCGGCGACGAAGCGCCAGTTGGCGACGGACAGCGCGGAGGCCAGGACGTCGCGCTCCAGGTCGGCGCGGCGCAGCGGAGCGGTGAGCAGGGCGCCGACGACGGCGACGGCGGCCAGCACGACGGCGGCCGAGGGCAGCAGCCGGCGGGCCCGGCGGGAGTAGAACTCGGCCAGCCGGACGCGTCCGTGCTGCGCGGTCTCGGTGCGCAGCAGGCCGGTGATCAGGTAGCCGGAGACGACGAAGAAGACGTCGACGCCGACGAAGCCGCCCGCGAAGCCGGGCACGGCGGCGTGGAAGGCGAGCACGGCGAGGACGGCGACGGCCCGCAGGCCCTCGATGTCGGGTCGGAACTTCGGCCGCTCGACCGGTGCTCGGTTCAGCACGACGGTGAGCGGGGCGGTACTCGGGGCGGTACTGGTGGACACGGGAGCGTGGACCTTTCAGCCCAGCCAGGGCAGCATCGGGGCCGCCCAGCCGGAGGCGAGCAGGGCGACCAGGGCGAGCGTGCTGGTGACGGCGAGGGCCTCGGGCCAGCGCCGCGGACGCATCGCCGGGCGGGCCCCGGGATCGGCGGACTCTGCGGATTCGGTGGCGCGCGGCCGGAGTTCGGCGTACAGGTCGCGGATCAGCGGCACCCCGAGGTGCAGCTGCACGGCCAGGTACAGGGCCAGGCCCCAGGTGGTGTGCCAGCCGTGCAGCCAGGTCGCTCCGGCCACGCCGATGCCGGTGGCGGCCAGCGTGCCGGCCGTCCACACCAGGGAGACCAGCAGCACCTTGCGGGCCATGCCGCCGGAGCGGCCGGGCTTGGCGACGCCGGTGGGCACCCAGGCGGCGCTGCGGCCGCGGACGGTGTGCCAGTAGGCGGTGGCGGCGGCGAAGCTCATCAGCACGTTGGCGCGCAGCACTTCGGAGCGCCAGCGGGTGCGGCTGACCCGGGGCAGCAGCACGTGCCACAGCCAGAGCAGCGAGAGCATCGGCAGCACGTACCAGGCGCGGACCTCGCCGGGGAAGGCGAACAGCATGACCAGCGGCGGCAGCGGGGCGGTGAGCACGTTCACGGCGGCGGCCAGGTAGCCGACGATGCCCTCGTCGAAGCAGCGGCGCATCCGCCAGGTCATCGCCTTGCGGGTGGCCCGGTCGCCGATCAGGTGCAGGTTGCCCATCGTCCAGCGGTACTGCTGGTTGACGAAGCTGGTGGTGGAGTCCGGCGAGGTGCCCTTGGCGACCAGCACCGGCACGTACCGGGTGGTGTAGCCCCGCTGGTGCAGGGCGAGGCCGGTGTACATGTCCTCGCTGTGGTCGAGCCGGGCGAAGCCGCCCGCGGCGTCGATCGCGGCGCGCCGGTAGACGGCGTTGGAGCCGCAGCAGATGGCGGCGTCGGAGGCGTCCCGGCTGGGCTGCACCCAGCGGAAGAACCACTCCTGGGCGGAGCCGGCGGCGCGCTGCACCCAGCCCATCGAGGCGTCGGTGTCGAAGCACTGCGGGCTCTGCACGATGCCGACCTTCGGGTCGCCGAAGTACGGCAGCAGGTGCCGCAGCAGGTCGGCGCGCGGTGCGAAGTCGGCGTCCAGGATGGCGATGAACTCGCCGTCGCCGAGGGTCAGCGCGTGGTTGAGGTTGCCGGCCTTCTTGAACTCGCCGCGGTTCGGGCGGACCACGTAGTGGTAGCCGAACCGGTCCGCCAGCGCGGCGACTTCGGGCCGGTCGGCGTCGTCGAGCACCCAGACGTCCAGGCGTCCGGCGTACTCGCTGCGGGCGACCGCGCGGTAGGCGTTCTCCAGGATGTCGAGCGGTTCGCCGCAGGTCGGCAGGTACAGGTCGACGGACGGCGGGGCGGCCGGCTGCCAGGCGGCGACCAGCAGTTCGTGGCCGGCCCGGGTGAAGCGGCGGCGGCGCAGTCCGTTCAGGCAGGTCAGGGCGAGGGCGACGGCGTTGACGCCGAGGACGGCGAGGAACGGCCACAGGGCCGGGGTGCGCAGCGAGAAGCTGAGCATGGTGCCGGCGCTGACCGTGAAGGCGAGCGCGGACAGCAGTGGGACCCAGCGGCGCTGAGGCCCGAAATACCAATAGAGCTCCTGATCGGAAGGTGGTGACGGAAGGTGATTGGCAGTCATTGGGCCCCCCACGGCCAGACATTGACACCTGTCGTCGGTCAGATTACCTGATTGGTATAGACCAAATGACCACGGCGGATGAACGCCGGGACAACTCGGGTGAAGGGCGCGTGACCAGGCATGACCGTGTCAGGAAAGATCGTCCGTACGGGGCGCGCGGGGCTTCCGGGGCGAGTGACGTGCAGAGTGGCGCGATGGTTCCGGCCGCGGGGCGGCGGGTGTCCGCCGCTCCGGACGGCGTGATCGCGCCGGGGCGTGACGCCCCGTCAGGTGGCGCTCAGTGACGGAAGGGCAGTCGGAGCTGCCCTTCGGGGCAGCCGGTCACGCGTGCGCGGCGGTGGCGGCGTCGGCGGTGGCGGGCGCGGCGGTCGCGGTGGCGGCCAGGACCGCCTCCAGCAGGCCGGGGAAGCGGGCGGCCAGGTCGTCCGCGCGCAGGGCGTTCATCTTCGAGGTGCCGCGCCGGTGCTGGCGGATCAGCCCGGCCTCGCGCAGCACCCGGAAGTGGTGGGTCATCGTCGACTTGGTGACCGGCAGCTCGAAGGCCAGGCAGTTCAGCTCGTCGCCGCCCGCGCCCGCGAGCTCGGAGACGATCCGCAGCCGCATCGGGTCCGCCAGTGCGTGCAGCACGCACGCCAACTCCAGCTCCGCGGCCGGAGGTTCGGGGAGCAGGCCGGGGCAGTCCGGGTCGTGGTCGAGGGTCACGGGTTCATGGTACGACACCTCTCGTAGTTTGACAGTCCTCGTAGTACGGTGGGTATCGTACGAAGCGAAAGAAGCCGTGTCCGGACCACAGGAAGGACGGGCCGCCGTGAGCGCCCTGTTCGAGCCCATCACCCTCCGCTCGCTGACCATCCCCAACCGGATCTGGCTCAGCCCGATGTGCATGTACTCGGCCGCCCCCGAGGGCCCCGACACCGGCGTCGCCACCGACTTCCACCTCGCCCACCTCGGCGCCCGGGCCGCCGGCGGCGCCGGACTGGTGATGGTCGAGGCCACCGGCGTCCGTCCGGACGGCCGGATCTCCCCGTGGGACCTCGGCCTGTGGAACGACCGCCAGCAGGAGCAGTTGGCCCGGATCGCCGCGCTGATCACCCAGCACGGCGCGGTGCCCGCGATCCAGCTCGCCCACGCCGGCCGCAAGGCGTCCACCGGCCGGCCCGGCGACGGCGGCGGCCCGCTCCCGGTCGAGCGGGGCGGCTGGCAGGTCGTCGGCGCCTCCCCGGTCCCGTTCGGCGAGGGCTACCCCGTCCCCGCCGAGCTGACCGAGGACCAGATCGCCGAACTGGTCGAGGACTTCGCCGCCGCGGCCCGCCGCGCGCTGGCGGCCGGCTTCCAGGTGGTCGAGGTGCACGGCGCGCACGGCTACCTCACCCACCAGTTCCTCTCCCCGGTCTCCAACCGCCGCACCGACGGCTACGGCGGCGACTTCGCCGGGCGCAGCCGCTTCGCCCGCGAGGTCGCGGCCGCGGTCCGGGCCGTGTGGCCCGCCGAACTCCCGGTGTTCTTCCGGGTCTCGGCGACCGACTGGCTCCCCGAGGAGCCCAGCTGGACGGTCGAGGAGTCCGTCCTGCTGGCCAAGGAGCTCCAGGCCGTCGGCGTCGACCTGATCGACGTCTCCACCGGCGGCAACGTCCCGCACGCGCGGATCCCCGTCGAGCCCGGCTACCAGGTCCCGTTCGCCGAGACCGTCCGCCGCGAGTCCGGCCTCCCGGTCAACGCGGTCGGCCTGATCACCGACGCCGCCCAGGCCGAGGAGATCGTCGCCCAGGGCCGCGCCGACGCGGTCATGCTCGGCCGCGAACTCCTCCGCGACCCCTACTGGCCGCTGCACGCCGCCCGGGAGCTCGACGTCCCCCGCAACTGGCCCGCCCAGTACGGCTACGCGGTCGGCCAGCGCGGCTGATCCCGCGCCCCCCTCCCGCGGCTGATCCCGCGCCCCTCCCGCGGCCGGTCCTCGACGGCCGGGGGAGGGGCGGGGAGGGGCGGGGCGGCGGGCTACCGCTCGGCCAGCCGGGCCGGGAAGCCGCCGGTGGCGATCGGGCCCCAGCGGCGCGGGGTGATCCGGATCAGCGACTTGTCCTGGCGGCGCATCGCCTCCCGGTACTCGTCCCAGTCCGGGTGCTCGCCCGCGATGGTGCGGAAGTACTCCACCAGCGGCTCCAGCGCCTCCGGCATGTCCAGCACCTCGGCCTCGCCGTCGACCTGCACCCAGGGGCCGTCCCACTCGTCGGAGAGCACCACCACGCTCACCGCGGTGTCCCGCTTGGCGTTGCGGGTCTTCGCCCGCTCCGGGTAGGTGGAGATCACGATCCGGCCGGAGTCGTCCACCCCGCAGGTCAGCGGGGAGGCCTGCGGGCTCCCGTCGGCGCGGCGGGTGATCAGCAGGGCGCGGTGGCGGGGGCGGACGAACTCCAGCAGCTCGGCCAGTCCCACCCGGTTGTTGGTGGCGATCGAAGGGCTCATGCCGTCCAGCCTAGGAGGCGGCGGCGCTCCCGGCCGGTTCGAGCTCCGGGGCCGCGCCGTCCTCGTCCTTCCAGCGGCCCGGCTCGACCATGAACGCGCCCAGCGCGACGCCCAGCAGCGGGATCGCGGGCAGCAGCCACATCACCCCCTGCGGGCCGTGCCGTTGGGCGATCAGGCCGAACAGCGGCGCGATCAGGCCGCCGACGCTGACGGCCAGCCCCAGGGTGACCCCGGCCGCGGTGCCCGGACGGTTGGGCAGGTAGTCCTGGCCGAGCTTGACCAGCACGGCGAACGGCAGGTTCAGCGCGGCGCCCGCCAGCACGGCGAACAGCAGCGGCGCCCACGCGCCGGGCGTCACCCGCAGCAGCACCAGCAGCGGCACGGTCAGCGCGGTGCCCCACTGCGCGGTGCGCACCATGCCGATCCGGTCGGCCAGCCGCCCGCCGCCCAGGGTGCCCGCGACGCCGCCGAGCAGGAAGCAGGTCAGCGCCGCCCCGGCCAGCAGGTGCGAGGCGTGCAGCTGCCGCAGCCAGTACAGCTCGATGAAGGTGCTGACGCCGAAGAACACCACCGAGCGGACGATCTCCACCCCGGTCAGCACCAGGAACGGCCGCCAGCGGTCCTTCCCGGCCCGCTTCGCCCCGCCGAGCGCGTGCGGGTACGTCCGGTGCCGGGCCCGGAACAGCACCGCCGCCATCACCAGGGCCGGCAGCACGAACACCGCGGTCGCCCGCACGCCCCACGCCGACAGCAGCGGGGTGGCCAGCACCGGCGCCAGGAAGAATCCGACGCTGCCGCCCGCCGCGAAGACGCTCATCGCGCTGGTGGAGTCGCCCGCCGCCTCCCGGGCCGCCCGCCCCGCCGCCGGGTGGAAGGCCGCCACCCCGAGGCCGGAGAGCAGCACCAGCAGCCACACCAGCGCGTACCCGTCGGCCAGCCCGCTCAGCCCCGCGCCCAGCCCGGCCAGCGCGAGCCCCGCCGCCGACAGCCAGGGCAGCGGCCGCCGGTCCACCAGCAGGCCGACCAGCGGCTGCGGGATCGCGCTGCCCAGCGTCGCCGCCAGCGTCAACCCGCCCGCCGCCACGTACCCGTAGCCGCGCTCCAGCACGAAGTACGGGACCACCGCGGGGATCAGGCCCTGGTAGAGGTCGTCCACGGCGTGCGCCGCGCCCCACATCCGCATCCGGTGCCACACACCGGCCGTCTCGCTCGTCATGCGGACCAGCCTGGCGGCCGCGGCCGGGTGCGGGCTTCCGGTACTCTGCCAACCTGTGTCGCCAACCCGCCAATCGCCCGAGGACGGCCCGCCGTCGGCCCCCCGCCACCAGAAGGAGACCGGCCCGAGCCGGCTTCCGCTGGCCCACCGGGAGCGGATCGACTGGCACTGGCACGACGTCGACCAGCTGATCACCCCGGGCCTGGGCGTGCTGGAGGTGAGCACCCCGCAGGGGCGCTGGGTCGTCCCGCCGCACCGCGCGGTGTGGCTGCCCGCCGGTGTTCCGCACGCCCAACAGGCGCACGGCCCGAGCGAGTTGCGCTGCCTGGTCTACCCGGCCGGCACCGACCCGCTGCGGCTCGCCGCGCCCGCGGTGCTAGCCGTCACCCCGCTGCTGCGCGAGATCATCGCCCACCTGACCGGCCCCGACGCCCCCACCGGACGCCCCGCCCGAACCCTCGAACGGGCCGCTCTGGACCAGCTCGCGCACGCCCCCGAACTGCCGATCGGCCTGCCGCGGCCCGCCGACCCCCGGCTGCGCGACCTGGCCGCGCTGCTCGCCGCCGACCCGGCCGACGACCGCTCGCTGGCCGAGCTCGGCCGCGCCGTCGGCGCCGCCGAACGCACCCTGAGCCGGCTGTTCCGGGCCGAACTCGGCCTCGGCTTCCCGCAGTGGCGCACCCAACTGCGGCTCCAGCACGCCCTGGTGCTGCTGGCCGGCGGCCGCTCGGTCACCGCCACCGCCGCCGCCTGCGGCTTCCGCTCGCCGAGCGCGTTCATCGAGGCGTTCCGGCACGCCTTCGGCACCACCCCCGGCCGCTACCAGCAGGACTGACCCGTCGTCAGCGGTGCCGGGCGCCGCCGCGCTCGCGCGAACCCTCCAACGGGCCGGTCGAGTTGGGGGCACGGCGGCGGGAGGCGGCGACCTGCCGGGAGACCGCCACGTCGATCAGGCACCAGGCGAGCGCGAAGACGCCCAGCGCCATCAGCGCCAACGCCGGTGTCAGCAGGGCGGTGTGGGCCCAGGAGGCGAACAGCGCCACCACGAAGGTGAACACCGTGAAGGCGAACGCCAGGCCCGCCCGGACGGCGGCCGCCCGCACCTCGTCCGGCAGTCGACCGCGCCGACGAACGGCCATCGCCAACCCCCTGTCGGTCACGCGCCCCGGTCGGGCGCACCAGGACCAGCCCTGCCCCGTCCGGGAGGAGCCATGCCACCGGCCGGGCCGATCCAGTCGACCGTGGGCGTGTCGCGCCGGTGCCTCCCCGAGCCCCCGTCAGGATCGTAACCGGGGCCGCAAGGGCGCCCTCCCGGCCGTTCCGGGCCCGGGAGTTCGGCTCGGCAGCGGCAGCGGCAGTGACGGTGGCGACAGCAGCGGCGGCGGGCCGGGGCGTTCAGTCCGGCAGGGTGGCGTCGAGCTCCTCCAGCGCGCCGACCACGATGGTCCGCATCGCCCGCTCCGCCAGCTCCGGGTCGCCCGTGCAGATCGCCTGGGCGACGTCCCGGTGCAGCTGCACCGCGTACTCGCGCGGGCGGTGCGGCATCAGCCGGTGCTCGGTGCGCCCGGTGAGGACGGCGCCCACGGTGTCCTTCAGGTGCGCGAACATCTCGTTGCCGGAGGCCCGCAGCACCGCCGCGTGGAAGGCGATGTCGTGCGCGAGGAAGGCCTCCAGGTCCGCCGCCCGGGCGGTGACCGTCAACTCGACGGCCAGCGCGCTCAGCTCGCGCCGGTCGTCGTCGTCCGCGCAGCGCGCCGCCAGCGCCGCCGCGGCGGGCTCCACCGCGACCCGCAGCGAGCCCAGCGAGCGCAGCTGCGCGGAGCGGTCCGCCCCGGCCAGCCGCCAGCGGATCACCAGCGGGTCGAACACGTCCCAGTCGGCCTTCGGGCGGACGGTGATGCCGACCCGGCGGCGCGGCTCGACCATCCGCATCGACTCCAGGATGCGCACCGCCTCCCGGACCACCGTGCGGGACACCCCGTGCCGCTGCTCCAGCTCCTCGGCGCGCAGCACCGTGCCCTCCGGCAGCTCGCCGGAGGCGATGGCGGGACCGAGGTCGGCGAGCAGGCGGCCGGGCAGGCCCTGGATCTCCATCCGGCCAGCTTAATCGGCGCGATCCCGGGGAAGGCGGCGCCCGTCCCGCCGCCCCACCGCCCCGCGCCCACCCCCTCCCGCCCGCTCGAACACCAAAAAGTATGACGATTAGGTTTCGGTCGCTTGAATAAGTCATACCTTTGCGCCAAGGTTGCCCACGCAAGCAGGCAAGGACAGGAGCACCACCCATGGCTCTCAGTGCCGAGAACCAGCAGCCGCCCGTCGTCGTGGTGATGGGCGTCTCCGGAGTCGGGAAGACCACCGTCGCCCGACTGCTCGCCGACCGCCTCGGCCTCCCGTACGCCGAGGCCGACGACTTCCACCCCGCCGCCAACATCGCCAAGATGAGCGCCGGCACCCCGCTCGACGACCGGGACCGCCTGCCCTGGCTGCGCGCCCTCGGCGGCTGGCTGGGCGAGCGGGCCGCGGCCGGCAGCGGGGGAGTGGTCACCTGCTCCGCGCTCAAGCGCCACTACCGCGACGTGCTGCGCACCGCCTGCCCCGACGCGTTCTTCCTGCACCTGTCCGGCAGCCACGACCTGGTCGGTGACCGGATCGCGCACCGCACCGGCCACTTCATGCCGCCCTCGCTGCTGGACTCCCAGTACGCCGCGCTCGAACCGCTCCAACCGGACGAGCACGGCACCGTGCTGGACGTCGACGCCGACCCCGACACGCTCGTCGCCCGCGCCGTCGCCGCCCTGGCCCGCTGAGGCACCCGACCCCCGCGCCGACCCCCGCGCCGCACCCCACGTCGCACCCCACGTCACACCCCGTCCACCGCCCGCCCGATCGCCGGACGGTGACGGCCCGTCAATGGAGACCCCCGTGACCCCCACCCTGCTGGCCGCCGACGCACCGGTGCTGCCGCACACCGCGAGCAACGGCCAACTGCTGCTCGCCGTGCTGCTCAGCATCGGCGCGATCGTGCTGCTGATCACCCGGCTCAAGCTGCACCCGTTCCTGGCCCTCACGCTCGGTTCCGGGCTGCTCGCCGCCGTCGCCGGGGCGCCCTTCGACAAGCTGCTGACCAGCTTCTCCACCGGCTTCGGCGCCACCGTCGCCTCGGTCGGCCTGCTGATCGGCCTGGGCGCGATGCTCGGCAAGCTGCTCGCCGACTCCGGCGGCGCCAACACCATCGCCGACACCGTGCTGGCCCGCACCGGCCCCAAGCTGCTGCCCTGGGCGATGGCGCTGATCGCCGCCGTGCTCGGCCTGCCGCTGTTCTTCGAGGTCGGCGTGGTGCTGCTGGTCCCGATCGTGCTGCTGGTGGCCCGGCGCGGCAACGCCCCGCTGATCGGCATCGGCATCCCCGCGCTGGCCGGCCTCTCGGTGCTGCACGGCCTCGTCCCGCCGCACCCCGGCCCGCTGGTCGCCGTCGACGCCCTGCACGCCGACCTCGGCGTCACCCTGGCGCTCGGCCTGCTGATCGCCGTCCCCACCCTGATCGTGGCCGGCCCGCTGTTCGGCCGGCTCGCCCAGCGCTGGGTCGGCCCGCTCGAACTGCCCGCGGAGACCGCCCCGGCGGAGAGCGCCGCGACGGAGAGCGCCGCGGCGGAGAAGCCCGGGCGGACCCCGAAGTTCGCCGCCGTGCTGGCCACCATCCTGCTGCCGGTGGCGCTGATGCTCGGCAAGGCGCTCACCGACGTGCTGGTCGACGACCCGAAGGCCACCGTGCAGCGGGTCTTCGACTTCATCGGCTCCCCGCTGATCGCGCTGCTCGCCGCGACCCTGCTCGGCATGCTCACCCTGGGCCGGGCGGCCGGCTTCGACAAGGGCCGGATCTCCGAGACGGTCGGCTCGGCGCTCGGCCCGATCGCCGGCATCGTGTTCATCGTCGGTGCGGGCGGCGGCTTCAAGCAGACCCTGATCGACGTCGGCGTCGGCCAGGCCGTCAGCGAGTGGTCCGGCAAGTGGCACGTCTCCGCGCTGCTGCTCGGCTGGCTGATCGCGGTGCTGATCCGGCTGGCCACCGGCTCGGCCACGGTCGCCACCATCACCGCCGCGGGCATCGTCGGCCCGCTGGCCGCCGGGATGTCCACCAGCCACGCCGCGCTGCTGGTGCTGGCGATCGGCGCCGGCTCGCTGTTCCTGTCGCACGTCAACGACGCCGGGTTCTGGCTGGTCAAGGAGTACTTCGGGATGAGCGTGGGCCAGACGCTGAAGTCCTGGTCGGTGATGGAGACCATCATCTCGGTGGTCGCCATCGCGCTGATCCTGCCGCTCAGCCTGATCGTCTGACCACCGGCAGCCCCCCCGAGCCGCGACGCCCTCCGGACCTCCCGCTTCTCCCGGAGGGCGTCGCCCTGCGCTCAGCCCCTCAGCAGCTCCGCGGTGCGCTTGCGCACCTCCTCGCCGTCCAGCCCGCGCACCGTCAGCGTGGTGCGCCGCCGCAGCACGTCGTCCACCGTGTACGCCCACTCCTGCTCGGCCGCGTACACCACCTGCGCCCACACGTCCGGGCCGTCCGGGTGGATCCGCTCGCCCAGCTCCGGGCGTTCGGCGATCAGGCGGGCGATGTCGAAGGACAGCGTGCCGTAGTGGGTGGCCAGGTTCCGGGCCACCAGCGGGTCCATCCGGCTGCCCGGTTCGAGGTCGGTCAGCAGCCGGCGGGCCACCGCCTGCGGGGCGCCGATGCCCGGCAGCGGCACCGTCGGCGGGATCGGCGAGACGTCCTCGGCCAGGCCCACCCCCGGGGCGTGCTTGAGCTTCTCCAGCACCACCCGGCCGATGTGCCGGTACGTCGTCCACTTGCCGCCCGCCACCGACAGCATCCCGGCCCGGCCCTCGGTCACCACCGTCTCCCGCTTCGCCGCCGCGGTCTCCCCCGGCCCGCCCGGCAGCACCCGCAGGCCCGCGAAGGCGTACGTGATGTCCTCGCGGCGCAGGTGCTCGCCGCGCACCGCGTGCCCGGCCTCGGACAGGATCTGCTCGACGTCCGCGTCGGTGGCCCGCACCTCCAGCGGGTCGCCGGTGTACTCCTCGTCGGTCGTGCCGAGCAGGACGTGGTCCTCCCACGGGATGGCGAACGACACCCGGTAGTGGTCGATCGGGATGGTCAGCGCCGCCCGCCACGGCGCCTGCCGGCGCAGCACCACGTGCGCGCCCTTGGACAGCCGGATCGACGGCGCCGCGCCCGCGTGCTCCATCCGCCGCAGGTGGTCCACCCACGGGCCGGTCGCGTTCAGCACCAGCCGGGCGTCCACCCCGAACCCGGTGCCGTCCAGGGTGTCGCGCACCTCCGCGCCGGTGACCCGGCCGCGGGTGAAGCGCAGCCCCGTCACCTCGGCGTGGTTGAGCACCACCGCGCCCGCGTCCACCGCCGCCCGCACCGTCATCACGGCCATCCGGGCGTCGTTCATCTGGTGGTCGCCGTACACCGCGACCCGGCGCAGCCCCTCGGTCCGCAGCCCCGGCACGGCGCGCGCCGCCACCGCGGGGGAGACCACCCGGCCCAGGCCGTCGCGGAACGCCGACAGCGCCGAGTACAGGAACACGCCCGCGCCGAGCTTCGGCGCCGAGTGCGGCCCGCCCTCGTACACCGGCACGAAGAAGGTCAGCGGGTTGACCAGGTGCGGGGCCACGTCGGTGGCCAGCGCCCGGCGCTCGCGGTGGTTCTCCGCGACCAGCCGCACCGCGCCGGTCTGCAGGTAGCGCAGCCCGCCGTGGACCAGCTTCGACGAGGCCGAGGAGGTCGCGTTGGCGAAGTCCCCGGCGTCCACCATGGCCACCTTCAGCCCGGCCTGGGCGGCGGTCCACGCGGTGGCGGTGCCCAGGATGCCGCCGCCGATCACCAGCAGGTCGTAGCGGGCCCGGCCGAGCAGCTCGCGGGTGGCGGCGCGGGGGACGAGGCGGCCGGTGGGGCGCTCGGCGCCCAGGGTCGGGACGGTCGCCGCGGGGTGCGGGGTGGTTGCCATGGTGTGTGGTGGGCGGCCCGGTGTGCGGCCGGTCCGCTGCTCCTTCCGATCGGTGGGTCCTGCCGGGCCGGGCTCAGCGCTCCGGCTGCTCGTCCTGGTCGATCCAGCCCATGGTGCGCTCCACGGCCTTCAACCAGTTGCGGTGCTCGCGCTCGCGCGTGTCGGCGGCCATCTTCGGCGTCCACTCGGCGGCCCGGTGCCAGTTGGCCCGCAGCGTCCGCTGGTCGTCCCAGAAGCCGACCGCCAGGCCCGCCGCGTAGGCCGCGCCCAGCGCGGTGGTCTCGGCGACGTACGGGCGCTCGACCGGCACGTCCAGCACGTCCGCGATGCACTGCATCAGCAGGTTGTTGGAGGTCATCCCGCCGTCGACCTTCAGCGCGGTCAGCGTGACGCCGGAGTCCTTCTGCATCGCGTCCACCACCTCGCGGGTCTGCCAGGCCGTCGCCTCCAGCACCGCCCGCGCCAGGTGCCCCTTGGTGACGTACCTGGTCAGCCCGGTGATCACGCCGCGCGCGTCGGAGCGCCAGTACGGGGCGAACAGACCGGAGAACGCGGGTACCACGTACGCGCCGCCGTTGTCCTCGACGGTGCCCGCCAGGGTCTCGATCTCCGCCGCCGTCGAGATGATCCCGAGCTGGTCGCGCAGCCACTGCACCAGCGAGCCGGTCACCGCGATCGACCCCTCCAGCGCGTACACCGGCGGCTGCTCGCCGATCCGGAAGCCGACCGTGGTGAGCAGCCCGTGGTACGAGTGGACGATCCTCCCGCCGGTGTTCAGTAGCAGGAAGGTGCCGGTGCCGTAGGTCGACTTGGCCTCGCCCTCGGCGAAGCAGGTCTGGCCGAACAGCGCCGCCTGCTGGTCGCCGAGCGCCGCCGCGACCGGCACGCCCGCCAGGTCGCCGACCGCCTCGCCGTACACCTCGGCGGAGGAGCGGATCTCCGGCAGCATCGCCAGCGGGACGCCGATCGACTCGGCGATCCGCTCGTCCCACTCCAGGGTGTGCAGGTTCATCAGCAGGGTGCGGGAGGCGTTGGTGACGTCGGTGACGTGCCGGCCGCCGTCCACCCCGCCGGTCAGGTTCCAGATCAGCCAGCTGTCCATCGTCCCGAACAGCACGTCCCCGGCCTCGGCGCGCTCGCGCAGCCCCTCGACGTGGTCCAGCAGCCAGCGGATCTTCGGCCCGGCGAAGTAGCTGGCCAGCGGCAGGCCGGTCTCCCGGCGGAACCGGTCCTGCCCGACGTTGCGGCCCAGCTCGCGGCAGAGCGCCTCGGTGCGGGTGTCCTGCCAGACGATCGCGTTGTGCACCGGCACGCCGGTGTGCCGGTCCCACAGCACCGTGGTCTCGCGCTGGTTGGTGATGCCCACCGCCCGGACGTCCGCCGCGGTCAGCCCGGCCCGCTCCAGCGCGCCGCGCACCACCGACCGCACCCTGGTCCAGATCTCCGCCGCGTCGTGCTCCACCCAGCCGGGCTGCGGGAAGAGCTGCGCGTGCTCCTGCTGCTCGACGGCGACGATCCGGCCGTCCGCGTCGAACAGGATGCACCGGCTGGACGTGGTGCCCTGGTCGATCGCGGCGATGTGGCTGGCAGTCATGCGGTTCCTCGGCTCGTGGGCGGCGACGGGACGGGGGGTGACCATTCGTCAGTCCCCGTGCGCGCGGGTCCGGCAAACCAGTCGGGCGGGCGGTCCGCCGGGGTGATCCAGACGCCGTTCGACAATGTCGAACGGACTTCGGAAGCCAACCGCAGCCGGACGCCCCCCGTCAAGGCGGTGTGACGCACTCCCCCCGGGATTCAGAACCGGTGCGCGCCCAAGTCCCGGGAGATCGCCCGGGCCGCCGTCCGCACCGAGGCCACCAGCGCCGGGCGCACCGCGCCGTCCGGGCCGCACACCGTCTCCACCGCGCCCGACACGCACACCGCGCCCACCGGGTTGCGCCGCCGGTCCTGGATCAGCGCCGCCACCGAGGCCACCCCCTCCCAGGTCTCCTCCACCGCGTCCGCCCAGCCGCGCTCGCGCACCAGCGCGCACTGCGCGTCCAGCTCCGCCGGCTCCGTCACCGTCCGGGCCGTGAACGCCTCCCACGGGCCGTCGCCCAGCTCGCCGCGCGCCACCGGGTCGTACGCCAGCAGCACCTTGCCCAGCGCGGTCGCGTGCAGCGGCTGCATCGAACCGACCTCCAGCACCTGCCGCGAGTCGTCCGGCCGGAACACGTGGTGCACCACCAGCACCCCCCGCTGGTGCAGCACCCCCAGGTACACCGTCTCCCCGGCCGCCCGGGCCAGGTCGTCCGCCCACACCAGCGCCCGGGCCCGCAGCTCGTGCACGTCCAGGTAGCTCTGGCCCAGCCGCAGCAGCTCCGCGCCCAGCTGGTACTTGCCGCTCTCCGGGTCCTGCTCGACGAAGCCCTCCTGCTGGAGCGTGCGCAGGATGCCGTGCGCGGTGCCCTTCGCCAGCCCCAGCCCCGTCGCCACCTCCGACAGGCCGAGCCGCCGCTCCCCGCCCGCCAGCAGGCGCAGGATCGCGGCCGCCCGCGACAGCGACTGGATCGCACCGGGCACCCGTCCACCTCCACTGAACACCGGCCGGCACTGCCGACCACCATGCCGAGAACGGGGCGACGCGCCCTCGAAGACCGTACTACCCGGCCGCGCCCGGCCGCTGCCCTCCCCGCTGCTGCCCTCCCCGGTGCGCCGCGCGCCGTCCCGGTGCCGGGCGTCAGGCGTCCGCGGGCTCCGCCACCCAGCCCGTGACCAGGACCAGGCCGGTCGGCCGGTGCACCGCCAGGAAGGCGAACGGGCGGTCGAAGCGGGCCGTCGCCCGGCGCGAGCGGAACCGGAGCAGGGGGCCCGCCGCCATGCCCCGGGTCACCGCCACCGCGGTGACCGCGCCCGCCTCGAAGCCCTTCGCGGAGAACTCCGCCACCGCGCTCTGCCCGGCCCCGCCGACCTTCAGCGGGGTGCTCCGGCTGATCCCCGGGAAGTGGCTGCCCGGCCCGGCGGCCGTGCCCAGGCCGAACACCCCGGCGCTCGCCAGCAGGTCGTGCTCCGCCCGGACCCGGAAGGGCACCGTCTGCAGCGTGCCGGAGTTCCGCGGCGCCGACGACCGCACCGACTCCAGCACCAGCCCCGGCCACGTCCGCCCGTCCGGCAGCTCCGCCACCGGCGTCCGCCGGGCCGCGCCCGACAGCAGCTCGAACCCGGCCGCCACCACCGCGCCCGGCCCGGCCGCCTCCGCGCCGAGCACCAGGTGCACGTCCACCTCGCCGTCGCCCACCACCCGGACCTCGGTCACCGGGCCCGCCGAAGTCCCCGCCACCGCGATCCGCCCGTACAGCTCGGGGCCGGACACCGTGAGCCGGGTGAACGGCCGCCGGGCCCACGGCCCTTCGTCGGTCATCGAGCGGGACGCCTGGAAGGGCTTCTCCCACCTGGTGCGCACCGTCAGCGCCGAGGCCAGCACCAGCAGCGCCCCGGCGGTCTCCACCGGCATCCGCTCGATCAGGCCGCCGGTCCGCTCCCGCGCCCAGGCGTCCAGCGCCGCGCGGTCCTCCGCCTCGTCGCCGGTCAACCTCCCCCACAGCGGGGCGTCCAGCCGCTCCAGCCAGCCGGGCTCCACCACGATCCCGTCCGCCGTCCACAGCCCGAGCGCCGCCGCGCAGCCCGGCACCTCCCGCACCCGGGCCAGCACCTCCCGGGCCAGCGAAGGCGCCCGCTCGGCCGGGACGCCCAGCGCCCCGGCCAGCTCCGCCCGGGCCGGACCGTCCGCGCCCGCCGCCAGCGCGGCCAGCAGCGGCCACACCCCCAGCGCCGTCCACACCTGCCCGGCGGCGAAGTCCAACTCCCGCCCCCAGCGCGCCCCCAGGGCGTTCACCCGCTCGACCGCGTCCGCACCCGCCATGACCCGCTCCCTCCCGGTCCGTCGTCCCCGCCATCAGTACCAGACCGGCCGGGCGACCCGCGGCTGAGCCATCCGCCTGCCGGACGGCCCGCGCGCTCGCTCGCCGCCGAGCTGCCCGCCTGTCCGCCGTCGAGCCGTCTGCCGCCCGCGGCTGGGTCGTCCGCCTGTTGGACGGCCCGCGTGCCCGCCGTCGAGCTGCCCGTCGTCGAGCTGCCCGTCGTCGAGCTGCCCGCCACCCGCGGCTGGGTCGTTCGCCTGCCAGCCTGCCCGCCGTCCGTCCGTCTGCCGTCGAGCTGCCCATCGCCCGCGGCCAAGCCGCCCGCCGGTCCGCCGCCGAGTCGTCCGCCTGTCCGCTGCCCGACTGCCCGCCGCCGAGCTGCCCGCCTGTCCGCCGCCGAGCTGCCCGCCTGTCCGCCGCCGAGCCGTCCGCCTATTCGTTGACGGTGGCTGCTGTCGCCGTCGCCGCCAGCTCCGCGATCGCGGCCGGGCCGACCCGGCAGCAGCCGCCGATCAGCCGGGCCCCGGCGGTCACCCAGTCCGCCGCCAGGCCGGGGTCGAACGCTGCCGCGCCGGTCCAGTCCCGGGCCGTCGCGTCCCAGCCCTCCCCGCTGTTCGGGTACGCCACCGCGGGCAGGCCGGTCACCTCCGCCGCCAGCGCCACCGCCGCCCCCACCTCCTGCGGTGCGCAGCAGTTGACGCCCACCGCCACCACCTCCGGCACCTCGGACACCAGCGCGAACACCTCCGACAGCGGCTCCCCGCCCCGGGTCAGCCCGTCCGCCGCGCCGAACGAGAACCACACCGGCACCCCCAACCCCCGTACGCAGTCCGCCAGTACGGCCGCCTCCAGCAGGTCGGGCACGGTCTCCACCGCCAGCACGTCCGGCCCGGCCGCCGCCAGCACCTCCAGCCGGGGGCGGTGGAACTCCGCCAACTCCGCGGCCGACAGGCCGTAGTGGCCCCGGTACTCCGAGCCGTCCGCCAGCACCGCCCCGTACGGGCCCACCGACGCCGCCACCCAGCGCGGACGGCCGTCGCCCAGCTCCGCCGACACCTCCTCGGCCGCCAGCCGGGCCACCTCCACGCTCAGCGCCAGCAGCCGGTCCGCCTTCGCCCCGTCCACCCCGCGGGTGGCGAAACCGGCGCGGCTGGCCTGGTAGCTCGCCGTGGTCGCCACCCGGGCGCCCGCCTCGAAGTACGCCCGGTGCGCCGCCACCAGCTGCCGGGGCTCGTCCAGCAGCAGCCGGGCCGACCACAGCGCGTCCGACAAATCGCAGCCCTGTGCCGCCAGTTGGTTCGACAGCCCACCGTCCAGCAGCACCGGCCCGGCCGCCATCGCCGCGAGCAGCGCCGCACCGGAGGGGGAGACGCCGAAGTCAGTCACCATCCCTCCAGCCTGCACCCGCCACCGGCTCCCGGCGAACCGGCCCGCACACCGACCCCGTACGCCAGCCCCGTACGCCAGCCCCGTACACCGGCCCCGTGCACCGGCCCCGTACGCCGGCCCACGCACGGGCTGTCCGTTCAGAGCGTCTCGGCCGCGACCCGGCGCGAGGTGACGGCGATCCGGTTGTAGGTGTTCACCACGGTCGCCGCCCAGGCCACGAACGCCGCCTCCGACGCGGACAGCGCCCCCTGCGCGGCCCGCCGGGCCCGGGTGCCCTCCGCCCGGTCGGTGAGCCGGGTGACCGCCTCGGCCAGCGCGAGCGCGGCGCGCTCCCGGGGGGTGAACAGCTCGGACTCCCGCCACACCACCAACTGGGCCAGCCGCTCGTCCTGTTCGCCCGCCTTCCGGGCGGACTCCGTGTGCAGGCCCACGCAGTACACGCAGCCGTTCAGCTGCGAGCAGCGCAGCCGCACCAGTTCCAGCAGCAGCGGCTCCAGCCCGGCCGCCGTCGCGGCCTCCTCCACCGCCCCGTGCAGGGCGTGCACGGCGGCGAACGCCTGCGGGCCCAGCTCGATCATCGGCAGCGGCGGCAGCGGGGGGAGGGTGGCGGGCGGTGAGAGCGTCTCGGTCATCCTCCGAGCGTAGGCGCGGGCCGGGCTCCGGGCGGGGACGGAACCGCCCGGGTCACCCACTCGGGAGGCCGCTGTCGAAACAGTTGACGATGTCCCCAAATCGTGGCACGGCAACGGCGGTTCAAGGCCCGTCGAGCCGACGGGACGTCAACGAACCGAGAAAGTCACCCGGTTGGCGGCACGTACACGACCCGTCGCTCTGCGTGCCGGTACTGTGACGTTCCGTCGCCGCATCGATGGTGTGACGATTCAGCGAAAGCACCCCCACCGGGCGTCATCCGCCGGCCCTGTCCCTGGGACGGTCGCCGCCCGCACCGGACCCACACTGGAGAAACTCCACCATGACCACTTCCGTGCAGCTCGACCGTGCCCAGAAGCGCTTCGACCTCTGGGACGTGAACGGCGACGGCAAGATCGACCGCGCCGACTGGGACGCCGAGGCCCAGCGCATCCTGCAGGCCTTCGGCGAGGCCCCCGGCACCCCGGCCGCCCGCCAGCTGACCGACGCCTACCTCGGCATGTGGGGCTTCTTCGCCGACAAGGCGGGCATCGACGAGGAGACCGGCGCGCTCACCCCCGAGCAGTTCAACCACATCGCCGAGGAGCACGTCCTGGAGAACGGCGGCGCCGGCTTCGGCCGCGTCGTCAGGCCGACCATCCAGGCCATCGTCGAGCTGGTCGACGTGGACGGCGACGGCCAGGTCAACCCGGCCGAGTTCAAGTCCTGGCTGGACGCGATCGGCGTCCAGGACGTCAACCCGCTGGAGGCCTTCGCCCAGATCGACGCCAACGGCGACGGCCAGCTGTCCGTCGAGGAGCTGGTCCAGGCCGTGCGCGCCTACCACCTGGGCGACATCGACGTGCCGCTGCTCGGCCGCTGACGGCAGCCGGCGCCCGAAGGGCCCGGAACGGGGAGGGCGCCCCCCGTTCCGGGCCCTCGTCGTCGCCCGTTGCCCCGCCGCGCCCGTTGCTCCGCCGTTTCCCCGGCGGGGCGGCTCAGTCCCCGGCCGGGACGAACCGCACGGGCAGCTCCGGCCGCAGGTCCAGCTTCTCCCCGGTCAGCAGGTGGTCGGCCGCGATCAGCACGTTGTAGTGGTTCGGGAAGTGGCAGGCGTCGAAGCCCAGCACCGTGCCGACCCGGTGCTCGCCGACGAACACCCGGTCGCCCCGGTCCAGCACCCCCGCCACCGCGATCTCCGCGAAGCCCAGGAACCCGACCCGGTCGATCCGCGCCCCCGGCGCGGTGTCCCGCTGGTCGGTGGTCACCAACTCGTGCACCTCGCCCGCCCGGACGCACCGGCTGGCGAACGGCTCCAGGCTCATCCCGCGCTCGGTCCGGCTGTGCAGCAGCACCTTCACCAGCGTGCCGGTGACCGTCCGCTTCGGCCCGTCCTCCCGCACCCCGTCCGTCCCCGCGTCCCCGCTCATCCGCGCACCCCCGTCCGGGCCGCCGCCTCGGCGCGGTACGCCGCCTCGACCACCCGCAGCGCGTCCACCCCGTCCGGGCCGCGCTCCGACGGGCCGCCCGGGCCGTCCGGGTCGGCCGGGCCCGCCCCGCGCAGTAGCCCGGCGAACTCGCCGACGATGCCCTCGTACTCGTGCCAGAGCGACTGCTTGAAGCCCGCGTGCCCGGCCAGCAGGTCCGCCCGCAGCACCGTGCCGTCCGCCAACTCCACCGTCACGTCCTTCCGTTCGCCCGGGTACGACCAGTCCAGCTCGATCCGGCCGCGCACCCCGTCCGGGCCCGCCAGCTCCAGCACCGCGGACCGGTCCACCCCGGTGCCGTCGCGCACCACCTCGGCGCCGAGCAGCGCCATCGGGCCCGCCAGCAGCCGCAGCAGGTCGTACGCGTTCGGGCCGTTGTCGGCGACGCAGCCGCCGCCGCACCGCTCCGGGTCCAGGTACCAGCGGTCCCGGCCGACGTGCTCCTCGATCAGCTCGAAGTAGCGCGCCGTCACCGACCGCACGGGGGAGGGGTGCCGGGCGAGCGCCGCGCACAGCTCCCGCACCGCCGCGTTGTACCGCCGGTGGAACGCGGTGAACAGCGGCACCCGCCGCTCGGCCGCCAGCGCCGCCAACTCCGCGCCCTCGGCGGCCCGCAGCGCCAGCGGCTTCTCCACGCACACCGGCAGGCCCGCCCGCAGCGCGTCCCGGCCGACCGCCAGGTGCAGGTCGTTCGGGACGGTCACCACCACGGCGTCCAGCCCGCCCGCCGCCAGCATCTCCCGGTGGTCGGCGAAAGCGGGCACCCGGCCGCCGAACGGCTCCAGCACGGCGGCGTCCCGGTCGCACACCGCCGCCAGCCGCACCCCCGGCACCCGCTCCAGCGCGGCCAGGTAGAACCGCGAGATCACCCCGAGCCCGACCACCCCGAACCGCAGCCCGCTCACCGCCCGCCCTCCGCCCCGGCGACCGCCGCGCCGACCGGACGGACGCCCGACTCCGCCGCGATGCCCGCCAGTTCGGCCAGCAGCGGAGCGGCCAGCGGCACCCCGTCCCGGCGCGCCTCGGCGGTGCGCCGGGCCTCGTGCCAGCCCGGGTACGCCACCGGGCCCGAACTCCCGTCCGCCGGAGGGCAGTCCAGCACCGTGCCGAACAGGGTCCGGGCGTCCAGCGCCACCTGGTCGGCGTCCCGGAGCGTGGCCGGGGCGATGGCCAGCGCGAACACGCCGATGTCGTCGTCCCGGCCGGACGGCCGCCCGTCACCGTCCAGCGCCTCCGGCTCCGGGCCCAGGCCCGCGCCCGGCAGCAGCGCGGCCAGCACCTCCACCATCAGCCCGAGGCCGAAGCCCTTGAACTCGCCGCCCGCACCGGCCCCCAGCCACAGCAGGTGCGCCTCGCCCCGGTCGAACGCGCCCGGGTCCGTCACCGGCCGCCCGTCCGGTCCGGCCAGCCACCCCGGGGGGATCGACCGGCCCGCCCGCTCCGCCGCCCGCACCCGGCCGGTCGGCACCGCCGTGGTGCTCATGTCCAGGACGTACGGGGGCAGTTCACCCGCCGGGGCGGCCACGCTCCACGGGTTGGTGCCCAGCAGCGCCACCGCACCGCCCGGCGGCCGGGCGATCCGCTGCCGACCGCAGTTCGACGCCAGCAGCCCGATCATCCCGCGCCCGGTGACCCGCGCCGCGTGGTGGCCCGCGCAGCCGAAGTGGGTGGCCCGGCGCACCGACACCAGCCCGATCCCGTACCGCTCGGCCCGCTCCGCCGCCAGCTCCATCGCCGCCCCGGCCTGCCACAGCCCGAGCGCCCCGGCCGCGTCCACCAGCACCGCGGCCCCCCGGTCGGCCAGCACCACCGGCTCCGCCAGCGGATCGGCCCGGCCCTCCGCCAGCAGCGGCAGGTAGAGCCGGCCCAGGTTGGCCAGCCCGTGCGAGTCCATCCCGGCGGCGTCGCCGTAGCACAGCGCCTCCGCCGCCTCCCGGGCCCGCTCGGGCGGCAGCCGGTGCGCGGCGAACACCTCGGTGGTGAAACGGATCAGGTCGGCGTACGGGACGCGGACGGTGCCGGTGGCACTGGGCGCGGACGCCACGGTGGTCACGGGGAACAGCCTCCAGTCGGGCTCATCGGGACAGCGCGGTTGAGGGACCACGCGGTTGAGGGTCAACGGGGTTCATGGCCAACGAGGTTCAGGACCAACGGAGTTCAGGACCGGCGGGCGAAGGCCACCAGCAGCCGGGCCACCGCCGCGGCGAAGGCGTCGAGCTGGGCCTTCTCGGCGAACTCGCCCGCCGCGTGGGCCCGGTTGGCGCCGAGCCCGCCCGGGCCGAGCACCACGGTGAACGCGTCGTCCGGCAGTCCGGCCGCCCAGATCGCGTCGCAGGTGAACGCGGGCTCCGCGTCCGGCGTCCGGGCGATCCCGGCCCGCCGGGTGAGCAGTTCCTCCAGCTCCGGGTGCCGGTTGTCCAGGGCGGGCAGGCCGCGCTTGAGCCAGTCCAGCCGGGTGATCCGGGCGCAGTCGGCGGCCGTCCGGGCGAACTCCGGCAGCCCGGCGAACGCCGCGCGGAACGCCTCCAGCCCGGAGCGGACCGCCGCCTCCACCGCGGCCTGCGCCCGGCGGCCCGAACCGGCGTCCCGGTAGGGCAGGTTGAGCAGCAGCTCGCCGCTCCCGTAGACCCGGTTGTGCAGCGGGCCGGTGCGCGTCCCGGCCACGCAGAACGGGTCGCGCGGGCCGGGCGCGCGGCCCAGTTCGCGGGCCAGGTGCTGGGCGAGGAAGCCGAGCAGTACCGTCGCGTTGTGGCCCGCGCCCGGGCAGTCGTCGATCGCGTCCTCGCCGCGCACCCGCAGCCGGGCGGTGGCGGCGGCCGTCGCCCGGGGCAGGTAGCGCAGGCCGGTCGGCTCGCAGAACACGTTCAACGCGCCCGTGTACCCGGCCTCGACCAGCGGACGGGTGCCGAACACGCCCATCGCGCCGCCCTCCTCGCCGGACACCGCCTGCACCAGCACCGCGACCTCCCGCCCCACCCGGGGCTCCGCCGCCACCGCCGTCCGCACCCCGGCGAGCAGCGCCACCGCCGGGCCCTTGGCGTCGATCGCGCCCCGCCCGGTGAACCGCCGCCCGTCGAAGGCCACCGGTTCCGGGCCGGCCACGGTGTCCAGGTGCACGTTGAACATCACGGTCGCCGCCCGCGGCAGCTCCGGCCCCAGCCGCAGCACCAGGCTGGGCTGGCAGGCCAGGAACCCCGGCTCCCGGTCCACCGCCCGCCGGACGGTCAACGGTACGTCCGGACGGTCGAGTTCGGCCGGGTCGGGCGCGCCCCGGTACACCTCCACCAGCCCGATCCGGCCCCCCGCCCGGGCGTACACCTCCAGGGCCTCGGCCAGCAGCGGCAGCGGCGCACCCGGCCCGGTCTCCAACGGGCCGGCGGTGGGCAGCCGCAGCAGATCGAGCAGCAACTCCCGCTCTTCGGCGGAGAGTTCCGCCTCCACCGGGACGGTCTCAGTGAGCACCGGAGGTCACCTCCGCCGCCCGGTCCGGCTGCCGGGGCACCGGCGCCTCCCACGCCAGGCCGCCCGGAACGAGCCGCCAGCCGGGGGAGTGCGGCAGCACCTCGCGCTCGACCAGGGCGGTCAACGCCCTCCCGGCAGCGACGAATCCGCTCTCGGTGCGGCCGTCCGCCGCCAGGCCCTCGTGCGGCCGGGTGGCCAGGTGCGGCTCCAGCGACCAACTGCCGCGCCAGCCGCGCGCGGTCAACAGCCGCAGGGACTCAGCGAGTCGGGCCGCACCCTCGCCCGGCAGCACGTACCGGGTGTGCTCGCCGCCGCCGACCGCGTCCTTGATGTGCACGTGGTCGACGTGCGCGAAGCTCCGGCGCAGCAGTTCGAACCCGTCGTAGCCGTACGCGATGCCGTTGCCGGTGTCGTGCAGCAGCCGCAGCCCGGAGTTGTCCACCGAGGCCATCAGGTCGAGCGTGTTCTCGATCGAACTCCCGCCCCAGCCCGCGCAGTTCTCGTGCAGCGCGACCTGGTTGCCGCGCTGCGCGCCGATCGCGAAGTAGCGCATCCGCTCCACGGCCAGCCGGCGCCACTCGGCCTCCGGCAGGCCGGTGCCGTTGGGGTAGGACATGATCCGGATCCGGTTGGTGCCGAGCAGTTCGGCGCGGGAGGAGAGCCGGCCGAGCTCGATGTCGTCCGCCCGGAGGTCGCCGGTGATGTCGGAGGCCCAGTTGCCGACCCGGGACGCGAGGCCGGAGACCCGGATCCCGTGCCGTTTCAATGTGGTGGCGACGGCCTTGACCTGCGGGTGGGTGAGCTCGGCCACCCAGACGCCGTCCACGGTGCGCAACTCCAGCTCGTTCCAGCCGAGTTGCTCCAGCGCGTCGATCTGTCCGGCCAGGTCGGGGGCGGCCTCGTCGCCGATCCCGCCGAACCGGATCGCGGGCCGCCGGGCCACCGGTGTGCGGTTCGCCCGTCGGCGCCGGGGCCGGCCGCCCTTGCGCAGGGCGCTCACCGGGCCGCCGCCGTCCGCCGCGCGCCGCCGGGCACCGGCCGGGCCGCGATCGCCTTGGCCCGGTCGAGCAGCCGCACCACCTGGGCGTTGACCGCCAGGTCCGGGTGCGGCCCGCGCCGGTCGCCGTCCGCCGCGTAGTAGCGGTAGGTGTGCTCCAGGAATCCGCCCAGCGCGTCGTCGTGCAGCAGCTCGGTGCTCTCGCCGTCCCGGTCGATGACGGTCAGCCGGGCGTACGCGTCGGCCTCGCTGCCGGGGAAGTGCCCGATCAGGGTGCCGTGCGCCAGCTCCAGGGTGACCCGGCGCTCGCGCACCGGCGAGGTGAGGTCGGAGCGGATGCGGGTCCACACCCCGCTGTCGTGCTGGAGGTTGAGCCAGGCGGTGCCGAGCCGGGGCAGCACCCGGCCGCCCACCACCATGTCGGTGCCGCCCGCGCCGGTCACCCGGCCCGGACCGGCCAGCGCCAGGCACAGCCCCAGCGAGTGCGGCAGTTCGACGTCGAACGCGGTCGGGTGCCCGTCCCCGGCCAGCGAGCGGGAGAAGCGCGGCTTGCGCTGGACGACGTGGACGGTGCGCAGCGGCCCGTACGCGTCCCGGGCGAGCAGCGTGCGCAGCCGGTCGGTCAGCCGGCTGCCCAGCCACTGGGCGACCACCGCCAGGTCCAGCCCGTACCGGTCGCGCAGCGCGAGCAGTTCGTCCAGGCCGCGGCTGTCGGCGGCCACCGGCTTCTCCAGCAGCACCCGCCGGTAGCCGAGCCGTCCGAGCGCCTCCAGCGCGGCGGCCCGCTCGGTGGGCGGGGTGCACAGGTGGACGACGGTGCGGGCCGGGTCGAGCAGCCGGGGCGCCTCGGCCAGCGTGGTCGGGCGCAGGTCGGCGGCGGGGGCGGGGCCGCGGTGCGGGTCGACGGCGAGCACCGGTGCCGCCGCGAACAGGTGCGCGGTGCCGGGCGCCCCGCGCAGCCGGCGCAGCACCGGGAGGTGGAGGCCGCTGCCGGCCCGTCCCATTCCGACGAGTAAGGTCCCGAGTCCGTTCGACATGGCGAGAACGTCATTCCTTCCGCGTCCCGGTATTGCTTCGCCCGGTATTCAAGCAGTACTTCGGCAGCGATCCGATCGGCCGTCAAATCCCTTACCCACCAGGCCATTCGAAGGAGTGAAACGGCGCCTCCCGCCAGGTCGGCCGGGTTCGGGGGGCATAGATTCGCAGGCAGGGCTGATCCGCCCGCCTAATCCATACAATCCGATGAGAGTTTCATGGGTGCCACTACCTCTCCGGGCGTTCCCTTCTTCACCCAGGCCGAGACCTTCGAATCCCTCTGGCCCACCACCCGGCGCCACCTCGACGAACTGATGGACCGCGGCAAGTACTCGCACGGCCCCAAGGTCGAGGAGTTCGAGACCGCCCTCGCCGCCTGGACCGGCGCCCGGCACGCGATCGGCGTCAACAGCGGCACCGACGCCCTGGTCCTGCTGCTGCGCGCCGCCGGACTGCGCCCCGGCGACGAGGTCGTCGTCCCCGCCTACACCTTCGTCGCCTCCGCCACCTCGGTGGTGCTGGCCGGCGGCCGCCCGGTCTTCGCCGACATCGACCCGGTCACGTACGCCCTCGACCCGGCGAGCGTCGAAGCCGTCCGCACCGACCGCACCCGGATGGTCATGCCCGTCCACCTGTTCCACCAACTCGCCGACCTGCGCGCCCTACTGGACGTCGCCGACCGGCACGGCCTGACCGTCGTCGAGGACAGCGCCGAGGCCTTCGGCATGCGCTGGGACGGCGTCCACGCCGGCCTGCACGGCGCGGGCGGCGTGCTCTCCTTCTTCCCCACCAAGACCCTCGGCGCGCTCGGCGACGCCGGCGCCGTCCTCACCGACGACCCCGCCCTCGCCGAAGCCGTCGCCGCGATGCGCCACCACGGCCGCGCCGGACGCACCCTCGACGACTTCCCCACCATCAACCGCCCCACCGAACTCCTCGGCACCAACAGCAAGATGGACGACGTCCAGGCCGCCTTCCTGCTCGCCAGACTCGGCCGCGCCGACCGGGACATCGCCCGCCGCGCCCACCTCGCCGCCGCCTACACCGAACGCCTCACCGGCACCCCCGGGCTCACCCTGCCCACCGTCGTCCCCCGGGCCGCCGCCACGAACCCGGTCTGGTACGTCTACCTGATCGAGTCCGACCACCGCGACGAACTCGCCGCCCACCTCGACCGGCACGGCATCCAGACCGAGACCTACTACCCGACGCCGCTGCACCTCCAGCCCTGCTTCGCCGGACTCGGCCACCGCCCCGGCGAGTTCCCGCGCGCCGAAGCCGCCTGCGCCCGCGCCCTCGCGCTGCCGCTCTACCCCGACCTCGCCGACCACGACCTGGACCTGGTCAGCGACCTGGTCCGCGACTTCCAGCACGGAAAGCAGCGGTGACCCGCCGATGACCACGACGACCACCGCCACCACGATCCCGTTCTTCCCGCCCGACCTGTTCGAGGACGACCGCGACCTGCTCCTCGACGTCGTCCGGGAAGTCGGCACCGACCCCGCCCAGCGCTTCATCCTCGGCGAACGCACCGCCCGCTTCGAGGAGTTGCTGCGCACCGACCTCGGCGCCGGGGACGTCGTCGCCTGCGGCAGCGGCACCACCGCGCTCACCCTGATCCTGCGCGCCATGGGCGTCACCGCGGGCGACGAGGTGATCGTGCCCGCCTTCGGCTGCGCCCCGCTCGCCAACACCGTCCTCGGTGTCGGCGCCACCCCGGTCTTCGCCGACGTCGACCCGCACACCCTGGTCATCGACCCCGACGCTGCCGAGGCCCTGGTCACCCCCCGCACCAAGGCGCTGATGCCCGCCCACGTGTTCTCGGTGATGGCCGACATGCCGCGCCTGCGCGCCCTCGCCACCCGGCACGGCCTGCGCCTGATCGAGGACTCCGCGGTCGCCCAGGGCGCCGTGCTGGACGGCCGCCCGGCCGGTACCTGGGGCGACGCCGGGGTGTTCTCCTTCGTCCAGGTGAAGTCCTTCGGCGGCCCCGGCGAAGGCGGCGTCGTGGTCACCTCCGACCCCGAACTCGCCCGCACCGTACGGATGCTGCGCAACCACGGCCAGGACGGCGTGCACCGCTTCCGGCACCACCTGATCGGCCTGAACAGCCGCTTCGACGAGATCCTCGCCGCCTTCCAACTGCGCCGCCACCCCGGCCTGGCCGCCCGGCTGGCCCGCCGCGCCGAGATCGCCGCCCACTACACCGAGCGCTTCGCCCCGCTCGCCGCGCACGGCGTCCTGGCGCCCCCGCCCGGCACCGACGGCCGCTGCTACTACGTCTACACGCTGCTCGCCGAACGCCGTGACGACCTCAAGCGGCACCTCGCCGCCCACGGCGTCGACAGCCACGTCTACTACCCGCAGCCCCTGCCCCACCAGCCCGCCTTCGCCCCCGCCGCCGCCCCCGGCGGCCACTGGCCGCACGCCGAACGCGCCGCCCGCCAGTGCCTGTCCCTCCCGGTCTACCCGCACCTGACGGACGCCCAGGTCGAGCGGATCACCGAGGCCGTCCTCGCCTTCCCCCGCTGAGCACACCGCTGAGCACACCGGTGGGCGCCCCGCGGGGCGCCCACCGGCCGGGACGGCCTCAGCCCGCCGCCCCCACCACCTCGCCCGCCGCCACGGCCCCGCCGGAGCGCCCGGCCGCCGCCGCCAGTTCCGCGAGCACCCGCCGGTCCGGCTTCCCCGACCCGCCCACCGGCAGCCGCTCCAGCAGCAGCAGCCGCTCCGGCAGCTTGTACCGCTCCAGGCCGCACGCCTGCGCCAGGAACAGCGTCAGTCCGTCCAGCGTCAGCCCGGCCCCGCGCGGCACCGCGCACACGCACATCCGCTCGCCGAGGTCCTGGTCCGGCACCGGCACGCACACCGCCTCCAGCACCTCCGGATGCCCCTCCAGCAGCCGCTCCACCTCCGCCGTGGAGATCGACACCCCGCCGCGGTTCACGGTCTGCCTGGTCCGCGCCAGCACCCGCAGCGAACCGTCCGCCTCCAGCACCCCCCGGTCGCCGGAGCGCACCCAGCCCCCGTCCACCCGCAGCGCGGCGTCCGCCGCCGGGTCCCCGACGTGGCACAGCGGCGTCATCGGCCCCAGCGCCTGCAACTCGCCCGGCACCCCCGCCGGCACCGGCCGCCCGTCCGGCCCGCACACCCGGAACTCCGCGACCTGCGGGTCGGGCAGGCCCACCCGCAGCACGTCACCGTCCGGATCCACCCACCGCGCGTGGCAGTTCAGCCCGTCACTGGCCCCGTACACGTTCACCACCGGGCAGCCGAACCGCCGCAGCGCCGCCGCCAGCACCGCCGGGGAGAGCGCCGCCGCACTCGACACCACCGCCTGCAACGAGGACAGGTCCTCGCCCGGCACCGGCCGCACCTCCGCCATCCGGCGCAGCATGGTCGGCACCGCCGCCAGGTGCGTCGGCCGCCACCGCCCCACCGCGGCCACCGCCGCCGCCGGATCGAACCGCTCCCCGAGCGGCGGCAGCAGCACCGCCGCCCCGCACCGCACCAGCGCCACCACCGCCAGCGACCCGTACGCCGTCGCCGGGTGCACCAGCAGCAGCACCCGGGCCGGCCCGCCGTCCACCGTCTCCAGCACCCGCTCCACGTAGCGCCCGCGGCCGCCCGCCAGCGCGTCGTGCGAGTACGCGACCAGCTTCGGCGCGGCCTCCGAACCCGACGACACCAGGACGCGGGCGGGTGCCCCCGGGTCCACCGCGGTCGGCACCCACTCGGCCCGTTCCGGCCACGGCGTCCCGTCCAGCACCACCACCTCGTGCAGGTCCGGCAGTTCCGGCCGCAGGCCGTCCACCAGCGCCTTCCACTCCGGCACGGTCACCACCGCGTCCACCCGCGCCGTCCCCCACAGCGCCAGCAGGTCCCGCCGCCCGTGCCCCGGCGTGCACGGCAGCACCACCGCCCCCAGCGCCGCCACCGCCAGGTCCACCGCCGGAGCCCACCGGTCCGCGGGCACCTTCACGCCCACCACCGACCCCGGCCGCACCCCGCGCGCGGCCAGCCCCGCCGCCAACCCCCGTACCAGCCGCCCCAGTTCCGCGTACGAGAGCTCACCGTCCCCGTCCACCACGGCCACCCGCCGCCCGTCCGCCGCGACCCGCTCCGCGAACAGCTCGTACAGCCCCCGGCCGGGACACCAGCCCCGGGCCACCCACTCCGCCCGCAACCCCCGGTCCACCCGGTCGGGGAACTCCACCCCGGCCACCGAAACCCACGTCACAGCCACCACTCCCGTCCACCGATCCGCCGAACAACCGAACAACCCCCCGGCCCGCTCACGCCCCGAACCCCCACGGCGCCCGGACGAACGCGCAGCCGTCCGGGCCGAACTCCAGCGCCGCCGCCAGCCGCGGGTCGCGCACCAGGACGCCCAGGTCCGTGCACACCTCCACCCCGCCGCCCGGCGTTCCCGCCCCGCCCGCCGCCCCGCACAGCAGCCGGGCCGCCGACAGCAGCGAGGACTCCACCCGCTGCGCCCGCCCGGTCCGCTCCCGGGCCTCCAGCGCGGCCACCGTCCCCGCCGCGCAGACCAGGCCGCCCAGCACGTCGCAGACGGTCAGCAGGGTGGGGCGCGGCGGCATCCCCGCCGGGGCCAGCAGCGCGGCCAGCCCGGAGTGCGCCTGCACCGGGTAGTCGGTGCTCAACCCCGGCCCGCCGCCGCTGGCCTGGGCGTACACCAGCCCCGGGCGCAGCGCGGCGACCGTCCCGGCGTCCAGGCCGAGCCCGGCCACCTTCGCGGGCGCCAGGCTGTGCAGCAGCACGTCCGCCCCGCCCAGCAGCTCCCGCACGGCGGAGCGCCCCGCCGCGCTCCGCAGGTCCGCCTCCAGCACCCCCTTGCCCCGGTTGAGCGCCGCGAACCGCGCCGACACCGCTGCCCCGCCGCCCGCTGCCCCGCCGCCCGCTGTCCCGCCGCCCGCTGTCCCGTCGCCCGCCGCCCGCGCCCGCCGTCGTTCCGCCCGCCGCCCGCCGTCGGCCGCCACCATCGGCGGCACGCCGCGCAGCGGGTCCCCGCCGGGCGGCTCGACCCGCAGCACGGTGGCCCCGAGCAGCGCCAGCACCCGCCCCGCCAGCGGACCCTGGACCCGCCGGGCGATCTCCACCACCGTCACACCGCTCAACGGCCCGCCCGCGAAGCCGAGCCCGCCCCGCCCGCCGGAACGCCCCGGCGCACCGGTCCGAACGCCACCTGCCGGAACGCCCGCCGGAACGCCCCCCGCCCGAACGTCACGCCCGCCCCCCGGCGCACCCGCCCGCAGCAGCCACGGCATCCCGCCCAGCACGGTCGGCCGCCGCGCCGCCACGGTGAGCCCGACCCCGCACTCCGCCGCGACCCGCGCCAGCCGCCGGTACCCGAACGTCCGTGCCGCCGCGGCCAGTTCCTCCGGCAGCGGGCAGGCCGCCGTTCCGTACCGGGCCTGGAACGGCAGCCAGCCACGGCCCACTACCCGCCGCTCGACGCCCAGCCGGGACCAGAACCGCAGCCAGCCGTCCGCCTCCAGCGCCTCCAGTTCGAACCACACCCCGTCCGCCGACACGAACGGCGGCCCGCCCGCCCCGTCCGGCTCCGCGCACCCCTGCTCCGGCGCGGACGCCGCCGCCAGGTACTGCGACAGCCCGAGCAGCGCGGCCTGCGCCACCGACACGCCCACCTCGCGGTAGGCCGCGCCCAGCCGCCGGGCCCGCAGCGCGGCCAGCACCCCGGTGGCGGCCAGCACCCCGGCCGCCACCGAGGCGAAGTCCACCCGCAGCGGCGTCGGCTCCCCGTACCGCCGCCCGTGCACGTGCATCACCCCGCAGGCCGCCTGAACGTCCGCCTCGCTGTCGAGCGCGAGGTCCAGCGGCCCGGCCCAGCCGATCCGGCACGCCAACCCGCCCGCCACCTCCAGCGGTTCGTCCCCGCCGCCGTCCCCGTCGCCGTCCCCGCGGACGCCTTCGCCGCCGTCCGCGCCGACGCCCACCCCGGAGGCCCGCAGCAGCCCCGCCGCGACCTCCCGGGCCACCCGGGGCCCGGTCCCGAGCACCGTCGCCGTCACGGCCGCCGCCCGCGCACCGCGTACACCACGTTCGAGCAGGCCCGGAACCGCGGATCGGCGAACAGGGCGCGCAGCTCGGCGAGTTCGTCCTCGGTCAGGCCCTCCCGGAGCAGCGCCTCCCGCAGGTGCCGGGTGTTGTGCGCCTGCATCTCCAGCTGCGGCGTCCCGGGCGCCAGCGTGCCGACCCGGACCTCCGCCTCCACCCCGGTGAACCCGGCCCGCACCAGCGCCCCGGCGCACTCCCGCCCCCAGCCCTGGTGCGAGCCGCGGGCCCGGAAGGCCCGCAACTTCGCCTGCTGGTACCGCCGGTAGAGCTCCCCGGCCCGCCGGTCCGGGACGGTGAGCACCGGCGCGTACTCGGCGTCGAACTCCAGCAGGTGCAGCACCCCGCCGGGCCGCAGCGCGGCGAACAGCCGCGCCAGCACCGCCTCCCGCTCCGGCAGGTGGGAGAGCACCAGCCGGACGTGCACCAGGTCGAAGGCGCCCTCCGGCAGTTCGTCCCGCACCACGTCGTGCCGCAGCACCGTCAGCCCGGGCCGCTCCGGCACCGGCAGCGGCACCAGGTCGGTCGCCAGCACCGAGCCGCCGGGCGCCACCCGGTCGGCCAGCCAGAGCGCGATGCTCCCGGCCCCGGTGCCCACGTCCAGGCAGCGCATCCCGGGCCGGACCCCGCCCGCCCGCAGCGCGCCGGTGCTGATCGGGTCCAGCCAGGCCGCCAGACAGCGGTGCTGCCCGGCCGCGTGCGCGCTCCCGTTGTCGAACAGGTACGACCCCGGCGCCCCGACCGCGCCCGCCATCAGCCCCGCCCCGCCGTGCCCGAAGCCGCCGCCGACGCCGCGCCCGACGCCGATGCCGCGCCCGACGCCGATGCCGTGCCCGACGCCGCGCCCGGCACCGGCACCGACACCGAGGTGGCCGACGAGACCCCCGCCGCGTGCGCCAGCACCCGCCGGGCCGCCAGCTTCCCGGCCCGCACCGCCCCCTCGCTGCTCGGCCGCAGCATCACCCAGTCCCCGGCGTACTCGACCGCCCGGGTCGGCCGCTCCAGGAACGCGGCCCGCTCCCGGACGGCCGCCGGCGCGCCCTGCGGCAGCCCGAGCGGGAAGCGGTGCACCAGCGTGCGGACGGTCGCCGCCCGCAGGCCGGGCAGGAAGCGCTCGGCCTCCGCGCAGAGCGTCTCCACCACCCGTCCGTCCGGCTCGCCCAGCAGCCCGGGGGAGGCCCACGGCGAGGCGAACACGCTGACCAGCCCCTTGCCCGCCGGTGCCCGCCCGTCCGCCTTCAGGTGGTCGAGGATCAGCCCGGTGCACACCCGGCTCTCGCTCTCCGGCACCGACAGCGCGTAGCTCGACGCCCCGGTCGGGCCGGGCAGCGGCCGGTCCAGCAGGCAGGCGACCTTGAGCATCGGCGTGTACGTGCTGGCCGCCAGGTACGGCCGCTCCCCGTCCGGCAGGTCGTCCCCGCGCAGCTCCAGGGCCAGCGGCGCGGGCACCGCCAGCACCGCCTGCCGGGCCCGCACCCGTGCCCCGTCCGCGAACTCCAGCCGCACGCCGCCCGCCTCCTCCCGGACGGCGGTGACCCGGCGGCCGAGCTCGACCGGCAGCCGTCCGGCGAGCCGGCGGGCCAGGGTGTCCATCCCGTCCCGGTAGGTCATCCAGCGCGCCCCGGCCCCGCCGACCGACAGCAGGGCGGCCATCATCGGGGCGACGGCCGAGCCGTCCGGCCGCCAGCCGAAGCAGTGGGCGGACAGCGGCTGGAGCATCGCGGCGAGCAGTTCCTCCCGCCCGGCCGAACCGGCGCAGAACTCGCTCAGCGTGGCGTCCCCGCTGGGCGCGGTCTCCGGCCGGTCCGGGTCGAACCCGCGCCAGGCGGTGGCCAGTTCGGCGGTGAGGCGGAGCCAGGCCCAGCGGCCCCGCCAGGACAGCCCGGCCCCGGTCAGCAGCCCCTTCGGGTGCCCGAGGCGGGCGTGCGCCCGCCCGTGCCGCCACAGCGCGAAGCCGGGCCCGATCACCGGCACCTCGGACTCCGGCAGGCCCACCGCCCGGATCAGCTCCCAGGTGGCCTCGTACCCGGCGCCGGCGATGGTCTCCGCGCCCTCGTCGAGCAGCCACCCGTCCACCCGGTCGGAGGCCATCCGCCCGCCGACCCGGTCCGCGCCCTCGTAGACCCGCACCGTCCGCCCGGCCGCGGTCAGGTGGTGCGCGGCGGACAGCCCCGCGATCCCGGCCCCGACCACCGCGACATCGACCTCGGCCCCGTCGCCGACCTCGTCCACACCCAGCTCCCCGCTCACGTCAGTCCGCCTCCACCGCACCGGAGTTCACGTCCACAGTCCGGTCCCGATCGGGGTGCTCCCGGCCAGCACCCGGGCGCGCAGCTCGTGCCGCCGCACCTTCCCGGTGGCGGTCCGCGGCACCTCGTCCCAGCCGACCACCAGCGGCTCGGCCAGCGGCGGCAGGTCGTGCACCGCGGCCCGCCAGCGCGCCGGGTCGAGCCCGCCGCCGGAGGTGACCAGCACCGGCTGCGGGCGGCCGTCGGCGACCGACAGCAGCACCGCCTCCTCGACGTCCGGCAGCCGCTCGTGCAGCACGTCCTCGATCTCGACGCAGCTCATCCCGGGCACCATGTCGACCTCGCGGTCCAGCACGAAGACCCGGCCGTCGCGGGTGCGGCTGCCGAGGTCGCCGGTGTTGAACCAGCCGCCGTCGAGCTTGCGCCCCCAGCGCTCCGGCTCGTCCAGGTAGCCCAGGCACAGCGCTCCGGTGCGGGCGTACAGCATCCCGGTCCGGCCGGGCCGCACCGTGCGCCCGGGCCGGCCGGGGTCGGCGACCTTCACCCGCACCCAGCCGGGCACCGGGCGCCCCAGGTCGCGGGTGGTCGGGTGCCGCCCGCCGGCCGCGGCCAGCGCCCCGCGGGTCAGGAACCGGAAGCTCAGCGGCCCGGTCTCGCTCTGCCCCCACCCCTGCATCCACAGCGGGCGCCGCCGCCGGGTGGCGTCCAGGAACGCCCGCACGGTCGGCGGGTGCATCGCGTCGAAGGTCGAGATGAACAGCCGCACGTCCCGGAACGGGTTGGCCCCCGGGGCCGAGCCCGCCAGCGGCTGCCAGCGCACGTAGCTGGACGGCAGCGCCTCCAGGACGGTCGGCGGGTGGCTGCGCAGCAGCGCGGCGGCCGTCGACGGGTCGGAGTCGGGCAGCAGCGCGACGGTCCTCGGCGCCCGCCAGAACGCGCTGACCGTCCAGGTCAGGGCCCGCCCGTGGGCGAAGGAGATGGCGCTCGCCACGGTGTCCTCGCGGCGCACCGACAGCACCGGCCAGGGCCGCGCCTCGAACGCGGACAGCCGCCGGATCAGCGTCCGGGTGGAGTGCACCACCAGCTTGGGGACGCCGGTGGTGCCGGAGGTGTGGATCACCGCCAGCGGCTCGTCCTCCCCGCGGCCGCGCACCGCGGGCACCGGCCCGCCGCGCAGCTCGTCCACCGGCAGCGCGCCCTCGCACGGCCCGTCCAGGCACACCGTCCGGCGCGCGAGCGCGGTCGGCTCGACCCCGGCGGCCCGCGCCCCGCCCAGCACGTCCCGCTGGGTGACCAGCATGTCCGGCCGCAGCCGCCGCAGCAGCGAGCCCAGGGCGTCCGGCGGCACCCGGTCCGACAGCAGCGCCGGCACCGCCCCGATCCGGGCCGCCGCGCAGGCCAGCAGCACGTAGTCCCAGTGGTTGCGCTTGACCACCGCCACCGAGGACCCGGGCCCCGCCCCGGCGGCCACCAGCCAGGCCGCGGTCTCCCGCACCAGCTCGGCCAGAGCGGCGGTGTCGTACGCGGTGCCCCGCTCCGGCGCCAGGTCCAGCGGGCGGCCCAGCCGGACGTCCACCGACGGGCGCTGCTCGGCCAGCGTCTCGAACAGCGGCCCCAGGTCGAGCGGCAGCCGCCGGACCAGCGTCCCCGCCCCGCCGGTCACAGCGCACCGCCGAACACCACGAGCGCCAGGTCCACGCCCACCAGCAGCGCGCAGCACACCCGGTGCAGCCGGATGCCCAACCGGCGGGCGAGCAGGATCTCGCCGCGGACGAACCCGAGCACCCACTGCCTGGCCCGCAGCGCGACCACCGGCGCCATCACCAGCGGGAACCACCAGGGGGCGAACCCGGTCACCGCCGAGCCCACCAGCAGCACCGCCTCCAGCGCCGAACACCCGGCCACGAACGCCGCGTTGCCGCGCGGCGGGAGCAGCACCGCGGCGGTCTTCCGGCCCACCGCCCGGTCGCCGGCGATGTCGTTGGTGTTGGAGTACACGCCGAACAGCAGCGGGCCCAGCCCGAACACCAGCGCCTGCACCACCGCGAAGCCGTCCGCCCGGCCGGTCAGCAGCCCGTACAGCGGCAGCACGAAGAACCAGCCGAGGGCGGCGAGGAAGAGCTCCTGGAAGCCGTTGTAGCTGATCCGCAGCCACCAGGTGTACTGGAAGCCGAACACCGCCAGCGCCGCCGTCCCGGCCACCGCCCACCCGGGCCGGGCCGGGGCCGCCGCGACGGCCGCCGCCCAGCACAGCACGCACGCCGCGACGGCCGCCCAGCCGAACCTGATCGCCTGGCGCTCCGTCAGGGTGCCCGCCACCAGCGGCTTGCGGGCCAGCCGCCGGGCCGGCGCGTCCGGCCCGTAGTTCACCGCGTCGCTGCCGTCCCGGTAGCCGGTGACGTCGTCGAAGGTGCACATGGCCGCGCTCATCGCGACCTCGCCGCCCAGGAACAGCACCAGCACCGCCAGGCCCGTCCCGGCCCCGGCCCCCGCCCCGGAGGCCAGCGCCAGCGCGGCCGCCAGCGGGACGCTCAGGTAGTAGTCCCAGATGTCGAGCTTGGCCAGCCTGGCGTACGCCCGCCAGGGGACCGGGGCCGCCTCGGGGGCAGCGGGAAGTACGAGGTGCTCCACGGGAAACGCAGTCCTCTCGACGGCGGCCGAGGCCCGGGACGCGACTGCCGCGGGGGGCCGGAGACAACGGGCCGACCGCACTGACGGTGCGCCAATTCGCCACGGCGGGCGAGGAGTCGGCGGTCGCCATCATGGCATAGCGCGACCTTTCGGGCGCATTCCTGTGATCAGTGGAAAAGCGGGCGATCGGCTGTTTCGCCGACCGCCCGTGCGATCATCCGACCGCATTTCCGGCGGCGCCCGCTAGGCCGAGAAACTCCCCGCCCCGCCCGGCACGTGCGTCCCGTAACCGGGCTGCACCACCACCGACGGGCCCAGGCAGAACGGGTTCCCGTAGACCCGCACCGGACCGTCCGTCCGGTTGGTCAACACGTGCGCCACCGTGGGGAGTTGCTGACAACCCGCCGGATCGTGGTAGACGTCCAGCGGCTGCGCCTCGGTCGAGAACACCACCACGTCGCCGCTCGCCGCGCGCGGCGCCGCGGGGGCCGGGGCCGCCAGTCCGAGCACCGAACCCGCCGCCACCAGGGAAACCAGAATCGCTCGCACAGCCATCCTTCACGCCATTCGACTCCCGCGTCCGTCACGGGCCGCCCCCATCGCTATCGTGCGCACACGGCTGAACTCCAATCCCGCCCGCCGAATTCACCCGCCCGGCCGTGCGCCGTCGTGACGGCCGCACCCCGCCGCACCTCGCCGCACCCCGCGGCCGCCCGCCCCGCCACCGGTCCCGCCACCGGTCCCGGCGACTCCCGCCCACCCGCCACCCGCCCGGACTACCATCGCCCCCATGACGACCCAGCCGTCCGCCCGCCCCGCCCCCTTCGGCCCGCACACCCACTGCCACTGGTGCGGAGCGCCCTACCCGGACGGCACCCGGAACTGGCCCCGCACCTGCCCCGGCTGCGGCGAGATCAGCTACCGCAACCCGCTCCCGGTCACCGTCGCGCTGCTCCCGGTCCACCACCCCGACGGCGACACCCGGCTGACCGTCATCCGCCGCACCATCGAACCCGGCTACGGCCTGCTCGCCCTGCCCGGCGGCTACGTCGACTACGGCGAGAGCTGGCAGCAGGCCGCCGTCCGCGAACTGCGCGAGGAGACCGGCATCCCGGCCGACCCCGCCGACGCCCGGCTGGTCGCCACCGACTCCGACACCCGCGGCGGCTTCCTCTGCCTGTTCGCGCTCTTCCCGGCCCGCGACCTGGCCGACCTGCCGCCCTCCGTCCCCACCGACGAGACCGAGGGCTGGCAACTCGCCACCGCCGACACCCCGCTCGCCTTCCCCTTCCACACCCGGGTCGCCGGCGCCTGGTTCGACGGCGAGTACCTGCACCTCTGAGCACGGGGGGGGGCGGGCCCCGGCGGATCAGCGCCCCAGCACCGCCATCGCCGCGTTGTGCCCCGGAATCCCGCTCACCCCGCCCCCGCGCACCGCCCCGGCCCCGCACACCAGCACCCGCGGGTGCCCGGTCCCCACCCCCCACCGCCCCGCGTCCCCGTCCCCGTCCCCGTCCCCGTCGGCGAACGGGAACGCCAGCTCCCGGTGGAAGATGTTCCCGCCCGGCAACCGCAGGTCCGCCTCCAGGTCCAGCGGCCCGCGCACCTCCAGGCACGGCCGCCCCTCCCCGTCCACCGCCAGGCAGTCCGCCAACGGCTCCGCCAGCACCCCGTCCAACGCCGCCAGCACCCCCGCCAGCGCCGCCTCCCGCACCCCCGCCGGGTCCCCGGCGAACAGTCGCGCCGGCACCTGCAACCCGAACAGCGTCAGCGTCTGCGCCCCCGCCGACACCCCCGGCCCCAGGATCGACCGGTCCGCCAGCGAGTGGCAGTAGATCTCCGACGGCGCGGGGGAGGGCAGCCGCCCCGCCGCCGCCTCCCGGTACGCCCCCTCCAACTCCCGGTACGACTCCGCGACGTGGAACGTCCCCCCGAACGCGTCCCGCACGTCCACCGCCCCGTCCCGCAGCCGCGGCAGCCGGCGCAGCAGCATGTTCACCTTCAGCTGCGCCCCCTCCGGCCGCTCCCCGCCACCGCCCGACCCGCCCAGCAGCCGCGCCAGCTCCACCGGCGCCGCGTTGCACAGCACCCGGTGCGCCCCCACCCGCCGCTGCACCCCGTCCGCGTCCAGGTACCCGACCTCGGCCGGCCCCGCCGCACCCCCCGGGTCCACCGCCACCACCTCGCACCCCGTCCGCAGCTCGGCCCCGCCCGCCAGCGCCGCCTCCGCCAGCGCCCCGGTCACCGCCCCCATCCCGCCCACCGGCACGTCCCAGTCACCCGTCCCGCCGCCCACCACGTGGTAGAGGAAGCACCGGTTCTGCCGCAGCGAAGGGTCGTGCGCGTGCGAGAACGTCCCGATCAGCGCGTCCGTCAGCACCACCCCCCGCACCACGTCGTCCGCGAACCGCCGCTCCAGCGCCTCGCCCAGCGGCCGCTCGAACAACTCCGCCCACGCCACCGGATCGTCCACCCGCGCCCGCAGCTCCGCCCACGACGGCAGCGGCTCCGTCAACGACGGGAACACCCGCTCCGCCACCCGCCCGGTCATCCCGTAGAACTCCCGCCACGCCGCGAACTCCCGTTCCCCGCCCGTCAGTTCACGGAACGACTCGGCCGTCCGCCGCTCGTCCCCGCCGTCCACCAGCAGCCCCCCGACCCGCCCGTCCCGCTCCCACGGCGTGTACGAGGAGATCCGCCGCCGCCGCAGCTCCACCCGCACCCCCAGGTCCGCCAGGATCCGCCGCGGCAACAGGCTCACCAGGTACGAGTACCGCGACAGCCGCGCGTCCACCCCCGCGAACGCCCGCTCCGACACCGCCGCCCCGCCCACGTGCCCCAGCCGCTCCAGCACCAGCACCCGCAGCCCGGCCCGCCCCAGGTACCCGGCCGCCACCAGCCCGTTGTGCCCGCCGCCCACGATCACCACGTCATAAGCCACCGTCATCCCGCCGGTCTACCACCTCCCGCCCGACCCCACCAGTACGCGCGCCCGCCCACCCTGGACCCCCGGACGATCACGTGGCATGGTCAGCACCGTCAGCACCCCACGGACGGCCCGCCACGAGCCCAGCCGTCCCCACCACGGCCTGGAGACCACCACGTGAGCACCCCTCCGACCCCCCAGGACCAGCAGCACCCGCACCCCGAGCCGCTCTGGCGCCCCGACCCCGCCCGGGCCGCCGCCAGCCGCCTGGTCGACTTCCAGCGCTGGGCCGCCGAACACCACGGCGCCCCCGCCGCCCCGCTCGCACCGGTCACCACCGACGCCGAGGCCGCCACCCGCTACGCCGACCTGCACCGCTGGTCCACCGAGGACCTCACCCGCTTCTGGACGGCCGTCACCGAGTACTTCGACGTCCGCTTCCACACCCCGCCCACCGCCGTCCTCGCCGAACCCGCCACCATGCCCGGCGCGCAGTGGTTCCCCGGCGCCACCCTCAACTACGCCGAACACGCCCTGCGCGCCGCCGAGGACCCGGCCAACGCCGACCGCCCCGCCGTCCTCCACCTGGACGAGCGCAGCACCGGGCCGACCGCCACCACCTGGTCCGAGCTCCGCCGCCAGGTCGGCTCCCTCGCCGCCGCCCTGCGCGCGAACGGCGTCCGCCCCGGCGACCGGGTCAGCGCCTACCTGCCCAACATCCCGCAGGCCGCCGTCGCCCTCCTCGCCACCGCCGCCGTCGGCGCCACCTGGACCAGCTGCGCCCCCGACTTCGGCGCCCGCAGCGTCCTCGACCGCCTCCAGCAGATCGAGCCCACCGTCCTGTTCGCCGTCGACGGCTACCACTACGGCGGCAAGGACCACGACCGCACCGGGGTCGTCGCCGAACTCCGCCGCGAACTCCCCACCCTGAACACCGTCATCCACGTCCCCCTGCTCGGCACCCCCGCCCCCGCGGGCACCCTCCGGTACGACGACCTGGTCGCGGACGACACCGAACCCGTCTTCGAGCCCGTCCCCTTCGACCACCCGCTCTGGGTCCTCTACTCCTCCGGCACCACCGGCCTCCCCAAGGCCATCGTGCAGAGCCAGGGCGGCATCCTGGTCGAACACCTCAAGCAGGCCGCCCTCCACCTCGACCTCGGCCCCGACGACCGGTTCCTCTGGTACACCTCCACCGGCTGGATGATGTGGAACTTCCTGCTGGCCGGCCTGCTCACCGGCAGCACGATCGTCACCTACGACGGCAGCCCCGGACACCCCGACACCGGCGCCCTCTGGTCGGTCGCCGCCCGCACCCGCGCCACCGTCCTCGGCACCTCCGCCGCCTACGTCATCGCCAGCCGCAAGGCCGACCTGCACCCCGGCCGCGACCTCGACCTCTCCGCCGTCCGCTGCCTCGGCACCACCGGCTCCCCGCTCCCGCCCGACGGCTTCCAGTGGATCTACGACGAGGTCGGCTCCGACCTCTGGCTCGCCTCCGTCAGCGGCGGCACCGACGTCTGCTCCTGCTTCGTCGGCGGCGTCCCCACCCTCCCCGTCCACCTCGGCGAGATCCAGGCCCCCTGCCTCGGCGCCGCCGTCGAGTCCTGGGACACCGACGGCCGGCCGCACACCGACACCGTCGGCGAACTCGTCGTCACCAAGCCCCTGCCGTCCATGCCCACCGGCTTCTGGAACGACCCCGACGGCCACCGCTACCACGACAGCTACTTCGACACCTACCCCGGCACCTGGCGCCACGGCGACTGGATCACCGCCACCTCCCGCGGCACCGTCGTCATCCACGGCCGCTCCGACTCCACCCTCAACCGCCAGGGCGTCCGGATGGGCTCCGCCGACATCTACGAGGTCGTCGAACGCCTCCCCGAGATCGCCGAGTCCCTGGTCATCGGCCTCGAAGAACCCGACGGCGGCTACTGGATGCCGCTGTTCGTCGTCCTCGCCCCCGGCGCCGAACTCGACGAGGACCTCACCGCCCGCATCCGCACCTCGCTGCGCACCGAACTCTCCCCGCGGCACGTCCCCGACGAGGTGATCACCGTCGCCGGCCTCCCGCACACCCTCACCGGCAAGCGCCTCGAAGTCCCGGTCAAGCGCCTGCTCGGCGGCACCCCCCTCACCCGGGCGGTCAACCCCGGCTCCGTCGACAACCTCGACCACCTGCGCTTCTTCGAGCAGCTCGCCACCACCCGCAAGCAGCCCTGACCCCGGCCCCGAAAAGGCCCCGAGGGGTCCCGCTGCCGCCCCCCACGGCGACAGCGAGACCCCTCGGGAGATCTCGACCCCTCCCGACCGCCCCTCCTACCGGCCGGACAGCACCCGCTCCGCCGCCGCCCGCGCCTCCTCGGCCGTGTCCGCCGCCCGCGCCGCCTCCGCCGCCCGCTGGCACTGCGCCAACGTCGCCCGCCCCAGCGCCGACCGCACGTACGGGATCGACGCCGCACCCATCGACAGGCTGGTCACCCCGAGCCCCGTCAGCACGCACGCCAGCACCGGGTCCGCCGCCGCCTCCCCGCACACCCCGCAGCTCTTCCCGGCCGCCTTCGCCGCCCCCGCCGCCGCCGCGATCAGATCCAGCAGCGCCGGCTGCCACGGATCCTGCAACCGCGCCAACGACCCCACCTGCCGGTCCGCCGCGAACGCGTACTGCGCCAGGTCGTTCGTCCCCAGCGACAGGAACTCCACCTCCCGCAGGATCGCCCCTGCCCGCAGCGCCGCCGACGGGATCTCCACCATCGCCCCGTACTTCGCGTCCAACCCCACCTCCCGGCAGGCCGCCGCGAACGCCCGCGCGTCCACCCCGTCCGCCACCATCGGCGCCATCACCTCCAGGCGCACCGTCAACCCCTCCGCCGCCCGGGCCAGCGCCCGCAACTGCGACCGCAGCACCTCCGGGTGCTCCAGCAGCGTCCGCAGCCCGCGCACCCCCAGCGCCGGATTCGGCTCGTCCCCCGGCGTCAGGAACTCCAACGGCTTGTCCGCCCCCGCGTCCAGCACCCGCACCACCACCCGGGCCCCCGGGAACGCCTCCAGCACCTTCCGGTACGCCTCGACCTGCTTGTCCTCGCCCGGCGCCTTCGCCGAATCGTCCAGGAACAGGAACTCCGTCCGGAACAGCCCGACGCCCTCCGCCCCGTTCTCCAACGCCGCCGGCACGTCCGCCGGACCGCCCACGTTCGCCAGCAACGGCACCATGAACCCGTCCGACGTCCGCCCCGGCCCGGTCGAAGCCGCCAACGCCGCCCGCCGCTCCGCCGCCTGCCGGCGCAACTCCTCCTGCCGCTCCGCCGCCGGCTCCACCAGCACCTCGCCCGACGACCCGTCGACCGCCACCACCACCCCCTCCGCCAACTCCGTCGCCCCCGCCAGCGCCACCACCGCCGGCACCCCCATCGCCCGGGCCAGGATCGCGCTGTGCGACGTCGGCCCGCCCTCCTCGGTCACGAACCCCAGCACCAGCGACGGGTCCAGCAGCGCCGTGTCCGCCGGCGCCAGGTCCCGCGCCAGCAGCACGTACGGCTCGTCGCTGTCCGGCACCCCCGGCATCGGCACCCCCAGCAGCCGCGCCACGATCCGGTTCCGCACGTCGTCCAGGTCCGCCACCCGCCCCGCCAGGTACTCACCCGCCGCCGCCAGCAGCTCCCGGTACGCCGCGAACGCGTCGTACACCCCGCGCTCCGCGCTGCTCCCCGACTCGATCCGCCGGTTCACGTCCGCCAGCAGCTCCGGGTCCTGCGCCATCAGCGCCTGCGCCTCCAGCACCGCCTGCGCCTCACCACCGGCCAGGTTCCCGCGCGCGGTCAGGTCCGCCGCCACCGCGTCCACCGCGGCCTGCGCCCGGGCCTGCTCCCGCGGCACCTCCTCGGCCGACACCTGGGCCACCGGCGGCTCCAGCACCGCCGTCCCCATGTGCCGCACCTGCCCGATGGCGACCCCGTGGCTGACCCCCACGCCCCGCAGCGTCCGCTCCATGGTCCGAAACCCCTTCGCCGTCAGTCGCCGTCAGTTCCGTCAGTTCCAGATGAACAGCTCGCCGCCGGCCGTGACCTCACCGGACTCCGCCACCCCGCTCAACTGCTCCGCCGACGCCTCCAGCGCCACGATCGGCGAGATCGGCGACTTCCCCGCGGCCTCCACCGCCGCCGGGTTCCACTTGATCACCGGCTGCCCCCGCTTCACCCGGTCCCCCTTGTGCACCAGCAGCTCGAACCCCTCCCCGTTGAGCTGCACGGTGTCGATCCCCAGGTGCGTCAGCACCCCGTGCCCGTTCTCGTCCATTACCACGAACGCGTGCGGGTGCATCGACACCACCTGCCCGTCCACCGGAGCCACCGCGTCGATCGGCTCCCGCAACGGATCGATCGCCGTCCCCGGCCCGACCATGGCTCCGGCGAACACCGGGTCGGGAACGTTGGCGAGGCCGACAGCGCGGCCGGCGAGCGGCGACGTGACAGTGGTCATGGTGGAGCCTCCCAGGTACGGAGTACATCGCGTGCGGCCGCGGGGCAGCGGCCCATTGATCGACTGACCCCAAATTACGTCAACTTCGGACATTTCATGCGATAGCACCCACGGGTCGCCCGAGTGAAGATCCCTGCCCGCCCGAACCGCACCGCACACGAACCGACCGCCCCGTACCCTCTCCGTCGCCCCCGCCACCCTCAAGTGGTCTAGTCCTCTTGGTCGACCCGCCGCACTTTACGGCATCCGAGTGACCCCCCATCCGCCCCACCCGCCCGCCCCGCGCGGGCCCAACCGGGTGACTCCGCCCCGCCCCGATTAGGCGCTCGGCCGCTGACCCGCTATGGTTGCTCGAGTCGCCGCGCAACGGCGGTAAACAGAGCAAGTCAGGCGAGTAAAGCTCCGGTCAACACCGAGTAAACGGTCTGGTAAGCTCGAAACGCGAAAGAACGAAGCGCCCGGAGGGTCCCCAGGAATGCGGCTCGAAGGAAGTGTCCGTTCCTTGAGAACTCAACAGCGTGCCAAAAGTCAACGCCAGATATGTTGACATCCCCGGCCTCGACATCTTGTCGGGGTTGGAGATTCCTTTATGAAGTATCACTAGCGAGGACGCAGTGCGCGGGGCCGCCTTATTCCGGTGGTTGCCGTGCCGCTCTTTCGTGAGAGGCATTCACGGAGAGTTTGATCCTGGCTCAGGACGAACGCTGGCGGCGTGCTTAACACATGCAAGTCGAACGGTGAAGCCCTTCGGGGTGGATCAGTGGCGAACGGGTGAGTAACACGTGGGGAATCTGCCCTGAACTCTGGGACAAGCCTTGGAAACGAGGTCTAATACCGGATACGACCGTCTCCCGCATGGGGGTCGGTGGAAAGCTCCGGCGGTTCAGGATGATCCCGCGGCCTATCAGCTTGTTGGTGGGGTAATGGCCTACCAAGGCGACGACGGGTAGCCGGCCTGAGAGGGCGACCGGCCACACTGGGACTGAGACACGGCCCAGACTCCTACGGGAGGCAGCAGTGGGGAATATTGCACAATGGGCGAAAGCCTGATGCAGCGACGCCGCGTGAGGGATGACGGCCTTCGGGTTGTAAACCTCTTTCAGCAGGGAAGAAGCGCAAGTGACGGTACCTGCAGAAGAAGCACCGGCTAACTACGTGCCAGCAGCCGCGGTAATACGTAGGGTGCGAGCGTTGTCCGGAATTATTGGGCGTAAAGAGCTCGTAGGCGGCCTGTCGCGTCGGATGTGAAAGCCCGGGGCTTAACCCCGGGTCTGCATTCGATACGGGCAGGCTAGAGTGTGGTAGGGGAGATCGGAATTCCTGGTGTAGCGGTGAAATGCGCAGATATCAGGAGGAACACCGGTGGCGAAGGCGGATCTCTGGGCCATTACTGACGCTGAGGAGCGAAAGCGTGGGGAGCGAACAGGATTAGATACCCTGGTAGTCCACGCCGTAAACGTTGGGAACTAGGTGTTGGCGACATTCCACGTCGTCGGTGCCGCAGCTAACGCATTAAGTTCCCCGCCTGGGGAGTACGGCCGCAAGGCTAAAACTCAAAGGAATTGACGGGGGCCCGCACAAGCAGCGGAGCATGTGGCTTAATTCGACGCAACGCGAAGAACCTTACCAAGGCTTGACATACGCCGGAAACGTCTAGAGATAGGCGCCCCCTTGTGGTCGGTGTACAGGTGGTGCATGGTTGTCGTCAGCTCGTGTCGTGAGATGTTGGGTTAAGTCCCGCAACGAGCGCAACCCTTGTTCTGTGTTGCCAGCGAGTAATGTCGGGGACTCACAGGAGACTGCCGGGGTCAACTCGGAGGAAGGTGGGGACGACGTCAAATCATCATGCCCCTTATGTCTTGGGCTGCACACGTGCTACAATGGCCGGTACAAAGGGCTGCGATGCCGTGAGGCGGAGCGAATCCCAAAAAGCCGGTCTCAGTTCGGATTGGGGTCTGCAACTCGACCCCATGAAGTTGGAGTTGCTAGTAATCGCAGATCAGCATGCTGCGGTGAATACGTTCCCGGGCCTTGTACACACCGCCCGTCACGTCACGAAAGTCGGTAACACCCGAAGCCGGTGGCCTAACCCGCAAGGGGAGGAGCCGTCGAAGGTGGGACCAGCGATTGGGACGAAGTCGTAACAAGGTAGCCGTACCGGAAGGTGCGGCTGGATCACCTCCTTTCTAAGGAGCACACGGCCGGATGCGAGCGAATGTCTCGCACGGTTGCTCATGGGTGGAACGTTGACTATTCGGCACAGGAAGCGAACAGGACGCCAGTACTGCCCCTCGGGGCGTGGACCGCGGATCTCTGGGAGTGACTGTGTCGGGCACGTTGTTGGGTCCTGAGGGAACGGCTTGCCGTTGTCTCTGGGATGCCGGCCTCATGCCGGGCGCCTCCTTGATGGGGTGTCGGGTTTGGGTGTCTGGTCGTTGTTTGAGAACTGCACAGTGGACGCGAGCATCTGTGGCCAAGTTTTTAAGGGCGCACGGTGGATGCCTTGGCACCAGGAACCGATGAAGGACGTGGGAGGCCGCGATAGGCCCCGGGGAGCTGTCAACCGAGCTTTGATCCGGGGGTGTCCGAATGGGGAAACCCGGCAGTCGTCATGGGCTGTCACCCATACCTGAACACATAGGGTATGTGGAGGGAACGCGGGGAAGTGAAACATCTCAGTACCCGCAGGAAGAGAAAACAACCGTGATTCCGGGAGTAGTGGCGAGCGAAACCGGATGAGGCCAAACCTTGAGCGTGTGAGACCCGGCAGGGGTTGCGCTCGAGGGGTTGTGGGAAAGTTCTTCAGTCGTCTGCCGGCGGCTGGGCGAGTCAGAAACCGTATGGGTAGTCGAAGGACATGCGAAAGGTCCGGCGTAGAGGGTAAGACCCCCGTAGACGAAATCTGTACGGCTCGCTTGAGCTTCTCCCAAGTAGCACGGGGCCCGAGAAATCCCGTGTGAATCTGGCGGGACCACCCGCTAAGCCTAAATATTCCCTGGTGACCGATAGCGGATAGTACCGTGAGGGAATGGTGAAAAGTACCGCGGGAGCGGAGTGAAATAGTACCTGAAACCGTGTGCCTACAAGCCGTGGGGGCAGCCTTCGGGCTGTGACTGCGTGCCTTTTGAAGAATGAGCCTGCGAGTTTGCGGTGTGTAGCGAGGTTAACCCGTGTGGGGTAGCCGTAGCGAAAGCGAGTCCGAATAGGGCGTTCGAGTTGCATGCCCAAGACCCGAAGCGGAGTGATCTAGCCATGGGCAGGTTGAAGCGGAGGTAAGACTTCGTGGAGGACCGAACCCACCAGGGTTGAAAACCTGGGGGATGACCTGTGGTTAGGGGTGAAAGGCCAATCAAACTCCGTGATAGCTGGTTCTCCCCGAAATGCATTTAGGTGCAGCGTCGTGTGTTTCTTGCCGGAGGTAGAGCACTGGATAGGCGATGGGCCTCACCGGGTTACTGACCTTAGCCAAACTCCGAATGCCGGTAAGTGAGAGCGCGGCAGTGAGACTGTGGGGGATAAGCTCCATGGTCGAGAGGGAAACAGCCCAGAACACCGACTAAGGTCCCTAAGCGTGTGCTAAGTGGGAAAGGATGTGGAGTCGCAGAGACAACCAGGAGGTTGGCTTAGAAGCAGCCACCCTTGAAAGAGTGCGTAATAGCTCACTGGTCAAGTGATTCCGCGCCGACAATGTAGCGGGGCTCAAGCACACCACCGAAGTCGTGTCATTGCAGCAATACTCCCAACGGAGGCTGTGATGGGTAGGGGAGCGTCGTGTGCCGGGTGAAGCAGCCGAGGAATCGAGTTGTGGACGGTTCACGAGTGAGAATGCAGGCATGAGTAGCGATACAAGAGTGGGAAACTCTTGCGCCGATTGACCAAGGGTTCCTGGGTCAAGCTGATCTGCCCAGGGTAAGTCGGGACCTAAGGCGAGGCCGACAGGCGTAGTCGATGGACAACGGGTTGATATTCCCGTACCCGCTTTGAAGCGCCAACGTCGAACCAGGTGATGCTAAGGCCGTGAAGCCGGCCCGGAGTCTTCGGACGATGGGACGTGGTGGAGCCGCCGGTCCGAGCCTGTAGTAGGTGAGCGATGGGGTGACGCAGGAAGGTAGTCCAGCCCGGGCGGTGGTAGTCCCGGGGTAAGGGTGTAGGACGTTGCGTAGGCAAATCCGCGCAGCACATAGTCTGAGACCTGATGCCGAGCCGATTGTGGTGAAGTGGATGATCCTATGCTGTCGAGAAAAGCCTCTAGCGAGTTTCATGGCGGCCCGTACCCCAAACCGACTCAGGTGGTCAGGTAGAGAATACCGAGGCGTTCGGGTGAACTGTGGTTAAGGAACTCGGCAAAATGCCCCCGTAACTTCGGGAGAAGGGGGGCCATTGCTGGTGACGGGATTTTCTCCCCGAGCTGGTGGTGGCCGCAGAGACCAGCGAGAAGCGACTGTTTACTAAAAACACAGGTCCGTGCGAAGCCGTAAGGCGATGTATACGGACTGACGCCTGCCCGGTGCTGGAACGTTAAGGGGACCGGTTAGTCCGACTTCGGTCGGGCGAAGCTGAGAACTTAAGCGCCAGTAAACGGCGGTGGTAACTATAACCATCCTAAGGTAGCGAAATTCCTTGTCGGGTAAGTTCCGACCTGCACGAATGGCGTAACGACTTCTCGACTGTCTCAACCACAGGCCCGGTGAAATTGCATTACGAGTAAAGATGCTCGTTTCGCGCAGCAGGACGGAAAGACCCCGGGACCTTTACTATAGCTTGATATTGGTGTTCGGTTCGGCTTGTGTAGGATAGGTGGGAGACTGTGAGACCCGGACGCCAGTTCGGGTGGAGTCGACGTTGAAATACCACTCTGGTCGTGCTGGATGTCTAACCTGGGTCCGTGATCCGGATCAGGGACAGTGTCTGGTGGGTAGTTTAACTGGGGCGGTTGCCTCCTAAAGGGTAACGGAGGCGCCCAAAGGTTCCCTCAGCCTGGTTGGCAATCAGGTGTTGAGTGTAAGTGCACAAGGGAGCTTGACTGTGAGACTGACGGGTCGAGCAGGTACGAAAGTAGGGACTAGTGATCCGGCGGTGGCTTGTGGAAGCGCCGTCGCTCAACGGATAAAAGGTACCCCGGGGATAACAGGCTGATCTTCCCCAAGAGTCCATATCGACGGGATGGTTTGGCACCTCGATGTCGGCTCGTCGCATCCTGGGGCTGGAGTAGGTCCCAAGGGTTGGGCTGTTCGCCCATTAAAGCGGTACGCGAGCTGGGTTTAGAACGTCGTGAGACAGTTCGGTCCCTATCCGCTGTGCGCGTAGGAGTGTTGAGAAGGGCTGTCCCTAGTACGAGAGGACCGGGACGGACGAACCTCTGGTGTGCCAGTTGTCCTGCCAAGGGCATGGCTGGTTGGCTACGTTCGGGAGGGATAACCGCTGAAAGCATCTAAGCGGGAAGCCTGCTTCGAGATGAGCACTCCCACCTCCTTGAGAGGGTAAGGCTCCCAGTAGACGACTGGGTTGATAGGCCGGATATGGAAGCCCTGTGAGGGGTGGAGTTGACCGGTACTAATAGGCCGAGGGCTTGTCCTCAGTTGCTCGCGTCCACTGTGTTGTTCTGAAACAACGACCCCCACCCCCGCTCCGGCGGGCGGGTGGGCGGCGACACGTTTCACCGTGTTTCGGTGGTCATAGCGTGAGGGAAACGCCCGGTTACATTCCGAACCCGGAAGCTAAGCCTCACAGCGCCGATGGTACTGCAGGGGGGACCCTGTGGGAGAGTAGGACGCCGCCGAACAATCATTGGGAGAAAGCCCCCTGACGGGAAGTCAGGGGGCTTTCTTGTTGTAGGGTCGGTCCCGCACATGTCGGTGGTTAGTACAGGAGGCTCCGCACCGTGGAGGTCCAGGAGACGCGCGTTCAGACTGACCGGGTCCTCACGATCCCGAACCTGCTGAGCATGGCTCGGCTGGTGGGCGTGCCGATCTTCCTGTGGTTGGTGCTGTGGCCGGTCTTCGGGGGGCCGACGCACGACGGGTGGGCGATCGTCGTGCTGATGCTGAGCGGGGTCAGCGACTACCTGGACGGGAAGCTGGCCCGGCGGTGGGGGCAGATCAGCCGGCTGGGGCAGTTGCTGGACCCGGCGGCGGACCGGCTGTACATCGTGTCGACGCTGGTGGGGCTGACCTGGCGGGAGATCCTGCCGTGGTGGCTGACGGCGCTGCTGGTGGCGCGGGAGGCGTTCGTCGGGGTGGTGCTGCTGCGGCTCAACCGGGCGGGTTACGGGCCGTTGAACGTGAGTTTCCTGGGGAAGGCGGCGACGTTCAATCTGATGTACGCGTTTCCGCTCCTGCTGCTGGGGGTGGGCAAGGGGTGGGTGCACCAGGTTGCGGGAGTGGTGAGTTGGGCGTTCATCTGGTGGGGGACGACGCTGTACTGGTGGGCCGGTGCCCTGTATGCGGTGCAGGCCCGGCAGATCCTCCAGGCGGAGCGTTCGGCTGCCGTTTGAGACCAGCATGAGATGTTTTACACGCCCTCCACGGTGAGTCGGACGTTTTCTTCCGGGTAGGGATGCGTCGGACCGGTTTGATGGACCCGCAGGGGTTCACCACCGCGAAGGAGGACGCACCCGTAATGAAAGCCGTTGTGATGGCGGGCGGGGAGGGCACTCGACTCCGCCCCATGACTTCCAGCATGCCCAAGCCGCTGCTGCCGGTGGCCAATAGGCCGATCATGGAGCACGTGCTGAGGTTGCTGAGGCGGCACGGCCTCAATGACACCGTGGTGACCGTGCAGTTCCTGGCCTCCCTGGTCAAGAACTACTTCGGTGACGGTGAGGAACTCGGCATGCACCTCACCTATGCCAACGAGGAAACCCCACTGGGGACGGCCGGCAGCGTGAAGAACGCCGAGGACGCACTCCGGGACGATTCGTTTCTGGTGATCTCCGGCGACGCGCTGACGGACTTCGACCTTTCCGATCTGATTGCCTTTCACCGGGAGAAGGGCGCACTGGTGACGGTGTGCCTGACCCGGGTACCGAACCCACTGGAATTCGGTATCACCATCACGGACGACGAGGGGAAGGTCGAGCGCTTCCTGGAGAAGCCGACCTGGGGGCAGGTGTTCTCGGACACCGTGAACACCGGCATCTACGTGATGGAGCCGGAGGTCTTCGACTACGTGGCGGCCGGCGAGTCGGTCGACTGGTCGAGCGACGTGTTCCCGCAGTTGCTCAAGGAGGGCAAGCCGGTGTTCGGCTACGTCGCCGAGGGCTACTGGGAGGACGTGGGCACGCACGAGAGCTACCTGAAGGCCCAGGCGGACGTCCTGGAGGGCAAGGTCCAGGTCGAGCTGGACGGGTTCGAGATCTCGCCCGGCGTGTGGGTGGCCGAGGGTGCGGAGGTGGACCCGGAGGCAGTGCTGCGGGGCCCCCTGTACATCGGTGACTACGCCAAGGTCGAGGCCGGCGTGGAGCTGCGCGAGCACACCGTGCTGGGGTCGAACGTGGTCGTGAAGAGCGGGGCGTTCCTGCACAAGGCCGTGGTGCACGACAACGTGTACGTGGGGTCGCAGAGCAACCTGCGCGGCTGCGTGGTCGGGAAGAACACCGACGTGATGCGGGCCGCCCGGATCGACGAGGGGGCGGTGATCGGTGACGAGTGCCTGATCGGCGAGGAGTCGATCATCGCGGGCAACGTCCGGGTCTACCCGTTCAAGACGATCGAGGCCGGCGCGTTCGTCAACACCTCGGTGATCTGGGAGTCCCGCGGCCAGGAGCACCTGTTCGGGGTGCGCGGCGTGTCGGGCATCCTGAACGTGGAGATCACGCCGGAGCTGGCCGTGCGGCTGGCCGGGGCGTACGCGACCACGTTGAAGAAGGGCGCGACGGTCACCATCGCGCGTGACCACTCGCGTGGTGCGCGGGCGCTGAAGCGGGCGATGATCTCGGCGCTGCAGACCAGCGCGATCGACGTCCGGGACCTGGAGAACGTGCCGATGCCGGTGGCCCGGCAGGCCACGGCGCGGGGGAGCGCGGGCGGGATCTTCCTGCGGACCACGCCGGGCGTGCCGGACTCGCTGGACATCCTGTTCTTCGACGAGCGCGGGGCCGACCTGTCGCAGGCCGGGCAGCGGAAGCTGGACCGGGTGTACTCGCGGCAGGAGTTCCGGCGGGCGTTCCCGGGCGAGATCGGCGACCTGCTGCACCCGGCGAGCGTGTTCGACTCGTACGCGACGAACCTGTTGCGGGCGGTGGACACCTCGGGGGTGCGGGAGGCCGGGCTGAAGGTCGTGGTGGACGCGGCGCACGGCAGTGCCGGGCTGGTGCTGCCGAGCATCCTGGGGCGGCTCGGGGTGGAGGCGCTGACGGTGGCCGGCGGCCTGGACGAGTCCCGGCCGACCGAGGGCGCGGACGAGCGGAAGGCGGCGCTGGCCAGGCTGGGCGAGCTGGTGGCGTCCTCGCAGGCCGCGTTCGGCGTGCGGTTCGACCCGGTGGGCGAGCGGGTGTCCTTCGTGGACGAGCTCGGCCGGGTGATCCAGGACGACCGGGCGCTGCTGGTGCTGCTGGACCTGGTGGCGGCCGAGCGCCGTTCCGGGCAGGTGGCGCTGCCGGTGACGACCACGCGGATCGCCGAGCAGGTGGCGGCGTACCACGGCACCCAGGTGACCTGGACGACGACCTCGCCGGACGACCTGGCGAAGGCCGCGGCCGCGGACGGCACGGTCTTCGGCGGCGACGGGCGCGGCGGCTTCGTGGTGCCCGAGTTCTCCGGGGTGCTGGACGGGGCGGCGGCGTTCGTGCGGCTGGTCGGCCTGGTGGCGCGGACGCAGCTGACGCTGAGCCAGATCGACGCGCGGATCCCGCAGGCGCACATCCAGAAGCGGGACATCGCGACGCCATGGGCCGCCAAGGGCATGGTGATGCGCTCGGTGGTGGAGGCGGCCGGCAACCGGAAGCTGGACACCACGGACGGCGTGCGGGTGGTCGAGCCGGACGGCCGGTGGACGCTGGTCCTGCCGGACCCGGCGGAGGCCGTCACGCACCTGTGGGCCGAGGGCCCGGACGACGAGGCGACCGAGCGGCTGCTCGACGAGTGGGCCGCGGTCGTGGACAGCGCCGGGAGGTAGTGCGGGGGAAATGAGGTGGGGGCGGGCCCGCGGGCCCGCCCCCACCCGGGTTTGTCACGATCCTGTGCCGAAACCGTCCTACGGGGCCCGGAGCTGGTCGTGGGGCACCTCGCGATCGTGAAACGATATCCCGCATGCCAGCAACGCCGACGCCGAGCGACCCGGAGGGGCGCTTCCGCCGCCCGGACGCCTCGATGTCCCTGCTGACCACCGTGATGGAGCACTCGCTCGACGACGGGTACGCGGAAGCGGCCCGGGCGCGCGGGGCGGAGGGCAGCTCGCGGCTGCCGGGGACGGCCAAGGGGCGGCTGGTGCTGGCCCTGGGGCTGGCGCTGGCGACCGTCGTGCTGACGGTCGGGGCGGTGAACACGCACGCCGCGGCGCCCGTCCTGGCGAAGGAGCGGGACGCCCTGGTCACCCGGGTCAACGACGCCAACGCGGCGGTGGACGCCCTGCAGCGGAAGGTCGAGGAGGACCGCGACCGGGTCGAGCAGGCCCAGGAAGCGGCGCTCCAGGCCGGGGACGACGGCGGGGCGGCGCTGCTGGCGGCGCGGACCGGGACCGGCGAGATGACCGGCCCCGGCGTGAAGCTGGTGATCGACGACGCGTCGGGGAGCGGTTCGGGCGGCAACGTCAGCGACCCGCGCAACGGCGGCGCCCACGGCAAGAACGGCCGGGTCAAGGACCACGACCTCCAGTACGCGGTGAACGGCCTGTGGCTGGCCGGCGCCGAGGGGGTGTCGGTGAACGGGCAGCGGCTGACCGCGCTGTCGGCGATCCGGGCGGCCGGTGACGCGATCCTGGTCGACAACCGGCCGCTGGTGCCGCCGTACACGGTGCTGGCGATCGGGGACGGGCCCCGGCTGTCGCAGGCCTTCCAGGACAACGAGGGCGGCCACTACCTGAAGATCATCGAGGACAGCTACGGCATCCGCTCGACGCTGTCGACGCAGAAGTCGCTGACGCTGCCGGCCGCGGTGGGCGTGACGCTCCGGGTGGCCGGGCCGGAGGCGTCCCCGGAGGCGTCTCCCGAGCCGCCCGCCGAGTCGAGCCCGTCGCCCTCGCCCTCGTCGTCCGGACCGCCGTCCGGTTCCCCGTCCGGATCGCCGTCCGTTTCGCCGAGCGCGGCGCGCGGCGGGGCCCCGTCGAAGTCCGCGCGGGCGACCGCGAAGTCCACTTCCACCACCTCCACCGGAACAGGAGCTGCTACACCGTGATTGCCGTACTGGGTCTGGTGATCGGCGTGATCGTCGGCGTGTTCGTGCAGCCCGAGGTGCCGAACGCGGTGGTGCCGTACCTGCCGATCGCGGTGGTGGCGGCGCTGGACGCGGTGTTCGGCGGGGTGCGGGCCATGCTGGACGGGATCTTCGACGACAAGGTCTTCGTGGTGTCGTTCCTGTCGAACGTCGTGGTGGCGGCGCTGATCGTCTTCCTCGGCGACCAGCTGGGCGTGGGGTCGCAGCTGTCCACCGGCGTGGTCGTGGTGCTGGGCATCCGGATCTTCTCGAACGCGGCGGCGATCCGCCGGCACGTGTTCAGGGCGTAGGGAGCGGCTGTGAGCGAGGAGAAGGAGCCGCGGGAGCGGGAAGAGGAGCCGGCCGTGCAGCCCCCGACCGCGGGGGAGCCCGTGGTCGAGCCCGGGCCCGCTGCGGAGCCGGAGGCCGCGGCCGCGGCGTCGGCCGGGCCGGAGGGGGCGGACGGCGGGGCCGCGGGGGCCGTCGCGTCGCGGGTGCCGGTGCCGGTGCCGCTGCCGTCGGACGGGCGGACGCGGCTGAAGGCGGCGCTGTGGCCGCCGCGGGTGTCGCGGGGCCAGCTGGTGGTGGCGCTGCTGCTGTTCGCGCTGGGGCTGGCGCTGGCGATCCAGGTGCGCTCGACCAACGACCACAGCGAGCTGCGCGGGGCCCGGCAGGAGGACCTGGTCCGCATCCTCGACGAACTGGACGGCAAGCAGCAGCGTCTCCAGTCGGAGAAGACGCAGCTGGAGCAGTCCCTGGCCCAGTTGGAGAACTCCTCCAACCAGGCCAAGGAGGCCCAGGAGCAGACCCGGAAGAAGGCGGCCGAGCTCGGCGTGCTGGCCGGGACGGAGAAGGCGACCGGCCCGGGGATCGTGCTGACGATCGATGATCCCCAAGGGCAGGTGAAGGCGGATATGCTGCTGGACACCCTGCAGGAACTCCGAGCGGCGGGGGCGGAGGCGATTCAGATCAACGACGTGCGCGTGGTGGCCGGTACCTACTTCACCGACAACTCGTCGGGCGGCGGCGTGCGGATCGACGGGAAGGACGTCTTGCAGCCGTTCCGCTTCACCGTGGTCGGCAACCCGCAGGACCTGACTCCGGCGCTGAACATCCCCGGCGGTGTGGTGCGCAGCCTGGAGAACCACCAGGCCCGGGCGACCATCGTCCAGCAGCAGAAGGTCCTGGTGGACGCGCTGGCCGCGCCGAAGCCGCTGCAGTACGGCAAGCCGGCGGCGAAGTGACGGGGCGCGCTCCGTACGGTTCGTCAGCCGCGGACGACCCCCGGTGGTGGGTTTGCGCGGCGGGTCGGCGACACTGGGTCTTACCGTTCGTCAGTCTCCGGTCCGATGCCGGTCCCACCGCCACACCGAGCCTTGAACCCTGCCCCGCGGGCGGTTCTGTCACACGCAAGGGGATTCGCCCGTGAGTTTTTTCTCGAAGCTTTTCGGCCGTAACAAGAAGGCGGTCGAGGCGCCGACCGCGCGCTACCGGCAGGAGGACGCCGGGGTGCCGTCGATGCGTCCGGCGCCGGAGGGGCAGCGTCCGATGTACCGGGACGACGTGACCCAGGGCGCGGGCATCCCGACCGGGCAGTTCGACGCGGCGTACGGCGCGTCGGTTGATTCGTCGGGCGGGCCGCGCATAGGTTTCGCGTCAGGACCCTCAACCTCCGGTGGAGGGTTTGCCCCGGACCCCTATGCCGGGCACGTCCAGTCGGGTGTGCCGCGCCAGGAGGCTGTGAACATGGCTGGCACCAGCCCGTGCCCGCGGTGCGGGAACCAGAACCCGGCACAGGCCCGTTTCTGCTCGAACTGCGGCACCCAGCTGCGTGGCGGCGGTGGCTTCCCGGAGGGCGCGGTGGAGACCACCTCGACCATCTCGATCTCCGGCATCGAGTCGTACGACCCGACCGCGACCTCGACGGGCGCCACGCCGGCGCTGTCGGCCGAGGTGATGGCGGCGATCGACGCGCTGCCGCCGGGCTCGGCGCTGCTGATCGTGCAGCGCGGCCCGAACTCGGGCAGCCGGTTCCTGCTGGACTCGGACGTGACCACGGCGGGGCGGCACCCGCAGGGTGACATCTTCCTGGACGACGTGACGGTGTCGCGTCGGCACGTGGAGTTCCGTCGGCAGCACGACGGCGGCTTCTCGGTCGCGGACGTGGGCAGCCTGAACGGCACCTACGTGAACCGGGAGCGGATCGACGAGGTGCTGCTCGGCAACGGCGACGAGGTGCAGATCGGGAAGTACCGGCTGGTGTTCTTCGCCAGCCACCACCGGGGGTACTGACCACTTCTCCGTTTGGAGCCCGAGTGACCCCACAGATTCCTACCCCGTCCCTCGGGTCCTCGCCCGTGCCGGCCTCGCGCCGCACGGGCGAGGCGCGCCGGCGGGGTGACGAGCTGCTGTCGATCGGCGCGGTGCTGGCCTTCCTGCGGGACGACTTCCCGGAGGTGACGATCTCCAAGATCCGCTTCCTGGAGGCGGAGGGCCTGGTCGAGCCGCAGCGCACCCCGTCCGGCTACCGGAAGTTCTCGGCGGCGGACGTGGAGCGCCTGGCGTACGTGCTGCGGATGCAGCGCGACCACTACCTGCCGCTGCGGGTGATCCGCGAGCACCTGGACGCGATCGAGCGCGGCGAGCAGCCCCCGGCGCTGCCGGGGGCGGAGTCCCGTCCGGGGCCGCTGGAGGAGGCGGACCGGGAGCTGGCGGCCGCGGCCGCGGCGCCCGGCGGGGTGCGGCTGGGCCGGGCCGAGCTGATCGCGGCGGCCGAGGCGCAGGAGCGCGAGCTCGTCGAGTGGGAGTCGTACGGCCTGGTGCAGCCGGGGCCGGACGGCGGGTACGACGGCGAGGCGCTGCAGATCGCGCGGCTGGTGGCGGAGTTGGGCCGGTTCGGCCTGGAGCCGCGGCACCTGCGGGCGATGAAGGCGGCGGCCGAGCGCGAGGTGGCTCTGGTGGAGCAGGTGGTGGCGCCGCTGCGGCGGCACCGCAACCCGCAGACCCGGGCGCACGCCGAGGCGACGGCACGGGAACTGGCCACCTTGTCGGTGCGGCTGCACGCGGCGATGGTGCAGGCGGGGCTGCGGGCCCGGTCCTGAACGGCCGGTGGCGGGCGGGCCGGCGGCGGTCCTGATCACGGCGGCCGCTGCCTGCTGCGCTTTCCTATCGGGGGCGCGCGCCATAGGGTTGCTGGTGTGAATGAGCTCGACGTCGTGGGTGTCCGGGTGGAGATGCCCTCAAACCAGCCGATCGTGCTGCTGCGGGAGGTCGGCGGTGACCGCTACCTGCCGATCTGGATCGGGCCGGGTGAGGCCACCGCGATCGCCTTCGCCCAGCAGGGCATGACCCCGGTGCGCCCGCTGACGCACGACCTGTTCAAGGACGTGCTCGGGGCGCTGGGGCAGCAGCTGACCGAGGTGCGCATCAACGACCTGCGGGACGGGGTGTTCTACGCGGACCTGGTGTTCGCCGGTGGTGTCGAGGTGAGCGCGCGCCCCTCGGACGCGATAGCGCTGGCGCTGCGCACCGGCACGCCCATCTACGGGAGCGAGGAGGTGCTGGCGGAGGCCGGCATCTCGATCCCGGACGAGCAGGAGGACGAGGTCGAGAAGTTCCGGGAGTTCCTGGACCAGGTCTCGCCGGAGGACTTCGGGGGCGGCCAGCAGTAGTCGCGGCGCGGTGCCGGGGCCGTCGGGGCCGGTGGCCCGCGGTGGCCGGACGGCCGGTCCGCCCGCTAGCCCGGTCGGCGGCGGGTCGCAACTCCGTTAAGCCGGGAATACCTCCGGCTACCCACACATGGGGCACGAATAACCACTCGATGGGGTGAAGTTTGTGGAAGCCCCCGGCGTGGCGATCGTTGACGGTGCTTTGGCGACTGCCTACCGTCAGGTGATGGCCCGCCGGACGGGCCACCCGCAGCCCGGGTCCCGGCGGGGCCCCTGCGGGGACCCGGGGGGCCTCGGGCGCAACGGACGGAGGTTGGCGATGAGCGGCACCGGCGACGAGACGCGTTCCGGAGCGCTGTGCGCGGTGCACGTGCCGCGGGCCGGCCGTGCGCTGATCGGGCGGCCCTGGCGGCCCGAACCCGAGGCCGAGGAACTGCCCCGGCTCGGCCGCTTCCCGGCCGTCCAGCCCGGGCAGCCCGCGATCGAGCGGCTCGCCCCGACGTCCGCGCTGGTCGGCTACCGCGGCCCGACGGCCTGCGCCGCCGCCGGCATCACCTACCGGCAGCTGGACTACTGGGCGCGCACCGGCCTGCTGGAGCCCTCGGTGCGCTCCGCGTACCCGGCCGGCGCGCAGCGGCTGTACAGCTTCCGGGACATCCTCCTGCTGAAGATCGTCAAGCGGCTGCTGGACGCCGGCGTGTCGCTGCAGAACATCCGGGTGGCCGTCACCCACCTGCAGTCCGCCGACCAGGAGGGCCTGACCGGGCTGACCCTGATGTGCGACGGCGCGACGGTCTACGAGTGCACCTCGCCGCAGCAGGTGGTCGACCTGCTCAACGGCGGCCAGGGCGTGTTCGGCATCGCGGTCGGCGCGGTCTGGCAGGAGCTGGAGACCGCGCTGGGCCGGCTGCACGGCGAGCGCACCGACACCGGCGAGACGCTGGTCGGCCACGACCCGGGCGACGAACTGGCGCAGCGCCGCAACCGCGCGGTCTGACCGCGGGGGCCCCGCGGGCCGCGCGGGGAACCGGCGGGCCCGTTCCGTTCGTCCTGGTCGGTGTGTCGACGATCTTGAGGTGCGCGGGACTGCGGGCGCGGTCGGTGTGGCGCGCGGTGCGGCCGGTGGACCGGCGGCGGCAGCGGCGCTGGTTCCAGGCGGTGGTGCTGTGCTCCGCGCTGGGGCTGGCGCCGATCACCTGGCTGTACCTGGCCGAGTCGGCGGAGGTCGGCACGGTGGCCAGCGCGCCCGAGGCCCCGGTCGCCGTGGTGTTCGGCGCCGGGCTGGTGGACGGCGAGCCCTCCCCGTACCTGGCGCACCGGCTGGACGCGGCGCTGGAGCTGTACCGGGCGCACAAGGTGCGGGTGATCCTGGTGACCGGCGACAACGGCACCGTCCAGTACGACGAGACCGACGCGATGCGCGCGTACCTGATCGCGCGCGGGGTGCCCTCGGTGCGGGTGGTGGGCGACTACGCGGGCTTCGACACCTGGGACTCGTGCAGCCGGGCGCACCGGCTCTTCGGCGTCGACCGGGCGGTGCTGGTCAGCCAGACCTTCCACGTCCGGCGGGCGCTGGCGCTGTGCGAGGCGGCCGGGATCGACGCGTACGCGGTCGGGGTGGACGAGCTGCACGACACCACCTGGAAGTACGGCGGGGTGCGGGAGATCGGCGGCGCGGTGAAGGCCGCGGCGAACGTGCTGCTGCGGCCGGACCCGACGCTGCTGGGGCCGCGCGAGGACGGGGTGGCGCGGGGGCTCGCGGACGCGGCGGCGCAGGAGGGCGCCGGGGGCTGAGCCGGATTGTCGGTGCCGCGCGGGATGATCGAGCCGTGCGGACCGTGCCGAGCATCATCCACCTCGACATGGACGCCTTCTTCGCCGCGGTGGAGCAGGCGTCCAAGCCGAGCCTGCGCGGCAAGCCCGTCATCGTCGGCGGCCTCGGCGGGCGCGGCGTGGTCTCCACCGCCTCCTACGAGGCCCGGAAGTTCGGCGTCCACTCGGCGATGCCGATGGCGCAGGCCCGCCGGCTGTGCCCGAACGCGGCGTTCCTGACCGGCCGCTTCGACGCGTACCGGGCCAACAGCGAGATCGTCATGGCCCTGCTGCGGGAGCGCTCCCCGCTGGTCGAGCCGCTCAGCCTGGACGAGGCGTTCGTCGACCTGGCGGCCGGGCCGTACGGGCCCGCGCTGGCCGCGGCGGCCACGCCCGCGGCGGGGGCGCAGCTGGTGCTGGCGCTGGCCGAGGACCTGCGGGCCGACATCGTGCAGCACACCGGGCTGACCGCGTCCGTCGGCGCGGCCGGCTCCAAGCTGATGGCCAAGATCGCCTCCGAGCGGGCCAAGCCGGACGGGCTGGTGCTGATCGAGCCCGGCTCCGAGCGGTCGGTGCTCGCCCCGATGCCGGTGCGCGCGCTGCCCGGGATCGGCCCCGCCACCGAACAGGCGCTGCGCCGGGCCGGGTTGACCACGGTGGCGGACCTGGCGGAGGCCGGGTTCGAGGAGCTGGTCGGGCTGCTCGGCAAGGCGCACGGCGCGGGCGTGTTCCAGATGGCGATCGGCTGGGACGAGCGGCCGGTGGTGCCGGACCGGGACGCCAAGTCGGTGTCGGTGGAGGACACCTTCGAGGTCGACCTCGCCGACCGGGACCGCATCCTGCGCGAGATCGAGCAGCTCGCCGCGCGGTGCGTGCGCCGGCTGCGGGCGGCCGGGCGCTCCGGGCGGACGGTGGTGCTGAAGGTCCGCCGCTTCGACTTCTCGACGCTGACCCGCTCCGAGACGCTGCGCGGCCCGACGGACGACGAGGAGGTGGTCGCGGCGACGGCCCGGCGGCTGGCGATGCAGGTCGACGTCACGGGCGGGGTGCGGCTGCTGGGCGTGGGCGTGGCCCAGCTCGCGGACTACACCCAGGAGGACCTGTTCGCCCAACTGGAGCGGGAGGAGCGCGAGTCGGGGACGGCGGCGGTGGCCGAGGAGCTGGTGGCGGAGGAGGTGGAGAGCGACCCGGCGGTCCGCCGGTGGTGGCCCGGGCAGGACGTGACGCACCGTGAGTTCGGGCCCGGCTGGGTGCAGGGCAGCGGGGTCGGCCGGGTCACGGTGCGCTTCGAGACGCCGTACTCGGCGGTCGGGCGGGTGCGGACGTTCGCGGTGGGGGACGGGGAGCTGGAGCCCTCGGGGGCGCTGCCGCTCAGGCCCCCGGCCGGGTGAGCGCGGGGGAGCCGGGCGGGCCGGGTGTACGTGGGAGCGCGGGGGAGCCGGGGAGCGCGGGGGAGGAACGGGAGCACCCCCCGCCGATGCCCTTGGCGGGGGGTGCTGCCGCTGCTCGCGTGTGTCCAGGACGCGAGGGTGACGCCGTCAGGCGTCGGTCTTGGTGAGCGCCGGGGCGGTCTGCTCGGCGGGGGTGGCGGCGGACTTGGCGGTGCGGATGGCGAACGGGACGGCCGCGGCGACCAGGCACATCGCACCGGCCACCCAGAAGGCGTTCTGGTAGGCGTTCTCGGTGGGGAGCTGCACGGGCACCGGCAGCTTGAGGGTGTCGCCGGTCAGGATCGCGCTCATCACGGCGGTGCCGACCGCGCCGCCGACGGTGCGCAGCACGGCGTTCATGCCGTTGGCGATGCCGGACTGCTCGGCCGGGACGGCGCCGTTGATGTAGGCGGGCATCGCGGCGTAGGCGAGGCCGACGCCGAGGCCGAAGACCGCGGAGGAGAAGTAGAGGTCGAACTCGGCGCCGTGGCGCAGCGCCAGGTAGGCCATCGAGACCGCGCCGAGGAAGCCGCCGAGGACCAGCGGGAGGCGGGGGCCGCGGCGGGCGATCAGCAGGGCGCCGAGCGGGGCGGCGACCATCGAGCCGATCGCGGAGGGCAGCAGCATGATGCCGGCGTGCAGGACGGTCGCGGTGAAGCCGTAGTGGGTGAGCTTCTCCGGGGTCTGCGCGAAGTTGCTGATCACCATGAACGAGCCGTACATGCCGAAGCCGATCAGCAGGCCGGAGAGGTTGGTGAAGGCGACGGCGGGGCGGGCCATCATCGACAGGTCGACCAGCGGGTGGGCGACCTTGGACTCGACCAGGAGCCAGAGCAGGGCGACCACGGCGGCGACGGCGAACAGGCCGAGGGTGCGGGTGGACGTCCAGCCCCAGTGGTTGCCCTGGCTGACGGCGATCAGCAGGGCGGAGAGCCAGCCGGCCAGGGTGAGCGCACCGAGTGGGTCGGCGCCGCCCTCCTTCTCGGTGACCGGGTCGGCGGGCACCCGCAGGACCACCAGCGCGACCGCGATCAGGCCGAAGACCAGGCCCATCCAGAAGATCGACTTGTAGCTCCAGTGCTCCAGCAGCAGGCCGGTGGCGACCAGGCCGAGGCCGGAGCCGACGCCCATCGAGGCGGAGATCGCGGCGACGCCGCCGGTGACCTTGTGCCGGGGCAGCTCGTCGCGGACGATGCTGATCGCCAGCGGCAGCACGCCGCCGCCCGCGCCCTGCAGCACCCGGGCCACCACCAGCCAGGTGAAGGAGTGGGTGGCCACCGCGAGGCCGGAGCCGAGCACCAGGCCGGCCAGCGAGACCAGCAGCATGGGCTTGCGTCCGCGCAGGTCGCCGAAGCGGCCCAGCAGCGGGGTGAGGACCGCCGCGGAGAGCAGGTTCGCGGTCATCAGCCAGGTGATGTTGGAGCCCGAGACGTTCAGCTCGCGGGCCAGGCCCGGCAGGATCGGGACGACCGCGGTCTGCACCACGCTGAACGCCAGCATGGCCAGGATCAGGGCGGGCAGGACCCGGGCACTGGTGGGCTGGGCGGCCGTGGGGGTGGGCTGTGGTGCCTCACGCACGGGGGACTCCTCCGTCATGTTGCTTCAGGCAGGCGATAGTGCAGGAACTGAAGCAACGATGTCGGGAGATGCTTCACTCTGTCAAATATCGATTGGTGAAGCTTTGGCAAAGCGCCGGCCCCGGACCGCCTGGGCGGACCGGGGCCGGACGGGCCGACGCGGCGTCAGGAGCGCAGCGGCTCCGGACGGGCGTGCTCCGGGCCGCCGTTCGCGCCCGACTGGGGCTTCGCCGCCGTCGGCGACTGCGGCTGCGCGTTCCACGGCTGGCGCTGCTGCCGCGCCTCGCCGTCCCCGCCGCCGCTGCCGGTGGTCGCGTCGTGCACCTCCACCTGCTCGCGGCGCAGCTCCTCGCGGACCACCTCCTCCTCGGTGTACCGCTCGACCACCAGGCGCACCCGCTCGATCGGCGCCAGGTACTTGCGCACCACCGGGCGCTCCTCGCGCAGGGTGACCTCCTCGACCGCCTCGGCGATCTCCTGCTCGCTCAGCGCCGCCCGCTCCGCGTCCGACACCGGGATGCGCTCCACCCGCACCCGCTCGCGGACCACCGGCACCCGGCGCTCCACCTGCTCGGTGGTCACGTACTTGCGCAGCCGGGTGGTGCCCACCTCGTGCCACTCGGTGCTGATGTCGATCCGCTCCTCGCGGCAGGTGATCTCCACCGGCGCGGTCGGGGCCGCCTGGCCCGGGGCCTGCCGGCCCTGGCTCTGCTGGTCCTGGCCCTGGCCCTGGCCCTGACTCTGTGCCTGCGTCTGGGCCTGGGGCTGCGCCTGGGCGTGCTGCTGGGGCGACGCGGGCCCGGACTTCGCCGCCGTGAAGGCGGCCGGGGCGGCGGCCGCGGCCTCGGCGGTGGGCGCGGGGGCGGGGGTCGGGGCGGGCGCGGGGTAGGGGGAGGAGGCGACGGTGCCGAAGTCGCGGTCCGCCGGGGGCTCCTGGCGTGGGTGCTCCTTCGCTCCCGCCTCGGCGGCCCCGGCCGTTCCGGCCGTTCCGGCCGCCGCCGTCTTCGCCGTCGGGCCCGAGCCGGTGTCGCCGCCGGTGTCCAGCCCGTAGTAGCGGTACAGCTGCAGCTCCTGGGCCGGCGAGAGGTGCTGGCCCACGCCGAAGTCCGGGGACTCCTTGATCAGCGACTTGTCGTACGGGACGCGCAGTTCGTCGCCCGAGAACTCGCTGGTGGTCAGCGGGACGAAGGCGTCCCGGCCGAAGATCCCGGTGCGGACGGCCGCCCACTCCGGTTCGCCGGTGGCGTCGTCCAGGTACACCTCGTCGACCGTGCCGATCTTGTCACCGTTCCGGTCGACCGCCTTGTGTCCGATCAGGTCGCGCGGATCGATATCGGTCTGCACGCTGTCCTCCAGTCCTGCTGCTCCTCAGGGACGTCCGGGCGGCGGCCGGAGGAGCGTGCCGGGCCGCCACTTCACACCAAACGGCACGTAACGGACGGCGGCACTCCGGACACCGCCGTCCGGGGCAGATCACAGGGCCGCACCGGTGATCCGAAGGGCCCGCGCTGGTAACCTCGGAGGCGACCGCCGAGCCCGCTCGGGAGAGTCCCGATCCCGCCGAACGGGGGATGCGGGACGCCGAAGGAGCAACCCCTCCCCGGAATCTCTCAGGCATCCGTACCGAGCGAGAACAGGTCACTCTGGAAAGCAGGGCAGGACCGTCGGCACCGGAGCCGGCCGGCCCCGCCCTCGCCGACGGTGCAAGCCGTCCGGGCCCGTGCGGTCCGGACGTGCGAAGCTCTCAGGTACCGATGACAGAGGGGGAGGCTGACGGGTTCGTACGCCCAGGCGCTCCCACGGCCGCCGACCGCGTGCGTACCACCGCCGGTCCGCGACCAGGAGGCCCGACCCCCATGAACGCCCAGCCGACGCTCAGCGACCTTGAGCAGGCCAGCCCCTTCGAGCACCGCCACATCGGCCCCGACAGCGACGCCCAGCAGAAGATGCTGGCCCAGGTCGGGTACGCCTCCCTGGACGAGCTGTCCGAGGCCGCCGTCCCCGACGCCATCCGCAGCCTCACCGCGCTCGGCCTGCCGGCCGGCCGCAGCGAGGCCCAGGTGCTCGCCGAGCTGCGCGAGCTGGCCGGCCGCAACCAGGTCCTCACCTCGATGATCGGCCTCGGCTACTACGGGACCTTCACCCCGCCGGTGATCCTGCGCAACGTGCTGGAGAACCCGGCCTGGTACACCGCCTACACCCCGTACCAGCCGGAGATCTCGCAGGGCCGGCTGGAGGCGCTGCTCAACTTCCAGACCGTGGTCGCCGACCTGACCGGCCTGGACACCTCCGGCTCCTCGCTGCTCGACGAGGGCACCGCCGCCGCCGAGGCGATGGCCCTGGCCCGGCGCGTCACCAAGAACAAGGCCGGCGTCTTCCTGGTCGACGCGGACACCCTGCCGCAGACCGTCGCCGTGATCGAGACCCGCGCCGAGCCGACCGGCGTCGAGGTCGTCACCGCCGACCTGTCCGCGGGCATCCCCGCCGAGGTCGCCGAGCGCGGCGTCTTCGGCGTGCTGCTCCAGTACCCGGGCGCCTCCGGGGCCGTCCGCGACATCAAGCCGGTCATCGACCGGGCCCACGAGCTCGGCGCGGTCGTCGCGGTCGCCGCCGACCTGCTCGCCCTCACCCTGCTGCGCTCGCCCGGCGAGCTCGGCGCCGACATCGCCTGCGGCACCTCGCAGCGCTTCGGCGTCCCGATGGGCTTCGGCGGCCCGCACGCCGGTTACCTGGCCGTGCGCGCCGAGTACGCCCGCAACCTGCCCGGCCGCCTGGTCGGCGTCTCCGTCGACGCCGACGGCAACCGCGCCTACCGGCTGGCCCTGCAGACCCGCGAGCAGCACATCCGCCGCGAGAAGGCCACCTCCAACATCTGCACCGCCCAGGTGCTGCTCGCCGTGATGGCCTCGATGTACGCCGTCTACCACGGCCCCGACGGCCTGGCCGACATCGCCCGCCGCACCCACCGCTACGCCGCCGCGCTCGCCGCCGGCCTGCGCGCGGGCGGCGTCGAGCTCGCCCACGAGGCCTTCTTCGACACCGTGACCGCCGTCGTCCCGGGCCGGGCCGACGCGGTCGTCGCCGCGGCGCTGGCCGGCGGCGTCAACGTGCACCGGGTCGACGGCGACCGGGTCTCGGTGTCCTGCGACGAGACCACCACCCGCGAGCACCTGGCGGCCGTGTTCGCCGCGTTCGGCGTCCCCGCGGAGATCGCCGAGGACGCGGACGCGCTGCCCGCCGGGCTGCTGCGCGAGGACGAGTACCTCACCCACCCGGTCTTCCACAGCCACCGCTCCGAGACCGCCATGCTGCGCTACCTGCGCCGGCTCTCCGACCGCGACTACGCGCTCGACCGCGGCATGATCCCGCTGGGCTCGTGCACCATGAAGCTCAACGCGACCACCGAGATGGAGCCGGTCACCTGGCCCGAGTTCGGGCAGCTGCACCCGTTCGCTCCGGTCGACCAGGCAGCGGGCTACCTGACCCTGATCCGCGGGCTGGAGCAGCAGCTGGTCGAGGTCACCGGCTACGACGCGGTGTCGATCCAGCCGAACGCGGGCTCGCAGGGCGAGCTGGCGGGCCTGCTCGCGGTGCGGGCGTACCACCGGGCGAACGGCGACACCCAGCGCGACGTCTGCCTGATCCCCTCCTCCGCGCACGGCACCAACGCGGCCTCGGCGGCGATGGCCGGCATGCGGGTCGTCGTGGTCAAGACGCTCACCGACGGCGACGTGGACGTCGAGGACCTCAAGGCCAAGATCGAGCAGCACCGCGAGCAGCTCTCCGTGCTGATGGTCACCTACCCCTCCACCCACGGCGTGTTCGAGACCGAGATCACCCGGATCTGCGCGCTCGTCCACGAGGCCGGCGGCCAGGTGTACGTCGACGGCGCCAACCTGAACGCGCTGGTCGGCCTGGCCAAGCCCGGCAAGTTCGGCGCGGACGTCTCGCACCTGAACCTGCACAAGACCTTCTGCATCCCGCACGGCGGCGGCGGCCCCGGCGTCGGCCCGGTCGCGGTGCGCGCGCACCTCGCGCCGTACCTGCCCAACCACCCGCTGCAGGCCGAGGCGGGCCCCGCGACCGGGGTCGGGCCGATCTCGGCCGCGCCCTGGGGCTCGGCGGCGATCCTGCCGATCTCCTGGTCGTACGTCCGCCTGATGGGCGGCGAGGGCCTCAAGCGCGCCACCCAGGTGGCCGTGCTCAACGCCAACTACATCGCCAAGCGGCTCGCCCCGCACTACCCCGTGCTCTACACCGGCCCCGGCGGGCTGGTCGCGCACGAGTGCATCATCGACCTGCGGCCGCTCAGCAAGGAGACCGGCGTCAGCGTCGACGACATCGCCAAGCGGCTCATCGACTACGGCTTCCACGCGCCGACCATGTCGTTCCCGGTCGCCGGGACGCTGATGATCGAGCCGACCGAGTCCGAGGACCTGCACGAGATCGACCGGTTCTGCGAGGCGATGATCGCCATCCGCGGCGAGATCGAGAAGGTCGGCGCGGGCGAGTGGGCGGCGGACGACAACCCGCTGCGCAACGCCCCGCACACCGCGTCGATGCTGGCCGGCGAGTGGGCGCACCCGTACACCCGCGAGGAGGCGGTCTTCCCGGCGGGCGTCAACCCGGCGGACAAGTACTGGCCGGCGGTGCGGCGGATCGACGGCGCGTACGGCGACCGGAACCTGGTGTGCTCGTGCCCGCCGCTGGAGGAGTACGACGCGTAGCGCACGACGGGAGCGGCCCGCCGGAAGGAGTCCTCCTTCCGGCGGGCCGCTCCCGTCGTGCGGGGGGTCAGGAGTACACGGGGCCGGTGAACTTCTCGCCGGGGCCGGAGCCGGGGGCGTCGGGGACGAGGGAGGCCTCGCGGAAGGCGAGCTGGAGGGAGCGCAGGCCGTCGCGGAGGGGGGCGGCGTGGAAGTTGGAGATCTCGGGGGCTCCGGCGGTGACCAGGCCGGCCAGGGCGGTGATGAGCTTGCGGGCCTCGTCGAGGTCCTTGTCGGCCTCGCCGCCCTCGGCCAGGCCGCACTTGACGGCGGCGGCGCTCATCAGGTGGACGGCGACGGTGGTGATCACCTCGACGGCGGGGACCTCGGCGATGTCGCGGGTCAGGTCGTCGAAGCCGAGGGCCTGCTCGGACTCGGACTCGTGCGCGTGGTCGGGCTGGCTGGTCAAGGTGTCACTCCGAGGGGTGCTGGTGCGAAAGCGCAGTACGGAGGGAGCGTACAAGGCGGGCGGCGGAGGGTCGGAATACCGGTCGGTGCCGGAACGCTGGTATGATTCGAGACTGACCGGCCAGGCGGCTGCCCAAGGCTGCCCGGCCAGCAAGTGGAGGCTCCACTCCAGGAGGCCCGAGAGGGCAACCGCGAAAGTCTCCCACCTGATCGGCCGAAGGGCCGACGGGTCCGGTCCGCCACGAGCGCCCGCGAGGGACTTGTTCGTCGGCAGTGGTGCCCGTCAGGGCGTCCCGGAACGTGTGGAGCCCCGCCTGTACCGTGCGGGGCTTTTTTCGTGCGCTCGGTGCCCTCGACGGGCAGCGGAGCATGAATGAAGCCCCGCCCAGTGGTCGAAACCACTACGTGCGACCGCCGCCCGACGGCCGCATCGGAAAAGGTGCAACCGAGGAGGCCCCATCAGCACCGAGCCCCGCATCAACGACCGGATTCGCGTCCCCGAGGTGCGACTCGTCGGTCCCAGCGGCGAGCAGGTCGGCATCGTCCCGCTCGCGAAGGCGCTGGAGCTTGCCCAGGAGTACGACCTGGATCTGGTCGAGGTCGCCGCCACGGCGCGCCCGCCGGTGTGCAAGCTCATGGACTACGGCAAGTTCAAGTACGAGTCGGCCATGAAGGCCCGTGAGGCGCGCAAGAACCAGGCGCACACGGTCATCAAGGAGATGAAGCTCCGGCCGAAGATCGACCCGCACGACTATGACACCAAGAAGGGTCACGTCGTCCGGTTCCTCAAGCAGGGTGACAAGGTCAAGATCACGATCATGTTCCGCGGTCGTGAGCAGTCCCGCCCCGAGCTGGGCTTCCGACTGCTGCAGCGGCTCGCGGACGACGTCCAGGACCTGGGCTTCGTGGAGTCCGCTCCGAAGCAGGACGGCCGAAACATGATCATGGTTCTCGGCCCGCACAAGAAGAAGACCGAGGCCATGGCCGAGGCCCGCGCCGCCGCCGACGCCCGCAAGGCGGAGCGGCTGGGCCGCGGACCGGCCGCCGACCAGGCGGACGACGCCGACGACGTCGACGGTGTCGAGGACGAGGTGGCCGAGGTCGAGGAGACCGAGGCCGACGACGTCGCCACCGAGGCGGCCGAGGTCGAGCAGCCCGCCGAGGCCGCCCAGGACGCCTGAGCCCCAGGGCTCGGGTGACCGGGAGGCCGAGGCACCCGGTTCCGGGGCGTCCCGCCCCGGAGACGAGATCCATCCAGTTCCGGCCCGCGCCGCACGGTGCGGGCCGGAACGGACCGACGAGGAGAAACGGCGACATGCCGAAGCAGAAGACGCACAGCGGCGCCAGCAAGCGCTTCAAGATCACTGGCTCCGGGAAGGTGCTGCGCGAGCGTGCCGGCCGTCGCCACCTGCTCGAGCACAAGCCCTCGACGCTGACCCGCAAGCTGGCCGGCAACGCCGAGATGGCCCCGGGCGACGCGAAGAAGATCAAGAAGCTTCTCGGCAAGTGATCGCCCGCCCGCGGCCGCGCCGCGGGCACCAGCTGATCCTTCCCGACCGAATCGAATAACGGACCGCCGGCACGACCCGAGGTCCGGAACCAAGGAGTAATGAAGTGGCACGCGTCAAGCGGGCAGTGAACGCCCACAAGAAGCGCCGGGTCATCCTCGAGCGGGCCTCCGGCTACCGCGGTCAGCGCTCGCGCCTGTACCGCAAGGCCAAGGAGCAGGTCACCCACTCGCTCGTCTACAACTTCAACGACCGCAAGAAGCGCAAGGGCGACTTCCGCCAGCTCTGGATCCAGCGCATCAACGCCGCTGCCCGTGCCAACGGCATCACCTACAACCGCTTCGTCCAGGGCCTCAAGGCCGCGGGCGTCGAGATCGACCGCAAGATGCTGGCCGACCTCGCGGTGAACGACTCCGTGGCGTTCCACGCCCTGGTCGAGGTCGCCCAGAAGGCGCTCCCGGCGGACGTCAACGCCCCCAAGGTCGCCGCCTGATCCAGGCCGTCGCCCTGAGAGCGTTCCCCGGACCCGCAGGCCGCCCGGCCTGCGGGTCCGTCGCGTACCGCGCCCCTGCCCTTCCGTGACGAAGATCGTGAGCATGAGCACCGAGACCCCCCTGCTGACCTCCCTGCGCTCCCCGCGCGTCGTCGCCGCCCGCCGCCTGGCCAAGCGCAACCAGCGCGGCAAGGAGCGGCGCTTCCTGGCCGAGGGCCCGCAGGCCGTGCGGGAGGCGGTGGCGTTCGGGCGGCTGCCGGACGGCGAGCACGCCGTGGTCGAGGTGTACGTGACGCCGGAGGCCGCCGGGCGGCACGCCGGGATCGTGGCCGCCGCGCGGGAGGCCGGGCTGCCGGTGCTGGGCGCCACCGAGGAGGTCGTCGCCGACATCTGCGACACCGTCACCCCGCAGGGCATCGTGGCGCTGTGCCGGTTCATCGACACCCCGTTCGACCAGGTGCTGGCGGCCCGGCCGAAGCTGGTCGCGGTGCTCGCGCACGTCCGCGACCCCGGGAACGCGGGCACCGTGCTGCGCACCGCCGACGCGGCCGGGGCGGACGCGGTGGTGCTGACCGACGCCTCGGTGGACCCGTACAACCCGAAGGCGGTGCGGGCGTCCGTCGGCAGCCTGTTCCACCTGCCGGTGGCGACCGGGGTGCCGGTCGAGGAGGCGGTGGCGCGGCTGCGGGAGGCCGGGGTGCGGGTGCTGGCCGCGGACGGGGCCGGGCAGCGCGACCTCGACCAGGAGCTGGACGAGGGCACCCTGCAGGGCCCGTGCGCCTGGGTGTTCGGCAACGAGGCCTGGGGCCTGCCGGAGGAGACCCGCGCACTGGCGGACGAGGTGGTGCGGGTGCCCATCCACGGGCACGCGGAGAGCCTGAACCTCGCGACGGCGGCCGCCGTGTGCCTGTACGCCTCCGCGCGCGCCCAGCGCTCCCACGGCGGGTGTCGCGCCGAGGCCCGCTCGCGCTAGGGTCGGTTCCTGGGCCTGCGAGGGGGCGGGCGGGGGAGGACACCCATGGGCGGCGTCAACTGGGCACCGGTCGAACCTGACGACCTGCCGGACGGACTGGTGGTCGCGGACGGGCAGGGCCGGGTGGTGGTCTTCAACCGGGCCGCGGAACGGATCACCGGGCGCTCCGCGCACTACGCGATCGGCGTCGAGCTGGAACGGGCGCTGCCGCTGGAGGACCTGGACGGCCGCCGCTGGTGGCGGCTGACCGACCCGTACGGCGGGCTCGCGGTGCGCACCGGGCAGCCCGAGCGGAACCTGCTGCTGGACGGGCGCGAGGTGCTGGTCTGCGCCAGGTACGTGCGCGACGCGCCCGGCGGGCCGGTGCGGCAGGTGGTGGTGACGCTGCGCGGCACCGAGGCGCGGCGGCGCACCGAGCGCTCGCACGCCGAGCTGATCGCCACCGTCGCGCACGAGCTGCGCTCCCCGCTGACCAGCGTCAAGGGCTTCACGGCGACGCTGCTGGCCAAGTGGGAGCGGTTCAACGACGGCCAGAAGCGGGTGATGCTGGAGACCGTCGACGCGGACGCCGACCGGGTGGTGCGGCTGATCGCCGAACTGCTGGACATCTCCCGGATCGACGCGGGCCGGCTGGAGATCCGCCGGCAGCGGATCGACCTGGCGGCGGCGGTGCACCGGCACGTGGCCGGGAAGGTCGCGGCCGGCATCCCCGCCGAGCGCTTCGACATCCGGGTGGCCGGGCCGCCGGCCGAGCAGTGGGGCGACCCGGACAAGATCGACCAGGTGCTGGGGAACCTGCTGGAGAACGCGGTCCGGCACGGCGAGGGCACCGTGACCATCGAGGTCGGCCCGGCCGAGGAGCTGGTGGAGGTGCCGGGCACCGAGCCGCGGGTGGTCCAGGGCACCGCGGTCACCGTCAGCGACCAGGGCGCGGGCATCCCCGAGGAGGCGATGCCGCGGGTGTTCACCCGGTTCTGGCGGGGCTCCAAGCGGGGCGGCACCGGCCTGGGCCTGTACATCGTCAAGGGCATCGTGGAGGCGCACGGCGGGGTGGTCCGGATCAGCCGGGCCGACGGCGGCGGCGCCAGGTTCCGGTTCGTGCTGCCCGCGGGCGTCCCCGACTTCATGCTCTGACCCGGCCCGCGGCGCGGTCCGCCGCCGTGGGGGGTCGCGGCCTGCGACTACACTCGACCCTTGGCGTTCCTGGACGCCCGGCGACGCAGCAGACCTGATCACGAGCAGGAGCACGGGAAAGATAGAGATGTCGGCACCCAACAAGTCGTACGACCCGGTCGAGGTCGAGGCCCTCAAGCCCGAGGTGGTGGAACAGGCCCGGGACGAGGCGATCGCCGCCTTCGCCGCCGCCGCCGACCTCGACGAGCTCAAGCAGGCGAAGGTCGCGCACACCGGCGACCGCTCCCCGCTGTCGCTCGCCAACCGCGAGATCGGAGCCCTGCCCCCGCAGGCCAAGGCCGCCGCGGGCAAGCTGATCGGCCAGGCCCGCGGAGCCGTCAACAAGGCCCTGGCCGAGCGCCAGGTCGAGCTGGAGGCGGAGCGCGACGCCCGGGTGCTGGTCGAGGAGGCGGTGGACGTCACCCTGCCGTACGGCCGGGTGCCGCGCGGCGCCCGGCACCCGCTGACCACGCTCGCCGAGCGCATCGAGGACACCTTCGTCGCGATGGGCTACCAGGTGGCGTCCGGCCCCGAGGTCGAGGCGGAGTGGCTGAACTTCGACGCCCTCAACCTGCACGCCGACCACCCGGCCCGCTCGATGCAGGACACCTTCTTCGTCGAGGCCCCCGACGGCACCGCCGACTCCGGCATGGTGCTGCGCACCCAGACCTCCCCGGTGCAGATCCGCGCGATGCTGGCCGGCGAGCCGCCGCTGTACGCGGTCAGCCCCGGCCGGGTCTACCGCACCGACGAGCTGGACGCCACGCACACCCCGGTGTTCCGCCAGGTCGAGGCGATCGCGGTGGACGAGGGCCTCACCTTCGGCCACCTCAAGGGCACCATCGAGGTGCTGGTGGAGAAGCTGATCGGCGGCGGCCTCGAACTGCGCTGGCGGCCCTCGTACTTCCCGTTCACCGAGCCCAGCGCCGAGATCGACCTGCAGTGCTTCGTGTGCCGCGGCGCCTCGGTGGGCAACCCCGACCGCCCGTGCCGCACCTGCTCCTCGGAGGGCTGGATCGAGCTGGGCGGCTGCGGCGTGGTCAACCCGCGGGTGCTGGTCGCCGCGGGCATCGACCCGAGCCGCTACAGCGGATTCGCCTTCGGCCTGGGCCTGGAGCGGATCCTGATGAACCGTCACAACGTCGCCGACATGCGCGACATGGTCGAGGGTGACGTCCGCTTCACCCTCCCGTTCGGGATGGAGATCTGATGCGCGTCCCGCTTTCCTGGCTGCGCGAGTACGTCGACCTGCCGGCGGGCGAGACCGGCCGCGACGTCGCGGCCCGGCTGGTCCGCGCGGGTCTCGAGGTGGAGACGGTCGAGCAGCTCGGCACCGACATCAAGGGCCCGCTGGTCGTCGGCGAGGTGCTCTCGATCGAGGAGCTGACCGGCTTCAAGAAGCCGATCCGGCACTGCTTCCTGAACGTCGGCAACGCCAACGGCACCGGCGAGCCGCAGGAGATCGTCTGCGGCGCCACCAACTTCCAGGTCGGCGACAAGGTCGTGGTGATCCTGCCCGGCGGCGTGCTGCCCGGCCCGTTCCCGATCTCCGCCCGGCAGACCTACGGCCACACCTCGGCCGGCATGATCTGCTCCGCCCGCGAGCTGGGCATGGGCGACGACCACAACGGCATCATCGTGCTGCCGCCCGAGTTCGAGGCCGGCACCGACGCCCTGGAACTGCTCCAGCTGGTCGACGAGGTGCTCGACATCGCGGTCACCCCCGACCGCGGCTACTGCCTGTCGATGCGCGGCGTGGCCCGCGAGGCCGCCGCCGCGTACGGCCTGCCGCTGGCCGACCCGGCGCTGCTGGACGTGCCGCCGGCCAACGCCTACGGCCACCCGGTGAAGGTCGCCGACCCGGTCGGCTGCGACCGCTTCGTGGCGCGCACCGTCACCGGCGTCGACCCGGGCGCGAAGTCGCCGATCTGGCTGCAGCGCCGCCTGCAGAAGGCCGGCATCCGCCCGATCTCGCTGGCCGTCGACATCACCAACTACGTGATGCTGGAGGTCGGCCAGCCGCTGCACGCCTACGACCGGAACAGGCTGGACGGGCCGTTCCAGGTCCGCCGGGCGGCGGCGGGCGAGGAGCTCACCACGCTGGACGGCGTCAAGCGCAAGCTGTCCGCCGAGGACCTGCTGATCTGCGACGACTCCGGCCCGATCGGCCTGGCCGGCGTCATGGGCGGCGCCACCACCGAGATCCTCGACCCGGTCGTCGACGCCGAGACCGGCCTGGTCACCGGCACCACCGACATCGTCATCGAGGCCGCGCACTTCGAGCCGGTCGCCATCGCCCGCGCCGCCAAGCGCCACAAGCTGCCCTCCGAGGCGTCCAAGCGCTTCGAGCGCGGCGTCGACCCGGAGGCCGCCCGGGCCGCCGCGCAGCGCGCCGTCGACCTGCTGGTGCTGATCGCCGGGGGCACCGCCGAGGCCGGTGTCACCGACATCGCCGCCCCGCACCCGGTGCGCACCATCCCGATCGACGCCGACCTGCCCGACCGGGTGGCCGGCGCCGAGTACGGCCGCGAGACGGTCACCCGCCGCCTGCAGGAGGTCGGCTGCGCGGTCGTCGGCACCGACGTCCTGGAGGTCACCCCGCCGTCCTGGCGGCCCGACCTGACCGACCCGTACGACCTCGCCGAGGAGGTCATCCGGCTGGAGGGCTACGACAACGTCCCGGCCCGGATGCCGGTCACCCCGCCCGGGCGCGGCCTGTCCGAGGCGCAGCGCTTCCACCGGCGGGTCGGCGTGGCGCTGGCCGGCGCGGGCTACGTGGAGATCAACGCGTACCCGTTCGTCGGCGAGGCCTCCTTCGACGGCCTCGGGCTGGACGCGGACGACGCCCGCCGGCGCACCGTCAAGCTGGTCAACCCGCTGAACGACGCCGAGCCGGCGCTGCGCACCACCCTGCTGCCGGGCCTGCTGGGCGCGCTGCGGCGCAACGTGGGGCGCGGCAACACCGACCTGGCGCTGTTCGAGACCGGCACGGTGTTCCTGCCCAAGGCCGAGCCGAAGGTCGCGCCGCGGCTGCCGGTGGACCGCCGCCCGACCGAGGAGCAGCTCGCCGAGCTGAACGCCGCCCTCCCGGACCAGCCGCGCCGGGTCGCCGTCGCGCTGACCGGCGAGCGGCTGCCGTCCGGCTGGTGGGGCAAGGGCGCGCCGTCCGGCTGGGCGGACGCGGTCGAGGCGGCCCGGGTGGTCGCCGCCGCCGCGGGCGTCGAGCTGACGGTCCGCCAGGCGCAGTACGCGCCGTGGCACCCGGGGCGCTGCGCCGAGCTGCTGGTGGGCGAGGAGGTCGTCGGCCACGCCGGCGAGCTGCACCCGCGGGTCGTCAAGGCGCTGCACCTGCCGGAGCGCACCAGCGCGATGGAGCTCGACCTGGACCTGCTGTTCGAGGACGGCCGCCGGGTCTCCGGCCCGCCGGTCTCCGCCTACCCGGTGGCGACCCAGGACGTGGCGCTGATCGTGGACGCGGGCGTGCACGCCGCGGACGTGGCGGCGGCGCTGCGCGAGGGCGCGGGCGAACTGCTGGAGTCGCTGCGGCTGTTCGACGTGTTCACCGGCGAGCAGGCGGGCGCGGGCAAGAAGTCGCTGGCGTACACGCTGCGCTTCCGCGCCGCGGACCGGACGCTGACGGCCGACGAGGCGTCGGCGGCCCGCGCGTCGGCGGTCGCGGTGGCCGGTGAGCGCACCGGCGCGGTGCTGCGCGGGGCCTGACGGCCCGGGCGGCCGGGCGGTTCCCGGCGTGACGGAGCCCCGTCGCACCCCCTCGGCGGGGGAGCGGCGGGGCTCCGCCGTGCGCGGGCGCGGCGCCGTTCGGGTGCGGTTCGGGGGTGTTGGGGTGTTCGGGGGCGCTCGGGGCGGCGGAAACCCGGGCGGGGGCGGGGCGTTGAGTGGTAGGTTCTCGTGGTCGGCCTTCGAACGCGCCCCCGCGGCAGCGTCGGAGGCTTTTTTCATGACTGATCACGGGTATCTGGCGCTGCTGCGGCAGCGGGAGTTCGCGGGGCTGTACGCAGGTTTCACGCTGCTGGCGGGGGCCGGGACGCTGTCCGGGTTCGCGCTGGGCACGCTGGTGCAGGCGCGCACGGGGTCGCCGTTCCTGACGGCGGTGAGCATGTACGGGTCGTCGTTCGCGGCGGTGCTGGGCGCGCTGACGCTGATGTCGGTCGCGGACGGGGCACGGCCGCGCCGGACGCTGGTGGCGCTGCACCTGCTGGCGCTGGCCGCGACGGCGGCGCAGGCGGTGCCGGGGCTGCCGCTGGCGGCGCGGTTCGGGCTGCTGCTGCTGGTCGGGTTCTTCCAGTCGCTGGGGACGGGGACGCGGATGGGCCTGCTGGCGGAGATCGTGCCGCCGGAGGGCTACGCGCGGGCCCGGTCGCTGATGAACGTCACCTCGGGCGGGGCGGCGGTGCTCGGCTTCGCGCTGGGCGGGGCGCTGCTGACGGTGCTGTCGCCGTACCGGCTGCTGGGCGCGGCGGCGGGGCTGACGGCGCTGGCGGCGGTGGTGGCGGCGACGGTGCGGGAGCGGTCGGTGCGGCCGCCGCGCCGGCCGGGGCTGCGCGAGACCTGGCGGGGCAACGTCGAGCTGCTGGGCCGGCCCGGGCGGCGGGCGCTGCTGCTGAACCTGTGGGTGCCCAACGGGCTGGTGGTGGGCTGCGAGGCGCTGTTCCTGCCGTACGCGCCGGGGGCCGCCGGGACGCTGCTGGCGGCCGGTTCGGCCGGGATGCTGGCGGGCGACCTGCTGGTGGGCCGGCTGCTGGACGAGGCGCGGCGGGCCCGGCTGGCGTACGGGCTGCGGCTGCTGCTGGCGGCCCCGTTCCTGCTGCTGGCGGCCGGGCCGCCGGTGTGGGCGGCGGCAGCGGCGGTGGGCGCGGCGGGCGTCGGGTTCGCGGCGACGCTGCCGTTGCAGGAGCGGCTGCTGGCGCTGACGCCGGCCGCCGGGCGCGGCCAGGTGCAGGGCGTGGAGTCGGCGGGCCGGATCGCCTGGCAGGGCGTCGGTGCGGCGCTGGCGGGCGGGTTGGCGCAGCTGGTGGAGGTGCGCTGGGCGATCGGCGCGCTGGCCGGGGCGTCGCTGCTGGTGACCGTCCTCTCCCGGCCGGCGGTGGTGCGGGAGGGGCGGGCGGCCGGTCGGTGGGCGGCTACAGGGGCCGGTGCATGACGTACAGGTCGACGTAGCCGAGGCGCGGGTGGCGGAAGCCCTCGGGGACGGTGCCGACCACCGCGAAGCCGAGCGAGCGGTACAGGCCGACGGCCGGGGCGTTCGCGGCCACCACGGCGTTGAACTGCATGGCGCGGAAGCCCCGGGCGCGGGCCCAGCGCAGCGCCTCCTCGGCCAGGGCGCGGCCGGTGCCGCGGCCCGCGTGGTCCGGGTCGACCATGAAGCTGGCGCTGGCGACGTGGGCGCCGTTGCCCGCCTGGTTGCGGTTCATCTTGGCGGTGCCGAGGACGGTGCCGCCGGCCTCGTCGACGGCGACCACGGTGCGGTCGGGGGCGGGCAGCATCCACCAGCCGCGGGCGGTGTCCGACGTCAGGTCGGCCGGGTAGGTGAACGTCTCGCCGGCGGCGACGATGCGGTGGAAGAACGGCCAGACGGCGGCCCAGTCCCCGGCGGTGGCTTCGCGGATCTCCATCCGGCCCAGCATGGCCGCCGCCCGGCCCGGCGGCCAGTCGTTTTCCCGGTGCGGTGCGGTGCGGTGCGGTGCGGTGCGGTGCGGTGCGGTGCGGGACGGTGCGGGACGGTGGCGGGGAAGTGGAGGTGCGGTGGCGGGGGAGTGACGGGGCGTCGGGTCGGATGGGCGGGTTGGGCCGGATGCCGTCGCATCCCTTGCGGAGGGCCGCCGCGGGGCGCTTCAATCTTGGTTAGGAAAGTTTCCTAACCCTCTCCTGCGGGCACCCCCATGTCCGCAGCCGGCAGACGGAGCGTCAATGCACCCCACTGAGCACCGCACCGCTCGCACCGCCCGCACCACCCGGGCCGCCCTCGCGATCCTGGTCGGCGCCCTCCCGCTGACCCTGGCCGCGGCCGGGACCGGACACGCCGCCGCCCCCGCGGCGAGCAGCACCAGTGCCGTCGCGGTGGCGGCCGTCGGGCTGGACGACCCGGCGAAGAAGGAGATCGCCATGGAGCTGGTCTCCTCGGCGGAGAACTCCTCGCTCGACTGGAAGGCCCAGTACAAGTACATCGAGGACATCGGCGACGGCCGCGGCTACACCGCGGGCATCATCGGCTTCTGCTCCGGCACCGGCGACATGCTGGAGCTCGTCCAGCACTACACCGACCTCAAGCCCGGCAACGTCCTGGCCAAGTACCTGCCCGCGCTGAAGAAGGTCAACGGCACCGAGTCGCACTCCGGCCTCGGCAGCGCCTTCGTCAACGACTGGAAGACCGCCGCCAAGGACACCGTCTTCCAGCAGGCCCAGAACGACGAGCGCGACCGGGTGTACTTCAACCCCTCGGTCCAGCAGGGCAAGGCCGACGGGCTGCGCGCGCTCGGGCAGTTCATCTACTACGACGCCATCGTGATGCACGGCCCCGGCAACAGCTCCGACAGCTTCGGCGGGATCCGCGCCGCCGCGATGAAGAAGGCCAAGACCCCGGCCCAGGGCGGCGACGAGACGGCCTACCTGAACGCCTTCATGGACGCCCGGAAGGTGATCATGAAGCAGGAGGAGGCGCACGCCGACACCAGCCGGGTCGACACCGAGCAGAAGGTGTTCCTGAACGCCAAGAACTTCGACCTCAACCCGCCGCTCAAGTGGAAGGTCTACGGCGACTCGTACCAGATCAACGGCTGACCCCTCCCCCCTCCGACCCGAACGGCCCGGCGCCCGCACGCGCCGGGCCGTTCGCCGTGCTGCCCGCCGCGCTGTCCGCCGGTCCGCTCACCGGGGCGGGGTTCCTTCGCTGACGCACCGTCAACACACTTGCTCCGCACGGTTATTACGGATCGGACACATTCCGGGCGGGCGGCTCGGGCGGCTCGTAGCGTCGGTCCCGACCCGTGTCCGGCCCGAGGGGAAACCATGCGCATCCGAGCGATCGTCACCGCCTGCCTGGTCGCCGCGCTGGCACTGTCGGCGACGGGCTGCGACCCGGACGAGGACGACCGGGCCCGGAACGCGCAGGACGCCGGCCCGGCCGCGGTCGGCGACGTCGAGGTGACCTCCTGCAAGGTGGACGACGAGCTGCAGTGGCCCTCCGCCACCGTCCGGATCACCAACCACACCGCCACCACCAGCAACTACGTGGTGCAGATCGCCTTCGAGGACCACGCCGGCCGCCAGGTCACCGAGGGCGTCGCCGCCGCCGGCCCGCTCCCGCCCGGCCAGGACGCGCTGGAGCACGCCCAGGGCACCGCCGACCCGCACGGCCCGGTCAGCTGCCGGGTCACCGACGTCGCCCGCTACGCCAGCCCCTGACGCCAGCCCCTGCCGCCCGGCCGTCGGTGCCGCCCGCCGACTGACGCCCGGTCAGGGCGCGTTGCCGGTGTGCGGGGTCGCGAGGGCGAGCATCCGGCGCATCACGGCCGCCGGGACCGCCGGGTTGCGGACGGCGTCCTCGGCCGCGGTGCGGTCCAGCAGCAGCGCCACCAGTTCCGGCACCGGCAGCGCGGGGTTGGCCCGGGCGCGGCGCCGCACGCCGGGGTCGGGGTCGGCGGTCAGCGCGGACACCGTCGCGGGGGAGAGGCGGCCGTCCGCGGCGGCGGCCCGGCGGACGGCCGGGTCCGGGTCGGCGGCGAGCCGCTCGGCGTGCGCGCCGGTGGCCTCCGGGTCGTCGAGCACCAGGGCGCGCAGCAGCGGGTTCGGGTCCGCGGCGAAGCGCAGCAGGCCCGCGCGCGGGAAGTTCGGGTGGGAGCGCGGGCAGTCGGGGAAGGAGAAGCTCCCGCTCCACCAGGAGGCGATCTCCAGCAGCATCCCGGCCGGGGCGTCCGCGCAGGACTCGGCCAGGAAGAGCCGCACCGCCCGGTCCTCGTCGCGGGCCAGCAGCGCCGCCACGTCCGCGGGCAGCCGTGGCGCCCGGGCCACGCTGCGGCGCACCAGCAGCTTGGGCGAGGCCGCCAGCAGGCGCATGGCCGCGCCGTCGCCGTGCAGGGCGCCCACCCACCACAGGGCGACCGTGCGGTCCGCCGGGCCGACGTCGGGCACCTCGGCGGCCATCGCCGCGATCCCGGCGGCGGTGGCGGGCGGTCGGGCGTCCGGGCCGGGCGGTGCCCCGACGCCGCGGCCCCGCCGCCGCGCCGCCACGCGGTGCGCGGCGAGTTCGGCGAACCGGTCGCGCAGCCCGGGCTCGGGGGTGGCCGCGATCAGCCGCTCCCACTGCTCCGGGGAGAGGCGGCCGACCTCTGCCGCCTCCCGCCGGACCCGGTGGTCCGGGTGGACGACGGCGGCGTCCGGCACGGCCGCGGGCAGGTCCCCGCGGTACAGGAAGCCGGTCTCGGCGAGGTCCAGCAGGGCGAGCAGCACGTCCACGGGCGCCGCCCGGTTGAAGCCGAGCCAGGACAGCCAGATCAGGCCGGTCCGGCGCTCGACCCCGGCAGTCGAGGCCAGCGCGTCCCAGCCGGGGGCGGGGGCGGGGGGTGTTCCGGTCACCGGGCGAGACTACGGCCCGCAGGAGCAGGCGGGACGGGTGGGCCGGTGGCTGGGCGGGCCGGTGCGCGTCCGGGCCCGGTGCCGACCGCTCGCGTCACGAAGTCGGAGCGGTCGGCGGGCCGGTGGAGGGACGCGGGTCAGGAAGCGGTGTAGTCGTAGAAGCCGCGGCCGGACTTGCGGCCGAGCAGGCCCGCGTCGACCATCCGGGACAGCAGCGGCGGGGCCGCGTACAGGGGCTCCTTGTACTCGTCGTACATGGATTCGGCGATCGAGACGATGGTGTCCAGGCCGATCAGGTCGCACAGGCGCAGCGGGCCCATCGGGTGGGCGCAGCCGGCCTCCATGCCCTTGTCGATGTCGGCGGCGGTGGCGACCCCGGACTCGAACATCCGGACGGCGGAGAGCAGGTAGGGGACCAGCAGGGCGTTGACCACGAAGCCGGCCCGGTCGCGGGCGCGGATCGGCTCCTTGCCGAGCACCTCGACGGTGAACTGCTCGGCGCGGGTGGTGGTCTCGGCGGAGGTGGTCAGGGTCGGGATGACCTCGACCAGCTTCTGCACCGGCGCCGGGTTGAAGAAGTGCAGGCCGATCACCTGCTCGGGGCGGCCGGTCGCGGCGGCGAGCTTCACGATCGGGATGGAGGAGGTGTTGGAGGCCAGGATGGCGTCCCGCCGGGTCACCGCCTGGTCGAGGGTCTGGAAGATCTTGACCTTGACGTCCTCGCGCTCGGCGACCGCCTCGACCACCAGGTCCCGGTCGTGGAAGTCGGCGAGGTCGGTGGTGAACGACAGCCGGGCCAGCGCCGCGTCCCGGTCCTCCTCGGAGAGCTTGCCGCGCCGCACCGCGGTCTCCAGCGAGTTGGTCAGCCGGGTGCGCCCCAGCTCCAGGGCCTCGCCGCTGGCCTCCGAGACCAGCACCTCCAGGCCGGAACGGGCGAAGACCTCGGCGATGCCGGATCCCATGAGGCCGCAGCCGACTACTCCGACGCGCGCGATATCGCTCACTCAAATGCCCTTCGGGACGGAGCCGGGGGTCACCCGGCCGGGGGTTTCGCGGGCGCCGTGGCCCGCCCGGACGACGGTACTACCTGCCTTAACGCCCGTTCACATCGGTGCGTGCCGTCGGCGGCGGCGCGCCGGGTGCTGGGCCGAACGGGTGGGCGTCGGCGGTGCGCTGCGCGCGCTCCCCCGTGCGCCCCCGGGCGGGGACCACAATGCGGAGGTCCAGCCGGAGGAGGGAGCAGGCAGATGGGGACGGGATCACTCACCGGGCAGGTCGGACTGGTCACCGGGGCGGGACGCGGCATCGGCCGGGAGATCGCCGTCGGGCTCGCCGCCGAGGGCATGGCCGTCGGCCTGATCGGCCGCACCCAGGACCGGCTGATCGCGACCCTGAAGGAGTGCGTGCGGCACGGCGCCCGCGGCGTCGCCGTCACCGCCGACGTCACCCGCCCCGGCGCCGTCCGGGAGGCCGTCCGGTCGATCGAGCGCGACCTCGGCCCCGTCGACCTGCTGGTCAACAACGCCGGGCAGGTCGACCGCGCCGAGGTGCCGATCTGGGAGACCGACCCCGCCCAGTGGTGGCAGGTCGTCGAGACCAACCTGCGCGGCCCCTACAACCTGCTGCGCAACGTCCTGCCCGGCATGGTGCAGCGCCGCAGCGGCCGGGTGATCAACCTGAACAGCGGCTTCGCCCTGCGCCCCGACGGCCACTACACCGCCTACGCCACCTCCAAGGGCGCGCTGCTCCAGCTCTCCGACAACATCGCCGACTCGGCCGGCCGGCACGGCGTCGTGGTGCTCGACATCAGCCCCGGCGCGGTCGACACCGAGATGACCGCCGGCATGGCGATGTTCCGGGACATGAAGGCCTGGGGCTCCATCCCGTACATGGTCGCCGTCACCGTCGACGCCGCCCGCGGCCGCTTCGACGGGCTGCACGGGCGCTTCCTGCACGCCGGACGGGACAACCTGGAGACCCTGGTCGCCTCCGCCCCGGCCATCCGCTCCGCCGACGCCCGCACGCTGCGGCTGCGCCCCTACGGGCCGGACGACCCGCTGGCGTGAGCGGCCCCGCCGGCGTGGAGTGGCCCCGCCGGCGTGGAGCGGCTCCGCCCGCAGGAGCGGGCGGCTCAGAGCTCCAGCAGGGCGGCCAGTTCGGCGTCGGGGAGGGAGCCGGCCGCCCGGCCCTCGCGGGCGAAGGCGGCGGCCAACCGCCCCAGGGCCGCGTTGAGCGGCGTCGGCACCCCGTGCAGGCGGCCCAGCAGGACGACCTCGCCGTTCAGGTGGTCGGCCTCGATGTCGCCGGTGCCGCGCACCAGCGACTGCCAGGATGAACCGCCGCCGCGCACCGCGCTCGCCAGCGGCACCGGCGTCACCCGGTCGCCGCGCCGGACCCGCTGCTCCTCCTCGGACGGGTGGGCGATCCCGGCGGCCGCCAGCACCGCCTCCCCCTCGGCCCGGGCCCGCCGCCACACCCGCATCCGCAGCTCGCCGTCGACCGGACCGGCCACCGCCTCCAGCGCGTTGCCCAGGTTGCTCAGCAGCTTCGCGTACTTCCAGGCCATCACGTCCCCGACGGCGTACGCGTCGAAGTGCGAATCCGCCAGGTCGGCGGCGATCCGGGCGGCCGCCTCGTCCGTGCCGTCCGGGTAGCGGCCCAGGTGCAGCACGCCCGAGCGGGGCGAGCCCGCCGCCGAGACCGCGCCCGGCTCCAGGTGGCTGGAGGGCAGCCACACGCACATGCCGTACACCCGGGCGAAGCGGCGCAGCGCCAGCCGCTCGTTCTCCACGCCGTTCTGCGCGCACACCAGCGGCAGCCGCTCGCCCGCCGTCCCGCCGCCCGCGACCGGGCGCGGCGCCCACTGGTCGAGCAGGGCCGCCGAGTGCTGGGTCTTCACCGCCAGCACCAGCACGTCGTCCGGGGTCAGCTCGACCTCCTCCGGGCCGCCGACCGCCGGGACCGGCAGCCGGTGGGTGCCGTCCGGGACGGTCAGACGCAGGCCGTCGGCGCGCAGCGCCGCCAGGTGCGGGCCGCGGGCGACCAGCAGGACGTCGCGGCCGCTCTGGTGCAGGCGTCCGCCGATGGTGCCGCCGACCGCGCCGGCGCCCAGGATGAGGTAGCGCATGGGACGAGCATGCCACGGCGGCGGCGGGGCTCAGGCGCAGAGCTCGGAAGCCGTCACCGCGTGCAGGCCCTGCTCCGCGAGGCCGTCCAGGATGGCCGGCAGCGCCGTCACCGTGCCCGGGTGGCCCATGTGCAGGGCGACCACCGAACCGGCCCTCGCCGACTTCAGCACCCGGCGGGTCACCGCGTCCGCGCCCGGGTCCGCGTAGTCGCGCGGATCGACGTCGAAGGACAGCACGTGCGCGTAACCCACCTGCTGCGCCTGCTCCTTGACCGTCCGGGTGGCGTACTGCGCGGCGGACGGCCGGAACCAGCGGCCGATCGAGCCGGTCAGGCGCTCCAGCCGCTGCGCGCACTGCGCTATCTCCTCGCGCGCCTGGTCGGCCGACATCGAGCAGATGTCCAGGTGGTTCTGGGTGTGGTTGCCCAACTCGTGGCCGCCGGACAGGATCCGCTGCGCGATCTGCGGCTGCTCGTCGAGCCAGCTGCCCACCGCCAGCACGGTCAGCCGGGCGCCGCGCTGCTCGGCGGTCTCCAGCAGCGCGGTGGCGATCGCCGGATCGCCCTGGCCGTGGAAGGTCAGCGCCAACTGCGGCCTGCTGTGCGGCCCGGTCACCACCTCCTGCGGGGTGTCCGGGGCGAGCGGGGGCAGCGCGAACGGGGTGGCGGTGGGGGACGGCGACGGCGACGGGGAGGCGCTCGGTGCGGGCGACTCGGTCAGGTGCACGGGCTGCGGACGGGCCGCCACCGAGGCGCCGTTCGCACCGCGGCCGTCGGAGGGGGCGCCGCACGCGGCGGCGAGGCCGCCGGCGGCGCTCAACGCGGCCAGGCGGGAGGCGGAACGCAGAACACTGCGGCGGTCGACTGTCATCGCGGCCAGCCTAAGCGGACGTTTCGGCGCGGCGGCAACGGTTGCCGCCCGGACGAGTGGCCGATCGGTGAAAGGGTGACGGTGCGTGAGGATTTCGCGGGTGCCGGGCGGTTTTCGGTCGGGTGCGGAGTGCGGGTACGGGGTGGTGGTGCTCGGGTGGTGGTGGCCGGGGGTGGGGTGGTGGCCGGGCGTCAGGGAGTGGTGGCGCCGAAGACGAGGGCGGCGGTGACCAGGGCCGCGCCGAGCAGTTGCGGCGCGGTCGGGGCGGTGCCGGTCAGGAGTGCGCCGGAGAACGTCGCGGTGAGCGGGACCAGGCCGCCGAACAGGCCCGCCCGGTCGGGCGGGAGCACCGTCAGCGCCGAGTACCAGAGCAGGAACGCGCCGCAGGTCAGCACCGGGCCCAGGTAGAGCAGCGCCAGCAGCTCGCCGCCGGTCGGCATCCGCAGCGCGGCCGGGGAGAACGCGGCCGTCACCGCGAACAGCGGCACCGCCAGCACCGTGGTGTACGCCGACACCCGGACCGGGCCGAGCCGCGGCAGCAGCGGGACGGCCAGCAGCGAGAAGGCCGCCTCGCACAGCAGGGTGCCGGTCGCCAGCAGCAGGCCGAGCCCGTCGCCGTGGCCGAAGCCCTGGGTGAGCGCCGCACCGCCCACCACCAGGGCCGCCGCCGCGAGCAGCCGGGCGGCCGGGCGGCGGCGGGCCAGCAGCGGGCCCGCGACGCCCAGCAGCAGCGGGGTGCAGCCGACCACGCTGCCGACCACCGCCGGGTCGGTGTGCCGCAGCGCGGCGACCAGCAGCAGGTTGAACCCGAACAGGCCGGTGCCCGACAGGGCCAGCAGCAGAACGAGTTCGCGCCCCGTCAGCCGGTGCGCCAGCCGCGGCCCGCGCCGGGCCAGCGGCAGCAGCACCGCCGCGGCCAGGGTGTAGCGCACGGCCTGGCCGCCGGCCAACGGGTACGCGGAGAAGGCGGCGGTCACGCCGGTGGAGGCGCCGAGCAGGGACATCGCCGCGGCGGCCCGCGAGGAGCCCGCCCGCAGGGAGCCGGGCGGCCCGGCGGGGGCGGTGGTGGAGGTGCTGGAGGTGGTGGTGGCCATGGCTGCCACGCTAGGAGCGGGGTGGTTCGGTTCCCAGGGCCACTTGGGGGGTGGGGGAGAGGACCAATCGAGGCGGGTAGGTTGGCGGGGGCTCGCTGTCACGGCACGCAGCGGCTCGGACGTGGCGACCCGCCGTCCCCCGGGCCCCTGGCGGAGCCTGCGGGCCGGTTCTGCGGGCGGGTGCTTTCGGGTGGGCGCTTTCGGCGAGCGGGAGGTGGGCGGGGTGCGGGAGTTGCTGGTCACGCGGGGGGGGGGCGGCGGCGAGCTGGCCGGGCGGCTGACCCGGGAGCTGCGGGCGGCGGTGCGGGACGGGCGGCTGGCGGCGGGCGAGCGGCTGCCCGCGAGCCGGGCGCTGGCCGCGCAGTTGGGCGTCTCGCGCGGGGTGGTGGTCGAGGCGTACGAGCAACTCGCCGCCGAGGGCTACCTGGTGGGGCGGCAGGGGTCGGGCACCCGGGTCGCGGAGGGGGTGGCCGCCGAGCAGCCCGCGGCGGGCGTCCGGGCATCGGCGGCGGAGCCGCGCTACGACCTGAAGCCGGGCTCGCCGGACCTGGGTGCGTTCCCGCGGGCGGCCTGGGCGGCGGCGGTGCGGCGGGCGTTGCAGGGGGCCGCCAACCGGGAGCTGGGGTACGGCGATCCGGCCGGACTGCCGCGGCTGCGCGGGGAGTTGGCCGCGTACCTGGGCCGGGTGCGGGCGGTGGCGGCCCGGCCGGAACGAGTGGCGGTGGTCAGCGGGGTCGGGCAGGGGCTGGCGCTGCTGACCGGGGTGCTGGCCGGGTACGGGCGGCGGCGGATCGCGCTGGAGGACCCGGGGTCGCCCGGCACGCTGGAGCTGCTGCGCTCCCACGGCGTCGACCCGGTCGGCGTCCCCGTCGACCAGGAGGGCCTGGTGGTACGGGAGTTGGCGGCGAGCGGGGCCGACACGGTGCTGGTCACGCCCGCCCACCAGTACCCGACCGGCGTCGCGCTGTCGGCCCGCCGCCGCGGTGAACTCGCCGCCTGGGCACGGGCCGGCGGGCTGGTGGTGGAGGACGACTACGACGCCGAGTTCCGCTACGACCGCGAACCGCTGGGCGCCGTCCAGGGGTTGGCGCCCGAGCGGACGGTCTACCTGGGCTCGCTCAGCAAGACCCTGGCGCCCGGGCTGCGGCTCGGCTGGGCGGTGCTGCCCTCCTGGCTGGCCGAGGACTTCCGGGAGGCCAAGCGGTACGCCGACCTCGGCACCGGCGCGGTGGACCAACTCGCCTTCGCAGCCCTGCTGGAGGGCGGCGGCTACGACCGCCACCTGCGCGCCGTCCGCCCCCGCTACCGGGCCCGCCGCGACGCGCTGGCCGACGCGCTGCGCACGCACCTCCCGCGGGCCGGGCTGCACGGCGTCGCCGCCGGACTGCACCTGTACGCCGAACTGCCCCCGGGCGTCGACGAGTCGGAGCTGGTGGCGGCGGCGCTGCGGCACGGGGTGCGGGTCGCGCCGGTCGCGCCCGGGCGGCTGGCGCCCGGCCCGGCGGCCGTCACGCTCGGCTACGCCGGGACGGCCGAGCAGCGGCTGCGCGAGGCGGCTGCGCTGCTCGGCGCGGCGTACCGGGAAGTTGCCTGACGGATCGTCAACCGGAGTACGGGGCCTGATCGGTGGCTATCGCGATCACTACGGCCACCACCGCGAGCACGGCCACCAGGTTGATGGACTGGACGAGTCCGCGCTGCTGCTTCGGCGCGTAGCCGAGGGCGGCCCCGGCGGCCAGGCCGGTGAGCAGGCCGCCCAGGTGGCCCTGCCAGGAGGCGAAGCCCGCCGAGAGCACCATCCACAGCACCAGGGTGACCATCATCTGGTTGCCGCCCAGCGGGTCGTAGCCCTGGCGGCGGCTGAGCACCCAGTACCCGCCGGCCAGGCCGAAGATCGCGCCGGAGGCGCCCACGGCCAGCGCGTGCGGGTCGATCCAGTAGATCATCGCGGAGGAGCCCAGCGCGGACAGCAGGTACAGCGCGAGGAAGCGCAGCACGCCGAGCCGGTCCTCGACCACCCGGCCCAGGTTCCACAGCCAGTACATGTTGAACACGATGTGCAGGATGCCCATCGGCCACTGGTCCGGCCCCAGGTGCAGGAACGCGCCGGTGATCAGCCGCTCCCACTCGCCGTGCGCGATGCCCGACAGGTGCGGCACGTACGTGTACGGGTCGGCGTCCGCGGGCGGCGGCAGGACGCCCGAGCCGAGCACCGCGAACCGGTCCACCGTCTCCGGCCGGACCAGCTCCACCAGGTACGCGGCCACGTTCAGCGCGAGCAGCACGATCGTCGCGTACGGGCGGCGGGTGATCCGGCCGCCGAACGCCGTCCGGGCCCGGCGGACGCTCTGGTGGCCGGACTTGACGCACTCCACGCACTGGTAGCCGACCGACGCCTCGCGCCGGCAGTCCGGGCAGACGTGGCGGTCGCAGCGGGTGCAGCGGACGTACGACTCCCGGTCGGCGTGCCGGAAACAGGTCGGTGACGGCGCCTCGGGAGCCGGAGCCCCCGAGGCGGACTGGGCGGTGTCCATGCGGTGCCTCCCCTGGGCGGTGGTGCTCGGCCGCGGAGGCGTCCACGGCGATGGTCCACAGCGAAACGGCGCTCACCCTAGAGCACGGCCCGGACGGTGCGCGCACCAGGGAGGGGAGGGCTCACCAGCGAGGGGAGGGGTGCGGCCCGGGCCGGAACTTCAGCGGCGGACGGCGCTCAGCACCGTGAACTTCGGACTGCCCGCCACGGTGCGGCAGTTGCCGAACAGGCGGCGCAGCTTCACGTGGTAGCCGAGGTGCCGGTTGCCGACCACGTGGAGTTCGCCGCCCGGGCGCAGGACGCGGCGGGCGCCGGTGAACATGCGGTGGGCGATGGTGTCGGTGGTGGCCTGGTGGGAGTGGAACGGGGGGTTCAGCAGGACCAGGTCGGCGGAGGCGGTCGGGACGTCGGCCAGGGCGTCGCCGACCAGGAACTCGGCACCGCGCCCGGGGCCGAGGTTGGTGCGGAAGGTCTCCTCGGCGGAGGCCACCGCCTGGAAGGACTCATCGACGAAGAGCAGCTCGGCGTGCGGGTCGGCGAGCGCGGCCGCGGTGCCCAGGACGCCGTTGCCGCAGCCCAGGTCGACGATCCGGCGCGGGGCGCCGGTCGGCCCGGGCAGGTGCTGGAGGAAGAACCGGGTGCCGATGTCGAGGCGGTCCGCGCAGAACACGCCCGCCTGGTTGGTGACCTGGCGGCCCGACAGGACGCCGATGCCCTCCGGGAGCCGGTAGCGCAGCGGCCACGGGTCGGCCGGGCGGACCAGGTCCGGCGCCGGGGCGGTGTGGATCAGGCGGGCCTTGCGGACGGCCAGCGAGGTGCGGGTCGGGCCGAGGATCCGCTCGAACAGCTCCAGGGTGGAGGTGTGGATCTCGGTGACCATGCCGGTGCCCGCGACGACGGTGCCCCCGTGCACGGCCGGGGCCAGGCGGTGCAGCTGGTCCTCCAGCAGCGCCAGGCTCTTCGGGACGCGCACCAGCAGCACGTCGATCCGCTCCGGCGGGGCGTCCTGGGTGCTGCGGACCTCCACGGCGGACGGCTCCAGGCCGTTGCGGGCCAGGTTCGCGGCGACCGCCCGGGAGGAGAGGTAGGAGTCGGTGACCGCGGTCGGCGCGGCCCCCCGCGCCGCCAGCGTGGTGGACAGCGCCCCCCAGCGGTCGCCCAGGACGGTCACCGCCCCGTCCAGCGGCACCGCCGCCTCGTGCAGGTGCCGCAGCAGGTACTCGTCGGCGGCGTCCCAGGCCCGCAACTGCTCGCGCGGGTGCTCCGGGAACCGGGCGAGTTCGTACTCGCCCCAGGCGGTGGTGAAACAGTTCATCGTGCCACCAGGCTATCCGAGGACGAAGAGGCCACCGGCCCCGGTGGCGGAAGGCGGGCGGACGCGGTGGAACGACGGGAACGGGTGGTCGGGGCGGTCCTCGGCTCGGCGGTGGGGGACGCGCTCGGCGCCCCCTTCGAGTTCGGGGCGGCCGGGACGTTCGGTGCGCGCTTCCCCGGCGCGGCCGCGATGTGCGGCGGCGGGGGCTGGGAGGTCGGCGAGGCCACCGACGACACCCAGATGGCCGTCCACCTCGGCGAATCGCTGCTCGCGGCGGGCGGACTCGACCTGCCCGACATGTTCGAGCGGTTCCGCGGCTGGGCGGCGGGCGACCCCAAGGACATCGGCATCCAGACCGAGACCGTGCTCGGCAGCGGACTGCCCTGGGACCTCGCCGCCGCCGTGCACTTCCAGAACGAGGGCCGGGCCGCCGGGAACGGCGCGCTGATGCGGGCCGTCACCGGGGCGGTCCGGTTCGCCCCGCAGGGACGCGGAGCGACGATGGACGCGGCGCGGCGGATCACCGCGCTCACCCACGGCGACGGCGCCGCCTGGGAGGGCACCGCGATCCTCCACGAGCTGCTCCGCGTCGCCCTGGACGGGGACGATCCGCTGCCGGCGGTGCCGCGCACGCTGGAGGCGGTGCGGGCGGAGCACCGCGACCGGTGGGCGCGCGTCCTGGACGGGCGGTGGCGGCCGGAACACGCGACGGAGAGCAACGGCGCGGTGTGGGCCTGCCTCGGCTCGGCCCTGTGGGCGCTCCGCACCACCGACGGCTTCCCGCAGGCGCTGCGGGCGGTCATCGACCTCGGCGGCGACACCGACACGACGGCCGCCGTCACCGGAGCCCTGGCGGGCGCGGTCCACGGGGCGGACGCGATCCCGGACGCCTGGCTGGAGCCGCTGCACGTCCCGCTGCCGCCGACCGGGCGGGTGCTGCGGGCGGCGGAACTGGCGGAGCTCGCCGTGCGGCTGGACGAGGGCGGGCGGGCGCGGGGCCGGGCGCGCTCCTAGGTTCTGTCCGGCCGTTCCCGGGCTGTGGGAGGATGCCGTCCATGACTTGTATCCGAAGGGGCCGTGCCTCGTAGAACACCAGCTTCGCTTCGGCCGCGGGAACGCGGCTGGGGTGCGCCCTGGGTGCGGTATCGCGATGTCCCAGGTCTGTCGGGAGCGGCGAACGCCGCTGTCCGCGTGCTCGAACGGGAGCGATTGTCCCCGGGCATCGTGGCGGTGGCGCTGAGCGTGTGGTCCGTGCGCGTCCACGGCACCAGGCGCCGGTGGAGGCAGTGGGAAGCTGAGTTCACCTGCCCCTGCTGCGGCGGGGGTTGGGCCCGGGACAAGCTGCAAGAGGCTCTGTTCATGCTTCCGCCGAGGGCCGCCGACGAACTCCGGGTGCAGGTCGAGCGCCTGGACGCGGTACTCCTCGGGCGAACGCATCACGAGCCGGCGGAAGACCCGGAGTTGGCGTGGTGGCATCGCAGATGCTGACCGTGCCCGTGCCGCCCGCCGGTTCGCCGGCTCTTGCGTGACCGGTCGGTGGGATCCGGCCGTCAGCAGCACGGACCCGCCGTTCCCCGGGCCACTGGGGGCGGGGCTCGCGGGGGTCAGGCCAGGGTGGTGAGGCAGAACGGGTGGCCGGCGGGGTCGAGGAGGACGCGCCAGCGGGTGGGGGCGGGCTGGGCGGCGGGTTCGGTGGCGCCGAGCTTGAGCATGCGGGTGGTGGCGGCGTCCAGGTCGTCGACGCCCAGTTCCAGGTGGGCGCGCTTCTCGTGGGCCGGGTCGGGCCAGGTGGGGGGACGGTGGCCGGCGAGGCGGGAGAAGGCGAGGCCGGGGGCGCCCTCGCGGCCGAGCAGGACGAAGTCCTCGCTGGAGTAGAGGGCGGGCAGGTCGAGCGCCTCGCCGTAGAAGCGGGCCAGTTCGGCCGGGTCGGGGCAGTCGAAGGTGACGGCGACGTAGCGGATCGCGGGCGTGGATTCCGTGGTGTTGTCCATGGCCACGATGCTAGGAGCCGACCAGGACGGGTTCGGTCCTGGTCGTGGGGGAGAATTCCGGGCGTGCTCACCACCTCCGCCCGCCTGCTGCGCCTGGTGTCCCTGCTGTCCTCGCGGCCGTCGTGGACCTGCGGCGAGCTCGCGGAGCGGATGGAGGTCACCGAGCGCACCGTGCGCCGGGACGTCGCGCGGCTGCGGGAGCTCGGCTACGGCGTCGAGTCGGAGCCCGGGCCCTGGGGCGGGTACCGGCTGGGCGGCGGGGTGCAGGCGCTGCCGCTGGTGCTGGACGACGAGGAGGCGCTGGCGGTGGCGGTGGCGCTGCGGGCGGCCGCGTTCAGCGGGGTGCTGGGCAGTGACCAGGCGGCGGTGTCGGCGCTGCTGAAGCTGCGGCAGTCCCTGCCGCGCCGGGTCGCCGAACGGCTCGCCGGGATGGACGACGCCTTCGTGCACACGCACCGTCCCGGCGAGCCGCAGATCGCCCCCGGTCTGCTGCTGGAGCTGGCGGGGGCGTGCCGGCGGGGCGGGCGGGTCCGGCTGTCGTACCGCGACGGCGAGGGCCGGGACAGCGTCCGGGAGGTCGACCCGTACCGGCTGGTGCACAACGGGCGGCGCTGGTACTTCGTCGCCCTGGACGTGGCGCGGGGCGAGTGGCGCACCTTCCGGGCGGACCGGGTGGGGCAGGTCCGGCCAACCGGGCAGCCGGTGGCGGCGCGGTTCGATCCGCCCGACCCGGCGCTGCTGGTCGCGCACAACACCGGGACCGGCCGGTACCCGGTGTACGCGTCGGTGCGCCTGCCGGTGCCGCTGGAGCAGGCGCTGCGGCTGGTCCCGGCCAGTGTCGGCACCCACCGCCCGGACGGGCCCGCGGCCTGCGTCGTCGAGATCGGCGGGCCCGACGCGGAGGGGCTCGCCCGGTACCTGCTGGGGCTGGGCACCCCGCTGCGGGTGTTGGGCCCGCCGGAGGTGCGGCGGGCGCTGCTGGGCCTGCTGCGCGGCCTGGCGGAGGAGAACGCGGGGGAGGGAACGGAGGAGAACGCGGAGTGAGCCCGTCGGCGGGGGTCAGGCGCGGGTGAGCACCAGGCTCGCGTTGTGGCCGCCGAAGCCGAAGGAGTTGGTGAGCGCGGCGGCGGCGGGGAGCGGGCCGGAGACGGTGACCAGGTCGAGCGGGACGGCCGGGTCGGGGTCGGTGAGGTTGCGGACGGCCGGGGCGTGCTGGTGGTGCAGCGAGTAGGCGGTGGCGAGGGCGGAGAGCGCCCCGGCGGCGCCGAAGAGGTGGCCGGTCATCGACTTGGTGGCGGTGACGGCGGGGCGGTGGGCGCCGAAGACGCGGGTGAGCGTCTCGGCCTCGGTCCGGTCGCCCAGCGGGGTGGAGGTGGCGTGGGCGTGGACCAGGCCGATCGCCCCGGGGGCCAGGCCGGCGTCGGCGAGGGCGCGCCGGACGGCGCGGGTCTGGCCGTCCGGGTGGCCGGCGGTGATGTGGTGGGCGTCCGAGGTGACGGCGGCGCCGGCCAGGGTGGCGTAGCGGCGGGCGTGCGGGCGCAGTGAGGCGCGTTCGAGGACGAGCATCGCGGCGCCCTCGGCGATGACGAAGCCGTCGCGTCCGGTGTCGAAGGGGCGGGAGGCGCCGGCGGGGTCGTCGTTGCGCAGGGAGTGGGCGCGGGCCTGGGCGAAGCCGGCCAGCGGGAGGGGGTGCAGGCAGGCCTCGGTGCCGCCGGCGAGGACGACGTCGGCCCGGCCGAGGCGGATCAGGTCGAGGCCGAGCGCGACGGCCTCGGCGCCGGAGGCGCACGCGCTGACGGGGGTGTGGGCACCGGCCCGGGCGCCGAGGTCGATGGAGACCCAGGCGGCGGGCCCGTTGGCCATCAGCATCGGGACGGTGTGCGGGGAGACCTTGCGGACGCCGGAGCGCTCCAGCACGTCGTCCTGGTCGAGCATGGTGACCGCGCCGCCGGTGCCGGTGCCGACGACCACGGCGAGCCGCTCGCCGTCGACGCCCGGGCGTCCGGCGTCGGCCCACGCCTCGCGGGCGGCGATCAGGGCGAGCTGCTCGCTGCGGTCGAGGCGGCGGGCCTCGATCCGGTCGAGGACCTCGGAGGGCTCGACGGCGAGCTGCCCGGCGATCCGGATCGGCAGGTCGGCGGCCCAGGGGCGGTCGAGCGGACGGATGCCGTTGTGCCCTTCGCACAGGGCCCGCCAGGTGTCGGGCGCGGTTCCGCCGAGCGGGGTGGTGGCCCCGAGGCCGGTGATGACGACGGTGTCGTGGGCGGTGCGCATGGGCGATACTCCCGTTGTGAAGGCAGCACAATGATCGGGCTCTCCGACGTTCGGCCGGTTGATCCGATGGGCCCCACTCTGCCAAGGGAAACGGGCGTGGAAGGCTGCCGGGCGTGACTGAGTCGCACCCGTCTGGTTTGTGGGTTCCCTATAGGTTTGGCTGACGGGTGGTCAGGGCAGCAGGGTGCGCGCCCGGGTCAGCAGGGCGGTGAGCGCGAGGTCGAACGCTGCCTCGCTGCGCCCCGGCCCGGCGGCGCGCAGCGCCTCGGCGAGGCGGGGGGTGTCGGCGTTCGGGTCCCAGACCGTCTCGGGGGCGGCGAGGTCGAGCACGGAGCCCAGCACCACGTTCTCCACGGCGGTCAGCAGCGGCATCACGGCGGGCGGCGGGAAGCCGCTGTCGAGCAGCAGGGCGACGGCCCGCTCGTACTGGTCGAGCACCTCGGGGGCGACCACCTGACTGGTGGTCAGCAGCAGGACGGTGCGCGGGTGGGCGGCGAACGCGGCCCGGTAGGAGCGGGCCCAGGCCTCCAGGGCGGCGTCCCAGGGGCGCAGGTCGAGCGTGTCGAGGTCGATCGCGGCGGAGACCTGGACGCGCAGCAGTTCGACGATCCCGGCCCGCCCGTCCACGTGGTGGTAGACGGAGGCGGTCTGCACGCCGAGCCGGCGGGCGATCTGCGGGACGCTGAAGTCGCCGACCTCGTCGACCAGGGCGAGCGCCGTGGCGCCGATCCGCTCGCGGTCGAGCAGGGCCTTGCTGGGCCGTCCCATCGCTGCCGTCCCCGTCGCGTGCTGTGCGGATGCCGCCGTGACCTCGGATCTCGGGTCTTCCCAGAGGGTAGTGCGCCGGGCTAGGGTGCCAAAACCATCAACCTTTAGGTTTATGGTCGTCCGCAGTCGGGACCACCAGCCGGACTCCCCACCCGGCCGCCAGAAGGGCACCCCCATGACCGGAACCCCCCACCCCGCCGCGGGCGGCGCCCCCACGCTGCGCCGCGGCAGCCTCGGCACCGCCGACATCGCCTTCTTCGTGGTCTCCGCCGCCGCCCCGCTCACCGTGATGGCCGGCGTCGCCCCGCTCGCCCTGCTGATCGGCGGCATCGGCGCCCCCGCCGGCTACCTCGCCGCCGGCATCACGCTGGCCGTCTTCGCGGTCGGCTTCACCACCATGAGCCGCCACGTCCGCAACGCCGGCGGCTTCTACGCGTACATCACCCAGGGCCTCGGCCGCCCCGCCGGGTTCGGCGCCGCGCTGCTCGCCCTGCTCGGCTACCTCGGCATGAACATCGGCGTCTTCGGCCTGCTCGGCTCCGCCACCAGCGACACCGTCCAGGCGCTCACCGGCCACCGGATCCCCTGGCTGCCGCCCGCCCTGATCGGCCTGGCGGTGATCTGGTACGGCGGCTTCCGTTCCATCGACTTCGGCGCCAAGCTGCTCGGCGTCCTGCTGCTCGCCGAGACCGGCATCCTGGTGCTGCTCGCCGCCGCCGTGCTGCTCAAGGGCGGCGCGCACGGCCTGAGCCTGCACTCCTTCGCCCCCGGCAACGTCCTCACCGGCGGCATGCCCGGCGTCCTGGCGATGGCCTTCGCCGCGTTCACCGGCTTCGAGTCCACCGTCATCTACCGCCGCGAGGCCCGCGACCCCGACCGCACCGTCCCGCGCGCCACCTACCTGGCCGTCGCCTTCCTCGGCCTGTTCTACGCCTTCGTGGTGTGGACGGTCATCCAGGCGTACGGCGACACCGAGGTCGTCGCGGCCGCCGCCCAGGACCCGGGCGGGCTGTTCTTCACCGCCATCGACCGGTACGTCGGCGGCTGGGCCGCCGACCTGATGCACGTCCTGATCGTCACCAGCATCCTGGCCTCGCTGCTCGCCTTCCACAACGCCACCAGCCGCTACGGACTCGCCCTCGCCGAGGAGGGCCTGCTGCCCCGCGCGCTCGGCCGCATCCACCCCCGGCACCGCTCCCCGTACGTCTCCGGGCTCGCCCAGAGCCTGCTCGCCCTGGCCGTGGTGGCGGTGTTCGCCGCCGCCGGGGCCGACCCGTACACCCAGCTGCTGCTGTGGGTGAACACCCCCGGCATGCTCGCCCTGGTCGCGCTGCAACTGCTCGCCGCCGTCGCCGTGCCCTGCTGGTTCCGCCGCCGCAGCCACGGCGAGGGGGTGCTGCGCACCGTCGTGGCGCCCGCCGTCGCCGCCGTGCTGCTCACCGGCGCGCTCTGGCTGGTGGTCGACCACATCGACCTGCTGACCGGCGCCTCCGCGACCGTCAACCGCGTCCTGGTCCTGATCGTCCCCGCCGTCTTCGCCGTCGGCGTGCTGTACGCGCTGCGCACCCGGGCCCGTCGGCCCGGGGTGTACGCCGCGTTCGGCGCCGAGCCTGCCGAGCCGGGCGCGTTGGGCGCGTCGGGCGGGCCGGGCGGGGGCGCGCCGTCGGAGGCCGGGTCCCCGGCGGTCGGCGCGGTCTGATCCACACTCGGCCCCACCGGGCCGCTCCGGCCTCCGAACCACCCCCGTACCACCAGGAGTTCACCGTGTCGCCCGACACCATCGTCCTCGCCCGCACCGTCCGCACCCTCGACGACGCCACCCCCGGCGCCACCGCCGTCACCGCCGTCGCCGTCACGGACGGGCTGATCACCGCCGTCGGCAGCGCCGCCGACGCCCGCGACTGGCGCGGCCCCGGCACCGAACTGATCGACCTCGGCGACGCCACCCTGGTGCCCGGGCTGGTCGACGGCCACAGTCACCCCGCGCTCGGCCTCGAACTCTCCACCGGCGCCGACCTGTCCGCCGTCCGGGACCTCGACGGCCTGCGCGCCGCCCTCGCCGGGGCCGCACGGCTCGACGGCTGGGTGCTCGCCTGGAACCTCGACCACAACGCGTTCGGCGACCACCCCGTCCACCGCTCGGTGATCGAGGACGTGCTCGGCCCCGACACCCCCGCCTTCGTCCGGCTCTACGACGGCCACTCCGCGCTCGCCACCGGCCCCGCCCTGCGCGCCGCAGGCGTCACCGGCCCGCGCACCTTCGCCCAGCGCGCCACCGTGGTCTGCGACCCCGACGGCACCCCCACCGGCCACCTGATCGAGCACGCCGCGATGGACCTGGTCACCGCCGTCATGCCCAGCCTCCCGCTGGCCCGGCGCCGGGACGCGCTGGACGACCTGCTGCGGCGGATGGCCGCCGGCGGCCTCGCCGGGGCGCACGTGATGGACGCCGGCGGCGACATCCTGGACCTCGTCCGCGCCATCGAGGACACCCGCCACCTGCCGCTGCGCCTGCGCATCGCCCCCTGGTGCATGCCCGGCACCGGCGCCGAGGGCCTGCGCGAACTCGCCTCCCTCCAGGGCGAGTCCGGGCGCAACTGGCTGGTCGGCGGCGTCAAGCTGTTCGTCGACGGCACCGTCGAGGGCGGCTCCGCCTGGCTGGAACGCCCCGACTGCCACGGCGAGGGCACCGCCGCGCTCTGGCTCGACCCCGCCGAATACACCGACGTGGTACGCCAGTTGGACGCGTACGGGGTGCGCACCGCCACCCACGCGATCGGCGACGCGGGCGTCCGGCACGTCCTGGACACCGTCGCCGCGCTGCCCGGCCGGGGCCGCGGCCGGCACCGGATCGAGCACATCGAGACGCTCGGCGACGAACAGGCCCGCCGCTTCGCCGAGTTGGGCGTCCCCGCGTCCATGCAGCCCACCCACTCCGCGTACACCCGGGCCGACCACACCGACGCCTGGTCCACCCGCCTCGGCATCGAACGCGCCGAACGCGCCTGGATCTGCCGCACCCTGCGCGACACCGGCGCCACCCTCGCCCTCGGCTCCGACTGGCCGATCGCCCACCACGACCCGCGCGGCGTCCTCGCCTACGCCCGGCTGCGCCGCCACGCCGGCACCGACACCGCACCCGTCAACCCCGGCCAGGCCCTCACCGCGCTGATGGCCCTGGAGGGCTACACCACCCACGCGGCCCGCGCCGCGGGCGAGTCCGAGCACACCGGACGGATCGCCCCCGGGCTGCGCGCCGACCTCACCGCCTTCGCCCTCGACCCGCTCACCGCCGACCCGGACGCCTTCGCCACCGCTGCGGTGCCGCTCACCATGTCCAACGGCGTGGTCACCAACCGGGGCGCCGCCTGAGGGAGTTCACCGGTCGGCGGCATCGGTCCGGCGGATCCCCACCGCCGGCCCGGGCGGATCGGACCGGCCCGCGCCCTTCCGGAGCGCCCGGTCGGCTCCGCGGTCAGGCCGGGTGGTCCAGGTAGGCGTGCAGGGCGGCCGAGCCGGCGAGCAGGGCGCGGCCGCGGGTGGTCAGGCGGTCCTGCCAGGCGGTCAGGGTCGGGCGGAGGGCCTCCGGCGAGCCGGCCGTGCGCAGGCGGTCCAGGATTTCGGCGGTGCGGGCCAACCCGTGTCCGCCGCGCCGGAGTTGTTCGGCGAGCAACAGTTCGCGGACCTGGGCGGGCGGGTACACCCGGTACCCGGTGCGGGTGTCCCGGGGCGGGGTGACCAGGCCCGCGCGCTCCCAGGTGCGGAGGGTGGCCGGGCGCAGGCCCAGGCGGTGGGCGAGCGGACCGATGTGGGTTCCGGCGGCCGGTTCCGCGGCCGTCCCGGCGGGCAGGTGGTCGAGCGCGGTGCGGACCGCCTCCAGGGTGCGGCGGTCCTCCGCGAGCAGGGCGTGGCCCTCGTCGACCAGGCGCAGCGCCTCCGGCAGGTCGCCCGCGTTGACGGCGCGCAGGATCGCGGCGGCGGCCGGGTGGCCGTGCCCCGGGAGCAGCGCGAGGAAGGCGCGCAGCGCGGCCGCGTGGCGCTCGCCGTAGTGCCGGTACCCGTGCGCGGAACGGGCGGCGGGCGGCAGGATGCCCGCCTCCTCGTAGTTGCGCACCGCCTGGGCGGACAGGCCGTGCGGGCGGGCCAGGTCGATCGGACGCAGTGGCATGGGTTTGAAGGTTTTCTGCTCGAATCCCGGGCTGAGAGCAGAAAAGCCTACACCGAGACTTCAACGATACGTTGGAAGCCATGACCGCAGCCTCGCTCGGGGACGCCGCCCGTCCCTTCTCCGCCGCCGCCCTCGCCGCCCTCGTCCCCGCCGGCACCCGGCTGCTGGCCCTCGGCGAACCCACCCACGGCGCCGAGGAGTTCCTCGACCTCCGCAACGAGCTCTTCCGCCACCTGGTCACCGCGCACGGCTACCGCTCGATCGCGGTCGAGAGCGACTGCCTGGCCGCCCGCACCGTCGACGCGTACGTGCGCGGCGCGGACGGCGAGCTGGACGCCGTGCTCCGGGAGGGGTTCGGCCACGGCTTCGGGGAGTACGCCGGGAACCGCGAACTCGTGCGCTGGATCAGGGAGTTCAACGCAGGCGCGGCGCCGGGCGAGCAGGTCGGCTTCTACGGGGCGGACGGCCCGCTGGAGTACACCGGGGCCGCCGCGCCCGGCCCCGCGCTGCTCCGGCTGCACGCCTTCCTGGCCGACCGGCTCCCCGCCGAACTGCTCCCCGAACGAAGCGAGTTGCTCCGCCTGCACGGGCCGGACGACCGCTGGACCGAACCCGCCGCCGCCCTCGACCCCACCCGCTCGATCGGCCGCACCGAGGACGCCGTCCGACTGCGGCTGCTCGCCGACGGGTTGGGCCTCCTGCTGGCCGCGCACCGGCCGCAGTTCCACGAGGAGGAGGACGCGCTCTGGCAGGCCGAACTCGACGCCCGCACCGCCACCGGGCTGCTCCGCTACCACGCGGCGACCGCCGGGGGCGGGCCCGACCGGCTCAACTCCCTGATGCGGCAACGGGATCTGATGATGGCCGACAACGTCGAGGCGATCCTGCACCGCGAGGCCCGCCGCGGCCCGACCCTGCTCTTCGCCCACAACCGGCACCTCCAGCGCGAGGCCGCCCGCATCCCGCTCGGCGCCCACCTGCTCCAGTGGTGGAGCGCCGGATCCCTCCTCGCCTCCCGCCTCGGCGACGGCTACGCCTTCCTCGCCACCACCTTCGGCCACCGCGCCCCCGACGACCACCCCGCCCCCGACACCCTCGAAGGACTCCTCGCCACCCTCCCGTCCCCGCGCAGCGTCCTCGACCCGAAGCAACTCGCCGCGGCGGTAAGGGAACCGGGCCGGGTGAAGGCGCGGGTGCCGGCCGACCACACCTACTTCGGGCTGGACCCGGAGGAACTCGGGCAGCTGGACGGGGTGGTGTTCATCCGGGAGATCGCCCGCCAGCAGGGGCTGTTCGGCGGCAGGAGCGGGAAGGAGGACGCGTGAGCGGGCTCAGCAGAACGTCTCGACGAAGAGCAGCACCCGGCCGTCCTCCGCCGTGAACTCGTACGCCAGGTAGGACGGCAGGCCGTCGACGGCGTACCCCGCCCGGGCTTCGAGCCAGGCGCCCGGACGCTCGGCCTCCGGCAGGAAGCGGGGGATCCACCGGTCGGCCGACTCGTCGTAGTGGACGCCCATCGACATCACGTCCGCCTCGACGGCCAGCCGCTTGGCCCGGCGCGGATCCAGCGGGCCGCGGGCGAGCCGCCAGCGGCGGCCGTCGACATCGGCGAACCCGCGGGCGGCCACGGGCGGCAGGACGTACGAGCCGCGGTCGGCCTCCAACGGTTCGGCGGGCAGCTTGGCGGGCTTCCGGCGCTTCGGCATCCGCCCAGCATGCCGGACACCGAGCACCGGGCGCCGGACACCGGGCACCGGCGGGGGCATCGAGCGGCGGTCGGACGAGGGCCACCGGAAATTCCGGGCGCGGGGCGGGGCGGGCGGGAGAGGATGCCCGGATGCATCGGGTGTGGGAAGGGCTGGCCGGGAACCCCGCGCTGCCCGCGGAGGCGGTCGAGCGGCTGGTCCGGCTGACGGAACCGGACCTCTCGCTGGAACTGGTCCAGCGGACCGACCTGACCGACCGGCAGGTCGAGGTGCTGGCGGAACGCGGGATCGCGGCGGCCGGGCACCTGGTGGAGACCGGCCGGGTGACGCCGGACGGGGTCGACCCCCGGCGGCGGCCGTTCGCCGCGCTGGCGCTGCTGCGGGTCGGGCGGGCACCCGCCGGATGGGCCGAACTGCTGGCCGAACAGCGGGAGCTGTGGCCGGAGTTGGCGTCCAGCGCGCGGCTGCCCACCGGGGTCGCCCGGCGGCTGCTCGCCGAGGCCGACGCGCACGTGCTGATCGAACTCGCCGAGGCGCAGCCCGCCCCGGACGTCCTCGCCGCCCTCGCCGCGCACCCCTCGGAGCACGTCCGCGAGGCCGTCGCACGGAACCCGGCCGCGCCGCCCGGCATCCTCGCCGACCTGCTCGCCGACCGTCCACCACTGCCGGGCTGCGACGTCTGCCGCCGCCACCCCGTCCCCTGGACGCACCCGCCGGACTGCCCCGACCCGGACTGCCGCCTGCCCGGCGGGGCCGCCTGCGACGGCAGCCACCAGTACGCCCGGCACAGCATCGTGCAGGCCGCCCTCGCCCACCCCGCCGCGCCCGCCGCCGACGCCCTGCGCCACCTGCACGACGCCTCCGCGTTCCTGCGCGCCCGACTCGCCGAACGCACCGACCTCGGCCCGGACGCGTACCGGCGACTCGCCACCGACCCGCTGCCGATGGTGCTCGCCCCGCTCGCCGAGAACCCGGCGATCGGCGAGCGGCTGATCCGCCAACTCGCCACCGTCCCCAGCGAGATGGTGCGCCGGGCCGTCGTCTGCAACCCCGCCGTGCCGCTGGACGTCCTCGACCGGGCCTGGGAGGGCGTCGCCCTCAAGTTCGGTACGACGCTGCCGCCCCGGATCGCCGCCGCCGACCCCGCCGAGACCGAACGGCTCGCGGCCTGCGCCACCCCCGAACTGCGCCGCCTGCTCGCCCTGCGGCACGACCTGCCCCCGCACGTCCGCGACCGCCTCGCCGAAGACCCGGACGCCAGGGTCGTCAATGCCGTCGCCGCCCACCCCGGCCTGGAAGAGCGGCAGTTGACCGCCCTGCACCGGCGCCACGGCCGCCTCGTCGGCCCCGGCATCGCCGCCAACCCCGACACCCCCACCGCCCTGCTGCGCGCCCTCGTCAGCGGCGAGCACAACGTGGCCACCCTGCGTGCCCTCGCCCGCCACCCCGCCGCCGACGGCCCCGCCCTCACCGCCTGCCTGCGCGACCGGCGGGCCCGCAAGGACGCCGCCGCGCACCCGGCCCTGCCGCTCGACCGGATCCGCGAGCTGCTCGCCGACCCCGAGACCGCCCCCCACGCCGCCGCGAACCCGTCCCTCCCGGTCGCGGACCTGCTGCGCCTGCTGCCGCCGGAGCAGTAGCGGGCCCGCGACCGGGGCGACGGCTCAGCGGTCGTGCCGGTGCACGGGCGGGGTGAGCAGCCGGGCGGTCAGCGCGCGGGCGGCGGCACTGCCGTCGGCCCGGGGGAACGGGCCGCGCGGGCCGCGCAGGTGGCGCTCGGTGAAGGAACCGGACCGGACGTCGGTCCAGTCGGCGCGGTGCAGCACGGCGGTGTGGGCCGCGGTGTGCGCGGCCTCGTCCCCGTCGTCGTCGGGCGGGGCGAGGTGCAGTTGCAGCCGGTGCCGGTCCAGCCAGCGGAGGGCGAGCACCTGGCGGTCGGTGCGCGCGGCGAACAGCCCGCGCGGGCGCCGGGCGGGGCGACGAGGTCGGAGGCGGACAAGGGAGCGGTCCTTTCGCGGAGGCAGGTTGCGAAGGCGGGTCGCGGGGTCGGGTCGCAGGTCAGGTGGCGCAGTCGAGGACCCGGCCGTCGGCGGTGCCGACCAGCAGCCGTCCGCGCCCGAGGGTGAGCGGGGCGCGGTGGCGGACGGTGCGGAGCGAGCCGTTCACGGGTGTGATCGTCGCAGACCGCGGGCGAGCCGGTCGCCGGCCCTCCGCCCTCCGCCCGGACGCGCCGGTGCGGGCCGCCCCGGGGGAGGGCGGCCCGCACCGGCGGGCGTTCAGCGGGTGGTCTCCTCGCGGCTCTCGACCAGGACGGCCGGCTCCAGCGGCGAGGCGATCTCCTGCGGCTTGCTGCGCGAGGCCCAGTCCCGGATGCCGAGCACCACCATGACGAAGAAGATCGAGTACACGATGCCGGAGAAGTACAGCTCCGAGTGCACCGCCAGCGGCACGCCGACCAGGTCGACCGCCAGCCAGACGAACCAGAACTCGATGTAGCGGCGGGCCTGGCTGTACATCGCGAGGATCGAGCCGACGAAGATCCAGGCGTCCGCGCTCACCATCCACATCGGCGCGCCCGGGTAGAACGAGGCGTCCTGCCACCGCAGCACCGCGGCGAACGCGATCGTGCCGAACACCATCGCGGCGATCAGCACCGCGCGCTCGCTCCAGTTCGCCCAGCGGACGTTGATGGTGCCCTCCTGCTCGCGGTTGCGCTTCCAGGTCGCCCAGCCCCAGGACGCCGAGACGATGATCACGACCTGCCGGGCGGCGTTGCCGCCGAGGTCCACGTTCAGGCTGGCGACCAGCAGGAAGACCGAGCCGAGGATCTGCACCGGCCAGGCCACCAGCGAGCGGCGCAGGGCCAGCCAGACGGTGGCGAGCGCCAGGACGTTGCCCAGGAAGTCGGACCAGTAGACGGGGAGGCCGAAGAAGCTGAACTGCTCGTTCAACCAGTGGAACGCGCTCATGACTCACACCTTTGTTCGTACGGAGCGAGGTGGTGGGGGAAGAGGGTCGACCCCCGCAGGGGGAGGGGAGGCCGGCCGGGCACGCGGGCATCGGGCGCAGCGACGGGCGGTGGGGGCGGGGGTGCGTGCCGGAAGGGGGGGGTGGGGGACGGTCGGCCCCGCCGGGAAGCGGGGGAGAGACGGGGCCGACCGGGCTCAGGGGGTGGGGGTGCTGGGGACGCCGGGCCGGGGCGCGGCGGCCAGCAGGGCGTCCGAGCGGCGGACGTCCTCCCGGGCGGCGGCCAGCAGTTCGTCGACGCCGGCGAACTTCTCGGTGTCGCGCAGCCGGGCGACGAACCACAGCTCGACCCGTTCGCCGTACAGGTCGTCCGAGGTGTCGTGGCAGTGCACCTCGACGTGCACCTCGGCGCAGTCGCCGAACGTCGGATTGGTCCCGATGCTGACGGTCGCCCGGTGCACGCCCCCGGTCGCCGGGCGGGCCAGCCAGCCGCTGTAGATCGCGGGTGGCGGGACGGCCGTGCCGGGTACGGGGGAGAGGTTGGCGGTGGGGAAGCCGAGTCCCTTCCCCCGGCCGGCGCCGTGGACGACCGTGCCGACCAGGGGAGTTGGCGGGAACTCAGGCATGCGGGCTGAGCTCGCGGAACTGGCTGGTGTGGAAGACCAGCGGCTCCACGCCCGGGAACAGCTCCGCGGAGCGCAGTTCCAGCAGGACGATCTCGTGGTCCCCGCCGTCGTACACCGGGCCGACCCGGGCGGTCAGCCACAGCGCCGCGTCGTGGATCAGCACCGCGCCGTCGGTGGTGGCCTGCCAGGGCGTGCCGTCGAACCGGTCGCCCGCCCGGGAGGCGAGCCGGCGGCACAGCGCGCCCTGCCCGTGGCTGAGCACGCTCAGGCCGAGCACCGGGGCCTCGGCCAGCCGGGGCCAGGTGGTGGAGGTGCGGGCCACGCTGACCGCGACCATCGGCGGCTCCAGCGAGATCGACACGAAGGAGCTGGCCGCGAACCCGACCGGCTCGCCGTCGCGCAGCGCGCCGATCGCGACCACGCCGGTGGGGTAGGCGCCGAACGCCCGCCGCAGCGCGCCCGCGTCCAGTGCTGAGGGGTGGTGAACGGGAGTGGCCATGGCCGGTGCCGTCCTCTCGTGGTGCCGGAAGTGGGTACGGGTGGGGCGGGTCAGTGCCGGTGCCGCGCGGCCGGGTGGCTGGCGGGCAGCGCCCGGTCGCCCGAGCCGGTCAGCCGCTCGCGCAGCGACTCGCCGTCCGCGTACTCGCCGCGGAACACGCCGCGCTCGCGCAGGATCGGCAGCACCGACTCGACGAACTCGACCGTGGAGGCGGGCTGCACGGTCGGCGAGAGCAGGAAGCCGTCCAGGTCGGCGCCCTCCGCCAGGGCGCAGATCTCGTCGGCGATCTCCTCGGCGGTGCCGACCACCGGACGGGCGCCCACGCCGTGGGTGTGCCAGTCGGCCAGCACGTCGCCGACCGTCTTCCCGGCGAACCGGGCGACCTGGGTCTGCGACATCTCGGTGGACAGCTCGGTCATCGGGGTGTCCGGCGCGTACGAGGACAGGTCCAGGCCGGTGAACATCGCGTACGAGGCGACGGTGACCTCCGGGCGCTGCGCGTCCAGGACCCGCTGCCAGCGGCGCTCGGCGTCCGAGGTGGTCGCGCCGACCACGCAGGAGAACGCCGACATCACCTTGACCTCGTCGGCCTTCCGCCCGGCGTTCACGGCCTCCGCGCGGATCGCCCCGGTGTGGCCGGCCAGCTGCTCGACGCTGCCGCTGCCGACGAACATGCACTCGCCGTGCCGCCCGCCGACCCGGCGGCCCGCCGGGGACGCGCCGGCCTGGAACAGCACCGGGGTGCCCTGCGGGGAGCGGGCGGTGTTGCCGTAGCCGTGCGAGCGGAAGTACGGGCCCTCGTGCGCGACCTGGTGCACCTTCGCCGGGTCGGCGAACCGGCCGGCCTTGTCCTTCTCCAGCGCGTCCTGCTCCCAGGCGCCCTCCCAGTACTTGTAGACCAGGTCGAGGAAGTCCTCGGCCATCGCGTACCGGTCGTCGTGCGCGACCATGTCCATCCCGAACGCCTTCACCGCGGTGTCGGCGGTGCCGGTGGTGACCACGTTCCAGCCCAGGCGGCCGCCGGAGAGCTGGTCCAGGGTGGCCAGGCGGCGGGCGAACGCGTACGGCGGCTCGACCAGCACCGAGCCGGTCACCACCAGGCCCAGGTCGGTGGTGGAGGCCAGCAGCGCGGAGGCGATCACGAACGGGTCCAGCCGCGGCAGGTCGAGGGTCTCCTCGGTGGCGATCGGCGGGCGCACCCCGTCGATCTCCGACCAGCCCCAGGCGTCGGCCAGGAACAGGAAGTCCAGCTTGGCGTCCTCGCACAGCCGGGCCACCTCCTGCCAGTAGCCGAGCGTGTCGAACAGGTGGCGGCGGCTGTCGGGGTGCCGCCAGGTGGCGGTGCCGCTGGCGTTGGTCTGGGCGTTCTCGAACAGGCCGAGCTTGAGGCTGCGCATGGGTGTTCTCCGTTGAACAGGCGGTGCGGGGGAGCGGGTGGTGCGGGGGAACCGGCGGTGCGGGGGGAACCGGCGGTGTGTGGGGCGGGGGACGGGTGGTGCGGGGGACGGGCTGGTCGGTCAGGGGGCGGGGTCGAGCTGCGCCGCGTACGGCATCGAGGACTGGGCGCCGAGCCCGGTGACGGCCAGCGCGGCCGCCCGGACGGCGCGGGCCGCGGCCGCGGGCAGGTCGGCGCCGCGGGCGAGCGCGTCGGCGAGGGCGCCGCAGAAGGTGTCGCCGGCGCCGACGGTGTCGACGGCGTCCACCACCGGGGCGGGCAGGTGGACGCCCGGGCGGCCCGGCTGCTTGATCAGCGCCCCGTCCGCGCCGAGCGTGACCACCACGGCCCCGCACGGCAGTTCGGCGCGCTCCAGCAGTTCGCCCGCGGCGGCCGGGCCGGAGACCGGCTCGGTGCCGAGCAGCGCGGCCAGCTCGCCCAGGTTGGGCACCAGGACGTCGACGGCGGCCAGCACCTCGGCGGCGAGCGGACGGGCCGGGGCCGGGTTGAGGACGACCGTGCCGCCCTGCTCCCGGGCCCGCAGCACCGCGGCCGCCACCACCTCGGCGGCCACCTCGTGCTGGACCAGCACCACCTCGCCGGGCGTGCGGGCCAGCCACTGCGGCAGGTCCTCGACCGAGAGGACGGCGTTGGCGCCGGGGTTGACCACGATGGTGTTCTCGCCCGCCCGGTCGACCACCACCGAGGCGATCCCGGTACCGGCGTCCGGCGCGGTCAGCACCGCGTCGAGGTCGATGCCCTCGGCGGCCAGCACCCGCCGGATCGGCGCGGCGTCCGCCCCGACCCGGGCCACCAGGCGCACCCGCGAGCCCAGCCGGGCGGCGGCGACGGCCTGGTTGGCGCCCTTGCCGCCGACGCCCTCGACGAAGCCCCGGGCGAGCACGGTCTCGCCGGGCCGCGGCAGGTCCTCGACGGTCAGGACGAGGTCGCGGTTGACCGAACCGACGACGGTGATGGACGGCATCCGGCACTCCTCGAGAGCCTTGGGAGATCGATCTCCCACACTCTGGACCAGCACTCACGAAGCGTCAAGTACCCTCGTGCTGCGCATTGCGCCAGCTCAGACCCGCCAGGGCGCCGACCGCCGGAACGAGGCCCGGCCGTCACTGCTCCGAGACCGGGAACGCGCCGCGCAGCCCGCGCACCGTTTCCGAGACCGCCGCCCAGACCGCGCCCGCAACCGCTCCGACCGGGGAGGACCCCACGTGACAGCGCCCCGACTCCTCGACGTGGCCGCCGCCGCCGGCGTCTCCCGGGCCACCGCCTCGCGCGTCCTGGCCGGCACCCCGCGCAACGTCGACCCCGACCTCGCCCGGCGCGTCGAGGAGGCCGCCCAGCGGCTCGGCTACCGCACCAACCACTCCGCGCGGGCGCTGCGCACCGGCACCACCGGCACCGTCGGCGTGGTCGTCCCCTCGCTCGCCAACCCCTACTTCGTCCAGCTCGCCGACGCCATCGCCCAGCAGGTCCGGGCGGCCGGCGGACAGCTGGTCGTCTCCGACGCGGCGAACTCGCCCGCCATCGAGGCCGAGCAGATCGAGACCCTGCTCGGCGGACGGGTGGACGGGCTGCTGGTCGTCCCGGTCTCCGCCGCCGCCTCCGGAGCCGCGGTCCGGGCCGCCGCCGGACGCGCCCCCGTGGTGCTGTTCGACCGCTGGGCGCACGGCTCCGGCACCGTCGCCGTCACGCTCGACAACGCCGCCGCGATGGGCCTGCTCCTCGACCACCTGGACGGCCTCGGCCGCCGCCGGATCGCCCTGGTCGCCGCCGACCAGGGCTCCTCCTCCGGCGCCGAACGACTCGCCGCGTTCACCGCCGCCCGCGGCGCCGACGCCGCCACCGTCCTGCTGCCCAGCTTCACCACCGACGCCGGCCGCACCGCCGGCCGCCGGATCGCCGAACGCCGCGCCGAGGTCGACGCCGTCGTCTGCGGCGCGGACGTCCTCGCCGTCGGCCTGGTGAGCACCCTGCAGCGCTCGGCGGTCTCCGTCCCCGGCGAGATCGCGGTCACCGGCTTCGACGACACCGAGCTGCTCGAACTCCTCGACCCCCCGATCACCTCCATCCGCCACCCGCTCACCGACATGGCCGAACGCGCCCTCACCCTGCTCCAGGGCCCGGCCGCCGACCGCGCCGAGAACGTCGAACGCTTCGCCCCGCAACTCGTCGTCCGCGCCTCCACGGACGCGGACGCGGGCGCCTGACGGGACGCCGACTCACCAGTGCGGGTCGGGACTCCAGCCCTCGAATCCCTCCTCGTCCTCCCCCGGCGCGGCCTGCGCGGGTCGGAAGCGGACCGGCGGCGGCCCCCCGGCGTACGCGCTCGGGCGGCGGCCGGTGAACAGCCGGAACAGGTACTGGCCGGCCGGGCCACCCGGCCGCCGGTACGGCCAGTTGCGCCGCGTTCCGCTCCAGGTCCAGCAGCGGGTCCGGCGCCTCCGGCACCAGCAGCGCGAGGTCCTCGAACGACCCTGCCCCGAAGCGCTCCACCAGCAGCCGGTAGCCGTGCGGCAGCCGCGTCCCCAGCCGGGCCTCCGCCCCCGCCCAGTCGACCTCGACGCCCTCGGCCCCGGCACCGACCGCTACCGCCGCCTCGCGCTGCCCACCACCCTGCTGGAGGGCGCCACCAGCCCCCGGCACCTCCGGCACACCCTCGCCGCCCCCGCCACCGCCCTCCCCGGCCAGGGCCGCACCGCCCACGTCACCGGCCCCCGCCTGCTCGCCGCCGCGATCCGCGCCGCCGCGCCTTCATCCGACTTTGCGTCAACTCGCCTTCACCGCAGGGCAGTCGGCTCACACCACCGACGGGCGGCGCGGGTCCAGCGGGTCGATCCCGGGTTCGTCGAAGAGCCGCTCCAGCGCCTCGTGGCCGTGCGTGCGCCGGAACGCCGCTTCGGCGGCCGTGATGGGGAGCAGCCACAGGACGCGGGCGTGCCCGCCGTCCGGCAGCGGGCAGTGTTCCAGCTCCGGGCCGTGCAGGTAGGGCAGGCTGACCAGCAGGTGGTCGCAGGCGGAGCCGGGCAGCCACGGTTCGCCGATCGGCAAACTGTGCTCGACGTCCAGGCGGTGGGTGGCGTGGTAGCCCGCCACCGCGCCGAGGAGTTCGGCGAACCGCGGGTCGTCCGCCGTCCCGCACAGCACGAACTCCACCGCCCCGCACCCGGCCGTCACGTACGACCACCCCGCGCCGCGCGGCCCCGGTCCGGCGGTGAGGATCCGGAGTCCGGAGCCAGGGACGGGGGTGGTGGAGCGGACGGGGTGGCCGGCGAAGAAGGCGCGGACGTGCGACTCCACGGCCGCGGCGGAGGTGCTGGCAGGCATGCCCGCGATGTTCGCACACGGCCGGGCCGGGGGCCGTCCGGGTGCTCGTCAGTCGGCGTGCTGCGCGGAGAACCGGTTCATGTGGGCTTGGAGTCGGAGCCAGGTGGGGTCGGCGGGGGAGGCGTCGGTGACCTCGGCCAGTTTCGCCCGGTCCCAGTCGTGCGTGCCGTCGGTGAAGTCCAGGTGGCCGTCGAGCTCGCCGTCGGCGGGGACGTCCCCGGTGCCGGCCAGGAACGCCGCCGCGTCCGCGTCCGCCGTGGCGGCCGGGGCCGAGGGCTCGTTCCCGGTGGGCACGGTCAGCAGGGCGAGGGTGCCGCCCGCCCGGGCGACCAGCAGTTCGCCGCCGGCGGTCGCGGTCAGCGCGGTGACCGCCGCCCCGCTCGGGTCCCCGTGCTCGACGGCTTCCCGGGCCTCCAGGTCCAGTTCGACCAGGGTGCCGCCGGGGGTGCCGATCCACAGCACGCCGGGTTGCGGGCCGAAGGCGAGGTTGTGGCGGGGCCACTGCTCGTCGCGGGCGAGGACGGTGTGCAGGACCTCGCGCAGGGAGGGGAAGGCGAAGACGTCCAGCGTCTCGACGTAGGCGTTGCCGCGCAGGACGAGGTGGCGCCCGTCGGGGCTGAACAGCGGGGCGCCGTAGCCGTCGACGTCGAGGATCAGGGCGCGCCGCTGCTGCCGCATCGCCCCGTCCGGGCCGCCGGGGCGGGCGAACAGGACGAAGGTGGCGCCCTGGTCGCTGCACAGGGTGGCGACCAGCTCGCCGGAGGGGTGCGTGCCGACGCCGGTGTCCCACCAGCGGGCGGGGGCGGTGGCGCCGGTGGCGGGGTCGAGGACCGTCGAGGTGTCGTCGCCGTCGCTCGTCGCGGCCCACAGGTGGCGGCCGTCCGGGCTGTGGGCGAGCGCCTCGCACCAGCCGGGGGCGGGCAGCGGCGCGGCCGGGCCGTCCGGGGTCCAGCGGCGCAGCAGGGCTTCGTCGGCGACGGTCAGCACGGGTTCGTGCGGGTGCCAGACGGCCGGTGGCAGCTGGCGGTCGCCCATGTTGCCGGAGAAGATCGCGACGTCGAAGGCGTCGAGTGCGCGCAGCCGCCCGCCGGAGTAGTCCCAGACCCGGACGAGCGAGCGGTCGGCCTCCTCGTCGGTGCTGATCCCGGCGGCCAGCGGGAGGCGGGGGTGGCAGGTCGGCAGTTCCACCGGGAGGCCGTCCCCGGTCAACAGGTGCGCCACGACGGCGAGATCGGTCACGGCGGCACTCTAGGAGGCAGGAGCGACAGCGTCCGGGCCGACCGCATCCTTGCATGATTTTGCTAGCCTGCGTATATTCATGCTGGGCTCCAGGAGGGAATGCCATGGTATTGCGAGTTGCCGTCGCCGGAGCGAGCGGGTACGCGGGCGGTGAGGTGCTGCGGCTGCTGCAGGCGCACCCGGAGGTGGAGATCGGGGCGCTGACCGGCGGTTCCAACGCGGGGCAGCGCTTCGGCGCGCTGCAGCCGCACCTGATCGGTCTGGCCGACCGGGTGCTGGAGCCGACCAACCCCCAGACGCTGGCGGGGCACGACATCGTCTTCCTCGGCCTGCCGCACGGCCAGTCCGCGGAGGTCGCCGCCCAGCTCGGCGAGGACGTCCTGGTGGTCGACCTGGGCGCCGACCACCGGCTGAAGTCGTCGGCCGACTGGGAGCAGTTCTACGGCTCCCCGCACGCCGGGACGTGGCCCTACGGCCTGCCCGAACTGCCCGGCCACCGCGAGGCGCTGCGCGGCAGCAAGCGGATCGCCGTGCCCGGCTGCTACCCGACCGCCGTCACGCTCGCCATGTACCCGGTGTTCGCCGCGGGCCTGGCCGAGCCGGAGGCGGTGATCACCGCCGCGTCCGGCACCTCCGGCGCGGGCAAGGCCGCCAAGGCGCACCTGCTGGGCAGCGAGGTGATGGGCTCGATGAGCCCGTACGGCGTCGGCGGCGGCCACCGGCACACCCCGGAGATGGCGCAGAACCTGACCCCGCTCGCGGGCGAGCCGGTCACCGTCTCCTTCACGCCCACCCTGGCGCCGATGCCGCGCGGCATCCTCGCCACCTGCTCGGCCAAGGCGAAGCCCGGCACCACCGGCGCCGAGCTGCGCGCCGCGTACGAGAAGGCGTACGCCGACGAGCCGTTCGTCCACCTGCTGCCCGAGGGCCAGTGGCCGCACACCTCGTCGGTGTACGGCTCGAACGCGGCCGTGCTCCAGGTCGTGCTGGACGAGCACGCCGGGCGGATCATCGCGATCAGCGCGATCGACAACCTGGTGAAGGGCACCGCCGGCGGCGCGGTGCAGAGCATGAACATCGCCCTCGGCCTCCCCGAGGAGCTCGGCCTCCCGCTGAACGGAGTCGCACCGTGACCACCCAGGACCAGAACACCGGCAGCACCGGCGGCACCGGCAACGTCGGCGTCACCGCGGCCAAGGGCTTCCGCGCGGCGGGCGTCACCGCGGGCCTCAAGGCGTCCGGCAACCCGGACCTCGCGCTGGTCGTCAACGACGGCCCGCAGCACGCCGCCGCCGGCGTGTTCACCTCCAACCGGGTGCACGCCGCGCCGGTCAAGTGGTCGCGCCAGGTGCTGAACGACGGCGAACTGGCCGCCGTGATCCTCAACTCCGGCGGCGCCAACGCCTGCACCGGCCCCGAGGGCTTCCAGGACACCCACGCCACCGCCGAGAAGGTCGCCGCCGAACTCGGCATCGGCGCCATCGAGGTCGCGGTCTGCTCCACCGGCCTGATCGGCGTCCGGCTGCCGATGGACAAGCTGCTGCCCGGCGTCGAACTGGCCGTCGGGGCGCTCAGCGACACCGGCGGCGAGAGCGCCGCGATCGCCATCAAGACCACCGACACCGTGCACAAGACCGCCCAGGTCACCGCCCCCGCGGGCTGGACGGTCGGCGGCATGGCCAAGGGCGCGGGCATGCTCGCCCCCGGCCTGGCCACCATGCTGGTCGTGGTCACCACCGACGCCGCGGTCGACTCCGCCGGCCTGGACGCCGCGCTGCGCGAGGCCACCCGCACCACCTTCGACCGGGTCGACTCCGACGGCTGCATGTCCACCAACGACACCGTGCTGCTGCTCGCCTCCGGCGCCTCCGAAGTCACCCCGGAGCAGGCCGAGTTCGCCGAGGCCGTGCGCACCGTCTGCGCCGACCTGGCCCGCCAGCTGATCGGCGACGCCGAGGGCGCCTCCAAGGACATCCGGATCGAGGTGGTCAACGCGGCCACCGAGGACGAGGCCGTCGAGGTCGCCCGCACCGTCTCCCGCAGCAACCTGCTCAAGTGCGCCATCCACGGCGAGGACCCCAACTGGGGCCGGGTGCTGTCCGCGATCGGCACCACCTCCGCCGCCTTCGACCCGGACCGGCTGGACGTCGCCATCAACGGCGTCTGGGTCTGCCGGGACGGCGGCGTCGGCGAGGACCGCGACCTGGTCTCGATGAAGGACCGCGAGGTCGTCATCACCGCCGACCTGAAGGCCGGTCGGGCCACGGCCACGGTCTGGACCAACGACCTGACCGCCGAGTACGTGCACGAGAACAGCGCCTACTCCAGCTGACCCGAGGGGGGTCGTCCCACCGCCATGCAGATCGCACCCAAGGGCGAACAGGCCCGCAGCAACGCCGCCCTGCCCAAGGCCCGCACCCTGATCGAGGCGCTGCCCTGGCTGGAGCGCTTCCACGGCAAGACCGTGGTCATCAAGTTCGGCGGCAACGCCATGGTCGACGAGGACCTCAAGGCCGCGTTCGCCCAGGACGTCGTCTTCCTCCGGTTCGCCGGCCTGCACCCCGTCGTCGTGCACGGCGGCGGCCCGCAGATCAGCGCCCAGCTCGACCGGCTCGGCCTGGAGTCCTCCTTCACCGCCGGCCTGCGCGTCACCACCCCCGAGACCATGGACGTGGTCCGGATGGTGCTCGCCGGGCAGGTCCAGCGCGAACTGGTCGGCCTGCTCAACACGCACGGCCCGTTCGCCGTCGGCATGACCGGCGAGGACGCCCACACCATGACCGCCGCCAAGCGCTACGCCGTGGTCGACGGCGAGCAGGTCGACATCGGCCTGGTCGGCGACATCGTCAACATCGAGGCCGGCGCCGTGAAGGCGCTGATCGCCGACGGCCGCATCCCGGTGATCTCCTCGATCGCCCGCGGCACCGACGGCCACGTCTACAACATCAACGCCGACACCGCCGCCGCCGCGATGGCGGTCGCGCTCGGCGCCGAGATGCTGGTCGTGCTCACCGACGTCGAGGGCCTCTACAAGGACTGGCCGGACTCCGACGACGTGATCAGCCAGCTGAACGCCAGCGAGCTGGAGGAGATGCTCCCCACCCTGGCCTCCGGCATGCTCCCCAAGATGGAGGGCTGCCTGCGCGCCGTCCGCTCCGGCGTGGGCACCGCCCGCGTCCTGGACGGCCGCGTCCAGCACAGCCTGCTGCTGGAGATCTTCACCGACGAGGGCATCGGCACCATGGTCGTGCCGGACGACGAGAGCACCGTACTGGGGGGCCTGGCATGAGCAACGACGCCATCATCGAGCGGTACAAGCACAGCCTGATGAACAACTACGGCACCCCGCGGATCCCGCTGGTGCGCGGTGAGGGCTCGCTGCTGTGGGACGCCGACGGCAAGCAGTACCTCGACCTGGTCGGCGGCATCGCGGTCAACGCGCTGGGCACCGCCCACCCCGCGATCGTCGCGGCGGTCACGGAGCAGCTCACCACCCTGGGCCACGTCTCCAACCTGTTCACGGCCGAGCCGACGATCGAACTCGCTGAGAAGCTGATCGAGCTGGCCGGCCGCCCGGGCAAGGTCTTCTTCTGCAACTCCGGCACCGAGGCCAACGAGGCCGCCTTCAAGATCTCCCGGCTGACCGGCCGCACCCACCTGGTCTCGCTCCAGGGCGCCTTCCACGGCCGGACCATGGGCGCCCTCGCGCTCACCGCCCAGCCCGGCAAGCAGGAACCGTTCAAGCCGCTGCCCGGCGACGTCAGCTACGTCCCGTTCGGCGACGTCGAGGCCCTGCGCGCCGCCGTCACCACCGACACCGCCGCCGTCTTCCTGGAGCCGATCCAGGGCGAGAACGGCGCGATCCCGCTCCCCGACGGCTACCTGCGGGCCGCCCGCGAGATCACCCGGGCCACCGGCACCCTGCTGGTCCTGGACGAGATCCAGACCGGCACCGGCCGCACCGGCCACTGGTTCGCCCACCAGGCGTACGAGGGCGTCGACCCCGACGTCGTCACCCTCGCCAAGGGCCTCGGCGGCGGCCTGCCGATCGGCGCCGTGCTCGCCTTCGGCCCGGCCGCCGACCTGCTCGGCCCCGGCCACCACGGCACCACCTTCGGCGGCAACCCGGTGGTCGCCTCGGCCGGCCTCGCCGTGCTGCGCACCATCGAGGAGCAGGGCCTGCTGGAGCACGCCGCCAAGCTCGGCGAGCGGCTGCGCACCGGCATCGAGGCGATCGGCGACCCGCTGGTCGACCACGTCCGGGGCAAGGGCCTGCTGCTGGGCATCGTGCTCACCGAGCCGGTCGCCGGGCAGGTCCAGGCCGCCGCGCAGGAGGCGGGCTTCCTGGTCAACGCCGCCGTCGCGGACGCCGTCCGGCTGGTCCCGCCGCTGGTGCTGACCGAGGAGCAGGCCGACGGCTTCCTCGCCGCACTGCCCGAGATCCTCCGGACGGTCCGCGAAGCCGCCCCCGGCGCGACCAGCTGAGCGTCCTTCAGGAGAATCATCAGTTATGACCGAACGCCCCGAGCCCACGACCCCCGCCACCGGCCCCACGCCGCAGGTCCCGCAGACCCGCACCGCGCGCCACCGGCGGATCGTGGACCTGCTGACCCGTCAGCCCGTCCGCTCGCAGAGCCAGCTCGCCAAGCTGCTCGCCGACGACGGACTCGTGGTCACCCAGGCCACCCTCTCCCGGGACCTGGACGAGCTCGGAGCGGTGAAGATCCGCAACCGGGACGGCGCGCTCATCTACGCCGTCCCGGCCGAGGGCGGCGACCGCACCCCCCGGGCGCCCATGGGCGAGTCCGCCAGCGAGGCCCGGATGGCCCGGCTGGCGGGCGAGCTGATGGTCTCCGCCACCGCCTCCGGCAACCTGGTGGTGCTGCGCACCCCGCCGGGCGCGGCCCAGTTCCTGGCCTCGGCGATCGACACCGCCGAGGTGTTCGAGATCCTCGGCACCATCGCGGGCGACGACACCGTGCTGCTGATCAGCCGCGACGCGGCCGGCGGGCAGGCGCTCGCCGACCACCTGATGCAACTCGCCCAGGCCAAGTCGCAGTAGTTCCCGGCCGTTCTAAACCCGCCGTGCGGTACTGGTTTGTGAACTCATACGCGGTGGTGCATACTTATGCCTAACGCCGCATGGAACCTGTGTTTGTGAATGGAGATAGCCGTGACTGAGCGCGTCGTACTCGCCTACTCGGGCGGTCTGGACACGTCCGTCTGCATCGGCTGGATCGCCGAGGAGACCGGCGCCGAGGTCATCGCCGTCGCCGTCGACGTCGGCCAGGGCGGCGAGGACCTGGAGGTCATCCGCCAGCGCGCGCTCGACTGCGGCGCCGTCGAGGCCGAGGTCGCCGACGCCCGCGACGAGTTCGCCGACGAGTACTGCCTGCCGGCCCTCAAGGCCAACGCCCTGTACCAGGGCCAGTACCCGCTGGTCTCCGCGCTCTCCCGCCCGGTGATCGTCAAGCACCTGGTCGCCGCCGCCCAGAAGCACGGCGCCACCACCGTCGCCCACGGCTGCACCGGCAAGGGCAACGACCAGGTCCGCTTCGAGGTCGGCATCCAGTCGCTGGCCCCGAGCCTGAAGTGCATCGCCCCGGTCCGCGACTACGCGATGACCCGCGACAAGGCGATCGCCTTCGCCGAGGCCAAGAACCTCCCGATCGTCACCACCAAGAAGAACCCGTACTCGATCGACCAGAACGTCTTCGGCCGCGCCGTCGAGACCGGCTTCCTGGAAGACATCTGGAACGCCCCGATCGAGGACGTCTACGAGTACACCCAGGACCCGGCCGCCGCGCGCGAGGCCGACGAGGTCGTCATCACCTTCGAGGCCGGCGTCCCGGTCGCGATCGACGGCCGCAAGGTCACCGTGCTCCAGGCCATCGAGGAGCTGAACAAGCGGGCCGGCGCCCAGGGCATCGGCCGCCTCGACATGGTCGAGGACCGCCTGGTCGGCATCAAGTCCCGCGAGATCTACGAGGCCCCCGGCGCGATCGCCCTGATCACCGCCCACCAGGCCCTGGAGAACGTCACCGTCGAGCGCGAACTCGCCCGCTACAAGCGGCAGGTCGAGCAGCGCTGGGCCGAGCTGGTCTACGACGGCCTGTGGTTCTCCCCGCTCAAGCGCGCCCTGGACGGCTTCGTCAACGAGGCCAACCAGCACGTCTCCGGCGAGATCCGGATGGTCCTGCACGGCGGCCGCGCGGTGGTCAACGGCCGCAAGTCGGACCGGTCGCTGTACGACTTCAACCTCGCCACCTACGACACCGGCGACACCTTCGACCAGTCCATGTCCAAGGGCTTCATCGAGATCTTCGGCATGTCCTCGAAGATCGCCGCCCGCCGCGACCTGGCCTGATCCACCGTCAGTACCGCTGCCCCGGCACCCCGTCGACGTACGGGTGGCCGGGGCGGCGCCGCACCCAGACCCGCCTCCGAAGGAGCCCACGCGATGACCGCCGACCAGCCCGCAGACGTCCGCCTCTGGGGCGCGCGCTTCGCCGACGGCCCCTCCGAGGCCCTGGCCAAGCTCTCCGCCTCCGTCCACTTCGACTGGCGGCTCGCCCCCTACGACATCGCCGGCTCCAAGGCGCACGCCCGCGTCCTGCACAAGGCCGGGCTGCTCAGCGCCGCCGAGCTCGACGGCATGCTGGCCGGCCTCGACCAGCTGCTCGCCGACGTCGAGTCCGGCGCCTTCACCGGCACCGTCGCCGACGAGGACGTGCACACCGCCCTGGAGCGCGGCCTGCTGGAGCGCCTGGGCCCCGACCTCGGGGGCAAGCTCCGCGCCGGGCGCTCGCGCAACGACCAGATCGCCACCCTGTTCCGGATGTACCTGCGCGACCACGGCAAGGCCATCGGCGCCCTGCTGCTCGACCTCCAGCACGCCCTGGTCGGCCTCGCCGAGGCCCACCCGGACACCGCGATGCCCGGCCGCACCCACCTCCAGCACGCCCAGCCGGTGCTCTTCGCCCACCACGTCCTCGCCCACGTCCAGGCCCTCGGCCGGGACGCCGAGCGGCTGCGCCAGTGGGACACCCGCACCGCCGTCTCCCCGTACGGCTCCGGCGCGCTGGCCGGCTCCTCGCTCGGCCTCGACCCGCAGGCCGTCGCCGCGGACCTCGGCTTCGAGCGCGGCTCGGTGGGCAACTCGATCGACGGCACCGCCTCGCGCGACTTCGTCGCCGAGTTCGCCTTCGTCACCGCGATGATCGGCATCAACCTCTCGCGGATCGCGGAGGAGATCATCATCTGGAACACCAAGGAGTTCGGCTTCATCACGCTGCACGACGCCTTCTCCACCGGATCGTCGATCATGCCGCAGAAGAAGAACCCCGACATCGCGGAGCTGGCCCGCGGCAAGTCCGGCCGCCTGATCGGCAACCTGACCGGCCTGCTCGCCACCCTCAAGGCGCTGCCGCTCGCCTACAACCGCGACCTCCAGGAGGACAAGGAGCCGGTCTTCGACTCCTGCGACACCCTGGAGGTCCTGCTCCCCGCCTTCACCGGCATGATCGCCACCCTGACGGTGCACCGCGAGCGCCTGGAGGAGCTGGCCCCGGCCGGCTTCTCGCTGGCCACCGACATCGCCGAGTGGCTGGTCAAGCAGGGCGTCCCGTTCCGGGTCGCGCACGAGGTGGCCGGCGCCTGCGTCAAGGTCTGCGAGGCCGAGGGCATCGAGCTCTCCGACCTGACGGACGCCCAGTTCGCCGGGATCTCCCCGCACCTCACCCCCGAGGTCCGCTCCGTCCTGTCGGTCCACGGCGCGATCGCCTCCCGCGACGGCCGCGGCGGCACCGCCCCCTCGGCGGTCGCCGTCCAGCTCGCCGAGATCAAGGAGGACCTCGCGGCCCAGCAGTCCTGGCTGGCCTGAGCAGAGCCCCGTCAGGGGCTCGGCTGAGAACGGCGAAGAGAGAGCACCGCCAGGGGCTCGGGGAACGGCGAGCCCGGGTCTGCTGACGGTGCACTGCCGTGGCGCGCATCTGCTTCTGGTTCCTGTTACGGCACGCAGCAGCACGGACACTCCGATGGGCTCCGGCCACCAGCAGCACGGCCCCGCCGTTCCCCGGGCCCCTAGTGGTGCATGCCCGTCCGCCGACAGTTCCCCGGCCCCCTGGTGGTGCATGCCCGTCCGCCGACAGTTCCCCGGGCCCCCTGGTGGTGCATGCCCGTCCGCCGGCAGTTCCCCGGGCCCCCGCCCGCCTTCCGGCCTACGCTGGATCCATGTCCAAAGCAGCCGCCGCGCTGGCCGAGGGGTTCCGGGGCGAGGTCGTGGTGCCCGGGGACGAGGAGTACGACGCGGCCCGGGCGGTGTGGAACGGCGCGGTGGACCGGCGCCCCGAGGTGATCGCCCGGTGCACCGGCGTCGCCGACGTGCTGCAGGCCGTCGCGGTGGCCCGGGAGCACGGCCTGTTCGCGGGGGTCCGCGGCGCGGGCCACGGCCTGGCCGGGCTCGGCACCTGCGACGGCGGCCTGCTGATCGACCTGTCCCGGCTGCGCGGCGTCCGGGTGGACCCGGCCCGCCGGCTCGCGCGGGCGCAGCCGGGGGTGACCTGGGGGGCGTTCGACCACGAGACGCAGGCGTTCGACCTGGCGACGCCGGGCGCGCCGTACTCGGGGGCGGGCATCGCGGGCGTGACGCTCGGTGGGGGAGTGGGCTGGCTGGCCCGGGCGTACGGGCTGACCTGCGACAATCTGCTGGAGGCGGACGTGGTGACCGCCGAGGGGCGGTTGCTGACGGCGAGCGCGGCCGCGCACCCGGAGCTGTTCGCGGGGCTGCGCGGCGGCGGCGGCAACTTCGGGGTGGTGACCTCGTTCACCTACCGGCTGCACCGGGTGGGCCCGCACGTGCTGTGCGGGGCGCTGTACCTGCCGGTGGAGCTGCTGGCGCAGACCCTCGCCGAGGTGCGGGACTTCATGGCGGCGGCGCCGGACGGCCTGACGGTGGGGGTGGAGTTCGGCCGCCCGCACGGGGTGCCGCAGCTGCCCGACCGGACGGTGCTGCGGATCGGCCTGTGCTGGTCCGGCCGGGCCGACCGGGGCCGGGAGGCGGTGGCGCCGCTGCGCGCCCTGCCGGGGGTGCTGGTGGACACCGTGCAGACCCGGCCGTACGCGCTGTGGCAGAAGGCGCTGGACGCGGGCCGGGGGCCGGGGGCGGCGAACTTCGGCCGTTCGGAGTTCCTGTCGGTGCTGGACGGGGCGGCGATCGGCCGGCTGGCCGAGCAGGTCGAGGCGATGCCGGGCCCGGGCGCGCACGTGCAACTGGCGTTCCTGGGCGGGGCGGTGGCCCGGGTGGGGCCGGAGGACACCGCGTACACCCACCGGGCGGCGCCGTACCTGCTGAACGCGGCGAGCCGGTGGACCGAGGGCCCGGCGGAGCCGCACACGGCGTGGGTGCGGGGGTGCTGGGAGGCGATGCGCCCGTTCTCCTCGGGCGGGGCGTACGTGAACCTGATGGGCCGGGAGGGGCAGGCCCGGGTGGTGGAGGCGTACGGGCTGGCGAAGTACGAGCGGCTGGTGGCGCTGAAGGACCGGTACGACCCGGCGAACCTGTTCCGGGTCAACCAGAACATCCGGCCGAGCGGGTGACGGCGCGGCCCGCGGGGGCGTGACGCTCGCCACGTCGGGCGTCGGGGAGGTTGAGAACGGCTGGCGTCTGGGTAGAGCGGTGGCGAACGTCTCTCTTGACGGTCGCCCGACTGCCCGGATACTGAGCGTGAGCGCGTCAGTCCCGGCTGTCCGGACCACCGTCCGGCGGGGCGCGTCGCGCTTTTCCCGGGCCGGGCCGATCCCCGTCCGGGCACACCTCGGACAGGAACCGGTGCAGGACCCTCACTCGCACGCGCCGGGCACTTAACGATGGAGGCCCCCGCACATGGGCATGAGTGTGATCATCGCAGCGGCACGACCGGAAGAGGCGGAGCAGATCCTCAAGCTCCAGTACCTCGGTTACCAGAGCGAAGCAGAACTGTACGGCGACTGGACGCTGGAACCGCTGACCCAGAGCCTGGAGAGCCTGAAGGCCGAGATGTCCGAGCACCGGGTGCTGGTGGCCCGGCTCGGCGACGAGGTCGTGGGCAGCGTCCGCGGCTGGGTGGACGGCAACGGCGTGGGCCAGATCGGCCGGCTGGTGGTGCACCCGCGGATGCAGCGGCACGGCCTGGGCCGCCGCCTGCTGGAGGCGCTGGAGACGCAGCTGGCCGCCGACGGCGCGGTGGGCGGCTTCGAGCTGTTCACCGGCCACCGCAGCCTGGGCAACCTGCGGCTGTACCGCAGGCTCGGCTACCGGGAGACCGAGGTGCGCGAGGTGTCCCGCCGGCTGTCGATCGTGACGCTGTCCAAGCCGGTCGCGACCACGCTGGCGGCCTGAAGACCGAGCGCCCGAGAGCCGCAGCGCGGCGCCCGACCCGCACGAGGGGTCGGGCGCCGCGGTGTTCCCGGCGCCGCATCCCTTGCGCGGCAAGGGTCGTGTCCGCATTGCGGACGGCATGTCCCGAGAATTGGGACGTGGACCAATTGTCTGATTTACTGGGTTCCATGACCACGACGACGACATGCATCCCCACCGGCGCGACGCCGGCAGGTGAGTCGCGCATGTGCGGCCGTCGAATGTGTCGCAGCTGAGGGCCTCCGCCCGGCGCCCGCCGACGCCCCGCCGCCGATGACTCGTTAGGGCCACGCCCACGGGCGGCCCGCCCGACCGGCGGCCATGATCGAAACGACGTCGGCACCCACCTTCCCAGGCACCCGCGTGCCCATCCCGCCATTGGCGCGGACGCCCCCGCGGCCGTCCGCTGACGAACAACGGAAGCAGCTGTGATCACCACCAAGGGCCTGACCAAGGTGTACCGCTCCCAGGGCCGCGAGGTCCGGGCGCTGGACGACGTCGACCTGCACGTGCGGCAGGGCGAGGTGTTCGGGGTCGTCGGCACCAGCGGCGCCGGCAAGTCCACCCTGATCCGGTGCGTCAACCTGCTGGAGCGGCCCACCTCCGGCACCGTCACCGTCGACGGCGTGGAACTGACCGCGCTGTCCGGCAGCGAGCGGCGGGCCGGACGCGAGCTGCGCGAAGCCCGCCGCCGGATCGGCATGGTGTTCCAGCACTTCAACCTGCTGTCCTCGCGCACCGTCCAGCAGAACGTCGAACTGCCGCTGGAGATCACCGGCCTGGACCGGCGCGAACGCCGCCGCAAGGCCGCCGAACTGCTCGACCTGGTCGGCCTCGCCGACAAGGCCCGCAGCTACCCCGGCCAGCTGTCCGGCGGCCAGAAGCAGCGCGTCGGCATCGCCCGCGCCCTGGCCGGCGACCCCAAGGTGCTGCTCTCCGACGAGGCCACCAGCGCGCTCGACCCGGAGACCACCCGCTCGATCCTCCAGCTGCTGCGCGAGCTCAACCAGCGGCTCGGCCTGACCGTCCTGCTGATCACCCACGAGATGGACGTCATCAAGTCGGTCTGCGACTCGGCGGCCCTGATGCGCGGCGGCAAGGTCGTCGAGACCGGACGGCTCACCGACCTGCTCGCCGACGGCCACTCGCGGATCGCCCGGGACCTCTTCCCGCTCGGCGACTTCGGCACCGGGGGGCCGGAACGCACCGTCCTGGAGATCACCTTCCAGGGCGACGCGCCCGCCCAGCCGTTCGTCTCCCAGCTGGCCCGCACCTACCAGATCGACATCAACATCCTCGGCGCGGCCGTCGAGACCATCGCCGGCCGCCTGGTCGGCCGGATGCGGGTCGAACTGCCCGGCAGCCACACCGACAACGTGGTGCCGATCGGCTACCTGCGCCAACAGGGCCTCCAGGTGGACGTCCTCGACCTGTCGAACGGAGCGGCGGCATGACCTGGGACCAGATGCAGGAACTGATGTGGCCCGCCACCTGGGAGACCTTCGGCATGGTCGGCATCTCCGGCCTCGCCAGCCTGCTGATCGGCCTGCCGATCGGGCTGCTGCTGGTGCTCACCGACAAGGGCGGCCTGCTGCAGAACCTGGCGGTCAGCCGGGTGCTCGGCGCTGTCGTCAACGTCGGGCGCTCCATCCCGTTCGTCATCCTGATCGTCGCGGTGATCCCGCTCACCCGGGCGATCGCGGGCACCACGCTCGGCTGGCAGGCCGCCAGCGTCCCGCTCGCGATCGGCGCGATCCCGTTCTTCGCCCGCCTGGTGGAGACCTCGATCCGCGAGGTCGACGGCGGCCTGGTCGAGGCGCTCAAGTCGATGGGCGCCGGCACCGGCGCCATCGTCCGCAAGACCCTGCTGCCCGAGGCGCTGCCCTCGCTGGTCGCCTCCGCCACCACCACGGTGATCGCCCTGATCGGCTACTCCGCGATGGCCGGCGCGGTCGGCGGCGGCGGCCTCGGCGACCTCGCCATCCGCTACGGCTACCAGCGCTTCGAGACCGGCTTCATGTGGGTCATCGTCGCCGAACTGGTCGTCATCGTCACCGTGGTCCAGCTGCTCGGCGACTTCGCCGCCCGCCGGCTCTCGCACCGCGGCGACTACCGCAGCCCGCTCGGCTTCTTCCGCTCCGCCACGGCGAAGCCGGACGACACCGAGGAAGACCTGCTCTCCTCCCCCTGACTCCCCGTCCCGCACCACCGGACGGGCACCCCGGCCCCACCAGGGCCGTTCGCATCCCGCAGAAAGGCACTTTTCGTGCGTAACGTCCTGAAGACCACCGCCCTCACCGCCACCGCCGCCGGCCTCGCGCTCACCCTCGCGGCCTGCTCCTCGGGCTCCTCCGACTCCGGCGCCTCCGCCGACCCGAACAAGGCCCTGGTGGTCGCCGCCAGCCCCACCCCGCACGCGCAGATCCTCAAGTTCGTGCAGGACAACCTGGCGGCCAAGGCCGGCCTCAAGCTGGACATCAAGGAGGTCAGCGACTACGTGACCCCCAACACCTCGGTCCAGGACGGCTCCGCGGACGCGAACTACTTCCAGCACCAGCCCTACCTGGACGACTTCAACAAGAAGAACGGCACGAACATCGTGTCGGTCGAGACCGTCCACCTGGAGCCGCTCGGCGTCTACTCCAAGAAGGTCAAGAGCGTCGGCGAGCTCAAGGACGGCGCCCAGGTCGCCGTCCCCAGCGACGCCACCAACGAGGGCCGGGCGCTCAAGCTGCTCTCCGACAACGGCGTGATCACCCTCAAGGACGGCGCCGGCACCACCGCCACCGTCCAGGACATCACCGCCAACCCGAAGAACCTCAAGTTCAAGGAGCTGGAGGCGGCCCAGCTGCCGCGCTCCCTCGACGACGTCGACGCCGCCGTCATCAACGGCAACTACGCCCTGGGCGCCAACCTCAAGCCGTCCACCGACGCCCTGGTGCTGGAGAAGGCGGAGGGCAACCCCTACGCCAACATCCTCGCCGTCAAGAAGGGCCACGAGAACGACCCGCGGGTCCAGAAGCTCGCCGAGCTGCTGCACTCCGACGAGGTGAAGAAGTACATCGACGACAACTTCCAGGGCGCCGTCATCCCGGCGTTCTGACCCGACCGTCGCCCCCTCGGTGCCCCCGGCCTCCCCGCCGGGGGCACCGTGCTGACGAGCCGTGAGGTGCGGAGCGGGTACGCTGGCACGCCCGACGAAGGGCGGGGCGTACGGTGTGTCCACGACCCGGCGAGGAGAGACGGCATGGTTGCGAACTTCCCCGAGACAGCCATCAGCACCGAACGGCTGCTGCTGCGCGCCCTTGAGGAGCAGGACGCCCCCGGGCTGGCCGCCATGCTCGGCGACGAACTCGTCCAGACCTGGACCGGCCACCCCCGCCCCTACCGCCAGGACGACGCCCACGAGCTGATCGCCCGGCACGCCCCCGAACGGCGCGCCCGGGGGCGCGGAATCGTTTTCGCCGTCACCGAGCACCTCACCCAGCGGCTGGTCGGCCTGCTCGAACTCGACCGCACCGACTGGCACCTGCGCGCCACCGAGGTCCGCTTCGTCACCGCCCCCTGGGCCCGCGGCGAGGGCTACGCGCCCGAGGCCGTCCTCGGCACCGCCCAGTGGCTGTTCGAGGACCGCGGCTTCCAGCGCCTCGAACTGCGCACCGCCGCCGGCAACACCGCCGCCCAGCAGGTCGCCCAGAAGACCGGTGCGATCAGCGAGGGCGTGCTGCGCAACGCCGGCATAGTCCGCGGCGGCGAGTGGGGGCCGGGCCCCGAGGAGCACACCGACCTGATCGTGTGGAGCCTGCTCCCCGAGGACCTCGACCCGCCCGAACCCGTCCACCCCGACGACCGCTACCACGCCCTGCCGCGCTGAGCCCGGGCCCGCCACCGCACCTTTTCCCGGCCGCGCCCCCGCCGCGCCCCCGCCGCGCCCCGGCCGTGCCCCGGTTGTTCACGCCCCCGGCGCGCGCCACGGGCCCGCACCACCCCGGCCAGGCGGTAGCCTCTGCCCAGGGAGCGTCCACGACGCACCCCACCAGGGGCGGAACGACGGCGTAGGGAGAACAGCCGCAGATGGCTGACCGGATCACGGTCATCGGGTGGGACGGCACCCCTCTGACCCAGGCCGCCGTCGGCGCGCTCGCCGGAGCCACCCTGGTCGCCGGAGCGGCCTACCAACTCGCCGCGCTCCCCGTTCCCGACCGCGCCGAACGCATCGGCCTCGCCGACCTGCGGGCCGCCGCCCGGAAGATCGCCGACCACCGCGGCGCCGCCGTCGTCGTCGCCGAGGGCGACCCCGGCTTCTTCGGCGTCGTGCGCACCCTGCGCCGCCCCGAGTACGGCCTCGAACTCGAAGTCCTGCCCGCCGTCTCCTCGGTGGCCACCGCCTTCGCCCGGGCCGGCATGGCCTGGGAGGACGCCCAGGTGGTCTCCGCCCACGGCGGCCGCCTGCGCCGCGCCGCCAACGTCTGCCGGGCCCACCCCAAGGTCGCGGTCCTCACCACCGGCGGCGCCGGGCCCAGCGAACTCGCCCTGATGCTCCGCGGCGTCCCCCGCACCTTCGTGGTCTGCGAGGGGCTCGGCACCCCCGACGAGGACGTCACCGTCCTCACCTCCGAGCGCGTGCCCGACCACGACTGGCGCGACCCCTCGATCGTCCTGGTCATCGGCAACGTCCCGCCCGCCGAGGCCGCCTCCGGCTGGCTGGCCGGCAAACCGCTCGACCACCCCGGCGCCCAGCGCGGCTGGGCGCTCCCCGGCCGGGCGTACGCCGGAGCGGACGCCGAGGGCAGGCGCCCCCGCGCACTCCCGCCGCACGTCCGCGCGCTGGCCCTGGCCCGGCTCGCGCCCGCCCCCGGCGACCTGCTGTGGACCGTCGGCGCCGGGGACGGCGCGCTCGCCGTCGAAGCCGCCCGGTTCGGTGCCGCCGTGGTCGCCGTCGAGGCCGAACCCGCCGACTGCGCCCGGATCTCGGCCAACGCCCGCCGGTGCGGCGTCGAGGTCGAGACCGCCGCGGGCTCCGGCCCCGAGGTCCTCGGCGCCCTCCCCGAACCCGACGCCGTCGCCGTCGAACAGGGCGGCCCCGCCATGGTCCGCGCCGTCGCCGCCCGCAAACCCGAACGCGTCGTCGCCGTCGCCGGCAGCCTCGCCGAAGCCACCGAGACCCGCCGCATCCTGGACGGCGCCGGCTACCGCACCGACGGCCTGCTGCTCCAGTCCGCACCCCTGCGCGCCGAGGCCGACGGGGGCGCCGGCCCCTCCTTCGGACGGGGCGACTACACCCTGCTGATCTGGGGAGAACCGTACGACTGATCTCCGTTTGCGACCCCGCCGGACCGTCCGACCCGGGCGGTACGGTGATCCCCGTCGCATCCGGACACGGTTTCGAGATCGGCCCGGCCGCGGCCGGTAGGGTTTCCCCGGGGGACCATCCCGTCGATGCAGCACCGTGTCCGATCCGGCACGGTTGCCACCCATTTGACGCGTTGCAACCCGAACGGCCCGCTTCGCGGGCATTCGACGTGGTGCGCACCCGCCCGGAAGAATGCCGTGAGGGTCCGGAGCGGCCGCGCCGTCGTGCCGGTTGCCCGGGGCCGTCGTTGTTTCTGATGGCACGCCACCCGTGCGGGTGACGGCCGATGGAGTAAGGGACGGGTCGGTGCGGTTCCGTTCCGGCGAAGTGGGCGGGGCCTTCGGGGACCTCGCCGAGGACGCGCAAGCGGCCTGGAAGGAGCATTGACATGACCGACGGCGGCCACGCCCCCAGTGCCGGTCCCCTCGCGCCCGAACCCGGGCCCGGCGGACCCGTCCCGGAGCCCCACCTCGGCGCGCCCCTCCAGCCCGCCGCGCCCGCCGGGCCCTGGCACGGCGACCAGCGGCCCGCGTACACCTTCCTCGACCAGCCCGACGGCGAGGAGGAGGACGACGTCCTGCTGATGCCCGGCCCGCAGACCGCCTGGGGCGACGCCGCGCAGGGCACCGAGGCCGTCGCCGGTGAACAGCCGCCCGGCACGCCCGTCGCGCCGTCCTGGCCGCCGCTCGCACCCCCCGTCCTCACCGTCGCCGTGCCCGCCGAGCCCGTGCCGCTGGTGCCCGCCGCGGCCGCCCCGGCGGAAGGCGCTCCGGCCGAGGCCGCCCCGGTGGCCGCCCCGGTGGAGGCCGTTCCGGTCGAGGCCGCGCCGGGCGCGCCCGCCGACGGCGCGGAGGTCGGCGGCACCCTGCACCTCGGTGCCTCGCAGGCGCAGCCCGCCCCCGCCGCCGTCCAGCAGCCCGTACCGGCCCAGCCGCGCCGCCCGCTGCACGCCGGACCGCCGATCCCCGACCCGTCCCTGATGACCGGTCACGTCCCCGTCCGCTCCCTCGCCGACCGCGGCCCGTCCGCCCCCGGCGGCACGCCCGCGTACGGGGTGCCGGTGCCGACCGCCGAGACGGTGCAGCAGGCGCAGCCGCTCCAGGCCCCGGCGCAGCAGGTGCCGGCGCCGGTCGCGGTGCAGACCCCGGTCGTCCAGGTGCCCGCGCCGGTGCAGCCGCAGGTGGTCGAGGCCGCCGCGGCCGCGGCCGTCGCCGAGGCGGTGGCGGCGGAGCCCGTCGTCGAACCGGTCGTCGAGCCGGTCGCCGCGCCCGTGGTGGAGCCGGTGGCGGAGGCCGTGGCGGCTCCGGCGATCGTGGCCGAGGCCGTGGCCGCCGCCGTGGCCGAACCGGTCGCCGTGCCCGCCGCGAACCTGGCCCCGGTGTTCGTCGAGCCGGCCGGGCCCGCCGAGCCGGTCGCGCAGCAGGCCGCCGCTCCGGTGGTCGAGGCCGTCGCCGTCGAGGTGCCGGCGGCCGTCGAGGCCCCGGCTGCCGTCGAGGTGCCGGTGGCCGAGCAGGCCGCGCCCGCCGAGGCGGAGGCCGTTCAGCCCGAGGCCGAGGCCGCTCAGGTCCAGCCCGAGGCCGTGGACGCGGAGACGGTGAGCGGCGAGGCCGCCGCGGAGCCGATCCCCGCGCAGGCCGCCAAGCCGTCCGGCCGGGGCGCGCACCGGCGCATCTCCGCCTTCCTGGCCGCCCCCGCCGGCCTGCCGCTGCTGGAGCCCGCTGCGGAGAACCCCGAGGCTGCCGTCGAGGCCCCGGCGGCCGTCGAGGTGCCGGTGGTCGAGCAGGCCGCGCCCGCCGAGGCGGAGGCCGTTCAGCCCGAGGCCGAGGCCGCTCAGGTCCAGCCCGAAGCGGTCGCCGTCGAGCCCGCCGAGGCTCCGGCCGCCGAGCCCGCGGAGGAGACCCCGGCCGTCGAGGTCGAGGCCGTGGCCGAGCCGGTCACCGAGTCGAAGCCGGAGCCGGAGCCGGAGCCGGAGGCGACCGAGCAGCCCGAGGCCGTCGCCGTCGAGCCCGCCGAGGCCCCGGCGGCCGCCGAGACCGCGGCCGAAGCCACCGAGACCGAAGCCCTCGAGGCCGAAGCCGAGCCCGAGCCCGCCGTCGAGCCCCAGCCCGAGGCCGCCCCCGCCGCCGAAGCCCCGGTGGCCGCCGCCGAGACCGAGCCCGCCGTCGAGGCCGACGACCCCGCCGCCGAGCCCGTCGCCGAGGAGGAGCGCCCGCCCGCCGCGCCCGGCTACGACGAGGCCGGCCGGGAGGCCGTCCACCAGGTGATCCGCGAGCGCCGCGACGTCCGCAACGGCTTCCGGCCGGACGCGATCCCGCACGAGGTGCTGATCCGGGTGCTGGAAGCGGCGCACACCGCGCCGAGCGTCGGCTACTCGCAGCCGTGGGACTTCGTGGTGATCCGCTCCGCGAAGACCCGCCGGAAGATGCACGAACTGGCCGAGCGCCAGCGCGAGGCGTACGCGGACTCGCTGCCCAAGGGCCGGGCCAAGCAGTTCAAGGAAATCAAGATCGAGGCGATCCTGGAGACGCCGGTCAACATCGTGGTGACCGCCGACCGCACCCGCGGCGGCCGGCACACCCTGGGTCGGCACACCCAGCCGCAGATGGCCCCGTACTCGGCCGCGCTCGCGGTGGAGAACCTGTGGCTGGCGGCCCGCGCCGAGGGCCTGGGCGTCGGCTGGGTGAGCTTCTTCGACGAGGAGGAGCTGGTCCGCGAACTCGGCCTGCCCGAGCACCTGGAGGTCGTCGCCTACCTGTGCGTCGGCTACGTGGACGCGTTCCCGGACGAGCCGGAGCTGCAGCAGCAGGGCTGGGCGAAGAAGCGCCCGCTGTCCTGGGTGGTGCACGAGGAGCAGTACGGCAACCGCGCGCTGCCCGGCGAGGAGCCGCACGACCTGCTGTCCGACACCCTGCGCGGCATCCGCCCGCTGGACGCCAAGGCGCTCGGCGAGGCGTGGGACCGGCAGAAGCGGATGACCAAGCCGGCCGGCTCGCTCGGCGTGCTGGAGGTGATCGCGGCCCAGCTGTCCGGCCTGGCCCGGCAGTGCCCGCCGCCGATCCCGGAGCCCGGCTGCGTGGCGATCTTCGCCGGTGACCACGGCGTGCACGCCCAGGGCGTCACCCCGTGGCCGCAGGAGGTCACCGCCCAGATGGTCGGCAACTTCCTGGCCGGCGGCGCGGTGGTCAACGCGTTCGCCGCGCAGGTCGGCACCGAGGTGTGCGTGGTCGACGTCGGCGTGGCCGCCGAACTGCCGGACGCGATCCAGCAGGGCCGCACCACCGGCCTGCTGCCGCGCAAGGTCAAGCCCGGCACCGACGACATGACGCAGGGCCCGGCGATGAGCCGGGACGAGGCGCTGCGCGCGATCGAGGTCGGCATCGAGACCGCCCGGGACCTGGTCGCGGCCGGCAACAAGGTGCTGATCACCGGCGACATGGGCATCGCCAACACCACCGCCTCCGCCGCGCTGATCTCGGTGTTCACCGAGACCGACCCGGCCGAGGTCACCGGCCGCGGCACCGGCATCGACGACGAGACCCACGCCCGCAAGGTCGAGGTCGTCCGGCAGGCCCTCGACCTGCACAAGCCGGACCCGGCCGACCCGATCGGCGTGCTGTCGGCCGTCGGCGGCCTGGAGCACGCGGCGATCGCCGGCTTCCTGCTCGGCGCGGCCTCGCTGCGCGTCCCGGTGATCCTGGACGGCGTGATCGCCGGTTCGGCCGCCCTGGTCGCCAAGGCGATCGCCCCCGAGGTGCTGGCGGCCTGCATCGCGGGCCACCGCTCCGCCGAGCCCGGCCACCAGACCGCGCTGGCCAAGCTCGGCCTGCGCCCGCTGATCGACCTCGACCTGCGGCTCGGCGAGGGCACCGGTGCCCTGCTGGCCCTCCCGCTGGTGCAGAGCGCGGCCCGGGCGATGCACGATGTAGCCACCTTCGACTCCGCCGGAGTCACCGAGAAGGCCTGACCCGCCGGCGCCGGCCGCCCCCGCAGTGCGAGGGGGCGGCCGTCCCCGCCGAACCCGTACCGGCTCAAGGGCGCGCCGGCACAGGGCTCCCCCCAGCACCGCCGCCCACCCAGGAGCTCCCCCTCATGACCGCGCCCACGCCCCACCCCCACCCGTCCACCCAGGGCCTCACCCCGTACCCGGTCGGGCTGCTGCTCGCCGGCCGCCGGGTCGTCGTCATCGGTGGCGGACAGGTCGCCCAGCGCCGGCTGCCCGCGCTGATCGCCTCCGGCGCCGACATCCACCTGATATCCCCGGCCACCACCCCCGCCGTCTCCGCGATGGCCGACGCCGGTGAACTCACCTGGCACCGGCGCTCCTACGCGGACGGCGACCTCGCCGACACCTGGTACGCCCTGGTCGCCACCGACGACCCCGCCGTCAACACCGCCGTCTCCGCCGAGGCCGAGCGGCTGCGGGTGTTCTGCTCCCGCAGCGACGACGCCGCCGCCGCCACCGCCTGGACGCCCGCCTCCGGCCACGACTCCGGCGCGACCGTCGCCGTCCTCACCGGCGACCCCCGGCACTCCGCCGCCCTGCGCGACTCCATCGTGGCCGGCCTGCGCGACGGCTCCCTGGCCGCCCGCCAGTACCGGGCCCGGGACGCCGGCGTCGCCCTGGTCGGCGGCGGGCCGGGCGACCCCGACCTGATCACCGTCCGCGGCCGCCGCCTGCTCGCCGACGCCGACGTGGTCGTCGCCGACCGCCTGGCCCCGCGCGAGCTGCTGGCCGAGCTGCCCCCGCACGTCGAGGTGATCGACGCCTCCAAGATCCCCTACGGCCGCTACATGGCCCAGGAGGCGATCAACCACACGCTCATCGAGCACGCCAAGGCGGGCAAGTTCGTGGTCCGCCTCAAGGGCGGCGACCCGTACGTCTTCGGCCGCGGCGGCGAGGAGCTGCTCGCCTGCGTCGAGGCGGGCGTCCCGGTCACCGTCGTTCCCGGCATCTCCTCCTCGATCAGCGTCCCCGCGGCCGCCGGCATCCCCGTCACCCACCGCGGCCTCACCCACGAGTTCACCGTCATCTCCGGCCACGTCGGCCCCGGCGACCGCTCCCTCACCAACTGGGAGGCCGTCGCGGGGATGACCGGCACCCTGGTGCTGCTGATGGCCGTCGACAAGATCGGCGCGATCGCCGCCGAACTCGTCGCCCACGGCCGCCCCGCGGACACCCCCGTCGCCGTCGTCCAGGAGGGCACCACCGCCACCCAGCGCCGGGTCGACGCGACCCTCGCCACCATCGGCGAGACGGTCACCGCGGCGGGGATCAAGCCCCCGGCGGTCATCGTGATCGGCGAGGTGGTCGGCGTCCTGGGCGGCTGACCGGCGGGGCGAACGAGCACGACGAAGGGGAACGGCCGTCCGGAGCGACGGTCGTTCCCCTTCGTCGTGTCGTCGTGTCGTGTGCCTTGGTGCCGTCGTGCCGTGGTGGGCGGGCCGCCGTGCTCAGGCGGTCACCCGGGAGGGCCGGGAGGACTCGGCGGTGCGGGCGGCGCGGCGCAGGTCCCGGACGGCCAGGGCGATCATGACGGCGGGGACCAGGACGTCGGTGGCCAGGATGCCGCCGGTGTTCCCGGCCGCGTGGTCACCGTGGGCGAACCACTGGTAGAGGTGGCCGGCCGCCGCGCCCCACAGGAAGGCGGCCGCCGCGAGCCCGCCGGTGAGGCGCTCGCGGGGGGAGGCCGACCGGGCGCGGAAGCCCAGCAGGGCCATGCCGAGATTGGCGCAGGCGATCTCGAACTGGAACGGCGAGCGGGCGAACCCGATGGCGTCGGCCATGGCCCCCGGGGCGGCCAGGAAGGAGACCGCGACCCAGAGGCTGCCGGCGCCCAGCGCCCCGACGGCCCACCAGCGCTGCCAGGTCTCCGCGGCCGGACGGTCCGGGTGGCGGCGGCAGCTCAGCAGGGCCCCGAGGGCGGGCACCAGCAGGAAGAGCAGCGGGAACGAGGTGCGGACGGCGTACGGGAGAGTGTCCATGCCTTCGAGTGTTGCATGGTTAATATTAACCATGCAAGCGTCGGGTAGGATGAACCCCATGGACGAAGGACTGGCAGAACTCCTCTACCGCGTGGTCATGCTGATGGGGGACGCCGCCCGGCGCCGCTCCGGCCCCGACCAGCGGCTCTCGACCAGCCAACTGCGCCTGCTGGGCACCCTGGAGGAGATCCAGCCCGCCACCCAGCACCGGCTCGCCGAGGCCCTGGCCCTGTCCGACCCCGCCGTCAGCCGGGCCCTGCGCCCGCTGGAGGCCGAGGGGTACGTGGCGGTCGCCGTCGACCCGGCCCACCGCCGCCGCCGCCTGGTCACCCTCACCCCCGCCGGCCAGGCCGCCTTCCTGGCCGAGGGCAAGCCGCTGGAGGAGGAGTTCCGCACCGCCCTGCTGGCCGCCGGCTTCCCCTACGAGCGCTACCTCGCGGACACCCACCGGCTCGCCGCGCTGCTCACCCCCGCACCATCGGGCCGCCCGGCCCGCGAACCGGAGTGACCGGGAGCCGGGGCGCCGGGCCCCGCCCCCCGACGTGCGAAAATCGTCCGGTGTCCGAGCCTCTCACCGTCACCGACGCCGCCGACCCCCGGCTGAGCGACTACACCGACCTGACCGACGTCGAACTGCGGCGCCGCCGGGAGCCCGCCGAGGGGCTGTTCATCGCCGAGGGGGAGAAGGTGATCCGGCGGGCGCTCGCCGCCGGGTTCCGGATGCGGTCGATGCTGCTGACCGCGAAGTGGCTGGGCGTGATGGCGGACGTGATCGCGGACGCCGACGCGCCCGTCCACCTGGTCGAGCCCGCGCTCGCCGAGCGGGTCACCGGCTACCACGTGCACCGCGGCGCGCTCGCCTCGATGGAGCGCAAGCCGCTGCCCACCGCGCCGCAGGTGCTCGCCGGGGCCCGCCGGGTGGCCGTCCTGGAGGGCCTGGTCGACCACACCAACCTGGGGGCGATCTTCCGCTCCGCCGCCGCGCTCGGCATGGACGCGGTGCTGCTCTCCCCGGACTGCGCCGACCCGCTGTACCGGCGGGCCGTCAAGACCTCGATGGGCGCCGTCTTCTCGGTGCCCTACGCCCGCCTCGACCCCTGGCCGGACGCGCTCGGCGCCGTCCGGGAGGCCGGGTTCGACCTGCTGGCGCTGACCCCCTCCGGTGCGGAGGACTTCACCACGGCCCGCCCGCACCTGCTCCCCAAGGCCGCGCTGATGCTCGGCGCCGAGGGCGACGGCCTGACCCCGAAGGCACTGGCCGCCGCCGACCAGCGGGTGCGCATCCCGATGGCGCACGGCATCGACTCGCTGAACGTCGGCGCGGCCGCCGCCATCGCCTTCTACGCCGTCAACCACGGCTGACGGCGGGCCCCGTGCGCGCGGGGCCCGTGCGTCCGGGGCCCGCGCTCAGGGGCGGGTGAACGCCGCCGCGTCCGCGTCGTCCAGCACGAAGCCGTTGTCGAACCGGACCCGGACCGAGCTGCGCGGGCCCGCCGCGCCGAACTCCCGCCAGTGCGGCTCCAGTTCGGCGAGCTGCGCCTCCAGCCGGCGCAGGCTCTCCGCGGGCATGGTGTGCCCGTAGTCCTCGAACAGGGCCCGCAGCCGCTCGTACTCGCGGACCTCCTCGGGCGGCGGCAGCTCCCCGGTCACCCGGACCACGGTGCCCTCGACACCCGCGCCGAGCAGCAGGAAGCCCACCAGCGGGCCGTCCTCCCCGGCGGACGCCCCGCCCAGCGCCAGGTCCTCGACCAGCCTGACGCGCTCTCCCTCCACCAGGGCCACCGCTCCCGCCACCTCTCCCGCCTCGCTCCGCACCGCCGCCGGACCGGCGCACGGCACCGCCATTATCCGCGGGCCGACCGGCCGTCGGCCTTCCGCCCGCACCGGACCCTCCGGTAGACAGTGCGGTGTGATCATCGACCTGCGGCGCCGCTTCGTCGCCCCGGCCCGCCGCCTCGCCCTGCGCCACGGCTACCGGGCCCCGCTCGCCGTGGCGGCCCTGCTCGCCCTGCTGTCGTGCACGCCGCACGGCACGGTGCACGGCGCACTGACGGTGGCGTTCGTCCTCGGCGGCTTCCTCTGGACCCTCCTGGACGTGCTCTTCCTCCCGGTCACCGTCCCGCTGCTGGTGATCGTCGGCCTGCCGGCCGCGCTCCTGGCGATCCGCCACCGCAAGCACCTCAGGCGGCCCGCCCGCCCCGGCAACAGCGCCCTGCTCTGCTGCGCCCTCGGCGTCGCGGCCGTCCTGCTGGGCGCGAGCGTGCCCGGCCAGGACGCCGGGCTGCTCGGCCTCGGCGCGCTCACCCTGCTCGGGCTCCCGGTCGGCCGGCTGCTCTGGCAGCAGACCCCGTGGGCGCACCGCACCCCGCACCGCACCCCGAGCCGCACTCCGCACCGCAGCCCGAGCCGCACTCCGCGCCGCGCCCCCGGCCCGCTCGGCCGCTGGCGCTGGGCCGCCGCACCGCTGCTGCTCGCCACCGGCGCCCTGCTGGTCCACTACGACGTCCCGGCCGGCGCCCGCTTCGCGGCCACCCGCCCCACCCTCACCGCCCACGCCGAACACGCCCTCGCCACCGGCGACACCGCCCCCGCCCGGGTGGCCGGCTACCGCCTGGAACGCACCGAACTCGTCGGCGGCGGCGTCACCTTCACCGTCGCGGGCACCGGCGTCTTCGCCCCGCACGGCTACGCCTACTTCCCGCACGGCACCCCCGTCGGCGAGTCCGTCACCTCCTACGACGCGCTCGGCGACGGCTGGTACAGCTGGTCGGGCACCGACCACTTCTGACCCGGCACCGCTCAGGCCGCCCGGCGCGCCCCCGGGGGCCGGATCGGCTGCGGCGCCGGCCGCCGCGGGTCGTGGTGGCGGCGGCCCGTCAGGTCGCCGACCCGGAGCACCAGGTCCGGCGCCGGGGGAGCGGGCCACACCGCCAACCGGTGCTCCTCCACCGGCCGGGCCGCGGTGTCGGCCTCCCGCCCCCGGTCCCGCCCGCGGGTCTGCACCCGCACCCGGTACCAGCCCGGCCCGGCGTGCGCCAGGTTCCCCGGCCCGTCGACGTCCACCCCGTCCCAGGCGCGCAGCCGCAGCTCACCACTGCTGTGCAGCGACAGCTCCACCACGCTCTCCCACTCCGGCCCCGGCTCCGGCGGCCGCCCCGCGCAGCGCTCCACCGTCAGCCGGACCAGCCCGGTGTGCGTGCCGCACAGCACCGTCAGGTGGTCCGGACAGCCCGCGGCCACCCCGTTCCCGTGGAACAGCCGGTCCAGCGCGTGCGCGTCCCAACCGTCCGGCAACTCCGGCCCGTACAGGAAGTACTGGCAGTACGCGACGTGCATCGCGTCGGTCGTCCACATCATGCGCACATGCTGCCGCCCCGTACTGACAAGCCGTCAACGCCGCCCGAGCGCCCTCCGGTAGCGTCCCGGCCATGCCGACCGCGCCGACCCCCGTCGTCCCGGAGGGCCGCCGGGTGCGGCTCGAACCGCTCACCCCGCGCACGTCCCGGCCCGCCTCGCCGACGCCGCCCGCGCGAGCGGCGCCGCAGACCTGCACGGCCGGGACGTCCGCACCGGCGCCGACCGCGAGGCCGAGGTCCGCCGCGGATCGACGCCGCCGACACCCGCTCCCGTAGGGCCGTCACCCGCCTCGCCGCCCGCCCCGCCGACCCGCCGCGCGGCCTGCTCGACCATACGATGACCGCCACCGACCGGCCCGCCGCCCGCGCCCGCCGCACCCGCCGCTGAAGGAGACCCCGCCCGCATGCCCGACGTTCCCCACGAGTTGCTGGCCGGTCTGGCCGAGAACCCGGCCCTGCCCGCCGACCTGGTCGACCGCCTGGTCGCCGCCCCGCACCGCCCCTTCGAACTCGCCTGCCGCCCCGACCTGTCCGGGCCGCAGCTCGACGCGCTGATCGCCCGCGACGCGCACGGCGTCGCGCTCAGCCGCCACCTGCCGCCGCAGGTCCGCCACCGCCTCGCCGCCCACCCCGACCCGAGCGTCCGGGTCGCCCTGGTCATCTCCGCCACCCCCGACGAACGCGACCTGTTCGAACGGTTCACCGCCGACCCGGCGCCCGAGGTGCGCGAGCAGCTCGCCCAGTGCGACCACACCCCCGCCGACCTGCGCGCCCGCCTCGCCCACGACCCCGCCCCGGGCGTCCGCGCCGCCCTCGGCCAGTACTGGACCGCCGCCCCCGAGCCCGTCCGCCGCGTCCTGCTCACCGACCCGGAGGACGGCGTCCGCGCCGCCGCCTGCGCCACCTACTTCCGCCGCCTGCCGCACCCCGTCCCGCCCGCCGACCTCGTCCCCGCCCTGCTCGCCGACCCGCTCACCCGGGCCGGCGCCGCCCCGCACTGCGACCCGGACACCACCGACCTCGCAGGCCTCGCCGCCGACCCCGACCCGGAGGTCCGCCGCGCCCTCGCCACCCACCCCGGCCTGCCCGCCGCGATCCGCGACCGCCTCGCCGCCGACCCCCGCGCCCTGGTCCGCCTCGCCGTCCTCGCCCGCCCCGACACCCCCGCCGCAGCCCGCGCCGCCCTCCACGACTCGGTCACCGGTCCGTGGGAACCGCCCGGCGAGGACGTCGACGAGGAGACCGCCATCGAGATCGAGATCGACCGCTTCGGGGCCGGCGCCGAACTCCGGATGCTCCGCCTGCCCTGGGTCACCGCCGACCCGCTGCCACACCTCGACTCGCCCCACCCGGTCTTCCGCCGCGCCGCCGCCGCCTCGACCGACCTGCCCGCCGAGGCCCGCGCCCGGCTGCTCGCCGACCCCGACAACGAGGTCGCGCTCGCCGCCGCCCGCAGCAGCTCCGACCCGATCGACCCCGTCACCGCCGAACGCCTCGACCGCGGGCACCGCCCGTTCAAGCGGATGCGCTGGCGGCCCGCCGACGCGTTCCCGCTGCCCGTGCAGACCCTGCGCCGGCTCGCCGCCGACCCCGCCCCCCGGATGCGGCTGCTCGCCCTGCGCGACCCCGACCTGCCCGCCGCCCTGCTGGAGCGCCTCGCCGCCGACCCGGAGGAGCGCGTCCGCCGCGCTGCCGCGAGCCACCCCGCCCACACCCCGGCCGCCTTCCGGGCCCTGCTCGACGACCCGTCGCCGTCCGTCCACCGGGCCGCCGCCGCCAACCCGGCCCTGCCGGTCGAGGAGATGCGCGCCCGCCTGGACGCCGCCGGGCTGTGAACCCGGGCGGGGGGTCAGTCCGTCGAGCCCGAGACGCCCGTGCCCGGCCAGGACTCCTCCAGGCCGCCGTCCGCCCGGACGGTGTACCGGGTGGAGGAGACCGCGCCCGTCCGGTCCACCCGCTCCTCGCGGATCAGCGCGCCGTTCTCCACCCGCCACACCGCGCCCGCCTCCGGGTTGGCGGCCGAGGCCCGGTCCGCCAGCAGCACGGGCGAGCCGCCGGTGAAGCCGTACAGCTGGACCAGGTCGACCGGGACCGCGCCCTCCAGGCGGCGCAGCACCACCAGCGCGGCCTGCGCGTCCCGGTAGCGGGCGGGCAGCACCGCGGCGAGCGAGATCGGCGGGCCGTTCTCGGTGGAGTGCCCGTCGTGCAGCCGGATCGCCGGGCCGCCGGACGGGTCGGGGTAGCTCAGGTTGGGCCAGTCGACCTGCGGCGGGACGCCGAAGGACGGGGCCAGCCCGGTGTCGCCGTGCCCGGCGGCGTTCGCGCCGTCCACCGACAGCGTCGTCCCGGTGGCCGGCTCGGCCGGCGCGCTCGCCACCCCGGCGGGCAGCGGGCCCGCGCCCTGCGCGTCCCGGTTCTCGCAGCCCTGCGCCACCGCGATGGCCAGCGCCACGCCCACGGTGACNGTCACGAACACCACCAGCCGCTGCCGCAGCAGCCGCTGCCGGGCGTCGGCCGCCCGCCCAGCGTGTGCGGGCGCGCGGCGGGGAGTGCGGTCCCGGCCGGGCACCGGGTGCGCTCCCGCCCGGGCGCGGGCGCCGCTCCCGGACGGTGTCCCCGTCCGGGCCGGCTGCCGCCCGCCGGGCCGCCGGGCGGCCGTCCGCCCGCGCCGCGTCCTGCCGGGGCATCGCCGGCGCGGCCACCGCCGGACGCCCGCCGGCCCCGGCCGCACCCTCCGCCTTCGGCACCGGGCGCCCGCCCGCCGCCGGACGCCCGCCCGTCGTCGCCCGCCCGCCCGCCGCCGCGTCCGGCCGCGGGCCCGCCGCCGCGCCGCGCACCGCGCCCGGCCGGGCCGCCGGACGCGGCTCCGCGCCGTGCGCCTCCTCGACGGCGCCGCCGCGGCCCGCGCCTCGTCCGTCCGCGNGGCCGCCGCCCGACCGGCCCGGCCGCCGCCCCCGCGCGCCGCCAGCTCGCTCAGCCGCTCGTGCAGCGCCGCCGCCGGCGGCCGCTCGGAGGGCTCCTTGGCCAGGCAGGCGCGCACCAGCGGCGCCAGCACCGGCGGGATGCCGGTCAGGTCCGGCTCCTCGTGCACCACCCGGTACAGCATCACCTCGGACGAGGCGCCCGACCCGAACGGCGACTCCCCGGTCAGCGTGAACGCCAGCGTCGCCCCGAACGCGAACACGTCGGTGGCGGGCGTGACGGCCGCGCCGCGCACCTGCTCGGGCGCCAGGAAGCCGGGCGAGCCGACCGCCGTGCCGACGTGGGTGAGCGTGGAGGCGCCGCGCGACCAGGCGATGCCGAAGTCGATGATCCGCGGGCCCTTGGGGGAGAGCAGGATGTTCGACGGCTTCAGGTCCCGGTGCACCACCCCGGCCTCGTGCACCTTCACCAGGCCGTCGGCCAGCGCCGAGCCGATCCGCGCCGCGTCCGGCCAGGCCAGCGGCCCCTCCTCGGAGACCTGCTTGTACAGCGAGGGCCCGGGCACGTACGCGGTGGCCAGCCAGGGCCGCTCGGTCTCGATGTCGGAGCCCACTACCCGGGCCGTGCAGCCGCCGCGGATCCGGGAGGCGGCGGCGATCTCCCGGGCGAACCGGGTGCGGAACTCGGCGTCCTCGGCCAGCTCGGCCCGGATCAGCTTCAGCGCGACCCGCTGCCCCTTGCGGTCGGAGCCCAGGTACACCACGCCCATCCCGCCGGCGCCCAGCCGCCGGTGCAGCCGGTACGGGCCGACGATGCGGGGGTCCTCACGCCTCAGCCGCATCATTGCCATCCGCCCGTACCCGTTTCCGTTCCGTCAGCCCGTGGGGTGAGGCCCCGTCCGATGTGGGGGGCCGTCAGACAACCGTCTCGGGACAGCTTACGGACAGGTACCGGCCCCGCGTCGACACGCAACACGCGAACCGCCGGTCGGATTGTCCGACCGGGGTCCGGCGCCCGGGTCCCGGACGCCCCGCAGCCCGCCCCCGCCCGCGGCGATCCGCACCCGAACCGACCCGCCCGTTCCCGACCCCCCGTCAGAAGCCCGTCCCCGCCCCGCCGTCGGAAGCCCGTCCCCGCCCCGCCGCCCCGCCCGGTTCCGGCGCCGCTCGACCCGCCCCCCAGGGGCGACCCCCAGGGTGGTTCAGGGGCGCTCCCGCCCCCGTCTCCGCCTCCAGGAGTACGCCGCCGCGCCGCTCCTCATCCCAGCGGAGGCGATCGGAACGGTACGCGGGCATGACGACCCCGACAGTCTCCCCGCATACGGTTGTTCACAGCGAGGGCGGCCCCGCTCGTCCCCGAGAAACCGCCCCCGCGCCAACCTCCGTCCCACCCCACCCGGCCCGACCCGCAGCACCAGCCCGGCAGGAGCACAGCACACCATGGCACCGCTCAGCAGAGCCCTCCGCCGCCGCCACCTCCCCGCCACGGAGACCCGGCACCCGGTCGTCGCACTCGCCATCGTCCTGCCCTGCGCCGTCCTGCTGCTGGCCCTGTTCGGGGCGTGGGACCAACTGGCGACCCAGACCAAAGCGGTCGCCGACCTGATCGGGCGCTGACCCCCTGATGGGGTAGGGGTCTTCGCCGGCCGGAGCCGCCCTCACCGTCGTGGACGGACAGCGTGAGTGGCACAGGCTGCAGCTCCGGCCCACCGGATGGCCGGGAACGACACGTCGGTGAGGGCGTGCCGTTCCCGGCCACCACCGTTCCCGCGCTTCCGGCCGAACCCCCTCGGAAACGCCGAGAGCCGCGGTCCGAAGTGGACCGCGGCTCTCAACCGTGGTGCGCGATACTGGGATTGAACCAGTGACCCCTACCGTGTCAAGGTAGTGCTCTCCCGCTGAGCTAATCGCGCGGGTCGATCCTGAGGAGGATCCGAAGCCAGTGCGCGATACTGGGATTGAACCAGTGACCCCTACCGTGTCAAGGTAGTGCTCTCCCGCTGAGCTAATCGCGCGGGTCGATCCTGAGGACCGGGATCCGAAGACCAGTGCGCGATACTGGGATTGAACCAGTGACCCCTACCGTGTCAAGGTAGTGCTCTCCCGCTGAGCTAATCGCGCGGGGAGGGTCTCCGGCCGGAACCGGAAGGACCCCCTTGGAGGTGGAGACGGGATTTGAACCCGTGTACACGGCTTTGCAGGCCGTTGCCTCGCCTCTCGGCCACTCCACCAGGCAACTTCTGAACCACTGGAGAACGATCTTACCCGTTCCCCGTCGAGCGGACGACGAGATTCGAACTCGCGACCCTCACCTTGGCAAGGTGATGCTCTACCAACTGAGCCACGTCCGCCTGTCTGCCCGGTCGGCCTCCGGTTTTCCCGGCTGCGCTCCCTGGCGACGTGTTGAACTCTAGCGGATTCCCGGCCCAGCTGAAAAATCCGTTCCCGCAGCGTGGCGCGGGGGTGGCCGCCGGACACCGAACCGCCCCGCCCGGCCCGGGCGTTCCGACGGGCCGCCGACCTAGACTTTCCGGTACCGGGGCGATCCCCCGGGGCCCGCCCCCGCGCCCGCGCGCGACCGGCACCCGAACCCGGCACCGGCAGCGGGCAGCACCGAACATCCGCGCAGGAGAACCGTGTCCGGCCGCACCCCGCACCCCAGCCCCCACCAGCCGATGGCCCGCTTCGCCGGCCGCCTCGCCACCGGGCTGCGCGAAGTCACCCACGACCCGGCCGCCCTCGAACACGGCGGCCTCTGGGCCGTCGTCCACGACTTCGAGGGCCGCCTCACCTGCGCCCGGTTCGCCGACGTCCGCCCCGACCCGGCCCCGCCCGCCACCGACCGCTGGCACGGCCCCGCCGCCGACTCCTGGCGCAGCTCCCTCGACGCCGACGCCTACCGCGCCGGAGTCCGCCGCATCCGCGAGCACATCGCCGCCGGCGAGGTCTACCAGGCCAACCTCTGCCGGGTGCTGAGCGCACCCCTGCCCGACCCCGACCGCACCGACATCGACGCCCTCACCGGCCTGCTCGCCGCCCACAACCCCGCCCCGTACGCAGGAACGATCCGGCTGCCCGAGCACGGCGTCGAGATCGCCACCGCCTCCCCGGAGCTCTACCTCGCCCGCCGCGGCCGCACCGTCCGCTCCGGCCCGATCAAGGGCACCGGCCGCACCGAGCACGACCTGCTCGACAAGGACCACGCCGAGAACGTGATGATCGTCGACCTGGTCCGCAACGACCTCGGCCGGGTCTGCCGGACCGGCACCGTCACCGTCCCCGACCTGTGCGCCGTCGAGAAGCACCCCGGCCTGGTCCACCTCGTCTCCACCGTCGAGGGCACCCTGCGCCCCGGCGCCGGCTGGAGCGACCTCCTCGCCGCCACCTTCCCGCCCGGCTCCGTCACCGGCGCCCCCAAGGGCAGCGCCCTGCGCATCATCCGCGAGCTGGAGACCGCCCCCCGCGGCCCCTACTGCGGCGCCGTCGGCTGGGTCGACGCCGACCGCGGCGAAGCCGAACTCGCCGTCGGCATCCGGACCTTCTGGATCGAACGCCCGCCCACCGGCGCCCCCGTCCTGAAGTTCGGCACCGGCGCCGGGATCACCTGGGACTCCGACCCCGACCGCGAATGGCGGGAGACCGAGCTCAAGGCCGCCCGGCTGGTGGCGATAGCCTCCACGGGCACCCCCGAAACACCCGAAGGAGCACCCCGCCGATGATCTGGGTCAACGGAACGCTCACCACCGAGGACGACGCCGCACTCTCCGTCCTGGACCACGGACTCACCGTCGGCGACGGCGTCTTCGAAACGGTCAAGACCGAGCACGGCGAACCCTTCGCCCTCACCCGCCACCTCGACCGCCTCACCCGCTCCGCCCGCGGCCTCGGCCTCCCCGACCCCGACCACGACCTGGTCCGCGCGGCCTGCGCGGCCGTCCTCGCCGCCAAGCCGCTGCCGCTCGGCCGCCTGCGCATCACCTACACCGGCGGCACCTCCCCGCTCGGCTCCGAACGCGGCACCGCCGGCCCCAGCCTGATCGCCGCCCTCGGCACCGCGAGCCCCCGCCCCGACACCACCGCGGTCGTCACCGTCCCCTGGCGCCGCAACGAGCACTCCGCCGTCACCGGCCTCAAGACCACCTCCTACGCCGAGAACGTCATCGCCCTCGCCGCCGCCCACCGCGCCGGCGCCAGCGAGGCGCTCCTCGCCAACACCGCCGGACTGCTCTGCGAGGGCACCGGCTCCAACGTCTTCCTCGTCCTCGACGGCCGCCTGCTCACCCCCACCCTCGCCTCCGGCTGCCTGGCCGGGATCACCCGCCGCCTCGTCCTCGACTGGACCGGCGCCGAGGAGGCCGACCTCCCGCTCGAGGCGCTCGCCGACGCCGAGGAGGTCTTCCTCACCTCCACCCTCCGCGACGTGCAGGCCGTCACCCGGATCGACGACCGCGAACTCCCCGGCCCGGGCCCGGTGACCCGCAAGGCGATGGAGGTCTTCGCGGAGCGCGCCGCCGAGGACCGCGACCCGGTCCGCAAGGGATAGGCCGGAGGGGATAGAAGGGCGCCCCGGGCGGGAAGGGGAGACGGCATGACCACCACGTTGCGGCCCGACGGGCCCGAGGAGGCGGGCGTCGGCGGCGGGCGGACGCAGCGCTGGCACATCATGGTGAACGGGCGCCGGGTCGGCGGCCTGCGCACCCACGGGTGGGCCCGCACCGGGCGGTACCCCGGCGAGATCTGCGAGCTGGAGGTCGCCGAACCGGACCGCCGCCGCGGCCGCGCCACCGTCGCGGTGCTGGCCGCCGAGGAGGTGCTCCGCTACTGGGGGTGCGCCCGGGCCCAGGTCACCGTCCCGGTCGAGGCCCCCGTCGCGCTCCGCCTCGCCCGCTCCCTCGGCTACACCGAGCAGATGCGCAACCTCGGCAAGCGCCTCGACCACCTCCCGACCCGGCCCGACGGACTGCCCGACGGCCTCACCGACCGCCCGGTCACCCCCGAGGAGTACCCGCTCTGGCAGCGGGCCGCCGTCGCCGGCTACCGCGAGGAGCTGATCGGCGCCGGCCTCGGCCCCGACGAGGCCGCCGCCCGGGCCGAGAACGACCACCGCCGCGCCCTCCCCGTCGGCCTCTCCACCGTCGGCACCGTGCTGCGCCGCCTGCTGGACGCCGACGGCAACGTGCTCGGCACGATCTGGGTCACCCTCCACCAGGACCGGCTGCCCGACGGCAGCCCGCTCGCCTGGGTCATGCTGGTCGAGGTCGCCCCCGAACACCGCGGCCGGGGCCACGGCCGCACCCTGATGCGGATCGCCGAACGCGAGTGCCTGCGGGCCGGCGTCCGCCACCTCGGCCTGAACGTGTTCCGCGACAACGCGGTGGCGATCGGCCTGTACGAGTCGCTCGGCTACCGGACCACCCGGCACCTGCTCGGCAAACCGCTCTGACCCCGCCGACCCGGCCCGCGACCCGGCCCGCCACCCCGTCCGCGCCGGGGGCGGCTCAGCCGTTCAGCAGCTCGACGATCCGCTCCCGCAGCCCGTCCTGCGACTTCCCGCCGTCCAGCCGCTTCCCCGCCACCACGTACGTCGGCGTGCCGGTCACCCCGATCGCCCGCCCCTCGGCCACGTCCGCGTCCACCCACAGCATGTGCCGCCCGTCGACCAGCGCGGTGTCCACCTCGTCCGCGTCGACGCCCACCGCGGCGGCGATCTCCACCAGCACCGGCGCCCCGCCCCGCTCGACGTCCTCCAGCCGGGCCAGCACCGCCTCCGCGAACTCCCAGCCGCGCCCCTGCTCGAACGCCTCCGCCGCCGCCTCGGCCGCCGGGTACGCGTGCTTGTGCTTCTCCAGCGGGAAGTGCCGCAGCTCGACGGTCAGCGCGTCGCCGAACCGCTCCCGCAGCGCCCGGACGTCGTCCAGCGCGGTACGGCAGTCGGGGCACAGCAGGTCGCACCAGAACTCGACACGGGGCAGCGAGGAATCACTCATGCCGCCAAGTCTCCCAGGTCGGCGGCGCCCCGCCGACGGCCCGCGGCCCGGCGCCCCGCCTCAGCGGCCCGGGGCCGGCACCGCCTCCGCCGAGCGCTGCCGGGCCCGGTACGCGGCGACGTGCAGCCGGTTGCCGCAGGTGCGGCTGTCGCAGTAGCGGCGCGAACGGTTGCGCGACAGGTCGACGAACACCCGGGCGCAGCCCGGCGCCTCGCAGCGGCGCAGCCGCTCCAGCTCACCGGCCATCACGATGAACGCCAGCGCCATGCCGAGCTCGGCGGCCAGGTGGCGGCCGATCGCGGCGTGCGGGGCGAAGTAGTGGATGTGCCAGCCGTGGTGGTCGTGGTTGGTCAGCCGGGGCGTGGTGCCGGCCTCCGCGACCACCGCGTTCACCAGCTCCGCGGCCCGCTCGACCGACCCGGCCGAGAACACCTCGCGCAGCCGGGTGCGCAGCTCGTGCACCGCGGCCAGGTCCGCCGGACCGAGCGAGTCGATCTCGCTGATCTCCTGCCGGACCACGAACGCGCTCAGCGCCGCCACGTCGGGCAGCAGCTCGCTGCCGCACGCCCCCGGCGCCGTGTTCAGCAGCTCCACCAGGATGCTCAGCGCGCACTCGGTGTCATGGGTGATCAGCACGTGGGGGCTCCTCACGCGGCGCCGGCCCGGGGCCGGCGCGTCGGTCATCGCGCGCCGACTCTACCGGCCGGGGCCGGGAAGCGGGCGCGGCCCGGGCCCGGACGCCGCCCGGGAGCGCACCGGGACACGACTGAGCCCCGGGCGTCCACTCCGGTCGGGAGCGGATGCCCGGGGCGGGACCCCGAGGCCGCCGAGGCGGCTGTGAGCTGCGACCGTGCCCCCGAGTAGGACGGTGCGCATCGAGGCGTTCCCGCCGCCGCGCGACGGCGGGCGTACTCGTACGGGGCTCAGTTCTCGGCGAGGATGTGGGACAGCTCCCGGTCGAGGTCGAAGTGACGGTGTTCGGTGCCGGGGGGCACCGCGGCGTCCGTCCGCTTGAGGAAGGACTCAAGCGCCCGGGCCGGGGCCTCCAGCAGGGCCTCTCCTTCCGGAGAGCTCAGGGCGATGCAAACCACGCCTTGACCGTGGCTGCGGGACGGCCACACCCGGACGTCGCCGGTACCGGTCGGTCGGTGCAGCCCCTCCGCGAGGAGGTCGCGGGCGAACACCCACTCCACGGTCTCGTCTGCTCCGGTGTGGAACGTCGCGTGCACGGCATAGGGGTCGGCAGTGTCGTAGCGCAGGCCCGCGGGGACGGGCAGTGACGACTCGCTGGACACGATGAGGCGCAGGTGCAGCTCGCAGCTGACCGTGGTGTTCATAAGCGCCAGGGCCTTTCGCTCAGTGTGCGCTCGGGGAATCGCACGTCGGCGAACGGACCATCCCACCTGAAAGCCCGGTGTAAACCCGTCTGTCCCGATTCCGGTGCGAGTCGTACCCCTTCCGGCGCATTGCGGAATCCCCCGGCGGCTCCGGCCGCCGGGACGGCGGGCCGGTAACGGCAGGGCATTACCGGCGGTCGCACCGGGGCGGGCCGCGGCGGACTGGAGGAACCCACGAACCTGGCCCGCCCGGTGCCCGGCGGACCCCCGGCGCCCTCGGCCCGAGGGCCGCCCCGACCGGGGGCGTCACCCGCCGTGGTCGGTCGCCGCCGCTGGTCGGGGCCGCTGCCGGGGGAGGGCCGCCGGGGCGCCGGGCCGGCGGCGGGGCCACCGGCGCCGAGGGTGGTCGGAGCACCCGTGCGGATGGGGTAATGTTTTCCCTGCACCCGGGCGATTAGCTCAGCGGGAGAGCACTTCGTTCACACCGAAGGGGTCACTGGTTCGATCCCAGTATCGCCCACCGGAATGCACAGGCGTAGGGCTCCGACTTGTTTATCAGGTCGGAGCCCTACGCCTTTTCCGCGTGCTCCGGACCGAGTTCTGACGAACATTCAACGTGCCCTCCCGGAACGGGAACTGGGGGACCGTCCGTGGAACGGATTGTGAACCGGGGCCCAAGTGGTGCTACAGTTCTTCTCGTTGCCCGGGCGATTAGCTCAGCGGGAGAGCACTTCGTTCACACCGAAGGGGTCACTGGTTCGATCCCAGTATCGCCCACCGAGCACACCGCAGGCCCCGACCACGCCGTCGGGGCCTGCGGCGTTTTCCGCACCCGGCGCCCCCGACGGGGCGTCAGGCCGCCAACTCGCAGGCGTGGCCCGGCTCCAGGCGCTCGCCGCAGCGGCACCGGGCCGGACGCATCGGCCAGGCCGTGTCCACCCGCTCCGGCGCCCCCGAACGCTCGAACCACCGCTCCAGGCCGCGGGCCTGCGCCGCGTGCCACACCGCCTGCCGCAGGTGCAGCTCGGCCGGGGACAGCGCGCCCAGGCGCTCGTGCCGGGCCGCCACCGCCCGCACCAGCTCCATCGAGGCCAGCGCGTCCGCCGCCGCGTCGTGCGCGCCCACCAGCTCGACGCCGTAGTGCGCGCACAGGTCGGTCAGGGTGCGCCGGCCCTTGCGGTAGCGGTCGAACTGCTTGTCCAGCACCCGCGGATCGAGCACCAGCAGCTCCGCGCCGTCCAGCACCTCCGCCAGCGAACCCGCCCCGTGCCGGCGCAACTCCCGGTCCAGCAGCGTCAGGTCGTACGGGGCGTTCATCACCACCAGCGGCACGCCCGCCCGGGACTGCTCGGCCAGCGCCCGGGCCACCTCCACCGCGACCGCGCGCGGCGGCCGCCCGTGCGCCCGCACTTGCTCGTCCGAGATGCCGTGCACCGCCCGGGCCGGCTCCGGGATCGGCACCCCCGGATCGGCCAGCCACGTCCGCACCGAGACCGCCCCGCCCGGTGCGGGCTGCACCACCAGGGCGGCCGAAACGATTCTGTCCCGCTCGACGTCGACACCGGTCGTCTCGGTGTCGAAGGACGCCAGCGGACCGTGATACCAGGAACCCAGCTGCTGCATGACGCCCCCTCAGACGCCGCACGGTCCTTGCCGGGCGCCGCTGCCACCGAGGACCGGTGCAGCGGCCGCACCGTGCTGAAGTGATACCGCACTCGGAGGCCCGTCAACCGTCCCGGTGACCGGATCGTGGCGGAACGTGACCGCACCGCCCGTCCGGGTGCGCGGCCTCGGCGACGGGGACGCGGCCCGGCTCGGTACCATGCACGGTGCAGCGGTTCTGCTGCACCACGGTAGCCAGAACGTCAGGAGAGACCGGTGACGGACGTCCGGATCATCATCAACCGCGAACCCGATCGGGAAGAGCGCGTGGTGACCACGGGCACTACGGCCGCCGAGCTCTTCGCCGACGACCGCGCCGTGATCGCCGCCCGGGTCGGCGGCCAGCTCAAGGACCTCGCCCACGTCGTCCAGGACGGCGACGAGGTCGCCCCCGTCGTGATCTCCAGCCCCGACGGCCTCGACATCCTGCGGCACTCCACCGCCCACGTGATGGCCCAGGCGGTCCAGCAGGTCTTCCCCGAGGCCAAGCTCGGCATCGGCCCGCCCGTCCGGGACGGCTTCTACTACGACTTCGACGTCGAGCGGCCGTTCCAGCCGGACGACCTCAAGGTCATCGAGAAGAAGATGCAGGAGATCATCAAGCGGGGCCAGAAGTTCTCCCGCCGCGTGGTCACCGACGAGGCCGCCCGCGAGGAGCTCGCCAAGGAGCCCTACAAGCTCGAACTGATCGGCCTCAAGGGCTCCGCCGCCACCGCCGGCGAGGGCGCGGACGTCGAGGTCGGCGCGGGCGAGCTGACCATCTACGACAACCTCGACCCGAAGACCGGCGAGCTCTGCTGGGGCGACCTCTGCCGCGGCCCGCACCTGCCCAGCACCCGGCACATCCCGGCCTTCAAGCTGATGCGCTCCGCCGCCGCGTACTGGCGCGGCAGCGAGAAGAACCCCATGCTGCAGCGCCTCTACGGCACCGCGTGGCCCACCAAGGACGAGCTCAAGGCCCACCTCGACTTCCTGGAGGAGGCCGCCAAGCGCGACCACCGCAAGCTCGGCAACGAACTCGACCTGTTCTCGATCCCCGAGCAGATCGGCTCCGGCCTCGCCGTCTTCCACCCCAAGGGCGGCATCATCCGCCGCACCATGGAGGACTACTCGCGCAAGCGGCACGAGGAGGAGGGCTACGAGTTCGTCTACACCCCGCACGCCACCAAGGGGAAGCTGTTCGAGACCAGCGGCCACCTCGACTGGTACGCCGACGGCATGTACCCCCCCATGCAGCTGGACGAGGGCGTCGACTACTACCTCAAGCCGATGAACTGCCCGATGCACAACCTGATCTTCGACGCGCGCGGCCGCTCCTACCGCGAACTGCCGCTGCGCCTGTTCGAGTTCGGGACGGTCTACCGCTACGAGAAGTCCGGCGTGGTGCACGGACTGACCCGCGCCCGCGGCTTCACCCAGGACGACGCGCACATCTACTGCACCCGCGAGCAGATGGCCGACGAGCTGGACCGCACGCTGACCTTCGTGCTGGACCTGCTGCGCGACTACGGCCTGAACGACTTCTACCTGGAGCTGTCCACCAAGGACGAGACCAAGTTCGTCGGGACGGACGAGGACTGGGAGGAGGCCACCGCGGTCCTCGCCGGCGTGGCCGAGAAGCAGGGCCTGCCGCTGGTGCCGGACCCGGGCGGTGCGGCCTTCTACGGCCCGAAGATCTCCGTCCAGGCCCGCGACGCGATCGGCCGGACCTGGCAGATGTCGACCGTGCAGCTCGACTTCAACCTGCCGGAGCGCTTCGACCTCGAGTACACCGCGGCGGACGGTTCGCGGCAGCGGCCGGTCATGATCCACCGGGCGCTGTTCGGCTCGATCGAGCGCTTCTTCGCGGTGCTGCTGGAGCACTACGCGGGCGCGATGCCGCCGTGGCTGGCCCCGGTCACCGTCACCGGCATCCCGATCACCGACGAGCACGTGCCGTACCTGCTCGACGTGGCGGCCGAGCTGAAGAAGCACGGGATCCGGGTCGAGGTCGACACCTCGGACGACCGGATGCAGAAGAAGATCCGCAACGCCCAGCGCTCGAAGACCCCGTTCATGCTGATCGCGGGGAACGACGACGTCGAGGCGGGCGCGGTGTCGTTCCGCTACCGCAGCGGCGAGCAGAAGAACGGCGTGCCGAAGGCCGAGGCGATCGCCGAGATCGTCGAGGCGGTGCGCAGCCGGGTGCAGGTCTGATCCCGGCGGGACGGACCTGAGCGAGGTGCGGGGCGGGCTCCAGCGGGAGTCCGCCCCGCACTGCTCTGTTCGTGGGCCGCGGCGCTTATGCTGGCGGGCATGACGAGCGAGCCGGAACTGCAGCGGGGCGTGGGGGAGCCGGACGGCTTCCGTCGCCTGTGGACACCTCATCGGATGGCGTACATCCAGGGCGAGAACAAGCCCACCGGCCCGGCTCCCGACGACGGTTGTCCGTTCTGCTCGATCCCCCTGCTCAGCGACGAGGAGGGGCTGATCGTGCAGCGCGGGGAGTCGGTCTTCGCGGTGCTGAACCTGTACCCGTACAACGGCGGGCACTTGATGGTGGTGCCGTACCGGCACGTCGCGGACTACACCGAGCTGGACGGGCCGGAGACGGCGGAGCTGGGGGAGTTCACCAAGAAGGCGATGACGGCGCTGCGGGCGGCCTCGGGGGCGCACGGGTTCAACATCGGGATGAACCAGGGGGCGGCCGCGGGGGCGGGGATCGCCGCGCACCTGCACCAGCACGTGGTGCCGCGCTGGGGCGGGGACACCAACTTCATGCCGGTGGTGGGCCACACCAAGGTGCTGCCGCAACTGCTGGCCGACACCCGGAAGATGCTGGCCGAGGTGTGGCCGGCCTGAGCCGGGCCGGGGGAAAAGCGCCCAGGGGCGTACGGGAGGTCTCCCGTACGCCCCTGGTGTTCGTCCGGCGGGCCCGGTCCGGTCAGCCGGCGTCGTACTTGTCGGCGCGGAACGGGCGGGAGCCCTGCATTTCGCTGCGCAGCATGTTGGAGCGGTTGGCGATGCGGTCGGTGGCGACGTCGTGCTCGTCGAGGAACTCGACGACGGCGGCGTGGATGACGCCGATGACCGGGCTGGGCAGGTAGATGGTGTCGTCCGACTTGTAGCGGCTGTTCCAGGTCGGGTCGGCCCAGGCCTGGCGCAGGCAGAGCGGCTCGGGGAAGGAGATGCCGCCGCCGAGCCACTTCTGCAGGCCGGGGACCTTGTGGAAGGGGGCGCGGACGGCCTGGCGGACCACCTCGTCGTCGGTGACGACCGCGAGCTGGACGGTGCGGGTCTCCCAGAAGCGGAAGGTCTTGGCGACGTCCTTCTCGGGGGTCTTCGGCTTGGAGGTGAAGTAGCCGTTGATCGGGCCGAGGGTGTGCGGGGTGACGTGGATCTGCAGGTTCTGCGCCAGGACCATCACGTTGACGATGATGGTGGAGACCAGCTGGCCCTTGTGCAGGACGAACTGGACCGCGATCCGGTGCCGGGTGTCGGCGCCGAGGCTCTGCTTGCTGGCGAGTTCCTGGACGGCGAAGTCGCGCATCCGGTCGCCGTCCATCTCGGGGCCGGAGGGGCGGCCGATCTCGTCGGCCCCCTCGCCGGTGTCGAGCACCACCCAGTGGCTGATCTGCGGCCGGGGCAGGCCGCCGTTGGGGACGTCGCTGCTGGTCAGGCCGGAGAGGCGGTCGGCGATCCGGCGGGTCAGGTCGGCGACGTGGAAGGTGCGGAAGTCGTCGTGGCCCTCGGCGGGGCGGAGGTCCTCGCGCAGGGACCACTCGGCCCAGCGGGCGCCGATGCCGAGGATGCCCTTGGGGCCGGCGTAGTGCTGGATGTTGGTGTTCTGCTCGGTGCTGATGCGGTCCAGGCCGGCCTTGAGGGTGTTGGCCTTCTTGTCCAGGTGGTCCTTGGGGACGGCCTTGGGGACGACGGCGGCGACCGCGCTGCCGCCGACCAGGTCTCCCCAGCGGGCCCGCTGCTCCATGACGCTGCCGACCACGGTGCGCTTGGCGAGGTACCAGCCGACGGCCGGGCCGATCATGACCACCCGGAAGTAGAGGCCGAGCAGGCCGCCGAACGGCGGGCGGATCAGCAGCAGCAGGGCCAGGCCGAAGGCGAGCAGCAGGGCCAGGGTGCCGATGAAGCCGTCCCGGGCGGCGGACTTCTTGCTGCCGAGCCAGGCGCGGGCCTGGTAGGCGGCGAGCCAGACCAGGGTGCCGGGCAGGAAGAGCACGCCGAAGAGCAGGCTGAGGCCGGCCAGTCTGCGGTCCCGGGCCTCGCGCAGGTCCTGGGCGGCGAGGCAGTGCTCGACGACCATCCGGACGTCGGTGCCGTGCGAGGGGACCAGCGGTTTGCGGCCGCCGCCGAGGGTGCGGTCGATCAGGGCGCGGCTGAAGGCCTCTCCCGCGCTGGGCCGGAAGAGCTCGAACTTGCCGCCCTTGACCCCGACGCCGGTGAGGGCCTCCAGTTCCTTGACGTCACCGGTGCGGTAGGCGGCGGAGGAGAACGCCTGCGTGACCGCGGTCTGGTTCCCGACGTCCGTGCGCGGTACCTGGGCGCCCGGCGTCATGTCGAGCTGAGTCACCTGTGCAGCTCCTTCTCCCCTGATCGATCTGCGGCAGGTTACCGCGCGGGGGCCGGGCCGTGCGGATCATCGGCTGATCCGGGGTCACATATCGGCCGCGCTCGGCGTTTTCGGGGTGATGCTGCCCCGTGCGGGCGGGTTCGACGCCCCCGGTTTGTCGGTGGGTGCCGCCGGGGTGGAGGATCTCGGGCATGACGAGTGCGTACGCACCGGGACCGGTGCTGGTTTTCGACGGTGATTGCGCGTTCTGCTCCAGTTGTGTGCGGTGGGCGGAGCGGTACCCGCGGCAGAGCCTGTCCTCGGCGGGCTGGGAGGCGGTGGCGTTCCAGTTCGCGGACATGGCGGCGCTGGAGGAGTTCACCGGCGGGGAGGTGACGGCGGAGCGGGCCTCGCGGGAGGTGCTGTGGGTGACGCCGGACCGCCGGGTGTACGGCGGGGCGCAGGCGGTGGCGCGGCTGCTGATGCGTTCGGGCGGGCTGTGGGCGTGGGCCGGCGGGGTGCTGGCGCTGGCGCCGGTGCGGCCGGTGGCGGACGTGGTCTACCGCTGGGTGGCGAAGAACCGGGACCGGATGCCGGGCGGCACGCCGGCGTGCGCGCTGCCGCGGCGTTCGTAGCGGGGGTTCAGCCGCCGGTGTGCCGGGCGGCGAGGTGGGCGGGCATCGGGGCGTGCCGCAGGTAGCGGCGGGTGAACCGGCCGGTTCCGTGCGACAGCGAGCGCAGGTCGAGCGGGTAGCGGGTGAGTTCCAGCTCGGGCACCTCGGCGCGGACCAGGCTGAGGCCGGGTCCGCCGATCTCGGTGCCCAGGACGTGGCCGCGGCGGGCGGAGAGGTCGGTGAGGACGGCCCCCTGGTACTCGTCGGGGAGCAGGACGCGGACCTCGTCGACGGGTTCGAGGACCTCGACCGAGGCGTGGTCGGCGGCCTCCTTGAGGGCGAGCGAGGCGGCGGTCTGGAAGGCGGCGTCGGAGGAGTCGACGGAGTGCGCCCTGCCGTCGGTGAGGGTGACCTTGACGTCGGTCATCGGGTGGCCGCGCAGGCCCTGGGCGAGTTGGGCGCGGACGCCCTTCTCGACGGAGGGCACGAAGTGGCGGGGGACGGCGCCGCCGACGACGCGGTCGACGAACTCGAAGCCGCCGCCGGGCAGGGGTTCGACGGTGAGGTCGCAGACGGCGTACTGGCCGTGGCCGCCGGACTGCTTGACGTGTCGGCCGTGGCCGTCGGCGGGGGCGGCGAAGGTCTCCCGGAGGGCGACCTCGTAGGGGACGGTGTCGACGTGGACGCCGTGGCGGTGGGTGAGGCGGTCGAGGGTGACGGCGAGGTGGGCCTCGCCGGTGCACCACAGGACGAGCTGGCCGGTGTCGGGGTTCTGTTCGACGCGCAGGGCCGGGTCCTGGGCGGAGAGCCGGCCGAGGGCCTGGGAGAGCCGGTCGTCGTCGGCCTTGGAGCGGGCCCGGACGGCGGTGGGGAGCAGCGCTTCGGGCAGTGGCCAGGGCGGCAGGACGGTGCGGTCGGTGCCGAGGGTGTCGCCGGTGCGGGCGGCGGTGAGCTTGGTGACGGTGGCGAGGTCGCCGGCGACGGCGTGCGGGACGGGGCGCAGTTGGTGGCCGAGCGGGCTGTGCGGGGCGGTGAGGCGCTCCTCGGTGCCGTCGGGGAGGTGGGCGGTGGTGTCGGGGCGCAGGGTGCCGGCGAAGACCTTGAGCAGGCTGAGGCGGCCGAGGTAGGGGTCCTCGCCGGTGTGGACGACCTGGGCGGTGAGCGGGGCGTCGGGGTCGGCGGCGGGCAGGTCGTCGGTGCGGTCGGCGGGGGAGGGGAAGGCGTCGGCGAGCAGGTCGAGCAGGGCGTCGCAGCCGGTGCCGTCGGGGGTGGTGGCGAGGACGGGGTGCAGGGTGCCGGCCAGGACCTCGCGGCGCAGTCCGGCGGTGAGGGCGGCGGTGTCGAGGGGGGCGCCGTCGAGGTAGCGGGCGAGCAGGGTGTCGTCCTCGCCGGCGAGGGCCTCGACCAGGCGGGCGCGTTCGGCGTCGAGGTCGGGGGCGTCGCCGGGGGTTCCGTACACCCGGCCGGTGAGCAGGTCGGTGAGGCCGTGCAGGTGTCCGTCGCGCAGGTCGACGTGGTGCAGCGGGCGGACGGTGTCGGGGGTGCCGAGGGTGTCCTGGAGCATCCGCAGCACGTCGTCGAGGCGGACGCGGGCGGTGCTCAGGTGGGTGAGGACGACCGCGCGGGGCAGCCGGGCGTCCGCGCAGCGCTGCCACAGGTCGCGGACGGGGCGGGGGACGTCGGGGTCGGCGGCGGAGTGGACGAAGAGGGCGGCCTCGGCGGCGCGCAGGGCGGCCTGGAGCTCGCCGGCGAAGTCGGCGTAGCCGGGGGCGTCCAGCAGGTTGATCTTGAGGTCGCGCCAGGGGAGGGGGAGGAGCGCGAGCTGGACGGAGCGCTGCTGCCGGTGCTCGATGTCCTCCCAGTCGGCGGTGGTGGTGCCGTCGGGGACGGTTCCGGGTCTGGTCAGGACGCCGGCGGTGTGGGCGAGTGCTTCGGCGAGGGTGGTCTTCCCGGCTCCGCCGGCGCCGACCAGGGCCACGTTGCGGAGCCGGTCGGGGCGGTCGGCGGGCGGGGCGGGGGTGTGGGCCGTCCGGTCCGGCATGGCTGGCCTCCTGCCGCTCGATCAGCGTGGATACCATTGTCCAGCCGGGCGGGTCCATTCGCGCGGCCGCCCGGCGGGCATGCGGCTCGCGGGTGCCAATCCGAGGAGCGGAGCGGACCGGAAGGCCATGCTCAACAAGTACGCGCGTGCCTTCTTCACACGTGTCCTCACCCCGTTCGCCGCGATGCTGCTGCGGTGGGGTGTCAGTCCGGACGCCGTCACGCTGATCGGCACGGCCGGGTCGGTGGCCGGTGCCCTGGTGTTCTTCCCGCGCGGGGAGTTCTTCTGGGGCGTCATCACGGTGACCCTGTTCATCTTCTCCGACCTGGTGGACGGCAACATGGCCCGCCAGGCGGGCCGTTCCAGCAAGTGGGGGGCGTTCCTGGACTCGACGCTGGACCGGGTCGCCGACGCGGCGATCTTCGGCGGTCTGGCGATGTGGTACGCGGGGGGCGGGAACAACGACCTGCTGTGCGCGGTGTCGGTCTTCTGCCTGGCCAGCGGCCAGGTGGTGTCGTACACCAAGGCGCGTGGCGAGGCGCTGGGCTTCCCGGTGGACGTCTCGGGCCTGGTCGAGCGGGCCGAGCGGCTGGTGATCAGCCTGACCGCGGCCGGGTTCGCGGGCCTGCACAAGTTCGGGGTGCCGTACATCGAGTGGCTGCTGCCGATCGCCCTGTGGGTGGTCGCGGCGGGCAGCCTGGTGACGGTGGCGCAGCGGATGCTGACCGTGCGCCGGGAGTCGGCGGAACTGGAGGCGGCGGCCGCCGCCGAGGGGGTCAAGTGAGGGAACGGTTGGTCGACGCCGCCTACGCGGCCGGTTGGGCGGGGCTGCGGCACCTGCCCGAGCCGGTGGCCCGCGGCCTGTTCGACACCATCGCCGACGTGGCGTGGCGGCGGCAGGGCAAGGGGGTGCGGCAGCTGGAGGCCAACCTGTCGCGGGTCCGCCCGGACGCGGACGGGGCCCGGCTGCGGGAGCTGTCGCGGGCCGGGATGCGCTCGTACATGCGGTACTGGATGGAGTCGTTCCGGCTGCCGACCTGGAGCCGGGAGCGGATCGCCGGTGCGATAACGGTCAAGGGCCTGGAGCAGCTGAACGAGGCGATGGCGGCCGGGCGGGGCGCGGTGCTGGCGCTGCCGCACATGGCGAACTGGGACCTGGCGGGGGCGTGGATCGCCTCGGCGGGCGGGTTCCCGTTCACCACGGTCGCCGAGCGGCTGAAGCCGGAGTCGCTGTTCGACCGGTTCGTGGCGTACCGGGAGGGGCTGGGCATGGAGGTGCTGGCGCTGACCGGCTCCGACGTGTCGGTGATCGGGACGCTGGCCCGGCGGCTGCGCGAGGGGAAGCTGGTCTGCCTGGTCGGCGACCGGGACCTGTCGGCGGCGGGCCTGCCGGTGGACTTCTTCGGCGAGCAGACCCGGATGCCGGCCGGCCCGGCGGCGCTGGCCCAGCGGACCGGCGCGGCGCTGTTCCCGGTGTCGCTCTGGTACGACGGGCCGGTGCTGCGGGCCGAGGTCCACCCCGAGGTGGTGCCGTCCGGCGAGGGCACCCGGCAGGAGCAGACCCTCGCGATGACCCAGGCGATGGCCGACGTCTGGGCCGGGGCGATCCGCGAGCACCCGGAGGACTGGCACATGCTGCAGAAGCTCTGGCTGGCCGACCTGACGCCCCGTCGGGAGGCGTCGTGAGGATCGGCGTGGTGTGCCCGTACGACTGGGACGTGCCCGGCGGGGTGCAGTTCCACATCCGGGACCTGGCGGAGCACCTGATCCGGCTCGGGCACGAGGTGTCGGTGCTGGCGCCGGCGGAGGACGAGGAGGCGCTGCCGCCGTACGTGGTCTCGGCGGGGCGGGCGGTGGCGGTGCCGTACAACGGGTCGGTGGCGCGGCTGAGCTTCGGCATCCTGTCGGCGGCCCGGGTGCGGCGCTGGCTGCGCGAGGGCCGGTTCGACGTGCTGCACGTGCACGAGCCGAACTCGCCGTCGCTGTCGATGCTGGCGGCGTGGGCGGCGTCCGGCCCGATGGTGGGGACGTTTCACACCTCGAACCCGCGCTCGCGGGCGATGATCGCGGCCTCGCCGATCCTGCAGCCCGGCCTGGAGAAGATGTCCGGCCGGATCGCGGTGTCGGAGTACGCCCGGCGCACCCTGGTGGAGCACCTGGGCGGCGACGCGGTGGTGATCCCGAACGGCGTGGACGTGCGGTTCTTCGCGGACGCCGAGCCGGACCCGAGGTGGCAGGGCGGCGCGGGCGAGGGCGGGCCGGGCACCATCGGCTTCATCGGCCGGATCAACGAGCCGCGCAAGGGGCTGCCGACGCTGCTGGCCGCGCTGCCGCGCATCCTGGCCGAGCGCCCGGGCGTGCGGCTGCTGGTGGCCGGCAAGGGCGACGAGGAGGAGGCGGTGGCCGGCCTGGCGCCCGAGGTGCGGGCCCGGGTGGAGTTCCTCGGGATGGTCTCGGACCGGGACAAGGCCCGGCTGCTGCGCTCGGTGGACCTGTACGTGGCGCCGAACACCGGCGGCGAGTCCTTCGGCATCATCCTGGTCGAGGCGATGTCGGCGGGCGCGCCGGTGCTGGCCAGCGACCTGGACGCGTTCCGGCAGGTGCTGGACGGCGGTGCGGCCGGCGAGCTGTTCCCGGTGGAGGACGCCGACGCGCTGGCCGCCTCGGCGGTGAAGCTGCTGGGCAGCCCCGAGCGGCTGCTGGCGCTGCGCGAGGCGGCGTCCCGGCACGTGCGGCGCTTCGACTGGGAGACGGTCGGCGCCGAGGTGCTGTCGGTGTACGAGACGGTCACCGACGGGCGGCCGCCGGTGGCCGAGGTCGAACCGTCCGACCGCCGTCCGCGTCCGAGTCGTTGAGCCCGCGTCGCCGGGCCCGTCGCCGCACCCGTTCCGAGAGGTGGTTCCCGTGCCGCTGATCACCGTCGACTACACCGACCGGCTCGCCGAGTCCTTCGACCGGCGGGGCTTCGGCCTGGCCCTGAACCGGCTGGCGGTGAAGCTGCTGGACGCCCGGCCGACCGGCTGCAAGACCCGGTTCCGGCGGACCGAGGAGGCGGTGGTCGGGGCGGACGCCGAGACCTTCGCGCTGGTCGTGATCGAGTTCCGGGTCTTCCCCGGGCGCAGCGCGGCGGCCAAGGCGGCGCTGAGCGAGGCGGTGCTGGCGGCGCTGCCGGAGTACCTGGGGGCGTACGCCGGGCCGGTGCAGGCGACCGTCGCGGTGGGGGAGCTGGACAGCGCCGCCTACCGCTCGGCGACCCTGGGCGGCTGAGCCGGTACCGTAGCGGCCCGTGGCTACCTGGATCTGGGCCGTTGCGGCCGTCGTACTGTTCGCCGTCTACCTGAGCTGGACGGCGGGCAGGCTGGACCGGCTGCACGCCCGGATCGACGCCGCCCGGGCCTCGCTGGACGCCCAACTGCTGCGCCGGTCCTCGGTGGCGGTGGAGCTGGCCACCTCCTCGCTGCTGGACCCGGCCGCGTCGATCCTGCTGCTGGAGGCCGCGCACGCGGCCCGGCAGGCCGAGTCCGAGCAGCGCGAGGTGGCCGAGAGCGAGCTGAGCCTGGCGCTGCGGGCGGTGCTGGACGAGCCGGAGCAGGTCACCGCGGTGCGCGCGGCGCCGGGCGGCGAGGAGGCGGTGCGCGACCTGGTCGAGGCGGTGCGCCGGGTGCCGATGGCGCGGCGCTTCCACAACGACGCGGTGCGGGCGGCGCGGGCGGTGCGCGAGCACCGGCTGGTGCGGTACTTCCGGCTGGCGGGCCGGGCGCCGTTCCCGATGGCCTTCGAGATGGACGACGAGCCCCCGGTGGCGCTCACGCCCGAGGGCGCGCCCGCGTAGGCTGGCCCCGTTTCCTGTTGAACACCGTTCCTGCCGCAGCCGGGTCGCTGGCCTGATTGTCGTATGCCGGGGACGGCCCTGGACCATGTGGCGTATGGGTCGCGGGGTCCCCGGGCCTACGATAGATCGATAGCACCGGTTCATCCCTGAGTGAGGTCTTACGTGTCCACCACCCCCACTTCCGCTGAGCAGCCCCAGGTCGGCACCGCCCGGGTCAAGCGCGGCATGGCCGAGCAGCTCAAGGGCGGCGTGATCATGGACGTGGTCAACGCCGAGCAGGCGAAGATCGCCGAGGACGCCGGTGCGGTCGCGGTCATGGCGCTGGAGCGGGTTCCCGCCGACATCCGCAAGGACGGCGGCGTGGCCCGGATGTCCGACCCGAACATGATCGAGGAGATCATCGCCGCGGTCTCCATCCCGGTGATGGCCAAGTCCCGGATCGGCCACTTCGTCGAGGCCCAGGTGCTGCAGTCGCTCGGCGTCGACTACATCGACGAGTCCGAGGTCCTCACCCCGGCCGACGAGGTCAACCACTCCGACAAGTGGGCCTTCACCACCCCCTTCGTCTGCGGCGCCACCAACCTCGGCGAGGCGCTGCGCCGGATCGCCGAGGGCGCGGCCATGATCCGCTCCAAGGGCGAGGCCGGCACCGGCAACGTGGTGGAGGCCGTCCGCCACCTGCGCCAGATCAAGAACGAGATCGCCAAGCTGCGCGGCTTCGACAACAACGAGCTGTACGCGGCCGCCAAGGAGCTGCGCGCCCCGTACGAGCTGGTCCGCGAGGTCGCCGAGCTCGGCAAGCTGCCGGTCGTGCTGTTCTCGGCGGGCGGCGTGGCCACCCCGGCCGACGCCGCGCTGATGCGCCAGCTCGGCGCCGAGGGCGTCTTCGTCGGCTCCGGCATCTTCAAGTCGGGCGACCCGGCCAAGCGCGCCGCCGCCATCGTCAAGGCCACCACCTTCTTCGACGACCCGAAGATCATCGCGGACGCCTCCCGCAACCTGGGCGAGGCCATGGTCGGCATCAACTGCGACACCCTCCCGGAGACCGAGCGCTACGCCAACCGCGGCTGGTAAGCGCCCCCGCGTCCGGCCCGCCGTGCGAGTTCCCGGTACGGCGGGCCGCTGCGCGGCGTCCGGGCCCTGTAGTTCGAGAGCGAAGAGGTAGTGAGACCGTGAGCACCCCCACCATCGGCGTCCTGGCCCTGCAGGGCGACGTCCGCGAGCACCTGGTGGCGCTGGCCGCCGCCGACGCGCTGGCCCGGCCGGTCCGCCGCCCGGAGGAGCTGGCCGAGGTCGACGCCCTGGTGATGCCCGGTGGCGAGTCCACCACCATCTCCAAGCTGGCCGTGCTGTTCGGCCTGATGGACCCGCTGCGCGAGCGGGTCGCGGCCGGCATGCCGGTGTACGGCACCTGCGCGGGCATGATCCTGCTGGCCGACAAGATCCTGGACGGCCGGGACGACCAGGAGACCGTCGGCGGCATCGACATGACGGTGCGCCGCAACGCCTTCGGCCGGCAGAACGAGTCCTTCGAGACCGCCATCCCGTTCGCGGGCCTGCCCGGCGACCCGGTCACCGGCGTGTTCATCCGCGCCCCCTGGGTCGAGGCGGTCGGCGCGGGCGTCGAGGTGCTCGCCGAGGTGCCGGCCGCGGACGGCCCGGACGCCCGGATCGTCGCGGTCCGCCAGGGGAACCTGCTGGCCACCTCCTTCCACCCGGAGCTGACCGGGGACCACCGCGTCCACGAGTACTTCGTCCGGATGGTCGAGGCCGCCGACCGCTGAGCGCCCCGTGCGGCGTGGTGACCGTGTGCCACCCGGCGGTGCGGCACCGGTAAGATCTCCCCTGTTCATTTCCCATTGGCGACGAAAAGGAGCTGGCGATGTCCGGCCACTCTAAGTGGGCTACCACCAAGCACAAGAAGGCCGCGATCGACGCCAAGCGCGGCAAGCTCTTCGCCAAGATGATCAAGAACATCGAGGTGGCGGCCCGCACCGGCGGCGGCGACCCGGCCGGCAACCCGACGCTCTACGACGCCATCCAGAAGGCGAAGAAGAGCTCCGTCCCGATCGACAACATCAACCGGGCCGTCAAGCGCGGCTCCGGTGCGGAGGCCGGCGGCGCCGACTACTCGACGATCATGTACGAGGGCTACGGCCCCAACGGCGTGGCCGTCCTGATCGAGTGCCTCACCGACAACCGCAACCGCGCCGCCTCCGACGTGCGCGTCGCGATGACCCGCAACGGCGGCAACATGGCCGACCCGGGCTCGGTCTCCTACCTGTTCAACCGCAAGGGCGTCGTCATCGTCCCCAAGGCCGACGGCGTGGACGAGGACCGCATCCTGGACGTCGTGCTGGACGCCGGCGCCGAGGAGGTCAACGACCTGGGCGAGGCCTTCGAGGTGATGTCCGAGGCCACCGACATGGTCGCGGTCCGCACCGCCCTGGTCGACGCGGGCATCGACTACGACTCCGCCGACGCCAACTTCGTCCCCAGCATGCAGGTCGAGCTGGACGCCGACGGCGCCCGCAAGATCTTCAAGCTGATCGACGCGCTGGAGGACAGCGACGACGTGCAGAACGTCTTCGCCAACTTCGACGTCTCCGACGAGATCATGGCCGAGCTGGACGCCTGATCCCGGTCCTTCCCCCGCCCGGTGGCCCGCTCGCGGCCGCCGGGCGGAGGCGTGTCCGGGACGGGTTGTCGGTGGCCGGGGGTAACCTGCGCAGACCGGAGAGAGGCGGGGCCGTGCGAGTGCTGGGTGTGGACCCTGGGCTGACCAGGTGCGGCGTCGGGGTGGTCGAGGGACTGCCCGGGCGGCCGTTGGCGATGCTCGGGGTCGGCGTGGTGCGCACCCCCGCCGAGGACGAGATCGGCCCCCGGCTGCTCGCCATCGAACAGGGCCTGGAGTCCTGGCTCGACCGGTACTCGCCCGAACTCGTCGCCGTGGAGCGGGTGTTCGCCCAGCACAACGTCCGCACCGTGATGGGCACCGCGCAGGCCTCCGCCGTCGCCGTGCTGTGCGCGACCCGCCGCGGCATCCCCGTCACGCTGCACACCCCCAGCGAGGTCAAGGCCGCCGTCACCGGCTCCGGCCGGGCCGACAAGGCCCAGGTCACCGCCATGGTCACCCGCATCCTGCGGCTGGACGCCCCGCCCAGGCCCGCCGACGCGGCGGACGCCCTCGCCCTGGCCATCTGCCACATCTGGCGCGGCGGCACCACCAACCGGCTGACCGCCGCGATCAAGGCCCACGCCACGGGCGGGGGTTCCTGGCACGGGGCCGGGGCGCCGGGCCGCTCGCGCAGTTCCCCGCGCCCCTGACGGGCCCGGGACGTACCAAGCATCGGAACCATCGAGAGGAACGACTTCACCATGATCGCCTTTGTGCAGGGGCCGGTTGCGGTGGTGGGGGCCGGGGTGGCCGTGGTAGAGGTCGGCGGGGTGGGGATGGCGGTGCAGTGCACGCCGGCCACGCTGGCCACGCTGCGGGTGGGGGAGCCGGCCCGGCTGGCGACCTCGCTGGTGGTCCGGGAGGACTCGCTGACGCTGTTCGGGTTCGCCGACGACGACGAGCGGGCGACGTTCGAGGTGTTGCAGGCCGCGCCCGGCGTCGGGCCGAAGCTGGCCCAGGCGATCCTCGGGGTGCACTCGCCGGAGGCGCTGCGGGTGGCGGTGGCGGGCGGCGACGAGAAGGCGCTGATCGCGGTGCCCGGCATCGGCAAGGCGAAGGCGGCCAAGCTGCTGCTGGAGTACAAGGACAAGCTCGGCGCCCCGCACGGCACCGTCCCGGCGCAGAAGCCGGTCGCGTCCGGCCCGGCGCCCTGGCACGAGCAGCTGCACGCGGCCCTGGTGGGCCTGGGCTACGCTCCGCGGGAGGCGGACGAGGCGGTGGCCCGGGTCGCGCCGGAGGCCGAGGCGCAGTCCGTGCCGGACGTCGGCACCCTGCTCCGGCTCGCCCTGCGCGGCCTGAACCGGGCCCGCTGAGCGGCCCGGTGCGGCCCGGCGCCGAAGCAATAGGACGATCCGTCTCCAAGTCGACATGGGGAGCAGTTTTCCGATGAGCCCGTACGAGTCCGAGCCCGTTGACCGCCTGGTGGCGGCGTCCGCCGACGGCGAGGACCAGGCGGTGGAGGCCGCGCTGCGGCCCCGGCTGCTGGAGGAGTTCATCGGGCAGGAGCGGGTGCGCGAGCAGCTCTCGCTGGTCCTCCAGGCGGCCCGCAAGCGCGGCGCGGCGCCGGACCACGTGCTGCTGAGCGGCCCGCCCGGGCTGGGCAAGACCACCCTGTCGATGATCATCGCGGCCGAGCTGAACGCCCCGATCCGGATCACCTCGGGCCCGGCGATCCAGCACGCCGGGGACCTGGCGGCGATCCTGTCCTCGCTGACCGAGGGCGAGGTGCTGTTCCTCGACGAGATCCACCGGATGTCCCGGCCCGCCGAGGAGATGCTCTACATGGCGATGGAGGACTTCCGGGTCGACGTGATCGTCGGCAAGGGCCCCGGCGCCACCGCGATCCCGCTGGAGCTGCCGCCGTTCACGCTGGTCGGCGCGACCACCCGGGCGGGCCTGCTGCCGCCGCCGCTGCGCGACCGCTTCGGCTTCACCGGCCACATGGAGTTCTACGCCCCGGCCGAGCTGGAGCGGGTGGTGCACCGCTCGGCGGGCCTGCTGGACGTGGAGATCGACCCGGCGGGCGCGGCCGAGATCGCCGGCCGCTCGCGCGGCACGCCCCGGATCGCCAACCGGCTGCTGCGCCGGGTGCGGGACTTCGCGCAGGTCCGGCACGACGGCCTGGTCAGCCGGGAGATCGCCGCCCGGGCGCTGGAGGTCTACGAGGTCGACGCGCGCGGCCTGGACCGGCTGGACCGGGCGGTGCTGGAGGCGCTGCTGAAGCTGTTCGGCGGCGGCCCGGTGGGCCTGTCCACGCTGGCGGTGGCGGTCGGCGAGGAGGCGGAGACGGTCGAGGAGGTGGCCGAGCCCTTCCTCGTTCGGGAGGGCCTGCTGGCGCGCACCCCGCGCGGGCGGATCGCCACCGCGGCGGCCTGGCACCACCTGGGGCTGACCCCGCCGCAGGCCCAGGGAGCGCCGAAGGGAGCGCGGGGCGGCCAGCAGGGCGGCCTCTGGGGCGACGGCCAGGCATAACTCCGGCGCCTTATCGCGAGTTTATGTGCATGCCAAGGCTCGCCACTTTCGGCGGCACACTGGCATGCTTGGCGTTGTCCGTTGAGTGCGGGTCGCCTAGACTCCGCCGGACCGCCCCTCTCACCCGACGGGCCGACGTATACGCACTGGTCGCCGCGCGCGGCCGCAAAGGACCCTGGCCGTGAATCTGATCATCCTCATCCTCCCGCTCCTCGCGATCTTCCTGATGTTCCGCTCGCAGAAGAAGCGGCAGGCGCAGGCGCAGAGCATGCAGTCCGCGCTGCAGCCGGGGTCGGGCGTGCGCACCATCGGCGGCATGTACGCCCTGGTGAAGGCGGTCAACGACGAGACCGTCGAGCTGGAGGTCGCCCCCGGCGTGGTGGCCCACTACACCAAGGGCGCGATCGCGGCCGTCCTGGAGCCGCTGGAGTACGACGCGATCATCAACGGCCGCCCCGCCGAGGACGAGTCCGTCGAGGACGCCGAGGCCGTCGAGGCCGTGGCGGACGCGGACGCCGACGAGAAGCCGCTGAGCCTGTCCAAGGACGAGGCGAAGGCCGACGCCGAGGCTCCCGAGAGCAAGTAGTACGGTCGGGGCACCCTCGACCAGCGGCATCCGCCGCAAGCCCAACAAGACTCTTGGGCCGTCGTGCGTCCGCCGCCTTCCGGCACCCCGCCCAGCGCGGGGCCGGAGGCCGGCCGCCGGGCGGCATGGACAGGGAGAAACGAGCAAGGTGGCAACACCCAAGTCGCGGTCGCGCGACGGATACCCGGGACGGGCGCTGGCGCTCATCCTGGTGGTCACCGTCGGCCTTGTGGCCCTCATGTTCGGGACGGGCAACACCAAGCCGCGTCTCGGTATCGACCTCGCCGGTGGCACCAGCGTCACGCTGACCGCTAAGTCCGATGATCCTTCCGCGGTCAACAAGACCAACCTGGACACCGCGGTCAGCATCATCCAGAAGCGCGTCAACGGCATGGGCGTCTCCGAGGCGGAGGTCCAGACCCAGGGCAACGCGAACATCATCGTCAACATCCCCGACGGTGGTAACACGCAGCAGTCCATCGACAAGGTCGGTGACACCGCCAAGCTCTACTTCCGCCCGGTGCTGGTCGCCGAGCCGTCCGGCGCGGCCGCCCAGCAGCCCGACCCGTCGGCCTCCGCCTCCGCGGGCGCCGAGGCCTCGGCGGCCCCGAGCGCGGGCGCCTCCGCGAGCGCCGGCAGCGGCGCCTCCGCCTCGGCCTCCTCCTCCGCGAGTGCCTCCGCGAGCGCCTCCGCGTCCGCCACCAAGGCCGGCCGCGCCCTCTCCGGCGCGCTGCAGGCCGACCCGTCGGCCTCCGCGAGCGCCTCCGCCTCCGGCTCCGCCGCGGCCCAGCCGAGCGCCTCCGCCGGCGCCTCGGCCCCCGCGGCCGACCCGAGCGCCGCGGCCACCCCGGACCCGGAGACCGCCGCGCTCCAGCAGAAGTACGCCGCGCTGGACTGCACCGACAAGGCGCAGCGCCTCAACTACCAGACCAGCGACCCGACCAAGCCGGCCATCGCCTGCTCGTACGACGCGGAGCAGGGCCTCTGGTACAAGTTCGTGCTCGGCGGCGTCGCCGTGAACGGCCAGGACGTCACCAAGGCGCAGGCCGTCTACGACAACCAGACCGGCAAGGGCTGGATGGTCGACCTGTCGTTCAACGACACCGGCTCCAAGGCCTTCGCCGACACCACCGGCCAGCTGGCCACCCAGACCAGCCCGGCCAACCAGTTCGCGATCGTGCTGGACGGCCAGGTCGTCTCCCACCCGTACGTGTCGGAGTCGATCAGCGGCGGCACCGCCGTCATCAGCGGCACCTTCACCTCGGAGGACGCCAAGTCGCTGGCGAACGTGCTGAGCTACGGCGCGCTCCCGCTGGACTTCGTCAAGAGCGACGTCACCACCGTCTCCCCGCAGCTCGGCTCCGAGCAGCTGAAGGCGGGCCTGATCGCCGGTCTGATCGGCATGGTCCTGGTGGTCGCGTACTCGCTGGTCTACTACCGCGGCCTGGGCCTGATCTCGATCGCCGGCCTGGTCGTCTCGGCGGTCCTGACCTGGTCGATCATGAGCCTGCTGGGCGCGGGCATCGGCTTCGCGCTGAACCTGCCCGCGGTCTGCGGCGCGATCGTCGCGATCGGCATCACCGCCGACTCGTTCATCGTGTACTTCGAGCGCATCCGCGACGAGGTCCGCGAGGGCGCCCAGCTGCGGGCCGCCGTGCAGCGCGCCTGGCCGCGGGCCCGGCGCACCATCCTGGTCTCGGACTTCGTGTCCTTCCTGTGTGCCGCGGTGCTCTACCTGGTGTCGGTCGGCAAGGTGCAGGGCTTCGCCTTCACGCTGGGCCTGACCACCCTGCTCGACGTCGTGGTGATCTTCCTGTTCACCAAGCCGCTGATCACCCTGCTCGCCCGCACCAAGTTCTTCGCCGGCGGCCACCCGTGGTCCGGCCTGGACCCGAAGCGGCTCGGCGCCCGTCCGCCGCTGCGCGGCTCCCGCCGCCGTCCCACCACCACCCAGGAGGTCTGACCCATGTCGCTCCGCAACATCGGTCACCGCCTCTACCAGGGCGAGGTCTCCTTCGACTTCGTCGGCCGGCGGAAGATCTGGTACTCGATCTCCGCGGTGATCGTCCTGGTGGCCGGCATCGGCCTGGCCCTGGGCCTGCACCTGGGCATCGAGTTCAAGGGCGGCTCGGTCTACACCGTGCACAAGCCCGGCCTGTCCGCCTCGCAGGCGAAGGACACCGCCGACAAGATCATCGGCTCGCACACCGCGCTGGTGCAGACCACGGACAAGGGCGACGTCCGGATCCAGGTCAGCGCCGAGGAGTCGATCCCCGCGACCACCTTCACCAAGGAGTTCTCGCAGGCGATCGGCGTCCAGGAGCAGGACATCAACGCCCAGGTGATCGGCCCCTCCTGGGGTGCCGACATCTCCAAGAAGGCGCTGACCGGCCTGATCGTCTTCATGGTCCTGGTCACCGTCTACATGGCGATCGCCTTCGAGTGGCGGATGGCGGTGGCCGCCCTGGTCGCCCTGATCCACGACCTCCTGATCACCATCGGCGTCTACGCCCTGGTCGGCTTCGAGGTCACCCCGGGCACCGTGATCGGCTTCCTGACCATCCTCGGCTACTCGCTCTACGACACGGTCGTCGTCTTCGACACCGTGAAGGAGAACACCAAGGGCATCACCAAGCAGTCCCGCCGCACCTACAGCGAGGCCGCCAACCACGGCCTCAACCAGACCCTGGTGCGCTCCATCAACACCACGGTCGTCGCCCTGCTCCCGGTCTCGGCGCTGCTGTTCATCGGCGGCGGCTTCCTGGGCGCGGGCACCCTGAACGACATCTCGCTGGCCCTGTTCATCGGCCTCGCGGCCGGTGCCTACTCCTCCATCTGCGTGGCCACCCCGCTGCTCGCGCAGCTCAAGGAGCAGGCCCCGGAGATGAAGGCGCTGGCCAAGCGGGTCGCCCAGCGGCGCGCCTCGGAGGCCAAGGCCGCGGCCGAGGCCGAAGCCCGCGGCGAGAGCGCCGACAGCGAGGACGGCGACGAGGAGCAGGTCGCGGCCGGTATGGTCGGACAGCGTAACCAGCCGGTCGGCCGCGCCCGCGGCAAGGGACGGCCGTCCGGCAAGCACTGACCCTCCGCGAAGGAACCCCCGTGACCTCCACCACCGACCCCGCCCTGTCCGAGCTGCTCAACAGCCGGATCCGGGACGTGCAGGACTACCCCAAGCCGGGGGTCCTGTTCAAGGACATCGCCCCCCTGCTGGCCGACGCCGAGGCGTTCGGCGTGCTGACCCGGGCGCTGGCCTCGCGGGCGAAGGAGCTCGGCGCCACCAAGGTGGTCGGGCTGGAGGCGCGGGGGTTCGTCCTCGCCGCGCCGGCCGCGTTCGCGGCCGGGCTCGGGTTCGTCCCGATCCGCAAGAAGGGCAAGCTGCCCGGCGAGGTGTTCTCCCGCTCGTACGACCTGGAGTACGGGTCGGCGACGCTGGAGGTCCAGTGCGACGCGTTCGAGCCGGGCGAGCGGGTCCTGGTGGTCGACGACGTGCTGGCCACCGGCGGGACGATCTCGGCCTCGCTGGACCTGGTCCAGGAGGCCGGGGCCGAGCTGGTCGGCGTGGTGGTGCTGATGGAGCTCGGCTTCCTGACGGGGCGCGCGAAGCTCGCCCCGCACCTGCACGGCGCCCCGCTGGAGACGCTCGTCGTGGTGTGACACCGCGCTGTTCGAGGGCCGCCCGGGAACACGACCGTTCCCGGGCGGTTCTCCGTTCGAGGCGGGCGCGCCGCCGCAGGGGGGCGCGCTGTCGGTACGATGAAGGTTGATCCGACGTAGGAGTGTCCTTGCCCGACGAGGTTGTGCCCACGGCCGCTGCCGCCAGTTCCCGTCCCTCACCGGGCGGGATGCGGGCTCGGCTTGCGCGGCTGGGCGGTCAGCGCAGTTCGATGGTCAACCCGGTGCTGGAGCCGCTGTTCCGGACGATCCGGGCCAACGACCCCAAGGCCGACCCGGGGCTGCTGAAGGACATCGAGCGGGCGTACGCCGTCGCGGAGAAGTGGCACCGCGGGCAGAAGCGCAAGAGCGGCGACCCGTACATCACCCACCCGCTGGCGGTGGCGACCATCCTGGCCGAGCTGGGGATGGACGCGCCGACGCTGATGGCCGGGCTGCTGCACGACACCGTCGAGGACACCGACTACGGCCTGGAGACGCTCCGGCAGGACTTCGGCGACTCGGTGGCGCTGCTGGTCGACGGCGTGACCAAGCTGGACCGGGTCAAGTTCGGCGAGGCCGCGCAGGCGGAGACCGTCCGCAAGATGGTCGTGGCGATGGCCAAGGACCCGCGGGTGCTGGTGATCAAGCTCGCCGACCGGCTGCACAACATGCGCACGATGCGCTACCTGAAGCGGGAGAAGCAGGAGAAGAAGGCCCGCGAGACGCTGGAGATCTACGCCCCGCTGGCGCACCGGCTGGGCATGAACACCATCAAGTGGGAGCTGGAGGACCTGGCCTTCGCCATCCTCTACCCCAAGATGTACGACGAGATCGTCCGGCTGGTGGCCGAGCGCGCCCCCAAGCGGGACGAGTACCTGGCCACCGTGATCGACCAGGTGCAGGGCGACCTGCGCGGGGCCCGGATCACCGCGCAGGTGACCGGCCGTCCCAAGCACTACTACTCGGTCTACCAGAAGATGATCGTCCGGGGCCGGGACTTCGCCGAGATCTACGACCTGGTGGGCATCCGGGTCCTGGTCGACACCGTCCGCGACTGCTACGCGGCGCTGGGCACCATCCACGCGCGGTGGAACCCGGTGCCGGGGCGGTTCAAGGACTACATCGCGATGCCCAAGTTCAACATGTACCAGTCGCTGCACACCACGGTGATCGGCCCCGGGGGCAAGCCCGTCGAGCTGCAGATCCGCACCTTCGACATGCACCGCCGCGCCGAGTACGGCATCGCCGCGCACTGGAAGTACAAGCAGCGGGCGGTGGCCGGCGCCTCCAAGGTGCGCACCGACACGCCCACCCACGGGCGGCAGCACGACAAGGCCGACGCGGTCAACGAGATGGCCTGGCTGCGGCAGCTGCTGGACTGGCAGAAGGAGACCGAGGACCCGAGCGAGTTCCTCGAGTCGCTGCGCTTCGACCTGTCCAGCAACGAGGTGTTCGTCTTCACCCCGAAGGGTGACGTGATAGCGCTGCCCGCGCAGGCCACCCCGGTGGACTTCGCGTTCGCGGTGCACACCGAGGTCGGCTGCCGGTGCATCGGCGCCCGGGTCAACGGCCGGCTGGTGCCGCTGGAGTCGACGCTGGAGAACGGCGACACCGTCGAGGTGTTCACCTCCAAGGCGGAGAACGCCGGACCGTCCCGGGACTGGCTGAGCTTCGTCAAGTCGCCCCGGGCCCGGAACAAGATCCGCGCCTGGTTCTCCAAGGAGCGCCGCGAGGAGGCGATCGAGCAGGGCAAGGAGTCGATCGCCCGGGCGATGCGCAAGCAGGGCCTGCCGATCCAGCGCATCCTCACCGGGGACTCGCTGGTCACGCTGGCCCACGAGATGCGCTACCCGGACATCTCCTCGCTGTACGCGGCGATCGGCGAGGGCCACGTGGCCGCGCAGGCCATCGTGCAGAAGCTGGTCCAGGCGATGGGCGGCGAGGAGGGCGCGGTCGAGGACCTCGCCGAGACCGCCACCCCCTCGCACCAGCCGCGCGCGATGCGCCGCCGGGCCAAGGGCGACCCGGGCGTCATCGTCAAGGGCGTGGACGACGTGTGGGTGAAGCTGGCGCGCTGCTGCACGCCGGTGCCCGGCGACCCGATCGTCGGCTTCATCACCCGCGGCAACGGCGTCTCGGTGCACCGCGCGGACTGCGTCAACGTGGAGTCCCTCCAGCAGCAGCCCGAACGGATGATCGAGGTCGAGTGGGCGGCCACCCAGTCCTCGGTCTTCCTGGTCGCCATCCAGGTGGAGGCGCTGGACCGCTCCCGGCTGCTCTCCGACGTCACCCGGGTGCTCTCCGACCAGCACGTCAACATCCTGTCGGCGGCCGTCCAGACCTCCCGCGACCGGGTCGCGATGAGCCGGTTCACCTTCGAGATGGGCGACCCCAAGCACCTCGGGCACGTGCTCAAGGCGGTGCGCGGCGTCGAGGGCGTGTACGACGTCTACCGGGTCACCTCGGCCCGCAAGTAGGCGCGGCCCGCAAGCGCAGGAGCCCCGCACGGCGCTCCGGTCGCCGCCCGCCCCCGCCCCGCCGACACTGGCCGGGTGGGGGCGGTCGGCTTTCCGGGAGGCAGCGTGCACGGCATACGGCTCAGGACGGCGGCGGTCGGCGCGGTGGCGGCCGCGGCACTGGCGGCCGGGTGCGGCAGCGGTTCGGGCGGCTCCGGCGGCCCGGCGGCGAGCGGCACCGGCAGCGCGGTGACGGCCGCCCGGCGGCGGCCTCCGCGGCCGGGGACAACGGCCTCGCGGCGCTCCCGGCCGACCAGGCCCTCCAGCGGGCGGTGCAGGGCCTCCGGGACGCGGGCACGGTCCGGACGGCCGGCACGCTGAGCACCCAGGGCGCGCAGGTCCGGGTGGACCTGCGGCTGAACACCGCCGGGGACTGCACCGGCACGCTCGGCCAGCTCGGCGTCGGCAGCTTCGAGGTGGTCAAGGCCGGGACGCAGCTGTGGGTGAAGCCGGACCAGGAGTTCTGGCAGACCCACGGCGGTTCGGCGCTGTCCGACCTGGTCGGCGACCGCTACCTGCGGACCAGCAGCGACAATCCGGACTTCGGCGAGATCACCGAGCTGTGCGACCTGGGCGCGCTGGCCGACCGGCTCGGCAGCGCGGGGAGCGGCGTGACCCGGGGCGAACCGGCCACCGTGCAGGACCGCCCCGCCCTCGCGCTGAGCGGCGCCTCCGGCACCGGCACCCTGTACGTGGCCACCACCGGCGCGGCGGTGCCGCTGGAGCTGGAGCAGGACACCGGGAAGGTCGATTTCAGCGAGTTCGGCACCCCCGTCCCCAGCGCCACCCCCGGGCCCGACCAGAGCCTGGACCTGGACCAGCTGCAGTCGCCGGCCGCCACGCCCTCGGTGGTGTGACCCCGTACCCGAAGGGCCCCCGTCCGGTGCGGACGGGGGCCCTTCGGGTACGGAGCCGGGTCAGGAGCTGAACTCCTGCAGCGACTTCTGCGCCTGGTCGAGCAGCGCCTGGCGGCCCTCCAGCTCGGCCTCCAGCTTGGCGGCCCGGGAGGTGTTGCCCGCCGCGCGGGCCTTGTCCAGGTCGGCGCGGAGCTTGTCCACGGCGGCCTGGAGCAGGGCGGTCATGCCGGTGGCGCGGGCCCGGGCCTCCGGGTTGGAGCGCTGCCACTCGGCCTCCTCGGCCTCGCGGACGGCGCGCTCCACCGCGGACAGCCGGCCGTCCAGCTTCGGACGGGCGTCGCGCGGGACGTGGCCGATGGCCTCCCAGCGCTCGGAGACCTCGCGCAGCGCGGCCTTGGCGGCCTTCAGGTCGGTGATCGGCAGGATCGCCTCGGCCTCGACCAGCAGCGCCTCCTTGGCCTTCTGGTTCTCGCCCTGCTCGGCGTCGCGCTCGGAGAACGCGGAGGACCGGGCCTGGAAGAAGACGTCCTGGGCGCCGCGGAAGCGGGCCCACAGCTCCTCCTCCGCGTCCCGCTGGGCGCGGCCGGCGGCCTTCCACTGCGTCATCAGGTCGCGGTAGGCGGCGGCGGTGGGGCCCCACTCGGTGGAGCCGGAGAGCGCCTCGGCCTGGGCGACCAGCCGCTCCTTCACCGCGCGGGCCGACTCGCGCTCCGAGTCGAGCGCCGCGAAGTGCGCCTTGCGGTGCTTGGAGAAGACCGAGCGGGCGTGCGAGAAGCGGTGCCACAGCTCGTCGTCGCTCTTGCGGTCCAGCCGCGGCAGCGCCTTCCAGTTGTCGACCAGGGCGCGCAGCCGGTCGCCGGCCTCCCGCCACTGGTTGGACTCGGCGAGCTGCTCGGCCTCGGCGACCAGCGCCTCCTTGGCGGCGCGGGTCTCCTCCTGGGCCTTCGCCCGGGCGGCCTTGCGCTCGCCCTGCCGGGCCTCGATCTCGCCGGCCAGGGCGTCCAGGCGGGCGGCCAGCGCGGCCAGGTCGCCGACCGCGTGCGCCTCGGTGACCTGCGCGCGCAGGTGGTCCAGCGCGGTCTGCGCCTCCTTGGCGGCCAGGTCGGTCTTGCGCACCCGGTGCTCCAGGAGGGCGGTCTCCGCCTCCAGGCCCTGGAACTTGCGCTCGAAGTAGGCGAGGGCCTCCTCCGGGGAGCCGGCCTGCCAGGAGCCGACCTGGCGTTCGCCGTCGGCCGTCCTCACGTAGACGTTCCCCTGCTCGTCGACACGGCCCCACGGGTCGCTGCTCACAGCGCCTCCTCCACATGACGCCACGCCCACGGGCGGGAGCGTCGTCCACAGTTGATGTGCGGCGGACCGATGGAGTCCGCCGTCCCGAGCCGTCGTTGGGTTGCGCCGAGGGTGACGGCCGACGGTCAGGGCACCCTATACAACAGCAACATAGGCGACCAGCGCCGGTGCTGTCCGCATCCGGCGCCGGTCGATTTTCGCGGCGGGTCAGCCCTTCGCGGTGGTGATGGCGGTGATGTTGACCGGAGTCTTGGGCGCGCCGTCGCCGGTGTCGCCCTCAGTGCCGGCCGCGGCGATCTTCTGCAGCACGTCCAGGCCGCCGGTGATGGTGCCGAACGGGGTGTAGCTGGGCGGCAGTTGGGTGTCCTTGTAGACCAGGAAGAACTGGCTGCCGTTGGTGTTCGCACCGGAGTTGGCCATCGCCACGGTGCCCGCCGGGTAGGTCGCCCCCTCGAGGTTCTCGTCGGCGAACTGGTAGCCCGGGCCGCCCCGGCCGGTGCCGGTCGGGTCGCCGCACTGCAGGACGAAGATGCCCTCCGTGGTCAGGCGGTGGCACTTGGTGTTGTCCCAGAACTGCTGACCCGCCAGGAACACGAAGGAGTTGACGGTGTGCGGCGCCTTCGCGGCGTTCAGCGCGAGGGTGACCTCGCCCTGCGAGGTCTCGATCTTGGCCGTGTACTTGGCCGCGGTGTCGATCGACATGGCCGGCTCGGCGGCCCACTGCTTGCCGGAGACGGAGGAGGAGGGCGTCGGCGCCGCGGAGGCGGCCTTGTCGTCCTTCTTCTTGTCCGAGTCGAACACGCCGCCCGCGACGGTCGCGACGCCGGCCACCACCACCACGGCCAGGACCGCGGCGACGATCACGTTGCGCCGCCTGCGCTTGGCGACCGCCTCGGCGCGCGCCTGCATCTGGCGCTCGTACTTCTCACGGGCGAGCTGCCGCCGCCGCTGTTCGCTGCTGACCACCGGACGTGTCTCCTGCCGGACTGTGGGGAACGGGGACCTGTTCTGTTGTCGCGTGCGGATCATCGCACCCGACGGCGGCCCAGTGTAAGGACCCGGCACGTCAGGACGGGATCAGCCCAGGATGAGAAAGCCCTGAACGCACCGGACAACCGGTTCGCCCGCGGCCCGGTGCCGCCGGTAGGCTGCGGGGGAAAAGCACACCGCCACCGCCATGAAACGTAAGGACTCGCGTGTTCGTCGCCGGATTCCCCGCCGGGGCCTGGGGCACCAACTGCTACCTGGTCGCACCCGCCGCCGGCGAGGAGTGCGTGATCGTCGACCCGGGCCACGAAGCGGCGGGCGGCGTCGAGGAGTTGATCCGCGAGCACCGGCTCAAGCCGGTCGCGGTGCTGCTCACCCACGGGCACATCGACCACGTCGCCTCGGTCGTCCCGGTCTGCGGCGCGCGGGGCGTGCCGGCCTGGATCCACCCCGAGGACCGCTACATGCTGGCCGACCCGGAGAAGGCGCTCGGGCGCTCGCTCGGGCAGCAGCTGATGGGCTCGATCACCGTCGGCGAGCCGGACGACGTCCGCGAGTTGACCGACGGCGGCGTGCTGGAACTCGCCGGGCTGCGGCTCACCGTCGACCACGCCCCCGGCCATACCAAGGGGTCGGTGACGTTCAGGACGCCCGCCTCGCAGGACATCCCCCCGGTCCTGTTCTCGGGCGACCTGCTGTTCGCCGGCTCCATCGGGCGTACCGACCTCCCGGGCGGGGACAGCGCGGCGATCATGCGCTCGCTGGCCCGGGTGTGCCTGCCCCTCGACGACGCGACCGTGGTGCTCTCCGGCCACGGCTCCCAGACCACCATCGGCCGTGAGCGCGCCACCAACCCCTACCTCCAGCAGGCGGGCGGTGCGCAGGGCGCACCGGCCTTCCCGCGACGAGGAATGTGACGGAAGAGAAGTTGAGCACCTTCACCGCCCCCAAGGGCACCTACGACCTGCTGCCGCCCACCTCGGCGGCCTTCCTGGCGGTCCGCGAGGCGATCTCCGCCCCCGCGCGCCGAGCCGGGTACGGCTACATCGAGACCCCGGTCTTCGAGGACGTGAAGCTCTTCTCCCGCGGTGTCGGGGAGTCCACCGACATCGTCACCAAGGAGATGTACCAGCTGACCACCCGGGGCGGTGACGAACTCGCGCTGCGGCCCGAGGGCACCGCCTCGGTGCTGCGCGCCGCGCTCCAGGCGAACCTGCACAAGCAGGGCAACCTGCCGGTCAAGCTCTGGTACTCCGGCAACTACTACCGCTACGAGCGGATGCAGAAGGGCCGCTACCGGCAGTTCTCCCAGGTCGGCGCGGAGGCCATCGGCGCCGAGGACCCGGCGCTGGACGCCGAGTTGATCATCCTGGCCGACGACGCCTTCCGCGCGCTCGGCCTGTCGGACTACTCGCTGCTGCTCAACAGCCTCGGCGACCGGCAGTGCCGCCCGGTCTACCGCGCCGCGCTGGTCGAGTTCCTGGCCGGGCTCGACCTCGACGAGGAGACCCGCCGCCGCGCGGAGATCAACCCGCTGCGCGTGCTGGACGACAAGCGCGAGTCCGTCCAGGCCCAGCTGGTGGACGCGCCCCGGCTGCGCGACCACCTCTGCGAGGACTGCAAGGCGTACGACGAGAAGGTCCGCGAGCTGCTCACCGCCGCGGGCGTCGGGTTCGTCGACGACCCCAAGCTGGTGCGCGGCCTGGACTACTACACCCGCACCACCTTCGAGTTCGTGCACAACGGCCTCGGCGCCCAGTCCGCGATCGGCGGCGGCGGCCGCTACGACGGCCTGTCCGAGATGATCGGCGGCCCGGCGCTGCCCTCGGTCGGCTGGGCGCTGGGCGTGGACCGCACCTACCTCGCGCTGGAGGCCGAGGGCGTCGTCCTCGACCTGCCCGCCACCACCGCGGTGTACGCCGTCGCGCTCAGCGAGGAGGCGAAGACCGTCCTGTTCGCCAAGACCGTCGAGCTGCGCCGCCTCGGGGTGGCCACCGATCTCGCGTTCGGTGTCAAGGGCATCAAGAACGCCATGAAGTCGGCGGACCGATCCGGCGCCCGGTTCGCCGTGATCGCCGGCGACCGGGACCTCGCCGAGGGCGTGGTCCAGCTCAAGGACATGGAGTCCGGCGAGCAGACCCCCGTCGCCCTTGCGGCGCTCGTCACCACCCTGAAGGAGAAGCAGCTGTGATCCGCACGCACGACGCGGGCACGCTCCGCGCGGAGCACGCCGGCACCACCGTCACCCTGGCCGGCTGGGTGGCCCGCCGCCGCGACCACGGCGGCGTGGCCTTCATCGACCTGCGCGACGCCTCGGGCACCGTGCAGGTCGTGGTCCGCGACCTGGAGTCGGTGCACGGGCTGCGCTCCGAGTACTGCGTGAAGGTGGTCGGCGAGGTCCGGGTCCGCCCGGAGGGCAACGAGAACCCGGACATCCCGACCGGCGCGGTCGAGGTCGTCGTCGAGTCCATCGAGGTGCTGTCCGAGGCCGCGCCGCTGCCGTTCCAGGTCGCCGAGTACGAGCCCGGCTCGGTCAACGAGGAGGTGCGGCTGCGCTACCGCTACCTCGACCTGCGCCGCGAGGGCCCGGCCCGCGCGCTGCGGCTGCGCTCGAAGGTCAACCACATCATCCGCACGGTGATGGAGGAGAACGACTACCTCGACATCGAGACCCCGTACCTGACCCGCTCCACCCCCGAGGGCGCCCGCGACTTCCTCGTCCCGGTCCGCCTCCAGCCGGGCCACTGGTACGCCCTGCCGCAGTCCCCGCAGCTGTTCAAGCAGCTGCTGATGGTGGCCGGCATGGAGCGCTACTACCAGATCGCCCGCTGCTTCCGCGACGAGGACTTCCGCGCCGACCGGCAGCCGGAGTTCACCCAGCTCGACATCGAGGCGTCCTTCGTCGACCAGGAGGACGTCCTGGCGCTCGGCGAGAAGGTCGTCGCCCGGATCTGGAAGGAGGTGCACGGGTACGAGATCCCCAACCCGCTGCCCCGCCTGACCTACGCCGACGCGATGTCCCGCTACGGCTCCGACAAGCCGGACGTCCGCTTCGGCCAGGAGCTCACCGACCTCACCGAGTACTTCGCGGGCACCGGGTTCCGGGTCTTCCAGGCCCCGTACGTCGGCGCGGTCGTGATGCCCGGCGGCGCCTCGCAGCCCCGCAAGCAGCTCGACGCCTGGCAGGACTGGGCGAAGGCCCGCGGCGCCCGCGGCCTCGCGTACGTCCTGGTGGACGCCGAGACCGGCGAGCTGCGCGGCCCGGTCGCCAAGAACCTGTCCGAGGAGCACCTGTCCGGCCTGGCCGCCGCCGCCGGCGCCAAGCCCGGCGACGCGGTGTTCTTCGCGGCCGGCAAGAAGACCGCCTCGCAGGAGCTGCTCGGCGCCGCCCGCCTGGAGATCGGCCGCCGCTGCCAGCTGATCGACGAGTCCCAGTGGGCCTTCCTGTGGGTCGTGGACTTCCCGATGTTCGAGCCGATCGAGGACGACAAGGGCGAGTTCCAGGGCTGGCACGCGGTGCACCACCCCTTCACCGCGCCGACCGCCGAGTCGCTCGCCACCTTCGACACCGACCCGGGCAGCGCGCTCTCCAACGCGTACGACCTGGTGCTCAACGGCTCGGAGCTGGGCGGCGGTTCGATCCGCATCCACCAGCGCGAGGTGCAGAAGCGGGCGTTCGACGCGATCGGCCTGTCCGAGGAGGAGGCGGCCGCGCAGTTCGGCTTCCTGCTGGACGCCTTCAACTACGGCCCGCCGCCGCACGGCGGCATCGCGCTCGGCCTGGACCGCGTGGTCACCCTGCTGGGCGGCTACGACACCATCCGGGACGTCATCGCCTTCCCGAAGACCTCCACCGGCGGCGACCCGCTGACCGGCGCCCCCACCGCCATCACCCCGGCCCAGCGCCGCGAGGCGGGCGTGGACGCCCGGCCCAAGGCCAAGGAGAACGCCAAGGAGGGCAAGGACGGCGCCAAGGCCGAGGCCGGGCCGACCGCCTGACGAGCCGTCAGCGCCCGTCCGGCCCCGGCGGATGCTGACGGTGCATCACGGAGATCACGATTTGTTCCGGCCCCGGCCGGTGCGCGCCCACCAGGAGTAGGCTGCCACCGCCCGGGGCCGGAACGCTGCACAACGGGGTGCAGGGCGCAAGAAGGGTCAAGGATGACCGTACGAACCAGAGTCGAACTCCCCACCGACACCGCCGAGACCCGGCGGGTGCACATGGCGGCCTTCCCAGGCCCCGAAGAGGCGGACCTGGTGGACGCGCTGCGCCGCGACGCCGCCTGGCTGCCCGCACTGTCCCTGGTGGCGGTGGACGACCGCGAGGTCGTCATCGGCCACGCCCTGCTCACCCGGCTGAGGATCGGCAACGGGAAGGGCCTCGCGCTGGCGCCCGTCGCGGTCGCCCCGGAGTGGCAGCGCAAGGGCGTCGGCACCGCCGTGGTGCGGGCCGCGCTGGCCGCCGCCGCCGAGGCGGGCGAGCGCGTCGTGGTGGTGCTGGGCGACCCCGGCTACTACGCCAGGTTCGGCTTCACGCCCGCCGCCGACCACCGGATCACCGGGCCCTTCGACGTCCCCGACGGGTACTTCCAGGCCCTGCCGCTGCCCGGCGCCGACGGCGTCCCGCACGGCGTGTGCCGCTACCCCGCGCCCTTCGCGGAGGTCTGAGCGCCGCTCCCCGCGGGTGACCGGCCGCCACCGGTCGCCCGGTACTGCACCTCCAGGTGCAGCCGGCAGGACTCCGCGAACGCCTCCATGGCCGGCGTGGCCGCCCGGCCGGGCAGCCGGAACAGCCCCACCAGGCTCGGGCTCAGCCCGCGCACCGGCAGGCAGCGCACGTCCGGACGGCGCGCCCAGCGGTCCACCGAGCGCGGCGCGAACCCCACCCCCTGCCCGCAGGCCACCGCGGCCATCCACTCGTCCGCGTTGTGCGCCACCGCGCCGACCCGCACCGGCCGCTCGCCGCGCTCCGGGCCGCCCAGCCAGTAGTCGCGCCACACCCCGGCCTGCTCCGGGATCGCCACGAACGGCTCCTCCCACAGCTCCGCCAGGTCCACCGCGTCCCGGTCCGCCAGCCGGTGGTCGGCCGCCAGCACCACCCAGCGCTCCTCGGTGCCCAGCAGCGCGTGCGCGTACCGCTCGGCCATCGACGCCGGGGCGTGCCACAGCGCCAGGTCCAGTTCGCCCGAGGCCAGGCCGGAGGTCTCGTCGAACCAGTCGTTCTGCCGCATCCGCACCCGCCAGCCGGGCATCCGGCGGGCGAAGTCCTCCACCGCCTCCCGGCCCAGCAGGTTGATCGTCGCCCCCTCGAAGCCGACCCGCAGCTCCCCGCCGGTCTCCGCCGCCGCCCGCCGGGCCGCCCGCAGCGCCTCCTCCCAGCCGGCCAGCAGCCCGGTGGCGCGCGCCAGCAGCTCGGCGCCCGCCGCCGTGGGCACCATCCCGGCCCGCGAGCGCAGGAACAGCTCCACCCCCAACTGCCGCTCCAGCGCCCGCACCTGCTTGGTCAGCGTCGGCTGGCTCACCCCCAGCCGGGCCGCGGCCGCGGTCAGCTGGCCCTCCTCGCCGACCACCGTCAAGTAGCGCAACATCCGGGTGTCCACGTCCATGCCCCCAGGTTATGGAGCAATGCATTGGACCGGGAACCCCGGGGTGTCGCACAGTTGTCCGGCCTTCCCCGGCGCGAGCGGCACCGGCGGCACGGGGGACCGCCGGTGCCCTGCCGGGAGGGTGCGCCGAACTGCGCCCGGGCCCGTCCCGCCCTAGCCTGAGAGATCGTCAACGGCGCGGTGAGCGGAGGCACACAGTGGCGACACCCAAGGCATCCAAGGCATCCAAGGCATCCAAGGCGGCCAAAGCGGCCAAGGCACCCAAGCCGGCCAAGGCACCCAAGCCGACCAAGCAGGCCGGGTCGGGCAAGGCCGGGAAGAAGCCCGGCCGCCGGGCCGAGCGGATGCCCAAGAAGCTCTACGAGGACGAGCTGCTGCGCCTCCAGCGCGAACTGGTCAAGCTCCAGGAGTGGGTCCGGGTCGAGGGCGTCCGGATGGTGATCGTCTTCGAGGGCCGCGACGCGGCCGGCAAGGGCGGCGCCATCAAGCGCGTCACCGAGTACCTCAACCCCCGGATCGCCCGGATCGCCGCCCTGCCCGCCCCCACCGAGCGCCAGCGCGGCCAGTGGTACTTCCAGCGCTACGTCGAACAGCTCCCGGCGGCCGGCGAGATGGTCCTGTTCGACCGCTCCTGGTACAACCGGGCCGGCGTCGAGAAGGTGATGGGCTTCTGCACCGACGAGGAGTACTGGCAGTTCCTGCACCAGTGCCCCACCTTCGAACGGATGCTGGTCGAGGCCGGCATCCTGCTGCGCAAGTACTGGTTCTCGGTCAGCGACGTCGAGCAGGAGCGCCGCTTCCGCGACCGGCTCGACGACCCGATGCGGCAGTGGAAGCTCTCCCCGATGGACGTCGAGTCCATCACCCGTTGGGAGGACTACTCGCGGGCCAAGGACGAGATGTTCGTCTACACCGACCTCCCCGAGTCGCCCTGGAACGTCGTCGACAGCGACGACAAGCGCCGGTCCCGGATCAACATGGTCGCCCACCTGCTGTCCACCGTCCCGTACCGCGAGGTGGCCAAGCCCGTCGTCACCCTGCCGCCGCGCCCCGAGCCGCGCGGCTACCAGCGGCCGCCGCGCGACCTCCAGAAGTACGTCTTCGACCACGCCGCGACGGTGCTGGCGCGGGCCGGGCAGTAGGGTCGAGCAATGGCGAAGTACTTCGACGTGCACCCCGAGACGCCCCAGCCCCGCACCGTCTCCACCGTGGTGGCGAGCATCCGCGACGGCGCCCTGATCGCGTACCCCACCGACTCCTGTTTCGCCCTCGGCTGCCGGCTGGACAACCGCGAGGCACTGGACCGGATCCGCACCATCCGCAAGCTCGACGAGCGCCACCACTTCACCCTGATGTGCGAGGACTTCGCCCAGCTGGGGAAGTTCGTCCAGCTCGACAACAACGTCTTCCGCGCGGTCAAGGCGGCCACCCCCGGCAGCTACACCTTCATCCTCCCGGCCACCAAGGAGGTGCCGCGCCGGCTGCTGCACCCCAAGAAGAAGACGGTCGGCGTCCGCATCCCCGACCACCCCGTCACCCGCGCCCTGCTCGCCGAACTCGGCGAGCCGCTGGTCTCCAGCACCCTGCTGCTGCCCGGCGAGGAGGAGCCGATGACCCAGGGCTGGGAGATCAAGGAGCGGCTCGACCACGTGGTGGACGCGGTGGTCGACTCCGGCGAGTGCGGGACGGTGCCCACCACCGTCGTCGACTTCTCCGGCGGCGAGGCGGAGATCGTCCGCTACGGCGCCGGGGACCCGGAGCGCTTCGAGTGAGGCGGCGGCCGGGGGCGCCGGGCGGCCGCGCGCCCCTGGCGTCCCGGTCTGTCGGAGCCCTCGCATAGGCTCGGGGCGTGGACGAGCCCGACCTTTTCACGCACGCTGCCGAAGAACGCCAGAGCGCCGAGCCGGGCCGCGCCCCGCTCGCGGTGCGGATGCGGCCGCGGACGCTGGACGAGGTGGCCGGGCAGCGGCAGCTGCTCAAGGACGGCTCGCCGCTGCGGCGCCTGGTCTCCGGGGCCAAGGGCCCGGCGGCCACCAGCTCGGTGATCCTGTGGGGGCCGCCCGGGACGGGCAAGACCACGCTGGCGCACGTGATCAGCCGGGCGGTGGAGGGTCGGTTCGTCGAGCTCTCGGCGATCACGCACGGCGTCAAGGAAGTCCGGGCGGTGATCGACGGCGCCCGGCGCGCGGTCGGGATGACCGGCCGGGAGACGGTGCTGTTCCTGGACGAGATCCACCGCTTCTCCAAGGCCCAGCAGGACTCGCTGCTGCCCGCCGTGGAGAACCGCTGGGTCACCCTGATCGCCGCGACCACCGAGAACCCGTACTTCTCGGTGATCTCCCCGCTGCTCTCGCGCAGCCTGCTGCTCACCCTGGAGTCCCTCACCGACGAGGACGTCCGCGCCCTGCTGCGCCGCGCCACCGCCGACGAGCGGGGCCTGGGCGGCAGCGTGGAGCTGAGCGCGGAGGCCGAGGACCACCTGGTGCGCCTCGCCGGGGGCGACGCGCGGCGGGCGCTGACCACGCTGGAGGCGGCGGCCGGGGCGGCGCTGGAGCAGGGCGAGACGGTGCTGACCCTGGCGGCGACCGAGACGGCGGTCAACCAGGCCGCGGTGCGCTACGACCGGGACGGCGACCAGCACTACGACGTGGCGAGCGCGCTGATCAAGTCGATCCGCGGCAGCGACGTGGACGCCACGCTGCACTACCTGGCCCGGATGATCGAGGCGGGGGAGGACCCGCGCTTCATCGCCCGCCGCCTGATGATCTCCGCCAGCGAGGACGTCGGCCTGGCCGACCCGACCGCGCTGCCCACCGCCGTCGCCGCCGCCCAGGCGGTCGCCCTGATCGGCTTCCCGGAGGCCCGGATCATCCTGTCCCAGGCGGCCATCGCGCTCGCCCTGGCGCCCAAGTCGAACGCCGCCTACCTGGCCATCGACGCCGCCCTGGCGGACGTCCGGCAGGGCCTGGCCGGCGCGGTGCCGCCGCACCTGCGGGACGCGCACTACGGCGGGGCGAAGAAGCTCGGCCACGGCGGGGGCTACCGGTACCCGCACGACCTGCCGGAGGGCATCGCCGCCCAGCAGTACGCGCCGGACGAGGTGCACGGCAAGGAGTACTACCGGCCGACCCGGCGGGGCGGCGAGGCCAGGTACGCGGAGATCGCCGAGTGGACCAGGGCCCGGCTCAAGGGGGAGTAGCCGTCCCGTATAGTAGGGGGGTGTGTCCCGGGCCCGGGGTTCCGCGAGGAGCGACCGGCCGCACCAGCGGGGCATCGAACGGGGGCCTCCCACGAGGGAGTTCCCCCAGGAGCGGCGCGCACCGGTCTTCGGTGTCGCGGACGGCCCACCACCCTTCCCGGTCGTGGGCCTGCCGTGTGCAAGCACGTAGTGCCCGGTCGCGGAGAGCGGCTGACCGTCCGGCAACGGGCGGTTTTTCTCCGGACCGCGAGGAGCGTCCTCCGTCAACACCTGGTGACAGCCGTATCTGAACAGGAAAAGGAAACATGGCGAACCAGAAGCGCCCCAAGGTCAAGATCGCCCGTGCTCTCGGCGTTCCGCTGACCCCGAAGTCCGTCAAGTACTTCGAGGCCCGTCCGTACCCGCCCGGCCAGCACGGCCGCGGCCGCAAGCAGAACTCCGACTACAAGGTCCGGCTGACCGAGAAGCAGCGTCTGCGCGCGCAGTACGACCTCAGCGAGAAGCAGATGGCGCGTGCCTTCGAGGCCGCCAAGAAGGTCGAGGGCAAGACGGGCGAGGCCCTGGTCGGCCTGCTCGAGGTCCGCCTCGACTCCCTGGTGCTGCGTTCGGGCATCGCCCGCACCATCTACCAGGCCCGCCAGATGGTCGTGCACGGTCACATCGAGGTCAACGGCTCGAAGGTCAACAAGCCGTCGTTCCAGCTGAAGCCGGGCTACGTCGTCACGGTGAAGGAAAAGTCCAAGGAGAAGGTCCCCTTCCAGGTGGCTCGCGAGGGCGGCAACGCCGGCGAGGGCCAGACCCCGAAGTACCTCGAGGTCAACCTGAAGGCCCTGGCCTTCCGCCTGGACCGCGCGCCGCAGCGCCGCGAGGTTCCGGTCGTCTGCGACGAGCAGCTCGTCGTCGAGTACTACTCGCGCTGACCCGCGAGCGGAACGCCCCCCCGGTCCTCGGACCGCGGGGGCGTTTCCCGTTCCCGCGGGGAGCCGCCGCCGAGCGCACGGCGGACCGCGGCGTCCAGGTCGAGCCGGGAGCCGAGCCGGAAGGCCGCCGCGCACTCCTGCTCGGTCAGGCCGTCGCGGGCGCGCCGCTCGCACTCCAGGTGCGGGCCGTTGAACGAGCGGGAGCCGAAGAACGGGGTGCCGACGGCCCGCCAGATCCGGTGCGCGGCGCCCTGCAGCACCCGGGCCTCGCCCAGGTCGGCGTCCGGGCCCTCGGTGGCCAGCAGCGCCAGCAGGTCCATCGCCAGCACGATCCCCAGCAGGTCGCGGAACAGGTGGTGGAGCCGCATCGACTCGCGGGCGAGGGCCCGGGCGGGGCCCAGGTCGCCGCCCTGCCGCCGGGCGAAGGCCATCGCGTACAGGCAGTACCCGTACGCCCACTGCTCGCCGTGCTCCTCGCAGGTCTCCCGGAGCCGCTCGATCCAGGCCCGGCCGTCCTCCTCGTGGCCCTGGAAGAAGTGCGCCAGGGCGAGTTCGAACATGGCCATCAGGACGTGGGAGTTGAGCTCGCCGAGCGCGTCGTAGTGCCACAGCGCCTCCTCGAACAGCTCGGCGGCGCGGACCGGCTCGTCGCCGATCAGGGCGGCGCAGCCCTGCCGGTGGACGGCATAGGCCAGCGCCCGGTCGTCGCCGGTGTCCAGGGCCTGGCGGCGGCACTCCTCCAGGGCGGGCCGGGCCCGGTCCAGGTCGCCCTGCAGGGTGGCCAGGTAGCCGGTGACCCAGAGCGCCTTGGCCCGGGCCTCGGTGGGCTCGGGGGCGAGCGCCAGCGCCCGGTCGAGCCAGTGCCGGCCCTCGCCGAGGTGGCCGGTGCAGACCCAGAAGTACCAGAGGGTGCCGGCCAGGACGAGGGCGAGCTGCTCCTCGCCGGGCTCGGCGAGCGAGAACTCCAGCGCGGCGCGCAGGTTGGGGTGGGCGAGCCGGGTGCGCTCGGCGGTCCGGGCCTGCCGGGGGCCGAACCACTCGACCTCGCCCCAGGTGGCGAGGCCCAGGTACCAGTCCCGGTGGCGGCGCAGCAGCCGCGGCCGGTCGCCGCCGGCCCGCAGCCAGCCCGCGCCGTACTCGCGCAGCGTGTCGAGCATCCGGAAGCGGACGGCGCCGTCGCCGTCGAGCCGGTCCAGGACGGACTTGTCGACCAGCGAGTCGACGAGTTCCAGCACCTCGTCGGCGGCCAGGCCGTGCCCGGCGCAGACGTACTCGACGGCCTCCAGGTCGAAGCCGCCGGCGAAGACCGAGAGGCGGGCCCAGAGTAAACGTTCCTGCATCGTGCAGAGTTCGTGGCTCCAGCCGATCGCGGTGCGCAGCGTCCGGTGCCGGGCCGGTGCCGTCCGGTCGCCGCCGGTGAGCAGCCGGAAGCGGTCCTCCAGCCGGGCGGCCAGCTGTTCCACGGAGAGCGTGCGCAGCCGGCCGGCGGCCAGTTCGAGGGCCAGCGGGACGCCGTCCAGCCGGCGGCAGAGCAGTGCCACGCCGTTCCGGTTGCGGTGGTCCAGCCGGAAGCCGGGCAGCACGGCGGCGGCGCGGTCGGCGAACAGCAGCGCCGCCTCCGGGTCGGCCCCGCCGCCGACCGGCTCGCAGGCCAGCGGGGCCAGCGGCAGCAGGTGCTCGCCCGCGGTGCGCAGCGACTGCCGGGAGGTGGCGACCACCCGCAGGCCGGGGGCGGCGCGCAGCAGCGCGTCCACCAGCTCGGCGCAGGCGGCCACCAGGTGCTCGCAGCCGTCCAGCACCAACAGGGCCTCGCGGTCGGCCAGTTGCTCGACCAGCACGTCCAGCGGCGGGCGGGCGGTGTGGTCGGTCAGCCGCAGCGCCTCCAGCACCGCGTGGCCCAGCAGCAGCGGGTCCCGCACGGGGGCGACCTCGGCCAGGTGCGCGCCGTCCGGGAAGCCGTCGGCCAGCAGCGCGGCGGCGCGCAGGGCCAGCCGGGACTTGCCGACCCCGCCCGGGCCGGTCACCGTGACCAGCCGGGCCCGGCCCACCAGACCGGCCAGCGCGTCGAGTTCGGCGGCCCGGCCGACGAAGCTGGTGACCTCCGCGGGGAGCCTGCCCGCCCCCGACGTGCTGCCCATGGACGCCCCCGCCGCTAGGAGAACCGGAACCCGCCGGCCCGCGCTCCGCGAGCCAAACCCCCAACGAGGTGACCTGACGGTAGGTTACGCGCGGTGTTCGCACATCCGGCCGGGCCGGGCGGGCCCACCGGCGGATATACCGGTCGGGGAACGAGCCGCCGTCGCGATAGGGTTCAGGGGGCCGTGTGTAAATGTGGCAGAGGTGCGTAAGCGTCACAGGCGCGGCCCGTGTGTAATTTGGCCAAACACAGCGAGGGAGCGCGCGAAGGTGTCCGTGGGAGAGCTGGCCGGGCTGCTGGTGGCCGTCTTCTGGGCGGTCCTGGTCACCCTGCTCGCCGTGGTGCTGGTGCGGCTGTCCAAGGTGCTCCGGGAGGCGACCGTGCTGGTCGCCGCCGTCACCGAGCAGGCCGTGCCGCTGCTGCGGGACGCGAACGCCGCCGTCCGCAGCGCGCACGAGCAGCTGGAGCGGGTCGACGAGATCACCGCCAACGTGCAGGACGCGGCGGCCGACGCCAAGGCGCTGTCGTCCACCGTGGCCGCGACGCTGGGCGGGCCGCTGGTGAAGGTGGCCGCGTTCAGCCACGGCGTGCGCAAGGCGGTCGCCCGGCAGCGGGCCGGGGCGGTCGCGGTGCCCCAGCAGGCCGGTGAGCGCGAGGAGTTGGCCCGGATGATCCGGGCCGAGGTGCGGGCCCAGGCGGCGCCGCGCCGCGGGCTGCTGTCCAAGGTCCGCCGGGCCGTGAGGGGCTGACCGCGATGGTGCGCAGGATCTTCTGGATGGCCGTCGGCGCGGGCGCCACGGTCTGGGCCATGAACAAGGCCAACGAGGCGGTGCACCGCCTCACCCCCGACTCGCTGTCCGGCACCGCCGCCCGCGGCGCCCTCCGGTTCGGCGACGCCGCCCGGCGCTTCGCGCTGGACGTCCGCGCCGGCATGGACGAGCGCGAGCGCGAGCTGCGCGCCGACCTCGGCCTGGACGGCACCGCGGTCGTCGAGCCGCCGCGCCGCCGGGCGCTGAGCGGCGCGGCCGCCGACGACGGGGCCCGAGCTATCTCGGCGGCCCCGGGCTCCCCGGCCGCCGCCCTGCCCCCGTCCGCGCGCACCGAGCGCCGCACCACCCCCCAGACCATCGTTGCCAAGCCCCGACAGCGCGAGTTGCCGGGCCGCACGACCGATCGGAAGGACCCCCACTGATGGAGTCGGCAGAGATCCGCCGCCGCTGGCTGCGCTTCTTCGAGGAGCGCGGCCACACCGTCGTACCGTCGGCCTCGCTGGTCGCCGACGACCCCACCCTGCTGCTGGTCAACGCCGGCATGGTGCCCTTCAAGCCGTACTTCCTGGGCGAGATCAAGCCGCAGTTCTCGCGCGCCACCAGCGTGCAGAAGTGCGTGCGCACCCTGGACATCGAGGAGGTCGGGAAGACCACCCGGCACGGCTCGTTCTTCCAGATGTGCGGCAACTTCTCGTTCGGCGACTACTTCAAGGAAGGCGCCATCACCTTCGCCTGGGAGCTGCTGACCAGCCCGGTGGCGGACGGCGGCTACGGCCTGGAGCCGGAGAAGCTCTGGATCACCGTCTACCAGGACGACGACGAGGCCGAGCAGATCTGGCGCGACAAGATCGGCGTCCCGGCCGAGCGGATCCAGCGCCTGGGCATGAAGGACAACTTCTGGTCGATGGGCGTCCCCGGCCCGTGCGGCCCGTGCTCGGAGATCAACTACGACCGCGGCCCCGCGTACGGCGAGGAGGGCGGCCCGGCGGTCAACGGCGAGCGCTACCTGGAGATCTGGAACCTGGTCTTCATGCAGTACGAGCGCGGCCACGGCGACGGCAAGGACGGGTTCGAGATCCTCGGCGACCTGCCGAGCAAGAACATCGACACCGGCCTCGGCCTGGAGCGCCTCGCCGCCGTCCTCCAGGGCGTCGACAACCTCTTCGAGATCGACACCTCGCGGATGATCCTCGACCGCGCCGCCGAGCTCACCGGCCACACCTACGGCGCCGAGCACAAGTCGGACGTCTCGCTGCGCGTGGTCACCGACCACTTCCGCACCGCGCTGATGCTGGTCGGCGACGGCGTCACCCCCGGCAACGAGGGCCGCGGCTACGTGCTGCGCCGCATCCTGCGCCGGGCGATCCGCAACATGCGGCTGCTGGGCGCCACCGAGCCGGTCGCCAAGGACCTGATCGACGTCTCGATCAAGGCGATGGCCCCGCAGTACCCGGAACTGGAGGCCGACCGCAAGCGCATCGAGACGGTCGTCGTCGCCGAGGAGAACGCCTTCCTGCAGACCCTGCGCTCCGGCACCAGCCTGCTGGACGCCGCGGTCACCGAGACCAAGCAGTCCGGCGGCGCGGTGCTCTCCGGCGAGCAGGCGTTCAAGCTGCACGACACCTACGGTTTCCCGATCGACCTGACCCTGGAGATGGCCGAGGAGCAGGGCCTCCAGGTCGACGAGGCCGGCTTCCGCCGCCTCATGCAGGAGCAGCGCGACCGCGCCAAGGCCGACGCCCGGGCGAAGAAGATGGGCCACGCCGACGTCGCCGCGTACCGCGAGGTCGCCGACCGGGCCGGCGCGTCCGTCTTCACCGGCTACGCCAACACCGAGGGCGAGGCCACCGTGGTCGGCCTGCTGGTGGACGGCGTCCCGTCGCCCGCGGCCACCGAGGGCGACGAGGTCGAGCTGATCCTCGACCGCACCCCGTTCTACGCCGAGGGCGGCGGCCAGCTCGCCGACCACGGCCGGATCCGCCTCGACTCCGGCGCGGTCGTCGAGGTCCGGGACGTCCAGCAGCCGGTGCCCGGCGTGATCGTGCACTCCGGCGGGGTGCTGTTCGGCGAGGTGGTGCTCGGCGCGTCCGCGTACGCCACCATCGACACCGACCGCCGCCGGGCCGTCTCGCGCGCCCACTCGGCCACCCACCTGACCCACCAGGCGCTGCGCGACGCGCTCGGCCCGACCGCCGCCCAGGCCGGTTCGGAGAACGCGCCGGGCCGCTTCCGGTTCGACTTCGGCTCGCCCGCCGCCGTCCCCGGCTCGGTGCTGACCGACGTCGAGCAGAAGATCAACGAGGTGCTGGTCCGCGAGCTCGACGTCACCGCCGAGGTGATGACGATGGACCAGGCCCGCAAGCAGGGCGCCATCGCGATGTTCGGCGAGAAGTACGGCGACTCGGTGCGCGTGGTCACCATCGGCGACTTCTCCAAGGAGCTGTGCGGCGGCACGCACGTCGGCAACACCGCCCAGCTGGGCCTGGTGAAGCTGCTCGGCGAGTCCTCGATCGGCTCCGGCGTGCGCCGGGTCGAGGCGCTGGTCGGCGTCGACGCGTACAAGTTCCTGGCCCGCGAGCACACCGTGGTCTCCCAGCTGACCGAGCTGGTCAAGGGCCGCCCGGAGGAGCTGCCGGAGAAGATCTCCGGGATGCTCGCCAAGCTCAAGGACGCCGAGAAGGAGATCGAGAAGTTCCGCGCGGAGAAGGTCCTCCAGGCCGCCGCGGGCCTCGCCGAGGGCGCCGAGGACGTCCGGGGCGTGGCCCTGGTCGCAGCCCGGGTCGGTGACGGCACCGGCGCGGACGAGCTGCGCAAGCTGGTGCTGGACGTCCGGGCCCGGCTCGGCTCCCGCCCGGCCGTGGTCGCCGCGTTCACCGTCGCGAACGACCGCCCGCTGACCGTGATCGCCACCAACGAGGACGCCCGCGGCCGCGGCATCAAGGCCGGCGAGCTGGTCCGCGCCGCGGCCAAGACCCTCGGCGGCGGCGGTGGCGGCAAGGACGACGTGGCGCAGGGCGGCGGCACCGACCCGGCCGCCGTCGCGGCCGCCATCGAGGCCGTGCGGGCACTGGTGGCCGAGCGCGCGTGAGCGGGCAACCCATCGAGGAGAAGGTCTTCCGGCGCGGCCGGCGGATCGCCGTCGACGTGGGCGACGCCCGGATCGGGGTCGCGGTCTGCGACCCCGACGGGCTGATCGCCACGCCGGTGGAGACCGTCCCCGCCGGGGGCCGCTCGCAGGCCCGGCTGAAGGCGATCACCGAGGAGTACGACGCGATCGAGGTGGTGGTCGGCCTGCCGCGCTCGCTGAACGGCAAGGAGGGCCCGGCCGCCGCCAAGGTCCGCGAGTACGCGGGCCGGCTGGCCGGCCTGCTGTACCCCGTCGGGGTGCGGCTGGTGGACGAGCGGATGACCACCGTCACCGCCGCCGCCGGGCTGCGGGCCTCCGGGCGGTCCGCGAAGAAGGGCCGCTCGGTGATCGACCAGGCCGCGGCCGTGGTGATCCTGCAGTCGGCCCTTGAGACCGAACGGGTGAGCGGTCGGGCGCCCGGTGAGAGTGTCGAGCCGGTCGTCTGATCGGCGCGGGCTAGCTTCCCGGTAGAGGGGCCCGTGCGGGCGCGCGTCCGCACGGGCCCCTCTCTCCCTGCCCGCAGCCGGAAGGGCCCCCGTGACCGACCCGTACACCGCGCCCGGACTCACCCCCGGCCACCTCGGTGCCCCCGTCGTCGAGCCCGAGGGCGCCCCGCCCGGCCTGCCGTACGGCATCGAACCGCCGGACCCGCAGCAGGTCCGCACCGGCGCCGCGTGCTGCCTGAGCGTGGCGGGGCTGCTGGGCGTGGTGATGGCGGCCGCGCTCGCGCTGTTCGTGCTCTGGCCCGAGGGCAAGAAGCCCGCCGCCGACTACCCCGGCGGCGGCACCGGCCAGGTGCAGGTGTCGGTGGCGCAGGGCGCCAGCCTCACCCAGATCGGCAAGGTGCTGACCGCCAAGCACGTGGTCGCCTCCACCCGGGCCTTCACCGAGGCCGCGGCCCAGAGCCCGGCCGGCAGCAACATCCACCCCGGCACGTACACCCTCAAGGAGCGGATGTCGGCGGTCTCGGCGCTCAACGTGCTGCTCGACCCGGCCAACGCCAACGCCCTGACCATCCCCGAGGGCTGGCGCTCCACCCAGGTGTTCGCCGCTATCGACACCCGGCTCGGCCTGAAGGCCGGCACCACCAAGGCCGCCGCCGAACAGCACCTCGCCGACCTGGGCCTGCCCGCCGACGCCGCCGGGCACCTGGAGGGCTACCTCTACCCCGCGACCTACCCGGTCACCGGCGACAGCACCCCGCTGACGCTGCTCCAGGACATGGTCAAGGAGGCCGACGGCAACCTCGGCGGCCCCGCCGTCGCCGACGCCGCCACCGCCAACGGCGTCACCCCCTACGGCCTGCTGGCCGTCGCCAGCCTCGCCCAGGCCGAGGCCGACAACCCCGAGGACATGGCCAAGGTCGCCCGGGTCGTCTACAACCGGCTCGCCAAGAAGATGCCGCTCCAGCTGGACTCCACCATCAACTACGCGCTCGGCCGCTCCACCCTCACCACCACCCAGGACGACACCCGGCTCGACTCCCCGTTCAACACCTACGCCCACCCCGGCCTGCCGCCCACCCCCATCGGCAACCCCGGCCGGGACGCGCTGCGCGCCGCCGTCCACCCCGCCGACGGTGACTGGCTGTACTTCGTCACCGTCCAGCCCGGGGACACCCGCTTCACCGACAGCGAGGAGCAGCAGCGCAAGAACGTCGAGGAGTTCAACGCCTACCGCGCCCAGCACGCCTCGCCCCAGCCCTCCGCCACCGCCTCCCCGTGAACGGTGGACCACCCGGCTTCGGACGATTTGGCTACGCTGCGGTACGGTAACGTCTCCCATCACGTGCTGCGCCGGTAGCACGTCGGTTCGACGGGCACCCTGGACGCGGTAAGGGGATCGATGACTGATCAGAGCGGGCGCTACGGCTCCCAGGGCGACCAGCCGTGGTACCCCGGCGAACAACCCCAGGACCCGTACGGGCAGCAGCAGTTCGTCCAGCAGCAGCAGCAACAACAGCAGCCGGTGCAGCAGCAGGGCATGCAGGGCTACCCGCAGCAGCAGGGCGGCCCGTACGCCGGCCAGCAGCAGTTCGTCCAGCAGCAGCCGGGCATGCAGGGGTACCCGCAGCAGCAGATGCCGCAGCCGGGCGGCTCGTACGGCGGGCAGCAGCAGTTCGTCCAGCAGCAGCAGCCGGTGCAGCAGCAGGGCATGCAGGGGTACCCGCAGCAGCAGGGCGGCCCGTCGTACGGCGGCCAGCAGCAGTTCGTCCAGCAGCAGGGCGTGCCGCAGGGCTTCCCGCCCGGCCAGCAGATGGCGATGGGGCAGGGCCAGCCGCAGCAGGGCGGTTCGTACGGCGGGCAGCAGCAGTTCGTCCAGCAGCAGCAACAGCCGATGCAGGGCCAGGGCCAGGGCACGCCGCCGCAGGGCTTCCCGGCCGCCGGTCAGGCGCAGCCGCAGGCCCCGCAGCAGCCGGTGCGGCAGCGGCCCGCGCCGCAGGCGGAGCAGGCCGGCGGCCCCGGGCCGGACGGGATCGACTGGGAGGCGGAGGCCGCGGCCCTCGACGCCGGGCCGTCCGCCGCGCGCCGGGCCGCGGAGGCCGACCGGCGGGCCGACGAGGACGAGGACTGGGCCGAGGACGAGTACCTCGACGAGGAGGGGGACGGCGACAGGTCGTTCTTCTCCGAGCAGGACGACTCCCGCGAGGCCGAGCGCAAGCGCAAGGAGAAGGGCAAGAAGTCGGGCCGCCGCAACAGCGGCGCCTGCCTGGTGGTCGCCCTGGTGCTGCTCGGCGGCGTGGGCGGCGCCGGCTGGTGGGGCTACGGCTTCTACCAGGACCACTTCGGCCCGCCGCCGGACTTCAAGGGCGACGGCAGCGGCTCGGTCAACATCACCGTCAAGGACGGCGCCGGCGGCGACGCGATCGGCAAGGCGCTGCTGGACGCCGGCGTGGTCAAGAGCGTCAAGGCGTTCAGCGCCGAGTACGAGAAGGACCCGCGCGGCCGCAGCATCCAGCCGGGCATCTACACCATGAAGCACCAGATGTCCGCGGCCGCGGCCTTCAAGGAGCTGGTGGAGTCCAACGGCGGCAACGCGCTGATCATCCCCGAGGGCCTGAAGGCCGCCGACATCTACAAGCGGATCGACGGGAAGCTCAAGCTCCAGGCGGGCACCACCGCCCAGGTCGCCAAGGACCAGGCGGGCAGCCTGGGCTTGCCCGACTACGCCAACAACAACCCGGAGGGCTTCCTCTGGCCGACCCGCTACTCGGTCGCCGACGGCATGAAGCCCGAGGACCTGCTCAAGCAGATGGTGGCCAACGCCGTCCAGAAGTACGGCGACCTGAAGCTGGACGAGGCGGCGCAGAAGCTCGGCCTGAAGAACGCGTACGAGGTGGTGACCGAGGCCAGCATCCTGCAGGCGGAGGGCAACAACTCCGAGGACTTCGGCAAGATGGCCCGGGCCATGTACAACCGGCTGACCACCAACGTCACCGGGCACAAGCTCGGAGTGGACACCACGCTGCAGTACTCGCTGGGCCGCACCAAGCTGACCGACGCGGAGATCAACGACGGGTCGAACAAGTACAACTCGTACATCAACCCCGGTCTGCCGCCGACCCCGATCGGCAACCCCGGTGAGGAGGCGCTCGACGCCGTCCTCAACCCGACGCCGGGCAACTGGGCCTACTGGCTGGCCGTTTCGCCGACGGAGACCAAGTTCGCGGCGACGGACGCCGAGCACGCCAAGAACACCCAGGACTGGTGCATCTCCCGCGGGATGAAGTACGACGCCAAGCACGTGGTCTGCACGTCCTGACCTGAGCACGGCGGGCCGTCCGGTGGCCGATACGGCTTTGCGGGGCGGCCGGGTGGGGCGGGTAGCGTGATCCGGATGGAGACACCGGAGAACGCGCCGCACCTGCCCGAGCCCGCCCTGCTGGAGGCCGCCCACGTCGACGTGGTGCGGGGTGGGCAGTACCTGTTGCGTGACGTGTCACTGACCGTCCGGGCCGGGGAGCACTGGGCGGTGCTCGGGGCCAACGGCGCGGGCAAGAGCACCCTGCTGTCGCTGCTCGGCGCCGTCGAGCACCCCACCGCCGGCACCGTGAAGGTGCTGGGACGGCAGCTCGGCCGGGTCGACGTCCGGGAGCTGCGCGCGCACCTCGGGCACGTCAACCCGCGCCACCCGCTGCGCTCCCCGCTGACGGTCCGCCAGGTCGTGCTGACCGGCACCACCCAGACCATCGAGCCCGACCTGTGGCACAAGCCCACCGCCGAACAGCTCGACCACGCCGAGGAGCTGATCCGCACCCTGGGCATCGCGCACCGCGCCGAGAACCCCTGGACCACGCTCTCCCAGGGCGAGCGCGGCCGCGTCCTGATCGCCCGCGCGCTGATGCCCGAACCCCGGCTGCTGCTACTCGACGAGCCCGCCACCGGGCTCGACCTCACCGCCCGCGAACAGCTCCTGGAGAGCCTGGACGAACTGCGCGCCCGCTACCCCGAGGTGGCGTCCGTGCTGGTCACCCACCACCTGGAGGAGCTCCCCGAGACCACCAGCCACGCCCTGCTGCTGCGCGACGGCCTGACCACCGCGGCCGGCCCCGCCACCGAGGTGCTGACCACCGAGCTGGTCTCCGAGTGCTTCCGCCACCCCATCCGGATCGCCCACAGCGAGGGCCGCTGGTCCGCCCGCACCCGCCGGGGCACCGAGTGACCACCGCCCCCGCCTGGACGCTGCGCCCCGCCACCGCCGCCGACCTGGAACCGCTGGTCGAGCTGCGGGCCCGGGCGATGCGCCCCGACCTGGAACGCCTCGGCCGCTACGACGAGCACCGCGTCCGGCAGCGGATGCGCGACGCGTACCGGCCCGAGCACACCCGGGTGGTCGAGCTGGCCGGGCCGCCGTCGCCCGCGCCGGCCGGCTGCCTGGCGCTCGCCCCCGACGAGCGGCCCGGCACCCTGCTGCTGGAGCACTTCTACCTCGACCCGGCGCTGCACGGCCGCGGCCTGGGCACCGCCGTGCTGCGCCGGGCGCTGGCCCGGGCGGACGCCGAGGGCCTGGCCGTCCGGTTGAACGTGCTGCGGGGCAGCCCGGCCCGGCGGCTGTACGAGCGGCACGGCTTCGCGCTGGAGGCCGAGGACCAGGTAGACATCTACCTGCACCGCACCGCCCGCACCACCCGAAAGGCCTTCACGTGACCACCCCGCACCGGGCCGCCGTGCTCGGCTCGCCGATCGCGCACTCGCTCTCCCCGGTCCTGCACGAGGCCGGCTACGCCGCACTCGGGCTCACCGACTGGCGGTACGGCCGGTACGAGATCGACGAATCGACACTGGCGGAATTCGTCACCGGGCTCGACCCCGCGCAGTGGGCCGGTCTGTCGCTGACCATGCCGCTCAAGCGGGCGATCCGCCCGCTGCTGGACACCGTCAGCGACGCCGCCCGCGCGGTGGACGCCGTCAACACCGTGGTGATCGACCGCGACGGGCGGCGGCACGGCGACAACACCGACGTCCCCGGCCTGGTCAACGCGCTGCGCGAGCGCGGCGTCGAGCGGGTCGGGTCGGCCGCGGTGCTCGGTGCCGGGGCCACCGCCTCCTCCGCGCTGGCCGCGCTGGCCCAGATCTGCGACGGCGAGGTGACCGCGTACGTGCGCAGCGCCGCGCGGGCCGCCGAGATGCGGGAGCTGGGGGAGCGGCTGGGCGTGGCGGTGCGCACCGCGGACTGGGCGGACGGCGCGCGGGCGCTGGACGGGCCGCTGACCGTCTCCACCACGCCGGTCGGGGCGACCGACGACTTCGCGGACCGGCTGACGGCGGCGCCCGGCGTGCTGTTCGACGTGCTGTACCACCCGTGGCCGACCAGGCTGGCCGCGGTCTGCCAGGAGCGCGGCGGCACCGTGCTGGGCGGGCTCGACCTGCTGGTGCACCAGGCGGTGCTGCAGTTCGAGCGGTTCACCGGCGTGCGGCGAGGCCCGCTGGCGAGGATGCGGACCGCCGGGGAGGCGGCGCTCGCGCACTGACGCGGCCGCCCGTTCCCGGTGCCCGCCTCCGCCGTCCCCACCGGGTGTCCACTTCCGGACGTTCGCTGTCCGCCAAGCGGACCGGGGCCCCGGTGACCTGTGGGACGTGAAAGGATCGGAGTTCGACCCGCCGCGCTCCCGCGGCCGGGCAGGACGAGACGCCGGGCCGGCCGCCGTTCACGGCGCGGGCCGCTGACGAAGGAGCTTTCGGTGGGTAGCTTGCGCTGGCTCACGGCGGGGGAGTCGCACGGCCCCGCTCTGGTCGCGACGCTGGAGGGCCTGCCGGCCGGGGTGCCGGTCACCACCGCCATGGTGGCCGACGCGCTGGCCCGCCGGCGGCTCGGCTACGGCCGTGGCGCGCGGATGAAGTTCGAGCAGGACGAGGTGACCTTCCTCGGCGGTGTCCGGCACGGCGAGACCATGGGCTCCCCGGTGGCGGTCATGGTCGGCAACACCGAGTGGCCGAAGTGGGAGCAGGTCATGTCGGCCGACCCGGTCGACCCCGAGGTGCTCGCGGGCCTGGCCCGCAACGAGGCGCTGACCCGTCCGCGCCCCGGCCACGCCGACCTGGCGGGCATGCAGAAGTACTCGATCGAGGAGGCCCGGCCGATCCTGGAGCGCGCCAGCGCCCGGGAGACCGCGGCCCGGGTCGCGCTCGGTGCGGTCGCCCGCTCCTACCTCAAGGAGACCTGCGGCATCGAGATCGTCAGCCACGTGGTCGAGCTGGCCGCCGCCAAGGCCCCGGCCGGCGTGCTGCCGCTGCCCGCCGACGAGGCCCGCCTGGACGAGGACCCGGTGCGCTGCCTGGACGCCGACGCGTCCAAGGCGATGGTGGCCGAGATCGACCAGGCCCACAAGGACGGCGACACCCTCGGCGGCGTGGTCGAGGTGCTGGCGTACGGGGTGCCGGTCGGCCTCGGCTCGCACGTGCACTGGGACCGCCGCCTGGACGCCCGCCTCGCGGCCGCGCTGATGGGCATCCAGGCGATCAAGGGCGTCGAGGTCGGCGACGGCTTCGAGCTGGCCCGGGTGCCCGGCTCCCAGGCGCACGACGAGATCGTCCCGACGCCGGAGGGCGTCAAGCGCACCTCCGGCCGCTCCGGCGGCACCGAGGGCGGCCTGTCCACCGGCGAGCTGCTGCGGGTGCGCGCCGCGATGAAGCCGATCGCGACCGTCCCGCGCGCCCTGCAGACCCTGGACGTGCGCACCGGCGAGCCCGCCAAGGCGCACCACCAGCGCTCCGACGTGTGCGCCGTCCCGGCGGCCGGCATCGTCGCCGAGGCGATGGTGGCGCTGGTCCTGGCGGACGCGGTGGCGGAGAAGTTCGGCGGCGACAACGTCTCCGAGACCCGCCGCAACGTCGAGTCCTACCTCGAGAACCTGATCATCCGATGAGCCTGCCGGTGAGTGGGCCGGCCGTCGTGCTGGTCGGCCCGCCCGGCAGTGGCAAGTCCACCGTCGGGCGGGTCCTCGCCGAACGACTCGGCCTGCCGTTCCGCGACACCGACACCGACATCGAGCGGACCGCCGGCAAGCCCATCCCGGAGATCTTCGTCGACGAGGGCGAGCCGCACTTCCGGCAGCTGGAGCGGGACGCCGTCCGGGCCGCCGCCACCGGGTACGCCGGCGTGCTGGCGCTCGGCGGCGGCGCCGTGCTGGCCGAGGAGACCCGCGCGCTGCTCGCCCCGCTGCCCGTGGTCTTCCTGGAGGTGGCGCTCGGCGACGCGGTCAAGCGGGTCGGCCTGGACGCCCCCCGCCCGCTGCTCGCGGTCAACCCCCGGGCCCGCTGGCGCGAGCTGATGGACGCCCGCCGCCCGCTCTACCTGGAGGTCGCCACCGCCGTGGTCGACACCCAGGACCGCACGCCCGAGCAGGTCGCCGACGCCGTACTCGAAGCACTGGAGTGGAAGAACCCCCATGTCTGATTCGGACATCGTCAGGATCCAGGTCGCGGGCAGCGACGGCCACGCCCCCTACGAGGTGCTGATCGGCCACCGACTGCTCGGCGAACTCGCCCCGCTGATCGGCCCGAAGGCCAAGCGGGTCGCCGTCATCCACCCGGAGGCCCTGGAGGCCACCGGCGAGGCGATCCGCGAGGACCTCGCCGCCCAGGGCTACGAGGCCATCGCGCTACAGGTCCCGAACGCCGAGGACGCCAAGAGCGCCGAGGTCGCCGCGTACTGCTGGTCGGTGCTCGGCCAGACCGGCTTCACCCGCAGCGACGTGGTCGTCGGCCTCGGCGGCGGCTCCACCACCGACCTGGCCGGCTTCGTCGCCGCCAGCTGGCTGCGCGGGGTGCGCTGGATCTCGGTGCCCACCACGCTGCTCGGCATGGTCGACGCGGCCGTCGGCGGCAAGACCGGCATCAACATCGCCGAGGGCAAGAACATGGTCGGCGCCTTCCACCCGCCCGCGGGCGTGCTGGCCGACCTCGGCACCCTGGAGACGCTCGGCAAGCACGACTACGTCTCCGGCCTGGCCGAGGTGATCAAGGCCGGGTTCATCGCCGACCCGGTCATCCTCGACCTGATCGAGGCCGACCCCGAGGCCGCCACCACCCCGGCCGGCCCGCACACCCTGGAGCTGATCCGCCGGGCCATCCAGGTCAAGGCCGACGTGGTCTCCGGCGACCTGAAGGAATCCGGCCGCCGGGAGATCCTCAACTACGGCCACACCCTGGGCCACGCCATCGAGCGCAACGAGCGCTACAAGTGGCGGCACGGCGCGGCGATCTCCATCGGCATGGTGTTCGCCGCCGAACTCGGCCGCCTGGCCGGGCGGTTGGACGACGCCACGGCCGACCGCCACCGGGCTGTGCTGGCCTCCGTCGGCCTGCCGCTGACGTACCGGGCGGACGCCTGGCCCAAGCTGCTCGACGCCATGAAGATCGACAAGAAGTCGCGCGGCGACCTGCTCCGCTTCGTCGTCCTGGACGGCCTGGCCAAGACCTCCATCCTGGAGGGCCCGGACCCGTCCGTGCTGGTCGCCGCCTACGGGGAGGTCTCCGGATGAGCACCCGCGTCCTGGTCCTGAACGGCCCCAACCTGGGCCGGCTCGGCTCCCGCGAACCCGACGTGTACGGCTCCACCTCGTACGCCGGACTGGTCGAGCGCTGCACGGAGCTCGGCGCCGAGCTCGGCCTGGCGGTGGAGGTCCGCGAGACCAACTCCGAGGCGGAGATGGTCGGCTGGCTGCACGAGGCGGCGGACGCCCGGACCCCCGTGGTGATCAACCCCGGCGCGTTCACGCACTACTCGTACGCCATGCGCGACGCCGCGGCCCAGCGCACCGCGCCGCTCGTCGAGGTGCACATCTCCAACCCGTACACCCGCGAGACCTTCCGCCACAATTCGGTCATCGCCGCCGTCGCCTCCGGCACCATCGCCGGCTTCGGCCTCGGCTCGTACGAACTGGCCCTGCGCGCCCTGGCCGAGCAGCTCACCGCCCGCTGACGGCGCCCGGCCCGGTGGCGGACTTGTGCCCGCCACCGGGCCCACGTGTACATTCGGCGCAGGGAGGTGACGGTGAGCCAGTACGCGCAGCACCAGCACGCGGGGGGCCAGGTGCCGCCCCGTCCGGCTGTCGCCCCGCATCCGACGGGCCACCAGCCGCCGTACCCCGGGTCCCTCCAGGCGATGCCGACGCTCGGACCGGCCGGGTCCGGGCCCGACCGGCCCACCGTCCCGCTCAAGGCCGTCCCCCCGGTCGCCCCCGGCGGCACCGGGCACTTCCTGCTCCCCACCGGGACGACCGTCCAACTGCCCGCCCCGCCGCCGCAGCCCGCGCTCCCCGCGCCGCTGCCGGTCGGCCCGATCGCCGTGCTGCTGATCGGCGCGGCCGGCGCCGGGAAGACCACCGTCGCCCGCTACTGGGCCGAGCGCCGTCCCACCCCCACCGCGCACATCAGCCTCGACGACGTCCGCGAGTGGGTCCAGTCCGGCTTCGCCAACCCGCAGTCCGGCTGGAACACCGACTCCGAGGCCCAGTACCGGCTGGCCCGCCGCACCTGCGGCTTCGCCTGCCGCAACTACCTCGCCAACGGCATCTCCTGCATCATCGACGACGCGGTCTTCCCCGACCGCCCCGCCATCGGCCTCGGCGGCTGGAAGCGCCACATCGGCCCCGGCATGATCCCGGTCGTCCTGCTCCCCGGCCTCGACCGCGTCCTGAGCCGCAACGCCGAACGCTCCGGCAACCGCCGCCTCTCCGACGACGAGGTGGCCCGCATCCACGGCCGGATGGCCGGCTGGCGCACCTCGGGGCTGCCGATCATCGACAACTCCAACCTGAGCGTGCCGGAGACGGCGGCGGCCCTGGACCAGGCGATCCTGAGCCGGCTGCAGGCACGCTGAGGCGCCGCCGCCGGGCCGACGGGGGTCAGTCCTCGGTGAAGTAGTGGTCCTGGTCGAGGTCGTCGAGCAGGCCCGGGTGCGCGGGCCGCCAGTCGAGCAGGGCGCGGGTCGCCTCGGCGGAGGCGGGCATGTCGAGCGGGACGAGGAAGGACAGGAAGCCGAAGTGCTCGGCGGCGCGGTCCTCCTCGACGGGGGCGGTGGGGAGGCCGAGCCGGATGCCGATGCGTTCGGCGATCTCGCGGAAGGGCACGCCCTCGTCGTCGACGGCGTGCAGGCGGGTGCCGGCCGGGGCGTGTTCGAGGGCGAGCCGGTAGAGGCGGGCGGCGTCCAGGGTGTGGACGGCGGGCCAGCGGTTGGTGCCCTCGCCCAGGTAACCCGAGGTGCCGGTGGTGCGGGCGATCCGGATCAGGGTGGGGACGAAGCCGTGCCGGTCGAGCGGGCTGTGCACCACCGGGGGGAGCCGGACGACGCTGGAGCGCACCCCGTCGGCGGCCGCGTCGACGATCACCCGCTCGGCCTCGGTGCGCGGTGCGCCCGGGGTGACCCGGCTCTCCACGGAGACCACGCCGGGCGCCCCGCCGACGCCCGCCCCGCCGGTGCCGACCAGCGGCTTGTCGGTGCCGGCCAGCGCCTCGGTCAGCGCCCGGACGGCCTTCAGGTCGTCGGCCATCGCGCCGGCGTAGTCGCCGCCGAGCATCGCCTCGTGCTTGAAGGCCAGGTGCACCACGCCGTCGGCGGCCGCGGCGGCGGCCCGCAGGCCGTCCAGGTCGTCGAGGTCGCCGCGCCGGACCTCCGCGCCGAGGGCGGTGAGCGCGGCGGCGGAGGCGTCGGAGCGGGCCAGGCCGGTGACCCGGTGGCCGGCGGCGAGCAGGTCGGGGACGAGGGCGGAGCCGAGGTGGCCGCTGGCTCCGGTGACGAAGACGTGCATGGGAGGGACCTCCGAGTGATGAGACCTTGTCCCATCACGATAGCCCGCCGGGCCCGGTGATGCGACCATGTCCCGTCACGTAGAATCCGGATCATGGCCAGATGGGACCCGAACGCCCGCGGACGGCTGGAGCGCGCCGCGCTGGAGCTCTTCGTCCGGCAGGGCTACGACCGCACCACCGTCGCCGAGATCGCCGAGCGCGCGGGCCTGGCCAAGAGCACCTTCTTCCGGCACTTCGCGGACAAGCGCGAGGTGCTCTCCGGCGGCGACGCCCTGGCCCGGCTGCTCACCGGCGCGGTGGCCGCCGCCCCGCCCGGGGCGGGCCCGCGGCGGGCCGCCGAGGCCGCCCTGGCCGCCGCCGGCGCGCAGGCCTTCACCGCCGAGCGCCACGGGACGGTCCGCGAGCGCCAGCAGGTGGTCGCCGCCAACCCCGAGCTGACCGAGCGCGAACTGCTCAAGCGGGAGGCCCTCGCCACCGCCCTCACCGGCGCCCTGCGCGAGCGCGGCGTGCCCGAGCAGGCCGCCGTCCTCACCGCCGAACTCACCCTGCTCGCCCTGCGCACCGCCCTCGCCCGCTGGACCGCCCGCCCCGGCCAGGACTTCACCGCCCTGGCGCTGACCGAGCTGGCCGCCCTGTGCGAGGCCGCCACCGCCCTCTGAGCCGGGCCGTCCCGGTTGTCCGAGCGCCCTGGGAGAATGGACTCCTCGCGACCATCACGATCGAGGAGCTGACGCCGGTGCCCGAGGGGCATGTGATCCACCGCCTGGCCGGGCGGCACGACGAGCTGTTCGGGGGGCGCCCGGTGCGGGTGTCCAGCCCGCAGGGCCGCTTCGCGGAGGGGGCCGCGCTGATCGACGGGCGGGTGCTGGACGAGGCGCAGGCGCACGGCAAGCACCTGTTCCTGGGCTTCGGCGAGCAGTGGCTGCACGTGCACCTGGGGCTGTACGGGACGTACCGGTTCGGCGCGGGGGCCGCCCCGGACCCGGTCGGCCAGGTCCGGCTGCGGATGGTGAACGACACCGGCTACGCCGAGCTGCGCGGTCCGACCGCCTGCGAACTGCTCACCCCCGAGGAGAAGGCCGCCGTCCACCGCCGCCTCGGGCCGGACCCGCTGCGCCCGGGCGACGCGGGCGACGCGGCCTGGCGGCGGATCTCCCGCAGCGGCAGCACGGTCGCCGCCCTGCTGATGGACCAGAAGGTGCTGGCCGGCGTCGGCAACGTGTACCGCGCCGAGGTGCTGTTCCGGCTCGGCATCAGCCCGCACCGCCCCGGCCGCGACCTCTCCCGCCCCGAGTGGGACGCGATCTGGACGGACCTGGTCGCCCTGATGCGCGACGGCGTGGCCGCCGGCCGGATCGACACCGTCCGCCCCGAGCACACCCCCGAGGCGATGGGCCGCCCGCCCCGGGTGGACGACCACGGCGGCGAGGTGTACGTCTACCGGCGGCACGACCAGCCCTGCCTGGTCTGCGCGACCCCGGTCCGCACCGAGGAGCTGGCCGCCCGGAACCTGTTCTGGTGCCCGCGCTGCCAGCGGTCCTGACGCTCCGTCACCGGGCGGCCGCCGGCCCGCCGCCGGGCAAGCCTTGACGCAAGGTTGACCACGTCTTGGGCGAGGCCCCGAAGCGCCGCTCCTATTGTCGGGTCCATGCCCGTGCAACCGTTCCAGGGCCCGCGCCCCACCCCGGCGCTCCCGGTCCTGCCGTACCGCAAGCCCACCAGGGGACGCGACTACTGGGTGCTGGACGACGTCCTGCCGGACCCGGACGCGGTGCGCGCCCGGCACCTGGCGCGCACCGACTGGGACGAGGGCTACCCGCACCGCCCCGAGTCCTGGCCCGGCCTGCGCGCGATGCCCGGGCTGGAGCCGGACGAACTCGCGCACGTCGAGGACCTGGTCCGCCGGTCCACCGGGGCCGAGCGGATCTGGGCGCTGGACGAGGCCGCGGGCGGCACCTTCAACCACAACTGCGTGCAGGTGGTCGGCGCGGGGGAGTGCGAGCCGCGCCCGCACACCGACTCGCGCTCGCTGTGCCGCTACGCCGCCGTGCTGTACCTCAACCCGGCGGTCCCCAAGCACTGCGGCACCAGCTTCCACCGGCAGAGCTTCCCCGGCGGCCGGCTCGGCGGCAACAGCGTGGTCGCCCCGCACGACAACCTGGTGGACGCGCTGGGCACCCGCTTCGTCCCGCCGGACTCCTTCACCGAGGACCTGGTCGTCCCGCACCGCTACAACCGGCTGCTGCTCTACACCGCCAACCTGATCCACACCGCGACCGCCTACCACGGCGCCGCGCTGGAGGAGAAGCGGATGACCTGCGTGTTCTTCTGGATGGCCTGAGCGGCCGTCAGGACCGCGCTGACCTGGCGTGATCTGCGCCACCCGGGCCCGGGTGCGCCCTTGCCGCCGGGCCCGCGCCGGGCCTACGGTGGGCGGGCCGTGGTGCTCGGGAAGCCGGTGCGCCGCGGCGGGCGCGGGAGCGTCCGCCGCGGGAGTCCGGAGCGGCCCTCGCCACTGTGATCGGGGAGTCGTCGGCTCCCACCCCGTGCCACTGGCCGCCCGCGGCCGGGAAGGCCGGGAGCCGGCGCGCAACACCCCGTCAGCCAGGAGACCGGCCGCGGCATCTCACGAAGTGATCCACGAGGTGCTGGAGCGTGATCCGCGGATGACCGCGTCCGAATCGACCCTGCCCGGGAACGCCCCGGGCTCCCCGCTGCCCGCCTTCCGCTGGCGGCGCGAGGACACCCTGCGCACGGCCGGTCTGATGGCGGTCATCCTGGCCCTGCACGCGGTGGCGTTCGGGACGCTGCTGTTCCTGGTCGCGCCGCACGGGTACCGGGTCGGCACCCAGGTGTTCGGCGTCGGCCTGGGCGTCACCGCCTACACCCTGGGCATGCGGCACGCCTTCGACGCCGACCACATCGCGGTGATCGACAACACCACCCGCAAGCTGATGGCGGACGGCCGCCGCCCGGTCTCGGTGGGCTTCTGGTTCGCCCTCGGCCACTCCTCGATGGTGGTGCTGATGGCCGGCCTGGTGGCCGGCGGGGCGGCCCTGGCGGGCACCCTGATGGACGAGGAGTCCACCACCCACCGGGTGCTGGGCACCATCGGCACCACCGCGTCCGGCGCCTTCCTCTACCTGATCGCGGCACTCAACCTGGTGGCCCTGCTGGGCATCTGGCGGGTGTTCCGGGCGATGCGGGCCGGGCAGTACGACGAGGCCGAGCTGGAGAAGCAGCTGAACGCCCGCGGCCTGCTGGCCCGGCTGCTGAACCGGGCCACCCGCTCGATCAGCCGCCCCGGCCAGATGTTCCCGGTCGGCATGGTGCTCGGCCTGGGCTTCGACACCGCCACCGAGGTCACCCTGATGGTGATGGCGGGCTCCGGCGCGGCCTCCGGGCTGCCCTGGTACGCGGTGGTCTGCCTGCCGCTGCTGTTCGCCGCCGGGATGAGCCTGTTCGACACCCTGGACGGCACGTTCATGAACTTCGCCTACCAGTGGGCGTTCTCCCACCCGGTCCGCAAGGTGTACTACAACCTGACCATCACCGGGCTGTCGATCGCGGTGGCCTTCGTGATCGGCACCGTCGAACTGGTCGCGGTGCTGCACGAGAAGTTCGACCTGGCGGACCCGGTCACCGGCTGGATCGCCGGGCTCAGCCTGGACAACGTCGGCTTCGTGATCGTCGGCCTGTTCGTGGTGGTCTGGGCCGCCGCGATCGGCTACTGGCGGATCGCCAGGCGCTCCCGGACGTTCGCGGGGGCGGGCGCGTCCTGACCCGGGCTCCCCGCCGGGGGCGTCCTGACGGGGGCGTCCTGGCGGTGCGTCAGCCGGCGGCCAGGATCAGCGTCCCGGCCACCGCGAGGCCCGCGCCCACCACCTGCACCCGCAGCAGCCGCTCCTTCAGCAGGCCGCGCGCCATCAGCGCGGTGACCACCGGGTAGAGCGAGGCCAGCACGGCCGCCACCGCCACCGAGCCCAGGTGCGAGGCGGCCGCGTACAGGCCGTTCGCGGCCACGTCGGCGACCCCGACGGCGGTCAGCGCGGGCAGTTCGCGCAGACCCGCCCGCAGCCCGAGCGGCCGGCGGCGGGCCGCGGCGGCCAGCATCCCGGCGCCGACCACCGCGTTGGTCAGCCGCTGCACGCACAGCGTCAGCAGCAGGGCGCCGCCCCCGCTGGCCTGCGCGACCAGGGTCAGCACCGCGCCGAAGGCGAAGGCCGCGCCCAGGGTCAGCGCCAGTGCCCGCGGCTGCACCGCGGCCCCGCCGCGCCGCGGGCCGCCGGCCAGGGCGACCCCGGCGACGGCCACCGCGATGCCCAGGCCCTGGACGGCGCCCGGCCGCTCGCCGAGGAACAGGCCGACCCCGATCGGGACCAGCACGCCGACGGTGGCCAGCGGCGACACCACGCCCATCGGCCCGAGCGCCAGCGCCCGGTAGAAGGCCAGCAGGGCGAACGGCCCGATCACGCCCGCCGCCACCGCGCACCAGAGGGCGGGAGAGGCCCCCGGCCAGCCGCCGGTGGCGGTCACCGCGACCGCGAGCACCGCGGCGGCGGCGGTCTGCGAGAGCACCACCACCGTCAGCGCGGGCATCCGCCGGGTGATCGCCCCGCCGCCGTAGTCGGCGACGCCCCAGAGCAGGCTGGCGAGCAGCGCGAACGCGGCGCTCACCGGAGGAACCGGTCGGCGGACAGCATGGTGGACCCCGCAGTACAGTCGGTGGATCTGTCGATGCCGCCGCAGCATAGTTCAACCTGCTGCACCCTCCCAACCAGAATATTGGACTGCCCGTGCCGGACGCCGATCTCGTCACCCAGGCCCTCGCCCGCAACCTCAAGCGCCTGCGCCTCGACCGCGGCCACACCCTGGACGCCCTGGCCGCCCGTTCCGGGGTCAGCCGCGGCATGGTGGTCCAGATCGAACAGGCCCGCACCAACCCCAGCATCGGCACCGTGGTCCGGCTCGCCGACGCGCTCGGCGTCTCGATCGCCCGGCTGCTCGACTACGACGCCGCCTCGGCCGTCCGGATCGTCCCCGCCGAGGACGCCGTCCGGCTGTGGAACGGCCCCGACGGCGGCAGCGGCACCCTGCTCGGCGGCGCCGAGGCCCCCGGCCCGCTGGAGCTGTGGGCCTGGCACCTGCACCCCGGCGAGTCGCACGCCTCCGACCCGCACCCGCCCGGCACCGTCGAGATCGCCCGGGTCGACGAGGGCGTCCTCACCCTCGTCCTGGACGGCCGCGACCACCGCGTCCCGGCCGGTTCCACCGCCTCCTACGAGGCCGCCGCCGCCCACGGCTACCGCAACGACGGCGAGGTGCCGTGCCGGGTCACCATGGTGGTCTCCGTCCCCCCGCCCGCGGCCTGAACGTCCGCGGCCTGAACGTCCGCGGCCTGAACGGGCGAAGGGCCCCGGGGTGACCCGGGGCCCTTCGCCGCGCGTGCCGTCAGCCGCCGTACCGGCGCCGGTACAGCTCCACCCGGCCCTCGGTGTCCAGCAGCCTGGCCCGGCCGGTGTAGAACGGGTGGCTCGCCGAGGAGGTCTCGACGTCCACCACCGGGTAGGTGCGACCGTCCGCCCACTCGACCGTCCGCCCGCTCGTGGCGGTGGAGCGGGTCAGGAACGACAGGCCCCCGGTCTTGTCCCGGAACACCACCGGACGGTACTCGGGGTGAATTCCCTGCTGCATGTCTCCTCCTCCTACGAGTCGTGCGAGTCGTGCGAGAAACGATCGGATGCGAACGGCCGCCGCGGTCAGCGGGCCTCGCGGAACTCCACGTGCCGCCCGGCCACCGGGTCGAACTTCCTCAGCGCCATCCGGTCCGGGTCGTTGCGGCGGTTCTTGCGGGTCACGTAGGTGAAGCCCGTCCCCGCCGTCGACCGGAGCGTGACCACCGGTCGCAGTTCGCTGCGCGCCATCGTCTCGGCCTCCTTCTTCCGGCAACGATTGCCGTTTTCACCACGTCACAACACGGGTGCCCGCACCGGCATTCCCCACCCGCCCAGCCGGTCCCGACAGGCGCCCCACCGGCCCCGTTCGTACGCTCGGACCATGTCAGACGCGCACTCCGCCCGACGAGAACGCCTCCGTGAGCACTGCAGCGCCTCCGGGGCCGATGCCGCGCTGATCACGCGCCCGGCCAACGTCCGCTACCTCACCGGCTGCCCGCCGGTCGGCGCCGCGCTGCTGCTCACCCGCGAGCGCGCGGTGCTCGCGGTGCCCGAGGGCGCCGAGCCCGGCGACGGCGGCCTCGGCGGCGGCGAACGGCCGGCCGACCCGGAGGTCACCCGTCTGCCGGTGCCCGCCGAGGCCGACGCCGCGTCCGTCGCCGCCGAGGCCGCCGCCCGGCTGCGGGTGGGCGACCTCGCCGTCGAGGAGCACGACCTCACCGTCACCCGGCACCGGGCCGTCGCCCGGATCGCCGGGGCGGCCCGGCTGCTCGACCTGGACCGGGCGGTGGAGCGGCTGCGGGTGGTCAAGGACGAGTACGAGATCGCCGACCTGCGGATCGCCGCCGAGATCGCCGACCAGGCCCTCGGCGAACTGCTGGAGTCCATCCTGGTCGGCCGCACCGAGCGGCACTTGGCGATGGAGCTGGAGCGCCGGATGATCGACCACGGCGCCGACCGGGCCGCCTTCCCGGTCTCCGTCGGCACCGGCAGCCACTCCGGCCTGGAGCACCACCAGCCCACCGACCGCCGGGTCGAGGAGGGCGACTTCCTCACCGTCGCGCTCGGCGCCCGCTACCGCGGCTACGGCATCTCCACCGCCCGCACCTTCGTGATCGGCGCCGCCCCCGCCGCCTGGCAGGTCGAGCTGCACCGCCTGGTCTTCCACGCCCAGCGGGCCGGCCGGGAGGCCCTCGGGCCGGGCGTCGAGCAGCACGTCCCGGACGACGCGGCCCGCTCGATCCTCCAGGCCGCGGGCCACGCCGAGCGGTCCGTCCACGCCCTGGGGCACGGCATCGGCCTGGAGATCCGGGAGGCTCCGCGCCTGGGGCCCGCCGACATGGGTAAACTGGACAATCGCGTGCCGGTCACCGTCGGTCCCGGGGTCCATCTCCCGGGTCGGGGCGGCGTCCGGATCGAGGACACGCTCGTGGTGCGGCCTCCCGAGGAGGGCGGGCCCGAGTTGCTCACCATCACCACCAAGGAGCTCCTCGCGCTGTGACCGACCCCGGTCGCGGTGGCGCGCGGCTTGGTGTTCCTTGACAGCGGACATATCAGGAGTAAGTGCGCCCGTGGCTACCACGAACGATCTCAAGAACGGCATGGTCCTCAAGCTGGACGGCGGCAAGCTCTGGACCGTCGTCGAGTTCCAGCACGTCAAGCCCGGCAAGGGCCCGGCCTTCGTGCGCACCAAGCTGAAGGAGGTCCTCTCCGGCAAGGTCGTCGAGAAGACCTTCAACGCGGGCATCAAGGTCGAGACCGCCAACGTCGACAAGCGGACCATGCAGTACTCGTACCGCGACGGCGACGCGTTCATCTTCATGGACATGGACACCTACGACCAGGTCCCGGTCGACTCCGCCACCGTCGGCGACGCCGCCAAGTACCTGCTGGAGGGCTTCGAGGCCCTGGTCGCCCAGAACGAGGGCGCCCCGCTGTACGTCGAGCTCCCCGCCGCGGTCGAGCTGGTCATCGCCGAGACCGAGCCGGGCGTCCAGGGCGACCGCTCCACCGGCGGCACCAAGCCCGCCACCCTGGAGACCGGCGCCGAGATCCAGGTGCCGCTGTTCGTCACCACCGGCGAGAAGGTCAAGGTCGACACCCGCGACGGCAGCTACCTCGGCCGGGTCAAGTAACCGTGGCCGCTGCACGTAGCAAGGCCCGCACCCGGGCCTTCCAGATCCTGTTCGAGGCGGACCACCGAGGCGTGTCCCCCGAACGGGTGCTCGCCGACTGGATCGCGCGGGCGCGCGACCCCCGTCCGGACGAGGGCATTCCGCAGGTCGCGGAGTACACGATGCAGCTGGTCGAGGGCTACGCGCAGCACGCGCGCACCATCGACGACCTGATCTCCACCTACGCGGTGGGCTGGACGCTGGACCGGATGCCGATCGCCGACCGCAACGTGCTCCGGCTCGGCGCGTACGAGCTGATCTGGGAGGACGGGACGCCCGACGCGGTGGTCCTGGACGAGTCCGTGGAGATCGCCAAGGAGTTCTCCACCGACGAGTCGCCGGCCTTCGTGAACGGCCTGCTCGCCCGTTTCATGGAGCTCAAGCCGAGCATCCGGCGCTGAGCGCCGCACGCCCCGGAGGCCGCCGGACCTGTTGGTCCGGCGGCCTCCGCGCGTAAGCTACCGGCAAGTAGTTCTTTGCCCCGCCGCGCAGAAGGGCCGCGAAGCCATGCCGGAAGCCACGCCGGAAACCACCCCCGCCTTCGAGTTCGACCAGGGGATCGCGCTCACCGCGCACCCCGACGAGCCCGGCCGCTACGACGGCGAACTCGGCGACGGCTGGCAGATCGGCGGCGGCGTCAACGGCGGCCTGCTGCTCGCCTTCGCCGCGCACGCGCTCGCCCGGGAGGCCGGAGCGGCGCACCCGCACCCGCTCACCGTCAGCGGCACCTACATATCCGCCTCCCGGCCCGGCCCGGCCACCGTCCGCACCGAGATCGTCCGGCGCGGCCGCAGCCTCGCCACCGGCAGCGCCGTCCTCTCCCAGGACGGCCGGGAGCGGCTGCGGGTCACCGCCTCCTTCACCGACCTCGCCGCGCTCGACGGGGAGGTCGCCACCACCGCGCTCCCGCCGCAGCTGCCCGCGCCCGAGCAGTGCGTGGGCGTCGAGCACGCCCCGCGCGAACTCCTCGCCGAGGCCGCCCTGCTGGAGCGCCTCGACCTGCGGCTCGACCCGGCCACCATCGGCTGGGCGGTCGGCCGGCCCTCGAAGCAGGGCCGGATCCAGGGCTGGTTCCGGCTCGCCGACAAGCGCCCCGCCGACGCGCTCTCGCTGCTCCTCGCCGCCGACGCCCTCCCCCCGGTCACCTTCGACCTCGGCCGCCCCGGCTGGGCCCCCACCATCGAACTCACCGTGCACGTCCGGGCGCTGCCCGCCGACGGCTGGCTCCGGGTCTCGCACGCCACCCGCAACGTGGCCGGCGGGTACTTCGAGGAGGACTGCGAGGTCTGGGACGAGAACGGCCGACTGGTCGCCCAGTCCCGGCAGTTGGCCATGGCGCCCAGGTGAGGGATGTTCAGCGGCCCTTCTCCTGACGGTCAGTTGCAGAGTTGTGACAGGCCGTGCGTGTGGGACGGGTGTGGGCGGGGAGGACTGGGGCAGCAGTTGCTCGACCGAGATCCCCGGGAGCCACCGATGTCCAGGAACAGCCGCCGGCCGCGCCGTTGCAGTGCAGAGCCCTCGCGACGGGGCGAGGAGGCGTTCGTGACGGGGATCCTCGCCGGGGAGGCGGACTTCGAGCGGGTCCGGTCCTGGGGGGTGACGGACGCGCCGGACTACCCGACGTACCTGCGGGAGGCCGGGGAGCTGCTGGCCGAGGCGGTCGAGGAGTACGGCACGGTCCGGGCCCGGCTGTTCCACCCGGAGGACTTCGCGGACTACTGCCTGCTGCACGGGCTGGACGTGCGGGAGCAGGCCGCCCGGGACGGCTACCTGGTCAACCCGCCGCTCCAGACCCAGCTGGTCACCTACCGCGGCGAGGACCTGGCGGACTTCCTGCCCCGGCTGGTCCGGGCCCGCGAGGGCGGCCTCGCGCTGCGCTACGCGGACCTGCTGATGGACGGCGCGCTGTGCGGCGCCGAGGGCGCCTCGGCCGACCCGCGGGTGCGGTGGACGTACCAGCAGGCGTCCGAGGTGTTCCGGCGGGTCCTGGTGGGCGCCGGCTGCGGGGCCTACGAGTTCCGGGTGGTGGTGGACGCGCCGGGCGGGCCGCTGGAGGCCCGGGCCCGGGTGCTGCACTGGGAGGACGGCGCGGTCCGGATCAACGACGAGGACCTCGACCTGGTCACCGCCGTGCTGTGCGCCGGGCTGTACTGCGAGCTGCCGGGCGCCGCGGTGCTGCACGGCACCCAGGGCTCCGGCGCGCTGTGCGGCGAGTACCGGCAGGTCGCCTGGGCCTGGCGGAGCACCGGCTACGAGTGGTCGCCGGCCGAGCTGGCGGTGGCCGGGGTGGCCGCGGGCCCCGGCTTCAGCCTCGGCACGGTGGTCTGAGCGGGTGCGCCGACGGGGCGGAACCGGTCGCACCGGACTCCGCCCCGCCGTGACGTTTCTTCAAGCAGGGAGCCGACCGCGGGTCAGCTCCCGTCCTCCTCGCGGACGGCGCGCCGCGCGTCCGGGTTCAGCACGCCCCAGCTGATCAGCTGCTCGGTGAGGATCGAGGGGGACTGGTCGTAGATGACGGCCAGCGTGCGCAGGTCGTCCTGGCGGATCGAGAGCACCTTGCCGTTGTAGTCGCCGCGCTGCGACTGGATGGTCGCGGCGTAGCGCTGCAGCGGGCCGGCCTTCTCGGACGGGACCTGGGTGAGCCGCTCCAGGTCGAGGACCAGGCGCGGCGGCGGCTCGGCGGCGCCGCCCGGGGTGCCGCCGGGCAGCAGCTCCTGGACCGGTACGCCGTAGAACTCGGCCAGCTCGGCGAGGCGCTGGACGGTGACCGCGCGGTCGCCGCGCTCGTAGGAGCCGACGACCACAGCCTTCCAGCGACCCTGGGACTTCTCCTCGACGCCGTGCAGGGAGAGCCCCTGCTGAGTGCGGATCGCCCGGAGCTTGGCTCCGAGCTGCTTCGCGTAGTCGCTGGACATGGATCTCCCCGGACGAGATTGCTTCGCGTGCGCTGAAATGTGAGCGACGAGGCTCCCTGGGGAGGACCTTCGTAACTCACTGTGAGGTTACGTAGAGTGAGGGTTGCGCGTCAAGCCGAATGGGGCACTCGTGCGAACGGGCGGCGAACGGGCTCCGATCAGCACGCTGCTACCATGGGCGAGGCTCCGGCTGCGGCCGGAAACCATTCCAGACATCCTTTAAGACCCGTCCCGTGAGGCGGGGAAGGAGGTCCGCTTCGGCATGACCACACCCAGTTCGACCCCCCGCGCCCCGCACCAGGTGCTGGACGCCACCGACATCGCCCGGGTCGTCACCCGGATCGCCCACGAGATCGTGGAACGCGCCAAGGGCGCGGAGGACGTGGTGCTGCTCGGCATCCACACCCGCGGTGTCCACCTCGCCCGCCGGCTGCAGGCCAGGCTGACCCAGATCACCGGCCGGGACATCCCGTTCGGCACGCTGGACATCACCATGTACCGGGACGACCTGCGGCTGAAGCCCGCCCGGGCCCTGGAGCACACCGAGATCCCCGCCGAGGGCATCGACGGCAAGCTGGTCATCCTCGTCGACGACGTGCTGTTCTCCGGCCGCACCATCCGGGCCGCGCTCGACGCGCTCAGCGACATCGGCCGCCCGCGCGCCGTCCGCCTCGCCGTGCTGGTCGACCGCGGGCACCGCGAGCTCCCGATCCGCGCCGACTACGTGGGCAAGAACCTGCCCACCTCGCTGCGCGAGGCCGTGCAGGTCCGGCTGGCCGAGTCCGACGGCCTGGACGCCGTCCTGCTGGGCGACCGCGACTACGCCGCCCGCTCCTCCCAGGCCCTGGCCGCCGACCCCGAACTCCCGGAGTAGAACCGCGTGAAGCGCCACCTCGTCTCCACCGCCGACCTCGGCCGCGACGACGCCCTGCTGATCCTGGACACCGCCGAGGAGCTCTCCCAGTTCTCCGGGCGGGCCGTCAAGAAGCTGCCCACGCTGCGCGGCCGCACCGTGGTCAACCTGTTCTTCGAGGACTCCACCCGCACCAAGACCTCCTTCGAGGTCGCCGAGAAGCGGCTGTCCGCGGACGTCATCAACTTCTCCGCCAAGGGCTCCTCGGTCTCCAAGGGCGAGAGCCTCAAGGACACCGCGCTGACCCTGCAGGCGATGGGCGCCGACGCCGTGGTCATCCGGCACCACGCCTCCGGCGCGCCCGCCCGGCTGGCCGGCTCGGACTGGCTGCACGGCTCGGTGATCAACGCCGGCGACGGCACCCACGAGCACCCCACCCAGGCCCTGCTGGACGCCTTCACCCTGCGCCGCCACCTCAACCCCGGCCCCGGCCGCGACCTGGCCGGCCGCCGGGTCGCCATCGTCGGCGACATCCTGCACAGCCGGGTCGCCCGCTCCAACGTGCACCTGCTGACCACGCTCGGCGCCGAGGTGGTCTTCGTCGCCCCGCCGACCCTGCTGCCGATCGGCATCGAGACCTGGCCCTGCCAGGTCTCCTACGACCTCGACAGCGTGCTGCCCAAGGTCGACGCCGTGATGATGCTCCGCGTCCAGCGCGAGCGGATGAACGCGGCCTTCTTCCCCACCGAGCGCGAGTACTCCCGCCGCTACGGCCTCGACGGCGCCCGGCTGGCCCGGCTGCCCGAGCACGCCGTCGTGATGCACCCCGGCCCGATGGTCCGCGGCATGGAGATCACCGCCGAGGTCGCCGACTCCCCGCGCTGCACCGTGGTCGAGCAGGTCGCCAACGGCGTCTCGGTCCGGATGGCCGTGCTCTACCTGCTGCTCGGCGGCGCCGTCTTCGCCGACGCCCCCGCCGACGCCCCCCGCACCACCGAACTCCCGGAGGCCGCCCAGTGACCACCTACCTGATCCGCAACGCCCAGATCCTCGGCGGCGCCCCCCAGGACATCCACATCGTCGACGGCGTCTTCGCCGCGATCGGCGAGGGCCTCGACGTCCGGGCCGACATCGACATCGACGCGCACGGCCTGATCGCCCTGCCCGGCCTGGTCGACCTGCACACCCACCTGCGCGAGCCCGGCCGCGAGGACGCCGAGACCGTGCTCACCGGCACCCGGGCCGCCGCCATGGGCGGCTACACCGCCGTGCACGCGATGGCCAACACCTTCCCGGTCGCCGACAGCGCCGGCGTGGTCGAGCAGGTCTGGCGGCTGGGCCGCGAGTCCGGCTACTGCGACGTGCAGCCGGTCGGCGCCGTCACCGTCGGCCTGGAGGGCAAGCAGCTCGCCGAGCTCGGCGCGATGCACGACTCCGCCGCCGGGGTGCGGGTCTTCTCCGACGACGGCAAGTGCGTGGACGACGCGGTGATCATGCGCCGCGCGCTGGAGTACGTGAAGGCCTTCGACGGCGTCGTCGCCCAGCACGCCCAGGAGCCCCGGCTGACCGCCGGCGCCCAGATGAACGAGGGCCCGGTCTCCGGCGAGCTGGGCCTGGGCGGCTGGCCCGCCGTCGCCGAGGAGTCGATCATCGCCCGGGACGTGCTGCTCGCCGCGCACGTCGGCTCCCGGGTGCACATCTGCCACCTGTCCACCGCCGGGTCGGTCGAGATCGTCCGCTGGGCCAAGGGCAAGGGCTGGGACGTCACCGCCGAGGTCACCCCGCACCACCTGCTGCTCACCGACGAGCTGGTCCGCAGCTACGACCCGGTGTACAAGGTCAACCCGCCGCTGCGCACCGCCGCGGACGTCGAGGCGCTGCGCCGGGCGCTGGCCGACGGCACCATCGACGCCGTCGCCACCGACCACGCCCCGCACCCCGCGGAGGACAAGGACTGCGAGTGGGCGGTCGCCGCGATGGGCATGGTCGGCCTGGAGACCGCGCTGTCGGTCGTGCAGCAGACCATGGTCGACACCGGCCTGCTGAACTGGGAGGGCGTCGCGGACCGGATGTCGCACCGCCCGGCCCGGATCGGCCGGCTCGCCGGGCACGGACGCCCCGTCTCGGTGGGCGAGCCCGCCAACCTGGTGCTGTTCGATCCCGCGTACCGTGGAGTGGTGAACCCCGACACCTTCGCGACCCGCTCCCGCAACAGCCCGTACCGGGGCATGGACCTGCCCGGGCGGGTGCACGCCACCTTCCTGCGCGGCGAGGCCACCGTGCTCGCCGGCGAACTGGTCGAGCGCTGATGCCGCTCGCCACCGACAGGGGCCACGTCACCGACTGGCCCGGGTACATCGGCGCGACGGTCGGGCTGCTGATCCTGGTCGCGCTGGTGTACTGGCTGATGCGGCAGGGCTGGAACTGGCGGCGCACCCTCCAGTCCGACCTGCCCGAGCTCCCCGCGGTGCCGGCCGGGCCCGGCCCGGCGCTGCTGGCGGCCCCCGGCCGCTACCACGGCTCCACCACCGCCGGGAACTGGCTGGACCGGGTCGTCGCGCACGGCCTGGGAACGCGCAGCCTCGCCGAACTGACCCTCACCGAGCGGGGCCTGCTGGCCCGCCGCCCCGGCGAGGCCGACCTGTGGATCCCCGCCGAGGCGCTCACCGGCGCCCGCACCGACTCCGGCATCGCCGGCAAGGTCGTGCCGAGCGGACTGCTGGTGGTCGGCTGGACGCACGGTGACCGCGCGCTGGAGAGCGGCTTCCGGCTGGACGCCGCCGACGCGCACGAGGACTGGGTCGAGGCCGTCGAGGCACTAGTGACACGTACGAAGACGATGAAGACGGAAGAGGCCGCCACATGACCGCACCTGCCCCCACCACGCAGCGCACCAGGCGGGAGCGAGTGCCCGCCGTGCTCGTCCTGGAGGACGGCCGGACCTTCCGCGGCCAGGCGTACGGCGCGGTCGGCGAGACCTTCGGCGAGGCGGTCTTCAACACCGGCATGTCCGGCTACCAGGAGACCCTGACCGACCCGTCCTACCACCGCCAGGTGGTCGTGATGACCGCTCCGCAGATCGGCAACACCGGCTGGAACGACGAGGACGACGAGTCGCAGCAGATCTGGGTGTCCGGCTACGTGGTCCGCGACCCCTCCCGGGTCGCCTCCAACTGGCGCTCGAAGCGCTCCCTCGACGAGGAGCTGGAGCGCCAGGGCGTGGTCGGCATCAGCGGGATCGACACCCGCGCGCTCACCCGCCACCTGCGCGAGCGCGGTGCCATGCGGGTCGGCATCTTCTCCGGCCCGGCCGTCGCCGACCAGGCCGAGCTGCTGGCCAAGGTGCAGCGGGCCCCCGAGATGAAGGGCGCCGACCTGTGCGCCGAGGTCGCCACCAAGGAGACCTACGTCGTCCCGGCGGTCGGCACGAAGAAGTTCACCGTCGCCGCCCTCGACCTCGGCATCAAGGGCATGACCCCGCAGCGGATGGCCGAGCGCGGCATCGAGGTGCACGTGCTGCCCGCGAACTCCACCGTCGAGGACATCTACGCCGTGCGGCCCGACGGCGTGTTCTTCTCCAACGGCCCCGGCGACCCGGCCACCGCCGACCGGCAGGTCGAGGTGCTGCGCGGCGTGCTGGCGAAGAAGACCCCGTTCTTCGGCATCTGCTTCGGCAACCAGCTCCTGGGCCGGGCCCTCGGCTTCGGCACCTACAAGCTCAAGTACGGCCACCGCGGCATCAACCAGCCGGTGCAGGACCGCACCACCGGCAAGGTCGAGGTGACCGCCCACAACCACGGCTTCGCCGTGGACGCGCCGCTGGACCAGGTGAGCGACACCCCCTTCGGGCGGGTCGAGGTCTCCCACGTCTGCCTCAACGACGACGTGGTCGAGGGCCTCCAGGCGCTCGACGTCCCCGCGTTCAGCGTGCAGTACCACCCCGAAGCGGCAGCCGGCCCGCACGACGCCGCCTACCTCTTCGACCGCTTCGTCTCGCTCATGGAGGGCCAGCGTGCCTAAGCGCACCGACATCAAGTCCGTCCTGGTGATCGGCTCCGGTCCGATCGTCATCGGCCAGGCGGCGGAGTTCGACTACTCGGGCACGCAGGCCTGCCGGGTCCTCAAGGCGGAGGGCCTGCGGGTCATCCTGGTCAACTCCAACCCGGCGACCATCATGACCGACCCGGAGATCGCCGACGCCACCTACGTCGAGCCGATCACCCCGGCGTTCGTCGAGAAGATCATCGCCAAGGAGCGCCCCGACGCGCTGCTGCCGACCCTCGGCGGCCAGACCGCGCTGAACACCGCGATCTCCCTGCACAAGGCCGGCACGCTGGAGAAGTACGACGTCGAGCTGATCGGCGCCGACGTCGAGGCGATCAACAAGGGCGAGGACCGCGAGCTCTTCAAGGGCGTCGTCGAGGCCGTCAACGCCAAGATCGGGTACGGCGAGTCCGCCCGCTCGGTGATCTGCCACTCGATGGAGGACGTCCTCGCCGGCGTCGAGACCCTCGGCGGCTACCCGGTCGTGGTCCGCCCCTCCTTCACCATGGGCGGCGCCGGCTCCGGCTTCGCGCACGACGAGGAGGACCTGCGCCGGATCGCCGGACAGGGCCTGGCCCTCTCGCCGACCACCGAGGTGCTCCTGGAGGAGTCCATCCTCGGCTGGAAGGAGTACGAGCTGGAGCTGATGCGCGACAAGCACGACAACGTCGTGGTCGTCTGCTCCATCGAGAACTTCGACCCGATGGGCGTGCACACCGGCGACTCGATCACCGTCGCCCCGGCGATGACGCTCACCGACCGCGAGTACCAGGTCCTGCGCGACATCGGCATCGCCGTGATCCGCGAGGTCGGCGTCGACACCGGCGGCTGCAACATCCAGTTCGCGGTCAACCCCGAGGACGGCCGGGTCATCGTCATCGAGATGAACCCGCGCGTCTCGCGCTCCTCCGCGCTGGCCTCCAAGGCCACCGGCTTCCCGATCGCCAAGATCGCCGC